>NZ_JBLTIR010000001.1:0-1247610 GCF_053345675.1 Priestia sp. D51 | reverse complement strand
CATATACTTTTATAATAATGAGCGTTTACAAAAACGATTAAACGGCCTTAGCCCCTTAGAATACAGAGCTAAAGCCGTTTAGAAAGTTTTATTTATTTCCACTGTCTATTTGACAGGGGGCAGTTCACATCAGTTCACATGCTTCTTTTTCTTTTTTTCTGCAGAATAAGCGGAGCAAAAAAGAAAGGTGAGCCCTATTCCGCCTCCAACCATCATTGAATAGGAAAACGTATCTCTTAACGCTAGACCGCCTATCATTGACAATACAAACAGAAAATAAAACAGTAATGTGTAGTTCCTCTTCACAATCTCTACTCTCCCCTTCCCCATCATTTTCCGAAAACCAAATCATACAACCACGGAAGAACTCAGGGCCGCATGTATTACGCTTCTTGTAGCAGACGAAAAACCGCTTTTTAAGGTATTTTTATAGCGTTTGAAAAAGTGAAATGGTCAAAACTAACGTCAGCAAGGAGCCTGCGGATGTTAACATCATTATTTTTCGGTTACTCTGATTCTTTTCAGGTTTTAAAAACTCTTGAATGGCTACGAACCAAATCACAAAAGTGATTAAAGAAAGTATCCCCATAGACATACGAGCATCTCCATCCTTATATGTATTTAAATTTTTTAACATATTTAATCAACAAACTTTCCCGACCGAGTTGCGAAAATAAATGTTACTCTCTACTTAATATTAACATAAAATTCCATAATTTTTTAATGTGTGATGTAAAAACCGCAGCATTTTAGAAAATAAGCTATTTATAAAACGCTCATTTGAACTAAAAATGAACATAAAGCTGTCTCTGGCTATTCTCCACTTTACAAATGATATACTTATTTATAGAAAAACCTCTCAGATCTCACCCAGTACTTACCCTACCCTCAGAGGAAGAAAGTGTACATTGTTAGGAGGAAACGAAATGATTAAGAAACTAGACCATTTTGTACTAACGGTAAAAGACGTTGAAAGAACCATTCACTTTTATACGGTTATCTTAGGCATGCAAAAAGAAACGTTCGGAGAAGGAAGAATAGCGCTTCGGTTTGGCGAACAAAAAATAAACTTACATCAAGCGGGCCATGAATTTGAGCCTAAAGCAAATCACCCTCTTCCAGGTTCCGCTGATTTATGTTTTATTACAGAAGAAAAGATCGAAAGCATAATCCATCATTTACAAAAACATAATGTAGAAATTGAAGAAGGACCGGTCAAACGAACAGGTGCTTTAGGTCCGATCGTTTCTGTCTACATAAGAGATCCTGATTACAATTTGATTGAGGTGTCGAACTACGTAGATTAAAGTGTTCTTATGAAAAAAAAGAGAATGCACAAGGCATTCTCTTTTTAAATGGCTATATAAGGTACTACTCTTTAGACTTGCCTACCTCTACTTTTTTCGTAAACATTTTCATGTCACCATCTACCGTAACATGAGCGGTAATCATATATTCGCCGTCTTCTTTAAACGTATAGTCCGTGCTGTAGACGCCTTTTCCTTCGTGCGGTGCTTTTGTCATTTCTTGATTGATGTAGCCTTCTTTTTCAACTTGGAACTGTACGTCGTCCGCGTTTTCTACTTTTTTATCTCCTTGTGTCACAAGGACTTTAAGCTTGACTTGTTCATTTGCTTGAATGGATTCCGGTACTTCAATCGTTCCTTTTACTTCTTTTGAACGTGAATCATTTCCTTTTGAACATCCTACTATAGCTATCATTAAAACAAATAATACGATGGTGAGTTTTTTCATTATGTTGTTCTCCTTTGTTATGTAAATGTGACGTCTTCCTGCAATTTCATATTATACTCATTTATCCGGTAAAAAGAGAAAAATTGCTTATTGTCCACATAAAGTTCTTATTTCTACAGTAGCTTTTGCATCTTTTCATTTCTCTAATCGTCATTTCCTTCACAAAAAAGCTGAAGAAGCGTATTGCCTTCTCCAGCTTTACCTTTATCTCTGCGGTTCTTCTAGCGTATAAGCAGACAGTGCGTTTTCGACCCATCGTACAAAATCTTTGCTTGCTCCCCAGTCAATATTTAATACCCCTTCTGCGCTTCCTGAAGGAATACACTTAACTTTGTTTGGACCCGACACATTTTCTAGAATAATGGTTAGTGATCCTCTGCCGCCGGTGCGGAAAAAATAGCGTTCAAACACAAGTGTGCACAGCTGCTTGCCGTCTCCAAGGTCATAATATTCTTTGTATAGTAAGTCACTTTCCGAATTATTTGCGTTCACAAGCTTTTTTGCTCCATCAAAAGGAAGCAGCGTCGTTTTAAATTCAATTACCTTTCCCATCACTCAAGCCCCTTTCTATCGCAACAGATACCTACTACTTCTCTTTTTCCCTCTAAAAAACCTGCCGCTTCTCTTTATGTACAATATGGTACAATAGAAAAGAAAAAGAATTGTTTGAACGGAAAAAGGAGCATGCAACCTCTATGAATACACGAGATCAACTTATCCAAAATGTGGTTTCCACGATGCGAAACCAAACGAAAAAAATGCAGCTATCGGTTATCCCCACTTTAAAATCATATATTCCTTTAAATGAATTTTTAGCGCTTCGCCTGCTGTATAAAGAAGGCAATCATATCGTTTCTGAGATTGCCGAGCATATGCACATCTCAAACAGCAGCATGACGTGCGTCAGCGACCGTCTCATGGAAAGAGAATTTGTCACGCGCGTACGCAGTCAAAAAGACCGCCGCGTTGTCTACTTATCGATTACGGATAAAGGAAAAGCGTTTGCAGAAGAAATGGAAAAAGTGCTCACTAAAGAATACGGTGAAAAGCTTAGCCATTTTACGGATGAAGAATTACAGACGTTTCTTCGCTTGTTAAATAAAATGGATATTTAATAAAAAACCAGATGCCCGCTAAGCAGGCCTCTGGTTTTTATTTGTGTTAGTTGTCATTTACCTTCAAATTAAAGGCGTCTGAAGTTAAGTCTTTTGACCAATCTTTTTCGTGATCACTTACATACGGAATAAATCGAAGCATAGTGACGTCCTTATCATTTCGGTACTCTCCGTCCATCTCTATCACTGTGTCTGTTCCTCCTCCACTGCCGCTTTCAGAAAGATTTCTTCCATTTTGATCTTTTATGTCTACACCAACATCCGTTCCGCCCCGGATGCTTCCGTTTGATGATGTAAACGTATAGTGCATTTTAATCGAAACAGGCGATACGCGAACTTCTTTAATAGACAGTACGCCTTCTATTCCCTTTTCGCTAATCGGAATTTCCTTGTTTAACGGATACACTTTAGTATCAGCAATAATTTTTGAGCCGTTTACGCTGGTGTGTACGGTCCAATTCCCTTTAATTTCTCCGTACGAATCCCGGTAGTTCCCGCTTTTCGTCTGACCAGGATTCTTTTCAAATTCGAGGCTTGTGAACTGCGCGCTGATTTGATAGTTTTTATTCGGATCAATATGATCTAGCACGCTGTAGCCTTTCACATCGATTTTCCCGTCTCCGTTCGTGTCCGCTTGCGTTAATTTTAAAGTGTACAGATAGTCCCAGCTTCCGTCTTTGTTTTTGATTGGTTCCTCTCTAATACTTGAAGCAGAATCAAAAAACGACATATTACCAATTTTCACGCGCAGCTCTCCCGGTCGAATTGGGGTGTTTCGGTTAAGACCTAGTGCCGTTCTTCTAAATTCATCTGCGCTAATGGTTAACCCAAGCAGCACCTGTCCGTCATCAAGCATCATTTCATTTACTTTTACTTGAATGCCTTGGTCCGTTGCCGTTTCATTTACCGCTTTTTTATAGCTGCTCAAACTGCCTTCAGGCTTGTTCATAAGCAGCTCAATTTGCTGACCGAGTTGCTGACTGATTCGCACAGCCGATGCCCATACCGTTTCGTTTTTCATCATCACAGGCGTCACAGCAAGCAGCAGCACTGCAGCGGCAATCAGCGGACGCACTTTTTTCCGCACCGGCTTTATTTCACGTTTTAAACGTTTTTTCATTCGTTTTTTCTCTCTTTCCGTTAGCTCGATTTCTTCATATTCATCAACATCTATAGACGATCCGTTTAATAAGTCGTACTGATTTTTCATCTTTGTCCCTCCTTATTTCTTATTTAAAAATGGCTTTTAATTTTTTTCGTCCGCGCGACAGCCGGTTGTATAAATTGCTGATGGTGGTCTCTTGTTTTTTCGCAATTTGCTTCAGCTCGATTTCCTGTAAGTAATACGCTTTAAACAGCTCGCGGTCTCCTTCACTTAAGTGACCTAAAAGTTCTTCCAAGTCGTCCCCTCGAACGTTATGAACTCCTGATGTTTCACCAAATTCCGCTTCATTAAGCGATTCGTGCTGCGTTTTTATGTATTTGCGCTGATAGTCAATGGCTTTGTACTTTGCAACAGCTGCAACCCAGTTTTTAAACGTATTTTTCTCCGAATCAAAGCGGTGAATATGATGCCATACCGCTAATAATACGTCGTTTATACACTCTTCTTCATAGCTTTTTAACGTGCCTAAATGCTTGCGGACGATGGCCGTAATTAATCCTCCGTACTGATCAATTAACAGCTCCAGCCCTTTTTCTTTTTTACGCATTATACTCGCAACAATCCAGTCATCTTCCATGACATTGCTCCTTTCTCCTTGCTTTTACATCTATTAATACGCATTCTTTTTACAAAACCTATCAATCTTCTTAAATTAAATAAAAAATAAGCTTGTTCCGTATTTCTCTCGCTGATAAAATAAGCTAAAACCTTTGAAGGAGGCCGCTATGATTAACTATCCTTTTCTGACATCCAACCCAACTATCGGCGTAACCGCACCGTCTTCTGGCGTACCGAAGTCTCTTCATTCTATGTTTTCTTTGTCGTGTGAACGAATGGAGGAAAAAGGCTTTTCTGTCATACCGGGAGAAACCGCTTGGACGCAGCATAAAGCAAAATCCGCTTCTCCTAAAAAACGGGCAAGTGAACTTCAAGCCATGATTGCTGATGAAAACATTGATATCCTTATCCCGCCTTGGGGAGGCGAGCTGCTCATTGAAATTCTTGAACATCTCGACTTTACGAAATGGAAAACAAAATGGGTGCTTGGTTACTCTGACACCAGCGTTCTTTTGCTGGCTATTACACTTAATACCGGGATTGCAACGGCTCATGGAACCAACTTTGTGGATTTACGCGGAGAATACTGGGATAAAACGACTGCGATGTGGCAGCAGGTGCTGACGACCAAAAAAGGAGAAAGCGTAGCTCAAGTTTCTTCTGATCGCTATCAAACAGAATGGCAGCATGACAACCCGTCACCGTGCGTGTTTCATTTAACCGAGCAAACGGCTTGGAAGCACACAGCGTCAAGCGACGTTCATATCCAAGGACGCCTGCTCGGAGGATGTATTGACGTAATCAGGCACTTGGTAGGAACTCCTTTTGGAGATGTAAAAGCTTTTCGAGAAAAATATATTCCTGCTGAACCGGTCATTTGGTACTTTGACAACTGTGAACTGACGACTGTAGACCTTCGCCGCTCACTTCTTCAGCTTAAGCTAGCGGGCTGGTTTGATAACTGCTCGGGCATTTTATTCGGCAGAAGCATTGCTAATCAACCCGTTGATTCCTACACGGCTGAAGATGTGTATCATGATCTTGCCTCTGACTTACATATTCCAGTTATCTATGACATCGACTGCGGCCACCTCCCTCCTCAGCTCACGCTTATTAACGGCGCGTATGCGCGTATTAACGTAGAGAAGAATAAAGGCACGGTCGTTCAACACTTTACGTAAAAAAAGAGGCTTGTATATAAGTAGGTTATTTAATTGAAGAAAAATTCGAACGAACTTGATTCTTGATGCAGAATCCAATTCGTTCGGATTTTTTTATGGGTATGGTGCATGTAGGTTTGTTTCATATATGTAGGTGCTTCCAATGATTGATTGGAGGGCAAGACGAAGACTCCTGCGGGAAAAACGGAACAAGTGAGACCCCGCAGGAGCGTTCGGGACGAGGAGGCTCACCGGCCGCCCGCGGAAAGCGAAGTCTTGCACGGAAATCAACCGCGATTCATTTCGTCGTTTCACAATTTTGTTTTACATATCTGTCATCAGTAATACAAACGTCCCAAATAAGAAAAAAGTTGCACCAAACCACGAATGATAGTGCTCTTTTTGTTTTCTTTCAAACTTCCATTCTTCAAATCCTCGAATTACGTACAGGAAAAAAAAGAAAAGAAACAGAAAAACGGAGGTATAGGCTGGAGGTATAACAAAGATCAGCACTAAAAACGCAGCAAGCATCACCATTTCAAGTGTGATAAACAGCGGACGCCTTCCCTTAAAGCTTCTCCAATAGCTTTTTTTCATCTTTGTATTCAGCTTCTTTCGCATGGCAAGATCCAGAAAGATATAAACGACTGCCAGAATCAGCAAATACACAAGCGTCATTTCCGTCCCTCCTTCCGACTTAAAATATCCTTATACTTCCATTTTAAAGGACTTTCCATAAATTTCAAGTATCTAAAAAACTTTATCCAACTTATTAGTGCAAGCATTCATATATTTAAAAATCGCTAATATATTGACTAATGTACAGGTTGAATTCTCTGTATAAACTCACCTAGAGGGGGACATCAAGTTATGAGAATAAAAGAAGTGAAGCAAGGTGCACTCACAGCGCTGAAAAATCGCTGGGGATTCGCCGTACTGCTTACGTTCGTTACGTATCTAATTGCTGCCGGTATTCCAGGACTTATTGACTTTCTTGTTAACGGATTTCCAAGCGGGTCTGAAACCGAATACTCTCAGTCTACCTTAGCTAATATTGTATCCCTGCTGCTCGTACCGCTCTTTTTCTCTTACTACTGGGTACTATTGCGTCTGGTGCGAGGAGAAAGTGTACGTGTAGGAAACGTGTTTGATTCATTTTCATCTGCAGGATTATACTTTAGAACCCTCGGACTTTACTTGCTAACGATTATTTATACCGTGCTGTGGAGTATTTTATTAATCATTCCCGGTATCATCAAAAGCCTTGCCTATTCACAGGCTTACTACGTATTCCGCGATAACCCAGATTATTCGGTGAACCAGTCTATTACTGAAAGCAGACGGTTAATGAACGGCTACAAGTGGACCTACTTTTTACTCGTTTTAAGCTTTATCGGCTGGGGAATTTTAAGCTTGATTACGCTTGGCATCGGGTTATTATGGCTTGTTCCGTATGTAACGACTTCGCTTGGCGTATTCTATGAAAAGCTAAAAGCAAATGAAACAGAAGTTGCTGAATAGAAGAAAAACCGTATTCGAGTTGCGAATACGGTTTTTTTATGGGTGATTTCAAGCTGCCTGGTCTCCTCCAGCAGAAGGTCTTGCCTTTTTATTCTTCGCTTTTTTATTCACTAAATAAATACTGATAATAATAAGCGCTAACCCTACAAGAAGTGACGATGTAAACGGTTCGTCTAAAAAGAGTGTTCCAATGACAATTGAAATAATCGGCACAAGAAAATTAAACGACGCCACTTTGCTGGCATCTCCGTGGCTGATTAAATGAAAATAAATAAGCCACGCAACGGCAACGGAAAACAGTGCTAAAAATAAAAGCAGCAGCACAGATGATGAATTCCACACCATATGAGACCACCCTTCTACTCCACTGCCTGTCGCTGTCATAACCACTCCGCCGACAAGACTTTGAATGGTAATAAGCCAAATGCCATCTACGCTGTCACTAATACGTTTGATATAGACAGTTCCAATCGCCCAGCTCAGTGCCGTAAGCACAGCAAGAATAATTCCAACGGCTGAAGCATTAGCAGATAATTCCCCCATGCTGATAGTGGCTACGCCTACAAACCCAAGAATCAAGCCCCCTACTTTCACAGCGTTCATGCTTTCTCCAATCCATAGCCATGCAATGATGCCGATGAGTACCGGCTGCAAGTAGACAATCACGCTGAAGACACCCGCTGGCATAAACATAAGTCCGAGCGTTTGCAGTCCGTAGAATAAGATGGCATTAAATAAACCTGATACCATGTATTTATGCCAGTTCTGCTTCCAGTGAAGCCGTTTATATCGTGGCAGTGCAACTGCTAATAACACAATTCCTGCAAGTAATGACCTCACGCCAGATAACAAAATCGGCGATGAATACCCAAGCGCCAGCTTCGATACCGGCCACGTTAATCCCCAAATCAGTACAAGAGCAGCTAAAAGAATCCCGTTAATAAAAGATGATGACTGTTTCATACAACAACCACTTCTACATATATGAATGTAAATGATTCACGCGTTCATTACTCCTTGTATACTACGCTTCTTTTTCACTCGCTTCAACTGGATGCTTTTGATGTAATTTATGTATAGCAGTTAGTAACTGAGTTTCTTTTATGACAGCGTATCTTTCTTCTCTATGTGTTCATTTAGAAAAAAATAAAATGCGTCGCTAGGGAACAATATCACTTTTTACCTATAGCTTTTATACATCCTAAAAGCCTTGAAGCCATTCAGCTGCTGGGTTTCTGCTCCCCTTTTTCATTTAGCTGACATATTTTCTAATAAATCTATGAATCTCCTAAACATTTCTACCTAGATGAATTGTCAGAATTATTACAGAGAAGGTGACAATTCTACTTATATCGCCCTTTAATATTAAAACTATGTTACAAAATGTCGTAATTTGGAATTAGATGTTTACTTTTCCTGTCAGGATTGATAGACTCACAGTTGTGAATAAAACAAGTTATGGAAAGGGAGAAAGAACATGCTAAAGAAAGCAAATCGTACAGTTATGAATATGGGGTTAGCAGCATTACTTGTTCCCGCTGCCCTAACATTTAGCACAACTTCAGCAAGTGCAAATGACGGAGGCGCTGCACCAGCACCCGTACAAGAAAAGGTAACGCCAAGCGTACCTCAACAACAAGCAACTACTACTAATCAAAAAGTCATCGTAAACGTGAGTGCGTTAAATATTCGTCAAGGAGCTAGCTTTTCATCTCCAGTTGTTGGAACGGCAACACAAGGCCAAGAGTTTGCTATTTTAAAAGAAGCAAACGGCTTAGTTGAAATTGCACCAAACAAATGGATTTCAAAAAGCTCAAGCTACGTAACAATTGCATCAGGTAAACCAAGCGCAAGCCAAGTAAAAGGTGTAAGCACATCAACTCCTTCTACTTCTACTTCTACAGCATCTACATCTGCAGCAAAAGAAACTAGCACACCAGCACCTGCTCCAACAACAAGCACGGCTTCTGGAAGCACAGTAAATGTTGCACGTAGTTTAGTAGGATCACCTTACCAATGGGCAGGAAACACACCAAGCGGATTTGACTGCTCAGGCTTTATCGCATACGTGTTCAACCATAGCGGTCACAGCATTTCACGTACAAGCGTAGCCAACTACTGGAACATGGCGACAAAAATTTCGTCTCCACAACCAGGCGATCTAGTATTCTTCCAAAACACATACACAAGCGGCCCATCTCACATGGGAATCTACATCGGAAATGGCCAAATGATTCACGCTGGTTCACACGGTGTAGCTGTAGCTGACCTAGATGTTTCTTACTATCAAGATCATTTCTTAGGATACGGACGCTTCTAAGAAAAAAATGCCCTCCAATCGTTAGATACGTTCTAACGATTGGAGGGCATTTACTTTTTATCGCTGCGCGACAGAAAGCGCCTTTTCAATCCGCGTTTGAAATTTATTTTTCCAGTCTTCCGCAAGCTCAGCCACTTCTAAAGCCCGCTGCATTCCTTCTACATCTTTTGAATGATGGAAATATAAATCAAGCGTGAACCACACGGATACTTGGTCCGGATGAGCTTGAATTAATTTCACTTCCGCGTCTTTCGTAATCGTACCTTCTTTCAGCACGCGGCAAAGATAGCCGGTATAGCTTGTCTCAATCATTCGTTTTAAAATCCCTTTAACGCCCGTTCTCTTTGTAATCGTGTCGCATGGATTTCGCCCTTGCGTCACTTGAATAACGGCGTCTCCCACTTGATAAACGTCTCCAATGCATACGTCTTTTTCAACCATGCCCGCTAAGACAAGATTTTCTCCAAACGCAGACATGGGCAGCTCCGTATCAAACTCTTCGTTCCATTTTTTGTAGTGCTCATACGGATACACGCACACCGCACGATCCGGTCCGCCGTGATACCTTAAGTCCGCTACGCCGTCGCCTTGAAACCCTTCTTTTGCTAAAAACGTTTCGTCTACTTGCTTTTTGCATATACCTGTCCGCATTTCTTTGTCAGAGCCGTATGCCATTTGTTCGGGCATGCCGGTTGCTAAATGAATCAGCTTTCTCTCAGGTGTTGTCATTATGTTTACACCTCTTTTATCATTTTTACTAGTTTACCACATTTATAGAGCGTTTTATTTACTGGATGTACTCATGAGCTGTCTCAGCGGTTTCCACTTAAGTCCTAGTGCATAATTAATAGCGGTAGCTGCGACAAATCCAAGCAGCACTCCCGAAACGGTCGGCATAAATAAAGATGGAAACACGGCTACGCACGCTAGTGTTACCACAAAATTTCCTGTATACGACCATTTTGGATGCTTTGAAAAAAATGTTTGAATACTATTCATTGTTAACTCCTTTATGCGATTGCTTTATAATCCCTCATGAATATTCTACCATTAAAAAGGAAAAGTTTCTCTAAAACGACGTATTATAGGTCATTTTGTCTCTTTTTTACTTCTCATGCTGTAATTCCAAGAACCGGAAGTATCATAAATTTTTAAAAATATTTCACAATTATATTAAAAATATCTTCATTTCCCCTTTTTCTTTTGTTCAAAATGATTTAAGATAGTAGAGGCTGTCGAAATATAAGTTATTATGTCAGTTCTGCATGTTTTTTTACATATTAGCACATAGTAAATATTATTTTACAATTACGTCATTTTTTATAATGGCCTAAAAAATTTTGCCCATTTTTAACAAAATTGGCGTAGAAGTTCCGTTTTTGTATAAAATAGAGGCCGATTTACATAGTCATTTCTATGCACGTCCCTCTTTTATAAATATAGAATACATGTAAGGAGAAAAGTAAATGTCAATTTTAATGGGAATTATCGGGATTGTAATTATCTTAGCAGTTGCATTCCTCATGTCAAACGACAGGAAACTTATCAACTATAAAGGCATCGCAGTTATGCTTGTCATCCAGCTTGCTATCTCTGCTTTTATGATGAATACATCGATTGGTCGCAAGGTGCTTGACTTTATCACGAGTGTATTTACAAAGATCTTATCATTTGGTAACGACGGAATTTCGTTCGTGTTTGGAGATCTTGCAGGAAAAGGCATTTTCTTTATCCAAACGTTAGTTATGATTGTATTCGTTTCAGCATTATTAAGTATTTTAAACTACTCTCGTATTTTACCCTTTGGGATCAAATATATTGGAGGACTTGTTTCAAAAATTACCGGACTTCCCCAAATTGAAAGCTTCACAGCCGTGAATGCGATGATCTTTGGTGATACAACGGCGCTAATTGCGGTGAAAAACCACATCGGAGGTTTAACACCAAACCGTTTATTTATCGTTACAACAACGTCTTTAGTATCCGTTTCTTGTTCGATTCTAGGCGCATACATGCAGATGATTCCGGCGGAATACGTATTAATTGCCCTTCCGCTAAACGTATTCTCTGGTTTAATCGTTTCTTCTATCGTTGCACCAGTAAAAGTAGAAGATGAAAACGAAGTAGATATCAAAGCGCCTGCTAAACAAGGCACGCTGTTTGAAGCAATCGGTGACGGAGCCCTAGACGGCGGACGCGTTGCGTTAATCGTAGCAGCTATGCTTGTAACGTACGTTGGTCTTTTAGCATTAGTGAACTACGTATTAAACGGCGTAATCGGATTAACTGTTCAAGACATTTTAGGCTATATCTTCTACCCAATTGCCTTTATCATGGGTATCCCGGCAGACGAACTAATGAGAGCCGGCGGCGTAATGGGAACAAAAGTAGTAGCAAACGAATTCGTTGCCATGCTTGACTTCCAAAAAATGATGCCTCACCTTTCTGAAAAAACGGTTGGGATCGTATCAGCTTACTTAATCTCATTTGCAAACTTCAGCTCAATTGGTATCGTTCTTGGTACGATCCAAGCAATCAACGGCGAACAAGCTTCACGCGTTGCGAAGTTTGGCTTGAAGATGCTGTTAGTGGCAACAATGGGATCGATTTTAACAGGTATTATGGTTGGATTGTTTATTTAATGGAAAAGCACTCACTGTTGGTGAGTGCTTTTTTAGCTTTTATATCTGTTTTTAATTCATATCAACAATAGAAGTAACGCGGTAGTTATCATTGTAGCTGACGTTTACTACGTATTGCTTCGATTCGCCTTCTTTCACCTTTCCCGTTACCTCTATATACTCAAAACCACGGTCCGCAAAATCTGCTTTTTCCACCACTAAGTCTTTATGTCTTTTTTCTTTAAAGTATGTAACGGCTGCCTGCTCTGCCTTATGGAACATTTGATCATTTTGTTTTTGCTCCATTTGTTTTTCTTTAGAATGGTTCATATACATTCCTGCGCCTACGACTAGGAGTATAAGAACTGAACAAAAAATGAGAGCTTTTTTCATTGCTTTTCTCCTTTTTAGCAATACTGCAAGCTTTCTGTTGGGTTTATCCTGTAATCTGCCTCAACCTTTTAATTTTGCTTTACTTACTTTCATTAATAATAGAGATATTAAGAGAAAACTCCTCAAAACTTACTTGTCCCAAGGCAAGCTTCATACTTTCAACAAATATACGTTCATTTTTAGTTAGTTCACGCTTTGCTTCCTTTTCAATCCATTCATGCTCAACGTCTAAAATATCTAACACATGCTTTTGTTTTGAAAAAGCCTCATAGTATCTTAATCCAAACTTTCTTTGGGAAACGGCATTAATATGAATGCCATCTGGATTTGCTGTTAAGCCTTTTGATGTTACAAAATAACAATTTTTTTCAGCATGGGCAACTTTAGATAATATCTGATTTATTTGTTTATATTCTACGGCGCTTTTTCCAAATCCGACTTCTCCAAGGTAATGTCCCAACTCACCAATAATAATCGGGATATCTGGTGCATTCAATTCTTCTCTCAAGTGTTTAAATAACGAAAGCAATTTATCTTCATACGTCTTATAACGTTCTCCGTAACTGTCGCTTTCTCCTTGATGCCACAGAATTCCCACTAACTCACTTGTTTCCATTGCGAATTTCGCTTCAGAAATCGCGTGTCTGGTTAATAGTCCGTCAATTGTCCACTCATCAATTGAGCTTCCCCCCTCGGCACATGGTATTAACCCAATGGACTCGCCCGGATGATCCTCTGTCCAAGCTTGAGCAAAAGAGGCTGCCGGCCCAACACCAGATATGTGACGATCAAAATTAAGTGGTTCTGCCATCGTTTGCCACCTGCCGTTTCGTAACATATGTATATGCTCATTATAAATCGGCGGTACGTCCCCAATAAATCCTCTGCCTGCCATATTTGATTGTCCAATTAGTAATACAGATTTCATAGAAATACCTTCTTTCTTTGCCATGTTAATCACTTTTTTCTAATTTGCTCGTGCTTATACTTATAGAATTAGTTACACTCTGATATATAGCTTAATTAATGGCTTCAAGAGCTTGTTTCAAATAATCCATTTCAGAGGTTATATCATCTATTTTTTGGTTTAACTGACTTACTTTATTAAGAGTATTCTGTGCGTCTAATAAATTAATTTCTAACATCAAACGGCTTGCTTCGCTCTCAAGTTCCAATCTCTTTGCAAATAATACCTCGTGCTTTTTTATAATTTCCGATTTTAAATTCTTACTATTGGTTTCTTTCATACTTCTACCTCACTAACTTGTAATAACAGTATTTTATTGAGCTGTAAATTTCCCTATATAATTTAATAATTACCTACAGGGAAGTTTATGACATATTTAAAGTTGCCTTTTTCACTTACAGGAAAACCGCATTTACATAAGATAAATAATAAGAACCAATTAAAATAAAGTCCATTATTCAGTTTCCTTGGATGGCATTCATAAGTTCTTGGTGTTGACATTCAGATACATAATGAGCGCTCAAAAGCTTCTCTAACTGTTAAAAATAAATACAACATTCCAAAATAAGGGAAAATTTAAATCGTTTGGTTTTTTTTGCAGGAAAAGAAAGCGCAGTATATAAAGATAACAGTATGCATCAAAAAGTGTTGAGAACATTTTATCATCATTTTCTATCAGCACGAGAGCAATAATTTGAGAAAAGAGCTTATATCAGTCCGTGTCTTAAGTATGCCTATTATATAGAATGGGTTACTTAGTAAATAAGGGAAGGTGATTTATATGTTAGGGGAAGAAGATTTAAAAGTAAATTGTATATCAGCTGCTATAGGTTTACTAATCCAACATAATATCATCACTCACCAGGAACTGGACAAACTAACTAAAACAAATTATCACGTTTTTTATCATTTTCTCATGGATAAGCTAATTGAAGAAGAGTTTAGTAAGGATAGGGTTGTACAAACATAAGTGCTTCAACAAAGAAAGAAGCGCAAGATCCAAAGCAGGAATCTCCTATTTCAAATGTAATTCTTATAGGGCTCCTTACATATTAGACATATATAATATGTAAGGGCTTTCTTACCCAACAAAGCCTCCTATAGTTTAAATGTATTTCTTCACAGTCTATCATTTTAAAAGTCATTTTATCAAAGGAGACCTGCCAATATTGTTACAAAAAAGTCCTCTCCTCGTTTCAGGAAAGGAACGTATATTTCAGTGAATTTTATAAGCTACTTCCAAGTCTGATCTAGTTTATCTGAATAGAAATGTAAGGCTTTTTTATAACTTAGTATTTCATTGTCATTTGTCGTACTTATTAAGCATTTCAGTAACAGTTCCATCGCTTTGCTATGTTCTTTTAAATTGTATAAGGTCATGGAATAAAACACTTTAATTACATGATTATCTGGGAATAATTCTATTCCTTTTAAAAATGTCTCTTTTGACTTTTCATACTCCCCCAAGGCTCTATATGTGCTGCCCAATCCTAATACTGCACCTTCCATATCTTTAGGAGGTAATCCTATCTTTATGGCATTTTCGTAAAAGGGCACTGCCTTTTCTTCTTCTCCTAATACATCAAAGCTCCAAGCACATTGATAGTTATATAAAGCATTGTCTGGACATTCCTTAACTAATTCACTTAGCAATTCGTTAGATTCTTTGTGATTTCCATTCTTTCGTAACGCTAATGCTTTATCTAGTTTGTTATTCATCACTTAAATCTCCAACCCTTCTTTTTCCCCCTATTTATCTCTTAACACCCTTCCATATCCAGAAATTCAGCGTATTCGTACACTTTATCCCAATCTATTTCTTATTTTAACTATCCTTGATGTTTAATTTTTAAAGGCTAACCCATTGGTCTGCAAAGCTTCTCTAAGTTTAGGTAAAGAAGCTGGCCCCATACCGTGAAATTGTAATATCTCTTTTTCACTAAATGTTGATAGCTGCTGCAAAGAAGTTATCCCGTTGCTTTCTAATGCTCGTCTTGCTGGTGCTGATAGCACTGAAAGAAATCCATTGTCAGGTTTGTTTTCTTGCTCACAGGTTGGGCAAGTCGGACAGTTACTGCTTTTATAATATTTGTGTCCTTTATGACAGATTCTTAGATTTTCCTTTTGGGTTTTCATTTTTATTCTCTCCTTTTCACAAGAGTTTTTTAGCTTTTATCCCCTGCCACTTCTTCAATGGATGGTTTGTGAAGGAACAAAACATCCTACGTATAGTAAGCTAATTATTAGTCTCGTTTCAGATAGCGCAGCTCCATTACAAATCATGCTAACACCTTACATGTTTGCGTTTGAAACCAAGTCGTCCTCTATCTATATCCTTTTGAATGTTTTCACACGCAAGAAGAATACTACTTTTTTTCTTATCCTTCTTAACTTCGACTGGACCTACTGTCTTTGCCGTTTCAAGCGCCTTTTCATGAAGTGGCAAATATGAAACACCAACTGTATAGATAAAATTATTCATAGCCGATTTCGTTCGATCTGGAGAATCGTGAATCGTATTTTCCACTTGATTAAGCATCTCGGCAATCTTGCTTGTGCTAAATTCATCGTCAGGACGATTACCCAAAAGCCAGCAGTAGCAACTCCAACCTGCCGACATTTTCAATTCTTCATCGCTTGCCACCCATCTATCAGCAACAGCTTGCGCAAAATCGGTTTCTGACAAAGTTACCGCAACTACATAATCAGATAGCATGTAAAAATACGCTTTATCGATCCAACGCTCAAAATCCTCCGCAGTCATCTCTGTTGGGTCTGCAATGATACCAGCAAAATACATAGCATCATAATTGCCAGACGCATAAAGCTGCTCAGCTAAAGCCTGATTTTTCTTGATTTTCTTTGCAATCGGCTTCATTTTTCCTGTTGCCACTCCAAAAAGTGGATCGTGTGCACCATTGTTTATGTAAGTCTTTTTAATTCGTTCCGTACCAAGCGCTTCAAGTTCTTTCATAACCATTTCAAAATCCATCTTTCTGTACCCTCCTTCTTCTCCGTTCATAATCTGCTTTTTATTTCCGCCAAAAAGTTGAACAGTCTTTCTTATCTAACATATTAAACTCGATTATGTTCTTAAGTAATTCATAGTTTACTGGCTCAGTCCATAGAATTCGAAACAGGCCTTTGGTAGCGCTATATCCAGCCTGGGCGATGTCATGCTTAAAGTGCGCCATGCCTGTTTCTTCAGGTGAAACGCTCAAATGATGTTTCGCTGAGGCAAAGCCGACGATAAATGTTCCATGATCAGTAAACATTGGCGTATTCCATTTCATTTGTGGTTCCAAATTCGGGAAAGTATCAGCAATCCAAGCCAAAACTTCCTCTGTTCGGTCACGGTGGTCAGGGCTATCTATACGCGCTAAATATTCTGCAAAAACTTCCATAGCATCTTCTCCTAGAATAAAAATTTTTTTAATCTACTCTACTTTTACACAAAGCGAACATCAGTCAGTTCACTTAGCCCTATTTCATTTTTAACTCAAATGCATTAACAATTTATATTCGCCATGTTTTAAATAAAATGTACTAATCATTTAATCCTTTTCCAATAAGAATGTTTGGAATGCATTTTTCAACTCTTGATGCTCGAGTCTTAGATTGTTTGGCCGCAGAAAAATGAAGAATATATGCTCTTTGCCGTCCTGGAGTCAATGTAGTAAAAGCATCTTTTAAATCAGGTATTTCATCAAATTTATGCTGTAGCTCTTCAGGAATAATGAGTTCTTCAGGCTTTTTAGCTTTGACTTTTAATCCGGCTTTTTCCACCTCAATAGCCTCATAGATATAAGCCTTTAAGATAGCTTCCTTTTCAACTATTTCTTGCACATTGGTAAACCGAATTTGTCGCGCCCCTTGTACATTCTCCGTTTGTTGAATTAGAATACCATGAGAATCTTGTAACAGAGAACCTTTAGGAAACAGCAGCGCACAGTATTCTTTAAATCCATGTATTAAAACAATGTTTTTTTTCTCAAACGTATAACAAGGATTCATCCACTTAAAATCTTCGGTCAACTCACAGTCAAGAACAATCTTTCTCAACGTCTCATATTCTTCTTTCCACTTTTTAGCTTTAGTTAAAAATTCATCGACCTTAGGATTCATTTTGCTATTTGTCATCAAGGAACACTCCTATTCAATTTTTTAATCTGTCGCTCTCGCAATGATATAGTCAGCCGTCAATTCATTTAATGGTGTTACTATTCTTCAAATGTAGGAAATGCCCTTCTTCAACTGACGTGATAGTTATTAAAATTATAAACATTTCAAGTAGGAAGTTAGGGTTTATTTTATCTTGAATATGATCTTTCTATGATCCTGCTTTATACGTTTCAAGCGCAGCTCTATTTTTCTATCTAACATTTTATGTGCGATTTGGAAAGTTACACACATGAACAGTAAGATAACAGTAATAATTATAGCGTCTGGCACTTGGAAGCAAAAACATAATACTGCTAAAAGAAAAGATATAGCACAAGTAAAGTTGATTATCCATTTTTTATTTCTATGAGCTTGAAGACTTTTTTCAAGCAGCTGCTTTTGTCCTTCTTCCCTTTTTATATCTTCTGAATTATTGAGTGTAGAGTTCAATGTTATTTCTCCTTAGAAAACTAATTTTATATAATTTATATATTGGTTACCTTTTCCTTTTAAGATGATGGTATAGTTGGGCGTTCTTGAAGGGAAAGCCAAATTTAAACAATCGTTTTGGCAAGCGAGTGGGCTTATTTCACTCTTATTACAATATCCACCAATAATCTCATTTTCTCCTCTTCTTCTTCAACATTTACATTTAATATAGAAAAACAAAACAAAGCAAGGAATGCCTTCATGTCGATACATATAATGACTCTGTTTGGTAGCTACTCATACTCGATCCAAAGAACCTACAAAAAAAGAACATTCGTTCTCTATATTATATAAGAACAAACGTTCCTTTTTCAATGAAAACTCTAAAGTTTTCCAAATTTTTTCTATGAATAACGTCGAATTTATTATTTTATAAAAAAAGAAACACCTTATATACCTAGAGAAAGATATCGAGATAACAAAAAAAACATGAGAAAATGTTCTACAAAGCAAAATTTCGGAATGAAATAATCAACAAAATTTGCCATAATAAGTGAAGTAAGGAGGTGTATTATGTTTCGATTGTATGGAGCCTTAATTGGGCTTAGTTTCATTTGGGGTTTATCTTTTGTATTTATGAAGTGGCTGCTTCCCTCAGCTGGTATATGGGGAATTGTATTTTTTCGTTGTCTAGCAGGTGCAATCATCTTGCTTCCTTTTCTATGGTGGAAGCGTAGAAAAGTTAAAGAGAAACTACCCTGGAAGGCGTTGATTGTTATTGGTATATTTAACTGTGGTTTGGCGTGGGGATTAATTTCCTTAAGCGAAACTGAGATAAACAGTACGACTGCCTCTATTCTGAATGCAACCACTCCAATCTGGACAGGTCTTATCGGATTTATTCTTTTTTCTTATCGACTTACCGGACGTCAGTGGATCGGTATTCTTATCGGGTTTTTCGGGATACTCGTCCTTATGGATTTTCAATTTGGTCAGATTTTCGGGAAAGGGTTTGTTGGAATTGGAACAATGCTTGTTGCTTGTATCTGCTATGGGCTTGCTGGGCAGTTAACAAAGCGGTTTTTGTCTGGGGTGAGCGTATTAACTATAACAACCTTCACCTTACTAACAGGTGCTATCATCGGTTTAATTGGAATGTTGTTTACTGAACCATTCAAATCAGATCTGTTGATTCATCCACTTCCGCTGCTGGCAATTGTGGGTCTTGGCTGTTTTGGCTCAGGATTGGGTCAGTTAATCTATTTTTATATCAATAAAAATGGTGGCCCTGAATTAGCAGCGACGGTTACTTACCTGATCCCTGCCTCGGCCATGGTATGGGGTTATTTACTACTTGGAGAAACAATTACTCCAAACGTAATCGTTGGACTACTTATTATCTTTGCTGGCGTTTATCTTTCATCTAGGAAATCAAAAGGTAAAACTCCGCATGTCACTCTTGTTAGCAATAAACAAAATTAAGTAAGTAGATTTTACAATGTGAGTCTTTAAAGTTATCTATAAGAGAGGAATTAAAAAACTGAAGGACTACAGAATATGATATATTTCAAATGAAATTCATCATATGTGATGATAAGACGTAATTCTAGTTGTTCAATTTTGTTTAAAAGGCAGCCTTCTATTTGACTGCCTTTTTTAGCTACAATAATGAGCACAAATGTCAAAACAATAAGCATCATTTTTCTTTTCTTTTTTTCTTTTTTTCTTTTTCTCTGTCTTCCTGTGCTAAATTACTCACATTCATTCCCCCTCTTAACAACATCATATTACGATTGGAATATTTTTAAACTCACAATATAAAAAAAGAAGCAGGGAACTTTCCCTGCTTCTTCTCACTTCACTCTTATTTTCAAATATGAGATCGATGCTATTGAAATATGAACAAAATAAAAGGTATAAAGTATTTATGCTCTCTTTATAAGGTATACTTCTAAAGAGAGGAGTAGTGATTAATATGCATTATAGTAAAAGAAATCAAGAACCTCCGATTCAAGAGGAAACAGAAATTTGGGAATGTACAGTAGAAGAGTGTAAAGGCTGGATGAGGAAAGACTTCTCTTACGATAGGCATCAGAAATGTCCTTTGTGTAAAAGTCAGATGGAAGTTAAAAAACGGCTTATTGATAAAATCCCCCGTAATCCGCATAAAAAATAATATAAACCTATGCTTTCTAAAAGATTAAACACTATCTATCCATAAAAAAAGCTTGGTTCATCTTTGCTTTCTATTTCTATTGTATGCTATAACTAGTTAACCTTGTATCAATCGTCTTGTCTAAAACCCAGGCTTTTTTAAAGCCTGGGTTTTCTATTGAACCAATAGTATGCTAATTATGACACCATAAAAAAAAGACCCCTTCATAGGAGTCTTTTTTTATCACTTTTAATTATGCTTTGTGAACGTTAGCAGCTTGTGCTCCACGTTGACCTTGCTCGATATCAAAAGTAACTTTTTGACCTTCTTCTAATGATTTGAAACCTTCACCTTGAATAGCACTGAAATGAACGAATACATCTTCTCCGCCTTCAACTTCGATGAAACCGAAACCTTTGTCTGCATTAAACCATTTTACTGTACCTTGTGTCATAATGTTGCCTCCTGCTGTGGAATACTCCACAAATGTATTACTAATCTTGCCCAAACATACTATTTCAAGATAAAAACTTCTACTTAGGGTTTTTTCTTTTCTCAATATACCGAACAAAAATAAGTTATCTGTAGTGTAACACATAGTAGGATTGATAGCAAACAAGAAAAATATCCCCTTCAACAAGTTCTACCTATTCATCTTTCCCCTACCAAGACTCATGATAGGCATATGTAGCATATATTGAATAAATCGAATATGTATATATCTCCATTTATTATAGCTGTTCATAATAATTCACTATTTAATCTTTCTTATAAATAAAGGATATATGTAATCCAAAAAACACCTGTTAACTTTACTGAATTATAAAGAGGCTATTGGGATATTCTAATTAGGGAAGAAGGAAAACAAGTTATTGATTACAACTAATCATTACAAAGCTTCTTACATTTGGGATGAGGTGTCTACAGCAGGCATATTTCAGAAAACCTTATTGTAAATCGATGTATGTTTGATTCATAAGGGGATGGTAGTCATGAACGTAGTAAGAATATATATAATGGGTAGACAATAATATTCATTTATCACTGTACAAATGAGGTGTTTGTCCCAGACCAAGAACGATTTCGTTCACATTGTATATTTTTTTAGCTCAATGCTTAAATGAGGTGTTTGTTAAAGAGAATATACTTTTTCAAGTGACTGTTTCATTAGGCAATGTAATTACGTAAATGAGGTGTTCCTTAAAGATCATATGCTACATTAAAAGCTGATTTTTCCTTCTTCACATGACGGGATGCATAATCGTTTGCATCTCGTTTTTGTTATACATACTATCTAAGGTATACTTGTTTATTTGTATGTAAGGCTTCCATTAAGGTGTACAGAGTTTTCTACATAGGTTTTCTTTAGTTGTATCCGTACCCTGTTACTCAGTAATCATCACCGTAATCTACTGTGACAGACACCTCTTTTTTCTTCTCTTTACCATTAGCATATCCGTGGACTAATACTGTACTTACACCTTTTCCACCTAAAAGTTCAACATCTTTGGGAACAAAATCAATGTCTTCTTCGTCTTTCATATACGTAGCCGCTACTGCTGAAGCGAGTTTACTAATTTCCTTCTTATTCATTTCAATGGATGGTTTATGAAGGAACAAAATGAGGTTAAGCGATTTAATCGATGTTCGCTTTGTATAGTGATTCAAAACAAAAAAATAGCCAACGTAAAAAGCCACTTGTATAAAACAAGTGGCCTTTTGCTACTTTAGATATGAGACTTTTATTTTTCTATACAAAGATTGCTTTGAGTTTGTTTAGTCTGTTTTCGTTTAGATAGAACGTTGTCGGCAACGATTACTACGACAGAAACGGCAAGAGCAAAAGCCCCAATCCAAGGAATATAATTCAACAAGCCATTTTTGACAGCAACACCGCCGATACCAGCTCCAGCTGCCATTCCAAGTTGTCCAAAAGCACTGTGTAAACTAAGTACAATGCTTGCTGCAGCAGGAGCAAGGCTTATAAGCTGAAATTGTATTGGCGCGCCGGAAGACCAAGCTGAAAGAGCCCAGAAAATAAGCAATACATAGAAAAGAAAAGCAAATTGACCGATAAACGGGAATAGCAGTAGTGCAATAGCATGGAGTAATATTCCTCCAGTTAATGTACGAAATGATCCCCACTTATCTGTACTAAAACCTCCTAATTTGGATCCAATAGCGCTAGCAATACCAAATATAAAGAGAGCTGTAGTTACCCCTTGATTGCTCATTCCGAATGTATTTAAGAAATACGGTGAAATGTACGTAAATACAATGGAATATGAACCTAACCATAGAAACGTGATGAGCAAGTATGCTGAGATACGTGGTTTCATAAGAAATTTAAACTGCTCACGCAAAGGTACAGGTTCTTCAGCAACTGTTTTTGGTATAGTAAACGACGCTAAGGCGGCGAAAAGTAATCCTACTAAACCAAGCCCAATGAATATTACATTCCAATCATAATGCGAAGCCACAACTCTTCCTATAGGTACACCTACAACCAAAGCAGTACTTTGCCCAGTAACAACTGTAGCAATCGCACCTCCCTGCTTTCCTGGAGCTGCTAAAACTGCAGCAAGGGTTAAAAGCGTAACTTGAATAACGCCGGCACTAAGGGCAGAGATGATTCTAGCTGCCATTAGCATTTCATAACCTGTTATAATCGCAATAAGAATATTGATGACAGAGAAAACGGTTAAAGCATAGACGAGAAGTTTTTTTCGTTCCAGTCGAGCAGTCATAGCAATTAGAAAAGGTGTCCCTGCACCAAAAGCTATTGAGAACACCGTAATTAGCTGTCCTGCAGATGAAACTGAAATGTTATTGGCCTCAGCAATTCTGTCTAAGATTCCGGCAATAACATATTCTGATGTACCATTAAGAAAACTAATGGCAGCTAATAAATAAATTTTCCATATATTTGACAAAATAAATCACACCTTTTGTTTTTATATTTCGATATTTCTAGAAATACAGATTTAAGTTCGTAAATTAACCGAGTGTTTGAAAAGTTAACTGTAAAGAGCTGATCTTTGCGCGTAGACAAAGTGACCTTTACAGTTTCTTAAAAAATGTTTTATAAAGGTGACACACCATGAATTTAACGCGCTTATGATAACGATAAGTGATTTGCTTTAGCCTTTTTATCTAAAGTACCAGTAATGGATATACTCAGAATTTAGATGAGGATACCTATTAAGCACTTTAGCCATAATCCAGACAAGAAAAATCATACCTCTTATTTCTATATTTCCTTAAGTATAGAAATATAGAAATAAGAGAAATTACTCCATCACATATGGAGCATACTTTCCAATTAACTCACGGTCTAGGCTGTAATATATATATGTGCCTTCTTTGTACGTACTCAGAAGTCCGCAATCAGTTAATTGTTTTAAGTGATGGGATAGAGTTGATCCAGCAATTGATTCAAGTTTTGTCCCAATATCCGAACAACATAAATTTGCTTCATTAGCAAGCAAACGAGCAATTTTTAATCGTGTTGGTTCACCGAGTGCTTTATATATTTTTATCGCTTGCTGTAACTTCGAGTTATTCTCCATTGTTAGCACCCCGCTTTCCTAAATCAATTAGATACATCATATGAGTACAAGCTAACATTACAGTAGCAAATACACTATTGAGATCTCATCTGCTAAAGCCAAATGCACTTTAAAAATAAAATCCTCAAAACAGTACTATAAGCACAAATGAAAATAATTTATTACAATCGCTAATCCTAATTATCTTCGGTTAATTTCTTGAAGTTTAATTCTCTTTCATGATACATTGGATTCTAATACAAATGAAATGCATATTAATTATACAGGAGATAACAAAATTGATATGAATAAATCACAAATTGAACTTATTGTCCGAATATCAGAAACAGGAAGTTTTACAAAAGCCGGTGAAGAACTACATATGACACAACCTGCAGTAAGTCGTGCTGTAGCAACAATTGAATCGCAACTAGGAACGAAGTTAATTAAAAGAGATAAGAAGAATGGATTATCTTTTACAGATGTAGGAGAGCGCATATTACTTACTTTTAGAACAATCCTGAGTGAATTACAAAAAGTAGATGAATTAATTGTAGCTGAACAGGGGTTAGAAATTGGGAAGGTACACATTGGCGCTTACCGAACTGCTTGTACTAGGTTTATTCCTAAGATCATACGTACAATGGAAAGTCAGTATCCTGGTATAGAAATCAAGCTTTCGGAAGGTAATATAGATCAAGTCAAAGAGTGGTTACGTTCCAAATGCATTGATGTAGGAATTATTATTCCTCCTGATAAAGATTTTGATACCGTACCTTTAATTAAAGATCAACTGATTGTACTTATGCACTCAAGCCATCCTTTATCTCAGAAAGAAACAATAAGTATTCCTGACTTACAAGGTGAAGATATACTAATTGGAAAATGCGGTTATGAGGTACAAATTCATGCTTTATTCAACGAGTATAACTTGACTCCTAAAGTACGGTTTGAAATGGATTATATAGAGACAGGATTAAGTATGATACAAGAAGGATTAGGAATTACCATTACAACGAAACAAAATATTTGGTGGTTGCCAGACCAAGTCGTTTTTCGTGAATTAAAACCAGATACGTTTAGAGATATCAATATAGCAGTGCTAGATATGAAAGATACATCCAAAGCAACAGATGCCTTTATTCAAACAGCTCTCACTCTTTTTGCTCAAGAAGATGCTTAAATAGCACTTAAAGAAACATGTGTTGCTATTTAGTGCATATAAAAAAGACAGCCGGTTGATTCAAAAAGTGGCTGTCTTTTTTATTTCTACTCTTTTTAATCGTTGTTAATCAAACAAAAGGATGATGGAAGAATCCTTATAGGATCCTGATTAGAGAAAGGAATATTCAGTAAAACCGCTTATTGTATACCGTTATATACCTTGTTTAACAATGTCTTTAGTTGAGTATTTTCTTCATCACTTAACTGACGCGTGACGAAGAGGTGAGCGTCTTTAACTAAAGGTAAAAGAGTTTTCTTTAACTCTTCCCCCTTTTCTGTAAGAAACAGATAGTGTAAGCGACGATCTCGTTCACTGTACATTCTTTTTATGAGTCCTTTTTCCTCCATCGCATAAATCATGTCTACAATAGTTGTTTGTTTCTTATCAATTGCTTCTGCTAGTTCTGTTTGGGTTATCCCTTTGTGAGAGTCTAGAACGCTAATGATGCTCCATCGTACTGGAGTCATGCCATAAGGTTTGAGCTTTTTCTTGAAATAATTCATTGCTCTTACATCTGTACGATGAATAAGATGGCTTGTAAAATCATGTAAATCCATAACGTCACCTCAGAAAGATAGAAAAATATGTATTAAGAATTGAGTCAGATAAGTCTTTATTAGTAGGCGATACCCACGCGTGATTCTATATAATCGCTACTATTTATCTGACCAAATGTATTCATGGGCCCCCCTCTTGCACACAGTAATATCACTCTATACTTTAAAAGTTGTTATATAGGCTTTCTCAAAAGTTAAAATAAAAACCACGATTTACTTCGTGGTTTTTATTTCACAGGTAGACCCTCTGCTTTACCCCTAGCTGGTTTTGTGATTTTCCATCCTAATAAGATGGCAATGAACCCTATAATTATAAGAAGATATAACGTCGGAACAAAACTTCCTAGATAATCATGAAGAAATCCAATTATGAACGGGCCGACTGCACCGATCATATATCCGATTGCTTGAGTCATTGCTGACCAAGTACTTGCTTCCATAGGGGAAGATGCCATATCTAATGGTAACAACAAAGTTAGCGACACAAGACCACCGGCACCAACTCCTAAACATATACTTGAAACAATAGGTGTTACGTTTGTAAAACATAAAAGGGATAAACCAATTATTATACTTAAGGTAAAGGCTGTAATCCAAAACCTTCTGCTCGGTAGCACTTTTAAAAGATTAGGTAATAAAAAAGTAGCTGGTAGCTGTGCAATCATAGCGATTGTCCCTACAAGACCACCAAATGCTGGTGTCCACCCTTTTTCCTCTACAATGGCTGGTAGCCATGCTGAAAAACAATAAAACAACAGAGTTACAATCCCTACAAAAGAAGTTAATAGCCAGGCTTTTTTATTTTTTAATGGTAAAGAAACCTTCGTCTTTTGTGAAAAATTACTCGCAGGAATACGAGATTGTTTTATCACCACAAGCCAAAGTGGAATAGCGAGTAGCGCAAGAATACTCCAAAATGCTAATCCATTTTTCCATGAATGATTGAACCAGTGTTGAAGTGGTGTCGTTAGCCCAATAGAAATAGATGCACCTACTACCATTGAAGTAGAGTATATGCCTATCATCGATGCTGCCTTGTCTGGAAAATGACTTTTAATGAAACCAGAAAGCAAAGGGCTTACAACACCAATTCCTGCACCAATTAATAAAGCCGTTATTAACAGGTAAATTGAGGAATTTGTAAAGGCCCTTAGAAACGTTGCAATACCTATGCAAGTTATAGCAAAAGTAATCATCTTCTCTGGTTGATAGCGATTTGCTAAACGACCAGCAAATAACGAACAAAAACCAAAACATACCAAAGGAATGGAAGTGAGCAAACTAGCTAAAGTTGAACTCATACCTAAATCCTTCGATATTCCATGCAAGACTGGGCTAACTGAAGTTAGACCCGGTCTAAGGTTAAATGCAGCTAGTATAAGTGCAAGTAGAAACAATTTATGACGATTGACCATACTAATTACCTCCGGTTGATTTCTTGAAGTTTAATTCTCTTTTATGGTACATTAGGTTTCAACATAAATAAAATGCATATTAATTATATAGAATATAACAAAATTGATATGACAAAATCACAAATTCAACTTATTGTTCAGATATCGAAAACCGGAAGTTTTACAAAAGACGGTGAAGAACTACATATGACACAGCCTTAAGTATGGTACAAGAAGGATTAGGAATTACGATTACAACGAAAAAAACTACTTGTTACTGCCAGAACAAGTAGTTTCTCGAGAGTTAAAGCCGAACACGTTCAGAGAAATTAATATAGCAGTGCTAGGAAAGGTACATCAAAAGAAACGGATGCCTTTATCCAAACGGCTCGTGCCCTGTGTACTGATGAAGATGCTTAGATATTTTTATCACTTACCTAATAAAGGAATGCTCCTATTAATGCTCCCCATTATCCGGCTTTACCTCTAGTTTCTTCGACATTATAAACTCGCTTATATGTTGAAAACCATATAACAGAAGTTGTCTAACAGTCAAAATGGTTACGTACTGAAAAGGATTAATTTTCTTAAGCTTAAAGATGCTGCCCTTTTTTAATTTAGGTACAACTACAAATGTAAATGTAGTATGAATCATAAAGTTTACAGCTATATACAGAGGCAATTTACGGTATGTGGATTTAAGCACCCACATGGATACAGTAAAAAAGGGCCCCCATGTCCACACATCTTCACCAGGAATTTTTGGATGTATACTTCGTTTAAAAGACCAAAAATTCTTTCTTTTAGCATAAGAATTAAGGTATTTAGTTACCATACAAATAGCAATGGACGCTGGAAGAAAACGTTTAAAATCTTTGCCTTTCATAAATGAAAAGCTGGACCAACAAGTGATAACTAACAGTATTAAAAATAGTCTATTCTTTTTCATGATTTTATACCCCTCTCTATTTTAAGGTGTACATCTATTCTAAAATTACACAACGAATTATCTTAAGAGCATGCTGCCTAAGGATTATAATATATAATCGGTAAAAATTCGAACAACCTATTGACGGTGTTTTCTTGTACATGTTGCCTCATAGTGGTATGCACAATACTTCCTGAAATTTTCATTTTTTTCTTACCAGGTACTTCTAAGGATACTGTCTCTCCACTTGGATATATTAATTCTTGTGGAGGTGATAGTAATGGAAAACAAATACTCTAACAAGACAGCTTCAGGAACAGATGTACAACACGTGAAGCAAAAGAATGCTCAAGCATCTTCTGGTAAATACGGTACGGAATTTGCTAGCGAGACTGACGTACAACACGTTAAACGTCAAAACGCTCAAGCAAACAAAAAACAAAAATAATGTTAAAAGGGTTCTTTCATGCTCGTTGAAAGAACCCTTTGTGATACAAAGTTATTCTTGGGGAAGTAATAAAACCTTCCCTAACTTCCCTTTATTTTTAAAATAAATTTGGGCTTCTTTTGCTTTGTCTAAAGGGAAAATTTTATCGATAGCTGGTTTAATTTCCCCCTCAGAAATGGCCTTAAGCATATCTTTAAACTCTGCTCTCGTTCCTAACACCGATCCATACATTGTAATATGTTTTAGATACAATGTTCTAAAATCAAAGTTTGTATGCTGACCACCTGCAGAGCCTGAAATGCAAAATTTCCCTCCGTTTTTTAAAACTTGAAGAGATATGGAAAACAAAGCATCTCCTACAACATCTAGAACGGAATCGACCGGACTTCCGTTCAGTTCTAAAATGTCTTCTGAAAGAGTATCAGATTTATATGATAATACGTGTGTGGCTCCCAATTCCTTAATTCTTTCTTGATTCTCTAAGTCCCCCGTGATTGCAATAACTTTAGCACCAAAGACTTTAAAGGCAATCTGTACATTTAATGATCCCACACCACCATTTGCTCCAGTTACTATAACTGTCTCACCTGGTTGAGCTTGAATTTGTTTGACCATGTGCCAAGCAGTTAACCCACTTACCGAAAAAACAGCACTTTCTGAATAGCTTGATAGGGGCATGTCAAAGCAAAGTTCAGCAGGCCAGACCACATATTCAGCATAACCCCCATCGTATTCTGAACCTATAAAAGACATATCATCAGAAATATGTTCGTACCCTTCTTCTCCACTAGATATAAAGGGGAATAACACAACATCTTTTCCCACTATAGACTCCTCTACTAACTTTCCTGCTTTTACTACTTTTCCCGTTATATCAGATCCTGGTGTACATGAAAACTGGACTCCTTCCGGTCGCCATCCAGATTTTGAGTCAGTACCGTAAGCACCTTCTCTCATCCAAATTTCTGTATTGTTAATAGCACAGGCCTTCACTTTTATAAGAACTTCATTTTCTTTCGGTTCAGGTATAGGAATTTCTACTAGGCTTAATTTACTTACGTCTCCATACCCTGTTACTTGTACAGCTTTCATAGAACAGTTACCTTCTTTTTTACGAATATAGTTTTTAATATATTTCATACGGCTGCTTATAGTTTAGAAGCATTCCAAGAAATACAAGCTACAGTTATATTATCAGTAGGAAAACATACGGACATTAGCCAATTTAAAGATATTCCATCCAATTTCATTATACGTAATTATGTACCTCAGTTAGAAATACTAGAACAAGCCGATGTTTTTATTACTCATGGTGGAATGAATAGTACGAGTGAAGGACTTTATTTTGGTGTTCCTCCTGTGGTTATGCCTGTTGTGGGGGATCAGCTAATAGTAGCTAATCGGATTGAAGAATTAGGAGCTAGTCTACAACTTAATCGTCAAGAATTAGACGCTACTACATTACGAAACAAAACAGAACAAGTGCTATCAAACGCTTCATTTAAAGAAAAGAGCTTGGAAATTGGAAAATCCTTGAGGAATTCTGGAGGATACAAAAAGGCAGTGGAAGCCAT
Source organism: Priestia sp. D51 (assembly GCF_053345675.1). NCBI lineage: Bacteria > Bacillati > Bacillota > Bacilli > Caryophanales > Bacillaceae > Priestia > Priestia sp. D51. The sequence continues at coordinate 1,217,616 of NZ_JBLTIR010000001.1, read as the reverse complement.
TTTAGAATTTAAAAAGAATGCAAAAATAGAGGATCTTATTTAATTCTAACATTTAAATCAGTCTGGAAATAAAGAATTAATAAATATTGAAAAGAAGTCTCCATGGAAGACTTCTTTTTTATCACTGCCTATAAGCCGTTTTATTTTAATTAAAAAGTAAAAGCTACTGAACAGGGGTCAGTAGCTTTTTAACGAAGCATGTTGTTAACTCAACAAGTAATGAGGATTTCCAAACAGAAGCTTCACAGCGTCATAAATAGTCTCCCCTAAAAATTATTTGTTATTACCCATTAAAGAATTAGCTGATCAGTATGATGTAAGTACTCGTACCATTCAATCAAAGATTAAGAAATTAGGCTATGAATGGGACAGTAAGGAAAGTATTTATCGCTACGTTGGAGAAGAATCAGAACCTTTGGATGTTAATTTTAGTACGCTTATTTCTAAAAACAATAAAATGCCAGCAAAACAAAAGCTAGCCACTAATGAAGTAGCAGCTAGTGGCTAGCTATTTAAATGAAAGTGAAAGTAGTAATGACCGCTTTGAAAAAGCTAGTACAGTAGATGCAATTGATTTGCTGTTGCAAAGTCCAAAAGACCGTTCAAAACGAGTGTATCGAGGTTTTTATTTTGATGATGATGTTTTAAGTATTATTGATCGAGTCCCAAAAAGTTATAAATCAGAATTAGTGAATGAAGCTCTGAGAAAAGTGTTTAAGGAAAAGGGATTATTAGACTAAAAAGAAAAGCAGGCTTAAAGGCACTTATATGGTTATGAAATGCGTATTATCTTCTGTGAAGGTTCTTGATGTAGATTTTGAAATTGGTGAACAGCGTCTGTCATAGATTCCGTATTCAATTTCTTTAAGATACTTTTTCTTTAATTTTTAATGGTGCTTTCTTCTTTATGAAGAAGGCTTTGTATTTCTGAAATGGAATGACTATCAATAGCAAGAGCAAAGACTTCTTATTCTACTTTAGTAAATTGTTTCATAAAGAATTTCTCTTTAAGGATTTTGCATTCTTCAGTCGAGCAACTTCATTAACTAAAGAGGTATTATGTTAACTAGATATGTATGCGACATTCATGTTATTAAATAAGCGTATAAGGATTACCCTGCTTGAGATCCAAACGAACAGATGCGTTTGGATTTAAATAATATTAATACTGCATTGAATTTACCGATATTATAAAACATTTCCTGGAACAGTTTAACACTAACCAAATAAACTGTTTCTATTAAACCATTTTGATGTTATTTGGCAGAAGTAAATAAAGCTAATACTTCTTGCTTACTCGTGTTTGTTTTACACTATATAATAAAAACAATTAATTGACTATTTTTATGATGAAAAGGTTGGAGCAGGAAATTCATCAATTTTGATACGAAGTAAACTATAAGGTTTCTCTCGTAAGTCTTTTCCATAATGAAATCTAGGCTGTCGATGTAATTGGTTCACAATGACATACAAATATTGATCCGGACCGATTGAAAAAGTATCCGGCCACAAAATTCTCGGATCATGTGCGATAGTTTCCATTGTGCCATTTGGAAATATCTTACGAATACTGTTGTTTTCGTAATCTCCAGCATAAACAGTTCCCTTTGCATCGGTGATCATTCCATCAGAAGCACCTTTTTCTCCCCAATACTCCACATGATAAATTAAATCTTTATCTGGTATAGTTCGGTCCCTTAGAACTTCTGTTGGGATTGAGAAAAGATGACGACTGGTTAGTGGACAAAAAAATAAAACTTTGCCATCGGGAGAAATCGCTATTCCATCAGAAGCCAATCTAAATGGGGAAGTTGAGCCATCTATGTTTCTATTCATCAAAATTTCACCTTCTACCTTCGGTAAAAAATAGGGATCGGGTGAAGTTGATTTTGCTCCATTTAACCGTCTAAACGCGTTTCCATTTGATAAATCTACGACAATAATAGCTCCTGGTCCTTTTGAAGAAGAATCTGTTATATAGGCATAACCTGCTTTTCCAACACGAAAATCAAAACGGACATCATTCAGATAAGTTGTAGGTAGAACAACATCTTCTGTAAAGGTATATACTTTTCTTATTGTATTGGTTTCTAAATCAACAGCGACTAATTTCGCTCCCCCTTTAATAGGTTCAGAAAAATTGGGTGCTGCTGTATCTAATATCCAAAGCGTTCCCCTTCCATCAGCGACTACACTTTGGACACTGATGAAAGTCATTGTGATATTTTCGGAGTTAACCAAATTGGTTTGTAAATTGGGATAAGACTGCAATTTATCTTGAACAATTTCCGCCACTGTAAATTTAACATCGTCTCCCCATTTCGGAAAGCAAATGAAAATACGACCGGTTTCTGAAACAGTAACACCTGTAGGCATAGCCCCATAAAATGCATAAACTAGTTCTAAATTACCGAAATATTTTTCACTAGGTAACATAGGTTTCATAATACCCTCCTCAAACATTCAAACGGGATATCTCATATATATGATCTATATTTTTTCTAATGCATGTTTCTTAATAAGGTTTTCTATACGAAAAGATAAATCTCCGTATGAAGGCTCCCAGAAAAATAGGAACTCTTTTTCTTTTTATCTAATCTTATTAAATGACAAGCTTTTAGAAGCTATAATACGTTAGCAATTCTACATATTATGTAAAAATAAGAGGATGAGGTGTTTGGAGATGAATAAAACTGAACTAGTATATACAACAGTTGCAACACAAGCAGAACTATTAAAGCAAGATGCTAAAAAGCTGTGGAAGCCTTGCTTAATAACACACTTGCGAAAGAAAAAAATTCGGTTGATTGGATTTGGCACGTTTGAAGTACGTGAACGTGCAGGTCGTAACCTCCAAACAGGTTAGGAAAGGACAATTCCGGATTCAAAGGTTCCTAATTTTAAACTAGGAAAAGAATTGAAAGAAGCTGTTAAATAAATATGCCTTATAGGCAAGTCTCCTCTAGAGCTAGACTTCTATTTTAAAGGAGGCTATTTTTTATGGTGGAAAATCTCTAAATACCCTCACCTAAATATTATCCAATAGGTTTAGCATGCTAATGTTCACATTATTTCATGAGTATGCACTCAACGTTTTACTTCTATTCAACTGAAGCGTTCAGCCGCAGCTACTATCAATGGATGAATTCTCCCAATTATATTCATTACAACTATTTAATATACTTGATCCATAAAAAACATTATAGAATGTTTCCTCCTATATTCGGAACAATAACATTGTATTTACGTAAAAAGGAGGGTAATCAGAAATGGATATTCAAAAATTAGCCGATCATGAGTCATTGGATCTACATGAAGTTATTAATTTTAAAACCCTTTGCTTAGCGAAATCAAAACTAATGCAAGGACTTGTATTTGATGATGATTTGAGAGCATTAATGAAAAAAGATGTTGAACAATCGATACAAGCGCTGGAAGAATTACAGGCAGTTTATCAACGTGCACCTTTTGAAGCCCCTGTTCCTCAAAACCGGCCAACACCAATAATCAATTGAAAAGGAGGTAAATTCAGTGAATCATGACTATTTAGATCCTATAAACTCGCTACACGTACCAGAGCTCGCAGATACCACATTTGCGATGGACTTTCTTCTTCGTGCTAAGGAAGGTGTTCGCAATATCGCAGTCGCATTAACGGAGTCCGCATCACCTGATGTTAGAACCCTCTTACGAGAACAGTTAATGCAAGGGATTGCCATGCACCAAGAAATTACAGAACTAATGATCAGTAAGAAATGGTTCCATCCATACGAATTAAGTGAACAATATCAACTAGACCAACTCTCTGCCAACAATACATTGATGATTGGCAAAATGAATTTATTTCCTGTTGAGACCAATAGAAAAGGTCTGTTTGACCGAACACCTGATGAACACTAACACTGGAGGATATCTATCATGAAGGCAGTAACGTATCAAGGTATTAAAAATGTTGTAGTCAAAGAAGTTCCAGATCCAAAGATTGAAAAACGAGATGACATGATTATTAAAGTAACCAGTACGGCTATATGTGGGTCTGATTTACATTTAATTCATGGCATGATTCCTAACCTGCAAGAAAACTATGTGATTGGCCATGAACCAATGGGAATCGTCGAAGAAGTTGGTCCAGATGTGACGAAGGTAAAAAAGGGAGATCGTGTCATTATTCCTTTTAATATAGCATGCGGTGAATGTCTTTACTGTAAAAACCATTTAGAAAGCCAATGTGATAATTCCAATGATAATGGTGATATGGGTGCCTATTTCGGATATTCTGGTACGACGGGTGGCTATCCAGGTGGGCAAGCTGAATATTTAAGAGTACCGTTTGCTAACTTTACTCATTTCAAAATTCCAGAGACTTGTGAAGAACCAGATGAAAAGTTAGCAGTTATTGCCGATGCAATGACTACTGGTTATTGGAGTGTTGACAATGCAGGCGTAAAGGGTGGAGACACAGTTATTGTTCTTGGCTGTGGTCCGGTTGGTCTTTTTGCTCAAAAATTCTGTTGGCTAAAAGGAGCAAAGCGTGTCATTGCCGTAGATTATGTAGATTATCGTTTGCAACACGCCAAACGTACCAACAAAGTTGAAATTGTAAATTTCGCACATTTTGAAAATGCAGGAATGCATTTGAAAGAAATGACGAAGGGTGGCGCTGATGTTGTCATTGATGCAGTTGGTATGGACGGTAAAATGACTGATATGGAGTTCCTTGCGAGTGGAATGAAACTGCAGGGCGGAGCATTTGGTGCGTTCATCATGGCTTCACAAGCAGTACGTAAAGGCGGGACAATCCAAGTTACAGGCGTTTACGGTGGCAAATATAATGGATTCCCAATGGGAGATATTATGAACCGAAACGTAAATATTCGCTCTGGACAAGCACCTGTGATTCACTATATGCCATATATGTTTGAATTAGTTTCGACCGGAAAAATTGATCCAGGAGATGTCGTGAGTCATGTACTTCCACTTAGTGAAGCAAAGCGTGGCTATGAGATTTTTGACACCAAAATGGATAATTGTATAAAAGTCTTGTTAAAACCTTGAGGAAGGAGGTAGAAAAAATGAATTACGCTTTACATGAAGTTCTTGAGGTCCATGAAATGGCTGCATTTAAGACCAATTGCTTGACTAAGTCCAAAACGATGAGAGGATTAGTTACAGATCAGCAATTAAAAGATATTATGCAGCAAGACATAGATGTATCTACGAGACAATTACAAGAATATGCTTCTATCCTTTCCAACGCTAAGCAGTAAAATAGGAGATGAATACACATGAATCCAATTATTGAAAATTTAACTGGCATGAATGCCCTATCGGATCAAGTGGTTGCAATGGATTTATTAATTGCAGCTAAAAGTGGAGTTAGAAATTATGCCATGGCAGTTACGGAGGCAGGAACACCTGAAATTAAAGAAATGCTCACTCACCATTTAGTGGAAGCTCTTGATATGCATGAACAAATATCTGCATATATGGTAGAAAAAGGATGGTACCATGTTTGGGATACAAATGAACAAATTAGTTTAGATTTAAATAATATCGATACAGCGTTGAACTTACCCACTCTATAAAAATAAAATAGGAGCAGTTTAACATTACCAACTTAAACTGTTCCTGACAATCCATATATATCTTAAAAAAGTTCTGAAGGGACTTGTAATGTTTACAGGGTATGAAGAATAAAAACAATATAAAAGGCAAGCCTAAGAAAAGGAGACTATAAATGGGAACAATTAAACCAATTAAGATAGGCTTAAAAAAATCAAATCCTGATAGAAAATTGACGGCTCCAGAAATGGGAAAACTCTGGGCAACCTATATGGGTAATAGCATGTGTAATTGTATTTTAAATTATTTTCTACAACATGTTGAAGATCAAGACATAAAAAAGCTAGTAGAACATGCGAAAAGACTAACTGAAGAATTTCAAAGTAGCGTCAAAGAGATATTTATCAAAGAAAATATACCTATTCCACATGGCTTTACAGAGGAAGACGTTAATCTAGGTGCTCCAAGATTATTTGAAGATGAATTTTATGTATATTATTTAAAGTATGCAGGAAAAGCAGGACTTAGCATTTATAGTATCGCTATACCTTTAATATATAGAGAAGATGTACGTAATTTCTTAACTTACTGTATGAACTCGACCATGGAATTAATGGAAGAAATTAAAACCATTTTAATGGATAAAAGCCTTATTATTGCCCCACCCATTATTCCAGCTCCAGAAAAAGTGAAAATTGCCAGTACTGATTATTTGAGTGGTTTTGTTGGAGATGTTCGTCCTCTACACGCGTTAGAAATTGCTCATTTATACGATAATATTGAAAATAACGTAACAAGCAAAGCTTTAATCATGGCTTTTAGTCAAGTTGCCAAAAACCAAAAAGTTAGAGACATATTTGTAAAAGGAAAAGACCTTACCCATAAAGCAGTTGAACATTACATAGAAAAACTTCATCGTGAGAACTTACCTGCTCCAGAATTTATTGACCATTTAGTCACAACTTCAACTTTCGCACCTTTTTCGGATAAACTAATGCTGTTTCATAAGGTCGATATGTTTTCCATGAAAATAAGAGCATTTGGGAATTCACTAGCTGTAAATGGCAGACATGATTTAGCGTTACTTTATGGGAGATCTTTAATGAATATAGCAAATTTTGTTAAGGATGCATCAAATATTATGATGGAAAATGGATGGATGGAAATTCCACCAGAGGCTGTAGATAGAGAAAATTTAGCTTCAAAATAGTATTAGTGAAAATAACAAAAACCCCTTATGGAAGGTTGTTTTGCATGTAATTTCCGATAAGCCGTTTTATGTTAACTAACTAAGGTCTATTTAAGTTGATAATGTATTAAAAAAACAAAAGAAACTATCTCATCCTTAATAGTTTCTTTTGCCCCGCGGATTAGGATATTAGATAGATACCTCGCGGTGTCTTGGATAGTTTGCTCAAATGTTGGAATAGCTACGCAGTCTTAAGAATTATAGCAGGAAATATTATGTTTCTGCTCTTATTTACTTGGTTTGATTACTACTGCCAGCTGCTAATGCTAGCGATAATACAGCAGAAGTTGTTAAAACCTTTTTCATACATGCACCTTCAACTCTCTAATAATCATTTTTTACTTATTATTCTTTGACTACCGTGAGTAAAAGGTAGAAACTTTGTATATTTTATAATGCTTTTTTTATTCATAAACCTCACAACTCCCTAACCTAATAATCTTATTCTTGTACGGCCTCAAATCCTCTTTTATAGGTGAAAAAAAGAGCATAAATCCGTTGGTCTCCAACAAAATTTATGCTCTTTCTCTAATAGAATTTTTAAGAATTCACTTTTCATCTCGTCACAAATAATTTCAGATGTATGATTCCTATAAAACTACAAACGGCCTTACACAATATCTCGATTCAATTTTTCATCTTTAACCACTTTAATTCTTTCCACTTTTCCTACAAGGAAGATGTACGAAAGTGCTCCTAAAAGGGCCAATGCCGCTATGAATACTAGCGCTGGAGCAAAGTTTCCTCCTTTAGCTAAGAAACCAATAACAATCGGAACGATGATAGAAGCTAAACCTCCGATAAAGTTAAAAACTCCGCCTGTTAAACCGACTAAGTGTTTAGGCGCTAGCGTTGAGACAAAGACCCATGTAATAGAAGCCAGACCATTTCCAAAGAATGCAATAGCCATAAACATGATAATGAGAGATGTGCTATTTACATAATTGGCTCCGATAATTGAAGTTGATAAAAGCAGTCCTACGATAATAGGTGTTTTTCTTGCAATACCTAGTGATACTCCTTTTTTCACTAAGGCGTCCGATACAAAGCCAGATAATAGTACCCCTACAAACGCTGCTAAAAACGGCGCTGATGCTAAGAACCCTGATTTTAAGAAATCTAACCCTCTGTATTCCACAAGGTACGTTGGAAACCAGGTAAGGAAGAACCATAAAGTAGAGTTGACGGCAAACTGTCCTAAGTAGATGCCCCATAGCTTTCTGTGAGAAAAGGCTTCTTTAAGATTTCCCCATTCGAACTTTGCTCTTTCTCCTTTCGTATCCGCAGCTTTAACTAAGCCTCCACCTTCTTCGATATGCTGTAACTCTGCTTTATTTACTTTGCTATGCTGAGAAGGATCACGATAAAAGATGTACCATATAATGCCCCATGCTATACCGATAACCCCTGTAGTAATAAACAGACCTCTCCACCCTAAAAAGTGCTGAATGGTCACCAATGTAGGTGTTAAAAATGCTAGCCCTGCAAACTGTCCTGAAGTATAAAAAGCAATTGCTGATGCTCTTTCCTGATTTGGAAACCAGCTGGTAACTACTTTATTATTGGTCGGAAAAGCCGGTGCTTCGAACGCTCCTGTCGCTAGACGCAGACCAAAAAGACTCACAAATCCCTTGGTAAATCCTTGTAATAATGTAACAATAGACCAGGTGATTAAGCTAACGGCATACGTAACACGAGCACCAAAACGGTCAGCCATTACCCCTCCTGGTATTTGCAAAGCAGCATAAGCCCATCCAAAGGCTGAAAATATAAGGCCCAGTTCTACTGATGATAGCTTTAAATCCTTGGACATGGCCGTGGCGGCTACAGAAATATTACTTCGATCCATATAGTTGATGACAACGCTTACGAAAATAAATGCTAAAACACGAAATCTAACGCGAGTCGGCTTTTCGCTATACCCCTTCATTCCCTTATCCCCCTGTATATGACTAGTTTAAAAAGAAGATCTGACTGACGGTCATTTGTCAATCAGATCTCCCGTACTAAAATGGTTTCCCCTTTACCATTCCGCTACAGAACCGTCTTTATGACGCCATACTGGATTACGCCAATTATGACCAATATCAGCCATTTTTCTAACATGGTCTTCATTAATCTCAATACCTAAGCCAGGTCCATCTGGAATCTTTACGAATCCTTCTTCATATTTAAATACGTGATTATCAACAATATAATCTAGTAAATCACTGCCTTGGTTATAGTGAATGCCTAAGCTTTGTTCTTGAATAAATGCGTTGTGGCACGTTGCATCTACTTGAAGACAAGCTGCTAATGCAATAGGTCCTAACGGGCAATGAGGTGCAGCCGCTACATCAAAGGCTTCAGCCATCGAAATAATTTTCTTACACTCTGTAATTCCTCCTGCATGTGATAAATCAGGCTGAATAATATCAACGTATCCGTCCGTTAAGAGCTTTTTAAACTCCCATTTTGAAAACATTCTTTCTCCTGTCGCAATAGGAATGGATACGTGATTGGCAATTTCTCTTAGCGCCTCATTGTTTTCGGGCAAAACCGGCTCCTCGATAAACATTGGACGATAGACCTCTAGTTCTTTAGCTAAAATTTTTGCCATTGGCTTATGTACTCGTCCGTGAAAATCAATACCTATTCCTACATAAGGCCCCACTGCTTCTCTGACAGCAGCGATACGTTCTACTACTTGATCAATCTTTTCATATGAATCTACGTATTGAAGCTCTTCTGTCCCATTCATTTTTACTGCTGTAAACCCTTTTGAAACAACTTCTCTTGCTGCTTCGCCTACATCTGAAGGGCGGTCTCCTCCAATCCACGAATATACTTTAATAGATTCTCTTGCTTTTCCGCCTAACAGTTGATGTACAGGAGCATCGTAATATTTTCCTTTTATGTCCCACAATGCTTGATCAATTCCTGATATCGCGCTCATTAAAATAGGTCCGCCTCGATAGAAGCCGCCTCGGTACATAACGTTCCAATGATCTTCAATATTTAATGGATCTTTGCCAATAAGATACTCCATCAGCTCATCTACTGCAGCTTTAACGGTAGAGGCTCTTCCTTCGATAACAGGTTCTCCCCACCCAACAATTCCTTCGTCTGTTTCTATTTTTAAAAATAACCAGCGTGGCGGCACTTGAAACAATTCATAATTAGTAATTTTCATGTACTTTTTCCCCTTTCGTTATACGATTTACTGCGGCTACGTATGCTTTAGCCTTTTGTGTTAGCTCCTGCAGATATGCATGAGTAATTTCACGTTTTGTGTCAACTAAAGAACTTCCAATACCAAACCCTACGGCACCTGCTTCTTCAAATTCTTGAATATTGTCTAAGCTCACTCCTCCTGTTGGAAGAAGTGGAATATGGGGAAGCGGCCCTCGAATATCTTTAATATAGCTAGCACCCAGCCTAGCAGGAAAGACTTTTATAATATCTCCGCCATTTTCATATGCCGTTAGAATTTCAGTAGGTGAAAAAGCCCCTGGGATACTAACCGCACCGTATCTTTTTGTTAGTTTAATCGTTTCCGTGTTAACAGTTGGAGAAAGGATAAACTTTGCTCCTGCTAAAATAGCTGAACGTGCTGTTTCAGGATCAAGCACTGTACCTGCTCCTACTAGCACTTGATCACCGAGCTCTGTAGAAACCTCTTTAATGGCTGAAAGTGCATCAGGCGAATTTAGAGTAATTTCTATATTTTTTACACCGCCGTCATTAAGCGCAGAGGCAATTTTCACTACGTCCTTCGGTTTGGCTCCTCTAATAATCGCAACGATTTTATGCTCTAATAAATGTGATAAACTATCCGTCATGGGTAAGCCCCTTTCTTTTATCGTATAACGTCTTCTTTTGTAATCGCATTCATAAATTCGTAAAGCTCTTTCTTATCAGGCAAGCCTTCAATATCACCCTCTACGGTTACAACCATAGCTCCTATAGCACACCCTCTTCTAACCGTTTCTTTTAAAGAAGATTTATCTATTAATCCTGATAGTATCCCAGCGGCGAACCCATCACCAGCTCCTACTGGATCTATCACTCTAGCAACTTTAAAACCTTCTACGTAAGCGGATTCATTTTTAGTTGAATAATAAGCTCCTTCCTCACCTAGCTTAATAACGACTAACTCTGCACCTAATTGATGAAACGCTGCTGCAATGTCTTCAGGATTATCCTTCTCAAATAAAAACTGGCCTTCATTCACTCCTGGTAAAATAATATCTGCATATGTAGCCATTTTAATGAGTGTTTGACGCGCAGTTTCTTCATCCCAAAGCGTCTTGCGTAAATTCGGATCAAACACTATTTTTACACCATTTTTTTTAGCTGCTTTCATCGCTTGAAAAACAGCTTCGTGGCAGGAATCGCTTAGCGCAGGTGTAATTCCTGTCACGTATAAGTATTTGGCAGAAGAGATGTACTCTTCATTCATATCATGCGGATTCATAAAGCTTGCTGCTGATTCTTTCCTGTAATAAAAGACTTTACTGTTCATTTCATTTGTTTTTTGCTTTAAAAAAAGACCCGTAGGAGCATGATCATCAAATATCACATGTCTTACATCTATTCCTTCTCCTTTAATACTTGAAAGAATCCGCTCTCCTAGCTCATCTTTTCCTAACCGGCTAACCCATCCCGTTTGATAACCGAGTTTTGACAGGGCGATTAACGTATTGCTTTCTGCCCCTGCAATTTTCGAAGAAAAATCTTTAGCATATCGCATCTTTCCATTCGAGTGTGGGGTAAACAGAATCATTGTTTCCCCCATGCTTATCACATCCATTTTACCCCTCTTTTCACTTATCTCTTTGCCTCTTCATATCCAGCAATAAAAGATATATTAGTCGCTGTTTGAAGCAGTCTTTCTACTATAAAGTCCTTATGCTTCAGCATTCTTTCCTTAGGTCCAGCTACGCTAATAGCAGCTTGAATGCTTCCCTTTGCTCCAAATACAGGTGCAGCAAGGCAAAATAAGCCTTCTTCATTTTCTTCATCATCAATTGCATAGCCCATTTGAATAAAAGAGTCTAGATTGTCATTAAGAACTTTTTTATTTGTAATCGTATAATCCGTAATAGGCAGCAGCTCCGTATGTTCAAGCAGCTGTTCTCGCTGATCTTTAGGAAGAAAAGCTAAAAAGGTTTTTCCTAATCCGGTACAATAGAGCGGCTTTCGGTTACCAGGCTGAGCTGTTGTTCTAATAGAGCGATTATTATCAATCTTAACAACATAGACCAACTCTCCATCTGACAGCAAGGCCATAAACACAGTTTCTTGAACATCCTCCATCAGCTTCTTTAAATACGGTTTTCCCTCAGAAGAAATATCCAATGATTCCATAGCCGCTGTTCCAATTTGAATTAGCTTTGGCCCTAGCTTGTACTTCTTTAATGAGTCCTGATTCAAATACCCTTCATTATGAAGTGTTCCCACAAGATTAAACGTACTGCTTTGCGGAAGCGAAAGTAAATCGCTAACTTCTTTTACTGTTAACCCCTCGGGATGTTGAGCAATCAATTCAAATACCCTTAATACACGTTCTGCTGATTTTACTGACATGAAGAAATCCCCTCTAAATCACATATGTGATTTTGAATTTTATATATGATTTACTGATTTAAATATTATCATAGACAGGTCATTAATTCAAAATATTTTTATAAATTAAACAAAAATACTTATGACAGAAACTGAAAAATGATTAATAAATACCAATATAAAAAAGCTTCTATGATGAAATCATAGAAACTAGAAAAAATTGTAATGGAAGTTAGTTATGAAAAATAGAGATTTTTTATTATCGATTTTTTTAATGTATTTTTAGCTTATCTATGGGTCTTTCTCCTTTATTTAATTTTTGATTTTGTTCAGTTAGCTGTATAAACGATAAACTCAAAAGGCGAACAAGCCCTTGAGTACCAAGGGTTTGTTTTTTGCATGAGTTCCGGAAAGAGGCATTACGACAACTAGAAGTAATCCCTGTTTTATGCTATCAATACTTCACATTAAAATTCCGATGATTCCATATACGTTTGGTAGCTTGCTCAGTTTATAAAATTCACCCTAATTTGCGTTTGAATTCTTTACTAGCGAAGAAGTAAGCAGTGACCATGATACCTAGGCACCAGGCAAGGGCACTCCAGATATCGTTGCCAACAGATCCCTCATACAAGAGTGCACGAATCGTATTCACGATTGAAGTCACGGGCTGGTTCTCGGCGAATGCCCGAACAGCTTTAGGCATCGTTTCAGTGGGAACAAAGGCGGAACTAATAAAAGGTAGAAAAATCAGTGGGTACGAGTAGCCTGTGGCTCCTTCCATAGATTTCGCTGTCAGTCCTGGAATAATGGCCAACCATGTCAGGGCTAGCGTAAACAGCCCGAGTAGCCCGGCTACCGCGAACCAATCTAGGATATCAGCACTGGAACGGAAACCCATCAAAAGCGCGACGAAGATAACTATCACGATAGTAAGCGCATTGGAAACAAAAGATGTCAACACGTGAGCCCATAATACCGAAGAGCGTTTAATAGGCATGGTGATGAAACGGGCCATCAGTCCACTTTTTACATCATTAAATAGCCGCACGGAAGTGTAAGCGACGCCGGATGCGATAGCCATCAGCAGGATTCCCGGTAATAAATAATTGACGTAATTGGCTGTTCCTGTATTTATAGCGCCACCAAATACGTAGACAAACAGTAGCATCATCATAATTGGCGTAATGGCCACCGTAATAATCGTATCCGGGCTGCGCATAATAGTGCGCATCAACCGTCCTAGTAATACACCTGTATTGTTTTTCATTTACATTTCCTCCTTTTTGCCGATGATTGCGAGGAAGATTTCCTCCAATGTTGGCTGTTTTTCAATGTATTCCACTTTTACTGGGGGAAACATCTCTTTGAGTTCGGTAAGGGTACCGGTTTTGATGATTTTCCCGCCATGTAGGATGGCTATACGGTCTGCCAGTTGTTCAGCTTCCTCCAGGTACTGAGTCGTGAGCAAGATGGTCGTACCACCGCCAGCAAGCTCTTTGATGGTGTTCCAGACTTCAATCCGGGCTTCCGGATCAAGTCCGGTCGTCGGTTCGTCGAGAAAAATAACGGCTGGCGCCCCAATCAGACTCATAGCTATATCAAGTCGGCGCTTCATTCCACCGGAATATTGATCCGCCCGGCGATTGGCTGCATCGGTCAAGCTGAATCTTGCAAGAAGATTGTCAGCTACTTCATTAGGGTTAGATACCCCTCGCAATTTGGCAATCATTATCAGGTTTTCCTTCCCAGTAAGCATGCCGTCTAACGCTGCGAACTGCCCCGTTAGGCTGATGTTCTGGCGGACGTCAGCCGGTTGACGTTGGACGTCAAATCCGCAAATACTTACTTCGCCGCTATCAGCCTTCATCAGCGTTGAAAGAATGTTAACTGTCGTCGTCTTGCCTGCTCCATTTGAGCCCAGCAGTGCAAAAATTTCACCGCGCTGCACCTCAACATTCACCCCTTTTAAAACTTCTTTGTCTTTAAAGGCCTTTTTTAACTCTTTTACAAAAATCGCTGTATTTCTCATACGTTTTTCCTCCTTTTAAAAAGCTCCACAAGCTTTCTTGCTAGAACTGTCATGCTGTAACTAAGCTGAGCATCTCGTAGAGCTAAGTTTTTGATATCTCACTATTTAGTCTGACTTATATTCTGTATCACTTAGTACTGAGTTTAAAAAATGACTGAATAGCGAAAGCAACTAGCTATTCAGTCGATGTTATTGATTAAATTTATTTTTTCCTAATCGTTCCTTAATACTCTGGTTCAAATCTTCACGATACTTAACCATATAAGTTTTAGCATTTGCCACTAATTCGTCAGCAAAGGAAGCCACATCGTCTCCAGTAATTTCGAGCACCTGTCTACCTTCTGCAGCACCTGCTTCGAATAAATCAATTAATTCATACTGCATGTGTAGCATATCCATTCCGTTGCCCGATGAGAAATTCCACATGTAGTTTTGAATTTTTTTAAATACAAACTCATAGTCCTCTGGCAAGGCTTCAACCCGTGCCATCATCATTTTATACTCTTTTTTATCACCAATCATTTTTTTGAATATTTCCAACATGTCATTTTTCCTCCTTTTTATAAAGCTTCATAAGATGCTTTAAAACTATCCGACGGTCTATCCTATGAAGCTAGTTTGACTTCAAGACGTTGATTTTTGATGATACAAAATCCCACCTTTTCCAAAACAACTCAAGCTCCTTGTAGCCCGCCTCATTAAGCGAATAAAATTTGCGGGGTGGGCCCATATCTGATGGTTTTTTTTCTATATTCACAAGTTTTTTCTTTTCTAATCGTACGAGAATAGTGTAGACCGTTCCTTCCACGACCTCGATAAATCCAAGCTCGTTCAGACGGCGTGTAATCTCATAGCCATAGGTTTCATGGCGGCTGATAATTTCTAACACACAGCCTTCCAGCGAACCCTTCAGCATTTCAGTTAAATTTTCGATCTTCAGAACCTCCTCTATATTGTCTGACTTATATTCTGTATTACTTAGTACCAAGCCAATTTTCACTTAATAACTTTTAAAATTAAGCTATTAAGTAATACTTAGTATATGTAGATTGTAATACTTAGTACCGGGCATTTCAACTATTTTTTAAAATATTTTCAAATGTAGATATATTCAGGGATAATACTAAGAACCAAAAAAACTTATGAAAAGAATCCATAGGTTCTTTTCATAAGTTTTTTCCGTTACAGATACCTTTACAGTTTTTCCGTATAACCTCTTAAATTTCGAATTAAGAAAGATGTCCCCGTCAGTAAACAATTAAGAAATAAATATTTAGTCAGATAGTGTTGAAAACTGTATGTGAAGTAGAAGTATAAGAAGAACACAAAACTAAAATAGAAAATGAATTTTAAATATCTTTTTAAAACAGCGTTATGAGGAGAATTCACGTTGACTACTCCTTTTAAAGTCATATAATAAAATTATTTTTTTCAACCTATATTGAAACGTTTTTCTGTGTTATTTTACAAAACAATTAGAAAAATGATAGGCAATGTAGCAAGGCTTAGAGAGGTACTAATTAACGTTGCGCTTGATACAAACTCCGGCTCTGTATTAAATTGCAGCGCGTACATAGTTGTATTAGCAGCTGTGGGCATAGCAGCCATAATAATCATTATTTGTTTCACCATCTCATCCACAGGTAGCAGAAGCGTTAGTATATAAGCGATAAATGGTGAGATTACAAGCTTGATAGCTAATGACCATGAAACTTTTGCTTTGGCTAAATTTCTAATTGATATTTTAGCTAGCTGCATTCCAAGTACAATCATGATGGTGGGAATAGCTGCACCCGCTACTAAATCAACCGCTTCTTTTACAGAGTTGCTTAATGGAATATGAAGAAACTGAAATATAGCTCCTAAAAGTCCCCCATACACAATTGGTATCCTTCGAACTGCGTCAATGGCTGATTTTATACCATTTCCCTGTGGACTTCCTTTAGCTGCATAGTAAACTCCCACTGTACACATGACCAATTGCTGTATGACCATTAGAATGATGGCAGAGTCTAAGCCTGTCACGCCGAAAAGTAATAAAACAACAGGTGTACCGTAGTTTCCATTATTCATAAATGAGGACGCTAATATCATTCCACAGGTTTCTGAAGTAGAATATTGCTGGAAATAAGCAATAATATAGACGACAGCAATTAATGCAAAGCAAAGGGCAAATGTGTATAACGTAAGATATAAGTAATCAATCGTAAATTTGGTTGTGTAAAATGTTTTGAACACTAGAACTGGAGACATCAAATAAAGTGCCATTGTTGAAATCGTTTTGGTATCAAATCCTATTTTCTTTTGTCCAATAAATCCAAGTGCAAAAATCCCGAAAATAGGAAGGAGGATTGTTAGGAACTCCATATTTGTTCACCTTCGTCATTTTTTCTTTGTTATTTCCCAAATGAAAGACCTAGAAAATTAAAAATCTAGGTCTTTCATTTAAACTAATAAATTATAAATTTAGAACAATGATACGTTCTTCCGTCATTTCTTCAATTGCATATTTTGGCCCTTCTTTTCCGTTACCGCTCTTTTTCACACCGCCATATGGCATATGATCAACACGATACGCTGAAGCATCATTTACAATTAATCCGCCTACTTCGATTTCACGAGCTGCCTTCATAGCAAACTGTAAGTCATTCGTAAAAAGGCCTGCCTGCAACCCATAGTCAGAATCATTTACTTTTGAAATCACTTCATCAATCTCGTCATATTGAGCAATAGCTACTACTGGCCCGAATACTTCTTGACGACAAACTTTCATCTCATCATTTACATTAGTCAAAATTGTAGGAAGATAAAAAGCACCGTCACGCTTTCCTCCTAGTTCAATTTTTGCCCCTTCTTCCACCGCTTCTTTTACCCATTCTTCCACTCGCTCTGCTTCTTTAAGACGAATCATAGGTCCAATATCCGTTTGCTCATCCATTGGATTACCGACTACTAGCTTTTCTGTTTTTTCTTTTAGCTTATTAACAAAAGCAGTATAAATATTCGTATGAACATAAATTCGTTGAACGGAAATGCAAACTTGTCCTGCGTTATTAAAGCTTTTTTGAGAAATTAAAGATGCAGCTTTTTCTAAATCAGCGTCTTTATGTACGACAGTAGCCGAATTATTTCCTAGTTCAAGTGAAACTTTACGTAAACCCGCCTTACATCGGATAAGTTCTCCTACTCTTGGGCTTCCTGTGAACGTAAACATATTAACATCTTGGTTTTCTAATAACCATTCACCAATTTCTGCCCCATCTCCAGTCAATACTTGAAGGCGCCCTTTTGGCAAGCCTGCTTCTTCCATTAACTCAGCTAGCTTGAGCGCACAAATTGGAGTGACTTCAGCAGGCTTTAATACTACGCTATTCCCAGCTGCGATTGCCGGTCCAAGTTTATGACAAACTAGATTGATAGGTACATTAAACGGTGTGATAGCTGCAACAACTCCAACCGGGACTTTTACTGTAAAAGCCATGCGATTTTCTGAGCCTTGAGCTGATTCAACAGGCACACCTTCTCCATGAATACGCTTTGCCTCTTCCGCTGAAATTTGTAAAGTTGTAGCCGCGCGCTCAACTTCTCCGCGAGATTCACGAATAGACTTTCCAACTTCAACAGCCAAAATTTCAGCAAATTCTTCTTGACGGCTTAGTAATAACTCAGCTGCCTTCATTAATACCTCGTAGCGTTCGTACGGTGAAAAAGTGTTTTTTAACGCCTCTTTCGCGCTGGCCACAGCTTTATTTACATCGTCTTTTGTAGCTACTGAGATTTCAGCTGCAGGCTGCTGCGTATATTTATTTAAGACTTCCATTTTTTCTGCTGTTGTTTCCCATTCCCCGTTTACATATAAACCATATTGTTTGACTTGAGTTAAACTTGTCATTATCTCCACATCCCCAATTGTATTAGCGTTTTATCTTGTAAGCTCAATATTGTAATGATATTTATCACTGCGATATTTTGTTACCGTAAATTCGAGTGGCTTATCATCAAAACCGTAACTTACTCGTGTCATTTCAAGTAAAGCTTCTCCGCCTCGTATGCCTAACAGATCGGCTTCATAAATCGTTGCATTAATCGCAGATATCTTCTCTTTAGCTCGTTTTAAAAAGATTTCATTCTCTTCTAGCACTTCATAAAATTTTGCACGATTTAAATCTTGTTCAACTAGTATTTTCCCAATATGCGTAGGCCAACAAGAACGTTCAATCGCAATAGGTACTTCATCGGCAAAACGAATTCGTTCAATAACTAAAACCTCTTCTCCAGCGTCCAATTCCAGCATGGAAGTTTCATGATATAAATCTTTTTTAAAATCAGTACGAATGAGTTTTGAATTTGGTGTTAATCCTTTTTCCGCTACTTCTTCTGCTAGTCCTTTAAGCTTGCCTAAGCTGCCGCCGATAAGAGGCTGAGGTTTTACAATTGTTCCTCTGCCTTGTTTTTTTTCCAGCAGCCCGTCCTGTACTAGCATAGAAATAGCTTGTCTTAAGGTAGTACGGCTTACATCAAACTCTTGCATTAATTCCTGTTCTGTTGGAATTAACGTATTGGGCTTCCAAACTTTCTCTTGTATACGTTTAATTAAGACATCTTTTACTTGAAGATAAAGCGCAATATTTTTATTAGAACCGATTGTATCTTTCATATTCTCAAACTCCTTTTAGGTTAGCGTTTGGTATTATTATATAGTATTGGCTAACTTTTACTGTAGCAGAGAAGTACGATTTTCTTAGATATAGACTTTTGTTTCTAGATTAAGTATACGGCCTAGTTCAATTAGATGTTCTGTCACATCACCATACACTAGTGCAAAGTGAGGTTCATACCCCGCGTGCATAAGTTCATAAAGTGTGTCTGATGCATTTGTCGCCAGTTCTACTTCTACAGATGTACCTGTAAAAGGCTGCTCTACATCTAAGGCATCTCCTTTCATCACTAGAAGGCGATACCCATCAGGCGTATGACTTACCCTAAAAATCGTTACTTCTCCTGCTTTTAATCCAAAATCCATTGCAAAACCGATTTTTCTGTTAGGATGCACCCCTGCTGTTGCTCCAGTAGAAGGGTTGGCAAGCGAATATGCTCCTGCACCGCAGTGCCAAAAAACAACTGAGTTTTTTTCTTCGTCTATGTGAACTAAATCCCCTAGGTAAGGTGCATTTCCGCCTGCTAACTCACGCAGGATAAACATGGAGATTGATCCGTGAATATCCGACTCACAGGATGTCACCATTCCGTCTTCCGTAAACTGAGATAAAGTTGAGCACGGAGCAGCTCCTAAATCATTAAAGAAATCTGGCCAACATCGCATAGCTAATGCATCTAACTTTTCACGTTGAATGTGCTTTTTAATATAAGTGGAAAATTGAGCAAATTTAGCAACGGTTTCATCGTTTCGATTTAGACCAATCACCTGCTTTTCTGCCCGCTCAACTTCCCCTATCCATTCGTGTTCTGGAAGTTTTACGCACTCTTTAAACGCTTCTTGTAAATCCATCTTATGAAGGGTTACGCCAAGTACGTTTTTTAATTCATCTTCGTTAGCTTGTGAAAAGAAGAATCCTGGTGGATAATCTCCCACTACCCCAATTTTTAATTCATTTAATGCTTTTAGCACGCGCATAACGTTAATTTGTCTTAATAGACGCTCCTGCAACGCTTTCTCATCTGGATTTCCAAATACAAATGCAAACGGATGCTGATGATTACGCAGCACATTACTGGTGCTATTTCCGCCTGTTAGAGAGTTTAAACGTAAACGTCCCCCTACACTTGGCTCACGTACGGACCAAACAATTACAGGCTGTTTAAAATACTCCAATATCTTAACCATAAATTCACCGTCAGCAAACGTAACGCTTTGATATAAGACGGTATCAATCTTATTCCCTTTAATTGAATCAAGAAATCCCTGTAATTCTTCAACTGAAGTTATAATTTGCTCCGGCGCGATAAGAGTACTGCAGTTGCCGTTCAGCCACTCCATACTTTTTTGACGATACATTTCAGCCGCTTCAATATCAAATGTTTTTCTACCTATAGGCACATATAAAACTGTTGTATTTTGCATATAGAGTTCCCCTTGTCGTAAAACTATTTGTTATAACCATTTTAAAATACATCATTACCTTTATCAACACTATTGTTTGACTACATTTCTTATATAAATAGCTCTTAAATTAGATGTGAAGTAGTTTAGAAAACAACTCACTCCATATAGATTTTTTACGGTAAAATACAGGTGGATAACCTAATGGCGCTTGAACAGTAACCGATCCTCCTGTGTGCTCTTCACCGCTCCATACATGGACCCACTGATCTTCTGGTAAATATACTTCCCACTCTGTTTGATTTTCTTGATGAACCGGCGCAACAAGTACATCTTCACCAAATAAATATTGGTATTGAATATCATATGTTTTTTCATCTTCTTCATAGTGCATAAACAAAGGTCGCTGAACAGGAATTCCGCGTCGCGCATTTTCTTCTACAAGTGATCTAATATAAGGTGCCATCGTTACATAAACATTAGACATTCTTGCTAAATGCTCTAGTGCTTCTTCATCACCGTCAAACTGAAAACAATCATCAGGACGGTTTCCTTCATGTGTTCTCATCATAGGCGTGAAGGCTCCCATTTCTGCCCATCTCATCAGAAGCTCTTTTGAACGTTTATTACCATGTAGACTTGTGTACCCTCCAATATCACTATGGTGTAAGCCACAGCCACTCATTCCTGATGATAAAGCTGCAGGAATAACAGAAGCCAAACCATCATCCAGCGACCAATCTACACTTTGATCTCCGCCCCAAAGAAGCGTACAGTATTTTTGTATGCCCGTATATCCGGCACGCATAAAGTATACAATTTCACCAAGTTTCCCTGCTTCTGATACCGCTTCATAGTTCGCTTTTGCCCACATTGTCGGCCAAGCATTATGCATAATCTTAGCGTCGACTCCATTTTTGAGCACAACGTCAGTTGGTAAGTATTCGCCAAAGTCGGCCATCCATCCGTCTAATCCAAAATCAATCATGTTCTCTTTAATAACTTGTTTATACCATTCGGTAGCCTCTTCGTTAGTAAAATCAACAACTCCGCAATAAAATTCACCGAAATCCACTAAATACGTATTTCCTTCCGTATTTAATGCTAAGTACCCTTTATCTTCAGCTTCCTTATATAAATCACCTTCAATGGCTACATATGGATTAATGTAACCTAGAAAACGAATATCATTTTCTTTCCACTCTGCAATCTTTTTATCTAGCTCCGGGTATTCATTCTCGTTCCATTTCCAATTCCACATTAAACGTTTGCCGAAAGAAGTAATACGTTTGCCCTGCCAATCTTGGCACCATACTCCAGATACTTTCATACCTTTTGCTAAAACTTTTTCTAATTTTTGTTCAACAACATCTGTACCACCTTGAATACCTAAAACCACGCCGTTATATACCCAGTCTGGTAGCTCGGGCTGTCTTCCGAATAAACCGGTAATTTTTTCAACTAATTCAAGGTACGTATCCGCCGTTTCAAACAGCATATATTTAGGTACTTCCCAAACCTGCAGTTCATGGAACGCCTCATTGCGAAAATCAAAGTCCGCGTATGCCGTTGTTTCTACATGACAATAGTACTTTTTACTAGATACATATGTAGGTTGAGGAAAATTGGTATTATAGTAATCTCCTCCAGCCTTATCAATTACATCAGCTTGCCATGTTACATATGTTTGTTTATTTCTCCCTACACCCGGCTCAGATGTCCATAAAGGAAAATTTTTTCCTCTCATATTAAAGTGAGAAAGTTGTTCTCCGCATCCATAGACTTTTTCCTGTTCATCTGCAGCTACTCGTAACCAAAAGCGGTTAATGTTCGCATCGTGCTTTTGGTATTCTACTTTTAGACGATCCTCTTCTTCCTTAACTATAAGAGACAGCATAGTATCTCCATTTTTAAAGCTGGAGAAATCAATTTTATATGCCCCTTCTACTTCTTCAACATTCGCGTAGCGAAGAGCTGTACGTTCAGTCACATAATCTTTAATATCAAAGTTCCCTCTATACATTTCAATCGTTTCTTCTCCATAACCAACAAACAGCATTGGCTTTTGTATTGTATGCTGAAGAAGAACTACACCGTTAAGAGCAACCTCAAATCCATCTTGTAAGATCTCCACATTTACCCCTTTAGTTACGTTTAAGGTACCTGACATTTTTATCTCTCCCATCAATTAATAGAGCTTAGTCTTTTGTCTAACATTCATGCGCTCTATTGATAAACTTTAATATTTTCTCCTTTTATACCGGGATGTGCGCCTTTATTAATTAATTGCTCTCTTTCAGGATGAGCAATTAACCATTTATTTTTCATAAACAATAACTCATCTTCTTTTGTTCTTTTTTGAATATTAGTTGATAACGGATCATTTGTTCCTTTAGGTAAAATGACGACTGTTTTAAACCCTTCGTTATTGACCTTACAAGGAGCAAAATGTAATGTCGTACCATACAATTCAACTGCTGTTCCTTCAGGTACAAAGAAAGCGATTACATCACTTGAATTAAAAAAGTTATTTTCAACTCCCTGTACCTTACCTAATAAAAGAACCATATCCGTTATAGCGATATTAATTTCACTGCTTTTATGATACTCAAGACCATTTAAGGTTGAATTAGGACCATTACAATATCCAATTTGAATAGGCATCTCACCATAAAAAGCTTCTTGAAGCTGATCTTTAATAATGGTGTTTTCCATCTCAGTAACGGATGCTACATATACATTCTGATCTTGAGGAATAGTTAAACTATCCATATATGTTTCTAGTTTACTGAAATTGTATTCATTAATTACCTTTCCATAAGGCTTAAATTTGCTGTCCTCTATATGATAAAAAGGTACATGTTTATTTAAGTCTTTCATGTATTGAAAGCTGCTCAACGTTTTCTTCTCTCCTTTTGCTATATAAAAAGCCCCTCCAAGAAGATAATAAGATTCTAAGAGGCGCCTTTTATAAAATACATATGTTTATTTTAAGACAGGAGCTTCTGTGACTGTATTATCCCAAGCGTTGCGGAATTTGTTTAAACCATAGTCTGTGAACGCATGCTGGAAGCTTTCTTTATATACATCAAATCCGCAAGTCACAATATGCGCACCAGCTTTTGCCGCATCTACAATTTGTTTACCATTACGTAAAGCAGCAACAATGATTTCTGTGTTGTAATCGTAGTTTTTATAGATATTCACAATATCCTGAATGTATTGAGTTGTATCATCCCCGCTATTTTCTTTCCAGCCGACAAATGGAGATACAAATTTAGCTCCAATTCTTGCAGGCTGAAGTGCTTGTGATGGCGAGAAGACAAGAGTGACGTTAGTAGAAATACCTTGTTTTTCAAATTCCTTTGCTGCAATTAAGCCAGGCTCTGTGCATGGAATTTTAATAACAAAGTTTGACGACAGCTTAGCAATCTTTGTCCCTTCTTCTACCATATCTCTAGCATTATCCAAATGAGGATTGATTTCCACTGAAATCGGGAAATTTTCGACTCCTTTAAACTCACTTGCAAATTCATCTAGAACCGTTAAAAATGGTTTACCGCTGTTCATAATATGACGAGGGTTTGTTGTAACTCCATCAATTGCCCAGTTTTCATACGCGTAACGAATTTCCTCTAAAATTGCACTATCTAAAAAATACTTCATCTTTATACCTCCAGTTAAGTGACTATTACCCCTAAAAGATAATGACCTTTATATAATTTGTAATAACCTTTGTATTTATAATATGAAAACGCCACCAATATTTCAAGTGCTTTTTGCTAGATTATTAAATTAATTTTGTATTTCGTTCATTTTACCTATCATCTTACATTGGTATTCTATTTTTACTTTTAGCAAGATCCGCTACGATTTTATTGTATTTTTCATCTGAAAGTTTATAAAAGAAAAACATGACAATAATCGTTGCAATGGCTAATGCACTTGGATAAATAAACATTAACCCTCTGATTCCCTCCAGTACATTTGCACTTTGCACCGCGTTTGGAACGTAACCCACAATTCCTAACACAACCCCAGGAATAAAGCCTGCAAGCGCTTGAGAAAGTTTACGGAAGAACGTAAAGAAAGAATACACAACACCTTCAGATCGATTTCCAGTCTTCCATTCGCCATACTCTACAGCATCAGAAACTAATGCCCAGTTTAAACTGTTTACAAATGAGCTTCCGAAGAAAGCAAAGCAAGCTAATGTAATAAAAATCACTGCGTTATCTGCAAAAACATAAGCTAAAATATCTCCTACAGCCCAAATCGCGCACCCTAATATGTACGTAGATTTCTTTCCAATTTTTTTAACCATGAAAGGAACCATTGCTACGCCGATAAATACACAGCCGATACTAAAAAAGCCCATATAAGGAACGATTGCTACATTTTTTAAAACGTACTGACAAAAATAGACTTGTACAGCAAGCTTGACGTTAAAAGCTGAAAAGGTAAACAAATTAACTAAACAAAGAATGAGTAAAGGCGTATTCTTAAAAAGCCCTTTATAGCTATCAGTCAGCTTTACATTTGTATTTTGGGGTTTTTCATACACATATCTTTCTTTTACATTGGCATAACAATAGACTTGTAATAAAACGCCCAAAAATGCAAAAATAGATACAGCCACTAAATAACCAGTAGATTGATTGTTAAACATTAAGACAATCGGCATAAACCCTACAGTTGTAATAAGAAGACCTAAATTTGAGCCTGCTTGTCTAAATGATGCCATTTCTGCTCGTTCAACAGGATCTTTTGTCATCGCAGGTACCATTGATCCATAAGGAATATTTGAAATGCTATAAATCGTTCCAAATGCCATATACGTTACATATGCCCATATAATCTTTCCGGTTATTGAAAAATCAGGATTAGTAAAGCTGACTATCGTTATCAAAGCAAGCGGTATTGCAGCATAGAGAAAGAATGGTCTAAATTTGCCTTTAGGGCCTATCTTCTTACGGTTATCAATCCAAGTACCTACTGTAATATCAGCGAACGCATCCCATATTTTCGTAATTAAAAATACTAAACCTGCTGTTGCAGAAGGCAAGCCTAACGCGTCGGTATAAAACTTCAGCAAATAAATTTGACCCAAGTCTAACATAAAGTTATTTCCTACATCTCCCAATCCATAAGCAACCTTCTCTTTAAGTCTTAGTTTCTTAGGCGTATTAATTGAATGTTCTACATTTTGAACCAATGGCTGTTCCATAAGTTCTCCCCCTTTGATTAACACATTTTGAGACTTCACATTAAACATGCATCACGTAGGAGATTACAATTTTGATAGACTTCAAAATTGTAATCTCCTCTAGGCCGATACCAAAATCACCTCCCTCTTCATAACATCACAACGTTTTAAAAAAAGTTACTACCTTTTTATTTATAATATGAAAACGCATACAAATTATCAAGTGTTTTTTTATTTTATTTTTAAAAAAAGAGGAACAATAATACTAAAAATTAGAATGGATGGATCAGAACCAATCAAAAATCCACTATCTATTCGACCCAATAAGCCCTAATGATTATAAGAATGTAGCTGTTACATACAAGGAATATTAAATATCTAGATATACTAACAGCCTTTAGATTTACCAATCTAAAGGCTGTTTTGATTGTTGAAACAGGTATTATGTAAACTGATTTTGTATATGATATTCATGATTTTTCAACTCAATTCTGATATATAATCAGATAGGAACAAAATTATAATTGAGTCCATCTGAATAGAGGTTAGAAATTGAAAAAACGATATATTGTGTGTTTGACTGCATTAAGCTCTCTTCTAGTTATAGGATTTGTTTGGTGGTTTCTTTTTGCGCCTAGTTATCTACGATTTGCTCCAAAGGGAGAATATATTTCTCAAAGTACATCTCCTAACGGTGATTACATAGTAAAGATTTATCGTTCAAGTGGTGGAGCGACTACACCTTTTGCTATTAGAGGAGAAGTGACTTATACAAATAAAGTTTTTAATAAAAAGAAAAACATCTATTGGAATTACCCTCAGGAAACAGCCAAAGTTAAATGGGTAAATAACAAAACAGTTAACATTAGTGGTCATATATTGAACGTTACAAAAGATACGTTTGATGCTAATGATGTAGATAATTAAATTCTACTCTTAAACAACAAAAAGTTGTCCAGTTCAAGTTTGTTTAACCAGTTATGAACTAATTCGTTAAATACATCAGTTTGTTCAATTTGTAGGTTGTGACCAGCCATATCAAGCACTGCAAAAGTGGCCCTTGGGTAATCTTCTATTAGTTGCCACGCATCCTGGTATCCCACTACATTATTCTGACGTCCTGTTATAATGAGTGTGGGATGCTCAAGTTTAAATGAAATATCAAAGGTAAAGCCATATCCATTTTGATGAATGTTGTTTAAAAATTCATGATTTGTTTGTTTGGAAGGAAGTAAAATTTCTTTTTGAAACCTCTCCCATTCAGTTTGACCTTGTACTACCCCCATGGAAAAAAATTCATCAGCCTCCTCTGGAGACAAACGTGATATCAAGTCGTTGTCTTTCCTTAGAACAGTCTGTTGGGGCACCACCCTTTCATCATATTCAGGTATAATCAATGGTGCCATTAGTAGTAATCCACGAACTTTGTCCTGACGTGAACGAACTATACCTCTGGCAATGTACCCTCCATATGAATTGCCACAAACAATAAACTGTTGGTCAGGGATAATTTCGTCTAGAAGACATAATATCGCTTCTAACATATTATCAGAGTTCTGAATAGACAATTGAGGCTCGGAATTCCCCATCCCTGGTAAGTCTATGTATATTCTCTTCCAATTGCTTCGTTTCTCGAATAACGGTTCCATTGCATTTAACATCACTTGATGGTCAAGTGTCCAACCATGCAACATAACGATAGGATATCCTTCTCCAATTACTTTATGGTAAATCGACAAATTTTTTTCCCCTTTCTGTGTATGCTAAATGTATCTAGATGAACATTTAATCTTTCCATACATATATTGTAATCTTAACAAAATTTCTTTTGAAAATGTGTTTATTTTGATTATCGTATACTTATTAGTTTATTGGTTTGTCTATGAATCTGTATTAATATTTAAAAAAAGAAAAAGCACATTATGGTAGCTAACTTTATATGAAATATACATATATTCTTGTGAAGCTTTTGATATATACTTTAATTAAAAATGTATATAGAACCCCCTGGAGGTCTTATGTTAAAGAATTTATTTAAGAGAAAAATCACTGAAAAAGAATTTTGGTCTTGGTTTGAGAAAAATAGCGAAGATTATTTCCAATTAGACGAAAATAACTATGATCTTTTATTTAACAAATTAGGCTTACAATTATCCAAGTATCATAAAGAGTTAACTTTTGAATTCAGTGTAGAAATGAAACAAGGAAAAAGAGAATTTATTATCAGTGCAGAAGGAATGGTTTCAGCGTTTCCTGCTGTCATAAAGCTGGTAGAGGAAGCTCCCAGCCTCGAGAAATTTAACATTGTAGCATTTAGACAAAGACAAGATAGTGAACAAGAAATTTATTTTGAAGATATTGTTTTAAATACAGAAGATATTTTCTTTACGTATAGAGAAGATAAACAAATGGATTGTTTAGATATTGTTATTTACATTAAAGGATATGGCGAAGAAAATGATCAATTTATTGCTGCAGCATTTATTATGCTTGATAGTTTAATTGGTGAATATGATGTAGGTGTAAAACTTGGTGAAATAAATTTTGAGGCATATCAAGAAGAGAAAGAGGCAGAGCCTATTCTAAACTTAGTTTCTCTAGTTGATAAATTGTGAGTAAAAAGAGCGTAAGTTTTTTGATAAACTTAACGCTCTTTTATTTCCGGTAATACATTGTATGGAAACTCAGAAAGACAAATTAGTGGGGCATATTACACGAATCTTTAGTTTAGTTAGATAGGAGGGTACTCTTAAGAATGTCTTCCTACCTTAACTAGTGAAAATTATTTTATATACTATAAGAAGCCAGAGTTTTAAAGCTCCTATTCTCTTAATTACAAGCCATGAGTTCTATCAATAAAGTTCATTAACTTAAATTTTTGGCAATGTATGACTAAGTTCTTTACCAATAAGATTGGCTGAAACTGGTTTCTCTCCTATCTCCCTAGCCCATATCGATAATTGTCCAATATGGTGTATTTCATGAGCCACCACATGACGCATAATTTCTCCCCAAGTGTCAGTTGCTATACTTCCGTCTGGTTGTGGATCATAAAGAATATTCTTTTCTTTTTCTGCATTCCAAGTCCTAACAAATTCTCTTACCTCAAACTGAAAGTTGATATCTAGCTGGCGAACTTTTTCTAAGCTTTGATATTCCTCAAAATTCTCCTGAAAATCATCTTTTCCCTGAAGAACGCGAACCCAACTCCACTCTACATCAACAATGTGAAAGAGCGTATGTAATATTCCTCCTACTCCTCCTGTTCGCTTCCGAAGTAATTCCTCTAGTGGAATATTCTCACACCATTGATACCACTCTTCTCTAACCAACCAGTTATAATGAAACATAGTTTGCAAACTAATTCCTCCTTTTACTGTATTTTCTGCTTTTTTGATAGGGGTATTAATTAGTTCGACAAATATTTTTAGAAACCTATTTCATTGGAATAAGAGAAAATAACAAATAGAGTCGTATAGGCTTTTTTTTATTCCTCCAACCGTGATTATAGTAACTACAAACTTACAAAGTATAAATCTTACTAAGCAAATTTTTTATTTATCGTTATATTGTTTTATAACTGTAACTATAACTGCCAGTAACAGAACAATTGCGCTATTTATAAGTAAATAGTATCCAACTTGTAAACCATAAAATATGGCAAAAGCGTCTCTAATGATCAACAGTGCTAATATACCGCCTAATGCCACAAATAAAGCGGCCAGTATCAATATTGTAAAAGCAGCAGCGTATAGACTTTTCTTTTTTTTGTAGGAGATAAATCCAACGATATTTGAAATAATAAGAAAGAAGCCGATAAGTATTAAGAAAAAGGTAGCCATTTTCTTTAATTCTCCTCTACGGACTATTAATTGGTTAAAATACCCAATACCTAATATCACTTTAACATAACATTCTATGTGAAAGTTTTGCTTCTTATAACAGGTTTGATATTCATCCAAAAGAAGATGACTTACATTTTAAGATCTTTCTTTATATTTTTCCTCATAGTTAAACTGGCTAAGCGTTTACGCGCTGATTCCATAGGACCCATGTTAAAATAACGAAGCCACAAAACAGCAAATAGCATTTGAAACAAACAGATTAGTATCCAAACAAAAATGACGAAGAATGAACGTGGGTGTCCACCCCACCCAAGGCCCCATCCATAAAATAAAATGGAGCTTAAAACATTCTGTAATACATAGCAACTTAAAGACATCTTCCCTACTTTCTCTAAAACGCTCCATAACGAAAAGGCCTGAAATTTTTCAATTAGAAAACTAATGGCTCCCATGTATCCAATTGATAAAATAGGGGCAAATACGTACCTTACTGGAAAATCAAAGTATCCCCCAGGAACAAATAATAATAGGTTTAGAGGTAGCCCAACTAAAAGTCCTGCCTTCATCATCCTCTTTCTGATATTAATACCCTTGGAGTTATTGTCAAAAGCCCCTATTCTCACTAGTAAAACACCAATTAAAAACATACATATATTAAATGGAATGACGAAAATGGCTTCTGTGCGCAGCTCCCAAAAATGAAGAAGTCGATACTGAATTTGATTCATCCATGATCCATGTTGATAAAGGTTTAGCACTTCTTTTGGGACAGCGACTAGCTCATCTCCTACGGAGTTAGTTAGCGCACCTAAGAACACGAGCAATATAAAGAAAAGATGAATTGCCGCTGCACTAATCATTGTTATTCTTATCATCGTCTTCCGCATTTTTACGATAAACGATACGACAATAGCAGTTACGGCATAAGACATTAAAATATCGTACTCTAAAACAAAAATAAAGTGCAAAAGCCCTTCCATTAATAAAATCAAAGACAGCCATATATATCTTCCTGGCCAAGTCTGATTTAATCGTTTTGATTGCTGATATTTCAGTTCTAAACCCACACCAAACATAATGGCTAAGAGGCCAAGTAATTTTCCATTAATTAAGGACAGAAAAAGGATTCTTAAAAAGTCATCTCCTGATAACCACCATTTGTTATGGTTAAAAGTAAATATATAATTTATATCTCCCAAATAGGCAAACAGCCAAATGTTCGTTCCTAATGTTCCCAGAATCGCTAGTCCTCTTAATATATCTAACGAGCGAATTCGCTTTTTATTCTCCACTTCTCATGCCCCCATCCGTTACTTTTACTTTCGTTGCTCCCCTTCTTGATATCTCATAGTTCAACTATATTAGATTACGTTGCGTCACCTTCAACCCTTATTTTTTTAAATGAATGAATTATTTTCAGTGAGATAAAGAGCGTGGATAAGTTTTGAGAAGTGCAAAGGCTGCCCGCTTTGGAAACAGGTTTAGTCAAAATCCAAAAGATATACTGGGGTATGCAGAGTACTAATTACAAAAAAAGAAACCCTAGTATTTTCAAGGTTTCTTTCTGATATTCCACTCTAAGCGACAATTGAAGATAAATTAAATAACGTGGTTGAATACATACTTTCTAAAAGCTGGCATCTAGCTTTTAGAAAGTTCGTTTATCTCCCTTTCAATAAGAGCTACTGAAAGCTCGAATGCTTGTATCCTTCTTTTAGCTAAGGTTATTTGAGATTTATATCTATCCGCATTTTCTTTAGTTTCAAACGTTTTTACAGTCTGCCTAAGCTTGTGTAAAGTTGAATCAATTTGACGTTTTGCTTCAACTAATTCAGGGACATCAAATTTCATTTGAGTCTCTCCTTTTTATCATTTTTATCGGTAAGATGTTTTCCTTTAAAAAGATGGTTTATCAGTAGAGGTACTGTTATCTATATTTTTTGCCCTGTATATGAAGAGCCACCCAAAAATGTTTATTATACCAAATATAGTGAACACAAACTTACCACTTAAAACTTCTTTTAACAATATACTTGATAAACTAGTGTTTGTTTGTCTATAGAAATTGAAAGGTTCCTTTAAAAGAAGCAGGTTTTTTTGAGGTATTGAGAGGTGACGTCAATTTTTATTAAGATGCTCAGCTGTTCTAAAATAGCCTCTGCCTAAGGGTCACGCTAAATAACCCATTCAAATTCTCTCAACGCAATAAAATTTGTCATACAAATTTCAATTTTCATCTTCACAACAAAAATAGTTTGTGATATACTTCACATGTAAGGATGTTCATATGAACTAACAAACTCTTGAATGTAAAGTAGAAAAAGCTATTTCACTCCGATGCCAATACGATTGAAATAGCTTTTTTTATGTTCTTATTTCGAGAACCACACTATTTCTGCTGCTATGGCCTTCTATGAAGTTTATTAATCTTGTTAAAAAATCAGCTAAGCAAACCTTTAATTGTTAAATTAAAGGTTAATTTCTATATATTATGTTATACTTTTAAACATGTATTACGGTTGTAGAGGAGTTTTAAATTGAAACAGAAAGAGATTTTTTCGTGGATCAAATCCATCGTTATTGCTTGTATCCTGGCTTTTGTGGTGAGAGAGTATATCTTTACGCCTATAGTAGTAGACGGTGAATCGATGATGCCGACTTTAAAAGATAGTGAACATATTATTCTTAATGAAATGGGTAAAAATAACCCAGATAATATAAAAAGATTTGATATTATCGTTTTTCATGCTACAAAGGAAAAAGACTATATTAAAAGAGTAATTGGTTTACCGGGTGATCATATAGAATATCGCAATGACACGCTATATATAAACGGAAAAAAATATGAAGAGCCTTATTTGGATCAATACAAAAAAGAAATAGTAACAGGCCCGTTAACTGAGGATTTTAAACTTGAGGATTTTACAGGCAACAAAACAGTTCCAGAAGGCCAATTATTTGTTATGGGAGATAATAGAATGTACAGCTTAGACAGCAGATCACCTCAAGTAGGAACAATCTCCGTAGACAAAATCGTAGGAAAAGCAAAATTAGCTTATTGGCCTTTAAAAGAATTTCAATGGATGAAGTAACATATTTAAAAGCTCCCTCACCAAAGGGAGCTTTTTCTATTAAAAACAAACTAAAAAGTAATAATATTTATCTATTTTGCCTCTATTATTGCTTCCCCACTATACTCAGTGCTGCAGCTGCTTTTGGCCACCCCACGTAAAAAGCCATATGAGTTATTAGTGCAATAATTTCTTTTTCAGTCACTCCATTCTTTTTTGCCAGCTGCAGATGAAAAGGCATTTGTTCAGTGTTGCCAATACTGATTAAAGCAGAAAGTGTACTCAAACTTCTTTCTTTTGGTGTTAAAGTTGGGTCTCCCCACACTTCTCCAAATAAGATATGTTCTCCATATTTCACAAAGTCCGGAGCAAGATCTCTCATGTCGTTCAGCAGCTTAGAATCAATACCGTTATTCATATTTATTGTGCCTCCTTTTGATTAACCATTTGTGCGATTCCTTGCCCAAATGACCAGTTTTCAAGGGTTGTTTCGTTTACTGTAATAAAGATATTGTTTGTAGAAAGGTCTAAGTCAGTGTGAAGTCCCTCTGCAATGGACTGATATAGCTTCTTTTTCTGCTCGATAGTTCTCCCCTGCCCACATGTAATAGAGATATAAATCATTGGATCCGTTCTTTTTTCTCCATTTTCTAAGAGGTACTGTGAGTCATAGAAAAAATGCTGAGATGGATACGGTAAAAACAGTTGAAAATAATCTTCTTTTGGGATGTGAAAATGTTGGATTAACGACTGATGAATATGATTGCTTACTTTTTTTAATTCCTTATTATTTAGTTGATGTTCTGGATAATAAACGTTCACAAATGGCATCTATCATCTTCCTTTCTATATTTAGTTTACTTCCAATATCTTCATTTGTATAATTGAAAATATATCGTATAAGTATCGTAAAATCCGATAGAGATGGGGTTAGAAAGTGGAAATTAAAGAATTAACGACGTTTAAAACAATTGTGGCAGAAGGAACGTTTTCACTTGCAGCACAAAAATTAAACTATGCCCAGTCTACCGTCACTGCTCATATTAAAAAGCTAGAAAAAGACCTTGGATTTCTTTTGTTTGAACGAGGCTGGGAAGCAACATTAACAAAGGAAGGTACGTTATTTGTAGAAGAAGTAGATAGCTTGTTGAAGCACTGGGAGTATTCCATATCTCAAGCGCAGCGTATAAGCAAAGAAGAAAAAGGAACGATCAAAATAGGCTTATCAGAATCGATTGCTCAAAAGCTGATGCCAGCTATATTAAGCTATTTACATGATGAAAAACCGTACATACATTGCGATTTCACTATTGGAAACACGGCTCTTTTATCAGAACTACTACATCAAGATAAATTGGACTTTGCTGTTTGTGGAGAGAATACAAACCTTTCCGGCGTATCTTTCACCCCGCTTGATAAAGAACACATTCAATTTATTGTTAATACCCCTGATCACCCGTTATTAAAGCAAAAATCAGTTGAAATAGCCGATATTATTGGCTATCCCATTTTAATAGGAGAAAATAGCTGTTATTACTATCAATCCGTCAATCATTTTTTAGCAGAGAATAATTTAGCCTTTAAAACCGTTTACAGCTGTAGTGCCCTACACCTTATTCCAGAAATGATGTTTGGACATGCGGTGGGAATTATCCCTAGAGGAACTAGTTTGAAGCCAACTAATATCCCGTTTAAAGTACAAAGGTTTGACCCCAAAATGCCTATAGGGCTATTAATTTCTACTGAAAAAAGAACTTATTTGAGTCAGACAAAAAAGAGTATTATAGAGGTAATTAAATCTTCGTTTTTAAATTAATTAACCCTTTATTGATTTTCCAAGAGAGCTAAATCAATAAAATTTCATATATGAGCTTGTTGTAATAAGGATTTTTAAAAGCAAGGAGGAGTATATAAGTGCAAATAAAAAAACATGAAAGACAGTTATTTTATGCCGGATGTCAATTCGTAGATATAGAAAATCAAGAACATGAAAACGTCTTGCCTCTGCTTATTATGTATCCTACATACAAAGAAGAAAAAGTTGAAAAGATGGGACCTTACACGATAAGCGCTGCGCAAGATGCTCCGCTTTCAAATGGATTATTTCCTTTGGTCATTATTTCTCATGGAGATGGAAGCACGCCTCTTGCTTATCGAACCATTGCTCAATTTTTAGCACGTAATGGTTTTATTGTAGGGGTACCTCAGCATCCGTTTAATAATCGAGAAAATAATACGCTATCTGGAACAATAGACAATCTAAAAAATCGGCCTACTCATATACGTACTGTAATCGATTGGTTTTTAAAAGAAAATTCCTTTTCTCCATCCATTCATTCAAATAATATTTCTCTTATTGGCCATTCAATGGGAGGATATACGGCTCTTGCTGTAGCAGGTGGAGTTCCCACTTCTTTTCCTTCTGAATCTCCTGATCAAAAGCCTTATTGTTTATCTGTTGATCATGATAAGCGGGTTCAATCACTTATTCTTTTAGCGCCAGCCGCCGGATGGTTTAGAGAAAGAGGAGCGCTTCAAGACGTGAATATACCTATTTTAATGATTACAGGAGAAAAGGATACGATTACTCCTTCTTTTCACGGGGGATTTGTGTTAAATGGGGTTCCTGATGCGGAAAAAGTTCAGTATATCGTTGTAGAAAATGGAGGACATTTTTCATTTCTCAGTCCATTTCCGGACTTTATGAAATCTCCTACCTTCCTCCCTTCTCAGGATCCGGAAGGCTTTAATCGCAAAGAGTTTCATGAGGATCTGCAAAACACTATATTGGACTTTTTATTACATTCTTTTTAATAGATTAGTCACTTGTACCCCCTTTTCTTTTGAAGCAATTATATCTAGGAAGAAAAGTTAAAAAACATAACACACACTCTTATTAATCTGTAATAATTAAGAAATAGATATATATAGAAAAAGTGCTGCTTATCGAATTGATATTTTTGCTCTTTTACAAAACAAAAGGGGGATTTACAATATGGCTTTAAAAAAAGATCAGCTAACCGGACATGTATTTTTGGCTAAACTTATTACACAGTACGCAATGATTCATGAAAAAACGGTAGGCCCCGTAGCTGAAGAATATATTAAACAACTTGGTATTCGTACTGGAGAGTGGATGGAAAGCCTTTATAGCGATAAGCATGAAAAGTGGACGGTAGAGAAATATGCAGAAGTTATAATTGACCTTAAAAATTCAATTGGAGGTCACTTTGAAATTGTTTCCGTTCATCCAGACCATGTGATTGTAAGCGCTACCCAATGTCCATTTGGTAACGTCGTACAGGATGCTCCTCATTTATGTAAGATGACGTCTAGTGTGTTTGGAGGAATTGCAGCTCGGAAATTCGGCTATGGAAAAGTGAGCTTGCGCCAGCGTATTGCTCTTGGTCATCCAATGTGTGAAGTTGCTATATATTTTACAAAGCACAGTGAAGAAAATGGAGATGTGTATGAAGATCTTCCTATTACGCCTTCTTATGGTAACCCTTTCAATTGGGAAGAGGAAACAATTCATATGCTTAATCAAGAACTTCGAAGAAGTGATGAAATGATTGAAACTCTTCTTGCAGAATTAGAAGAATTACGTAAATAGTATTGTATTACCACACTTAACTATGAAGACATTTTGTTCTAGTTAGAGAAGCAAAACAAGATGTAGAAAACAAAGAGCAGCCTTTAATTAAAGGTTTGCTCTTTGTTTTTACCACTCATTTCAATTATTATGGTAAACAGAAGAAAATAAAGTAAAAGTTATTATAGCTATTTAGGGATTTTATTTGTAACCTTATGCTTACGAATCAGATGCGTCACCCTAAAGAATCCTTGAAGCGGTCAGAATGCCTTTGTTAATGGCATGAACTGATAATGAATGGATTGACGATACTACTTCAAGCTCTTGTCTATCATTTTTTATTTCTCAACTTTTTTGTAAGGCACTGCATGACTTTCTTGCTTGCGTATACTGGCCAAGATCATTATCAGTAACACTAAACCAATACCAACCATAATGGTAGTTTTTCCACCGAAATGAGCTAGCCCACTCAAGAATAGTCCCACTATACCGAAGTCTGAATCTGAAAATGTAGCATTTGATAGACCCAAATCTCCCAACACGGGTATTAATAGAATTGGCATGAAACTGATTAAAAGGCCGTTCACAAATGATCCTAAAATCGCACCGCGTACACCACCCATTGCATTTCCAAACACCCCTGCAGCTGCACCGGTAAAGAAGTGAGGTACTACACCTGGCAAAATAATGATTCCTCCTGATAAAACTAGTATTAACATACTAACAATGCCGCCTAAAAAACTTGAAAAGAAACCAATTAATACAGCGTTTGGTGCATAAGTATAGATGATTGGAACATCTAATGCTGGCTTTGAATTTGGCACAATTTTAGAAGATATCCCTTTAAATGCTGGTACAATTTCAGCTAATACCAATCGTACACCAGCTAAAATGACGAAAACGCCGGCAGAAAACATTCCTGCTTGAAGTACCGCAAATAAAATATAGTTTTTTCCGTCACTTAATTTTCCTTCGACATAACCAGGCCCCGCAAAAAGAGCGACAATAACGTAGAAAATCGCCATAGTTAATGCAATACTAACCGTACTGTCTCGTAAGAAGCCGAGCCCTTTTGGAAAGTTAATTTTTTCTGTTGATACAATCTCTTTCTTTCCCTTTACAGCCATCCCCACGAGACCACCAACTGCAAAACCAACTGCTCCAGAATGTCCTAGTGCCACATTATCATTACCTGTTAATTTACGGATAAAAGGCTGAACGAGGGCTGGAGAAAGCGTCATAAAAATTCCCACTGTTAAAGCACCAAAAAGAATTAATGAAAAAGATGTAAAACCACTTACGGATAAAATGATGGCAATCATACATGACATGTACAAAGTGATATGTCCTGTCAGAAAAATATATTTAAATCGTGTAAAACGAGCAATCAGCAGGTTTACAATCATACCAAAAAACATAATCAATGCGGTCGAAGAACCATATTTACTCAGTGCAATCGCAACGATGGCTTCATTATTTGGAACGACACCGTTTACGTTAAATGCTGCTTTGAACATTTCTCCAAATGGAGCGAGTGCTTGCTGAAGAATCCCTGCACCTGCTGTAATAACCAGGAACCCAACAAACGTTTTTGTTGTTCCTTTTAGTGTATCTGAAAGATTTTTCTTTTGTGCAAGTAGACCTACTAGAGCAATTATGGCTACTAAAACTGAAGGTTCACTCAGAACGTTAACTAATACATTTAACACCTGATTCATCGCTATCACCTCTCAATTTCTTTACAGTAGATTTTTTTCTTGCAGAACCCCTGTTAATTTAGCGCGTAATTCTTCTAAATCAATAATATTATCCAAAATTACGACGTTTCCTAAGCTTGCCCCGCCCTCTGCAATATCTTTTGCAAGGAAGAACACGTCTGCATCCTCTGGTGTTGCAGAACCTAAATCAGAATGATTTACTTCTACGCCGCTTACTCCCATCTCATTCAACAACTGTTGAATATTCATTTCTACCATAAAACTTGTTCCTAATCCTGATCCACATACTGTTAAAATTTTCATTATTCATCTTCTCCTTTTTTTCGCATCATAGCTATAATTTCAGCTGAAGTTTCAGCTTCTTTTAAACGTTTTAATGAGTCTTCATTTACTAAAAATGAGGTCAATTCTGACAGTGCTTTTAAATGTAATTTGTTATCAATGGCTGCTAGACAGATAAACAAGTCAATTGCATGTTCTTCTTGGTTCAGTAACAAAACTGGTTTCTTCATTCGTAGAAGGGACATACCAAGCTCTTGTACACCTTGTTCTGGCCGAGCATGAGGAATAGCTATCCCTTTCCCTATATGAATAAAAGCTCCCATTTCTAAAACTCTATCAATCATTGCTTGAGTATAGGCTGAAGTAATATAATGCTGTTCTTCCAAAGGTTTTGCTGCTAGTTGGATTGCTTCTTCCCACTCTAGAGAAGCGTCAGAGAATTGAATCTTATCCTCTGTTAAAAGTTCAGAAAGCATAGGGGCGTAACTCCTTTCACATGTATAGCTTTGTCTTAAATGTTTTGTTAAATCTTCATAAAGCGATTTTTCATTTTTAATAGTTGCATATTTTCGTATGGTCGCCATTAACTTATCCATTGGGATAGTTGATTGAACCGGCAAATTAAAATCAGCTGCCACAGCCTGCTGCAAATAGTTTTCCTCTAGCGCTGTTAATAATGGACGTGTTAAATAAACAGGCTTGGATGATTCCAAATAAATAGTTGAAAAAATCATATCGTAACTGTCTGGTGACAGTTTTTCGATTTCTGCAGCCGAATATGATTCTGTAAAATGCAATTTTGGAAACAGTTGTCGTAATTGCGTTCGTAGCATCATAGAGGAACTAATCCCATTTGGGCAAACGATTGTGGCTTTATACACTTTAGGTTTAGCCTCCAGTTTTCGAACATGCCCACCGAATAAAATCGTAAAATACCCTATCTCTTCATCTGAAATACATTTTCCCGTATATTCAGAAAGCGGCTTCAACGCCTGTTTAACAAATTCAAAGAGTACACCGTGCTCTGTTTTAATTGTGTCAATCAACGGATTTGATAATGGCACTTCACAGATGATTCTAAAATAGGCTGGTACCAAATGTTTATATAAGAGCGATTTTAAAATATGCCTTTCCTTAAATGGTACTAATATTAAGCGCTCTACTTCTGAAATAATAGTGCTTGATACAAGGTCAAGCTTTTCATCAATATGGAGCTCGTCTATATTCTGCATAGCAGATAACAATTGAACCGTTAGATAGATAACCTCTGCTTCAGCCACTTCATCAAATAAATAAGCTGATAGCTCTTCCCCCATTTTTAGTAAGGGCTGTTCTTTCATTAATTTAATTTGCTTGATTGGTAGAATCAGTTTATGATGCCCAGACCTGCACTGTAGAAATAAGAGTTCATAAACTAGCTGATCTAGCCGGTTACTAACAAAATCAATCCGATATTTTTTAGCTAAATCATTTACGTTCTCTCTAATTGCCGAACCCGTATTTTCATAATTCCAACTATTAAGAACCTGCTTCATCCCTGAAATGCCCATTGGCAATTGCAAAAGTGTTCCAATACAAATAGTTGCAAATCGACGCTTAAGCCTCTCTTCTCCCTCTAGATGAAAGCCATCTGTCCGGTTATAAGATAACTGAATGCCTTCTTTCTCACAATACGAACGAAGCTTTTTAATATCCGCTAGTGCTGTATTCCTGCTTACCTGCAGAAAAGACTGATAATGTATATTTGCTATCGGCTCTTTTCTTATATACGTGTATAAATAAATTAAGTATATCCGCTCAGTCTCTTGAAAAACTGACTGCTGACGGTTAAGCGATGTGCCTTCTAGTTTCCAATAATTTTTAATTCTTTCATCAACCTTAAATTCTATATCAATCACTTGAATTTCCGGTAAATCTAAATTGCTTAATGCATTGTTCAACTTATCAAGCGTATAAGCAAATTGTCGAGGTGATAAATTTATTTGAAGTCTCAACTCCGGAATTGATAACTTCGGGTAATTAATCATCTGCTCAAGCAGCTGCAATGATTTATGATCAAACATCTTATTATCCTCCTCATGTTTATTATAAAATAGAAGTGTTAGCGATTACATAACTGTTCAATCCAATCTTTGTTGTCATTTTAGAATAGCTGTTGGACTGAAGGTTATATTTCCCATTTAAAAGTTTAACATAAGCTCTCGCACCACAGAATGGCAAACGTTTATTATTTGATTTTTATCTTTTAAAGCTATAGCAAAGCAATTTAAATGGCCTCCCTTACTATAGTACGCTTTTCTATCGGCGTAAAAAAACAAAAAAGAAGTGACCCTTTGGTCACTTCTTCTGTTCATTAACTATTTTCCGAGCTGTTTTTACTTATCAAACATTCACTTACATTCAGTCTCTTAAAAATGACACCAGCGCTTCGTTAAATTCGTGTGCATGCGTTGCATTTAAGCCGTGAGGACCGCCTTTTATTAAAGCTAATTTGGAACCAGAAATAGCTTCATGCGTTCGCTTTCCGCTATATTCAAATGGAACGATCTCGTCTGCATCACCGTGAATAATAAGAGTCGGTATTGTAAACTTAGCTAAATCGGCTCTGAAATCCGTTTTGCTGAAAGCAGCTATACAGTCTAGCGTCCCTTTAGGTGATGCAGCTGCTGCAATATCCCGGTTGTACAGTCGAAATGGTTCGCTGACTAAGCCCTTTCCGTCTTTAGCTCCAAAAAATGTTTTTGTAAAATCATCAAGAAAAGCTAAACGATCATTTTTTACGCCGTTTTCAAATTCTTGAATGCCTGTATCATCCAATGCTCCTTCAGGATGATCCTCTGACTTGTAAAGAAATGGTGGTACGGCTCCTGCAAATACGGCTTTTTCTACTCTATCTGTGCCGTATGTTCCTACATAACGGGCTACTTCTCCGCCACCCATTGAAAACCCAACTAGTGTCACATTTTTTAAATCCAAATGTTCTAGCAGCTGATGTAAATCAGCAGCAAATGTATCATAATCGTAGCCGTCCCATGGCTGAGAAGACTTGCCGAATCCTCGGCGGTCATACGTGATGACTCTGTGTCCAGCCTCAATAAGAGCCGGAACTTGATATTCCCAAGAACGTCCGCTTAGTGGCCAGCCGTGAATTAAGACAACGGGCTTTCCTGTGCCATGATCCTCGTAGTATAGTTCAATAGGTGCTTCATTTTCTGTTCCTACCGTAATTTTTGCCATTTCGCTACCTCCATTATATAGTCATTCTTTATTTGGTTAAGTGGTCGTAAACCTAGCGTAGATCATAAAAAAGATCGCTAATTCTCCTATGATGACAGTGCTGGGAACAATAAGTATTAAGTTAATAATAAAAAACAGCGCTAAAATCCCTAAAAACATTCCCAAGTGATATACTTTCAAACGATGTTGTTCAAATCTATATTGGTGAAAAACAAGAGTGGTTGCCATGAAATAAAGCAGCACGGATCCGAATACAAAATATAAGCTGAATGTGTACTGAACTTCATGTAAAAACATGAGCTTAATCGATGCTGCAATCATGCTTAGAGACATGAGGATAAGTAAGTGTCCGTAAATAATCGTTTGTCCGGCTCTTTGAATAGACTTGTTTACTTTCTTTTCTACATTCTCAAAGTACTGCCACCACATGGCAATAATCAGGACAAATGAAATAACCGAAAATAAAATGGTATTCCAGTCCCCTTTTTGTGGCTGTATCACAGCAAGAATGCTGACAACGGATTCTCCAAATAGGATTAATGTTAACAAAGCAAAACGCTCTAATAAATGAGCGGTGTTGGTCGGTAATTTTGCCAGTCTATTATGCCCTAAAACAGGTAAAATCATATCAACTGCAATTCCTGTATACAACACGGCGTAGCGAATCCACGAATCAAAAAGAAGCGAAAGAAGTGAGATGAAAATCCCAATTCCAAAGCATGTGCCTAAAAACACAGCAACTTTTTTT
This sequence comes from Priestia sp. D51, assembly GCF_053345675.1. Taxonomy (NCBI): domain Bacteria; kingdom Bacillati; phylum Bacillota; class Bacilli; order Caryophanales; family Bacillaceae; genus Priestia; species Priestia sp. D51. The sequence goes on along the minus strand of NZ_JBLTIR010000001.1, from coordinate 1,175,466 downwards.
CGTTCATCTCGTTCAAATTTTTGAACAATAAGATACTGAAGAGCGGTTAACGCTCTTAGTCCAATATAGCCAATCAAAAAAGACACGTAATATTGATCAAAATCTACGGACAGGCTTGAGATCATGATAAGAACAAACAGCATTTGAAGAATCATAAAGATGCGCTGATGCAAAAAATCTTGTCCAAACCGATTGATAAACATCGTTTGTCCGGTCCACGCCCACCATATAGGAATAAAAATTAGTACAAACTTTAACAAATACTCTCCATGAATATACCCTTGTTCAACGTGAAGCAAAACATGCGTAGCAGTAGCAACGGCTGCCACAAATAACAAATCATAAAAAAGCTCCAGCCACGTAACTTTTTTTTCTTCCACTACTCCGCATCCCTTCCTATCATTTACCAGGCTGTCGTGAATGTACTTTATTTTATATATAAGAGGCGCATACTTCATGAAAGGCAGCTTAGTAAAAGATAGGTGAGCCAACGGTTCATTAGTCGGCTCACCTATCTAACAATTACTTTTATGTTGTTACATTTTCTCCGTCACATAAATGATCCATAGATGCCATTCTACTTTCGTGTCTTATATGTAAAGAGAACGACCGATGCCAAACATAAGCTCCGCTATGTTAGACGCTCTGCTTGCTGAAATCGCGCTGAGCTCCTCTATAGCTGCCCATCAAGTTTTGATAACCAGGAAGATGACTAGAAATTAAATTGCCAAAACCTTCAACGTCGTTGCGCCAGTCACGCTGCAGCTCGCACGCTACGCTAAACCAGTTCATAAGCTGCGCGCCGCCGTGAGCCATACGCGTTAATGCCGCATCTGCGACTTGCTTATTGAACGTCCCGGAAGCGTCTGTCACAACAAACACTTCGTAGCCTGCTTTAATGGCAGAAAGCGCAGGAAAAGCAACGCAGACGTCTGTCACTACACCGGCGATAATCAGCTGTTTTTTCCCGGTCGCTTTAATGGCTTTAACAAACTCTTCGTTGTCCCACGCGTTAATTTGTCCAGGACGAGCTATTTTTGGCGCGTCAGGAAACAAATCCACGAGTTCCCCCATTAGCGGGCCGTTGGGTCCATTTTCAAAGCTAGTTGTTAAAATAACCGGTAAATCAAAGAATTTAGCCGTATCACCAAGCGCCAATACGTTGTTTTTAAATTCATCAACACCATAGTCACGTACAAGGCCAGAAATAAGACCCGTTTGGTGGTCAACTAAAAGCACGGCAGCATCATCTTTTGAAAGGCGAGAGTAAAGATCAGACATTTTATCATCCTCCTTAAATTAAGGCAAGTAAGGACACGTACCTTTTCCATTCCTTACAAGCGGTCTATCATTTGAACGGTTTTTTAGATTTCATTTATGATCTGTTGAGTAAAACATGTATAGAAAGAAAAGTTATTTCTGAGGTGAAGGTTCGTGAGGTGTGTTCTCTTTCTTAATCTAGAACAGGAACAGGCGCTTGATCAATCCAATGAATGAACTGCTGTAAGTAGCGCTGAAGATAGCGTTTCGTTGATTCATCGGTTAGTACCTTTTGCTGAGCATCAACTTTTTCATGAACTTGCGAAATCAGCATTTTTTGAAATGGTAAAACATGAACTTGCATAGCTTCCAGTACTTCTCTCGTTTGCTTTTGAGCAAAAGCAGTACCGAAGCCTCCTGGAGTTGCTCCAATGAGACCAACTGGTTTTCTGTTTAAAACAGAAGAAGTCCGAGGCCTTGATGCCCAGTCCAAAGCATTTTTTAATACCCCTGTAATTCCGGAATTGTACTCTGGACTTACAATGATAACACCATCAACCTCTTGAATCGCAGCTCTAAAGGATGCGACAGATTCTGGTGATCCGTCAGCTTCTAAGTCTTCATTAAAAAAAGGCAGGCTGCTTATTTCAATCCAGCGATATTGAGCTGAGTCATCAAATGTAGTCAATGACTCAGCAATCATTCGGTTATACGAATTCTTTCGTAAACTTCCACAAATAAGACCAATGGTTTTTGTCATCTATTCACCTCCTCACTTGGAATTAATTTCATATTACCACGGTGTTTCAAATATAGATATTAGTTTTATATATAGATAAATTAATTCCTTCTTTGTACCTAATTTAGAATTGAACTAGCATTTTACTATTACTAAAAGAATTCCTTTAGTCTAATTCTCTCACTTCAAAAGGAATCAAAGCTCTTTCAATTTGATCTCGATGAGTTTCATACTGTTCAGGCAGCATGAGCTTTTCTCCCATTGTTTTAAGTGACTCATCATGTGCAAAGCCTGGAGGATCTGTTGCAATTTCAAATAGAATTTCTCCGTGTTCTTTAAAGTAAATCGCATTAAAGTAATTTCGATCTCGAACAGCCGTCACTCTGTATCCGCTATCGGCTACGTATTTCTGCCATTCTAACTGATCTTCATCATCTTTTGCTCGCCATGCAATATGGTGAACCGTTCCAACGCCCATTTGCCCGCGTCCAATGGTTGTTAATTTTAAATCGATGATATTTCCAATGTCAGCTGATGATTGAAAACGTATAAAATCTCCTTCTTGCCCTACTTTTTGTAGACCCATTACGTTTTCTAATAATTGAGCTGTTTCATCAGGTCGAACGGATAATAGCGTAGCGCCTCCGAATCCTTTAATAGCAACATCTGAATTAATTTCACCAGCTTGCCACGTATTCTTTTCACCTTCTTCTCTTTCCACAATCTCTAGATGCAAACCATGAGGATCGTCAAACTCTAAATACTGCTCTCCAAATCGCTCCATCTTTGTAGCTGGAACTCCAAACTTAGCTAATCGCTGTTCCCAAAAGCCCATCGCACCTTTTGGAACCACATAGGAAGTTACGCCAACTTGCCCGTCGCCTATTTTTCCTTGTCGTGCATTTGCCCACGGAAAGAATGTGATAATCGTTCCAGGTTTTCCGCCTTCATTCCCAAAGTAAAGGTGATACGTTCCTGGATCATCAAAGTTTACCGTTTGTTTGACCAAGCGTAACCCTAACACGCCCGTATAGAAATCAACATTTTCCTGAGGATGACCTACAATCGCCGTGATATGATGAATACCCGCTGTTTTTTTACTCATTACTACCATCTCCTTCGATACATTTTTCGTCATATGTTTCGTTATCCCTCTTAAAATTACAACTATTTATCATTAATATCTCGAATTCGAGATATTAATCAAAAAATAAAAGCACCTTGCTTATTTCAACCCATTCTCTCTTTTAGAAAATAAAAGTGTCTATCGCATAATAACCTGGTCCTGCAATTGCTACACCGATCGCTACAACTAAAAGCGTAAGGTTATATTCATACCCATTTTGTGTTGCCCAGTATCCATTCGGGCCGTGTACTTTCACAATCGCCATAACCATTGTTCCGGCAATTAAAAGCGCTCCAAGCGGTGTAAGAAGTCCTGCAGCAAATAAAGCTCCGCCTACTAGCTCTGATAAACCAGCCATTAAAGCCATTCTAACACCCGGCTTCATTCCGATGGATTCAAACCAGCCGCCCGTTCCTTTTAAGCCGTGACCGCCAAACCATCCAAATAATTTCTGAGTTCCATGTGCCATAAAAGATAATCCAATGACCAAACGTATTAACAATAAACCAATGCTCACCATTTTTATTCCTCCTATTTTTTCATTACTTTAAAATCTCGAATTAAAATATCTTGAATTAAGGATAATTATAAAATCATATGCTCCTGCTGTCAACATAAATTTTTATATTTTTTGCAGCTAGTTAAAACGCTTAACGGCTTATTAAAAACATATTCATGATTTTATGTGGATATGAGCACGGGGGCGGAAAATATAACGGCTGAACTTTGTTGTTCTTACTAAAAGTGAAGTGGTTTTTGAAACGCCACTATACTTAATGATTCTGAGCTAAATTGAGGCCCTTTTTTGTATCAAAACTTATCTCAAAGCCTATAAACAGAATCGTATACATAAATAAAAGAAGCAACCCCGTATCGCCAGAGTTTGCTCCTTCTATTTGGACACATAGAGAATACCCAACTGTTAGATAGTACTCGTGTATATAACTAACGGAAGTTTTTTTCTACTTTTAAATATTTTAAGACCTTTTATTAAATAAGCTCAGACACTCGGAGCCATTCTCAATTCAGTTCTTTAAAGCCAATTGCACTTTACACTAAATTATAGTTTAACTCTTACCTCCGTACCGTCAGTAGCTTTGACATCTACTAGCACCATTCCCTTATGTTTCTTCAGTTCCTTAACAATAGGCTTTAGCACACTTTTATCTATTAGCGGAAAAGTAAAGTTCAGCTCTTTTCTTTTAAAATGTTCTTTTGTCCATTTATCTATATGCTTCTGGATAAATTTCGAAAAAGCAACGCTAATAGCAACGTTCAAAAGAGCATATGGAATTGGGATACTAAACCGAGCTTCTTTGGTTTTCACTTTTACATGAATCATAAGCGCACCGTTACTCAATGATGACTGAAACGGTATCTCCGTTCGCCGATTTAATATCAACAATCTGGCCATCTAACTCGTTTTCAATTGCTTCAACAATCAGGTTTATGTCTATATCTTTTACATATTTTTCTGATTGAGGAATACTTGCTGCGATGCTGTGTCCAGCCATTAATACCAGCTTGACAAGCTTTATTGGCAAATTAACCTTCACATTATCATTTTCAGTTGAAACAACTCGAATTTTTAACGTTTTATCTAAATACGCATTCGGTTTCTTCAAAAGCTTATTGCCTGTTTCTTCTTTTTCTTTTAACACTTGAATCAGTTCTGATCCCTTTTCTGCATCAATTTTTCCTTCTTGAACCATTGTTAACACTTTTGTAATTTCCTCTTTCATAGACAATCCCCCCTATTCTTCTTTTAAGAGCTTGATGGCTTCTTCTGCTGTAATTTCACCATTTTCTAACATAGACACAACTTTTTTCTCGTCTACTTCGTTTTTCTTCTTTTCTACATATCCAAGAGATGAAATGATGTCAGTCAGCTTGCCTCGGACGGTTGGGTACGAGACGCCCAGTTCTTTCTCAACTTCTTTGATATTTCCTCTGCACGTTAAAAACACTTCTACAAAATGAAGCTGATCACTCGATAAAGATGCCAGCTTAGATAATTCAAACTCATTTTCAATCGTCGTGTGACAATGGCTGCACTGCAGCTTTGTAATTTTTAACGTTTCACTGCAGACAGGACAACTTGTAAGCACTTTATAAGCCATAATCAAATCTCCTTCTTTTAGTTAATTTGATTATACAACAATTATTTAATATTAAAAACAATAAAATTAAATAATTTTAACTAATAAATTAAAAATTTAAATATAAATTTCAACAATATTAATAATCCGTTTTAACTCATCCACAAAATTAAATAAAAAAGAGAAGGATAAAAGCCTTCTCTTACACTACATAATTGTTTTTAAACTATCATTCAACCACTCTATTTATCCTGCAATTTGAGCCCTACTAAAAGTCCCATTTATATTTCCTTCTACAACGATACTATGTCCTGCAAACATATCTCCATCAGAAAAATAAAAATCAAAATCACCTTCTGGATAAACGGATATAGTGTCTAAACTCATAAAATCCATAAACATTTCTTCTGTAATTCCCTCTATTTCATCCTCTTCCTGTAGCCAATCGTTTGCTAAATCGACCAGTTCCGCTGCGGCATACATTCTAATTTTCCGGCTCCATTTATCCTGCTCCCCAAAAAGTGTGTGTGCTGTCTTCAGCGCAGATTTCATCATACTTTCATCTTCATGCCAGTCGAAATACAGCTCGCACTGTTCATTCTCCCAAGCAATGTTTCTTTCAAAAACTTTAATACCCTTTTCAAGTGTAAACTTGCCAAATATCTCATCATGATAATAAACCGGCTTTACTGATTCTTTTACTATCGTTTCTAACTCTCCGTCTTCATACTCTGGTTCCAGAATGTTAACGAGCATCATTGAATCCGTTCCCGTACGTACTTGTAGCTTTACAACGGTATTACTTTGCAGTAGATTCATTGCTTTTTCCACTTCTTCCTCGTCCACTAGCCATCTAAGCTGTATCTCTTCTTTTTTGACAGCTTCATTTTCATCTAAACTTTTCCATGCGATTAAATCAATTGATGCTGTCCATAACGTCTCTTCACTGGACATTCCAGCACCAATCCCTACTGAACCTGTAACCGCTGCTATGTCAATTACGTCTTCTGAGAACTCTTTTTCAAATGTCTTTTTTTCATTGAATTCACTCATTTAATATACATTCCCCTCTTTAACTGCTGTTGAAAAATTCGCCCTAAATATATAGTCACAAACTGATATGTTAATTCTCTGCTTTTATCTCTTTATAGCGGTCCACCTTCAAAACCAATAGGCCATCCGCTTCTGTTGAACTTTACTTTATATTGAAATACATTGGGATAATCGCCGTAAACAAAAGCTAAAGAACATCCTGCAAGAATATGTCCGTCAAAATTTAAAAGCCGCCCAAAACTTACAGCGGACAGATAATAGACACTAAATTTTTGTGCAGAGATGAACTGCTTTAAATACTCGAATGACCTTTTAAGATAAATATGTAATTGTTTCAATATACAATCCGCCATTTTAACAAATTCCTCGTATGGCTTTTCACTATTTCCCTCTATCGTAATTTCAACTTCTTCCCATTCTCCTATATCCGTACTCCAAAACCATCGCCTTGTAACTGGGACTTCAACTTCATTTTCATCAAGTGGTTGAGATAGGACAAGTTCTTCATACCCATTTTGTTTGAAGTTAGAGATTGTATAGGTTCGTTCAGAGAACTTAAGATCACTCATTTATTCCCCCTCCCTTCTATGTTTTTACTTCTATGTAGAAATATGTTTTTGACTTACTACGTTTAATTTTAGTACTACACAAAGCGAACATCAATTAGATTACTCAGCCTCTTTCAATAAAAACTTTTACGTTTTTCTGATTGCTGTTACTATAATAAGAGAGAAGCACATTACCTATAAATTATAAGGTGGAGGGGTAACAAATAAATAAGAAAATCGCTAATATCATCATCTTTTTTGTGTGGTTTCTATTCTTGTTCCTTCTATGGATCATCTTCTCTTTTTCTAAAGGCCAAGGTGGAGAATGGTGGTCTATGTACCATTTGAACTCCCATAAATATGGTCCTTGGGCTTTGGGGATTTCTTACATAAAAATTAGTGTTGCTGCGGTTATTTCGTTAGTAATAGCCTATATCGCGAGTTTTGGATTCAAAAGAAAGAAAGAAGATCAACTGAGGTGCTACTTAATAAAAGAGGATTTCTAACGTAGCTTTTATATTTTAGGGAGAAATGCAAAACCACTTATACAAGAATTCACACACATATAATTCTAGTTGTTTGAATTGAGGTTACAGTTCTTCCTGTAACCTCTTTTACAATTCCTTACCTGCAATTATCTTTTATATAAGTGTCATATGAGGTATTTTTTAATTTCCACAAGTTTGATCATGGGAAGCAGCCTTTCTAATTCCTGTTCCCCATTGGTTACCAACACTACCTTATTTTTAAACATAACGTTTATATCTCTTTTATTGTCAAGCTCTGGAGAATTACTATATTTGCGTGTTCACTCATTTTACTTGGCCTTCTTTACTGTCTTTTTTAAGCGGATTTCCTAAACCTAAAAGAACTCAGTTAACAGCTAAAGTAGAAGCTGGATTATAACAACAGATAATTTCAGAAAAAATTTTATGATTTTGTAATTTCACGAAAGTTTCTCTTGCCTCCCTTTCTGTTTTAAATTCAAACATGATAATATTATTTTCTCTTGAATAAGCATTGATTACAGTAACCACCCACATTAAAAACCCCCTAGGGTTGTTACAATTAAATTTGATTCTGATAAATGAATATCTCTAGCATTCTTATGAGTAACTGTTATACCTGTAGACTTATTTGGAATGAACCCCTTTTCTAACCAAATAGAACCGCTTTGAAAATTCCATGTTCCCAAGTAAATCTCCCCGTCTCTTACTATTGATATAATAGATTAGTTTATTTAATTGTTTACAACAGCATCTTCTTTACATGCTTTGATAACATCCAACCAATGATCTGGCTTTTGTCCTTTAAACTTTTCTTTTAAATTAAATGAAGCCAATGTTTCTAACTTACTTTTTGCCGCTCTAGACATAACAGAATTTAAATTAGAGGCCTCTAGCATTTGAATAGAGCCGTCTAACTCAATTGATCTTCTTAATGCATGTATAGAGGTTCCAGTTACCAATCGGTTCATTGTTTCTCTAAAGCTCTTACTATCTAAAGTTTCACTAATAGAATCTAAGACTAATTGTTCTACGTTAAATTCATGAGAAGCTTCTAATAACTCTAGATAAAGAGCAACTACACCTTTCATATAAATGCTGCGAATTAGCTTTACAGCAGAGGCATCACCAGGTTTTTCACTTACTTTAGTTATGTCCATACTGTATGGAGTCATTAAAGAAATCAGTCGATCTACACCATTACCACTTGCTGAAATAGGAACCTTATGTTTATAAACTGGCAGGGGACCTAGCATTGCGGCATCCACAAAGAATGCATTCTTCTCTTGTATATTTATATCAATTTTTTGTTTTACGATAGGAGTGGAAGCTGATACATCTACATAGATACAACCTTTCTTTATAAATGGTTTTAGCATCTCACTAACTTCAAGTGCTTTATCTGCGGGTACTGCTACTATTACTATATCCACTTGTTTTAGAACTTCTTCGGGTCTATAAAGAAGTTCTACTTGAGCTTGAGCAGCTCGTTCTTTAATTTGTGGACCATATGTAGGATGGTCTATCATAACATCATGAGCAAAAATGGTTTCTAAACCTTCGCCTTTTAAGCCAACTGATAACTCAAAGGCCGCCTCTCCAAATCCAATAAAACCTAATTTCACTTTAAAGCTCTCCCTTCTGTTTATAATCCATATGCTTTCATCTGTTCTCTTAACCATGAAGGCTGAATGTTACCTCCAGATTCACCTTGCAGACGCGCTCTTTCAAATGCTTCGATCGTTTCTAAACGTGTTTTCTCATACTCTAGTTTTTTTTCCGCTTTAAAAAGAACCTCTTCAATCTTTTCTTTTGGAACTACAACAACTCCGTCATCATCACCTATAATTAGATCTCCTGGAATAACAGCTACGCCTCCACAAGAAATAGGTTTATGTAACTCACCTGGACCATCTTTAAGAGGACCATTCGGAATAAATCCTTTTGAGAAAATAGGATATCCTGATTGACTAAGGGTCTCTTTGTCCCGAACTGCCCCATCTATAATAATCCCCTCAAGTCCAATAGCTTTAGCTGCAGCTGCCATTAATTCTCCAAGGTAAGCATTTGCCGTATGCCCCTTTCCATCTACAACTAGTACATATCCTTCTGTACCATCATAGATTGCCTGATGAAGAAATAAGTTATCTCCAGGTCTTAAACTTACAGTTAGAGCGGTTCCAACTACCTTCATTCCTGTAGATACAGGCTTAATTTTATAATCCATTGAGCCTGTACACCCCATTGCATCGGATATAAGAGTTGTATTAAGAAGGTTTGCTCTCTTAATAATGTCTTCAGATAATACTGGTGCTAAATTACTCACTGATATACACTCCTCTTCGATTTTAATATATTCTAATCAATGCTCTACTCAGGATAACGCTTACAAAATTAAATTAATAAAATTAGATATTGCCCCCCTATTCGCAGAATATCTACAGTTTATTTGCTGCATTTTTGAAAAAGATAGAAAAACGTCGTAAAAAATAAATAAAGTGATAAAAATTACTACATTTTTTATTTAGGTAATATTTATTACTATAATCTTAAATGTATCTTATCACCGGTGCCTAATAAAGTAAATCTATTTTTATAAATAAAGCACAGGAAAAACATATCCTAAGCTTTATTGCTTAGAAGAAACATTTTTACATAAAAAAGTAAACATGCTAAAATTCAAGTAAGTATTGTGATAAATACTTTTTATATGCTTAAAAAAATAAAATTTACAATATAATCTGTTTAATTGGAGCGAAGGTATGGAAAATCCAATATTAAAATTAAAAGATAATATCTCACAACTAACAGAAACTCAACGGAGAGTAGCAGACTATATCCTTAAAAATCCTGTCGATGTAGCTTTTTTAACGGTTGATCAATTGGCTTTGACAGTAAAAACTAGTACGACCACGATAATGAGATTGGCTTTTAGTCTAGGCTATTCTGGATATGCAGAGTTTCAAAAAGGACTTCAGGAGCTTTTACGTAACAATGCTGCTCCTCAAATCAGATTAGAAACAAATTTGAAGGGCTTAGATGAGAGTGATTTGTGGATGCGATGTGCAGAAAGTCAATTCAATAACATTCAATCAACAGTAGAAATGATTTCTACAGAGAGCCTAAATAAAGCGTTAGAAATGATTGTCTCTGCAGACCGAATATTTTGTACAAGCGTTAGAAGTGGTTTACCCGTGGCACAGCATCTATCTTTTGGGCTTAATCGACTACTCGGAAACTGTGAGCTAATTGTCTCTGACTTAAGTGATTGGGTGGATAAAGGAATTACTTTAACTTCCAAAGATTTAGTTATTGCAACCTCCTTTCCAAGGTACGCTAGAAGAACTGTTGAGTTCGTAACAGCTGCTAAAAGTAACGATGCCAAGGTCATTTCAATTACCGACAGTTATTCTTCTCCTTTAGTTAAGTACTCAGATTTAGTACTGACTTGTAGCTCGAGTAGTATCGCTTTTCATAATTCACCTATAGCGTCGCTACTTGTGGCCGATTATCTTGTAAGTGCGATAGCTATAAATTATCCAGAAAAGACAAAGGATCGTCTCGATAAAATCACTTCAATCCTTACAAAAATTAATTATCATTACACTGATTAAATTTACGAATGTGGTAAAAGCATGAAATATCGAATGTATAAAATAATTCGATATTTTATGTTTTTACCATTTTTTTTATTTTTTCAGTTAAGTCTAATACTTCCCTTTCACTTTTCATTTCTATAAAAAAACATTTACTTTTCATTAGAAGCCATGATAGTATACTTTTAAATAGTCACAATTATTACAACAATTAAATAAAAAGTAATAATTATTACTTCAAACGATGGGTTGTAATAATGAATATAGTTAGTTCTGTAAAATCATTTTTAGATATCATCCGGAGATATCTGACTGCTCCCCTACTAAGATATTACAAAGTGACTATAAGTTTATTAATCCTAACACTGGTATTTTGCTTGTTAACACGCAAATGATGAGAGCACTACCTTTGGTTCTAAGCAATCATCAACAAAAGGTTTTAGTAAAGGAGTGATTAGTTCAAGAAACACGAGAATAGAAAATAATCTATTAATGATTCTATATATACAGTGGGCTTATGGGGGATTTCACGCCAGATTTTTTGTAAACCCTTACATTCGTTCTGATAACAGGTTTTAAACCAATAATATGTAAAAAAAGCCAATTCATTTCTACTAATGAATGATTGTGAAAAGCAGCTTTATAATAAAGAATGATAGTTAGATAGTTTCATGAGAATTTAAAAAGTATGACATTAAAGATAAACAAGAGGGAAAATGAAGGAAAGTTCTAGAGGGGGTATAATATGTTAACATTTTTAGGTTTTTCGATGATTGTAGTATTTATGTATTTAATCATGAGTAAGCGTTTGTCTGCCTTCAGTGCATTAACAGTGGTTCCTATTGTTTTTGCTTTATTGGGCGGCTTCACTGATTTAGGACCAATGATGATGAAGGGTCTTGAAACCATTGCTCCGACAGCAATTATGATTATCTTTGCCATTCTCTATTTCGGGGTGTTAATTGATACAGGATTATTTGATCCTTTAGTAGCGAAGATTATAAGGATGGTTGGCGGTGATCCTCTAAAAATTGTAATGGGTACTGCAGTACTTTCTTTAATAGTTGCTTTAGATGGTGACGGTACCATTACATATCTAATTGTAGTAACTGCATTTCTCCCACTATACAATCGATTAGGTATGAATAAACTTATTCTAGCCTGTATTCCTGCGTTAGCAATGGGTATTATGAATTTGACTCCCTGGGGTGGTCCTGCTGTGCAAGCTACGGCTGCTGTAAAAGCAGATGTAACAGACTTACTATTACCACTTATTCCTTCTATGATTGCAGGAACTATCTGGATTTTAGGGGTTTCTTATTTCCTTGGACGACGCGAGCGTAAAAGACTTGGAGTTATCAATATAGATACAGAATTTAATAATGAAATTGCTGCAGCTCTTGATGTAGGAATGGATGCATCAATAAAGCGTCCAAAATTATTTTGGTTTAACTTAGCTTTAACACTTTTACTTCTTATTGCTTTAGTTCTAGGGTTCTTACCATTACCAGCTTTGTTTATGATTGGATTTGCTATCGTGATGATTGTTAATTACCCAAATTTACAAGATCAAAAGGAACGCTTGCATGCTCATGCAGGAAATATATTAACGGTGGTTTCCATGATATTTGCTGCAGGTATATTTACTGGAATTATAGATGGAACAGGTATTGTTAAAGCTATGGCGGATACTTTAATAGCCGTTATTCCTGATGCTCTTGGCCCAAAATTAACAGTAATTGTTGCCCTTATAAGTATGCCATTCACATTTTTTATGGCAAATGCTCCCTTCTATTTCGGGATTATTCCTATTATGTCTGAAACGGCTGCTCACTTTGGCATCCCTCCACTAGAAATTGGTCAAGCCTCTTTACTAGGGCAACCCTTGCATCTATTAAGTCCACTTCAAGGTTCTATCTATGTCTTAGTAGGACTCCTTGGCATTGATATAGGCGACCATATTCGCTTTGCTGCCAAGTATGCCATTGGAACAGCGTTAGTTATGACGATTGTGGCTGTATTATTTGGAATACTATCTACATGAATGATTTATGGGAACATAAAAAAGAGAGAGCTGATTCTTCAAAACAGCTCTCTTCTATATATTTAACTTTAAATTACATTAAAGATTGAAATATAACATAAGCAAATCACTAATCAATCATGACTGATACAGTATCTCCGTTTGTCAATTTGATCTCAACAATTTGGACATCAAATTCATGTTCAATTGCTTGAATAATAAGGGGATGTCTATATCCACGAAATTTAAAAATGGTGCCTACGTAATCCCACTTAAGGTTTTAAATCAACTCCATCTTTTCACCTTTTCAAATAAATACTGCACTCCATATAACAAATATGCTTTGTAATGAAGGTAGATAAAAAATTGAAAATGACTTAATCGGTTTAGACTTACAATTTTCAACCTTTTAAGAACATCAATAAAGTAAAAAGCAAAGATTCCATCAGCTATAATATTCAATAATATAAACTTCTTAAAGTTTCCATACGAAGATTTAAGCAGCCACATTGAAAGTGGCATATAAGGCCCAATGCTAAAAGGAAGTTCATCTTTTATAAACGAATCTTTTTTGTCATAAAACCTCCACCACTTCCTCTGATGCCCATACAAATGATTAATAATTTCTAAGATAATAATAAAAATTCCAGCTACTGAATAACGTCTTATGCTGCGTTTTCCTATAAACAACAATGACAACCACGGAATCGCTATTATAGATAGATTAAATCCTAAGTGTTTCCTTGATATCATAAGTGAACTCACCTCAATGTACTTTATCTAGTTCTTCTTATAGTGTCCGCCTATTACAAAAAAAAACACAAACCATCTATAATGGTCTGTGTTTTTTTATTAATGCGCCTTCTGTTCAACATTGACTCTCTTGATAAAGAACGAGATAACCAATCCAACAATTGAAACAATAATCGCAAAGACGAACGCATGTTGAACACCGTTGGTAAAGGCAAGAACTTGGTTTAATGGATCCATTTTATCTGATACCGTCTCAAGGAAGCTCCTTGAACCTGATGACAGAATCGAGATTCCAACAGCTGTTCCAATTGCGCCAGAAACCTGCTGCAAGGTGTTCATAATCGCTGTTCCATGCGGGTACAGCTCCGGTGGAAGCTGGTTTAACCCGTTTGTTTGAGCCGGCATCATAATCATCGAAATGGCGATCATAAGCGCAATGTGCAACCCAACGATAAACCCTGTTGACGTTTCCAGCGTTACGGTTGAGAAACCATACATGGTGCCGGCTACAATCACAAGACCAGGGATAACTAACCATTTAGGACCAAAACGGTCGAATAATCCCCCCATAACCGGTGAAAGAATTCCGTTAATCACTCCTCCAGGAAGAAGCATTAGGCCAGCGGTAAAGGTTGATAAAGCTAGTGATGTTTGTAAGTATAAAGGTAAAATCATCATCGCAGACAGCAGTACCATCATGCAGACTAGAATTAATAAAAGGCCAATTGTGAACATTGGATACTTAAAGGCTTTAAGGTCTAACATTGGTTCTTTCATCTTCGTTTGGCGAATAGAAAACGCAACTAACGCAATAGTTCCAATCACAAGAGTTAGAATAACCTGTAGACTTCCCCAGCCCCCGCCTTCTCCGGCACTGCTAAATCCGAATACGATTCCTCCAAAACCTATTGTTGAAAGAACAACAGAAATCATATCGATTTTTGGCTTTGTTGGTGTGGTAACGTTCTGCATAAAGAAAGCTCCAAACACTAAAGCAGCAAATAACAGTGGAAGTGAAATCCAAAAAATCCAGTGCCACGTTAATGTTTTTAAAATTAAGCCTGATACAGTTGGTCCAACAGCTGGCGCAAACATTATAACAAGGCCGATGATCCCCATTGACTTTCCACGTTTATGCGGCGGGATAATAACAAGAATTGTGTTAAACATAAGCGGTAACAGTAAAGCAGTGCCCACCGCTTGCACGACACGGGCAATCATCAGTACCCCAAACGTTGGTGCAATAGCGGCAATAAATGTTCCAACGATGGAGCAAATTAGAGATGCTATAAAAAGCTGTCTGGTCGTAAAGCGCTGAAGAATAAAACCTGAAATAGGTACCAAAATTCCTAACGTTAACAGATACCCTGTTGTCAGCCACTGTGCGGTTGTTTCGTGAATACCAAAGCCTGAAATTAGCTCCTTTAACGCCATATTTAAGGCTGTTTCACTAAATAAACCAATAAACCCGGCAATAAGAAACGACGTAATAATCGGCAGCACTTTGATGTTAGAGCTTTCGGCTGCTGTTTGTTGATTACTCATATTAAATTGTCTTCCTCTCTTTTACGTACTCTTTTTGGTGAATTTTTTCTATCTCAATGATAAGTTGATTAGCAGACAAACGATACATACCGATATAAAGATTAGTAATAAGTTTAAGACATTGTGCTGATTAAGCTTTTTCCTTCTCTTCTCTTTTGACCGGATTGCTTTTTGTCTTCTAAATTCGTTTCTTTCCACAGATACCTCTCTCTCCATTTCATTTCTAAATTACGTATGTAAACTGTTTCCCATTTATGTATATGCTTTTTCAATAAGCAAGATAGAACTAAAAAATGAAAAGAGGAAAGGCACATATTTATACCATTCCCCTGCACAAAGGAAAAATGAATTTCCACTTTGTATCCAGGAATATTGTAACACAGCTATAAGCACTGTTTCTATCTAAAATATACTAAATAATAATATCTATATACCTATGAATAACTAATAGTTCTGAACAGAATAATTGAATTCAGTGTCTCCATTTTAAGATATGTTCATTTTCCGTTTGAAGCAGCTTCGTCATATAAACGATTTGTCCCGTATGATAGGCATAATGTTCAACGGCATATAAGATAACACTTAAGCAAGACTGTATTTTACTTGGTTCTGGAATTAAGGTACTTGTTGTAGAGGGCATTTGTATGGATTTTTCTAAATCGTTAAAATCAAAATTCCCGATAACTTCTTTACTTTGTTGTCGTGTAAGGATTAAATTTTCTATCAGCTGATCAGCGTTCATTACTCTGTTGTCAGTAAACTCTTTAGATCGCTGTCTAATAAAAGGCTTACCACCAATTATGCTGGCGATAAATGCATATTCGCTGCCGGCAAGATGTAAACACAAGTTTCCAATACTATTCGTTTCTTGACGGAACTTTTTCCAAATGTCATCATCTTCTAGTCTACTAATACAAGTTTGAATTATATTCAATTGTGTATCAAGGGATTCAATACTTTCTTTTATGAAGGAATTCATCTAGGTTCTCCTCTTGGGTTTTTATTCTATTTTATAAATAATTATACATATATCCACCTATATTTGCACTGTATTTTTTGTATTAGTTATTAATTTACATAAAACATACCTGTAAAGCGTACATGTAGAAATGAAAAGAGCAAACTCCCTTGCACGTGAGTTTGCTCTTTCTCTTCTTTATTCCAATTTCTTCAGTTTAACTTATTGTCCTATATCCTTCATCCTTTTAAGAGCTTTTCTATATTCTTGATCTCTCATATGCAGCATTTTATCAGGAGAAGGTTTAGGCTGGCCAAACTTTTTCAAAGCTTCTCTATACTCGCTGTCACCAATGACTCCATTCGAAACAATCTCTTTAGGCGAACGCTCAAAAACGGGAGTAGCTTTTTTACTGTGAACCTTTTCGGTACTCAGTTTTTCTTTATTTTTTTCTTTATCATGCGGCTTATGAGCCAGCTTGTGTCCTTTACCTGTTAGAAACATCAAAAACGAGAGAATGAATACCACAATGCTCAATACACACGAAAACGTAGAAAAGGTATGATACGTAATGATTTCAGATTTTACATGTAGAGACTGAGTAAAATTTTCTTTACTAGCAACCTGGCTCTCTGCACTTACCGTCGCCAGGTGATCTTTATACACCTTTGCAAAAACAATACTGCTGATTACAGGAATGACTGCAGATACTGTAACTCTTATAAATTGAACCGTGACCATTCGAGGGACTAAACTTGGTAGTGGTCCGCCTAAAGCAGCACCCATAAGACCTGCAGCGACTGTGAATCCTACTCCTGTGATTAAAGCAGCGAAGTTACTAACAAAGAGAAAAGCTGAAGCATGACCGTCCACATACATCCACTGTATGTTTACTCCCATAATAATGACGGCTCCTATAATACCTAATACGCCCGGCCCGACTTTATCATATAATACGGCACTTAATATGGCCGCAATTACTATCCCCGCAAAAAGCCCGATATAGATCAGTGACATCTCTCCTTTATCAAAACCAGATCCACTTTTAAGCAATCCTTGTAGAGATAAAAGAGTGAGACTCATACTAATATTTCCTATAACAGCGATTAAGATAGCGAGAGCTGGTTTTCGAGAAGCCACTAATCGAAAGGGAATTAAAGGATTTTTAATATGCCATTCTGCTATAAATAAAAAACATAAAAAGATGATGCTTCCTACTATGCCTATCCATACATAAGTAGATGCCCATCCTGATTTTTGGAGATTAAGTAATGTAAACGTAATAAATGCAGTAACCATAAACATTAACGCTACACCGATGATGTCAAATGGTTCATGATGTTTGTTCTGCTGCTTGGCGTGATCATTTGTTAAAAATTTGTAGCTAAAACCTATTCCCAGTAAGGAAAGTACGGCCGCTATATAAAATAACCATCTCCAGTGTCCGTAGCTGTTCACTAACATTCCGAGAAAAATACCCACAACGCTAGATCCATAAAACCCGCCAATAAGAATCAGTAATGCCAAGTTCCGTTTCTGAATCGGAAAAGAAAGAACCAGCATTGGAATCATCATCATAAGTGCTAAACCCGTTCCTGTCCCTTGTAAAAAACGACCAACTCCCATCCCTAAAAAGCTGTTAGAAGCAATACTTACGATAGCTCCTATAAGAAACAAACACATCGAAAGAACATAATTCCTTCTCTCCCCTAACTTGTGTCGCAGGATAGGTCCAAACGGAATACAAAATGCAAAGCTTATAACCCCTATTAAAACCGGTGTTATTGAAATATAAGATTGATTGTGAAACGTTTGTTGGAGAATTTCACGTATAGAATTTAATGACGTGTTTAACATTAAACCAGGACCAATAGCTAAAACTGCCAGTAAGGAAATCCCCCAGTGTTTTTCTATTTTCATACCACAATTCCTTTCTGCCTTTCATGATTGTAAAATATCTTTATTTGAACAAACTAAAAAATAAAGCTTCAGTAAGGAAGCTTTATTTTATTTTCTAAACCTGCCACTCGAATTGGCCCTAGAAGTGTTAAACGGGTTAATTTTTCAGCCATAAATGCAGGGCTAAATTTCATATCGCTTTCTAACCAACAACAAATGACACCTATATGAGCTGATGTGATATAGCTAATGAGGATATCTTTAGGAATATCCAGTCCATCCTCTGCTTCTCCAATTGAAGAGATTAGCTCTCCGTACACTCTCTTCTTTACAATTTCCGTCATATGACTTCTGAATTGAGGCAATCCTCGGTCACTTAGCATGACTTTAAAATAATCAGCGTGTTCGTAGATGAATTCAAAAAGCTTTAAAAAAGAAACAGACTCATCTTTTTCTTCTACTTCTGAGGAAGCCTCGTTATTTTGTTTAGGCTTTACCTGCTCTATTAGTTCTTCTAAAACTTCATTCATGATCTGAACAAGAAAGTCTTGCTTATCTTGATAGCGTAAATAAAATGTTCCTCGCGTTAACTCCGCTTTTTCCGTAATTTCTTGAATCGTAATGGACGTGACATCTTTCTCTTTAAGAAGTTCGACTAAAGCGTCTCTTAAGTATTTATTTGTTCTTTTTATCCTAGGATCTACTTTTGTTTTTTTAGACATAGTTGATCTCCTTGTATCACTTTTATTAAGACATACGATGGACTATTTAAACTATCCTGTATCATCAGCATATATTCTATACATAATGTAAACTAATGAACATCATGTATATTAAGTCTTACAAAGTATTGCCAATCTGTCAATATCAAAAATGGGTGCAGAACAAATCATTTCGTTGTTAGACACCGGTGGTGTGAACTCAAGAGTGAAATCTTTTGTAAAAACGTTCAAAAGAAATGGTATTAGAAATGAGGTAATAGTAAAAATTGATATTATGGAGGTGTTTTCTTATGAAAAAGTTTGAAGTAACGTTTCATTTAATCAATGGTGAAATCAGTCATATAGTTGAAACTAAATCACTTATTCGTGCAAAGAACTACATACAATATAGATTTGAAGATAAAAGTAAAGTATTGGACTTAGCAAATGACTTGGTACTCGTTAAAAGCAGCGTTCAATACTTTACCGTAGCTGAAAAAGAATAAGTAATGATATAAACAGGGCATGAATTGCTTGTTACACCGCTGTTAATTTCCATGCAAGGCTTCGCTTTTCGCAGGCGGCAAGTGAGCCCGCAGGAGTCTTGGCCTCGCTATCCAATTAACGGCTACAAGCACCTACATTCACCCTCATAATAAAAAAGATCCGAACGGTTTATCGTTCGGATCTTCAGCTCTTTTCTAGCTATTTTTTCACCCAGTTGTCATTACTATCCTTTTTGTACTTTGTTTTTACCGCATTCCACGCAACTTTATGCGCCGTAGCTTCTTCTTTGTATTCGTCACTGGCAGAATTAAATGCTTCTTTATAAATTTCCTGAGCATGATGAGGAAGGTTATCTTTTACTCCATCAGGCAGTTCTTTTAATGAATTGTAGGGCATATAGTATTCCTCCTTGAAAACGTCTTTTACTACTGATTTACCTGTTCTTAATGAGTATAAACATTTAATAAACTCTGAAAACGAATATCTTTTAAGCTAATCATATTAACTGTGATTCTCATAATTTTGAAAACCCTTGCTAATTGTAGCAAGGGCTTCTTTTTGATGAGTTTCTTCTATTAACAATATATGGAACTAAAGTATATATCTTTTCAAAAGAGATCCTGAATAAAAACAAAAAATAAAACGCTTTCATTTTTTTGTTCTATTAACTCATTTCCTTTGTTACAATGAAATTATAGGGATTATAGCAGAAGGGCAGATGGGACATATGAGTACAAATCTATTGATCATTTTAGGAGTTATATTTCTGACAACAGTTGCTATCACTATTTTAATTAAGATTCCTGAAGAGGAATAAACTACATCATAAAATAAAATCCCCTAGACATTTTTATGGACTGGGGGTATTTGTATATACTTAGTATTAAAAAGTATATACAAAAATTAAGTTTTTTTAGTTCTTAAGAGGGAAAACGACTTTAATTTCTGTTCCTACGTGTTCTCTGCTCTGTATGTGAATTTCCCCTTTATGAAGGTCAACAATATTTTTAGCAATGGCTAATCCCAGGCCACTTCCTCCTGAATCCCGTTTGCGTGCCTTGTCCACTCTATAAAATCGTTCAAAAACATGCGCTTGATCCTCTTCTGGTATCCCAATTCCGTAATCTTTTATTCGAAGAATCCCTTTCTGTTGACCACTTTCTAAAAAGACTTCAATTGCACCCGTACTGTACTTTATGGCGTTATCTAAAAAGATAATGATAACCTGTTTCAGCTTCAATTCATCTCCATTAATGAAGATCGACCGAGAATTTTTATGCAAAACAATAGGCCGATCATAAACTTGCTTAAACTGATTGATAAGAGTTGTACAGAGAGCAACAAGATCAACTGGTTTCATATCAACAGATTCGGCGTCCTCTAATTCAGCTAAACTTAACAATGTTTTAGTTAAACTTTTCATTCTATTTGTTTCTATATAAATCGCCTCAGTTGCTTCTTTGGCTATTTTTTCATCTCGTGTGCCGTGTCTTCTAAGAATCGTAATAAAGCTGCTAATAATAGTTAAAGGTGTTTTTAATTCATGAGAAGCATCGGAAATAAATTGTCTTTGCTTATTTGAATTTTCCTCCAGTTTACCAATCATACGATTAAATGTAGCGGCCATTTTGTACACTTCATCTTTTGTTTCAGTTTGTATGTTAATTTTTTTTAAGGTTCCACTTTGCTCAATATCTTCCATTGTGGAGATCATAGATACAATAGGCTTCATAATGATGGCTGATAACCATCTGCCAGCTAAAAAAGAAAGAAGAACAGAAATAGCCGTGACCGTCCCCATTATGGATAAAATAATGTCTTTGCGGCTTTCTAGCCCAGATAACCGTTCACTTATTTCTAGTGTCCCTACTACTTTTTGATTTTGCTGAATAGGTACATGAACTACTAAGTTTTGATGTTCTTGAAAAGGTCTAAGTTCAAAGTTTTTTTCTGACGAAAAAGCAGGATGAATTTTCTTAACAAGGGTGTTATCATTACTGACCTGATCAATCACTTTAGAGTCGGGTCCTACAATTCGAATAAAAGAGTGAGTAGACATGTACGAATTCAAAAGATTTTTGTCTAATGTTAAGGTGTCGGAAATATGATATTTCTTCAGCATTTCATTCGCGTTTTTTGAAACTAAATGGGCCTCCATATTAACGGTCGTTTTCATAAACAAGAAAAATACAATCGTATTGACTATAAGTAAGCTAGCTAACAGAGAGACCGTAATAAACAAATTAACTTTGGTAGTGATTTTCATGTTGATCCTTCCTCATCACATAGCCTACTCCTCGAATAGTTTGAATTAAGGGAGATGGATTACCTTCTTCTAGTTTCTTTCTTAAATGTCCGATGTACACATCTACCACGTTAGTTTCTCCTTCATAATCATAGCCCCAAACGGTTAAAAGAATATTCTCCCTGCTTAGTACGATATTTTGATTTTTTAGTAAGTGAACAAGCAAATCATATTCTTTCGGCGTTAATATAATCGCCTTGTTTTTTCTAAGTACATCTCTAGTTTCTAAATTTACAGATAAATCTTCTATAGATAAATGAACATCTTTTTTTTCAGTAACATCCTGAACGATCGCTCTATGACGAAGACTATTACGTACTCTAGCTAAAACTTCTTCTATTTCAAACGGCTTGGTGATGTAATCATTCGCCCCATGATCTAGCCCCATCACTTTATCCAGCGTGGTGTCGCGAGCTGTCAAAAGAATAATGGGCAAGTAGATATCTTTTTTTCTAATTCTTCGAAGAACTTCAATTCCATTTAATCCTGGAAGCATAACGTCTAATAAAATTAAATTAATATTGTTATTCAAGGCGGCTTCTAAGCCGGTTTTCCCTTCGTGTTCCACGATTACTTCGTATCCTTCATGCTCAAGCTCAATTTGAAGGGCCCTCGCAATCATTACTTCGTCTTCAACGATTAAAATGCATTTTTTCATCGATATTCTCCTCTCTCAACTAGACTAAAAAAAACATTTCCTTGAGGAAAGAATGCCCTTTTCTATTTAGCTAACGAACTACATTCATAAAAACAACAAAATATAACCGGAATAATCTATATAAGTAAGATGGAATAAAATCCATAATTCGTCCTTCTTTCCTATACACATGTTTATCTAAAACCGAGTGGATAATCCCACTCTGAATCTAACTGGAGATAGGACATTAAAGAGATCTACTTAGTTTTACTGTAGCACTGATTTTAGAAAACAAAGGCTTTTTCATGAATTTTTAATGTTATCTTTAATGTTTTTTTAATTACAAGCCCTAGACTTAAAGAGTCCTATTTGAAAACGCTTTATGAAACGAATTGTTTTTCTAATCAATAGGTTAAGGAGTTGATAACAAATTTATGTAACAGAAAGGAAAACATAGGTATGCATGAATCTATTAAAGGATTAGTACGATCTAGAGTCTTCATAAGCCTTTTTAACCTTCTAGAGTATTCGCACAATGGAATAAATGAGTGGAAACATCTGATAAGACAGGCTTTAGGAAATTTTTCTGTACAAAGATAATAAAGCAGGAGGAGTAAATATATGCTCAAAAAACTCGTAGAAGGAACTATGCAAAGAGCTATCTTAATGATTGTATGTGTCGTGATTATTTTAGCTTGGGGTGGTATTTCAGCTTTTCAAATGCAACGAGATTATCTTCCAGGCATCAATAATACAACACTTACTGTAAGCATGCGTCTACCTATGTATCAAGCTGAACAAGTAAAACAATTGGTTACAGACAAATTAGAAAGTGCTGCAAGAACGACAGACGGATTACAAGATATTGAAACGAGCTCATATGATGGCGGCTTATTTATGAGTCTCTATTTCCCAATGAATACGGATATGAAGCAAGCAGAAAGCGATGTAAATAAAGCTTTGGCTAACGCTGATATACCGCCAACCATTACATCAACGCCTCTTGTTACAAGAGTTACAACCAGTTCTTTTCCTATACTTACGTATAACTTAACGAGTGATAAGCTGGATGAAAACCAATTGAAATCAACCGTTCAACAAGATATCGTCCAACAATTAAAAACAGTGCCTGGAGTATCTGACGTCTCCACATTTGGCGGGGCAAAAGATGGATATGTTTTGACAGTAGGAATGAAGGATTTAGCGAAAAATAATTTAACGATGGATGACTTGAATAAAGCACTATCTCTATCCGTTCCATCATTACCTAAAGGGATTGTACTGCAAAATCAGCTATCGATTCCCGTTACCTTTGAGGGATGGACGTTAAATGAACAGCAAATGAAAAACATTAAAATTAAAAATGCAGACGGTAATTCCATCCCTCTTTCAGCAGTTGCAAGCATTTCACATGCGTTAAATGATGTAAAAACAGTTGCTAGAATAGATGGTAAACCAAGCGTTCAATTAAATGTCATTAAAACGCCATCTGCCAATATTACAGACGTAGCGAAACATGTAAAAGAACGGGTACATGGACTGCAGCTTGTTAAAGATGGATCTGTGTCATTAACACCGCAGTTGGATCGTGAAAAAGAATTAAACGATTCGTTAAATGGGTTAATTCGAGAAGGCTTACTCGGATGTTTATTCTCCATGGTTTGCGTATTTTTCTTTTTCCGAAACGTGCGATCTACGCTGCTTATAGCCATTTCGCTGCCCATTTCATTGTTAGCAACAGCTGCTATTTTAAAAACAATGGGCATTACGCTTAATATCTTAACCGTTTCAGGACTAATTGTTGCCATGGGACGTATTGTAGATGATTCAATCGTTATCATTGATAATATGTATCGCAGGAGAGAAAAGTCTCAAAATAAAGCGCTGCTGCCACTTTTAAGTGCTTCTGTTCATGAAATGATTCCAGCTATTCTTGGTTCAACACTTACCACTATCGCTGTTTATATTCCAATAGCTTTTGTAGGAGGAATTGTAAGCGCCTCTTATAGCGGGTTTGCTTGGTCCGTTGTGATTGCGTTAATCATTTCATTTTTTGTTGCCATGCTGGTGATTCCTACACTTGCCTTTATGGGGTGGAAAGGAGCACCATCAAAGCAGAAAGCTGTTTCTCTTGAACCTATGATGAAGCCCGTTTTGGCATCGGCACTAAAGCATAAGAAACTCGTCGTGCTCATTTCGGCTTTACTTTTTATTTTTGCAGCTTCTTATTCCGCTTTCCTTCCTGTTTCATTTTTGCCAAGTGCCAAAACAGGTCAAGTTGCAATTAAAGTAGAATTGCCTCAAGGAAGCACTCTACAACAAGTCGATGCTGAGGTTCAAAAAGTGGAACAAAATCTACAAAAAAATAGCAAAGTAAAGTCTTATTCATCGACGTTTGGTGCAACCAGTACGCCGCAAAGTGATGACGTGTTCGATCAAGGCGGTGGTTTTTTACAAAAACCAAATGTAGCCAATCTTTCAGTAGTACTACAGAATGAGAAAGAAATAGATACAGTGATTACGCAGTTAGCTTCTACTCTTCCTAAGCTTTCGAAAAATGTAGCTTATACCGTAACGAGCCAAAATATTTCTGGTGATGATTCGCAAATGAAGATCATGTTTGCCGGCTCCGACCAGGCTACCTTAGACAGAACAGCTGAAAAAGCACGAAAAGAATTATCTACAATAGATGGCTTAAGTGTAGACGGAAAAATTGATCTAACAAACGGCCAACCAAAATACAAAATTACGTTTAACCAGCAGGCTATTATTCAAAAAGGAGTTCAGCTTTCTGACATAATGACCGTGATTAATCGATATATGACACAGACAAAAGACGCAACTCTCGTAGTAAATCATATGAGTCTTCCCGTTGATGTATATGCAGATCAAACGTCTTCTGATCAGCTCAATGTTCAAATGAATACGAGTCCAGAAGATGTGATGAAGTCTCTTGGAAATGAAACGTTCTCGGGCAAAGGCGGAAAAATTGTTAAACTTAATGAGCTAGCATCGATTACAAAAGACCCGACGTCTTCTACTATTAGTGAAAGAAATGGACAACCGTTTTCTTTAGTAACAGCTCAAATTACATCTAATGATATCAGCAAAGTATCTAAACAAGTGGATAAAAAACTTCAAGGTATGAACCTTTCAAATGGTGTAACCTATTCGATGGGAGGTATAACAGAACAAGTAAAAAGCATGATTTTTGACATGTCCGTTGCCGTTGCCTTTTCTATTTTATTCGTGTTGTTAATCACATCAACACTGTTTAAAGGCTGGAGAGCGCCTTTCTCTGTCTTGCTAAGTATCCCGCTTGCATTAAGTGGCGTTGTGATAGCTCTTGTAATTTTTGGAGGCGAATGGAACTTGGCTGCATTGATCGGGGTGCTGATGCTTACAGGAATCGTTGTAACTAATGGGATTGTGTTGATTGATAAAATTGAACGCAACCGTAAAAGTGGAATGGATATACAACAAGCCGTTATTTCTGGCAGTCTCTCTCGAGTTCGCCCAATTTTAATCACGGCTGCTACAACAATCTTAACGCTGTTGCCACTTGCCTTTTCGCATCAAGCAGATACGGTAATTTCTCAAACGTTAGGAATTGTAGTAATTGGAGGAATGATTACATCTACTTGTAATAGCTTCCTAGTGATTCCAATCATTTATCAATGGCTCCATAAAAAGCAGGTAAACAAAGACGTTAATTCGAATAAAGTCACTCAACAAATATAAAAATAAGCGAAGGAACATACAGTGAATTTGTATGTTCCTTTATTTGTCTTCAAAATAGAAGAGGAAACAAGAAAGGTCTGCTTTTATTTCTATCGAAAAATTACATTATGATACATACGTCTTTATAAGGATTTTAATATATAATTAAGACTAAAAAAGAATAATTTCAGAAAGGGGAAAATGTGTGAAACGTAGTCGATTGTTGGTTTTATCGTTAATTAGTAGTTTGTTAGTTATTTCAGTATCGTTATTCCAGTGGGATCTCGTTGATATAATAACGGAATTTTTAATGTTGCCTGTTTGGTTATTTGTCTATGCCTTCTTTATCATCATAACTGTATGGGCATTGATTCACCTTTTTAAAAATAGAAAGTGGCAGCCCGTTGTTATTCAGCTCATCACTATCGCATTATGGTTCTTCTTTCCCTTTACTCAAGTCAACTTGGATTTGAACTTTAAAATCCATCAAGAGAAGAGAGAAGAAGCTGCGGCTAAAATAGAAAATGGCGTGATTAAACCTAACGTCCCCGATAGTCCATCACTTATTCAATTGCCAAAAGAGTATACCCAATTGTCTAAAGGCGGAGGCGACATTGAAGTAGAAACAAAAGGAAAGTCGACATCCATTCTTTTCTTTACGTACCGCGGGATGCTAGACAATTTCTCAGGATTTGTTTATGATCCAAACGATCATAAGCCTTCAAAAAGCGATTTTGACGGAGATTTTAAACAGATAGAAAAAGTACATAAGAACTGGTATTACGTATCTTCTTATTAAAAATAGATCCTACTTAAAAACTGGCCTCCAATCGTTAGACACTGTCTGACAATTGGGGCCGGTTTTTAATTTTCATTCTTTAATTCAAGCTCTCTACTTCAGAATGCCGTTTTTTATCTACACGGTCAAAGTAAGCTTGTTCAAGAATTTGCATATAATCAGCCTCGGTAATTAAGCGGACGTTACTTGGCGTTGAGTTGTTTTGCATAGCCAACTTTACAATGCTCGGAAAGTCTTCTTTCTTTACACCCTCTAGCTCTTTTAATTTAGGAATGTTTAATGATTCTGTTAATTCTATAATTCCTTGAATTAATTTTTCAACAGCTGTTTCATCTGAATCTGAATCTTTGGCAAAATTCATATACCTTGCTAATGTAGCATGCAGCTGCTTATTCTCCATAGAATTAAATTTTAATACATATGGTAAAAATACTGCGTTAGCAACTCCATGCGGGGTATCATAAAGTCCTCCAAGCGCTTCTGCTAAGCAGTGTACCGAAGCAACATCTGCAGATCCGAAACACAAGCCAGCTAAGAGACTTCCTTCCAGCATATCTTGACGAGCCGCTTCATTTTTACCATCTCGGAAAACGATAGGTAATGCCGAAACAATCGTTCTCATTGCTTGAGCTCCAAGCGCTTGTGAAATAGGATTTGTTACTTTACACGTATAACCTTCAATCGCATGAACGAGGGCATCAATGCCAGTCGCAGCCGTAACAGAAGGCGGAAGACTTAATGTTAGTTCAGGATCAAGAATCGCCAAGACAGGTCTTAATGTACTATGTTTGAGCGTCATTTTCCGATGTGTAGATGCCTCGGTAATAACGGCAGAACGAGTAACCTCTGAGCCCGTACCTGAAGTAGTTGGAATACAAATAACTGGTGCAATGTTTGAATACAGAAGTCGGCCGTCTGCATAGTCAGATGGTTCCCCGACGTTTGGGCCGCACAGCGCAATAGCTTTTCCTGTATCCATCGCACTCCCGCCACCAATGGCAACAACTGCATCCGCACTAAAGTCACGAAATAACTTAGCACCTTCCAAGCAATTCGTATCTCGAGGGTTTTGTTCAATTGAATCAAATACCAGCACTCGATAACCAGCTGCCTCCAGGGCAGTTACAATTGGTGAAACTAATCCTGCACGAACCACACCAGGGTCACTCACGACTAAAATTGATGAACCAATATTTAAAGATGTCAGCATTTCTGGTAATTCTCTAGCTTTGCCCATTCCTACCTCAATTTGAGTAGAACAAAAATAGTTATAAGATTTCATTTATATCCCTCCCGTTGTCTAAAATCAAATACATACCTTAAGAAGTACTAGTTTTTAAAATTTCATCATGGCCGGTAAGCTTACTTATTCCACTCTGAAGCTAATATACCCATAAAATATGTATCTACGTATTTCCCATCCACATAGGCATGGTTTCTTAATTTTCCTTCGGTAACAAAACCAATTTTTTCATACAATGCAATGGCCTGTTCGTTTATTCCTCTTGTGGTTAAATAGATTTTATTTAGACGAAGCTGTTTAAACCCTAAATCAATCATTTGCTCCATAGCCATTCGACCATATCCGTGACCTCTAGATTCTGAAGATAGGAGAATTCCTATACTAGCTCTTCCATGTCCATGGTCTATATCCTTCAGAAATACCCATCCAACTAATTCTTTTTTATCGTTTTCAATTCCTAAAATTAAATCGTTGTTCATTCTTTTCTTTTCTACTTCTTGTACCACCTCTTCATAAGTTAAAGGTGTTCTGCCTATCACTCGTATTGCCCGTTCATCATTTAACCATTTATGTAAGTATTGAATGTGAGTAGTTTCAAATGGTGTAAGATATATTCTTTTTGTACTCATTGATTTATCTTCTCCTTTTAAAAAGAGTTAACCACAAATTACAATTCATTCCATAAATATCGCTGACAAAGGTAAATGTGTATTTCTACTTACGATATACAACAGCCAAATTAAAATAAGTAGGTGCATAATTGAATGAAGCCATTAATCTGTTTAAATAGAACATTTTTGTATATACTTCTAAAATCAATAAAAAAACCCTCTCTTACATTTTACGTATAGTTAATCTTTGTCTTTAATTAAGGTTAATTCATCGGTTTGAGCTATTAAATCAATTATCTTATTTCCTTTTTCATAATAAGTCGAGGCCCATTCTCGATCCCTTTCCTTCCACCCTTTTGATTTAATCACTAATTTATATCCTGACGGGATGCCGTTTTCTTCAGAAGCTTTAGACCAATCATATATAGCTGCACGTTTTTTTCCTTTTACTAACTTTGCATTTTTAGGGACAGGGAAACCGAAAAACTTATCAGATGGGATATAGGAAAAGAATGTAACAAAATAAAAAATCGCTGCTCCTATTAGTAGAATTGCTGAAACAGTCGTCACGGCTTTTTTCAACTTATTGCCCTTCTTTCAATGACATTTTTACAATGAGATAGATCTTATTGCATTAAGATTTCTGTTGTTTTAGATTTAAGCACCTTTTTGTACATTCGTCTTATAGAGCTTTTTCAACCAGGAATAAAGAATACATTCGCTAATTATAAAGAGAAGAACGCTTATAAACGTAGTTGCTAAAAACTCAAAGATGTTAAGAATAGACATAGCGTGTCCCCACCACCAATATCTAAAATCCGTTCCGAACAAAACAAAATGAATAAAAAGAGAAATTGCCTGAACTTCTCCTACTGATCTATGAGATTTTATAATAAGTATTCTTCCAATAAAGAAACTAATTATGAAAGAGAAAATAATGAATACAAAATAAAGAGAACTGGCCAATAAGGCTTTCTGTGGTGAATACATGATAACCTCCTTTTATATTGATTATTTTACCATTAATTATAATTAAAGGAAGTTAACTTTTAAGGATTTGCACCTTAGAAGATATTTAAATAGAAAAAGAATCCTTTTGTAGCATTGTTGACACATTGTTTCTCAAAAAACAGGATCAATTTTTCTCTAATCTAAGGTTGGTCCTTCTAATAAACCCCATTATGTTAATCCGATGTAATAGAAGAAGGATTTTTACTTTTTAAGGTAGAATAGTTCCTTAAAGAATCATAAAGGAGTTGATTTCATGTCTAAACAAACAAAAGATAGAAAAGAAATAAAGCTTTTGGATTCTCAACTTTACTTATGTGAGGAAATTAGAAAGCTGTTGAGGAAAAAAGAAAAAAGAAGTCTAGCCTTTGAACAAGAGTATACAGAACATGATATATTACACATTGCTTTAAACAGATTAATGAGTGAGCTAATCTCTAGACATTAAAAATTTCATCTATTATATTTGATATTATTCGAAATAGATACGTTTAATATAAAAAATAGACAGAATATTTAATTAATATCTTTACTTTGTAAACGTTTTCGTTTATACTAAGTATAGGTTGGATGGCATGAGTGGCTGTCATAGTATTTAGCGTAGGCGGGGCTGATATGAGGGAACAGGGCATAAAAGAAATGTCCTTTTTTTGTTTGGGCAACATTTGTTAGAAACTAGGAAATGTTATAAAACTTCTTTCAAACGCTTTTTTTTGTTTCATATGCCCTATCCAGTCTAGAAATTGAAAAAGACCACCTCTTCCCAGTTACAAGAGGTAGCATTTTTTAAAATTGAATGAACAGTAGTCATTAAATAATGCTTTATTGCTTCTTGAGTAAGTTGCTTAACTTAAGAAATGGTATTCACAGACAACATATTAACCGCTTTTTCCAACAGTAAAATATCTTCTTCAACCATTCTTTTCATATCATCGAGATCAAGTTGAATATATTCTTCTTTTAAACGTTCTAATTCCCTGACGAACAGGGATCCCGTATAGTACCTATAATTTGTCACTACTATTTATCCCCTTTGTATGCTCTTAATAGATGTAATTCCCCTTTATTCAGATTAACAACCAATAAATGCAAAATTTTTTAAAAAAATCCTTCCCTGATGTAGGCAAAGGATTTTTAACTTGATCAGAATAGGAAAAATATGTTATTAACGTGGCCAGATTTTTAGTTTCATATACATACAACGTTTTATCGTTCTACTTTGATGTTAAATCAAATTTATCTTCTTTCCCATTCCATTTTATTGTCACGTGATAAGGAGCGTTGCTGCTTTGAGTCGAACACCCGCTGCAGCTTCCATTTAAATTAATTTTCCCTTCTGTCTCGTCATCTGTACCTGATAATTTGCTTGTTTCCCCTTCAACAACATAAGAAACTTTTCCTACTTTCTCCTTGTCTTTTCCTTTATAGATGATACTGCCTTGCCCATTTTCAGTATTCTCTCCTTTATTTAAAAGATATAAAGCTTTCCAATGATCTCCTTCACCTTCGAAACGCACACTTTCTTCTTTGGTACCACAGCTACCCAATACTAATAAAAAAATAGATATAAGTCCTAAAAACAAAAACTTCCTTTTCAATTTAAATCCTCCTACACGATAAAAAAGCACCCCAATATCCTATTAGGTGATTTTTTGTTAGTATCTGTTCTTTTTTTCAAGTAATTTAATTAATCTATCATTTTGTTTCACTATCGTTCTTAGCTTAGCTTCTAACGAACATAAAGTGATAAAGACGGCTATAAATCCTATAATGACAAAAAACATATTAGCTGATATCCCCCATACATCATTTTATTTTCAGAACAATATCTATATAATAACATTTTTTCTATATTTTATATCTTTGTATCTTAATTAACACAATAAATAAAAGGAATAGGAAAGTGTTCTCTTAAAGGAAACCTTCAGGGCCGCCATTTAAACGTTCTAGCTATACCAAAATACAGAATGAATATGCCTTCACCCGCGAACTCAACAGCTTTCCTTTATAATAAATACCCTTTCTCTAGCTAATAATAAGTAAGTAAAATATGTATATACTATAAACTAACACCATTCTTAAAAGTCTGACGTTTTCGAACATCTACCTATAATTCAGCAATGTTTCCATCTAAATCATGGTTTCTCTTCTTCTATTAAAGGGAATTAAACCCTAAAAGTGAACCTTAAAAGGAGACCATCATGGTTACAATTGAATCAATTATCATAGGTATTGTTTTTATCCTCATTCAACTATACGCATTAACGATTGTCGAACGTTCTCCAATCGGGGAGCAAAAGCTGCTCTCATTATCAGGCGGTGTAGCTATTGCTTATGTATTTATTTATATCTTACCGACGCTTCATAAGAAACAAGAAGAGTTTGGAGGATCGCTAGCCCTTGATACTGAACTATATTTTCTTGGTCTTCTCGGCTTACTCGTCTATTTTTCAGTGTATTCATTTGCTCAAACAAAAGCAGCCACTCACCTAACGGAACTGACCGTTTATATGGTACAGGCTAGTTTTTTTATGATTTATTCTTTTATCATTTCTTATGTCGTGTTTTCAACCGATGTTAAGCGAGTTGAATCAGTATTCTACGGACTGGCTATCAGCCTTCATTTTATCGGGTGGTCTTACCATCTAGGAAAAAAACATCCGCGCTTACACAAAAATAGAGGTCGCTATATGCTTGCCGGAGCAACTTTTCTTGGGTCCATTCTGGGCGTTTTCGGTCCCTCATCAGGACTGCTTATTGAGTCGATGATTGCTTTTAGTTCAGGTGCAATGTTATTTAACGTCATCAGTAAAGAGCTCCCTTTTGAAAAACATGCGCATTTGCCAACCTTTTTAATCTCATCTCTTGTCTACGCGGCTACAATGATTTCGTTAAAAGCTTTTTTCAATTGGTAGCTGCGTGCGCGTGTTTATACAAAATAAAAAGAGCAGCCTTTAAGGCTGCTCTTTTAAAGTATGGTTTTTATTACTAGATATACTGCAGCAATCGATGCAAGAACGATAAGCACATTTAAAATACGATGTTGAGTAGCTAAGTGGCCCCGCTTCATTTCTGCACGAGTCAATGGTTTATTTTCATCGTGATTTCCACTCACTCTGTTACATCTCCTATCCTGTTTAGGTATTGGTTCTGCCAATTTAAGTAATAAGCTGATCTTTGTCAGCTGCTTCTTCCTTTTTTATCTTCCCTCTACATAAGATATAGAAAACACTAAACATAACAATCGACCAAATAAGGTTAGCTCCTGGCTCAGTGTTAGCTACCTTAAACAAACTCGGTATAGACCCGAAAACAGAATCATCCGTTGTAAGGAACAGAGCGAGAAACATGTTGTTGGCTGCGTGTGCGCCAATGGTAATTTCTAAGCTTTTTGTTTTAACCGCGATATATGTAAGAGCAAAACCAGCTACAATATAATCTAGTCCCACCAATATAATGGATTTATTCATTTCGGGATTAGCAAAATGACCTATTGAAAACATTAGTCCCACAATAATCGCAAGTAAAATTGGACGCTTCACTTTCTTACCCACCCATTGAAGAAGAAGACCTCTAAAAAACAGCTCCTCGGTTGTTGTTTGAATAGGTACTAATAAAAGCGTGATCAGTACTAACAGGGCATACTCTTTTAAACTTACATGATTCCATGAATAATCCGAGTGGTTAAACACGACATCAATTAATTGTGAAACGATTAGTAACAGACTAAAAGCTCCAAAAGACCATATTACTTTCTTCCAGTTCACACGTTTGTTAGCAGTGATTAGTGATTTCATTTTTCGTTTGTGAATAAAACGAATCCCGATCCATAAACCAAAAATCCAGCATATGTACATAATATGAGACAACAGAAAATCAAGATTAGCATTGATTCCTACAGCTAATCCGGTATCAAAATCAACATATGATTTTCCACTTTCATCAGCTGCAACCATTATCATTTCAGCAATAATATAAATAATGGATCCTAACAGCATAAACACAGAAGCAAGGACTGTTGTACTTACATAACGCTTCCAGCTATTTTTTCCTTCTTCTACATTTAAATAGTTTTTCATTTTATTCTTACTCCCTCAGCCTTCTCTTCTCAACTACATCGTTCTTCTCTACTTCGTTGTTGTCTAGGCAATGTAAAAATCTATTAGGACCCGAAGTCCTGCAATTATGTTAACTACCGCCTACTTTTTACCTGTGAAGATAAGGGAAGAGACTGACAACATTAAGAAATTACAACTCTACCCATTACCTCTTTATATAAAATTTAGCACCTTAAAAGCCGTCAAAAAACAGCTTCTTCTAAAAGAAGACTCGACACTAAGTCATCGTTAACCTTTATATCCTGCTCATACGTGCCCGCATACACATAATTTTGAAGAAAATACTTGCTACTCAAGAATATATATCCTAGAACAACTAAAATAAATATTTTTTTCAACATTGTCCTCACCTTTTTATCTAAAGTTTTCCCCTCGCGGCTGCTTCCACAATCGCTAAGGGCTTATCCATAAATAGCTTTTCATTTTTTAAAATTAGCTACCATTCTGTCTAACACCGCAAAAATGTATATAAGTTACAATTATATTACATTATTATTACAAATGTAACAATTACATTATAACTAAGAAAATGAGGATAATCAATATGAAGTGTTTAGTAAAGCAAATAAAATTGCTAGATTAATATGATGCGTGTAAATAAATCCAAAACATGTTGGAAAAGACGTTTGTTATTAAACAGGAATATTTAAAGAACAAAAAAAGCAAACTCCCTACCGTTAGGAGTTTGCTTCTTTTATTCAAGAGTTTTTATAACCTCTCTCATCTTGACACTCTTCTAAAGGAGTGATTAGATATATATGTTAACTTTTTAAAAATTAAAGTTAACTAATTTTATTGTCGGTGGTGAGAGTGTATTGTATTGGGAAGAAGATATTAAGAGAGAACTTGCCTATTTAGATGAGATTTTTCAAAAAAGGCACCTTGTTACTACAGAATTTACTGAACAACCATGGCTTACAGTCAATGGACGTAAAATGTTAAACCTTGCCTCTAATAACTATTTAGGCTATGCAGGAGATAGTGGACTGAAGAAAACAATGAGTGATGCTGTGATGACGTATGGAGTAGGAGCAACAGCTTCACGCTTAATAGTAGGAAATCACTTCCTTTACGAGAAAGCAGAAAGAGCCCTTGTTAATTGGAAAAAAGCTGAGGCAGGACTTATTATCAATAGTGGTTATAATGCAAACCTAGGAATCATCTCAGCCTTGGTTCCGCGTAATGGCTTCATCTTCAGCGATAAGTTAAATCATGCAAGTATCATTGACGGGGCCCTACTGAGCCGTGCAAAACTTCAACGCTATCGCCATAACGATATGAACCACCTAGAAAATTTATTAAAAAAAGTTCCCTTAGAGTCACGGAAGTTAGTTGTAACAGATACTGTTTTCAGCATGGATGGCGATTTCGCCAAGCTCAAGGAGCTTGTTAAATTAAAAGAGCAATATAACGCCCTACTAATGGTTGATGAGGCTCATGCAAGCGGTGTATACGGAAAAAATGGTGAAGGATACGCACATTTTCTTAATCTGCAAGATAAAATTGATATTCAAATGGGAACGTTTAGTAAAGCGCTAGGGTCATTTGGAGCTTATGTTACGGGAAAACAGTGGCTCATAGATTATTTGAAAAATAGAATGCGAGGACTCATTTATTCAACTGCTCTTCCCCCTGCTATACTCGGTGCAATAACGGCTGCAATTGAAAAGGTGCAACAAGACACAGAGCGCCGCGCACTTCTTCATAAACATGCACTATTTTTTAGGAAGGCACTTACATACGAAGGATTTAACACATGTAATAGTCAATCTCAGATCATTCCAATTTTAACGGGAGAAAACAAAAGAACAATGCAGTTTGCAGAGCGTTTACAGAAAGAAGAAATTGCTGCTATTGCAGTTAGGCCTCCTACTGTTCCTGAAAATAAAGCAAGAATTCGTTTTACTGTAACAGCAGATCATACGCGAGAAGATTTAGATTGGGCCATAAAGAGAATTTCTCTAATTGGAAAAGAAATGAGTGTGATTCAATGAAACCATCCACTATTATAATATTTCCCGGATGGGGAATGGAAAAAGCAGCGTTTCAACCAATCATAAAATCATTGTCTACTATATGTAACGTTTTGTGTACAGACTGGAGAGGTGTAAAAGAACTAAGTAACTTTAGAGAACGAGCAATCCAATTGCTTATTTCTACTCCAGGCACTGTTTATTTAATGGGTTGGTCATTAGGTTCTCTTGTAACGCTTGAACTTGCAAATTTATACCCTAACAAGATAGAAGGACTCATATTAATTAGCGGAACTAGTCGCTTTACAAACGGCATGCATAATACATTTGGATGGGAGCAACGCATTGTTGAACGTATGAAAAAACAACTACAGCGTAATAAAGAAGAAACCCTTACTTCATTTTATAACGCTATGTTCACTAAATCTGAAAAAGAAGAAGAATTTCATCATCAATTTATAGAAGTTGTTCAGCGTGATTATCAAGGAGACAGTATGTACTCCCTCCTTACAGGGCTGGATTATTTACTCCAAAAAGATGTTAGAATGCAACTCAATCAAATTCAAACTCCTTGTTTGTTGATCCATGGAAAAGATGATCAAATATGTTTACCTGAGTCATCTTCTTTCATAGCTGAAAGAATTGGTGGAAAAGCGCAGCTGTGTATCCTAGAAAAAGCTGGCCATATTCCTTTTTTTACAAAGCCTCAGCACTGTACACAACTTATAGAAAAATTTCTCGAAAAGGAGCTCATTTATGATTAATAAGCAACTTTTAAAGAAAAGGTTCAATAATCATGCTAAAACTTATGATGCTTATGCCGATGTACAAAAAAGCATGGCAAACCAATTAATAGATCAGCTTTCCACCAATTTCTTTAACGAGGAAATAGCTATTCTTGAAATTGGCTGCGGCACGGGTTATTTAACACAATTATTGTGCGAAAAATTCCCTAAGGCTGCTATTACAGCAGTTGATTTGTCATCAGGAATGATTGAGTTAGCAAAGGAAAAAGTAAGGGAAGATCGAATTTCTTTCATATGCGGAGATATCGAGGAACTAAGTATAGAAAGACATTATGACCTTATTATTTCTAATGCAACATTTCAGTGGTTTAATAGTCTTCATACGACAATTAAAAAATTGTATAAACAACTTAAGCCTACAGGCAGCCTGCTATTTTCAACCTTTGGTAACCGTACGTTTCAAGAGCTTCATTCATGCTACAGCCATGTGAAACAAAAGCTTGGTCTTTTCAGTAACAGTTCACCTGGCCAATCGTTTTTTTCTCTTGAAGAGTTGTCTCAAATTTGTGAACAAGCATTAGTTCCATTGAGAGAGCATCCATTTAAACTATCAAAAACGGAGGAGCTAGAGGTTCAATACTTTCCGACGGTTAAGGCATTTTTCACATCAATAAAAAAGATTGGAGCAAGTAACAGTAACGAGGAAAGCTACTGTCAGCGCCCTTCCTTTTTTCGTGAATTAATCAACCTATACGAAAATAATCATCGTGACGAAAATGGCGTAAAAGTAACCTATCATTGCTTAATGTTTAATATTACAAAAACGAACTAATAGCCAATCCAGCCCTGGCTACTCTCTAGAAGTTATGACTTGCCGCCAGTAAAAAAGGGTACTCTTCTATTTAGAAAAGTACCCTTAAATAATCAATTAGATTTAATTAACTTACTGTTTTTTAGAAACTAACTCAATAACATTTGTTATACCTTGCTCATTGTACCCTGTGTTTAATAACTGTATTTGATTATGTTCAGATAAATTTGTAAAAATGATTGGTGTAACAAGTGATTTAGCATTTTCTTTAATGTAGTTTAGGTCTATTTTTAAAAGCGGGGTTCCTTGTGTAACCTTTTCTCCCTCTTTAATTAGACATGTAAACCCTTTCCCATTCAAGTTCACTGTTTCTAACCCTATGTGAATTAATAACTCTAAACCTTGATCTGTTTTTAGACCTATGGCATGTTTTGTAGGAAAGATGCTAACAACCTCCCCATTGATAGGAGAAATAAGCGTATTATTAGTTGGTTCGATGGCAAAACCGTCTCCCATCATCCTTGAAGAAAAAACGGCATCAGGGACTTCTTCTAGAGGCACAATATATCCATCAAACGGAAGTTTGAATGCGCTTCCTAAAGTTGTATCGTTCATTTCTTTTTTCTCACCTGTTGCAGCAACTTCAGCTTTTGTCTTCGCTTCAGGTACTTCTTTGTTATTAGAGCCTTCTGTAATAGCCTCTTTTGGTATGCCAAATAAATATGTGCAGATGAATCCTCCAGCATATCCTGCAAGTAAGCCGATGATATATTTCAGCCATAAACCATGAGCAATTAATGGAATTAAAGCTAGGCCAGATGGGCCGATAGCAATGGAACCAACGTTTCCGAACATTCCAATTACAGCTCCTCCAATTCCTCCACCGATACAAGCCGTAATGAATGGGCGTCCTAATGGAAGAATAACTCCATAAATAAGTGGTTCTCCAATACCTAATATTCCGACAGGAAGAGCCCCTTTAATAATGGTAACAAGTGATTTATTTTTACGGCAACGAACCCAAAGTGCTAAAGTTGCACCTACTTGTCCAGCACCAGACATTGCAAGAATCGGAAGCAAGATGGTCATACCAGCTGTGTTAATCATTTCAATATGAATAGGGATTAATACTTGATGCAGACCTAGCATCACCAATGGTAAAAATGCCACTCCTAGTACAAAACCTGCAAAAACCCCTCCACGTTCAAGTGTCCAATCTATTCCGCCAATTAAATTACTAGAAATTAGACCTGCAAAAGGCATAATAAAGAAAATCGTTAACAATCCGACAATCAGAAGAGCAATTGTAGGTGTAACAATAATATCGATTGCATCAGGAATAAATCGACGTAAGAATTTTTCTAAAAATGAAAGTAACCATACAGCAATCAAAACTCCGATAACCCCGCCTTGCCCAGGCGTTAGAGGCTGATCGGTAAAGATATTCATAATAGGAAATTCTTCTGTAACTCCCGTTAAAAGGGTGATACCTCCGATAACTCCACCTAGGGCTGGAGTAGCTCCAAACTCTTTTGCTGCGTTAATACCTACATAAATAACTAAATAGCTGAAGATTGCATTTTTGATCACATTAAGGATCGTAACGTATTGTTGCCAAGTATCTTTATCAAGATCTCCTGCAGTTATGCTATTGGCTAAAATAGAGGCAATACCAGCTATTAAACCTGCACCTACGAATGCTGGGATTAAAGGTATGAAAATGCTCCCAACTTTTCGCAAAAAATTTTTGAATGGCGTATTGTTTTTCTTTTTTAGCTCAGACTTCATATCTGCACCTTTTGACGTCAAATCTTCAGATGAAGGAGCTGCAGGATCTTCTTGAAGTACAATACCAAATTGTTCAGCAACTTTCGTAACTACTCCTGGTCCTAGAATAATTTGATACGTATCATCATCGACAACCCCTACCACTCCTTTCACTTGTTTTATACTCGCTTCATCGATTCTATTATGATTCACTGGGGTGACACGGAGTCTTGTCATACAGTGTGTATAATTCGCTATATTAGAACTGCCTCCAAGAGCTTGAAGCAGTTCTTTAGCTGTTTGATGATGTTTACTCATAGTTGTTCCCATCTCCCTTATAGTTTCGCTACTTAATTCACGATTGCTTGACGGATAAACCCTTGTGTTTGTTCTAAACGATGTAAAGATTCCTCATATGAAAGTCCTGTTAAAATCATGACTATAGCAAGCTTAGAATTACAATTTGCTTTTGCTAAGTACTCTTCTGCCGTATCATACGTAC
Source organism: Priestia sp. D51 (assembly GCF_053345675.1). NCBI lineage: Bacteria > Bacillati > Bacillota > Bacilli > Caryophanales > Bacillaceae > Priestia > Priestia sp. D51. The sequence continues at coordinate 1,135,913 of NZ_JBLTIR010000001.1, read as the reverse complement.
ATGAAGTTGCTTCCATCACAATTCGTTTTGCGCGTTCTACGAGCTTTTCATTCGTCAGCTGAACGTCTACCATTAGATTTCCATACACTTTTCCGATACCTACCATAGAAGCTGTCGAAAGCATGTTACAAACCAATTTTTGTGCTGTTCCGGCTTTCAAGCGAGTAGAACCTGTTAATACTTCAGGACCATTTACTACTTCAATTGCAATGTTTGCTACTTTTCCAATATCAGAGCCCTTATTACAGCTAACTGCTATTGTTTGAGCTTCAATTGAGTTAGCATATTCTAATGCTCCAATGACATAAGGTGTACGACCGCTTGCTGCAATCCCTACAACAATGTCTACCTTAGTAAGTCGAATGTTTTGTAAGTCTTCCATGCCTAACTCTTTACTATCTTCTGCTCCTTCTACTGCTTTGATAAAAGCTTTTTCTCCGCCGGCAATTAAGCCTATTACTTCATCTGGGTTTGTACCAAATGTAGGCGGACACTCAACAGCATCAAGCAAGCCGATGCGGCCACTGGTTCCTGCACCTATATAAATAAGGCGCCCCCCTTGTTTCTTAGCTTCTATAATAGCTTCTACAGCTTTTGCAATAGAAGGAAGTTCTTTTTTTATCGCACTCGCAACTTTTTCATCTTCTTCATTCATGGTTGTAAGAAAATCAAAAATGGACATTTCATCTAGATTCATTGTTTTTTCATTACGAGTCTCAGTAGTTAAATGTTCAAGCATTACTTATCATCCTATCTTTGTTTTTGTTTGAAATCGTTCTCAAGTACAGAATAACGTCTTTGAAATTAAATTTCAACAATTATTTTAAAATCTTAAAATTTAATTTCAAATACTATAGTAATATGTGACTTTGAACAAGCATTATATACCTGAATTTTAGTAAATAAGACAACTCTCACCGTATAAATGTCAAGCATGTCTTATATCAATAATGACTCCTTACCTGCGGCAGCAAGGATTTTTTTTATAAACGTTCCTATTAAAATCATTATTTTCATCCCTATATAGAGACTACCTTATGTTAAATGGGTAAAAAAGCGAAATGATTTCCATTTTTTAGAACAGAATAGTTCCTTAAAATGTTATAAAGGAACCCAACTCATGTCTAAACAAATGGAAGATATAAACGAAATAAAGATTTTAGATTCCCAAGTTCACTTATGTGAGGAGATTAGAAAATTGTTAAGAGAAAAAGCAACAAGGATCTCATAAAAATAATGCGTTTATCTATTTATTCTTCGTGCGGACAAATGATTGGATATTTCAAACTCAAATTACTAATAATACCGTTACATGTCTTTGGCGTAAAAGGAGCTACGTAACGATGAAACTGAAAAGAATAGTAAGCATCACCTTTTTATCAAGCGTTATCTTATTTTCGGGATCTTTATCATTTGTCAATGCATCAGTAAATGATTCTAAAATGACTGTAAAACATTCAGTGAAAGAAGAATTGCCCAATATAAAGATTTTGGCCACTGGAGGTACGATTGCAGGTTCTTCTGAAAGCAGCACAGACACAACTGGATATGAATCAGGAGCTCTTGACATTAAAACAATCATTAAAGCTGTTCCTGAGTTAAAAAAACTAGCGAATGTAAGCGGAGAACAAGTTGTAAATATCGGAAGTCAAAATATAAATAACAGCATTTTGTTGAAGTTAGCCAAACGAATTAATACACTATTAGCGTCTAAGGATATTGATGGAGTTGTCGTGACACACGGATCTGATACGATGGAGGAAACGGCTTATTTTCTAAATTTAGTAGTAAAAAGTGACAAACCTGTGGTTGTGGTTGGTTCAATGAGACCAGCTACCGCTATAAGTGCAGATGGACCGCTAAACTTGTATAATGCGGTGAAAATTGCTTCTACAAAAGAAGCACGAAATACCGGTGTTTTAGTAGCGCTAAACGATCGAATTGGTGCAGCTCGTTATATAACGAAAACACATACAACGGCAGTGGATACGTTTAAATCTCCTGAACAGGGATATGTAGGAGAAATAGCTGGAGATCAGGTATTATTTTATAATAAAGCAACTCGTAAGCATACAACGCAATCACTATTCGATGTATCAAAATTAGATAAGCTTCCTCGAGTAGACATCATATATGGGTATCAAAACGACTCTAGAAACTTTTATGACACAGCCGTCAAAGCTGGAGCTAAAGGAATAGTCGTCGCAGGAGCAGGAAATGGGCTGCTATCGGATGCTGCTCTAACAGGTGCTAGAGATGCGGTAAAAAAAGGCGTAGTTATCGTTAGATCAAGCCGCGTAGGAAGCGGGGTTGTGACACATGAAGAATCAGATAATAAAGATACGTTTGTTACATCGGATTCATTAAATCCACAAAAAGCCCGTATTCTTTTAATGCTTGCTTTAACGAAAACAAAGGAGCCTAAAAAGATTCAAGAATATTTTAATGAGTATTAATCAAAAATATCTTTTCTCCTCCATTTTGGTGTTTTAAGAACAATCGGTAACAAAAGTATAAACAGGCCGAGACACCACTAGCATACTTTTGTCTCAGCCTGTTTTCATAAGAAAAAACATCAGCAGATCCCTTATTCATTTCCCCAGTTCTTGCTTTCTATAATTAAATGATTGGATGTGTTATCTAGCACACGCCATACCAAGGTCTTACCTTCTATATCTTTTAATTCAATAGTTCCCTCTAGCTTATTGGTATTCACATGGACACGTTTCTCGTCTATTCTTTGTGCACTTTTTAATCTCGTTCCAAATGTTGCAGGACTTTCTTCCGTTAGCTTTACAATTACATCTATCATACGTTTATCAGAAATATAGTTTTCGCTGTTTTCATAGTTTTGATCAGCAGGTTTAATAGCGTGTTCTAACCCAGTTTCATACTGACACCAATCAACAATTAAAAAAAGCGCAAATACTAAAGACACTGTTAGTAATAAGCCATACACAACATTTCGTTTCATTTACTTTTGCTCCTTTCGCAGGAATAGGTTGTATCAGAAAATAGTATCGTTTCATTTAAAGAAATATTCCTTTTTTAGTATAAAAGAAGATATATTTTTTCTAGACCTTCCATGCTCAAATTACAAGAACCAAGAGAGATTTGTATACGGCTCATTTTTAGCTGCCATTATTACTTTACTTCACCATAAACTAAATTAAAAAAGGTTCCACTCATCAACGTTCAATGAGTGAAACCTTTTTTTGATTATCTGCTGCTAGCTGTGCCTCTGCTTTTTTGCAGATGAGCTTTGTGCGTAGAGCTAACAGGCTACTTTGTTACAGAAATACTGCCGTTATGAGTGGCTAGTTTAATAATATTCTTTCCTTTTCCAATAACAGCGTCCCTATCATATTTATTCAAGATATCGACTTTTCCATTATCGACAGAAACGTTAAATTGAACGTTACTTGGTTCTTTTTCCGTTGTAATCTCAACTTTTCCATTGTGCGTTTTAAAGTCAATATCTCGATCAAGTTCTTCTGTTTCAAGAGTGATACTTCCGTTATGGGTTTCACCTTCTAAACTACCTTCCACGTTACTCAGCGTTATTTTTCCGTTATTTCCTTTTGCTTGAACTGTTTTGGCTGCAGCATTTTTTATGCTCGTAAGTCCATTGTGTACGCTGGTGGTCAGGTTTTGTGAATCAATGTCCTCTAATTCTACACGTCCATTGTTTGCACGGACAGAAACATCTGCTGCGCGTAATTTTTTAACAGACACATATCCGTTGTTACTGGAAATCCCCAATGAATTATACTGTTTTTCAGGCAGATAAACGTTGATGGATAGCGGTTTTAATACACTAACAATGTCAAAATTGACCCAGCTGCGCTGCTGTTCATTATAGGAGATAAAAAGCGTTGAATTTTTAACGTCAGTAGTGAAGTCTCTTTTTATATTAGGAGATGTTTCGCCTTTTAATGTTACTTTGATATTATCACCTTTGATAGGATACACGTGAACACGAGTATTATCCGTATCAATGTTTACCTTGGATACTTGATTGCTGTTAATAACTTTTTCTTTTGAAATAGGTTCAGGATCAATAGCACGATAAGTAAGGAGGCCTCCTATAATCCCAACAAGGATGAGAATGCCTGCAAGAACGGAGAGTTTCTTTTTATTCAGCACGTTTTAAACCGCCTTTCACCAGTGATACATTGTATTTCAGATAACGTACAAAGCCTTTTATAGCTAGCTTCGTTACAACAAACATACCTAGCATAATAAAATATCCAATTCCGCAAAATGCTAACGACATAAATAAATTAAAGAGAAAAAAGCCGCTTGAATGTACAATAGCCTCACCGAGAACTAGAATAGGTGATAGCAAGAAACATAGACCTATGGCCCAAGCTGATAAAATAAAGCCAGCTAATGCAACGGCCGGACCAAGAACAATTACTACATTAAAAAAAGCTAAACCAATTACGGCCCAAGTGGCTCTCAAAATATTTTGAGTTGTTGCCTTAGCTGTTGCTTGCTCAACGTGATAATCTGCCAGCAATTCTTTGGCTATTTGATTCGGGGATCCTAGCGACGCTACAATTTCTTCTTCCGTTTTTCCTTCTTCTAAGCCAATGGAAAAATGTTCTTCATAATCTTGTAAAATATCCGCTCGTTCTTTTGAGGATAATGGTTTTAATGATTCATTTAATTGCTGTAAAAATTTACTCTTCGACATTGTTCACACCTTCTTTAATTAATTGATTAACACCTCTTGAAAACTCATTCCATTCATCGATAAGTTCGTATAAATACTCCCTGCCTTTATCGGTAAGCTGATAATATTTCCTTGAAGGACCTTCTGTAGATTCCTTTAAATACGTTGTAAAATATTCTTCTTTTGTTAATCGGCGCAGAAGAGGATATACCGACCCTTCTGATATTTCAATTTGATCGGAGATTTTTTGAACTAATTCATATCCATAGCGGTCTTTCTTATCAAGTAACACAAGGACACATAGCTCTAAAACCCCTTTTTTAAATTGCACGTTCACTGTTCTTCACCCTTTTCTTTTCACAGTCCACTACTGTTTATTGTATAGTACTGTTTTATAATAACTTCCTAATAATTACAATATATCACCAGCTATTGTTTATTGCAAGGTACTGTTTAATATTTTTTAAAATTTTAACCATTTTATATTCATAAGGTATTTTTTATAAAGCAAGGTTCAACCTTCTTTTTCTAATTAGCTTATATATGAAATTATTTTTAACGCGGCCAAAAGAAAAAACAGCCTATAACTATAGACTACTCAGCAGCGAACATTCTAGGCTATTTTTCTTTTGCTTGCTTGATAAATAAAAAAAAACCGTAATTAAGATAAAATAATTTAGCGGGTTTTTAAAGATATTCCCGTCTAAAGCTAATTGTAATAAGATCCACAAAGCGAATATAACGAGTATGGCTGGTATTATAAGTTTGTTCATACATTGCTCATCCTTAGTCTCAGAGTAATACAGTAATCATGACTCTCAATATTTTTTATACTGTAAAAATTCAATCCGCAAATAGCTTTGAAAGTATATTGATTGAATTACTGTAAGAATATCACTTTTTAAGATAAAATTTAACAGTTTCTGCCACAATCGATAGAAATGGATCAATTTCATTTGATTTTTTTGTAATAAGTTCAAGAAAAAAGTAACCGTTATTTTACATTTTCTAATAATAAAAACAGTCAATTTTATGACTGTTTTAAGTAGAATGCTATCAAAAATTTCATTTCCTAGGTGGTGTATCATCTTTATAAAAAATGCAGTTCTTATAAATTCGTTTTTTATTCCCCCTACTGAAAAAACGTCCATAAATCAATGCTGGCTGTTCATATCAGTACTTTTGATAATCCACATTTAATTATGAAGCCAGTCACTTGCATCCTTACCTATATGGTTATTTTCGCGTTGATATATCATCGTATTCATTCTTTATTTTGAGTAGATCTTCTTTGCTCAATCTTCTTCTCCTGATAGCGCTGATAGAACCAAATAGCAATAGCTAGCCAGCAGCCGCTAGCAAAATAGCCTCCAATAACGTCGCTAGGATAATGCACGCCTAAGTAAATACGACTAATACCTATTGCTAGAATCATTGTAGTGCTAATAACGATTAAAAGTGTACGTCCCCAGCGAGTAGAAATATGACGCCAGAGCAAAAATGAAAGGACGCCGTAAACAGCAAAAGCACTCATAGCATGCCCACTTGGAAAGCTATAACCATTGATTTCGATTAATCGATGGAAATCAGGACGTGCACGATGAAAAAATAGTTTTAGCAGCTCATTGAGGATTGGAGAACCTACAATAATCGCGATAAATAAAATAAGCTCCGTTCGATGTTTTAATACCTTATAGAGAAAAAACAAACTAAAGAGAGAAATCACTGCAACAGATGGCGTAGAGCCAATAAAAGTAAAGCATTTCATAATAGTCGTTAGCCCAGGAGTTTCGAACCCTTGAATTAGCGATATAATAGACCGATCAAATGCGACAATTTTTGATCCATTAATTAAAAGAGCCATCCCACTAAAACAAATAAGGGACAACAAGCTTAACATAAAAGCAATTGTAAATTGAAACTTCAACTTCATACTAGACACCTCTACTTTCTGTGCTTTATCAAGCTACTTTTGATGAAATGTGATAAAGTCTTTTTACTTCTAGATTTTGATGCTTCTTTGCATTTGAAGTTAGGAGTATTAAAAATACAGAGCTTGTTTGATATGCACATTTATAGAGAGTTAGTAAACAGAGGCAATACAGCCGTTACATTTGTTCCTTCGCCCTCTTTACTCTCAATGTTAATCGTACCGTGGTACTTTTCAATCCATCGTTTGGCTATAGCCAGTCCTAAGCCAAGTCCTCCTTGTTTTCTGCTCCTTGCCTTATCCACTCGGTAAAATCTATTTAAAATATAAGGTATATCCTCTTCTGGAATTCCAATTCCTTTATCCATTACTTTAAGGGATACCTTTTCATTGATGAGAGAACAGTCTATAACTACCTCTTTCTCTTCCTTCTTAGAATATTTGACTGCATTATCTAACAAAATGATTAATATTTGTTCTAGATGGCGAGAAGAAATATTCACGTACAGATTTTCATGTGAGTGTCTTATTTTAAACTCATAGTTGTCATACAGTACTTCAAAATTCCTTACAACATGTTGAACAGTGGCCAATACGTTAATAGGTTCAACATCTACAGGATTTATCAGACTATTTTCAGCTCGGGATAGGTCCAATAATTCTTGCACAAGATTCGTTAAACGCTCTACTTCTTTCAGACTGGATTTCAAGGATTTATCTAATACTGCTGCATCATTTTTCCCCCAGCGATTTAACAATGTCAAATGTCCTTGGATAATGGCTAACGGAGTTCTTAATTCATGTGAAGCATCCTCTACAAACTGTTTTTGCTGTAAAAAGGAGTCTTCAAGGCTATCCATCAACTCATTAAATAAACTGCCTAATTGAGCAAATTCATCGTTTTTTTCATTAACTGGAACACGTTCTTCAAGGCCATTTGTTTTTATTTTTTTCATCGTTAATGTTAACGCTTGAACGTTGGATAGTATTTTCTTTGCTAGAATGGTTCCACCTAGAATACTAAAGATTAGTGAGCCTATCCCTGCAGCAAGCATTAATAAAAAAATCTTGTCCATAAAAGCATCAGACATCTCCATATTTCTAACAATTTCAACCGTTCCAGTGAAGTTGTCGGTGACAATTGGAGAACGAAGAACGAGTAGACGTTCATCGTGGTTTCGAATCACTTTATACTCTTTGTGCTTCACCGCCTTCGGTTGCTGCCAGTTTGGTGAAACATTGTTTGAGGTACTGGTTATAATGTTCCCTTTCCTATCAAGAACACGAATCAACTGATTCTTTTCATTAATTTTCGATAAGTATCCTTCACTGTTTTCAATTTGTTTTAAGGATAAAGGTTCATCATCAGATTGAATAAAAGCGAGAACCTCGTTTAATTGATGAATACCATTTTGCTTCTCATAATTTAAAATACCGTTATCAATCACAATGTATTGAAAGAGGTTATAAGAGAGAAAAAGAAAGAATAAAAACATGGAAGACCATAACGTTATCTTCCATCTTATAGGTAAATCTTTTATACCCTTTATCCATTTTCTCATTTAAACATCACGCATCACGTACCCAACCCCTCTAATGGTCTGAATATATAACTCTTTATCCTCTACACTTAATTTGTTTCTTAAATATCTAACATATACATCTACAACATTCGTTTCAACAACTGAATCGTACCCCCACACTTGCTCTAAAAGTATGTCTCTCGTTAATACTTTGTTAATGTTACGCATAAAAATGGCTAGGAGTTCAAATTCTTTATTCGTGAGTTCAATTAGTTTTTTTTCTTTTATCACTGTTCTTGATTCCAAATCAAGTTCAATATCTTTAAATGTTAATAGTAGCTTCTGATCCAGCATCTTGTTGTTTTCTTGACGTCTAAAAATGACTCGCATTCTTGCAAATAATTCTTCAATTGCAAATGGTTTGGACAAATAATCGTCAGCTCCATTATCAAGCCCCATTACCCTGTCCATGACACTATCCTTAGCTGTGAGCATAATAACAGGAGTATCCTTAGTTGTTCTTAGTCTTCTGCATACCTCAATTCCATTTAATCCAGGCATCATTAAATCCAATAATATAATATCGTACTTCTGCTTGGTTGCTTTATCTAAACCAGTACGACCATCGTAAGCTACGTCAACTAAATATCCTTCATATTTTAGTTCTAATTCTAAAAATTCTACTAATCCTTCTTCATCCTCTACAATTAGTACCTTTTGCATATAAAGTACTCTCCTTTGTCTAAAAATTAAAAACGTAAAAACTGCTTCTACAAATGAATATGAGTACTAGTACTATATCCCTCCATTTTGAAAGATAATAAGAAGAAATATGAAATAAGTTTTCTATGACTTTCTTCTTTATAGGCTTTTCTTCAATTTATCAAATAAAAATTAGATTTGAATAAAAAAGAGATTAAGAATAAATGAATTTATTTCTTAATCTTCTTTAATGAATCATATAAAGTTGCTTTCCTTGTTTCTTTAACTTTCTTTAATGGTGTATCCTATACCTCGAACAGTCTCAATGAGTGAGGGACTAAATCCTTCTTCAATTTTCTTTCTCAAATAACTTATATAAACATCAAGTATATTTGTATCTCCTTCGTATTCATATCCCCATACATTTAGTAAGATTCCTTCACGAGTAACCGTCTTATTTTTATGGATGACTAAGTAAATTAATAAATCATACTCTTTAGGGGTTAAGCTGATTTTTTGCCCAGCTCTAGTTACTTCTCTTGATTCAGTATTTATAACCATATCTTCAATTAATAATAACGAGTCTTTTTCTACCTTATTCCTAATAACAAGGTGCTTATAACGTAGTAAAGAACGTATCCGAGCCAGCAATTCTTCAGTTTTAAATGGCTTAGTTATATAATCGTTTGCGCCATGATCTAACCCCAGTATTTTGTCTAGAGTTGAGTTGCGAGCTGTCAAAAGAATAATAGGCACGTAATTTTCTCTCTTTCTTACTTTACGCAAGACCTCTATACCACTCATTTTCGGTAGCATAATGTCAAGTAAAATTAAATCAAACATATTTGATAAGGCCATTTCGAGACCATCTCTTCCATTGTTTTTAATTTTCACTTGGTAACCTTCATGTTCAAGTTCCATTTTTAATATATTGCCTATTTCTACTTCATCTTCCACAATTAAAATACTTTCTTTCATCTAACTAACCTCTCTTTTCAATCTCTATATTTTTGCTTTGCATATCGATCGCTCTTTCCAATAATAAAGAGAAGTGTATAGCTATCACAAACCAACATCTCAGTGGACTATAGAAAATTTTAAGTGCTGAACATAAAAACATAAGATAAAAGACTTCTATTAGAATGTGATATTAAATTCCCTACCCATTGTTCTTTGCTTTAATAACAACTACTTCACTAATATCATTAAAGTTGGATGAGGGTTTTACAACGGCCAATTGCGTTAGTCCATATTCATCAGGCTTTACTTTGATGACTTTTCCTAAGGCTAATTTCCCTTGAAAGATTGAACTGATAGGAGAGGTTTGAACTTTATCTCCTACATTAACCTCAGCCTCACTAGGGATTTTTCTAATAATTAAATTACCTTTTTTATCATCGTAGCCTTCTAATGTTCCATTCACGCTTTTCCTATCCTTTAACATTACCGCCATACGATTTGTTCTAAGGTTTGAGCTAATTAGTTCTACAATAGAGGTTGACGAAAAAACTTTGGATACCTTCCCAATGACGCCATTTGTACCTAGCACATTCATATCTATTTTTAACCCCTGCTTCTTTCCTTTATCAATTGTTAATTCATTGTTCCAGTTGTTCGTTGAGCGGCCAATTACGGTAGCTGTTACAGGATTATAGGTTTTCACCTGATCTTCTGCTTTTAAAATTTTTTTTAAGACTTTATTTTCATATTCCAACTTATAAGCATTTGCTTCCTCCTGATTTTCAGTGGCCAGCTTATTCTTTAAGATAGAGTTCTCTTTGTAAGTGGAAAATAATTGACTCACTTGTTGAGGTTCACTCCAAGAAAGATTGTCTAAAGAAAGTAAGCTACCTTTGTACAAGGTTCCAACAAAAATAAGTCCTCCTACAGTAAGAATCCCTCCTATCAAAATATATGTATGTCTTTTCTTCTTTCTTTGAAAACGTATCACAATGGCACCTTCCTACCAATAGTCATGCTATTTATAATCTTACTAGCTGTTTCTTAAAAATTTCTTAAGTATTATCATCTTTGACCTCTTAACAACTATTCAACGTTCTCCTTCTTTTAATGAATTGTACTTATTTTCTAGTTTCAAAAGCTGAAGGCATAACGTTATGTTTAAAAAACTTGGCTCACATAATTTAAATTTAATACGGTGTAATGAAATTTAAATGAAATTAAAATGAGAATCCGATAAAAAATAAATATTTTATTTTTATAAAAACATCATGGTGCAACAGAGTTGATAAAACATTTAATTAAAACATTAATAAAAAGTTTTTTATAAAAATCTCATTAAATTCTTATTTATTTTTCATTTTGATTTTAGAAAAAGACTGTACAGTTTGAATTGCAGCGATGAAGCTTTTAAAAAATTTCTTTAAGAAAAACGTTAGGCAAGTGTGCCGTTTATTTAAGAGAATAAACAGTTAGCACAAGAAGGAGAGAAAAATTAAAAATGCAAGCATCTTCGCCAATGAATAAAATTGCACAAATTACCCTTGTTTTTTGGATTATGAAGATTTCTGCTACGACACTGGGTGAAACCGCAGGTGACTTGTTAGCACAAACATTAGGAGTTGGATATGCAGTTAGTACGCTGATCTTTTTTAGCATATTTTTAATTACACTTGTAGCTCAACTAAGCTCTAAGAGGTATATTCCGGCCCTTTATTGGACTGTTATTCTGTCAACTAGCGTAGCTGGCACAACTATGTCTGATTTTATGGATCGTACACTGGCATTAGGTTACGCAAAAGGCTCGATGATATTAATCACTATATTGTTGTCGATATTTGCATACTGGTATTTTAGCGAGCGTTCATTAAATATCAACTATATTAGAAACCGCAAGGCTGAAATACTTTATTGGATTGCCATCCTTTTCTCAAACACATTAGGTACAGCTTTAGGAGATTTTTTGTCTGATACGTCTGGCCTTGGATATATAGGTGGAGCTATTTTAATTGGCAGCTTACTAGCATTCATTGTTATATGTACCTTCTATACAAAGATTTCTCGTGTGTTTTTATTTTGGGTAGCATTCGTTTTGACTCGCCCTTTCGGAGCAACATTTGGAGATCTTTTGACAAAGCCACATGAAAAAGGTGGTTTAGACTTAGGTACGGCAGGCTCTTCTCTAGTCCTAGCCTCCATTCTTATTGCCTTTATGATTCATACGACATTTAAACAAAATAACGTAAGCTCAGAACAAGCGCTGTAGATTTCTTTTTTTATTTAATACATTACAAAACCCATAAAAAGAAAAAATCTAACGAAGTGACTAATTGCATGAACCACCTCTTTTTCACACATACTCGTAAGGAGGTGGTGTTTATGGTTAATCAGTTAGAAGTTCTTACCCAGCGTGTTAATGATAAACAATATGATTACTGGCTTCATCATGATTTATTTAGTGCTCAATGGTGGCTAATTATCATTTTAAGTGCGCTTTTCTATTCGTTTTTTATCTCCTCATTGACCGACAACGAATAATATTTATTCTCTTAGTATTTTTCATTAGTTTTGTTTTAGTTGGTACTGTGGATGAACTCGGAAAGTTCTTTGGCGTATGGAGCTACCCTCATCAATTATTGGTCTTTACTCATCGTTTTCATTCCGTTGATTTTGCAGTTATCCCGGTTACACTTACATTAGTTTACCAATTCTTTAGCAAATGGAAGATTTATTGGATTGCTTCTCTTATTGCTTCAGCTTTTATCGCTTTTATTGGAGTGCCTATATTTACTTTTTTCCATATTCTATGGAGCATATTAATTACAGACACAAAAAAAGCTCACCTTAAAAGGTCAGCCTAAATAGGGGAGTTCTATAGAAAATGTTGTATTGCATTACTGATATTTATACTAGCATCTAATAGTGAAAAATTGGTGAAATGTTCGTCTCACTTATCTTTTTAAAAATTTCTTCTTTGAAAAATGAAGTCTACGTTTTAAGCTCTCACTATAAAAGCGTGAACTCGTGATAGGCTACGCTTTTATACATCTATATTCCATTAAGATCTATGAAAGTTAACCGGTCTCTAATCATCGCTTACTCGTTCAAGCCTGCTATTTTTAGGTACGTCTGTTTTATCTTCAATCGCTCCCTGTAAAGGAAGCTAAAAGAACTGTAAAATATATGGACGAAAAAGCTAATCATTACCTTGATATTATTAACGGTTTATCGCCAGATGACACTAACCCTGGCGAATGGGAGTTAATACATCCTAATAAAACATCCTAAGGCTCTTAACATCACCTCCATACCCGCAGTAAAAAGACTTATCTACCATACCGTATAGATAAGTCTTTTTAATCCATTTGTTTGAACTAGACCGATGCGCTGTCAGTTTAGAGTTTGTGAAAATTCCCCCTGCAGTTCTTTTAAAAACGCATCAGCTGCAGCTGAAAGAACATGATGCTTTTTCCACACAATATTTAAACCAGATTCCAGTCTTGGCTGTAACGGCTTAAAACAAAGGTTACTATTAGTGGTTGTATTGACTATTTTATCAAGTGTTATGGCATACCCAATGCCTTCTTCAACCATAATGGCCGCATTATATGCAAGATTGTATGTAGTAACGATGTTTAATTTATGAAAGTCTTCGCCAAACCAATCCGAAAATTCATTTTTTGAAAATGTCTGCTTCATGGCCTGTCGTGAACAGATTAGTGGAGCGTTTAATAAATCCGCCGCTTGAATGCTTTCTTTGAGGGCAAGAGGACTGTCTCTTCTCATCACAACGCCCCAAACATCTTTGGCAGGGATATTAAGATAATTGTATTTTGAAATATCAGCCGGTTGAATTAAAATGCCAAAGTCAAGCAGCCCCTTGTCAAGCCGTTCCGTTATATCTTCTTCGTTTCCGCTGTAGAGGTGATATCGTATATTTGGATAACGTAACTGCACATCTTTTGCGACTCGTGCAATATGTTTCATTGCTTCTGTCTCCCCGCCCCCTATATAAATATCACCACCTATTGTTTCTTCCATGGACCTAAACTCCGCCTCTAATTTATCGACCATATTAACAATTTCCTCTGCCCTGTTTCGCAGAAGCATTCCTTCATCTGTCAAAATGATACTGTGACTGCTGCGAATAAATAATTTTTTGCCTAACTCTTGTTCAAGATCTTTTAATTGTCTAGACAGTGTTGGCTGTGTCACATGCAAAACATCAGCGGCTTTCGTGATGTTTCCTTCTCTTGCAACCGTAAGAAAATACCGCAAAACTCGAATTTCTATATCCCTCTCCTCCTTTCATAAGCTTTAGTATATACACTCCAGAAATGCTTATCAAACATATCATGATATAAGATATAAGTATTTTTTATATTTGGAAGAAGCCGTTAGAATAAACAACAAAGAAGTTCATATCACACCATCAACATCTTTAATAATTCAATGTGGAAAGGATCTTAAGATGAAAAAAATGTTACATCTGCCTTCTATCTTAGTAATAAGCGCTGCACTCGCTGCTTGCGGCAACAATCATTCTTCTGCAACCGACCATAATGCCAGTAAGCATTCAAACCGAGTACCAGAACAAATAGAAGAAGATAGTATTTCAAATACAAGAATAAAGTTAACGTTCAACAACAAAGAAGTGTTTGTTAGGATGTACGATAACCCAGCAAGTAAGGGTTTTCTAGTTCAACTGCCTTTAACCGTAACGTTTGAAGATTATATAGGTAAAGAGAAAGTTAGTATTTTACAAAAAAGATTATCTATAGATGATGTACAAGCCGAAGACCTATCCAAAAAAGGAGACTTTGCTTATTACGCTCCTTGGGGAAATGTAGCTATTTTTTACAAAGGTCTTGAGGATGCTACAAACGACCTTATCATACTAGGTCAAATTGAATCAGGAAAAGAAAATGTTGAAAATGTTGATGGTGATTTTACAGGTAGAATTGAAAAAGTGACTCAGTAAAAACATGACAATACACCTTTAAACAACCCGATTTACAGCCACTAGAACACAACATTTTTTAGAAAGAAGGATCTTTATTTTATGTCTAAACAAACTAAGCTACTTATATTTGTCTTAACTTTAGGAGCTTTCGGTATTATCAATACCGAAATGGGCGTTATAGGGATATTACCCTACATTGCGGATCACTTTCATATCAGTGTATCAAAAGCAGGATGGCTGGTGAGTCTCTTTGCGCTTACCGTGTCAATATCCGGTCCAACGATGCCGTTATTATTTTCGGGAGTCAATCGCAAGAAGGCAATGCTGCTTGTACTTGGTATTTTCATTTTAGGTAACATTATCTCTATCTTTACTTCTAATTTTGCTATTGCCATCATTGCGCGTGTGATTCCAGCTATTTTTCATCCAATTTATTTTTCAGTAGCTTTTACAATGGCAGCGAACTCAGTCAGCAAGGAAGAGGCTCCAAAAGCTGTTTCAAAAGTCTTTATTGGCGTATCTGCAGGTATGGTACTTGGTGTGCCGATCGCAAGTTTTCTTGCAAGTACAGTCTCGTTTCAACTATCCATGACGTTTTTTACTGTTATTAACGCGATAGTATTTATTGCTACGTGGGCATTTTTCCCTTCTATGCCTGTTACAGAAAGACTTTCATACGGAGCACAGCTAAGCGTATTAAAAAAACCTGTTACTTGGCTTTCTATTATTGCCGTCCTTTTACTGAATTCAGCAGTATTTGGGGTATATAGCTATCTTGCTGAGTATCTTAAAAGCGTTACGAACCTCTCTGGACAATTAATTAGTTTCATGCTGGTGCTGTACGGTGTGGCAAATATTATCGGAAACATTATCGCAGGGAAATTACTTACGAAAAATGCCATTAAAACTGTAGTCATTTTTCCTTTCGCATTGGGAATCGTTTACATCATTTTATTCTTCATCGGACAGTTTACTTGGCCTATGGCTATCATGACTTTAGTTTGGGGAATATTTGCTGGTATAGGAACGAATATTAATCAATATTGGATTTCCTCCGCAGCTCCAGAAGCTCCTGATTTCGCAAACGGACTATTTTTAGCATCCGTTAACTTAGGAACAACCATTGGTACAGCCGTAGGTGGACTGTTTATATCAGGAATGGGTATACAATACGTTGTACTAGTGGGCATCTTGTCATTAGGATTGAGCGTAGTATTTATTTTACCAAGAAGTTATATGAAACGTCCTGTAAGTCAACTTTCAAAATAAGACATCAACGCAACTTTCTTTCGTTACGTTTATCATACAAATGAAAAATCCGAACGAGTTAGATTTCATACCAAGACCCTAACTCGTTCGGATTTTTTAAAAACAAATAGGCTTTTGTAGCATATTAGAAATTAATCCAACTTCTTTATAATTTTTGCGGGGTTCCCTCCCACTACTACATGATCTGGAACATCTTTTATCACAACAGCTCCGGAAGCGATTACAGCATTATGTCCAATTGTAACGCCTGGGTTGATGACAGCCCGTCCCCCAATCCATACATTATCTCCAATCGTGACGGGCTTGGTATATTCAACTTCTGTAATTCGCTGTTCTGCATTCACAGGATGAGTATTCGTATAAATATGTACGCCCGGTGCCATCATGCAGTTCTTCCCTATTGTAATTCGTCCCCCATCTAAAAGTGTGCAGTCAAAGTTCGCATAAAAATTTTCTCCTACGTGAATGTTGTATCCATAGTCACATCGAAAGTTGGATTCAAGGTAGATACGTTCTCCTGTTGAACCAAAGAGTTCCTTTAGTAACTCCGTACGCTTTTCATAATTCGTCTCATCTGTATCGTTAAACGAACGAACAAGCCTTCTTGCATCTTCCCGGTCCTTTACTAATTCTTGGTCTGCTGGAAAATACAGCTCGCCATCCACCATTTTTTCTTTTTCAGTTTTCATTGATTCATTCTCCATTCTTGTTATCAAATTTCCCACTAAATTGAATTCGTTTACATTCTATCATGATAGTCAATACAAAAATAAGATGTTTATAGATTCCGGTCAATAGCTCGAACACAAAAAAGCTAAGAAACCACGCTGCTTTTGTACCATGGACAGTTACTAATTAGTTTGTATATGTTTCCTTAATAATTGAAACAGACGCTGCTCCCGTAGCAAGTAAAATACCTGAGATTAAAATCATGCCTGGCATAGAAGATCCGATTATTGGGAACAAAGCAAAACTCAAGCAAGAAGCTATAATTTGCGGTAAACAAATACTTCCATTAAATAATCCTAGATATGTTCCCATATTCTTTCCTGACAGGGCGTTGGTAAGCATCGTAAACGGAAACGTCATCATAGCAGCCCAAGCGATGCCAATTAAAATAAATGAAGCAATCAGCGTCCATTGATTGTGAATAAAAAAGACAGATCCAAAACCAATACCACCTAACAGTAAACTAAAGGCATATGCTGGCTTACGTTTGTTGTTGGCTACGCGGGACAAAACTAGTGACCAAATGACTGCGGCAATCGACTGTACAGCTGATAAAATGCCGAACCAGTTGCCAGCTGCTTGATAGCCTGAGCTAGACGGCTGATTCGTATACCAAACGTTTTCAGCGACTGCACCTGTACCGTATGTCCATAAATATTGAAAGCCCATCCAGCAGAAAAATTGAACAAGTGTGACCGTCCAAAAAACTTTTGGAGCGTTGCGAAGCAGTTTAAAAACGTTTACATTTTCTTTTGTAGCTTCATCTGGAATACCATGGTATGCTGCAAATTCTGCAGGTGAATATTCTTTTACTTTAAGTATTGTAAATAAACTACAAATAATTAACACAACGGCTCCAACATAAAATGAAATAACAACTGATTGTGGTACTACCCCTTTTGGTGCACTATTTGATACGCCTAATACCGTTAAAACAAAAGGGAAAATACAGGCTAGCACAGCACCGCTGTTTGATAGAAAACTTTGAATAGAATAGGCAAAACCTTTTTGCTCTTCATTGACCATGTCTCCAACCATCATCTTAAATGGCTGCATGGCTACATTTGATGATACGTCCATAAACAAAATAGTGATGGCGCCAAAAGTCATAGCAGCCACCGCACTAAAACCAAAACTGCCGGCGTTTGGCAGCAAACACATAACAATTACGGCTACAATTGCGCCAATCAGTAGATAGGGGATACGACGGCCAAGCCTTGGCATCCAGGTACGATCTGAAAAATAACCAACTAAGGGCTGAACCACTAAACCGGCCAACGGCGGTAAAATAAAGAAAAAGCCTAATGTAGTTGGATCAGCACCGATTGTTTGAAATATGCGTCCCATATTTGAACTCTGTAATGAGAATGCCATTTGTACACCTAAAAATCCAAAACTAATTAACCATATGGTACTGATCGGTAGATAAGGTAAGTTTGGCTGAACGCTTTTTTCACTGGTTTCAACGATTCTTTCTTCTAACATAACTGCCTCCTATGATTCAATTAATAGCCGCAAAAGATAAAGTGCTACGACATTCGTTGTGAACGTTTTCAAAACAACGATGAATACTGTAAATGTTAGTGTCTTTGGCTGGCTGTTTTCTATTTTGCTAGATTACCTCAGGAATACGGCATAACTAATAGTCCTGTCTAAAAATGCTGTTTGAGTATGTAAGAATTTTCACTATCTGCTCATCCGTAAGCTGCTGACTATCGCTTATACCTTCTTAAAAGTTTCATAAAATCTAATTATTAAAAACATTAGAATACTTTTATTTGAACATTATATACTAAACTAATAATTTAATGCAATCGTTTGCGCAAATTATTTTTTAAATATTTAAAGACCTTCGAATCTCGTGACACTATGCGTACATACTCATTATCATTGCTTTAATATTTCTAAGTCAAAGGAGGCTTTACTCTTGAAATCTTATAAAAAACCCAAAGAATATACGTATTCCTTGGGTTTGAGTTCCTTTAATCCACTTAATTTCCTTCTGGAGCAATCCATAATAGAACAGAGATTATCTGTAATATAACTTTAACTGAAGGTTTTTGTAACCATAAGGATTATAAAGAAGATAACCGCGAAGAAAAATCCTTGACTGACAGGTCTAGTAGTCTTTTTATCTAAGGATTTTCGGGTAAATAGCTTGAAGAACAATGGAAACAGAATCCCTCCAATGATTGCTGTAATTAGTGCTTTAACTAACATCCGATACTCCTTTCTAAAAACTGTTAATATCCGTATATAGCTGGTTCAGTAGAGAAAACAACATCGCTCCATTTCCCGGGCAAATATTTTGGTAACCAATAGGAATGTTTAAGAATTAATCCCTTTAGCTATCACACTATTTTCTTACGTAAAAGGTTTTACAATTGAAAGCATAATAAACATGATAATCGCAAACAAAGCTCCCTGAAAAACAAAGTTTATTGGCCTATAAGTAGCTTCATTTGCTTTTAGAAAATACTTTGACCATCTTGTATGCATCATTACTTTTGCACATAGGCTAAATAACCCCCCCCAATGATTGAGGCAACTGCTGTTTTTAAGATATAAATTCACTCCTTTCTAAAACAATTAGAGGATACCCATAACTTAACATAAACACCTAAATCATACAAAAAAACCATAGAGTCGAAAACGTATGGTAATCGCCCGTAAACCATTCGTTTACAGACGAAACTGTGAATTAGACTACGAAATTTTGTGAAAAACCGTTCGTTTCCTTACTACTAACATCTTTATCTATATTACTCATATTTAATAAACCCTCTAAAAGAAAATAATAGCCAATGTTAATGTTTGTATGACTACAAGTACAAAAACAGGCTTTAAGGTTCCTTAAAGCCTGTCCACTTACCTTTCTTCCTTAAAATCTTTTTTTATACTCCAAAACGTTTGTTTTAATTCGTTATAAAAAAGCATAATTGCAAACCCTAGTATCGAAATACAGAATGAAAATTTACCCAAGTCAAAAAATATTCCTATAAATACAATGATAATCCCTATGACGAACCCTGGAGTAGCTGGCTCCTCTTCCTCTTCATCTATTGCAATTTTCTTTTGAAACTTCTGATCTCCCTTAATCAATTCATCCAGCGTCACATTATAAAGCTCACTTAACTTAATAAGGTTCTCAATATCCGGATACCCTTTATTATTTTCCCACTTATAGACGGCTTGTCTAGATACATTCATTTCCCCAGCTAGGTCTTCCCTGGACATCTTTTTTTCTTCCCTTAACTTCTGCAGCTGTTCCCCTAAATTCACTCTCATCACCTCTAAGGCTTAGCTTACAATAAATATGTAAAAAATTCCATAAACGCTTAGTAACAAGCTGTAAACCATTGGTTAACGCGGCAAATATAAAGCGTAATCACTGGACATGTACAAATTCAACACAGAAAAAAAGCTAGCATAAAGCTAACTTTTTTAAGTTAGAGATAAAGGCAGGCTAATAATTAGCAACCGCCAAATCCTCCCCAACAAGCACAGCCGATAATGATTAATAAGATAAACAGCACGATAATTAAAGCAAAACCACTGCCACCGCCGTAACCGCAGCCGCCGCCATAACCATAGCCACAACCTCCGCCATAACCGCCAAAGAACATAAACTCCACCTCCTTCTTCTTCATACATTTAGCATATGATAAAAAACGAAATGTGCTCCACGAAGTGGATAGACTACGTTTTATATCACTATAAAAAAAACAATAACCTTTTAGTTTCTTTTACATACAATGAAGCATCCTCAGATCCCATATATGAGTGGTACACCCTCTGCAATAGATTGTTTGAATTCCGCCCAATCAGTTCTATTGCGTATAAAAGCACTCCCTGCACAACCTAGAATAAAAAAGTCTTTCTCTAATTAGAGAAAGACTTTTTTATTCTTATTAATAGCCAAATCCGCGGCCGTAACAGCTGCATCCAATAATGACAAGAAGAATAAACAGAACAACTAATAAAGCAAAACCAGAACCAGCTCCACCATAACTAGACATACAAACACTTCCTTTCGTGATATTTAACTAAAGGAAAAAACTTTAAACTTACATGGGTTAAGGTATTATATGTAGACACAGCTCATATCGATTGGATTTTGGTCTAAAATGGGCTATTTTGTTTAACGATAGCTAAATAACATCCTAAATGTCACATAGTAAAAACCCTTCATTGTTAAAATGAAGGAGCTTTTTTGGCTATCAGCACCAAGGACGAGGTCTAGGAGGACAGCTTGGAGCACAAAAATGTTGGTGCGTTTCCTGACATACAACGGATTCTGTATGCGGGAATGAGTGCATATATTTATAATTTTTTTGATAAACATTTGTAGTATGACTCGGATGCACCACTGGCACAAACACATCTTGACCAGTAAAAGATGTATTTTGTTTAACTGGGTCATACTGAGCAGGCATGGTTTGAGGAGGCAATTGACCACAAGGTTTAGCTTGAGGATAACCGCAGTTACCTTGCTGAGGATACATAGCGCCGTGATAACCATCGTAATTAGAGTGCTGATAAGGATAGTTGTTTCTCATATTAAAAATCTTCTCCTTTCTGTTAGTAGACTCCTATTACTGTATGTGAAACAACTATAGAATGTTTGGACAAATACCTAAAAAAGACCCTAACTATTTAGGGGCTTTTTTACTAAGAGAAAAAATGTGTATCCTTAGTAACATAGCTATGATACTAAGAAATAAAAGGTTTTTTAATGCCCATTATTCCTCAAGATTAACATCCATCGCTCCGTTATCAATATTATTTAAAATAGTTTTGTTTTTATCGTCTAATTCATTACGTAAAAGTGAATTACGCGTGGCTTCGTATAAATCGTAGCTTCTTTCATCAACTGGAGAATTATGATCTTCACATATCATCTTTTCTGATTTTTTGGATTGACCTTCCATATCAGTCACCTCCTCTGTATATTATGATTAGAAAAAACATAAGAACTTTATCTCACTACTGTTGAGTAAGGTTTAATCAACGGTTAGCTGTTTCTGTATATTGTGTTTACATATGACCTTAGGTGGACACAACCGTTTCTTGAGCGTGCTTTTGAATGATTTCTGGAACTTCCAGCAGTGAATGAACGGTTATTAATTTACCTTTTGGCGCAATATCAATTTCAACTTGGTTATAGCTCCACTCCAGTTCAGAAGGCACGTGAATCGCATGTATTCCAACTTCTACTGCCGGTCTTATATCGGTTTTTAATGAATTGCCAATCATCCAAGTCTTTTTTGGATCGTACTTAATTTGGTTTAGTATCTCTTTTAATGCAGATGTATCTTTTTGTTCAGAAATGAATACCCTTTTTTCAAAATATTTAGCTAGCTCTAGCTGAACAATTTTTCTACCTTGGTTTTCCTCGTCTCCACCTGTGTGTAAGTAGAGATTATGTCCTTGTTCTTTAAGCTTATCTAATACTTCATACATATTTGGCAGAGGCTCTATCGGTACTTCAAATACACTTTGGCCAATTTTTTTGACTCTTTCGACTCTCTCGTCATGGATATCTTGATGATTTTGTTCACTAAAAAATAAATAAGTAGCTACTAATGATTCTGGAAAACGGGAAGAGTGAAGCCCATACTTTTCGATACTTTTTAAATCTATCTCTAACTGCTTTTGTTTTATTTCTTCCTTAGTCAGATTCTCAAACCACTCCTGCAATTGAGCCACAAAAGCATTTATGGTGTCTCTAAAATATTTATTACAGTGAACAAGCGTATCGTCTAAATTAAAAAGTAAGGTTTGCTTCTGCATTTCGTTAAATCCTTTCTACAATGGATGTACGGACAGTACATATGAAAAAACACTAACCACTTTTATTACCTATGCACACCTAAAACCAAGATAAAATCTCCAATGTGTTAGGAATAAGCAATTGATTACTACACTGAAATAAGAATATTTAGTGGAAAAATCCTTCTAACATATAAAATAGAAGGATCTTTTTAATAAAATAAAACGCTGCAGAATATTCCTGCTAATAAATATAACGTTCAAAATGTTCTCTATTCATATTTGTTTTGAACATAGAGGTACTCAGTCCTGAACGATTTATTAGCGGTTGGCTGCCTTCGTTTTCTTTAGGTATATTCATTTCAAGACCTTGTATAGTGAAAGGATCATACATATACGTTGTTCGTTCAGTTTCTGTATGCGACATTAACTTCACCTCTATTAATAGCCCTCGTTTTTTTAAATCATGTTAACTCGTTTACAGCAGATCCTCTAATAAAAATAGCTATGTTTCATAGGTCTTTTCGCTAAAAAAGATCCGCCATTTTTGACTTTTTTTATTACGTTGTAATTTCTTGTGGCTCTTCGCCTTCAAGGTCAGTAAAGAAATTTTCTAAAGATTCCCTTGGGTCAAGAGCACGTCCGTCTTCTTCGACAATACGGTTAAGCGTAGGGTCATTATGGCTATCTTTATTTTTATAGTTGTTATAATCAACTCTTTCTGCAATTCCTGAATTATCAACGTCTTTAAAGTCTTTCTTTGGCATTAAAACACCTCCTGTCCCTATTGTTTGAAAATTTGAAGATAAAATAAGTGGAAGGTTAAGTTATATTTTTATTTCCCCAGAATTAATTAGATACTTGTTGCAAAGAGATATGTACAACACGCTTAATTGTTTTACGAAATGGGGAAACTAAAACGTCAAAACTGAATTTACAGAGGAAGAATAACTAAACACACTTCTTAAAATAGCTATAAAAAGCAATCATTTTTATTAATCCAAAGACTAACTCTTTAAAGAGTTAGTACTTTGTCATTCAAATAGTATACTCATGAACATGAAAAAAAGAATGACAAATGAACTGTCATTCTTTCTCCTACACATGGCAAGAGTATAGTTTTCTTCACAAGGAAATGAAACATGTAATTCCACTTTTCACAGCGTAACTTGTTTCTACTCTTTAGTATCATTAAATGATAAAGAAATGATAAAGGTCTAAACATCCACAAATTACCATGTATATACTTCTTGGCCTCTAGGAAACTTAAGGAAAACAAGGAGGTGACACAACATGGCAAACAACAAAAGCAGCAACAACAACGAATTATTAGTATACGGTGCTGAACAAGCAATCGATCAAATGAAATATGAAATCGCGAGCGAATTTGGTGTAAACCTTGGTGCTGATACAACTGCACGTGCAAACGGATCAGTAGGCGGTGAAATCACAAAGCGTCTTGTGCAATTAGCTGAGCAACAACTTGGCGGCGGACGTTTCTAAGACAACTTTATAATCGATGGCTAAAGGAAGAATGGATCTCCATTCTTCCTTTTTGTACGAATAAAAAAAGAAGGAGAGATTATATGCAGCAAAATCAATCGGCTAACGAAAATGCTGGTTTTACTGAAAAATCAACAGCTTCTGCAACAAATGCACAACAAGTAAAACAAGAAATCCAAAGAGACGTAAATGAAGGACAAGGTGCAATGACTTCTCGAGAAGCAGGCGCAATGCGCGATTAAAAATTAATTTGAGCGGTTTTTAACCCTCGATTCTTTGTACAAAAACTTAAAAAAGTACTTCTATTAACTGAGGTACTTTTAGCAGTCTACTCTATTTCGACGCGGGAGATACTGTGACTTCGGGTGTGTTTCATCAGGTCCATACTGGTGAAACACAAAGGCAAACGGTCTAATCCCCAATATATAAAAGGCGAGCCTGCCTTGTCCACCTGAAAAATAATTAGTTTGTATTTTGTCCGTCGCCATTCAGCCCTTCTTTTATGTACCCGTTAACCTGACTAATTGAAAGCAACCCAATATATCCAATGCCATAAAGTTGAATATATTTCTATATCTTGAACAAACGAATCAAGACGCCGTGAAGCATCTAACCACCTCTTTATTAACATAATACCAATTGTTAGAAACAACATGTAAAAAAGGTCTCTATCGAAAAATAAAGAGCTTTTTCTTATCAACGAATTCTCTATTTTGACAAAGATTAAGTGTATATCAATGGATTGCATAAAATAAGTAAACAAGACCATATTAAATATGAATGATAGGTATAAAAAGTATATTTCCTTCCAAACCATAGGAGATCGTATATGAATAATTATAAAAATGACAATACTGCAAGACGCTATATTGCTCATGTTAGTATATTTGGAACGACTCAAATTCATTTAAGAAACCCCTATATTGTTGCTTGGTGGTCAGCAGCTTTTCCTGGATTTGGACACTTGCTACTGTCTAAATATCTTCGCGGCTTTGTGTTATTTATATGGGAGGTCGTCATAAACCTTAAATCTCATGTAAATTTAGCAATGATTTATTCTTTTCAAGGAAACATTGATATGGCCAAAGACGTGCTTAATACAAGATGGCTTCTTATTTATATTCCCGTTTATATTTTTGCTATATGGGATAGTTACCGAACAACCGTTGATTTAAATAAAATATACGTGTTAGCTGAAAGAGAAAATCATCGGTTCAACTCCTTTAGTATAGGAGCCATGGAAATAAACTATTTAGATAAACGGAATCCCGTCTTGTCGGTTGCCTGGTCCTTTTTGATGCCAGGTCTAGGACAACTTTATATTCATCGGATCATTGGTGCTTTCTTTGTTATCATTTGGGCAGTCATTTTCTTTTATTACTCTCACCTGCTTGAAGGGGTTTCTCTACTATTTTTAGGAGAAATAAAACAGGCTACTTCCATTTTAAATAAAGAATGGTTGTTATTTTTCCCTTCCCTATATGGTTTTGCTACTTTTGATTCCTACATGAATACTGTCGAGAACAATAAACTTGTGGAAAGAGAGCAAAAAAATTTCTTCGAGAAAACGTACCAACATCCAAGCTTTTGTATTGCGAAAGGAAAAAAGGTGGAGTGAAAATATGCAGGTCTTTTCCACATTTGAATACTCCAGTTACATAGAATTAGCTGTTTCAGATCTAGAAAGAAAAGGGATAAAGAAAGAAGATATATTTATTGTTCCTCTCAATAATCGAACGGAAGATCGCCGGATTTTTGACAGCCTTCATCGAGCCGATGGAGTTTCTCTTATTGATCTAGGAATGGCTCTAGCAACAGCTTTTTCAGTCATCGGCGCAAGCATTGGTTTTAAACTAAGCTGGGGGCCCATCTACTGGGGACTAATTAGTGCTTTTATCGGATTTATCTTAGGACTAGGAATTAAACTATTTATGTTTAAAGTAATCAAGAAAAATCAACGCCTTTTACGCGGCAAACATTCGGAAGTTATACTCATTGTGGATTGTCATACTGTGGACGCCGGAGTGGTTGAACAAACCTTGTGGGAAAACCTTGCCTTAGGTGTTTCAAAAGTCAGATCTGATGGCTTATAAAAATAAGTCATCACCCAGCGAGATACAGGATGAATGAATCACTATTTCAATTTTAGTAATAACTTCCTTAACGCATTGAGGGAGTTTGTCTGTTTTTAAGCTGTATATTCTTTAATTAACATAATGTCATGTTATTAGAACCAAAAAAGCTTTTAAAAAGAGCTTTTTTAGTTCTAACATATGTTAAATGCCTTTCTACCATCCTTTTTGATTTCTTAATGTCGTAATATGAGCAACATGATGCTTTCCATGCCAGGCGTACGTAGCTATCAATTGCTCAATCGTCACTTCCCCGTTTTCAGGATGATGGATAGTTTTCTTCAAGTCTTTTTCATCAAGCGAGTTTAACAATGTATAAAGGCGCTTATGTAAAGCTGAAAAAAGTTGGAGAGAAACTTCTATGGGTAGCTCATTATCAGGAAGATTCGACCAAGCTACTTCATCATATGCCTTAATAGTAGGCGCTTGCTCTGTTAACCCTAATTTAAAACGGGTATAAGCATTCATATGGGAGTCGGCTAAATGATGGACAACTTGACTTAATGTCCAGCCGCCTTCTCGATAAGGCGTGGCTAATTGTTCTTTTGTCAGTCCTTCTACAGCATCAGCTAATTGCTTTGGGGCATCTCCAATGTCATGAATCCAACCTTGAATATCTTCTTGCTGAATATTTTCTTTCACAGTAAATTTCCCAATCGGATATTGATTAAACATATTTCTTCCTCTCTTTCTATTTTTATTACTATCTAGTATAGCACTTTACTCAAAAATAAATTTAAATATTCAGAATTAAATATAGGTGAAAAATTATAATTTATACATATGGTGTGTACTTTCAGTTATCATCATGTATCTTCTCCGCAGTACAAAGACCTGCCTTTGCTATAATTCATGATCATTATTTCCCTAAATTAGGCCGCTTTTAATTAAAACAATAAACATATAGATAAACTTGCCGTAAAATTAAAGTGAGGTGAGTAAAATGAGCAGTGATTATAAAAGCTATTTCTACAGTAAGTTCTTTTTAATATATTTTATTACCATGTCATTATTTATTAGTGTTGATATTATAGAATCAGGAAGAATTACATTTTTTCCTTTTGGAGACAGCTGGAATTTCATTTTGTATCAAATTGGTTTTTGTTTAATTGCTATTGGCTTTTTTAGCGCCTTCCTTTCAACCTTATTATGGAAAATAAAAAGAGTTAAATAAATACGTCATAGCTCCCCAAAGAAATAACAAAAGACCTTCAGCTATTAGAAGATCTTTTTTGGATAGTTGCTTTAAGCGCTTATAATCTTGACTGAGAATCATTGGTTTGCCCAATTACTTTTTCCACGATGTACTGATATCCATATAAAACAACGGCTAAAACCGTAGTCATCCCCCAGTACATGCTTGGCGACATCTTTTTCATTTTAAATATGCCCACTTTTTTCAAAGCGCCGCCAAAAGGGAAAATATTAAACCAGTCTAACACCGTATTGGCAAGTATGTATTTTAGAAAAGAGCCGTACGTTAGCTTAAATATCCAAAGCGTTCCTATTAAGTGCGGACCTAAAATATAAGTAAAATCTATAGGTGCTTTAGGAAATAAAGGATTATTATTTCTAAACCATTTTTTCTGATTGGCAATGACGGTAAACACAATGATGAATAAGTTAGCGAAAGTAGCTACAGGCAAAAAACGGACAAATGATTTTGTTCCTATAAAAGGCACGGTTAACCATGGAAAGATTAGCACGCTTAAAGAAATGATCAATTTTCTTTTATACTTACGCATGAATTGTCTCCTCAAACTATATTTTCCAAAATATTATTACCTAAAATTGAAAGGTTATGTAACATGCACAACGATTCTAGGCAAAGATAACCTAGATAACCATGACATACGTATATTTTTATATTTCTAGGCGTTTCTACCTTTGCACTTTATAATGGTGAATCGTGATAAAGAAAGCAAAGAGAATGTTCTCTTTGCTTTTTTGCCTTTATGCTACTTTATATATCCTGAGTTTTCATTTTATTTAATTCATCTTGCTGCTTCTTTTTAAAAATCTTTCTTCCTTCTTCCCATTCGATGAGAAATATACTTAAACCAAATAAAAGCAATAAAATTAATTTGATTGGGTGATTTATTTGGTGAGCTGTAAATATCCATCCGCAGTATACTAAGTAAGCTGTTGGCATAATCGCTCCCCAGTATACACTTGCTCGAGTAGATAAAAAGTAATGAACAGCACATATCAGTACAAAAAATAACAAATGATGAGGCATGATTTAATCTCCCTTTCAAAGATTCCTTTATATATCCTGAGTTTTCATCTTATTTAATTCATTTTGCTGCTTCTTTTTATGAGAATCTCTTCCTGTTCCCCAGTCCACAATGAATATAGACAACACAAAAAGGATTGCTAAAGGAGCCTTTATAGGATGATCCATTAGTATTTGATGATTCGTAAACAATCTCCATCCACAATAGGATAGAAAAGCGGTTGGAACGATAGCTCCCCAATACACACTCGCTCGAGTAGATAAAAAATGATGACCTAAAATTGCAATAGCAATAACTACAATCGTACTCCAATCAGACATTACTTAATCCCCTTTTCACCTTTATATTTCTCTATAATCAGCTTGGCATCTTCTAAGCTAATGCGCTCTTCAATAGCAAGCTTTTTAACAAGGCTAATTAATTCTTCTTTATCATGTTCTTCATTTATCTCAATCTTTTGTATTAAACGATCCAAACGTATACGAACAGTTGGATAGGACACTTCGTAGTCTTTTGCAAGCTGTTTTAAAGAACCTGAATTTAATACAAATTTTCTTATAAATTCTACATCATCACTTTCTAACGACAGTATCCACGAAGGAACATCTCTATTATCCATATATAACCACCTCTTCCTTTTTTAATATACCATGAACTTAAATAAAGTTAAAGTATTTTTTAATAAAATTAAAAACACTAATAAAATAAAGTTTCGTTTTATTAGTGTTTTTAGTTTATATAGCGTTTATTTCTAGTGACGATGGCATTAGAATCCAATCCTCAAAAAAAGAAGCATCTAGTCTTTAAAGACTAAATGCTTCTCCTCCTTTACACCTTATAGATTTCATTAGACGACAGCCAGTCAACGAATTGATGATACGGATAATATGTAGTCCCTTTCAGCTCTATTTTTGGAGCTCCAGGATATTTAGTTAACAGTTCTTCAATTTCACCCTTACTCAAATGAAAGTGATAGTGCAGATCTTTTTCTTTAATCAAATAAGGATATTTTGATTTCCTTTGAGGTTTACTAAAATTTTTTAAACCATCGCCTATAAAATAACCAAGGGCAGCTAATCCTAACGCTAACCAAAAAAAGTTCATTTCCAAAACAGGATACCCCCCAAACATTTCTAATAAATACATTCTAGCGTAAGATTCATAACAAAGGGATCTTACTTTATAAGATCTCTACAAATTAGCCAGTTTTTCATCAGCTATAAACTTCATAAGTATACCTGCCCCTGAAACATTTAATAATATGCTGCTTCCTAAAATAACACCATATAATAATCCAGCTATATGTAATGTTAAAGCTAAAATCAAAAAGACTGTTCCTATACCGACTAAAAATAATCCCAAGCTTCGATTATCCATCTATTTCACCACCAAAAAAATAAATATAGTTATATTTTAACATAATTATACTTATTTTACTTTTAAATGTTAAAATAGGCTTATTGATGAGCGGGGAGATTATAGGATCATGAAAAAAGTTATATCGTTTTTAATTTCTACCTTGTGCGGTAGCTTAGTTCTTTCTGGACTATCTTTTTCTAATGGTTACGAGCAAATGAGCTTAAACCATTTTCTAGACCAAATAATGTTTGGATTTATGTATATTGCACCATTTGTAATTGTATTAGGAATTCCTTCTTCTTTCATAATCGATGCTATTGTAAAGAATCAAACGAGGCATAAATATATAGTTGAGCTAGTATGGTATGTTGTGTTCGGTGTTATAACTGCATTCATTAGCTCCGTACTTATTTCACTACTTATCTCAATAGATGATCGTAAGTTTTTTATAAACTTGAGTTTAGTTAAACCATTCCTCTTTTTTTCTCTTAGTTGTTCAGTGCCGTTTGGAATCTGCTCTACCTTGTTGAAATTTAGAGTAAAAAAGAATTTTTTTAGTAAATAAATAGTGTACATCCTTCTAGCTTCTTATGAAAATCAAAAAGTTTAGAACCACAGTGGTTCTAAACTTTTTGATTTTTATCTATATCGCCTTGCCGAAAAGAATTGGACAATCGGAAAAATAATTAAAGAAAGACATATCGCTGCAAATAAAGATATGTTGCCAAAATCATTTCTTCTGACGAAAATAATTCGATCTAGTACCCAAAGAACAAAAAGAGCTATTGTTAGGATATGATAGCTTGTCTTTGCACTGATAGCAGCAATTTTCTTTCCCATTTCATCTTTTTGTACTTTTTTATCAGATCCCCATGTACTAAATTGCAACCAGGCAATTAATAAAAGGACAATTCCTAGAATACTATTTAGATTTAATTTCTTGTCATTTATAAAATCCGTTATGTATAAAGTAAGCAGCCCTAAAGTAATAATACCTAATATAATACCTCCAACTACATTGTTTCTTCTCTCATTATTCACCATAAATCCCTCCTGCTTCTATACAAAAATAATTCGTCATCACTTACATTAAAATTCTGTACTACTAGAAACGCTAGAACTAACTTGAATCATACTTAATAATTTCAACAGTATTAATCATTTGCCTGGAAACTTAGCACGCATTCACTAACCCCTCCGAGGATAATTTCTTTGGTTTCCTAAGGTTCTTTCATTCGGTGGTGCATTTATATCCCTCTACACCAACATGTAAAACATCTTTTACATATATAGTTTATGGTAAAAATTTCATAATATCAAACACCTTTTACAAAATTATTGAATTACTTTATGGTATTAGTAACTCCAAAGACAGTACCTTTAGAAAACATCGTCTAGTTTACCTATTACAGTAAACACTACAATCCTTACTTTTATCTTGGAATACCGGCTGGTTTTATCAGCACAAAAAAAGCACCTAATTACTACAGGTGCTCCTTTTCTAGATGTGAATACAAATAAACCAATCTACTACTATTTTATTTACGTGATAATAACCTCTGCAAAAAAACGAGTTCTTCGGTTTAATCGCAATTAAAAATGAGTTATAGATATCTGAGCCAGAAATGAATGTATTTATCCAACATACAAACAATAGGATGGATCTAATATTTCCTGATACATAGAACGACGTAATAGCAGGAACTATCGATAATACAAGAAAAGGCAAGCTCATAAAGATCCAATATCTCGTTTTAGATAGAGTTGCATTTGTATTGAGCCAGAAAAATATTCCGCTAAATGTCAAGCTCACATCACCTTTTTTATATACGACTAAAACGTGCAGACATTCATGAATAGCAAAGACAATCATACCCATTATAATAAGATAAAAGAGATTGATGTGAGTAAAGTCTGCTCCAAAGAAATAAGGTATCAATAGAATAATAATTTGAAGTAAATATACAAACTTCATATAGTGTTTTCGATACCACGTATTCTGGATAAAAGGCGTCCATTCAGAAAAGTCCCTGCTTATTTGTGGCAAGTGGCGAAACCAACTGATGATAAGCGTTCCCTCCCTTGTCCAAACTTCCACTAATTATGCGTTTGTTTTAACGTAAAATCTCCTAATATATATTACGCTTTATTATTTAAATACTGAGTAAGAAAATACACTGCAGCATTTGTGAGTTGATCACTATGTCCCGCCCCCCTAATATAAAGAATATATTGATTATATTTCCATTTTATCATAGTTTAGTGGATGAACACGGTATACGAACTTAATCAACATAATGTACTAACTTAAAACATAAGGAAGAGACGCCACTTGCTTTAAATGGCGTCTCTTCTTTTAGAATATTTGAGTAAAAGCTACAATTAAAATCGTAATCCCGCTGATTAACGTTCCAAATTGACCTAATGTAAACTTCCCAATTTGAACATTTGCTGCTTTTTGCCCCACCATTACTCCTAGCCATACCGTTATAAAACTACCAAATGCTGATGTGAGCGAAATAGCTAAAGGTGATAAACCAAGTAAACCCGCTCCTAGACCGTTTGTAAGTGCATTGGCTGAAAGTGCAACACCTAGCACACTGCTTTCAACCCAGCCAATATATCGTACGTTTTCTTGACCACTACTATCTAATTCATCAATTTCATTATTTTTTTGGGAACCAACTAATAAAATAATTCGAATTCCAATTAGCGTTAATAATACGACGGCTACAATAACATGGAACACCCCTGGTAAAATCGTTGAAAGCCATCGGCCAAACATAATCCCGGTCATGCTAAAGAGGAAACAAATAGCTGCTATTAGTAAATTCGAAAGCCATTTTATCCTGATTTTTCGTACTCCATAAGATATTCCTACACCAAAGTTATCTATACTTGATGATAGAGCAAAACCTAAAATGAATAACCATTCCATTTTGTATTCTCCTTTTGATGATAATATTGAGGAAATTTGCTCACTTGTTGCATATATTGTTGATAAACCTTCAATAAAATGAGTACTGCGCGTTGAAAAATATAAAGAGGTGAATCGCAATGTCAAACATCCAAAATGACCAAAGCCTTGGTCTGTTATTAAGGTCTTTATTAAAGGAAAATGCTTTATCTATGCGGAAACTAAGCTCACTTACGGGGATTGACACGGCAACTATTTCACGGATTATAAATGGCAAGCAGCAAGCAAATCTACATCATTTAAAGCAATTTGCACACTATTTAAATACGCCTCTTGAAGCATTGATTGATCCTGCTGAAGCTGCTTCAAACCATACAGAAAATGAACTAGAAACAGGCATTCATTACTCCATCGATAAAATTCAAGAAATACTTAAATCTTTTAATATAGCAGATACCAACTTTACGATTGAACGTGTAAAACAAGAACTAACAAAATACAAGCAATATGCACAGACAGACGAAGGACACAGCATGATCATAAATAACTTTCAATCCAAAATAGAGCAAGTAGGAAGCGTTGGTACTTTCATCGACCAATTAAAGCAAATGTATCTTGAATATTGTAGCGAAGAAACCTCAGCCGCCAAGCGCTCTATATTGGGAAGTGCGCTATTGTATTTTATTTTGCCTACCGATATTATTCCAGACTACGTCTTTCCAATCGGTTATTTAGACGATGCAATAGCTGTACAACTAGTGATGAATCAACTTACGGAATAAAAACTGAGTTTTATTAAGGGAACTGAACGCGGCATTCCGCTATTTATTGTGAAAATGGAACTTTTTCTGAACCATGACGATGAGCAGGTAAATACTCTGTTGCCTTCTTTAATTTAGATAATTCCTTTGGCACAATCTTTTTAATGATTTTTTCTTTTTTACATGGCTCGCATGACTCATGGTTGCATCTATGTGCACACATACCTAAAGGGATTTTCTCTCCTACAAATGGATCTATATAGACTCCATTTTCAAATAACTTACTCTTAATAAGATTTTCATTTTGCAATCTGCAGCAATTAACGCAATAGTACATTTGTTTTCACTCTCTTTCTTATACTTGATTTTGAAACATCTTATGAGAACTCATCAACAGAAGTGCTTGTTCCTACATGAAAAGTTGAAAAAATCTCAATAGGCGTTGATGAATACTCAACACACGTTACTTCCAAATATATAGTTTAATCATGACATCACTACGAGTGTCATAATTTGAGGGGGGATAATGATGAAAGCAAGAGGAATCGCTAACGCCGTAATTGGTATTTGGTTTGTTATGGCCCCGTGGATGCTTGGGTTTTCATATAATGCAGGGGCTACGTCAGCAAGTATTGTATTTGGAACCCTTCAAGTGATTATGTCTTTTTGGGGAGTTACTAAACCCGGATGGAATTCATGGCAAAATTGGATTTCACTCATTACCGGATTATGGTTTATTCTTTTTCCCTTTATTTATTCATTAACAGACGGGGTGCCTTGGTCTAGCGTCATACTTGGGTTAATGACCGTATTACTTAGTTTATGGAGCTTAAACTCTAAAGCAAGATTAAAATTAAAAGCTGTAAGTTAAAAAGCGAATAATATTCCAGTGTTTGCTTAAACTACTCAAGATACCGCAACGTATCGACTATGTGAGAAATAATTCTCCTAGCAGAAAAGCTCCCTACGGAAATAGGGAGCTTTTTCTGCTTTTTATGTAAGGACGGTACATATTTATTTAGTCAACGTAATGTAGTTGATAGAAAGCTCTAAAGTAGCAAAGGTAGATCACATTTGCGATCTACCTTTGCTCTCCATTACGGAGTCATCATTACTTTTTTAACACGGGTATCCATATTTCACTTTTAAAGGTTGGCGACGTTACATTTTTATGTTCATTCCATAAGATTTCCGGTCCTTCTACTTGTTCATAAGTTGAGGCCGGAAACCATTCTGAATAAATTCGTCCCCATACATCTTGTAATGTGTCAGGAAATGGTCCGACTGCTTCGAATACAGCCCATGTTCCAGCTGGCACTTCGAGTTGTACTAAATGATCGGGACAATCCTTAGTTGTAGCTACACCGATATAATGGTCCAGCTGCCCTTTTTCCTCCATTCTCCCTTCAGAAAAGTTCACAGATGCACTAAGCAAACCCAGTGGTGTAACATTAGAAAGTTCTTTTAATTCACGTATTGTTTCATCGTTCAAGCTTTCCCACATAGCAGCAATCTTTGGATTGACTCCATGAAAGATTATTGGAACTCTTTCTTTAATACCGACTATATGAAAGTCTTCTTTTTTTTCAATGCGATAATTCATCTCATTTCCCCCTTTAATTGATAACTGAAAGGTCATTTTTGGAAATGCTTTAAGTGAACTGCCGCTCTTTTTAGCTTCGGAAGGAGTTATACCATGCAAATTTTGAAAAGCTCTTGTAAACGAATCCGGTGAGCTGTAATTGTACTTGATCGCAACATCAATGACTTTGATGTTACTATCTTTAAGTTCAAATGCTGCAAGTGTAAGTCGTCTTCGGCGAATATATTCTGATAAAGTAATACCTGCAAGAAAAGAAAACATTCTTTTAAAGTGATACTCAGAGCAAAGAGCCAGTCTTGCTACTTCTCTAAAATCGATATCATTGGTTAAATTCTCCTCAATATAGTCTAAAGCTCTATTCATATTTCTAAGCAAATCCATTTATATGACCTCCCTTATTATCAGAATAGCAGGATTTGAATAGACCTATCCGACATTTCATGCACAGTTATGCAGGCTTTTTTCTTCTGTTCATAAGTTTTCACAAACTTAAACAAGCTATTCAAAATGCAATTTTAGTTAACATAATAACTTTCGAAAACAACCAATAAAGAGCCTTAAAGTATAAGGCTCTTTATTGGTTCTCTATTCACCTGTGTTTTTATGAGCAAATCCCAACCAAAATAGCAATTACACTGCATCTGTCATTACATATAAATGGGATGGCGCAATTTTGTTTTCTAAAATTACGTATGGATGGCATTTCATTAAAGCGAGCTTAAGAACTTCTGGTACTCTCTCTTCATCATAAGCGCATACTAAATACAATCCGCCTTTATTTACTAATTTATCGGCTTCATTCTCAAACTCTTCTAGAATAGGTATAATTCCTTCTTGCTGTCCCCATTCTACATGAGCCCATATTTGAAAAGATGTATTGTTTTTATAGAAAGGATCTAAGTGTCTAGAAAGGTGTTCAAAGATTATGGCAGGCTGAAAACTTCCACTTGAACAGTAATAATCAAAATTATTAATAGTATGTATATAGGTTAATTGATCTTTAGTTAGAATTCCCTCTAATTTTTCAAAAATTAATGGAATTAATCTTTCACTTTCTATAACTAAAGTATGTCTCTTCTGTTCAATACCCGAAACAATATAAGACACAAGATTGTCTAAGTAACTTTTCATATCGTCAATATTGTAGTAAATATGAACGCTTTCATTATTCTGTATTAATTGAGCAAACTGATTTTTCAAATATGTACGCTCCCTTATATAAAATCAACCTAAATTTTAAGCCTTTTAAAATAGTAAATTATCTATTCATTAGAACAATTCTACGCTTTGCATTCTTGTCTGTCAAAGCTAGATGTTTTCCCCTTTGTTTTAGAGTGTACGGCTGCTTTTAGAACAGTGTATCCATATCGATTGCAAAGGGTATAACATTTGCGGCAATTATTCTGGCACCTTGACTAAAGAATACTATACCCCTTTTCAAATACGATTAAACCCTAACAAGGAATGATTATGGAATTAAACTTAAAAGAGAAGCTCTAACGTTTCTTCTATATTCATTTATGTCCTCTCAAAACCTTCCATTATACGGAAAACAGAATGTATGCAATATGCTGCTTCTAAGTACCAAAAAAGAGCATCTAATCACCACATTAGATGCTCTTTCTTATTCATCATTTTTTTACTTTACTTAAAATCCTATAATACCATTCACTATTAATGATCTTTAGTAATCTTAAACACATAAGCAGTACTACTATTACTAAGGACACACACATTGTAAATGTACTAAATACTTTTCCGGGAAACTCAAAAGAAAAAATATAAATGAAACAAGATGTGATAAATACAAGCATATAACAAGGTATTAAACATAGTTCATAGCTGAAATTTAGTTGTTTCATTCTCCTAAAAAGCGATTCACAGCCTATTTTCATAACAGCAAGATAAACAAATAACAGTATTCCACTAATTAAAGAAATCATAAATGAACTTGTCCTCCGCACGTCATTTTTGAAATCTATTTACCAATTGTACCAAATGAAAATTCCGACAATGATTAAAGGAACACATGCCATTAATATCCCATAAAAGGAGAGTTCGAATTTTTCTGGGTGACCCATATACGACCTTATCCCAACTCTATCTAGACTAGGTTTCTCAATCTCTGATTCCATTTTCTCCTTATCACACATATCAACCCACTCCTCTTCTTTTTTTCTTTACACAATGGAATAATAAAAAGTCTTCTATATTGATATGTTTACAAAGAAAATTCATTGTATACAATGTCCCTTTTGGGTTTACATAATAAAAAATAAATTGGATTTCTCTCATTAACGGATTATGGTTTGTTCTTTTCTCCTTGGTTTATTCATTAACAAATGAGGTATTTTCGTCTAGCTGTTTTAAATAATTACGAAAACGAATTTTCGGATTTAATTCTGTATTTGTAATATGCTTTACATAGCGAATTGAACTTTGACTAATATCATAGTCACTAATTTTATTGGAACGATATTCTACAAAAGGAGGAAGGTAGGTCATGCCAACTAAACTAGCAGATGCCTGGAACGGCTTTGTTATTTCGCTTACTGAAAATAAATTATACCCACCCGCTTGATAAGAATGTTCAGGCGAACCGATGGAAATAGCCAGCACCCACTCCTTTCCCGTCAGCTTCGTTCCACCAGGACCATGAGCCCATCCAAAGGTAAACACTTCATCAAACCACTGTTTTAAAAGTGGCGGACTGCTGTACCAGTACAATGGAAACTGAAAAACAATACGATCATGAGCAAGAAGCAGCTGCTGTTCAAACTTCACATCAATGGGTTGATCACAATATGTTTCATACAGATCATGAACCGTTACATCCGTTTGATTCAAAGCTGATTCCTTCCATTTTTTATTTACTCGAGAAGATTCAATATGTGGATGTGCAATGAGTACTAATGTTTTCATATATAGACCTCCTTGTTATTTTTGGTATGATTATATTGTATATTTTGTAATAAATTAGAGGAAGTACGCACATTAATTAAACATAGTATAAAACTGTATACTACAGGGAGTGAAAATGGATGAGAAACCAAAAAGTAGGCTTTGACTATTCCCCCAGTAAAGTCGGGTGCCCGGTCGAAACCACATTAGACGTAATAGGTGGAAAATGGAAAGGAATTATACTTTATCATCTCATTGATGGAAAGAAACGTTTTAATGAGTTCCGAAAACTATATCCTGCCATTACACAGCGCATGCTGACTTTACAATTAAGAGAGTTAGAAAAAGACGGGATTGTTCACCGTGAAATCTATAAAGAAATCCCCCCAAAAGTAGAGTACTCCCTAACCGAATTCGGAAGATCTCTCGAACCAATCATTTTGCTTATGAAAGACTGGGGAGAAACGCATAAGAACAGAATTATTAATGCGAGAGCAATAGAAAAAGAAGAAATTTAAATATAAATTATATTTATTAATAGATTCGTGTACTTTAGATATGGCCTCCTATACACGAGTAGTTACTGTAATGTAATAAGCTAAAAAAGTGCTTGGATAAATATTATCCAAGCACTTAAAAAATTAATTATGTATGACTTTTCTTTTTAATTTGTACACCTGTATAAATAGAATTACCTGTTAATATTGCGGTTCCTAGAAGCCAGCCCACCGTAGGAGAATACTCGAATACATCTTTCAAAGCCATCCCTAAAGAAATGGCTGCTATTCCTAGCATTAATAAAAATACAGTAATGCTTTGCTGTTTTTGCATATATACCACCTCAGATGCTTTTCTTCTAATCTAATCATTGTTTTCCTGGTTGCTCTTTTTTCCCTACAATCCAAGCTAAAGATAAAATTGAAACAGTTACAACTACTGCCGTCAACATCCCTATATCCCCCTCTTGTTCCTTATAATTACATTGTAACATACTTTTAGAACAGTGCTTACACATGCTTATTCTATCTAGACTTTGTTGCTTTAAAAGTATAATCGGTACAAAAAAGCCCTATTTTTAGGGCTTTTCATTTTAATACATATAAAGCGTACCTCTCTTCATTAGAAAATCCAAGTTTACTAGCTAATACTTTTGACGCTTCATTATTATTATCGCAATCCCAAGCAGGCATAACGCTCTTTTCTAAACACTTTTTTATAAACTCTTGACCTACTATTCTTCCCAGTCCCTGTCCTCTATAGCTAGGATTAGTCACAATATCGATTTCAGCTATTGTTCCACTATGAAAGATCGACACACATTCAGCGACAATATTTTCTTTATGGATAACACAAACGCCTAATCCGTTTTTCAGAAAATGACTTTCTGATCCCCAGTAATCCACTATATATGATTCATTAAAATTCTTACTTTTTCTTAAAGCGTCGGAGTTAAAATCTTTTAACTCATAAAGATCGGGAAGATTATACTGAGAAGGAACTTTTGAAGGAACAAATCTATACTTAGAACGCATCATTTTCTTTAGGTAAGGTTGGAAAGTCTCGTCAAAAAAAGCCTCCCAGTCGGCCGATGGAGTAAAAACAGTAAAACGTTTTTCCTTACCATAAACATTCTCAACGAAGTAACGATAGAGAGAATTATTAAACACTAAGTCATTTCCTTGACCAAATACGTAATAGTCGCCTGCACGTATTCTAAGAAATCCTGATGTTGGCTTCATACTATTATTTACGTACACAGATCCTTCAATCACATGATTAACGACAGAAAAAGCAAATGTAGGAGTCTTAAATGATGCTTTTAAAATGTTGTGTATCTTATGATAATCTTTTGGTTCTAAACAATGCATTTGATCTCCCTCCTTAATAAAGTATTTGTTTATCTATTTCTTTCTAGTTAACACAAAACATGTCCTAGGCTATTTAAAAAATTAACTGCCGCTATCCTTCTTTAGTAAGTACATAAGAAGGATGTTGCAACCCCGTAGGTTTATAAAACTCATCATGCGTGTATTTAAACCCTAATTTATTAAGTAATTTTGCAGAGTCTCTATTTTTAGGATTATGCCCCGCAAATAAACTGTTTACCTCAAGGTTAGTAAAAGAGTAATCTATGACTGCTTGACTTGCTTCTTGAGCTATTCCCTTTCCCCAATAAGCACGTTTTAAGTGTATGCCAAACTCTAGAGTTTTACCTTGAATATTGTAAGGTCGCACACCGCAGCAACCTACATGTTCGTTCGTTTGGAGTAAAAAAACAGGCCAGTACTGAATGTTATGTTGACGATACATATCTATTTCTCTATCAAGTCTATTTCGTACTTC
This sequence comes from Priestia sp. D51, assembly GCF_053345675.1. Lineage (NCBI taxonomy): Bacteria > Bacillati > Bacillota > Bacilli > Caryophanales > Bacillaceae > Priestia > Priestia sp. D51. The sequence goes on along the minus strand of NZ_JBLTIR010000001.1, from coordinate 1,095,631 downwards.
CTCGACAGACATTTTTCCATTTGCCACAATAAATTTCGTTACGTTTTCATCTCGCCAAAGAGAGTTTGCATATTTAACATCATCACTATGCCAAATGGAAAATCCTAACCTTTTCGTTTTCAAGAAATACTCTCTCATATACGTATCCTCTTCTCTTTTTACGTTTATATATTTGTTAATTAATACCACACAAGATTATTTTACTGTAAACTGAATACTATACTTTTTAGATTTACCAATATCTAATTTATTAAGATATCGTAAATCAACATTTTAATAGGAGGAACTTATGATATCACTTCATAGAAATTTAAAATTGCGTGATTTAGAAATCTTCCATGTATCAAGAAATGGAAGAATTATATCTTATGTAGTTATTGAAGACACTCGAAATCCATTTACAGAAGAAGATAAAAAACTAGATCCATTATGTTATATGGATGCAGAAGATATTGACGCGATTTTAAACGTTTTTAGGATTTCGATCATTAATGATGAAAAATTAAACGAAGAAGATTCAGACCTTATAACGTCGTTCTTTTCAGACTTTGTTAATAATACAAATTTAACAAACTTTATTATTAAGGAATACATTCAAGAAGATTTGTATGATCATGAAGTTAATCTAAAGTTCTTCAATAAAATATTAAAAAACGTAGGCTCAAATTATAGTATTGAAGAATTTGATGAAATCAACTGGATTTATTTATCTCAGGATTAAGACCGTGTACACAAACCACCCTCTTAGGCACACAGCAAAAAAGAGAACCCTTAGGGAAGTAAGAGTTCTGAAAAAGTCACTTTTATAGAATATGCAGCTTTTTATACATCCTTCATTTAGTTGATTTTTCATTAGGAGGACCAATTAAATCGATGAATTAAAAGTGCACCTCTTATTCATATGTTAGAACACATCAAAAGTATTATTTATATTTTAAAATATGTTATAGTTTAATTCCAATAATCGTTCATACTTGAATACGTGTGAATGAACCCTTGTAAAAAGCAGCCTCGCTTGCCAATGCCGAGGCTGCTTTTTCTTATTTCTTAAGGACTTTTGTCTTAAAAATGGATGTATGTCCTGCGAACAAATACTTAGAAATCACATATTATAGTGTATCTTCTAATTGAAGGAGGTATGCAATTATAGAAAACTTGGTTAGTTATATTAAAGAATTAGGCTTTCCAGTTGCGCTATCTTTTTACTTACTCGTGCGCATTGAAAGCAAATTAGATCGAATTACAGAACTGCTTCAAATTCTTATTGAAAAAAAGGACAAGCAATAAGCAGACTTCTGCTTTTATACCCAAAGCGAACTTGTACCTTCTTTTTCGAGATGCAGCACATCCACTTCTATTCCCCTATCGTATCCATGCTCTCCACCCGGAAGAACAACCAGCGCGTTTGCTGCAGCTAATGACGAAATAGCGCCTGACTTGTCCATGCCAACAGGCGTTACTAAGAGCCTTCCGCCTTCGTCTGTCATTTCTCCCCGTACCATTCTTGTGAATGCATTAGGCTCTTTAAAACGGCCGTTTAACACCGCTTTTGTTTTATGTAAATGAGGCGCCGGTGAATGTAAAAAGCTGCGAACAATCGGACGTACAAACAGTTCAAACCCGACATAGCAAGCAGATGGGTTTCCTGATAATCCAAACAGCAGCTGTCCGTTTCGTTCTGCGACTGTTGTGACGCTTCCCGGTCGCATCGCAATTTTGTTAAACAGCACATTGGCACCAAGCTTTTCATAAATAGCCGGCAAATAATCATAGTCACCAACGGATACCCCGCCGGTTGTCAGTAAAATATCCACTTCTTCAAGTGCTTTTTCTACCGCTTCATAGCAGCGGTCAAAATCATCTTCAAGCTTCCGTAAATATTTCGGAATTCCCCCGCTTCTTACGATTTGCGCAAGTGCCATATAAGAGTTGCTGTTGCGGATTTTTCCTGGCTCTAGCGGCTCGTTTACATCAAGCAGTTCACTTCCCGTTGTTAACACGCCAACCACCGGCTGCTTCACCACGGCTACATCCGCATAGCCAAACGTAGCTAAAAAAGCCGTGACGCCCGGATTAATGCGCGTTCCTTTTGAAACGAGCACGTCTCCTTTTTTTGTTTCTTCTCCTTTTAACGCAATGTGTTCCCACTTTGAAGCCCGCCTGCTTAACGCCATATACGTTTTGCCTTCTTTTTCATACGACTTCGTTACTTCAAGCATCACAACCGCATCACATGAATGAGGCACTTGCGCTCCTGTCATAATGCGCACTGCTTGAAACGGCTTTACTTCTTCTCCAAAAACAGAGCCAGCGCCGATTTCACCTACAACTTCGAACTCTACAGAATGTTCATTTGATACTTCTACGCAGTCTTGTGCTCGAACCGCAAAGCCGTCATAAAGCGATTTATTAAAATGAGGCACGTTTTGGTCGGCAATAATATCTTCTCCTAAATAGCGCCCGTAGCTTTCGGTGATCGATACGCGTTCGATGCTGCCTTTTCTTTTATATGTCATAATTTTTTCAATTGCTTCAGGAATTGAAATAGGTGTTCTGCTTTCTAACATACATTCTTCACTTCCTTTATGTCTGTTCACTTTTTACGCTATGGTGTAAAATCATAGCATATCTCACTATTTCTATCATACAACAAAATTTACTGAAAAAGGATGAAAACACCGATGTCTTCTTTTACACATTTTAATGACCAAGGCCGTGCCAATATGGTCGATATTAGCGAAAAATCTATCACTCGCCGCGTTGCAACAGCTCGTTCAAGCATACTCGTTAACAAAGAAATTCACGAAGCCATTGTAGAACATAAAATCGGAAAAGGCGATGTGCTTGCTGTGGCACAAGTAGCAGGGATTATGGCAGCAAAACGCACGTCTGACATTATTCCGATGTGTCACCCTCTTTTATTAAAAGGCGTAAACCTTTCATTTGACTGGGATACAAGCAATGACAAGTATCGTTTATTAATAGAAGCAACTGTTAAAACGGAAGGCTCAACGGGCGTTGAAATGGAAGCTTTAACTGCCGCTTCTGCCTGCGCTCTAACCGTTTATGATATGTGCAAAGCCATTGATAAAGGCATGATTATCGGCGAAACATATCTGCTTGAAAAATCAGGCGGCAAAAACGGTGACTACAAGCGTACGGAAGCGTAAAGGAGGTACATAATGAGCGCACATGAACATAAATCCAAAGCAACTCAGCCCGTTCGCTGCAAAGTCATTACGGTATCCGATACACGTACAAAAGAAACCGATAAAAGCGGCGCGCTAATGATCCAACTTCTGAAAGAACACGAGATGCAGGTCGCTTCCTATGAAATTGTAAAAGACGATCAAACGTCGATTCAACAAGCGATACTTGCCGGATGCAGTGCTGAGGACATTGACGTTGTTCTCACAAACGGCGGCACCGGCATTACAAAACGAGACGTCACAATTGAAGCCGTTCAAGCGCTGATTCATAAAGAAATCGTCGGGTTTGGCGAGCTGTTTCGCATGCTGAGCTACACCGAAGACATTGGCAGCGCAGCGATTATGAGCCGGGCAATTGCCGGGACGATTAACGAAAAAGCCGTTTTTTCTACACCAGGATCAAGCGGTGCTGTTCGCCTAGCTATGACCAAACTGATTTTGCCTGAACTTCGCCACGTTGTGTGGGAATTAAACCGCCAGCGCTAACAAAATGCCTATGCGCAAGCATAGGCATTTTCATTAATCATAGTCTTTATGTACCCACTCATCTTCTGGAATGCCTAAATCTTCTCCAGAAAAACGCTCTTCTTTAAACGGATCTCCTCTAAGATGAAAGCCGTTTTGCTCCCAAAAGCCCGGATGGTTTTCATCAATAGCTTCAAAGCCCCGAAGCCATTTGACACTTTTCCAAAAGTACAAATGCGGCACAACCAATCGCAGCGGATATCCATGCTTAGGTATAAGCGGCTCTCCGTTAAAGGAATGAGCGAGAAGAATATCGTCTCTCAGTAAATCTTTTACTTCAATATTTGACGTATAGTCATTATCTCCGTGCAGCATGATGTATTTACTTTTCAACTCCACGCCAACTGCTTTTAAAAAGTCTGCAAACAGCACGCCCGTAAATTCATTATCAAGTCTTGTCCATCTCGTTACGCAGTGAATATCACATTTAACCGTTGTTTGAGGCATGTTCAATATATCTTGATACGAAAGCATCACTTCTTTGTCTACCAACCCAAACACGCGAAGCGTCCACTCCTCTAAGTTATAATCCGGCACATCGCCTTCGTGTAAAATGGGAAAGCGCTCTGTTACTACCTGACCCGGAGGCACTCGTCCTTCATACTTTGGATCAATTTCCGGTGTTTTCATTCGTTTAATACGGTCTGCTTTGTTCAAATTATCACCTCGTTGTTTTTTGTACATAAAAAGCCCTTCCTTAAATAAATAAGGAAGAGCTTTGTTTCAGCTTCTTCCTTATCTCTAAGAGCGATACACTCTTAAGGATTTGGCACCATTCTGTCATAGACAGCGGTTGCCGGGTTTCACAGGGCCAGTCCCTCCACCTCTCTTGATAAGGAAACAAATTGTATTTGTTTTATGTAATAAAGTCAGTATTAAGCTTTTTGTCATAATTGTCAATATTATTTTTCTTTTCCGCACAAAAAACTTTAAAAACAGATAGAGTTATAAGGTTTTAGTCTACTAAGTATGTAAAGCCTTTACCCTTCTCCATCAATCATCGTATACTTCCTAGCAAAGCGCTTGTAGTAAATTTGCTCATCCTCTTGTCCATTGTTAAAAACAAGTCGGTTATGATCAATATCTTTCTCTTTTAACACATAGCCTTTTTCATTCATCAGTTGAATATATTCATCTAAATGTCCTTTTTTCACCATATAGTAAAGAACATTATCTGAATCCGTAGTCTTTGCTACATCTTGACTTCCCACTTCTAACTTGAATACGGCTGTTGCTGTTTGAATGGGACGGTAGTCTCCAAACACCTTTTCCCAGTTTAGTAGCAGCAGCGCGCCGAAGATTATGATACATCCTCCAGCGGCTACGGTTAGTACAAATCGTTTTGACACTTCTTTCTCTCCTTTACATTCTTTTTCTTCTATTTAACACAACAGATTGCCCTAAACTTGTTTTGACTCCAAGCCCTAGATACACAGCAGCACCTAAAGCTATTGAAATACAAGACGTGCTACTCGCAAGTGAAGATGCAGACAGCTTATTTTCCAGAAAATAGTGAGAAGCATAATTGCCAATAAGCACAGCGGCTGACATCACACTTACTAATAAAACAGGAGTCAACGCGGCTTTTCCTAGTGATTGAACTCGGTAAGAAATGGATTTTTCAATTAAATAAAAGTTATAGATAACCGATACACCATATCCTCCGTACGTCGCGACAACAGGTCCAATTTCTTTTAAGCTTGAAACCAACAGTACGTTTAATACTATCTTCACAACAATACCTAAGCCCAAGCCAAAAATTAATTTCTTTTGCTGATTAATTCCTTGAAGAATCGCGGCTGTTACGGTAAAAAGAGCAAATAAAATGGCAGCAGGCGCATACCATTGTAAAACAACTCCACCGATTTCAGGACTGTTTTTCGCTCCAAAGATCATCATATATACCGGCTTACCCAATAAACAAAGCCCCACCGCAGAAGGAAGAGTAAAAAACAACAGCAGCTGCAGCGTTTTTGTAATCTTTCCTTTTACTTCTCGTAAATTTCCTTGCACAAAAGAAGATGTAATACCCGGAATCAGCGACATGCTGAAGGCAGTTGCTAGCGATACCGGCACCATTACTAAAATTTGCGCTAACCCAATGACAGAGTTAATCGTTTCAGCTTTAGCTTGTCCATACCCTATTGATTGAAAAAGCATGTTAATCGTAAACGTATCAATATTTTGATAGATTGGAATAGCTAAACCAACTAATACAAACGGAACAGCGTACGTCACAAGCTCTTTGAACATTAAAGAGAACGGAACAGATTTATTATTCTTTCCGCTATCCACTTCCTTCATAATCAGCCGCTTGCGTTTTAGATACGTCGCACCGAGAATCCCTATACCCCCTAAGCCTCCAATAAACGCTCCAAACGTACCAATTCCAACAGCTTTTGTCATCGTGCTATGAAAGAGATGAATAACAGCGTATGCTCCTGCTAAAATAAACAGCACACGCACTATTTGTTCAATAATTGTACTTAGCGCGGATGGTCCCATGGACTGGTTACCTTGAAAGTAGCCTCGTAATAGACTCATAGGTGGGATAATAATTAAAGCAAAGCTCACCATTCGAATCACGTATACCACGTCTTTTTGACTATTTCCTGAGGAATCTTTTCCGTTAATCACTAGCTCAGCGAGCGAAGGCGCCATGGTATAGAGGACTAAAAATCCTATTATGCCTGTTATCGTCATTAATAGAAGGCCTGCTTTTAATAGATCTTGCCCTGCCCTGTAGTTTCCAAGACCGTTATATTTCGATACATACTTCGAAACAGCAAGCGGAAGACCCATTGTCGATAAGCTTAGCATCAAGGTATATGGACCGTATGCATACTTATAAAGCGCGTAACCTGACGTTCCGACTAGCGCTGTAAACGGAATAATATAAATAAAACCCAAAATCTTTGTTAGCAAAGAAGACGCTGTTAACAAAAGCGTACCTCTCATCAAATTTTTTTCCATACATCAAAACTCCAGAAATAGATATTATATTTTTAACAAATACTTGATTTATTGTATCATAATTACAATTATTATCCAGTTTTTTATAAAGCATTAGAACTTTCTTCATATTACGTTTTTTTACCTAATAAAGGAATATAAACCACTCTTTTCACCTATGAGAAATGAATCGTTTTTACTTTTCACCTTACCTGACGTTTATATTCTGAAAGGCGTGTTACATTATATATATCAGTTACCAACTCAACTAAGACTCCTTGACCATTCTGGCCTACCTTCTCTTTTAGGTAGACTGAGATTGCTAAATCGTTATATATAGGAGGAAAAAATCATGAAAATGAAACAACGACTATCAAAAGCGGCTGCTGCTGCGACGATTACAGGAATTGCTGCGTTTGGATTTGCTCCTGTGGCTCAGCTTGATACCCCAGCACACGCAGCTACATCTCAAGAAACAGGCAGCCAAAGTCAAACAGCTGTAAAAAACATTAACGAAATTTATAATGCGGCGGTGCAAGGTGAAGTGCCGCGATTAACAGCAGACTTAAAAATTGGCAAAAGCCTGCGTCAAGATGTTCGAGATCAGTTCGGTCCTCCGCCTGAAGGTTCATCAAATAACTTTGACTACTATCATGCGGAAATGGGTCACCCTGGATATGCATTTGGCTATGACCAAAATAATGTCATTAACGAAATCCGCTATTTTGGTACAAATGTAGAGCGTCAAACAAATTTAGGGTCCATCACACAAGCTAACTTAAAGAAAGAATTAGGTCAGCCAAACTTTACAAGCAAAGTAAAAGGTGATGGTACGACTCAAACGAGATACACGTATCACGCCGGCGGCTATGATCTTGAATTTATTTTTGATAATAGCAAAACGTTAAATCACGTTAATTTAGTTAAAAAACCTTAAGTAATAGAAAAAGTAGCAGACAGCCTGCTACTTTTTTTCATGAAATAAAACTAATGCTGAATCAGCTACGTGTTCATACCCAATCTCCATGTAAATCTTGTTAGACGTAGGGTTTGTCGTGTCCGTGTATAGACTTGTTGTTTGAAAACCGCTGTCTAGCATAAACTGAGAAAGCGTGGACACACAGCTTGATGCATAGCCTTTTTTACGTTCTTCCCGCGGCGTGTACACAAAGTTAATCGTAACGTTGTGGGTTGTCGGACGCGTAGCATTAGCAATTGACACATACTTCCCGTTCACTTCCCATAAAAATAGCCGTTCTGCTTTAATAAAAGCTTCGCCTGTTTTGACAGCTTGCTCTTTTGATACAGGCTCTCCAATGACGCCCATAAACTCCCAAATCCATTCCGTCACGAGCGGAATATGCTCTGATCTTGCTTTTACCAGCACTCCTTCCGCGTCCGCAGCTTTTTTCACTTTGTCTAACCGGTAAATGCGCTGATCCATTTTCAACGAAGCTTCTTGATTTTTTAGCGCTGCTAGTTTTTGAGAAAGATATAAAACCGTTTGCCTTTCTCCAACTAAGCCCGGTACGGCGGTTTCTTGTAACAGCTCCGCTACTTCGTTCAGCTCATCATTCGTTAGCTTCTGTATTTGAGACAGGATGATTTGCTGAGGATGGGTTTGCAGCAACACAAGCGCAGCACGATTGTCTTTTAAAATAATGCCCATAAAATTCGGTTTGCTGTTTTCATGTAAGCTGTGTAAAATGCCAAGCGCTAAGTTATGAAGAACTTCATTTTTCGCTAAAAACGGCTCGACTTGGTTTTTAAATTCCTGGACTTCCCTGTATCTATGTAATTGGATCATGTTCTTTCTACCTCCGCAAATGCTCTTACCGGAAATGTTCCGACTCCTTGTATTTTAGGAGGCACGGCGTAAAATAAAAAGGACCCCGTTAGTTGATCTAAGCGACATAAGTGTTCAGCAATCACAATGCCCGCTCCTAAAAGCAGCGTATGAGCTGGTCTTGCTTTTCCTTTTGTGTCGTCAATATTCATCGAATCAATTCCGACAAGAGCGGGCTGTTGAGATACTAAATAAGCCGCCGCGCTTTCTGTTAAGTATGGATGGTTTTCTAGATAATCGTCTTTATTCCAGTAGCGATCCCATCCCGTGTGAATTAATACCGCTTTGCCTTTTACGTCTATATGGTGAAAATGAGATTCATCAATAGCCGTTAAAGTCGGGTCGATTGAAACTACTATTCCTTCCAGTCCGGCTGTTTTATCAATAGCCGTTTGAGCTAAATCCGCTCCGTTTTTATATCTGTGAAACGGCACGTCAATATACGTACCGGTATTCGTGACCATTTCAATTTTACCAATTTGAAATTCAGTCCCTGGTTCATACAGCTTTTTAGACTCTTCTCGGCTTAAATAGTCGCAAATAATCGGTGCCGGCAAGCCTTTATGCGTGATAACTCCGTCTTCAATGACGTGGCTTAAATCAATATACGTTCTTTTTTTCATACTACCACCTACTTTTTTCAATATTCAGTAAAAATAGTCTAACATAAAAAAGCTCTTCCTAGTTTCCTAGAAAGAGTTTTTTTTAGAGAACGTTATTAACTTGATTAACTTGATAAACATACATCGTACGCGTGCTTTGTATAAACAAATCCTTCAAAAATAAGACGGGCCGTACGCACTACTTTGATTCCATTAACCTGTCCTTCTTTTAGATCTACACTGGTTTCCATAATTCCCATTGGATGAGCAAGTCGAACCGTATCGCCTTTTAGTTGAACCATTTCTGACAGAAGCGTGCCTTTTGTATAGATAGCCGCCGTTGTACAAATTGCTCCTGTAATCGCAAGCGTTTGATGCGGTTTTTGCATCGACATCATGCGAATTAATACGTCCATTTGAGAAGCAGCTTTTTCTCTGCCAGTCCCGTCGCGGTGGTCCATCGGAGGAGCAATAATCGTCATTTTTGGAACCGCTGGTGATAGTTTAGTTGCTTTGTCTTGAGGTGCGAGCCCCGCTTTTTCCGCTGCAATGGAGCGAATTTCTTCAAATAGCTTCAGCTGTTTGTCCGTGTATTCATGCGGAAGTTCTGTTCCTTTTAGGCCAATATCCGCTGCTTTAACAAATACAAGCGGATTTCCTACATCAACAATTGATGCTTTTACTGTTCCCATAGATGTTTGCAGAAGATCAATAGCGTTCCCGGTCGGAAGCAGTTTTCCGGTAACGGCTCCTTCTCCGTTTTCAAACGAAAGATAAATAGGTGAACCCGTACCTGGCACTCCAGGAATCATACATTCCCCTTCTGTTTTCACTTTCCCGTTTTCTACTTCTACTTCCGCTACGATTACTTTTTTAGTATTCGTATTATAAATCCGCACTTTGGTCACCGGTTCCACAGCTTGTACAAGTCCTTGTTCAATTGCGTAAGGCCCCACTGCTGAGGAGATATTGCCGCAGTTTCCTTTAAAATCAACGAGAGATTCGCTGATGCTGACCTGCGCAAACGTGTAATCTACGTCAGCTTCTTCTAAATCTGATTTTTTTATAATCGCAATTTTACTTGTCAGCGAATTGGCTCCGCCTAACCCGTCAATTTGACGTTGATCCGGACTTCCCATTATATCTAGCAAAAACGGTTCCCAATCCGATTTGTTCACAGGCATTTCTTCATGATTGATAAAGACCCCTTTACTCGTTCCACCTCTCATAACCGTTACAGGAATACGCGTCATCTTAATCACCTTTCTCCCCTACTAACAAACGCCGAGGCGTTCATCAAACCATTTTATTTTTTTACTATTTAGAACCGGTTCATTTGCCATTTATCGTATAATAGAGGTGGTCATAAGTAAAATACATAAAATTTATTGTCTTTTTAAAAATTTTTTTATAATCTAAATACAAGGGGGAATTGGGATGGATCAAAAAGATTGGATATTAATTAAAACGCTTCACGAAGAAAAGAACATTACGCGAACGGCTGAAAGGCTCTACGTATCGCAGCCTTCTTTAAGCTACCGGCTTAAAAATCTTGAAGAAGAATTTGGCGTGACGCTTTTTTTCAAAACGAAAAAAGGAATTGAGTTTACATCTGAAGGTGAGCATCTTGTTCGCTATGCAGAAAACATGTGGAAACAGCTGCAAGAAACAAAAGACAGCATGCGTAATATGAGCGAAACCGTTACAGGAACGCTTCGCCTAGGGGTATCGAGTAACTTTGCACAGCATAAGCTTCCAAAGATTTTAAAGCAGTTTTCTCTTCACTATCCAAACGTACAGTTCAGTGTGAATACAGGCTGGAGTACGCAAGTTATGAATCTATTAGACTCTTCGCGTGTGCACGTTGGTATTTTGCGAGGCAATTACCCGTGGAACGGAGAAAAATCACTGCTGACAAAAGAGCGGCTTTGCTTAATTTCAAAAAAAGAGATTGCGATCGATGACTTGCCGAACCTGCCTTATATTAACTATAAAACCGATACGTCGCTAAAAGATCTCATTCAAGACTGGTGGCATGACAAGTTTTCAGAGCCTCCGTTTGTGGCAATGGAAGTTGACCGGCAAGAAACAGCTAAAGAAATGGTTAAAAATGATTTAGGCTTTGCAATTTTGCCTGAAATTTGCCTTCACTCCAGCGACAACTTATATACATACGGACTTTCATACCGAGATGAATCACCTTTGCTTCGAAACACGTGGCTCATGTATGATCCTTCTTATTTGAATCTAGCGGTCGTGAAAGCATTTATTGACTTTTTAAAGCTAAGTGAAAAATAAAGCAAAAGCTAAAAAGTTTGCGTCTTGGAAGAAACTTTCTTTTAGACCAAGCTTTTTTCTAGACTACCATTATAAAAAATTTTTATGAACTTTCTAAAAAAACCTATATTTCCTTTATTTTTCAAAATGTACTAACATGAAAACAAGAAACATCAGCGGGAGTAAAGAGCGGCTTTAAAAATTCTTAATAATCAAACTACGGCTCATACATGGGGATGAGAGATGTTAGTCACGTTTTTTTACTCTAAAAGTAAACGCTTTCAAAGAAAAGAGGGAAAATAAAGGAGGTTGTTTGAATGCTAGCACTACTAGGTTTTACAATGATTATTGTCTTTACGTATCTCATTATGTCAAAAAGGATGTCTCCTATTGTAGCTTTAATGGTTATTCCGCTTCTTTTTGCGGTGATTGGAGGGTTTGGCAAAGGCGTCGGAGACATGATGCTAGAAGGGTTAAAACAAGTAGCTCCATCAGCTGCGATGCTGCTGTTCGCCATTTTATACTTCGGGGTTATGATTGATGCCGGCCTGTTTGATCCATTAATTAAGCAGCTGTTAAAAATCGTAAAAGGCGATCCGCTTAAAATCGTCATTGGAACCGCTCTTCTATCGCTTTTAGTTGCACTAGACGGAGACGGCACAACCACTTATATGATTACGGTTTCTGCTCTTCTTCCCCTTTATAAACGCTTGAATATGAGCCCGTTAGTTTTAACGACGGTTGCGATGCTTTCTCTTAGTATTATGAGCAGCATGACGCCTTGGGGAGGTCCGGCTACTCGTGCGATTGTCGCTCTTCACCTCGATGCATCAGAGTTCTTTATTCCACTTCTTCCAACGTTAATTGGCGGAGCTTTGTGGGTGATTTTTACAGGCTATATTCTTGGGAAAAAAGAGCGCAGACGACTTGGTGCTATTGACATCGAGCAGTTTGAATTAAAAAGCTCGCTTGCTTTTGCTGAAGACGCGTCTTTAACTTCTCAAGAAGATATTACGCAGCCTAAAAAAATCTGGATTAACTTAGCCTTAACCATTGCACTTATGGTCGTATTAGTTTCTGGTATTTGGTCCGTTTCTGTTTTATTTATGATTGGTTTTGCGCTTGCTCTTATGATTAACTATCCAAAACTTGAGGATCAAAAAGAACGTTTAATGGCTCATGCAGGCAACGCGTTAACCGTTGCAGCCCTTGTCTTTGCAGCCGGTATTTTTACAGGAATACTCTCCGGCACTAAAATGGTGGACGAAATGGCAAGCCTGTTAATTCATTTAGTTCCTGATTCACTCGGTTCGTTTTTACCAACAATCGTTGCTTTAACAAGCATGCCGTTTACATTTGTGATGAGTAACGACGCCTATTACTTTGGTGTTTTACCAATCTTCGCTGAAACTGCTGCTTCTTACGGAATTGATCCAATGGAAATTGCGCGAGCTTCAGTACTCGGACAACCTGTTCATCTATTAAGCCCACTCGTTGCCTCTACTTTCTTACTTGTAGGTATGGTAGGTGTTGATCTTGGTGAACATCAGCGCTTTGCATTTAAATGGGCCGTTTTAACGTCTCTTGTTCTCATTGTCCTTGCTATTGTCACAGGCGCACTTACGCTGTTTTGATAGGGAATAAAAGCTGCTATAGCTTTTTATTAATAAATTTTAAATGATAGGTGGAGGTACTTCTAAAATGTATGTGATTACGTGTTATGTCAGAAAAGGTGAAATGAAAATGTACGAGTTTGATAGTAAAGAAGAAGCCCTTTCTCAGCTCAAAAACCTGAAAGGCTGCAGTATTCTTTCAGAAGTTGTTTACTTTAATGATTCATCCGTTATTCCAATAGCTATTTAATTATGCACCACTCAACCCTATAGGTACAAATTTGATAAGCTTCCTTTCGCTCAAAAGGAAGCTTCTTTCTTTTATGTTCTTCTCAGGCTTCGGCCTCTTTTCTCTCATCAACGTTTTGTTACGTCTGGTTCGTTTTGTTTTCTTGCTTCAATCATATCAATAATTCGATTGGTATGTGGAGTTAGCACTGCGCACTTTTGATAAAAGGCTCCGTCTACAAAAAGCAGCTCTTCGTCCATCCCACAAAACTTGCAGCGGAGCTCTTGTGGTCCTGCGTATGAGGTGTGATAAACACTATCATTAAAGATGGTATAAAAAGTATTTCGTTGCTGCGCGTCGTAAAAGCCATATTCTTTATTACTGTCATCACGGTAGTTAACTCCATAGTTCCGTTCAAATTCTTCTTGAGTAAATCCATCCTGCAAAAGTTCATTTTGTACTAGTTCTCTTAAACAACCTTCTATTTCTTTGTAGTTAAATGAACAATTATGTGCGTAAACATCCAGTTCTTCAGTGCTGTTCTCTTTTACCATCACTTCACTGCCGCAAATCTTACAGGGGTGTTTAGGACGCTGTTGATTAAAGTAAGAGAGAGTTTGTACTTTTTCCACTGCTATTTCATCGCTCACCTTTTTAAATTTAATCATCACATTTTCTGTTTGACTAACGTTTTCGTTATACAACATCACTTCATATTCATCTATATTCTTTCCGTTTTCTTTTCGACTCGAATGCTCCATTACTTCATATGAAGAAATAGTAAAAAACTCGTTAAAATTCAACACTAACATGCATCCTTCCAAAAAATTTGCGTTCTCTATGTACCTGCTCTATACTACCATTTTTTCAAAGGCTCGCACCACTAAATGAACTTCTTTTAAATTCATGCATGTATAGCAGTTCACTATAACTCCCAAATATCCGATCAGTTGGCTATTTCACATTCACATCGAATAAATAAGTTGCCTTTCCATGAGGCCATTTACCCGATACTTCGTAAAGATAGTAACCGTTCTTTGAAGACACTTCAATATGATTATCCGTTATTTTAATTTTTTCTTTTTGATTATTTTTGTTTAGTTGATAAATTGTAAGTTTTGGATTGTTTTTTAGTATAATTGTAACTTTGGTATCTTTCTCTAGCGTGAGGTCATCAAATTCTTTAACAACCTCTTTTGGTGAGTAAGAATCCGTTTTGGTTATGTGCGCACCATCGTCACCGTTCCATTCATATTCTCCTACTCGCATTTCATACTCTTTGTCATTAACCACAATGCTTCCTGACACTGGAACTTGTTCATCATTAGGTGTAGATACATTGACCTTTTCTTGGTTGCAACCAACTAGTAAGAAAAAGAATAACGATGTAAGAACTACTTTATTTATACTTCCCCTCCTCTTAAGACTCGCTCTTCTCCTCATCTTATTTTTCATCACAAATATATAATACCAAAAATATCCATAAGAGAAACCATGAAAAATCGTCACAATTATGATTTACATCAATCTATTTGGTTACAACGCCTTATGCATATTCTTTTACTATGCGGCATACGTAACACTAACCCTTTTATAAGGAGGATTCCATGAATACGTATGTAATCATCAGTATTGGCGTTGTTGCCAGCGCATTTTTATTTCGTAAATATCGAAAGCAAGTCGTTGAAATATATACAATCAGTGAATTTATTCATGCTAAAAACGGCGCGGTCGCTACAGGCTCCACGTGGCTTGAAAAGTTTTTGAAAGAACCTTACGCTACCGGACCAAACTATGAAAAAACAGAGGATGACGTTAGCGAGGATGGAGATGGGGATGGCGGAGAATAACTAAAACAAAAAAAGAGATTGTGATATAACTACATCACTCCCATCTAAAGATCAACAGATTGGATACATGAGGTGGACTGCTTATTATACCGCTGTTGATTTCCGTGCAAGGCTTCGCTTTCCGCCGGCGGCCGCTGAGCCTCCTCGTCGCTTCCGCTCCTGCGGGGTCTCACCTATTCCGCTTCTCCCGCAGGAGTCTCCGCCTTGCCCTCCAATCAACAGCTAGAAGCATCTAAATGGATGACACCTACGCTCATCCTACCAATAAAAAATCCGAACGAAGTTGATTCTTCATCAAGAATCTTCACCGTTCGGATCGCCCTTCAGTTAGAACACTTTTGTCCCAGCCTATTTCTTATTAATCATCGCTGCCTAAAATACCAAAAAAGCGAAGCAAGTTGATGAATAGATTAATAAAGTCTAAATAAAGAGATAGTGCCAGCAGTGGAACAAGCTCTTCTGTAATTTCACCATGCTTCATTTTGTTAAAATCATATAGTACGTAAAGTGAGAAAACGATGGTACCAATCACTGAGAATGCCATAAGTCCAGGCGTTGTTAATGGACTAAACAGCGAGAAAATGCTGATGCACACTAATGCTAACAGCGCCACTAATAAAAAGCTGCCTAAAAACCCTAGATCTTTTTTTGTTTTTGCGCCAATTACACCCATCACCGTAAAAATAACGAACGTGCTTCCAAACGCATAAAGAACGACTTGCGCCCCCGCTACTGATGCATAGTAGCTGACAATCGGAAACAGCGTGATGCCTGATATAAATGAAAAAGCATATGTAAAGCCATATCCTACGCTTTTTTTCTTTCGTAACATAAATGCGGCAACCAGCATCACAAGTTCAGCAATCGCTAATGGAAGGAAATAAGCCGGCGGCACATATTGACCTACATATAAGCCAACTGTTGAAATAAATAACGAAAAAATAAATGTGACTAATACTTTTTGAAACAGAGACCGCTGCTCTACTCCAATCACTTCTTGCATGTGTAAAACCTTCTTTCTAAAATCTGTTATATTTTATATAATACCTACCTTTTAAAGAAAAATAAAGATAATACTAAGGTCTTTTTTCTTATTTTTATAGACAAGAAAGCATAGACACTGCCGTCTATGCTTTCTTGTCACCTCTTTATTTCGGCAACAGAATACCATCGATAATTCCGTACTCCCTTGCTTCTTCAGCACTCATGAAATAATCTCGTTCCGTATCGTTTGCCACTTTTTCAACCGGCTGTCCCGTTCGTGTTGATATGATTTCATTAATATGCTGCTTTAATTTTAAAATCCGCCGAGCGCTAATTTCAATTTCAGTCGCCTGCCCTCTAGCTCCTCCTAGCGGCTGATGAATCATAACTTCACTATTCGGAAGCGCATAGCGCTTTCCTTTTGCTCCTGCTAGGAGAAGCAGTGCGCCAAAAGAAGCGGCCATGCCCGTGCAAATTGTTTGAACGTCCGGCTCGATGTACTGCATCGTATCATAAATCGCAAACCCTGCGGAAGTCGAACCTCCGGGGCTGTTAATATACAGTGAAATATCTTTTTTAGGATCATCTGCCGCAAGAAATAAGAGCTGCGCGACCACGCTGTTGGCAATATGATCATTGATTTCATCACCAATTAAAATAATTCGGTCTTTTAACAGCCTTGAATAAATATCATACGAACGTTCACCGCGGTTGCTTTGTTCAATTACATATGGAATGGTACTCATATATATCCTCCCTATCACACGTAATATGGCTATGCAGCCATGCAGAGAGTGCATGTCGGAGTATACGTTGGTTTTTGAATGACGCTTTTTAAGGAAGGCAACTCCCGAATCAAAAGTGCTGGGTCCTGCGCTTCTAACGTTTTATAAAACAGTTCTGACAGCTTTTTACGCTCTCTTTCATTCCAAAAAGAATCTGTAGAAAACGGCTCACTGTCTTTTTCTAACCGCTGCTTAGCACGATGTAAATTGCTTTTCACCGCTGTTTCTGACGTTTGTAAAATCGAAGCGATCTCTTTCAGCTGATAGCGAAAGCCTTCTTTTAAGAAAAAGATAACCGCTTGCTTCGGCGTAAATTGACTAAGCAGCAGTTCGACCGAGTGTCCCTTACTATCAAACGCATGCTTGTCGGCTTGTTGTTCCAAAGCTTTTTCTTCGACTATTCCTTCACGCTTTCGTTTTCGCAGCAGGTCAATCCAGTGGTGGTACGCAATTTTATTTAACAGCGCAGAAGACAAATTGTGCTCTTCGCCTTTATATCGCTGAGCTTTTAAAAACGTTTCTTGCGCGATATCATCTCCGTCCCACACATTTTGTGCTAAAAAGCGGCAGTACTGCTGCAGTTTTGGGTAATGCTCGTTCCAGCAAGCCTCATTAAAGCTTTCTGTTTGTTTTTCAATTTTTTTTGAATGTGACATGGTTTTCACTCCTTTTGCACTCTCTATTTACTAAACGATTAAAGGAAGTTCAAAAGATACGGGGAATCAAACTTTTTTATACATTATACGCTTAAGCAGCCATTTTTTTGTATTATAATGAAGATACTTTTATCTGAGGAGTCTAAAATGATATGCGAAGAAGACGATTATACGGCAAAAAGAAAACGAACAAACTTCACTATAAAGACTTAACCTGTGAACACCCTCCGCCCGCTTTGCCTATGAGTTATACAAGTGAAGCTCCTTTTTACTATTATGAGGCGTCAGAAGACGAAAAACAAAACGACTTTGAACTATATTCAGAGATTTGTATCATGAATCAAGAACATTTTTTCGTCAGAGGCTGCGTTGAAATTCCCGTTCTTAATGAAGAAGACCCTTTCATTTGGAACATTTGGGTTTCTTTAAGCGAAGAAAATTTTCATCGAATGATAAATTTATGGGAAAGTGACGAAAGAGAACATGAACCGCCTTATTTCGGCTGGTTTTCAGTTTCAATTCCAGGCTATCCTGAAACGTTAAATTTAAAAACAAATGTGCATACAAGACCTGTTGGAACGAGACCTCTCATTGAATTAGAACCAACCGATCATCCTTTAGCCATCGAGCAGCGGGAAGGGATAACGCTAGATCGAATCAAAGATATACAAAAACAATTGGCTACCTATTAAAAAACCAAGACAGCCCCAGACTGTCTTAGTTTTTTACCTTTATGGCATGCGCTTTGCTCCGTAGTATTTAGGCGCCCAGTAGCTGTCTACTTTATAGTTTGTAATTTTCACGCCCTCAGATGTGGCTACGTGAACGACATAGTCATTTCCAATATAGATAGATGGAATAAGTGAACTTCCTTCAAAAAAGACGAGATCTCCCGGCTTCAAGTCAGATTGTGAAATGGTTTCTCCTGCTTCCCACTGCTGACTTGCATAGCGCGGAATGTCTTTTCCAGCTGCTTCTTTATAAATGTATTGAACAAAACCAGCTGTATCAAAGCCTGTAGAAGGACTTGTCCCACCTTGTGCGTAAGGTACTTCTCCTACATATTTAAGAGATTCCGTCACAAATGGATTGTCTTTTGACAGCGATAAGTCATCGTAGCGCCTTGCTCCGGCGTACTTAGACGTCCAGTAGCTGCTTGTTAGGTAATCAACCGTCACATTTTCGCTGCGCTTGGCGTGAATAAACTGATTGCCGCCTGCGTAGTAAGGTAAGAACCCAGCGCCTTTTCATATTACTATGATAGGTTTCCAAGAACTCCCCTCCGAACCGTACGTACACCTCTCGGTGTATACGGCTCTCCACTTAACCTTAGTCTAGCTTTCCATTGTGCAGGTCTCGATGACACTTTAGACACAGAGCTACAGTTTTTCTTTGTCTTCCAATCATCCACTTTTCCCACTTTGCTTTCCCTTTTAAATCTTTGATTTTTCTAACATGATGCATTTCAAGGGGAGAATTTGTTTTACCACACCACTCACATGTTGTCGCTTTAAGCCTATCTATTAGACTTGTTTCACCTTTATTCTTCTGCTCGTTCACTAATAAATCGGTGGTCGAATTGTCTTTTACAGATGGATTGCAGGTGAAACCGTCTGAGTATAGAGTACATTTCTGTAGACCTTTTTTTGTGGAATAGGTCACTGTAAATACTCCATTTTCACAGTATTTCCTAGTGATTTTCTTTATGGTTGTTTTATATTTGTTAGCGAACGTTTTATACATGCTATATTTCATGTGGTAGTAAAACTTATTAAGTACACTTACATTCTTAGCTAGCCTGTAGTAATTGTACATTCCTCTAATTTGGGCGTTATAGATTCGGAGAATCTCTAAATCGTCTAAATCTATGAGACTAGTTCTGTGAACTGGCTTCCAAGTGCCATCTGGCGTTATTTTTAAGACCCTTAAATCTTTTAACTTATCAACCCATTTTTTATGTGGTACGTATAGTGTGCATGTGTAAGATTTAGACCTTCTCATCCGTCCGTCCTTACACATTTTCCGATCTTGATTTCGCGATATCATCACGTCATATCCTAAGAATTGAGCTGGTTTACTCGAGTGCGTAATTAGTGTCTTTTCTTGTGAGAGATTTAATTGAAGTTCTTCCTTAAGAAATTTAGTTAGTTTTTGTTTTACTTGTTGTGCCTCTTGCTTACTCCCAATCATTCCTATCAAGAAGTCATCTGCATACCTTGTGTAGTACATTCTTTTAAAGTCTTCGTCATTGGGTTTTACAACAGGTATCTTACTCCGTTCCTCTCTCAGCTCTTTAATCATCAGAATGATATCCCTTTGTTTATCTGTACTAAGTTCGTCATTTCGCAAAATGTTTCTTACTTTACCTATTTTGTTACAGATTCTTTTGTATTCAGAACTCGGCTTTCTTTTAGTACCCTTGTTAAATTTCAGCACGAGTTGTTCTACATATTTATCAAACTCATTAAGATAAACATTTGCTAGGATAGGACTAATAATTCCACCTTGCGGTGTGCCACTATACGTTTTATGATATTCCCAATTTTCCAAGTATCCTGCTCGAAGTAATTTCCAAATTAAATTGATAAATTTTTCGTCATGAATTCTTTTCCTGAGTATCTGTATAAGCTTATGATGGTTGATATTATCAAAAAAACTTTCAATGTCACCTTCTACAAACCATCTTGCACCATCGAAATGTGTTTTGATTTGCATCAACGCTGTATGACAGCTTTTTTGAGGTCTGAAGCCATGCGAAAATTTAGAGAATGTGCCTTCATATATAGACTCAAGTATCATTCTAATTATTTCTTGTATTAACTTGTCTTCTATTGAAGGGATACCTAGTGGTCTACGTTTCCCGTTCTTCTTCGGGATATATACTCTTCTAACTGGTTTGGGTTGATAAGATTCAGTCTTTAACGCTTCAATGAGATTGTCTATGCGTTTGATACTCATTCCATCTATAGTTTTTCCATCTGTCCCTTGAGTCATATTTCCTTCTTTTGCATACATCTTTTGATATGCAATATAATAAAACTCGGGGTTATATAAGTTCCTATAGAGACGCTTAAACTTATAGGTGGAATCATTAGATTTGGAAGCTAGACTGTTTAATACGTTATTTGGACTTCTCAAGAAGCCTCACGCTCCCTCCATATGTTGTATTAAACGATTAAGCTGTTTCCCTTCGCCTCGTAATAGGCTTTCCCTATCTCTGACTACTATGGAAACTCCGTTACCTTATTGAATTTTCATGAGCCACATACCTCGCTTTTTACCACTTGGTATCATCCTCACTAGCCTTTTTCATTGGGCGTTTCAACTTAGGTAATCCCCTTTTAGCACTCTAAGGATAGCTTGTTATAATGTCGGATGTGACGTTCGTCCTTTTCCCTTCATTAGGGCTGCGTAACTCTTAGAACACTCGCAAAGACTCGGCATATATTAGTCTTTCCTTAGAGTTATACGACGTCTTCTAGTTACCTTTCGTCGTAAGCCACGTTATACTCGCTCGGGCTGTCATTCAAGCAGTTTAGCTTTCATCCTTATTTACAACATTTCGTCTTGCTATTCAGTCTTACCATGGCAACTTGGTAACTTATAGCTTTCCTAACATGCTACACTCCCCATTGGTTTCCCATCCGGATAAGTTAGGTGACGATAGACTATTTGTGTTCTTTGCCTACTACCTTGCTAGGGTAGAATCCTTCTGAGCCCTTAAGGGCGCACAATGCCTACGTGTGAAATCCCTTCACGATACGTGTCTTTAAAAAAGATAACGTCTCCTGGCTTTAAATCTGCCCGTGCAACTTCTTCTCCAACTTGCCACTGCTGATCGGTTGATCGCGGAAGGTAGACGTCCGATGCATGTTGAAATACATAGGCAACAAATGCGGAACAGTCAAAACCGTCTGTTGGCGACTCGCCTCCAAATACATATGGCGTGCCGAGATGTTTTAATGCTTCTGCAATGACTTCATTATCTTTTGCAATTTCCGGTGCTCCTGTAATGCGCTTTGCTTTGGCGAAATGTGATGACCAATAGGCGCTGCTTGAAATGTTTTTCACCACTACTTTTCCGTCTGAAGAAGATGCATAAATCATCTCATCGTCTCCGATATAAATAGCGGCTACGTTAACTTCACCGTTTTCATTAGTGTCAAAAAACAATACATCACCCGCTTGCAGCTCGTTTTTATCAACGTCTGTCCCAAGCTCTGACTGTTCTTTCACGGAACGAGGCAGCGTTGTATCCAGCGCTTGCTTAAACACATATTGAACGAAGCCAGAGCTGTCAAACCCTTCGCTTAGCGTCTCTCCTCCAGATGTATAACCGGCTCCTTCATACGTTTTTGCTTTATCAGCAATCACGTTTTCATCTGTAGCAGCCTGTACTTGCACAACTTTTTCTGCAGGAAAAGCGCCTTCATAAAAAGTGGCAAGACTAAGCCCTAACGCTGTGACCATAAGAGGTTTCATTACTTTCATGTTTGTTCTCCTTTGTTTTTTATTTCATCCAAGAAGTTTTATATGTAAATGGTTCCCCTGTTAAAGTATGGTGCAGATGGATAGGAATTGGCTAGTACCTTTTGACTTAAATATGCTTCCCTTCCAAAGTCCTGTAAAAAATCCATAAAAAAACTCGGCGCATATTACGCCGAGCTTTTTTATTTCATGCCCACCTGGATATTTGCTGCTTTTTGTTTTTGACGTAAATTTGCAATCCACTTGTAGTAAAGTGTAATCAAAAGAACAAAAATACCAAGCGCAAAGTACAATTTTGAATAGCCTAAAGCACCTGCTGCAATTCCTAATACAAACGAACCAACTGCAATTCCGCTATCATAAAACGTAAAGAACGTGGCAGTTGCATATGCGCTTCGGTGAGCAGGCGCTGCTTGAATCGCCAGCGTTTGGAAGCTAGGAAGCAGCGTTCCGTAGCCTAGTCCTACTAATGCACCTGAAAACAGCAGCATCCAAGAAGAATGCGTAAAGCTTAAGCTAAATAGACCAATCGCAAAGACAACGCATGATGGAATAATCACAATGTTTGGACCAGATTTATCGAATAGTCTTCCGGTAAACGGTCGTGAAATCAGCATCGCAGCTGCGAACACAACAAAGAAAAAGCTTGCTGTTTTAATTAATCCAAGCGACTGTGCGTACACAGAAATAAACGAAATAATACTTGCATACGAAAAAGAAACGAGAATACCTACAGATGAAATCGGCATGGATTTCTTTTCAAACAAGTCGCTCAGTGAAAATGATTCCTTCACTGGCGAAGCAGCGTTTTCTTGAAGATTTTTGACCATCATTCCACACAGCCAACCAACGAGCATAATCACGCCAAATACAAGGAAAATAATGTTGTATGCCATGTACTGATGAAGCGTTAATGCTAAAAACGGCCCTGCAACTACAGCTAAGTTCATTGACATTCCGAAGTAGCCAAGCCCTTCTCCTCGTCGTTTAGCGGGAACTAAATCCGCTGCAATCGCTCCGGTGACGGTTGTCGCTAAGCTGAATGAAATTCCTTGAAAGAAGCGCAGTAATAAAAGCACGTTAAAATGGTGGATAAACATATATAAGAAGGAAGAAAGCGCAAAAATGAGGGTACTAAATACAAGCGTTTTTTTCTTTCCAATGTTTTCAATGACTTTCCCTGAAAACGGTCTAACAATAATCGCAGATAATAAAAAGATGGTAACAACAAGCCCTGCCTGCGTACTCGTGCCGTCCAAGGCGTCTAATACATAAATCGGCAGCAGCGTCAGCAATGCATAAAACACGACAAAAATAAAAAAGTTGGTAATCGCAATGCTGATAAAGCTTTTAGTCCAGATTGGCTCCTGCTGGTTCGTCATTCATTTCACCCTTTTCTGTAGATTTACAAATTTTCTTTAATAACGAAATAAGCTGATCCTGTTCGCTGTCGGATAAAGCAATCAGCAAATTTTCTTCTAAACGTTCAATTTCTTGCTGAATTTCTGGAAGCTTTTTCTTCGCTTGAGGAGACAAATAAACGATGCGCTCTCGTTTATCACTGCCTGCTTTTCGAACGATCCATCCGCTTTTTTCAAGCCTTGTTAACGTGCGGGTAACCGTTGGCGCTTCGACATTTAAATACTGCCAAATCTCCGTTTGCGTCATCGAGCCGAATCGCTTTAAACAAAATAAAATCGAATACTGTGAGCTGTATAGCCCGTACGCTTTTAACACTTCATTTACTTCTTTAATAGACAATCTCGACTTTTGATGAAGCTCATGAAACACCAAGTTATTCACTTTTCTCACCTCACCTTTTCATTTTATTTACCTAGGTAACTAATTGCTCTTTTATTAGTATATGTGCTGCTAGTTGATGTGTAAAGGCAGCCAAAAAGAGTAAAAATCAGCTGTTTTCTCTCATTTTCTACTAATGATTTACGCTTACACTTCTGTTTTCTTATTCTTTCGTATCACGAAACTTTTTGTATAGATTTACATGCACCTGCAAACTCTGTTAAAGAAGACGAAACAATATGCGGGAGGCTGGTATATGTTTTCACTGCGCGGCGATGCTCATAAAGTCTACCTTAAACTGAAAAAAGCGGCTCATCAAAATCAAAACGCAGCAGATATTGATGAATTAGCGGAAATGGAAGAAATCCGGCAGCTTTACCTTACGCTAGAAAGCGCTATTTTGCGAAAAGTGTATTACCGAATGATCAAAGAAAAAAACGGCTCCGGCGTCATCCCTATCCTTGTTTCTGCCTTGCCTTGGCTCTTTTTTTTATTTTCGCAGCGGCTGCAGCAATTTTTATTTAAAGACGGCAGCTGGCTTTGGATTATTTTTGTCGTGCTGTATGTTTTTATTCTCATTCCAAGCGTGTTTCTTCATTTCCGTGAACAATCGTGGGCTTCTGTTCATATTGAAATTATTCAAGACATTTTAAAAGATCGTGAAAAAGAGCCGAACCCCCTTTGAGGTCCGGCCCTTTTCTATTCATGTAGCTTATTCATCACTTTTGGAATGACGTGAGACAGTAAAAACCTACCTAAAAGAATCAGCAGGTAAATCATAATGAATTGAAAAACAATGAACACATGATGCGTATGTGCCCAAGCAAGCATATGAGTCGTAGAATAAGCCAATACAACAATTAATAGTAAAAAACACAGTACGTATAAAATACGCTTACCCCAAGAGGTAGCTTTTATTTTCTTTTTAATAAGCCTGCGATGTTGAATTCCCTGTAAGCATATGTAGAGGGTCAATACAAATGTAAGCATATCTCGCCTTAAGAAAAAAAGAATAAGTCCGATTCCTACAATCATCCACGTTAGCTTGTCATGATGCTTGTCTAGAAAGAAAAACATAAAATCCTCCTTCGAAATTAACGTGCTATTAGTTTAACACATAAAGGAAATTATGGTAAAAACCTAAATTTGTTAAATATTTCAGTGCAGAATAGACACCTATTCAATAAAAAAAGAACCTTATTATCCAATAAGGTCCTCTTTACCTATTATGAAATAGCTTGT
The DNA here is from genome assembly GCF_053345675.1 of Priestia sp. D51. Classification (NCBI taxonomy): domain Bacteria; kingdom Bacillati; phylum Bacillota; class Bacilli; order Caryophanales; family Bacillaceae; genus Priestia; species Priestia sp. D51. The sequence goes on along the minus strand of NZ_JBLTIR010000001.1, from coordinate 1,070,573 downwards.
CTGCTTTCTACGTCTCGACCTAACTTTCTTTTGATACGCTGCAGCGCGTTGTCAATTGACTTAACGTGCGTATTTAATTCTTTCGAAATTTCAGCGTATGAATGGCCGTCCATATACAGCGTCAATGCTTTTCTTTCCAATTCACTAAGTGTTTCCGCAATTTTTAACTCGCGGTCTTCCACTTTTTCTTGATGAATCAGCACCGCTTCCGGATTAGCAATTTGATCTCCAGGAATCATATCCATCAGCGTATAGTTTGATTCTTCATCATACAGAGGCTTGTCCAATGAAATGTACGAATTTAACGGACCGTGCTTTTGACGAGTAGCCGTTTTAATCGCCGTAATAATTTGTCTTGTGATACATAACTCCGCAAACCCTTTAAAAGATGTTAGCTTGTCTTCGTTAAAGTCGCGAATTGCTTTGTACAGTCCAATCATTCCTTCTTGGACGATGTCTTCTTTTTCAGCACCAATCAAAAAGTATTTTCTTGCTTTTCCCCTTACAAGATTTTGATACTTGTTGATTAAATACTCTAATGATTTTTCGTCTCCGCTGTGAACCATTTCAACCAAAACATGATCTTCTAACATAGCATAATTTTGAACTTTTTCAATTACGATGCCTACGCTCACTCATATCCCCCCGTTACACTTAGTTGAGTTTTGATGTGTTCTAAACTGATGCATGATCTACTTACTACGACGCTACTGCAATACGGTCCAGAAACGTAAAAAGCGTACAGGTAAACTGTCGCTTTCCTCTCTCACTTTATGCTCCCCTGCATCTTTCTATAATCTATTATAAAGAAGTATAACCGATAAAAATTAAAAAGGTTGTCGAAATATGAAAGTGTTTGCAAAAAAAATCAATTTTTATAGAAAATTCACACAAATCACTTTATTATTTCATATAGTGACAGCAATCTGTCAAAAAAGCAATAAAAAAATACTTCCATATTAAATAAACTTACTCAAGCAGAGTAAGTCGAAGTTGCAGATGATACTGCATATATAGGATTAGTTGTCTTCCGGCTTATCAGCATTTTTTGTTCCCTTGCTTTTATAAGGCTTTGCATTTTTCTTCTTTTTTGCACTCGCCTGCCAGCGGTTCCACCCTTTTTTGCCGGTGCCTCGCCCCGTGCCGCCTTTACCTTTTGCTTTACTCATACGTATTCCTCCGTTACCTGCGTGTTTGCTACAATAAAAAAAGACCCCGTCCAAAGTCGGAGTCTTTTTTGGATTGCATAAAATTATGCTTTTACAACGTTAGCAGCTTGTGCACCGCGTTGACCTTGCTCGATGTCGAAAGTCACTTTTTGACCTTCGTCTAAAGATTTGAATCCGTCGCCTTGAATTGCGCTGAAATGTACGAATACATCTTCTCCGCCTTCAATTTCGATGAAACCGAAACCTTTTTCTGCATTAAACCATTTTACTGTACCTTCAGTCATACTATTTCCTCCAGTGGTGGAATTACTCCACACATATATTACTACCCTTGCTCAATCGTACTATTTCCAGATAAAAATTTCTAATGAAGAATATTTCTCTTCTTTCAATTTCATACCGAACAAAAATAATTAACCTTAGTGTAACATATCAATTTAGAAATAGCAAGTCTCTGTTCTAAGACAGGCTTTATCCTAATTATGTATCTGTTAAAACCCTCTGTGTAAGCTTTGAGGCTACCGACATTTCTGGATTGTGATACGGCATAACGTTTTTTCATTCGGCAATATGTATCATTTGCACAAAAATAAATATTTCATATCCTGCTTTCTAAGAAACTACGACGCTTATAAATGGACATGCACATTTTTTATCAATTTATTTTCCACTCTCTTTCCTCCCGCGCAATAAAATAACCATTAATTACAAAAAAAAATAATAATAGTATATAATGATACGTGATTTATAGCTAAGGAGGAACAACATGATTCGTAAACGATCACTTTTGATAAAAGGACTCATCTTTTTACTAGCTGTTTTTATCTTAAATATCCCTTTCCCTAACTCAGCGCCGCTTATTAATTCTGTCTTTTCTTTTTTAGGCCTTCCCATTTATGGAAATGAAGAAACAATGACGGGATTCTATTATGCTAACAATGCTTGGGCAATCATACTTTTAATAAGTCTTTTTTTACTTTATAAAAGTTTAAACCGTCATCGTTTAAAACTAACGATTTTAGCTGCATTCATCGTTACTTCCGGCCCTGGGTTTATGATTGAAGTCATGCAAAAGACCGTGTTGTCAGGAATGTATGCTGTTTCTTACGATGCTGAAAACAGCAATTGTACATTCGAGACTAATAAAAGAGAAACCATATTAACGGGAAACTGCAAGCTTTCCTTTGAAAATAACCGTTCAAAGCCTGTTACGTTTGAAGTGGCAATTGATAAGCGCGCTTTTTTTGAAGATGAACAGCCTTTTTTACAAATGATGAATAAGCCTAAACTTCATACCATTACGCTAGAATCAAAGGGGTATCAAACTGTAGAAATTACTTCATATGTCAAAGTAGCTGATTTACCCTCTAAACTCTATATCGGAGAAATGAACGGCTTTCACATAAACATTTATCAAAACGGGAAAAAGCGTTATTTATAAGCATTGAAAAAAGCCCTTATAGGGCTTTTTAAATGAGTGAATTACCAGCCAAGGCCTCCGCCGTAGCAGCTGCAGCCGATGATTACTAATAAAATAAATAATACAACTAATAAAGCAAAACCAGATCCATATCCACATCCAGCGTTTCCAGACATACGAACACTTCCTTTTCTTTAGTTACTCTTTCCTCAAGAAAAACGCCGCTTGCATTTCGCTTGAGTTGGATTATCTTATGCCTGAACACGCCGATTTGACTCTGGTTTTTTCTTTTTTCTTTTTCCTTCTTGCCATGCACCTCATTAGTAAAAAAAGAAAATGCTTTTCAGCCTCTCTTACAAAATCATTTATTTCACTAGCTTACGTCTTTCAGAAGACCGTACTTCCGTGCGCTTTCCGATACCTAGTACATAGTAGCTCAGCACGATAATAGCTAAAAAGATAATCCCGACAATCAGCGATATGCGCGTTTCATCATTAAACCACATACCTACAAGCACCATAAGTAAAAACGCGATGGTTACGTAGTTCGTCACAGGAGCAAAAGGCATTTTAAATGGATGCTGATCCATCGCCGCTCCTTTTGCTTTTCGAAAACGAATTTGACTGATAAGAATGACAAACCATGGAATCATACCTGGAAGCACGCTCGCGCTGTACACGTACACAAAAACATTTGGCGGAGCAATATAATTTAAGACAACGCCCGCAGCTAACCCAATCATTACCGCAACGGTACTATAAATAGGTACACCGTTTCGAGAAACCTTTGTAAAAAACGCTGGAGCCTGTCCGTTTACGCCTAACGTATAAAGCATGCGTCCTGCGCTGAAAATTCCGCTGTTACATCCAGACATTGCCGCTGTGATGACCACAAAGTTAATGATTCCCGCAGCTGCCGTAATCCCTACTTTCGCAAATGTAGAAACAAACGGACTGCCGAGTGAGTCAAGCTCATTCCACGGATATACCGTTACAATGATAAAGATGGCACCGATATAAAAGATTAATATACGCCAAATCAAGCTTTGAATCGCGCTTGTTAACGTTTTTTTAGGATCTTTGGCTTCTCCTGCTGTAATTCCAATAAGCTCTACTCCTTGATAGGCAGCAATCACAAGCGACAGCGCAAAGAAAAAGCCGGACCATCCGCCTGTAAAGAAACCTCCGTTTGCCCACAAATTCGATAGTCCAAGCGCTTCTCCCCCGTTTCCAAGACCGAAGAAAACAAGGCCAAGACCGGCAATAATCATGAGCACAATCGTCACGATTTTAATCATTGCAAACCAAAATTCAAACTCTCCAAAAGATTTCACTGAGATTAAATTTGCCGCACCGAGAATGATCATGGCGACAATTCCCGGAACCCACGCCGGCAAATGCGGGAACCAGTACTGCATATAAGCTCCGACGGCAATAATTTCTGCCATGCCGACAATCACCCACTGAAACCAGTTGCTCCAAGCCGTAATGTAACCAGCTAACGGGTGAATATATTTATGACCAAATGTCGCAAATGAACCCGTACTTGGCTCTAAGTAAAGCATTTCACCCATTGCACGCATAATAAAGAAAATGAAAACGCCGCAAATAGCATACGCAAGCAGGACGGATGGCCCCGTCCATTTAATGGTGCTTGCTGAACCCATAAATAACCCTACCCCGATCGTTCCTCCAAGAGCAATCATTTGAATATGACGAGATTCAAGCCCTCTTTTTAACTCTTTGTTTGCCAATTTACTTCCCCCTAGCCCCTCGTGATGATTTTCTCTTCTATTTAAGAGATTCTTTTATTTCCCTGTCCTGATAGGGAATGATCATCTTTTTTCTTTTTCATAAAGAAGTACGAACATACCACAAATACAGCAATCAGCAGCGTGAGATAAAACTGAGTGCGAAGCGAATCAATAAATGCCATCGCAATAAAGATGCTTGTGATCGCCGCAATTGTTCCATACGTTAAATAAGGAAACAGCCACATTCTGATTTTTAAAGCTTCTGGCTTTTCTTTTTCGTATTTCTTTCTCATGCGAAGCTGTGAAAAAGCAATAACAAGGTACACAAGAAGCGCTACGCCTCCAGATGCATTTACTAAAAATAAAAAGATTTTATCAGGTGAAAGATAGTTAAACCCAACGCTGATGTAAGAAATCACGGTACATCCTACAATGGCATTAAACGGAATGCCTTTTTTATTCACTTTCAAAAACATGCGTGGCGCGTCTCCTTTTTGCGCCATTGAGTACAGCATACGAGAACTCGTATATAGACCTGAATTTAAGCAAGAAAGAACGGCAGTCAGTACGATAAAGTTCATGATTTGAGCAGCTGCCGGAACGTTTACCAGCTCTAATATCGAAACAAACGGACTTTTCATCAAGCTTGAAGAATCCCAAGGAAGGATCGTTACTAAGATTAAAATAGACCCAAGATAAAAAATTAAAATACGATAAATAACGGTATTTGTTGCGATGGTGATCGCTCGCTCAGGCTGAGCCGATTCTCCAGCCGCTGTTGCGACAATTTCGGTTCCCATAAAGGAAAACATGACAATCGCCACTCCTAAAAAGACGGAGCTGATTCCATTTGGAAGAAATCCTCCTCTATGAAGAAGGTTCGACGCTCCCGGAGACTCTACTCCCGGTATTAAACCGAGGATGATCGCTCCCCCTAAAAGTAAAAACAGCACTAAACTAACTACTTTAATAAGCGAAAACCAGTATTCAAATTCACCAAATGATTTAACAGAGTATAAGTTCGTTAACGTTAATAAAAATGTCAGGAGCAGACTGACACCCCAAGACGGTAGAGATGGAAACCAGTATTGAATAATTGTTGAGCCGGCAATCGCTTCAACAGCAATAACAATTACCCAGAAAAACCAGTATAGCCAGCCGATTGTGTAGCCAGCCCACGGTCCAAGCGCTTCTCTGGCATATGTCGCGAACGAACCGCTTGAAGGATTAGCCGTAGACATTTCCCCCAGCATTCGCATCACTAAGATCACCAGCAAACCGGCAAACGCGTACGAAAAGATGGAACCAGGACCTGCTGCGTTGATAAGCGATCCGCTTCCAATGAACAAACCGGCACCAATGATTCCTCCTAAAGAAATCATGGTTATGTGTCGAATTTTTAATTCTTTTTTTAACTCAGGCGGTTGATGACTCATATTAAAATCCTCCTCATAGAAACCGTCATTTAAAGAATTACACGTTCTTCGCATCGCGCGTTAAATATGTAAGCCCTTACAATATCGTGGACAAATAACTGCCGTTTTCCTACCCTCCTTCTATCTGTGCATGCAAATGAAGCCTTCACTTGACGAAAAAGATAGCTTCATTCGGCAAAAATTACTTTTCGAATTATATGATAATTTATATTGAACAACTTTGTCTATTGTTTTTTTGAAAGGAAGATCATTTTAATTTACTACCGATAAACTCTTTCCGCTATCGTAATTCTTTACTTCAAAACATCTTTTCTTTCACTTTACCGACACTCCTTTCTTTTCATTTTGTTCAAAATCACTATAAAAACCATAGATTCATTGGATATTTAAACAAAAGTGTTTATTTTTAATTTTTTTGAACATTTTTGTTAAAAAACTATGTACAAAACGATAATAAGGTGATTATAATACAGGTATAGGGTGTTGGAATATTAATTATGTTTAAAATTTTCTAAAAAAAGGGGTAATGAAAATGAACACAATGAATATCAACGAAATCAAACAATACAAACACGAGCCTTTCACAGACTTTACGACTGCACAAAACAAAGATGCGTTTGAATCTGCATTAGAACTTGTACAATCAGAGCTTGGAAAGGACTATCCTCTTGTAATTGGCGGAGAATTCATTACAACAGAAGATCAAATTCAGTCCATTAACCCAGCAAATAAAGCAGAAGTTATCGGACGCGTGTCAAAAGCAGATCAAGACCTGGCTGAAAAAGCAATGCAAGCAGCACTTTCTACATTTAATACATGGAAAAAAGAAGCGCCGGAAGCTCGCGCTGACATTCTTTTCCGCGCAGCGGACATCATTCGCCGCCGCAAGCATGAATTTTCAGCTTACCTTGTAAAAGAAGCAGGAAAGCCGTGGAATGAAGCAGATGCTGATACAGCAGAAGCAATTGACTTCCTTGAATACTACGCTCGCCAAATGGTGCAGCTAAAAGACGGCGCGCCTGTTGAGAGCCGCGAAGGTGAAGAAAATAAATTTAACTACATTCCACTTGGTGTCGGCGTTATTATTTCACCGTTTAACTTCCCGCTAGCGATCATGGCTGGAACAGCAGCAGCAGCAATCGTAGCAGGAAATACGGTTTTATTAAAACCGGCTAACAACACACCCGTTATCGCAGCAAAATTTGTAGAAGTAATGAAAGAAGCTGGCCTTCCAGACGGCGTACTAAACTACGTGCCGGGAAGCGGAAGCGAAATTGGCGACTATTTAGTAGATCATCCAAAAACACGATTCGTTTCATTTACAGGTTCTCGTGAAGTAGGCTGCCGCATCTATGAACGCGCAGCAAAAGTACAGCCTGGTCAAATCTGGCTAAAACGCGTTATTGCTGAAATGGGCGGAAAAGACACGGTTGTTGTAGATAAAGATGCTGATTTAGATTTAGCTGCTTCTTCTATTGTGTATTCAGCGTTTGGCTTCTCTGGACAAAAGTGTTCAGCGGGCTCTCGTGCAGTTGTTCATCAAGACGTATACGATATCGTTCTTGAAAAAGCAGTTGCGCTGACAAAAACATTAACAATGGGCAGCCCTGAAGATGTAAACACGTATATGGGACCTGTTATTGATCAAGCTTCTTTCAACAAAATTACAAAGTACATTGAAATCGGTAAAGAAGAAGGCCGTTTAATGACGGGCGGAGAAGCAGATGATTCAAAAGGCTACTTCATCCAGCCTACGATTATTGCAGATGTAGATGAAAAAGCACGTTTAATGCAAGAAGAAATCTTCGGCCCAGTCGTAGCATTCTGCAAAGCGCGCGACTTCGATCATATGATGGAAATTGCGAACAACACTGACTACGGTTTAACAGGTGCCCTTCTTTCAAATACGCCTGAACACATTGAGCGTGCGAAAGAAGAGTTCCACGTTGGAAACCTTTATTTCAACCGCGGTTGTACAGGTGCCATCGTTGGGTACCAGCCGTTTGGCGGATTTAATATGTCAGGAACAGATTCAAAAGCTGGCGGTCCTGATTACTTGATTCTGCACCTGCAAGCAAAAACAACAAGCACAACGCTTTAATACTCAGTAGAGCAGCCCTAGGCTGCTCTATCTTAAAACAACAAGGGATTTTTTCTATAGGGGGAGATATTTATGTTAGCAGAGGTATCTAAAAATGTGTTTCTTCACGCTTCCCAAAATAAAGCGCTAAACAAAGCGGCGAAAAAATGGGGTCTTCGCTTTGGTGCAGCTCAAGTGGTAGCTGGCGACACAATTGAACATGCGATCAAAAAAGTACGGGAATTGAATGAAAAAGGGCTTGTTTGTACGCTTGATCATTTAGGGGAATTTGTTTCAAGCAGAGAAGAAGCTATCGAAGCAACTCAATATAACATCAGAACACTAGAAGCTATGGGCCAAGCCGGTGTAACGTGCAACTTATCTGTCAAAATGACGCAGCTTGGTTTGGATATTGACCGCAGCTTTTGCGTTGAGAACATGCGCCGCATTCTTGAAACGGCGAAAAAATACGATAACTTTGTTCGAATCGACATGGAAGACTATGCTCACTGTCAAATGACGCTAGATATTTTACGAGAGCTCCGCGAGACGTTTGATAATGTTGGAACGGTTATTCAAGCTTACCTATTCCGCGCTGAACAAGATGTAAAAGAGCTAAAAGGCATTCCTCTTCGATTGGTAAAAGGCGCGTATCAAGAATCACCAACCGTGGCGTTTCAAGACAAAGTCCAAATTGATGAGAACTATATGCGAATTATCGAAGAGCATTTGCTCAGTGGAACATACACGGCTATTGCATCTCACGACCACAATATTATTGCAAAAGTAAAAGAGTTCGCTCACAAAAATAACATCCCGCGCACGCAGTTTGAATTTCAAATGCTGTACGGATTCCGAACGGATATGCAGCTTAGCCTTGCAAAAGAAGGCTATACAATGCGCGTATACGTTCCATTTGGCAACGACTGGTTTGGCTACTTTATGCGCCGCTTAGCTGAAAGACCGCAAAACGTCGCATTTGCTTTAAAAGGATTCTTTTCTAAATAAGCAATCTATTCAGTAAGTACCACAATGAAAACGCTATCATTTCTTTGTACCCTTTGCGGATGCTTCTGCAAAGGGATTTTTTATACGATTTCTCTTCCCTTTCAGTATGTATTGCGATAAAATACGAATACGAACAAACGTTCTTTTCATTATAAACAAAAAGGAGAATACACATGAATCCTCTATCAAAATTAGAACTGCCTCCTAAGCTAGAACCTTACCGAAAAGAAATCGAAAAAACATGTAAACCTTATATCCACATCCATACGGTTATGAACAGTCCAAAATTATATGACAGCAAGTTCGGCGGCAACCCTTACCTGCCTCTAGAAGCAAATCATCCTCTCGACTCCGAGGGCAAGCCTATGTTAATGATGGCACAAATCAATTTTTCTGACGTGCCTCCCTATGAAAATATGCCTTCTCAAGGCATGCTTCAATTTTTCATTTGCGGAGCTGATAACAAAAACACCGGTGATGTGTATGGTCTGGATTTTGACCAACCCACGTCTCAAAAAGACTTTCGCGTCGTTTTTTATGAAGACATAACAACCGACGAAAACAAGTTAATAACCGATTTTACGTATCTAGAAGACGTTGACCGAGATATGTTCCCTATTCCTCAAGAAGTAGGCCTACAGTTTGAAATAGAAAGCGAACCCGTGTCTCCTACTGACTATCGATATAATGATATGGAATCAGATTTATTTGATGATGAAGAAATGGAAGAGATCTACTGGGATGAGCTTACGGGCGAGTATCATAAAATGGGCGGATACGCTTTTTTCACTCAAAGCGATCCTCGAGACTACGATGAAGCGCTGCGCGCATATAACGTTCTGCTTCTTCAATTCGCCATGGACGACGAAGCGGATATTATGTTTGGTGATGCGGGAGTGGCCAATTTTTTCATTAAAGAAGAAGACCTTCGCAACCGTAACTTTAAAGATGTTTTGTACAACTGGGACTGCTGTTAAAAAAAACACCCTCTTAGAAAAGTATCTAGGAGGGCGTTTTTTTACATTATTATTATTTACTACTCAGCCTGTTTTTCCAGCCCTTGCAGCATTCAGCGTTTCTTTAAACTGCTGTAGCGCTTTTACATCTGCAAATGCGCTTGTAGGAATAACGTATCCGCTCATTGCACTAACAAGAATAAAGATATGTTCATCGGTTTCTCTAATTTGAGTGATGCTTGACCAAGGAGTCTTCACTTCTCCTTTTAAGCTTTTCTCTACCAAGCCATCTTCCGTAACCATCATAGTATGCTCACCTGTCAGACTGCTGTTATCTCCTTCATTTATTACCTTTATAATGTTCTTTTTAATACTTCCGTAAAAATATTTCGGATAAAATAAAAACCAAAGAACCGCAAGCAGCGCAAATGCTACGAACATGCCAAGTAAAAACTCTCCTTCAACCCACGAAACAAGCAAAGGAATGAGAAGAAAAATAAGCGACATCCATCGCTGAACTTTCAGCACTTTTTGTACTCTTTCCGAATGTTGAGCATGATGCATATTAAAAGCCACATAATCATCTTTTGTTAACGTATAGTGATATTCCATATTAATCTCCAATTCTTCTAAATAACAACAAAATAAAATATACCTCATTTGGTGTTATATGTATATAAAATAATAAGTTTTTCTTATGAAATACATCAACTTTTTATCATTTATTTACAGATATACATCACGTAAACTTAACTAGTACTCTACTATTTAAGGAGGAATGTTTATGGCTTTTACACTGACGCATATTGATCATATTCAGCTAGCTGCACCACCGAATTCAGAAAGCGAAGCACGACACTTTTTCGGAACTGTTCTTGGATTAACAGAAGTCGAAAAGCCGGAAAGTCTAAAAAAGCGCGGCGGCGTGTGGTTTGAATTCGGTTCTTATCAGCTGCATATTGGTGTGGAACCTGCCTTTTCACCCGCTAAAAAAGCGCATCCAGGCTTTCACGTTAAAAATCTACCTGCGTTCAAAGATCATCTGAGTAGCTTTGGTATTTCTTTTATAGAAGACAAAAACATTCCCGGTACTGAAAGAATTTACGTGGATGATCCATTTGGGAACCGTATGGAGTTCTTAGAAAGAAAAAACCTTCCTTTTCCCAGCTGAAATTCGGACAAAAAGACTGTGACAAACGTATTTTAGTTGAAGGAAGATCCGAACAATTATTCGTTCGGATTTTTTTATTGGTGTGATGAACGTAGGTTTCATGCATGTAGATACTTCTAGCGGTTGACTGGAAGGCAAGACGAAGACTCCTGCGGGGAAAGCGGAACAGGTGAGACCCCGCAGGAGCGTGCGCGACAAGGAGGCTCACCGGCCGTCCGCGGAAAGCGAAGTCTTGCATGGAAATCAACCGCGGTGTCAAAAGCGTTCCATACTAGCTCCTTTACCTCATTTGTTCGTCTTTAGATTAGATGCCTCAATCTCGTTGTTTTCGCCCTTCTTTTTGCTTTTCTTTCCACAGCATGTATAGCAACAGCCCCAGTAAACAAAATGCCACGCCAAACATTGTTAAAGGAAATAACAGTGTATTAATAAAATGATGATAAACCCATGAATCGTTCATCTAACCAGCTCCAATACGCACCGTTTTTTTATAGTATGCCCTACTATAACCTTTTTTATATTGTGTTAAATATCATGGTTTCTATCATATTTCTTTTTCTTTTTAATAGAGTAAATAGTAGATACATAACATTCTCCTCTTAGAGTTCTTATTCGCTGATTTCAAATTTTATTAGAGGAGGTTTACTCTATGAAAAAAAAGTTCACTGAAAAGCCTAAAAAGCTTTTTTGGATTCTTTCTTATAAATCATTAATTATCGCTATACTATTTGTTCTGTTAACATCTGCCGCTATTTTTACCGTCACGTATTCAACTCTTCAGCATACGCTGCGCTCGAACGTTGTCTATCAAGCGCTATCAAATTATAAAGCTCAAAGCTTGTTCTACTTCATGCATACGGAAAACCATCATTTCTCTCATGCCTTTGAAGAAGACTTCTCCCCGCCTCCTCTTTCTTCTGTCGCCCTGCAGCTTGCGACGAATATTCGCGTGGCGGATACAAGAAGTCTATTTGGATCAGAACTGCCCGGCTTTTCTATTTTTGATTCTCATATTCTGTTAGCCGGTGAAGGAACGGATTATACCACGATTCCTCATGAATCGGCTCCTCCTCTCGAAAGCATTTCTGGAGAGCGTGATTTGGATCCTGCTGAAAGCAAAACGTACGAAGAAAGCAAAAAACAGTCTCAAACACAGGCTAAGCAAAGCACGGGAGACAGAAAAGTTGTGTACATCTACCACACGCACAGCTGGGAATCTTATTTCCCTTTACTTGGTATGCAAGGTGAAGCGAACGAAAATAAAGCAGTAGATAACAAAACCAACATCACGCTCGTTGGTCAAATGCTAGGAATGGAATTAAAAGCAGACGGAATCGGATCGGAAGTAGATACAACCAACATGACGCAAAAGCTGAATGAAAAAGGCTGGGGTACAGGACGAGCCTATGCGATGTCTCGAAGCGTGGTGGAAACAGCTCTTCAGCAAAACCAAGACGTCGATTATTTAATTGATATTCATCGTGATTCACTACGTCAAGAAAAAACAACGGCTACTATCAACGGCAAATCGTACGCTAAAATAATGATTGTATTAGGTGAAGCGAATCCGAAATTTGATGAAAATGTAAAAATGGCTAAAGCGATTCATGAAAAGCTAGAGGAAAAATATCCAGGCCTTAGCCGCGGAGTATTAAGCAAAAAGAAAACAAGCGGCAATAACGGTCTGTATAATCAAGACTTATCCGACCGCTCCATTTTAATTGAAGTAGGCGGCGTCGATAACAATATGGAAGAACTCACAAATACCGTCAAAGCCTTTTCTGATGTGTTCAGCGAGTATTATTGGCAAGCTGAAAAAGTGAATGCGCAGTAAACAAAAACTAGCTACCCCAGGTAGCTAGTTTTTGTTTTTATGAGAGTCACGCTTCTCCTTTTCTTCACACGCAAAGCAGACAAGCTTCCCTTCAACAACCACACCGTTTAAAAATCCCTCTAAACAGTACACGTTCTTTTGACATACTGTGCAGATTCCAACGTACTCTTTCACGACTTTCACACTCCTTACATACGATTAAAAACCATAAAAAAAGCTCTATTAAAGAGCTTCTTTCCGTACATAGGATTTTCCTTCATTTCAACAAACGGCTCATTTCCTCAGGAGAAAGCGGCTTATCAAATAGATAGCCTTGACCGATATGACAGCCTTGTTCCGTCACAAACTGCAGCTGTTCTTCGTTTTCGATTCCTTCTGCGGTTAGGGCAAAATTAAGTTTTTTCCCCATTTGAATAATCGTTTCCACCAGCACTTTTCCAACTTCATCTAAGTCATCAATAAATGATTTATCAATTTTTAACGTATTGATTGGCAAGTGTTTAAGATAGCTGAGAGAAGAGTAGCACGTTCCGAAATCATCCATCGCCACTTTTATCCCTAGACTCCGCAGGCGGTTTAGCACTTTTTTCGATTCTTGACTGTTTTGAATAACGCTTTCGGTGATTTCAAGTTCTAGAAAGTGCGGCTCAAGGCCCGTTTTCTTCAAAATTTGTTCCATGTCCGTTACAAATCGTGAGGACTTCAGCTGAATAGGTGACACGTTCACCCCTATTTTACTCGCTTTTAAATTTATCCCCGTCCATGCTTTCATTTGCTGACATGCTTCTTCTAATACCCATTTGCCAACCGGTACAATCAAACCAACTTCTTCTAAAATGGGCAAAAATTCATTTGGATAGACAGTACCAAATTTTGCGCTATTCCAGCGGATAAGCGCTTCTGCCCCTATGACATCAGACGTTTTCAAATCGATTAACGGCTGATAAACGAGCTGAAACTCATTTCTTTCTAACGCATACTTTAACTCATTCTCCATGCTGATCGTTTTAATGATTTTTTCATTTGATGAAGAAGAACTCATTTCATATGTGTTTCGCCCATTTCGTTTTGCTACATACATCGCAATATCTGCTTGCTTAATTAACCTGTCAATTAGTTCATCTGCGTCTTTTGGAATAATATGCTGCTGACATTCCTTTGAAAATAGGCTGATGCCAACGCTTGTAGAGGTTAGCACTTTATCTCCGTCTATATAAAAAGGAAGCGACATTTCTTTTACAATCTGCTCGGTCATTTCTTCAATTTCCTCAACAGTTTTTAGTGTATGAAGCACTAAAATAAACTCATCGCCCCCATGCCGCGAGATAAAATCAGAGGACGGAATACATTTTTTTAATCTTTCTGCTACGCGCCTCAGCAGCACATCGCCGTGATGATGGCCAAGCGTATCATTTATTGATTTGAAGCGGTCTAAATCTAAAAATAAAATAGCCAGCAGTTCTGGAGATTCTTCATCTAAAAACAGTTTTTTTAGCTGTTTGTTTAACCAGTAGCGGTTAGGTAAATTAGTTAACGGATCATAATAAGCCATTTGCTTAATTTTTTCTTCATATGCTTTTCGCTTTGTAATATCATTGCGAATTGATACGTACTGATACGGTTTTCCTCGTTCATCTAAAAATGGAACAATGGTTGTATCCACCCAGTAATACGAAGCGTCTCTTGCCTTGTTTTTTATTTCTCCGTGCCAGACCTTACCTGAGCTGATTGTACTCCATAACTCTTTAAAAAACCGTTTTGAGTGATGTTTCGAATTAATAATACGATGATCTTGACCAAGAAGCTCATGTCTTTCATACTTAGAAATTTCACAGAATTTATCGTTCACGTGATTGATGAATCCGCGACTATCTGTAATCGCTACAATCGATGATTCATTTAACGCAAGTTCAATATCATTTAGTTTTTTCAGCGCTTCTTTAAATTTATATTCAAAATGCCTGTTTTCCATATCCTATACACCTTTATCAAAATTTTAACGATAAAACAAAACCCATGACGAAATGATAGAGAGGAATCGTGAATAATGAATACAATTTAATTAGCAATGGACAGCGAATTAGTTTGTCCGATTGCCTTACATTCGTAAAATAGTAAGCGTACAATTGCCGCTTTTCCTCTTTACACCTTTACAAACTTCTTACACGCAGTTTGTAAAAGGATTGATAGATAGTTTCGTTTATCCATATCTGTTATCACAACTTTTCTATGGTAACATTAAAATGATTTTTATAGAAATGAAAGTGTACTTTCTTCACGTAATTGACATACCTTTTGATGGTAAACAGAAAAAAGCCTCTGCTTTAGACAGAGGCTTTTTTCACTTTCTTCTCATGAGCTCGTACGCGTCAGCCACGGAAGAATAAGATATTGAAAGGTTTTGTTGTACACAACAATCCGGTTAAGATAATACGGATCGTTGTCTTTTGTAATAACATGAGGGGCTAAAATAGCTGCTTGGTGAAAACCAGCATCTTTCACAATCTTAGCTACGTCATCATTTGTATTGCCGTATGGATAAGCAAAGTAAACGGGGTCTATTCCTAAATGGTTCTTAATCGTTTCTTTGCTTTTTCGTAAATCACGAGCAAACGCGCTGTATTTAGCAGGCGTCAGAAATAAAGGCTTGTCTTCTTCTAAACGGTGCATATCATATGTATGCGAACCGATTGTCGCAAGGCCGCTGTCTTTCATTTCTTTTAGCTGACTCCATGAAGCCATATTTAAATTTTGAAAGTCCTCTGCTCCCACTTGTCCTGCGATTACATATAGCGTAAACGGAATGTTTTCCTTTTTCAAAATTGGAAAAGCATTTTGATACACGGTACGGTCAATATCGTCAAATGAAATCCATACGCAGCGTTTTGGAAACGTGCCTTTTTGCTGATACGTTTCAATATCTTTTGGCGTAACAAACGTAGCGTCAAGTTCCTTCAGCTTTTTTAACTGTTGTTCAAAATCATTGCTGTAGACGCTGTACTCTGTCAGTTCGTCAGACTTTGTAACTGAGCTGACAATTCGATTAAACCAATTATGCTTGCGCACGCGATGATAATTTAAGCCTAAGCATCCGTTCGTCTCAAGCGCTGGCTCCACGGTCGTTGTTGCTTTCGCCTTATCTTCCCAGTTCACTACTTTAAAGAAAATAAAGCCAACTACCGCTGCCGCAATTAAAAGAAAGAATACATATTTCTTCATGCGTGCTTCCTCTCCTCAGTATGTTTTAACGGATTAACATCAAACTCGATGTACTGTGCACGCTGAAGCTCTTGAATTTGATCCTTCGATAAAAGCTCAAGACGCTCTAAATCTTTAATACTCGTATACGCCGGCTCTTTTCGTCGGTTTAAGCTTCCAAATCTCTTTTTGTTGTAGAATCTCCATAAAAACAGAGCCAGGAAAAAGAAGCAAAAAATAGCGAGTCCAATTACTAAAAACGTTCGAATTTCGCCGTTCGTCGTTTTGAACGCAATTTTTAATACCCCGCTGTAACGGTCATTTACGCCGATAACAGCTGAAAGGAAAAACCAAAGAACAATGGCACAATACAGCCAAAAAACAGATGAAACAATGATGCTTATCACGAATCGAGCAAGAGGCTGCTTGGCTTGAATCATGATTTGCTCTTCGTTAAGCCGCGGTCTGGACTGCTCCATGTGGCATAGCCTCCTTTCACTCTAGATCTGATAGCACGAGGAAATGCGCCCACTACCACAATCGTATTGACAATCCAGTAAAGCGCTGGGTACCATGCAGCCCATACGTAATACCGCTTCACGTTGTCGTATTTCGAATCAATTTTCAGCGCAATAAACAGCTGAATTAAGCTCATAAACACAAGGGAAAATGACGTAAACGTAAACCAAAACAGTATGTCTTGAGGACTGCTCGCGGTAACAAGCAGCATGATCGTCACAAACAGCCATGCGAATGACCAAAGAGTACTGATCCACTGCTCTAGGTATACAAGCCAAATTCTGCGCTGCTTCCATTTTAATAACACTTTCCAGTGGCGAAGCATTACCTCTTGCCCGCCTTGAGCCCAACGTACTCGCTGCTTCCAAATTCCCTTTAAGGTTTCGGGCACAAGCATCCAGCACAATGCCCGCGGTTCATAGCGGATATCCCAAAAGCGCTGCTGCAGCTTCCAGCTTACGGCGATATCTTCCGTAATCATGTCACGATCCCACAGCCCGACGTCCACAAGTGCTTTCTTTCGAAAAGCCACTACTACGCCTGAGACCGTCATTACTTTTCCTAAAATTCGCTGTGTTCGTTTAATAGAACCGATAATAGAAGAATACTCAACTAGCTGAATGCGACTCAGCAGCGTATTACGGTTTCGAATGCGCGGATTTCCGGTAACGGCTCCCAGCCGTTCCCCTTTATGAAGAAAATGATGGATTAGATAATACGGAGCGTCTTGATCTAAAATAGCGTCTGAATCTAAGCAGATTAAAAACTCAGCTTTAGATGCGTGCGCACCTAAATGCAACGCATTGGCTTTTCCTTTATTTTCATAAAGCTGAATCACACGAACTTCAGGGTGATTCCTGCTGATTTCCTTTAAAATATCAGCTGTTCCATCGGTGCTTCCATCGTTAATAAGAATGATTTCTTTAGACGGATAATCTAACGCCAAAAGGTGCTTAAGCGTTTCTTCAATCGTTTCTTCTTCATTATAGCAAGGCACTAAAAAGCTCACTAACGGCCAATCAACTGTTGAAAAATCAACTTTGGGATCTCGGTCGCGATAGCGTATGTAAATAAGCGTGCCCGCAATCCAAAATAAAGACATAATAAATGGATACCAGAAAACAAAGCTCGCGAGCTTTTCAAATCCAGGTATTAATACGTGTTGCATATTCATTTTTCTGACTCCTTCACACCAATTAAAATTGCACAGAGTGACAATTTTATCACTAAATTGGTTAAATAGAACATAGTAATTTTAACCATCTAAAAAAAGAGTCTTTTAAACTACGTTTATTCCTATATTATACGACCCCTTTATGTAAGTAAGAAGCACCAATAAAGGATGGGCAAGTTACCTACTCAAAGAAGTGACATATAGTATCACTGTAGATTTCTTTCACCATAAAAAACGTGAGGGTTGCAGCTAGTATATGAAAGAAATTCTTTCCTTAAGGAGGAATAACAAATATGAACGAACAAATTCAAAAGCTGCTCAATAACTTAATTCAACTTGAACACGTCTCTTCGACTTTGTACCTAGCTATGTCTAACTATATGAATCGATTAAACTATAAAGGAATGGGCAGTTGGCTGCGTCTGCAGTCTGAAGAAGAACGCACTCATATGCTAAAACTTATTGACTACTTAGTTGACCGCGGCGGCACGGTTGAATTAAGTTCTTTACCTGCTCAGCCAAGTGAGTTTGGAACACCGTTAGAAACGTTTCAAAAAGTATTGGAGCATGAAAAGTTCGTCACAAATTCTTATCGTCAAGCGTTTCAATTTATCAGCCAAGCGAACGATCCTCAAACCCTAGTCATCGTGCAGGACTTTTTGAGAGAACAAGTCGATGAAGAAGCTCAGGCTCAGACAATTGTAGACCGCTTAAAAATTGCTCAAAATAACCCTGCAGCTATTTTTATACTCGATCAAGAACTAGGACAGCGAAAAGCTGCGCCGGCGGCGGGCGGAGCAGCTGCGCAAGGTTAAACGCGCAGAAGAGCACCGAACAATGTACAAAAACAATAACACGCCTCCCGTTTCCTTGCTTCGAGTTGGGATTCATCACGGCTATTACGGCTATCCGCCCAATGTGTACGACGCCATTCAAAGGCTTATGAATCAATATATGCATCAGCTTCACTATCATCGTCCTCAGTACGTTCACGTGTACTACGTGCACCCTTCTCTTATTCACTACTACCTTCACTGAGTGGAGGAAAACAGGAATTTTGTTTCATGAAGAAATTCACCGCTTTTCCACCTAATTCAGGAATTCCAATCAAAAATATGGATATTTATGCTAATATAAAATTTGTTAATCATATAAAGAAATAATATTAGCGGGGTGTCATATGGATAATCAATACGTTGTAGGATGGGGAACGCTGGCTCTAATTAATGCCGGATTAGCGCAAGGTAAAAATCGAACCGGTCTGAACTGGTTCTTATTATCTCTTGCTTTAGGACCGCTTGCTACCTTCATCTTACTGCTGGTTGAAAAACGATAAAATTAGCTCAAAGCTCATTACATTGAGCTTTTTTCTTTATTCTTCAACTATAACTGCTCTCCGAAACAAGTAAAAAAAGCACTGCTTGAAATTTTTTTCTAGGCTTAATATGCATAAATCTATTCATCATTCAGACTGAGTTCCGCGGCATTTTTTGATTAAAAACCTACATCTACTCTTTAGAAATAGGGTATTGGCCCTTTTTAAGCCTTTTTTTCTTTCTCTTCTTGCAATAAAACCAAAAGAAAGAAGAACGCTTTTATTCTATGCTTTTTCAATTATAGATTAACTTGTTTTCTTCAGATGATTACCATTTACACGGGAAAGCTGTGCATCTACTGAATGAGGTCAAACTTCCTGTATTTCTCAATCTGTAGGATGAATAAATACTCATTTTCTTCATTTGACAAAGAAATAAATGCTGTGTAATTTAAGTAACATACCCCATCTAAACTGTTTTTAGAAAGGATTAAGTAGCAAGATGCGTACAAAAAAAGAAGAGTGTATAATTGATGAAATGGGAAGAGTATCCCTTCCTTCTTTGTTTATGCAACTAACGAAACTCGAGACGAACGACAAAGTTCTTTTACGGAGCTGTGATCATTGGATTATTATTGATCATCATGATGAAAATGTCCCCGTTCCTTCTCATATCTTCATTCGAACAATTGACCATATGGGTAGAATAGTCATTCCAAGATCCCTACGAGATGACTATGAACTTAAGCCATTTGATTATGTAGAACTATACGTAGTAGAACAGCAAATTGTTATGAAAAAAAGAGACGAAAAAACGATAGCGCTTTCACAAAAACCTGTGGCGCCTCCTCCTTATTATGCAACATTAACCGGACGGCAGATTCAGCTCACTTCTGAACTTTTAACGTCAGTCGAATTGGATGCAAACATGGAGGTTCAATTTTTTATTAACCAAAAAAATAACATTGTGATTCAAAAATACGAAATGAATTTCGGTGAAAAAACGACTTTAATATTTACGGCTCAATCTCGAAAAATTGATGAACGTTTTCGACTCACCATTCCTAAAAAGCTGCGAGATGATTTCTCCATCCACTCAGGTACGATGTTAAAAATCAAGACAGGTAATAAGCAGCTAATTTTAGAAAAAGTGGAAAATGAAAAAGAGATTAGCAGCGTATTATCTCAGCAAATAGACGCAGCAATTGTTGAAAAATTACCGAAATAAGAACGACGCCAAAAACAAATGGTTTCCTACGGATTCAAAGCAAAAGCTAAGAGTTACGCATAGACTGACCCTTTCTATACTCAACTCTTAGCTTTTAGACTTATCTTCCATAAACGTGTACAAGTTTGTTACTCCACATGATAGCACTTCTCCAAAATAAAACGCTATTTCCATATCCATCAAAATCATTGTAAATAATTTGAATATATGATTATAATAAGATACTTTGCATAAAGGAGGCTGATTTAGTTGAAGATCTCAACAGGAGCTGAATTTTACGATAATGACGAGACGTTTTTGGCTTATACAAAACGCCGGCAGCAAAAAGAAAATGCGAATGATACAATTGAAGAACCAGCTATTCTACAGCTTCTAGGTGATGTTACAAATGCAAACATTTTAGACTTAGGGTGTGGAAACGCTGGATTTGGCGCAGAGCTTCTTGCACAAGGCTGTTTTTCTTATACCGGAGTAGACGGCTCTATCAATATGATAAACGCAGCTCAGCAACAGCTTTCAACCTATCCAAATGCAGGAGTGATTCACGAATCGATGGAGCACTATACTCCACCTCATGACACCTACGACTTAGTTACCGCAAGACTGTCTCTCCACTATATGGAAGACTTAGCTTCCATGTTCATCAAAGTGAATCAAGCACTCAAACCTGAAGGAAGATTTATTTTTTCTGTGGAACACCCAGTCATTACTTCCACTTTGCAGCCTTCCGCTCTCCACACAAACTGGACGGTGGATAACTACTTTTCAATGGGATTCCGTCAGCAGCACTGGATGGGCGGATACGTTCAAAAGTATCATCGCACGCTTGAAGAGTACTTTTCTTTGATGCAGCAAAGCGGATTCACCGTTACAAATTTAAAAGAAGCATGTCCTCAAAAAGAACATTTTGACAGCGCTGAGACTTACGAGCGTCGAATGCGGATTCCTTTGTTTTTACTGATGAGCGGTGTGAAGGATAGATAAATAAAAGAGATTGAGACATAACTCAATGGATTCAATCTAAAGACGAACAAACAGAATTAACAATCTAGCATGGATGGCTACACCGCTGTTGATTTCCGTGTAAGGCTTCGCTTTCCGCGGGAGTCTTCGCCTTGTCCTCCAATCAACCGCTAGAAGCACCTACATACATGAAATCTGCGTTCACCCTAACCATGAAAAAATCCGAACGAGTTAGATTCCCATTAAGAATCTTCACCGTTCGGATTTTCTTTTAACTAAAATACTTTTGTTCTAGCCTCTCTCGTACCTTTAAAACCGCTTTTTGTTTAAACTTAGCGTATGTTATTTATTCACGCTCACGTTATAAAATACAGGTCCTAAGTTAAAATCATAGCCTTTTACATGTGTAGACACGGCGTTAATATTGACTTTATGACCAATTAACGTAAACGGAAGCTCATCCCATACGTATTTCTGCGTAGCATCAATGGCTGGTCTCGCATCTTTTACAGAAGCAGCCGCTTTAATTTTATCTAAGTACTTTGTTGATTTCTCAACAGGAGCGCCCCCTGACGTCCAAAATCCTTGGAAAATGGTTGAACGCGCCGCCCAGTCTACCGGGTAAATATCCCATGCTTTAGGATCATTTACTTTATCTGTAAACGTTGCCCAGTCATACACTTCTAGCTTTACTTTTACACCGATTTTTTCAAGCTCTTGCTGGACGATAACAGCCGTATTGTACTGATCTTGATAATCGCGTGAAGTTAAAAGACGCAGTTCCTGCCCGCTGTATCCAGCTCTTTTCAAATAGCTTTTTGCTTTCTTTTCATCATGCTGATTGTACTCTTCTTTTCCTGCTTCACTGTAATAGTTAGGAAACTTTTTATTTACAATCGATGAAGTCAGTTCATAATAATCGGAATCGCCGTATGAACTTGATAAAATATCTTTTGCATTAATCGTGGCATTTACAGCTTTTCTAGCATTTAAATCGCTAAAGAACCCTTCTTGCGTGTTATAAAATAAACCAATAAATCCTCCTGGAGCCAGCTTGTTCTTAACGTTTTGCGTACTTTCAATTTGTGCCGCATTGTCGCTTGAAACACCTAAGGCAATATCAAACTGTCCAGCTGTAATGCCTGAAATTCTAGTAGATTCATCGCTTAAAAAACTAATTTTAATTTCATCTACGTGAGGAGTCTTTTTAATTTTTCGTCCTTTTGAAGAATAATCTTTAAATCTCTCTAGCGTGATATATTGATTCTTTTTCCATTCCTTCACTTTAAATGGCCCTGTGCCAACGAACTCAGTAGCTCCTTCAGCAGGTGCTTTTTCGATAATTTCTTTTGGAAAAATAGCGGCTGCCGGAATTGGATCTGCTAGCAGTGCCAGCGTATTCACGTTCGGTGTTTTCAAATGAAGCTCAACCGTATAGTCTCCTGTTCTTTTAACTTGTGCACCAACAAAGTTTGTTTTGCCAAGTGAAGACAGCTTAATCCATCGGTTAATCGAAGCTTCTACATCGTCCGCTGTCATTTCCTTTCCGTTATGAAACTTTACGCCTTTTCGCAGCTGAAACGTGTAGACTTTTTTATCATCGCTTATATCAATTTTTTCTGCTAAATCAGGCTCTACATTGCCTTTACTATCAAAAATAACAAGTCCTTCGTAAATATTTCGCGCCGCATCTTTAACTGAAGAATTTCCAGTAATCTGAGAATCTAAAGTTGTTGGCTCGCTTTGAAACGCAATGTTTAGCGTACCTCCGTCTTTTTGGGCGGCACTGGTGCTTTTATCGCCTGAGCTTGCTTGATTATTGCTGCACCCGGCAACAAATAAAGCAATCACAATAAATAATAACCATTTCACCTTAACCTGTTTCAACGTCATTCCCCCAATAATTAAAATCACTTTTTAAAACCCACTATTTTTGTAAGGTTAGTAGGAATATAAACCATCCTACCACCTTTCCATTTGTTTGTGAAATTAGCAAAATTAAACTGTTTCTTTGCAATTACTGATTCAATTTGTCTTGTTTCAATTCTCAATTCTTAGTATGTTTATAAGTAAAGTATTTTATCTAAAGGAGGATATTATGAACTCTGCCATCCGTCTTCATACTAAAGAACATATTGCAACGATTGAACACTACAAACAAGCTTTATCTCTTCTATCATGGGACGCAAAAACATCCGCTCCTCTTAACAGTCAAAAGCAGCATGCAACCATTCAAGGCACGCTTTCCAAAGAGCTTTATTTGCTGCAAACAGATCCAGCCTTTGCAAAAGAATTGCAGCATCTTCAAGAACAAAATCTAAGTCAACTACAGCAAAAACAAGTACAGCACTATTGGAACATCTATCAAAAACTTTCCACTGTACCACTGGAAGACTATCATCAATTTTCTGTTTTAAAAGCTTCTACTCATGCTCTTTGGTCACAGGCTAGAGAGCAAAATAACTTTAAGCTCGTTGAAGACAACCTGCAGCAGCTGATTCATATGCATAAAAGATTTGCGGAATACCGTAATCCTCACCTCGCTCCTTACGAACAGCTTTTAGAAGAATATGAGCCTGAAATTTCTAGTGAAACCATCGATTCGCTTTTTCAACAAATTAAAGGTGCTATTCTTCCTTTGCTGACAAAAATCAAACGCTCCTCGGTTACACATGATACATCGTTTCTCCACGAATCGTTTTCGGTCGAAAATCAGCAAAAGCTCGGAAAACACCTGCTAACTGCGATTGGCTATAACTTTAAGTCGGGACAAATAGGCACCACTACCCACCCGTTTAGTGCAGGCATTCACCCTCACGATGCAAGGCTTGCAGTAAGATACGACGA
This sequence comes from Priestia sp. D51, assembly GCF_053345675.1. NCBI lineage: Bacteria > Bacillati > Bacillota > Bacilli > Caryophanales > Bacillaceae > Priestia > Priestia sp. D51. The sequence goes on along the minus strand of NZ_JBLTIR010000001.1, from coordinate 1,046,501 downwards.
ACACAATGTAAAACTGGCAGCTTTTATGTTTTTACATGAAGGCGGACATTCTATTTATAATCAGCAAATTAGCTCTGAGTTGCTTGACACAGGGTTAGGCGCATACACGTCTATGGGACTGCATGAATCTCAATCTCTTTTTTGGGAACGCATCATCGGAAAACATGAAGGGTTTTGGAGAAATCACGCTCACTTATTCAAAGAGTTAGAACCTGCGATCTACGGTAATATTTCATTTGAAACTCTTTACTTTGCCTTAAATGAAGTCACACCTTCTCTTATTCGTTTGCAAGCAGATGACCTTACGTATCTGCTGCATATTATCATTCGCTACGAGCTAGAAAGAGATTTATTCGCTGACAAGCTTCGCGTCTCGGATCTTCCTTCTGCATGGAATACAAAATATGAAGCGTACTTAGGAATCAAACCAGAAACGGACATTGACGGAGTATTGCAGGACGGCCACTGGTACGGAGGAGCGTTTGGCTACTTCCCTTCCTACAATCTAGGATTTATTTATGCAGCTCAGCTACAAGAAGCCCTAATCAATGACCATCCTGACTTTGATAAAATCATTTCGAGTCAAAATCTATCGCTTATAGCAGACTGGCAAAAACAGCATATTCACCAGTATGGAAAACTAAAGACGCCAAAAGAGATATTAACTGGTCTTTCTATAGATAGAATTGATGCTCAGCCCTTAATTAATTATTTGACGAAAAAGTATGAAGAGTTGTATAAACTTTAAATTTACCAATCCATTTATTTTATAAAATTTTGATAGCGTAAATACAGTAAACCCCTATAGACATGACGAAAAAAGCATCAAAGCCTTTTGTTAGAGAAACAAAAGCTTTGATGCTTTTTTAAATAAAGATTTACTTAGCGTTTGTGCTGATATAATGTTTAATTACTTCATAAACATAGTCTTGGCAAGCGGCTGCTGTATTTGGATTATATTTTCCACCGTTTACTTTGTTGTTAGATAACACTCTGATACCCAAGAATGGAACGTCGTAGCTTCCTGCAATTTGTGCTGCCGCTGCGCCTTCCATTTCTTCTACAGACGTCCCGTACTTAGTATGGAACCACTTAATTCGATCCACTTCGTTATTCCACGTGTCTGCTGATCCTATCGTTCCTTCAACCACTTTTCCTTTTTTATATGTATCTTTTACTGCATTTGCAGCCGCAAGTAACTTCTTATCTCCTTCATAATAACGAGCTTTTTCAGCATCAGGATCTTCTCCAGCGCTTCCTTCAGAAGCCATTAAATCCATCGGCTTCCACGCAGTAGGATCCATTCCTTCGCCTTCTTTTTTATCTTCTGTTTTTAAAGAGCCTATATTCGTTGTTCGCTTTCCTAATACAATATCAAACACGTTCAGGTTTTCATCATGCCCGCCCGATGTTCCTTGGTTGATAATTGCTTTAGGATGGTATTTTTCTATAGCTATCGCTGTAGCAGCTGCCGTGTTTTCCATTCCTTTTCCTGTTTTAACCACGATGACTGGATAATTATCGACAGTTCCTTTGTAAAAAACAAAATTCCCTGACTTTTCTTCTTTTACATTTTCTAATTTTTTAGCGAATTTCTGCGCTTCTATCGGCATCGGTCCTTGCACAATAATAGGCTGCTGCTTCTGTTTATCTCCGGCTTCTTTTTTTGAAGCTGAATTACACCCGGCAAGTATAGATAGCAGTAAAACCATACCAATAGTAAATAAAGCCCCTGTTTTTAACATCTTGTTTTTCATAGATCGTTACTTTCACTCCATTTCGTTTTGCTGTTTCATACACTCGATGATTGGACAAAAGAAAAAAAACTAGAGCATGTTTCATGGTCTACGTTTTTTAGAGTCGAAGTATAAGAAATTAATTACGGAATACAGCTTCTGTCTGGATAAACCGAACATTTTTATACTTTAACTCGTAGTCCAGTTCTTTGAATGGGAACTAGGTAGAGACACTTAGACCATATTTCCAAGCATATACGAGCAATATTTTTCACTTTCTAAATGTATCAAATACAAAATGTTTATTCAATACAAAAAGCGAATATTTTAATATTATTAATCTAAATCGTTCGTCTTTAACCAGTTTTCACTAAATATATTACAAATACCTATCTCAAAACAAAAAAAAGAGGCTGAGACATAACGAGATGAATCGAATTAAAGACGCACAAATGGCATACATGAGCTGAACCGCTTGTGACACCGAAGTTGATTTCCGTGCAAGACTTCGCTTTCCGCGGGCGGCCGCTGAGCCTCCTCGTCGCTTGCGCTCCTGCGGGGTCTCACCTGTTCCGCTTTTCCCGCAGGAGTCTTCGTCTTGCCCTCCAATCACCTGCTAGAAGGAACGAAATAGGTGAAACCTACGTTCACCCTAACAAAAAAAAATGAACCACTAATCAAAAATGTTGATTAATGGTTCGTTTTTCACTTCGTCTAAAATACTTTTGCCTCAGCCTCTTTTTCTACTTACTATTTACCGTTCTACCTTCATTTAACGTTTATTGGCAGCGGTGCATGAGCCGCTACAAGCTTCTGTTCACGCATTTCTTCCCAGAAGGCTGCCGGAATGACGGTGTTTAATGCAGCTTTGTCTTCTGCAATACGCTCTGGACGACTGGCGCCAGGAATAACGGCAGCAACCGCTGGATTAGCCAGTGAGAACTGTACAGCAGCAGCCTTAATGCTGATCTGATGACGATCTGCAATGGCTTTGATTTTTTCTACTTTTGCCATAATGTCTGAAGACGCTTTTTGATATTCAAAGTGTGTACCTCCAGCAAGAACGCCTGAGCTGTATGGTCCGCCGACAACGATGTCCATATTATGCTTTACAGCTTCGGGCATCACTCGCTGCAGCGCACGTTCATGATCTAACAGCGTGTATCGGCCAGCTAGCAGCGATACATCGGGCTTTGCTTCTTCCAATTCCAGCATAATTTCGATTGGTTCCACTCGGTTTACTCCAAGTCCCCATCCTTTTATAACTCCTTCTTCGCGCAAACGTGTAAGCACACGAAATGCGCCCGTTCGAGCAGATTCAAATTGTCCTACCCACTCATCTCCATAAAAATCTTGCGCAACATCATGAATATACACAAAGTCTAAGCGATCTGTTTTTAAACGGTTTAAGCTTTGCTCAATTGAACGAAGAGTTGCATCAGCGCTATAGTCATTAATAATTTTATTTTTACGGCCGAATTCAAAAAGCCCGCCTTTTTCTCCCATATCACGTGAAGATGTATCTTCCAATTCATCTGAAATGACGCGACCTACCTTTGTACTTAGCACATACTCATCGCGGTTTCTTTTTGATAGTGCTTCACCAAGGCGCATTTCTGCTAAGCCAGCTCCGTAAAGAGGGGCTGCGTCAAAGTAGCGGATGCCGCTTTCCCAAGCAGCATCGACCGTCGCGATAGCCTCTTCTTCTGGAATATTGCGATACATATTGCCTAGTGGTGCTGTTCCAAAACCTAGTTTTCCTTGCAGTATCTCTCTCATATGAATAAAACCTCCTGAAATTTTTATACCTCTATTTTAGAAATTAATTAGTACGAAGGAGAACCCAACGACCAATCGATTTATTAAATATCTTGTTATTCCCTGACAAAATTCATTATGAAGCATGGAAACACGAAAAAAAAGTACGCACTTTAAAGTAATATGGGAACTAAAAAGTAACCTACTAAGATGCAAATGAGCTTTTTAGACTCTTTTTTCTTTATACCCTTTCTACTTCTTACTCATGCAAACAAACATTTTGCATACAATAAGCAGAAAGCTACTTTATAAATGAGGTGAGAATTTTGAGAGATGAATACTTCAAAAAAATTGAAGATAAGCTCGATAAGCTCGATGAAATGGACGATTCCACAATGAAAGAAGAACAAAAAGATGAGTATTTTCAAAGTTTGCTAGATGATATGGATGATTTGTTAAAAGACATGCGCCAGAGAGAAAAAGACTCCGACCATCTTGTCAGTGAACATATGAGAACGGTTAATGACATATTTGATAACGCAATCAAAAACTTAAAAAAAGACCGAAATTAGCGTTACCATGCTTCTCCTTCTTTTAAATATACTGATTTTTCTGTTTTTTTAATATAAAAACATAGAATTTCATATGTAAAAATGGTATTTTCAGTATACGCAAACTGTAGGAGTGAAAAGAGGAATGAAAAACGGTCACTTTAAAGAACGAGTAAAAACAAAGGAAGAGCTTCGACGTATAGTCGGCGCGCCTAACAAATTGGCGCATCAAAAAATAATTCCTTATTTAGATCGACACTGCCGGGAATTTATTAAACATTCCCCTTTTGTCATCATCGCTACAGCTGATCATAAAGGAATTTGCGACAGCTCTCCACGAGGTGATCATGCTGGTTTTGTACAAGTCGTCGATGAGAAAAGGCTGTTGATTCCAGAGAGGCGCGGCAATCAAAAAGTAGATTCATTGGAAAATATTTTATCTAATCCTCAAATAGGGCTGCTTTTTTTAATTCCAGGCATAGAAGAAACGCTGCGTATTAACGGCAAAGCTTGCATTGTAAAAGAAAAAGCGCTGCTTGAAACAATGGCGGTTCAAAATAAAACTCCGCTGCTCGCTATCGGCGTCGAAGTACAAGAGTGCTTTCTCCACTGCAGCAAAGCGTTCAAGCGATCAAAACTGTGGAACCCAGAATCTTGGGAAAGAGTCGAAACGCTTCCTTCTGCAGCTAAAATAGTCGCAGAACACGCAGGCTTTTCCACCCTAGAAAGCCTCAACAATCCCGAAGGAAGCAAAACTTAGCACCTTTATGAAAAAAAGCCGCTATAATGCGGCTTTTGTCATTTTACCATCAAAAAAAGTATACCTCCAGCAATGATCAGAACGGGTAACAAAGCAAGAAGCACGCCCTTTTTCGAAGATCCTATGTATTCATGATCACCATAGGCGCGGCCTGCTCTCAAATCGACTTTCACCTGAGATTCTTCTTTTTTATGTTCTTTTTTCATCCTCTTTGCCTCCTAGCGGCATTTGAGCGTCGATTTGCTTGATATGATGCTCCAAATGAGAGATATAATCTTTAGCCAACCATTCAAGCGAAACGAACTTTCCATCTCCTAGTTCGAATTGATACATATGCTTTTCTATTGGTATATGCAAAAGAACGGAAGCAATTTGCTTATTTAAGCTGCGCCACAGGGCAACTACTTCTTCCATGGACGTATCTTGATAGTGCTGCAGTTCTACCCATTCATCTTGTTTGTAAGGTATCAGTACACAAGGATTTTTTTCATGCTGCACGTTGATAAAGCGCTGTAAATTGTGAATGGCTGAGTCACATAAGTGCCCCACAATTTCTTTTGGTGACCATTTCTTAGGAGCAGGACGGTTTGACGTCTCTGCTTCAGAGAGTACTTCAAGCTTTTTAGGAAGCTTTATCACCCATTCATTTAACTGAACAATCGTCGTTTCCATGTTCATTTCTCCTTTAAACACGTTTTTTTCAAAAACCTTCCCCATATAATATTCATCGACTGCATTTCCATCTACAACGAGTGAACATACTTTTTTCCCTTCTATTTTAAAACCCATCTTTTTATACAGCGAAATGGCCGGTTCATTGTGAGTCATCACCGTTAGCTCTACTCGTTTAATGCCGCTCTGCGCTGCCCATTTCTCCATTTCTTCAAACAACGCAGTGCCGATACCTCGGTTTCCATAAGAATGAAGCACGCCAACAGCTAAGTATGCGCTGTGTTTTTTTCGGTTAACGCTTCCGCCAATCACAGATAAATGCCCAACAAGCTGTCCGTCTTGTTCCGCCACTAAAATGGTTGAGTTCGGCATCTTTAAAAAAGTTGTAATCATTTTTTTCTGCTGTTCAAGCGTAGTCGCACGCTCATTTTCCTCATACAGCATATAGGCGGTTTCTTTATCAAGCTTTTTATTTAACGTTAAAAAAGCGGCTGCATCAGAAGATGAAATTTCTCGAATCACGTTTACCCCTGCTTTCGTAAATAGTAGTTAACTAGAAAAAAACGTTAAAAAGCGGATGATATCATGACACACGAGGTGAACGTTTTCCTAGAAACGCAGTGAAGATGAAGCATATACTAAAAGCGACGGCTGAGACGAAAAAGCCAAGCATCCATCCTAAAGCTCGCATAAACGTATCTTCATTGGGATACAGAGGTTTAACGCTTAGCCACTGGCTCACCATAATCAATGCCAATATTAAATAAAAGCTGCTTCCTGTTAAAGCCATTTTAAGACGGTTTTTAAATGACCCTGTCCACGCTGTACTAAAAGCGCTCCACGTGAAAATACTTACAATCGTCGCTAAAAACATAAGAACAAGATGTAAATAAGGGATATCTGTAAACATAAGAAGATAGAGTAAAAATATCGTAGTGCCAAAATATAAAGCATTAATGCCAAACAAATAGCCTCCGCTCAGCCAGTGGTTTTGAAACCACTTTTTCTTGCTGAGACGTTCTACCACTCCGCTGGGAACCCACAGCGTACGCGAAAAAATAATCATCACCAGCATAAGTACCATGCCGGCCAAAAAGAATGTTGACACCTTTTCATCAGCCTTTCTATTCAAAATAAATATGGTTAATTATACTATTAATAACAAAATTAAACTATTGTTTTCTTTACTAATGAAGAGGCTGAGGCAAACGTATTTTATTAGTGGTAGGGAAATTTGAACGATGCATTGAGATTCTTGGTAGAGAATTAAATTCGTTCGGATTTTTTATGGATAGGCTGAATGTAAGTTTTATGTAGGTAGCTGCTTCTAGCTGTTGATTGGAGGGCAAGGCGAAGACTCCTGCGGGAAAAGCGGAACAGGTGAGACCCCGCAGAAGCGTAAGCGACGAGGAGGCTCACCGGCCGCCCGCGGAAAGCGAAGCCTTGCACGGAAATTAACAGCGGTGTCACAAACAATTCATATGAGCTCATTTATCCTATTTGTTCGTCTTTCAATGGGAGTAATTTAGAGATGTCTTAATCTCTATTTACATTCTTCCTCCAGTAAACGGATTGATTTCCCCTGTTAAATCACGTCCTGCTTTCTTTTCTTCGTAAGCGATGCGCTTGCCAATCGCAATTTTATTCCAAATTAGTGGAACCCAAATACACGCTCCGAAAAAAATCATCCAAAAAAGTTCTCCCATTTCCTCCATCCTTTCATTTTCTGCTTTTATTTTGAAGACAATAAGAAACGCGTATACGGTTTTTATTCCTGATTTGAATCACTCATGCCGTATGAAAAGAAATAAACCAGGACTGATAAAGCCATTCCGTAAGCGGTCCAAGCCGCTAGTAAAATGGCGTACTGATGATTGATAAAAAACAATCCGCTTGAAATCAGCAGCAGTATAAAACTAATCCATTTTATTTTTTTTATTACTCTATCCCTTTTACAGTAAGTTTCTTATTGTCTACTTGTTATTACGGACAAAATGTATAAAAGTTCCATTTTTTAAAAAATAACCGAAAAAGAATTTGATAAAACGTTCAACTATCGATTATCATATACCTTAAAGTAAGCTTTGCGATTCATAAGTGGGAGTGAACAATCTTGTCTTATAGCATGAAAGAAATGAATGAAAAAACCGGGCTTTCCGCACCAACTTTGCGCTATTATGAAAAAGAAGGAATCCTTCCTTTTGTAGAACGTGATGAAAATGGAAAGCGCCTCTATAACGATACGAATATTGAGTGGATCCGTTTTATCTTAGCTCTGCGCTCAACTGGCATGCCGCTTGCAGAAATAAAGCGCTATGTAGAGCTCTATAAACAAGGGGAAAGCACGATTAAAGAACGAAAAAACATGATGCTTCAGCACAAAGAAGCGGTAGAAGAAGAAATGGCCAAAACTTTTAAATACCTCGAGCAAATTAACTACAAGTTGGCTTTGTACGACTCACTAGAAGCAAGGTTAGAGCAAAAAGAAATTAAAATATAAACACAAAAGTCCGCAGGTGCACCTGCGGACTTTTTATTAATACAGTGAATTTACGGTGTTTAGCAGTTCTTCTGACCATGTCCAATCGCTGATTTCAACTGCATCTTTTACGTGGTGCAATTTACTAGCTCCGATAATGCTTGATGTCACAGCGGGCTGATTTAGCACCCATGAAAGAGCAAACTGAGACAAGCTTACTTCATGTTGTTCTGCTAACTTGCGATACTGCTCCACCAGCTGAAAGTTTCGGTCAGTAAAGTAGTTTCGCAGTAGCTTTTCACCATGTGCAGCACGACTTTCTGGCGGCACGTCATTTGGTGTTTTATATTTGCCTGAAAGCATGCCGCGCGCTAACGGACTGTATACCATAACGCCTACACCTTCGGATTGACTAAACGGCAGCAGCTCGTGTTCAATTTCACGAGAGAGAAGATTGTACTGAGGCTGAACGGAAATAAATTTTTCAAGATTCATGTTGTCACTAATATGATGAGACTTTGCGATTTGCCACGCGGCATAATTGGAGCAGCCGATATAACGAACTTTGCCTTGACGAACTAAATCATCTAGCGTGCGAAGCGTTTCTTCCATAGGTGTATGGTGATCAAAAAGATGAACTTGATAAAGATCGATGTAGTCCGTCTGCAGTCGTCGCAGCTGATTATCAACTTCTCTCATAATATGTGTGCGTGAAAGACCTTTATCATTTTTGCCTTTTCCTACGGCAATGCCGACTTTTGTTGCAAGCACAACATCATCTCGTTTTCCTTTTAACGCGCGTCCAATAATTTCTTCAGATTCCCCTGTGCCATATCTAAACTCTTCATCCTGCCCTTTTCCGTAATAGTTGGCTGTGTCAATGAAGTTAATTCCGTTTTCAATGGCGCTATGTAAAATAGCTGCCGACGCTTTTTCGTCAATCCATCGTCCAAAAGCCATGGTACCTAGACATAAATTTGATACTTCCAGACCTGTTGTTCCAAGCTTTCGATATTGCATCGATACCCTCTCCTTTTTATTTCTGTTTATAGTCACTATTATCATACACCTTAATGTTCACTTTAAGACAAGCCTCAAGCATGCGTACATATACAAAAAACGGCTAGGAACAGGCAGTGCTTCTAGCCGTTTTTTGGTTCATTTTCTGCTTATTTTTTGTAATTCGCTTCTTCATTAGACATAATATGGTAAGATAAATCATAGCTTACTCGTTATCGAAACTACATTAAGCTGCCGCTGTTAAAATCACGGCGATTCCATTAAAACAAGCGTGAATGATCATACTCGGAAGCAGCGACTTTGTTTTTTCGTACACCCACGCAAACACGAGACCTGATAAAAAGTTAACGGGCAAGGTATTGTACGTTGGAATATGCACTAGCATAAAGATAAACGAACTTCCCACTAATCCAAATATAATCCCTCCTTTACGTTTCAGCCACGTATAAAAAAAACCTCGGTAAATAATCTCTTCATAAAAAGGTGAGATCACAGCGGCTGAAACAAAAGCAAGTATAAATGAAAACAGCGACAGGTCATGCTGTAAACTGGCTGTTTTTTTATTTTCATACGTCATACCAAACCATTCCATGAGTACAACAATTGCCACACTTCCTAAGATCAGCACAAAAAGCCAAAAAAGAATGAGCGGCCAGTGCCGTTTTGAAAACGATTGAAAACCAATTTTTCTATCACCATCCTGCACCATCAGCCAATACAGAGCTGATAAAAACACAGTTGCCATAACAAATCCAGTAGCTGTTCCAGCATAGAGCTCACTTTTAAATAGCGACTGGAAAACGTGCTGCAATGCTCCTTCAATGAAAACAGGAACACCAATAAACGTAACGACTAGCATAATTACAAATGATTTTATTGTCCATAATCCTTGATTTTGTTGTTTCAATTTACTTCGCCTCCCTTTTACCTATATTCAGTGTAAAAGGTGACGTAACGTTACCTGCAAGCATTTTTTTGGAGGGATTAAACATGATTTATTTTTCTACGGGGCAAGCCGCTAAAAAATTAGGACTCACGGTGCGTACGCTTCGTTACTACGATCAAATCGGATTGCTTCATCCATCGTCAAAAGCCGAAAATGGAAAACGCTCCTACTCAGAAACGGACTTAGTCACACTAGAGAAAATTACCCTGTTAAAAAACTTAGCCGTTCCTTTGCGAGATATTGAACTTATTCTTCATCAAGTAAGTATTGATGAACTTTTAGCGATTCATCAGCAAAAACTTCAGCAAAAAGCTTCAGAAATTCAGCGAGCTTTAGAACACACCCACACTCTTCGCAACAGTATAAAAATAGAAGGTGAACTAAACTGGAAGCAGCTCCTTCCTTTAGTTCACAATCAGCCTACTACACAAAGCAGCTGGACTGATCTGCTTTCAATAGAAGAAAGTGAGATTCTGCAGCGTGATATGCCTAAACTGGAGAATGAGAGCGCTGATAAATGGATCAGCATCATTAAACGAATTCAGCTGTGTTTAAAGCATCAGCGTTCACCACAGTCTGAAGATGGCCAGCTGATTGCGGCGGATATACTGCTTTTATCAAGTGAGCTATTTGGCGCTCATACCGATTTAGAGAAAGCCTTTTGGGATATTCGCAAATCTCCTGAGGCATCCAGTTCACTTAATCTCTATCCTATTGACAGCGAAGTCCTTCAATTTATTGAAGATGCGATTATTTTTTACGAACAACACATAAAGGAATGAAAGTATTGAAAAAAGAAAAGCTGTTTGCTAATTCTTCTTATAAAAAATTATTTATTTCAAGTACTGCGGCAAGCTTCGGAGATTTATTTGATATGTTTGCGGTGATGACGCTTTTTACATACGTGTGGCACGCAAATTCCCTCTGGATTACGCTTATTCCTGTCGCGTACGCTTTGCCTAGCATCCTGCTAAGTCAAGCAGCTGGAAATTTAGCAGACCGCTACAATAAAGTACAGCTGATGTTTCTGTCTGAACTAGTCCGTCTTCTGTTTACATGTCTGTTATTTTTCACAAATGAACCGCTTTTGGCACTAGGGGTGCTGACGCTGCGCTCTATGAGTTCTGTTATGAAAGTGCCCGCACAGCTCGCTTACGTTCGAGAAGTGGTCAAAGAAGACCAGCTGCTGCAGGCCTCTACTTTACAAAACATTATGTTTCAAATTGCCAAAGTTGTGGGACCGTTTCTCGGAGCCGCCGCGCTGACGTTTACAACACCTAAAGCATGTATTTTAGTTAACGCCGCAGCTTGTATGATTTCTATCGGCGTGCTGTTTTCACTTAAAAAAGCAGGTAAAAATATTCAAGGGCAAGCTGCTCGTTCTTCCCATCAACCGAAAGAAACGTACTCAAACGGCTGGAAACTCGTTTTTCAGCACCCGATTCTTTTACGTGTCGTTGTTTTGTTTCACGTTTCATACTTTGTCGTCATGCTTGTTGATGCTCAAATTAGCATCTTTCTTCGAGATGTGCTCCCTCATAACCCGGAAATGCTCGGCTGGCTGCTTTCTGGAATCGGGCTGGGAGCGCTAGCAACAGGAGTGTATCTTAATCGAAAAAAACAGGTTCACCATCCATTTAGACTTTTATCACTTGGACTGCTTCTATTTGGAGGTTCTTTATTTTTTATTAGCTGCTTTAACCCAGCCGTTATGTCGCGCTATTTTATTTTGATTGCTGCACCTATCGGTGGCGCCGGAGTTGGACTTAATTTGCTGCTGTTTAACTATATCGTTCAAAAGTACAGTGACAAAGAGCATCTAGGGAAAGTGTACGGATTCATTAACACCTTAACGAGCGCCGTTTTACTTACTGCTCCTGTTCTTGGAGGCATGGTCGTAAAGCTTGCAGGTGCTCAGACGACTTTTTTAACGGCGGCAATCATCGTAGTAGTCGTTGGATTTGTGAGTATGGTGATGCCGCTGCGTGATAAACCGGAAAGAAACGTTCAGATTGACGCATAAAAAATATCTTTCCTTATTCCCCTGCAGCTGGCTGGATTTTAGGGACACTGCTTTTGCTAGGAAACTCTTTTTATACGAGAAGATACTTACATAGAAGAACAGCCAAAAAGTAAATATCAGTCCGGAGCCGTATATACAAACCTTCATTCGGTTATGGTAAAATAGATAAGCAAAAACTGGATGTAAGGAGATTTTTAGTTTGAAAACGGGATTAATATCTGGCATTATATCTTTAATTATTGTGATTATCATTTCTATTACAGCAGGCAACTGGCAGTATATTTACTATATTTCAGGCCCTCTTGGCATATTACTTACGGCAATTGCACTCGTAACCTTACTGGATACATTTCGATTTGAAACGAGAGGACCTTACTTTACCCCGGTCCGGCAGCGAGAGGATACAGAATGGATGAAACGTTTTATTATTGCAGCTGTTCCTCATTTAGTTGCTTCTTGTATTTGTATTTTATTTTTATAGAGCTCAAAAAAAGGTTAAAACATAACGAAATGAAGCTAACCTAAAGACGAATAAATGAGATGCATGAGCTGAACCGCTTGTTACACCGCAGTTGATTTCCGTGCAAGGCTTCGCTTTCCGCGGGCGGCTGCTGAGCCTCCTCGTCGCTTGGATCCTGCGGGGTCTCACCTCTTCTGCTTGTCCCGCAGGAGTCTTCGCCTTGCCCTCCAATCAACTGCTAGAAGGAACGAAACAGATAAAACTATATTCACCATCGTAAAAAAAACGAACCACTAATCAAACATGTTAATTAGTGGTTCGTTTTTCACTTGCGCTAAAGTACTTTTGTCACAGCTTCTTTTCTCATTTACGAAATGCCGCGCGACATACCGTAATAATCAATACGGTAGTCCACAGATCCCTCTGCAAATACATTTACAGCTGATTTAGAATCTTTTTTCGGGAATACGCGGGAAGTGAAGACAATTTTACCGCCGTTTATATAAATTTCGACAATGCTTTTGTCTACAAATACGCGAACATCTACTTCATTTGACGCCGTCCATTTTTCAGAGCGAACGACACCGTATTCCGTTGCATATTGATGGTGGAATGAAGAGCGGTCGAGTCTCACTTCTTGCTTTTCTGTATCAAACATAAGGCGAAGCTCTTCTTCTTTACTATTAAACAGCTCTAAACCAAATTGTTTGGCCGCTATCTCGCGGAACGTCATATTGATTTCATAGGCATTGTTTGTTGCTTCATCAATAATCACTTCTTCATTTTTTAGCGTGCCTCTAAAATGAACCGCTTGATCTCGAAGCTTATTTAACTCTTCTACAGGCTTTTGAACAAGTTCATTACCTTCAAGGGAAAGCTCACGAGGAAGCGTTAATGCATGGGCCCATCCGTATTCGTCTGATGGATAGTCAACGTCCGGGTTTCCAATCCATGCAAATAGCAAGCGACGTCCGCTTTCATCTTGAAACGTTTGCGGTGCATAAAAGTCAAATCCTTTATCAATTTCACGGTAATACTCCATTTCAAACGTTAAACTTTCCACATCAAAGGTTCCCACCGCGTAAATCACATTATAAATATTATGAAAATCGTGGCCCTCCGCTTTGATTCCCTGCGGTGAAAAGACAAACACATCTTTTCCGTCCAGTTTAAAGTAATCCGGGCACTCCCACATATATCCAAAGTCAGGAAGCGATGTTTGAACTTCGCCTTTAAATGACCACTGAAGCGCATCGCTTGATTCATACACAATTAATGCGCCCGTTTCGTTTTCACGCTGAGCGCCCAGCAGCATATAATATGTATCATTTTCTTTCCATACTTTCGGATCGCGCACATGTCCTGTATACCCATCAGGAACGCCTCGTACCGCTGGATTGTGCATGTATTTTTCTACACTTCCATCCCTTTTTAGCATCGCGATACATTGATTAGCTGAGCGTGAGCCGTCTTCGTATTTTACATTCCCCGTATAAAACAGCAGCCCTTGACCATCTTTTTTGATAGCGCCGCCTGAGTATGCGCCGTGCGATTCATATTCTTCCGTTGGTGTTAGGGCAACCGGAAGGCGTTCCCACGTTACTAAATCCGTAGATTTCACATGAGCCCAGTGCTTCATTCCATGCATCGCACCGTACGGATACCACTGATAAAACACGTGATATTCACCGTTTAATTGAATCAATCCGTTTGGATCATTCATCAGCCCGTACTGTGGATGAATATGATAAATCGGCTGCCAGCTGTCTTTGATTGCTTTGTCTTTTAATGCTTCTAACTCTCCAGATTTTGCTTCTAAAATCGTTCTGTACTTCGATTCAGCCATTTCTTCAATCCCTCCAGCATCTAAAAAAAGAGAACGTATTCTCCTTGCACTCTATGATATAAAATTTCAAGTGAAAATGCTACCAAAGAACGAATGTTGTCGTTTTCTTGTGTCGGATTTTATAGATAAGTTTTTTTCTGTTTTTATAGCAGAAAAGAAGGTTTTTCTGTCAGGTGGTTGAATACTATATACAATCAAATTTCACCAGCCTGTACGAGCGTCCGACGGCACTTGCAGATTTTTTTAGCGAATCATTTGCGTTTTGCAGGAAGTATTCAACAAAATGGTAAACCCTTCATATTACATATTATAAAAGGAGGAAATGTCATGACAAAAGAAAACGTAAAAGAAACAGTGGGTAAAGAAACAAAAGGTGGAAGCAAAGAGTTATTAGTCGGCACTTTAGTAGGCAGCGTAGTGGGTGTAACAACAGCTTTACTAGTAGCGCCAAAGTCAGGAAAAGAGCTACGTGCTTCTATTCAAGACGGAGCGAATCAAGCACTTGCTAAAACAGGTCAAGTGAAAGAAACGGTATATGCAAAAGGCCAAGATCTCAAACAGCGCACGGCTCGTCTTTCACAAAAAGTCTCCGAACAATCTTCGCAAGTTGTCAACAAAGTGAAATCTCTACGCACTGCTAAAGAACAGCCGCTTGCAGAAACGGCTGCAGCAGAAGAGCTTGAAACGACAGAAATCGTTCAAGATCCTGTTCTTGAAGCTGAAGCGGTGCAAGAAGAATTAAATACAATTACGCAAGAAGTAAGTGACTTAGAACAATCTGTCGATGAAACAAGACGTTAATAACGAGCTGTAGAGATATCTCTACAGCTTTTATGTATATTCGCTATCCTTCTTTCCACCCTTCAAAAAAATAGCCTCCATACGGACACGGCTCTGATTCCGGCAGTTCTTCATAACGCTGTCCGCTGTAATACTTCGCCAGCACAATCTTAGGCTTAAAAGCCGCTACCCCTTCACTGTCTTCTTGCTCCGCTCCGCGTTCTCTCATCAAACAAAAAATATCCATTCCCGCAAACTCTCCGTACCCTTGATAGCACGACTCATAATAAACTTTACCAGGTGTCACCAAATAACACTCCCGCTGCCACGACGGCTGCTTACTGTAGACACTCGCAATACTTATTCCACTCACTGCACACTTCCAGCTGCAAATTCCAACCATATAACGCCTCCAACGACTTAATTAGTCTATTCATCTACAACTTTTGATGAAATCAAACGTCCTGAGAAATGTACAGCATTTTATCGTCGACCAAAAACCTACGCTACCAGATTCCCTGACCCCTTGAATTCCCCCAAAAAGGTCCACCTATGCGGAAGTTGGCAGCCCGCAAGGGAGGGCAACTTCCGCTTAGGTCTAGCTCTGTCTCCTTGGCTGCTCTTTAGCCAAGGAGACAGAGCTACATCGATAAAAATAAAAAATAAAAAAGGTCTGATAAATCGACCATTTCTGGTGATTATCAGACCTCAAGTTTTTCTGCATTTGAGCGGCTTATTTGCTGTTCAAGCGATTTAGCCAGCAGGACAATTTCATGATCTACATATTTTGTTTTGATTTCTTCAATTTCCATTAATGTTTTAGAAAAGCTTTCTGCATTATTTCCCTGTCTGTGCTGCACATCTTTAAAGAAATCAAGCAGTGCCTCGTTAGACTGCGTTGGACGGCTAAAATCAATCGTGTACATTTTGTACCCCAGTGTTAAATTTGTTGTAGTTGTCATAATTATTTCCCCCATTCTTCCTATAGTGATATATCTTCTACTCTTTACCCTTTAATTCCTTCTTTTTAACCTAAATTAATTATTTTTTTCAAAAAAACTTCCCATTATAAGAAAAAACACCCTTATAACAAGGATGTTAGAGTATTCTTCCCTTCGGTACAATTCCAGATGCAAAGTCATCTTTAAACTTAAAGCTAGCAGAATTGTTTTCCTCTAGAAAATGTATTTCCCATTTAAAGACGGGATATTCAGGCTTGTACATTTCGACTTTCTGATTAGGATTTTCTTCTAATCTTGCAATTACTCGTTTGAGTCCTTCATATGCAATCCACCAGTCGCTTCCGGTTTCATCGGTAATAAAACAAATAGAACCGTCAATTAAATGAAGGTTTTGCTTGATATCATCAGCATTGGTAAAATACGCATTTCCAAACGTTTGAAGACAACGATCGCAATAACCTGCTTTGCCTCCATCTTTATAAATCCAGTGTGCGATTGGCTCACTGCAGTCTTTACACGTATTCGTCACTTCTTGAAGAAATTTCTTGCCGCTCCACTGTTCTTTTTCATTTTCAAACACGGTCCATACTAAATAATCCTCCGTTTGCTCTGAAATAAAAAGGCGAAACGGCTCGTCTCGATGCCAAAAATGAATATTCTGTTCGTCTGATTCTTCAAAGTCTATGACAAAATTATCTCGTTCTAATATATGTCGAATAACATTGGTTAAAAAGGTAACATCCATACAAGGACCTCCCGTACTAAGCATAGCTTCTAGTAATATAGCGTTTATGAGTTAAAACATATCACGCGCGCTGAAATAACGTCAATGATTACCTCTTGCTTTCTCCGAAAACTGGAAAAGAAATGGTCAAACGCGCTATAATGGTAGTCATGTTAAAACGGAAAGGAGATTTTATGAAGTTTACCGTTCAATCAGCTGCACTTTTTCTTCTCTTTTTTATTTGTTTAAGCGGCTGTTCTGATAACGCCGAGCAGTCAAAAAAGCCGGCCGGCTATTTAGTTCAAGGGCGCATTTTACAAGTGAAACAGAATGAAATTCTTATTGCAAACGTCATTCCGCGAGATACTGCGCTTGACTATACAACAAAAGAAATACTCGGTTCTAGCGATGTACAGCCTATTTATGTAAAAGTTTCGGATGATCAAACATACAAAAAAGGACAGCTCGTTAAAGCATGGCTCAAAAAAGACAAAAGCGTTCAGTATTCTGTTCCCGCAAAAGGCGAGGCTGTAGAAGTCAACATTTTAAAACAGCCGTAGAAAAGCTCCTGTTACAGGAGCTTCCTTCGCGTCAGCGGACGTTCGGTCCGATTCATTTTATGCTGTTCAAAATCCCACTTTTCTAAAAAGCGCTTGGCTGATATATAACCAGATTCATATAAAAACTCGATTTCTTCTTCCTTTAAGGCAAAATCCGTTGCCGTAATCACACCCGTTGGAATTTGTACGGTTCGTTCTTTTGTCTCCGCGTTCAAATACCGCAAATCGTGAGCTTGCAGCATCGTTGTAAACATGCTTTTAAATAAATGGACAGGTGTTGGAATAATAGCAGCTGTATCAATTTCTTCTTTTACAAATCGAAAACCAAACGTCGGGAAACGCGGATGCTCCGTATCAAACAGCCAAATCGGAAAATTGCTTAAAAGCGCTCCATCGACAATGTATGACCTCTTGAACCCTTTGGATTTCCAAATGACGGGACGAAAGAAAAAAGGAATGGACGCACTCATCATCACGGCTTGTGAAATCTTCATATCGCTTGGCTGCATTCCGTATCGGGGCAAATCGTCAGGGAGCACAAGCATCTGTCCGTTCGAAATATCTGAGGCAATAATTTTCAGCTTATCTGCAGGCAAATCTGCAAACGTTTCGATTCCTTTTTCACGCAGCAGACCGTACACCCATTTTTCCAAATAATCATTTTTATAAAAACCTAAATGAACCATCAGTTCAATCAAGTTGCCAATGAGAGGAATTCGGTTAATGATCGTTTTTCCGCGAAACTTGGCATAGTCCATGTTTTGAAGCTCCTTGCGAATTTCCCCGCTTTTATAGCCGCTCGCCAAAAGTGCCGCAATCAACGCTCCGGCTG
Organism: Priestia sp. D51; assembly: GCF_053345675.1. NCBI lineage: Bacteria > Bacillati > Bacillota > Bacilli > Caryophanales > Bacillaceae > Priestia > Priestia sp. D51. Next base: position 1,028,392 of record NZ_JBLTIR010000001.1, on the reverse strand, counting down.
ACGTACCTGCTAGACGCTGCCATTCTACATTGCTTTCTTCCATCGCTTCAATCGCACCGGTGAATGCGATTCCTCGAACTCCTCCCCCTTCAAACACAGCATCTGCTTTCACATTTTCCCCCTCCTATACAACTCTCTAGTTTTTATATACCCTTTTTTATATTCAGATTTTCGCTACTCCATACCTTTTATTTTTTTAACAAAAAAAGACTGTTTCTTTGATCGAAACAGTCTTTTCTTTACAGTCGCTTTATTACCATTCGGTAGTAATTCATTGTCAGCCAGTAGAAAATGAAATAAATAACCCCGTATACTGCATCCGCTATTAAAACAGGGACTATTAGACTTTCACCAGTTAGATTCGTAATGACCTTCAGCGCAAATAGACTGTGCAAGATGCCAATTACTAAAGGCAAACCAAACGTAAACAGCTGCTGCTTTCGAACGGCGCTCATCATTTGAGACACTGAAAACCCAAGCTTACGCAGTACTTCAAATCTTTTGCGCTCTTGTTCGGCTTCTGAGATTTGTTTAAAGTAAATAATACTGCCCGTTGCCATCAAAAAGACGAGCCCTAAAAATCCTCCAATAAAAATAAACAATCCTTTACTCATTAAGCCTGTCTGAAACAAATCATAGTATGAAGTACGGCTTTCCCCAGCTTCTTTTGCGATTTGATGATAGTTCTTAGTAAGTTCACTTTGTTTGTTTCCATCACCTGTATTAAATACGTACACCGCTTGCTTTTGTCCAGACTTTGAAAGTTTGATAAACGTGTCGTGATTGACTACAAACTGATAGCCGGCACTCTCAGAATCAAGAATAAGCGAAGGTTCTGATTTAATGACTTTTAAAGCAAGCTCTTCTGATTCCTTCAGCGGCACAGCTGCGGTTTTACCTGTACTAGGTTTAAACACTTTTCCTTTTGCCATCGAATCAAAAATAACGGTTTCATTTGCGCTTAGCGCAGGAACCGAAACGCCATTTTTCCGCACTTCTTCTTCATCTAAAAAGCTGATTCGCTCACCATCTCCGTAATAACCGGATGTAATAAATCGAAAGTCTGATAAATCAGCGGAGTGCTTGACGATATGATACACATACTGATTTGATTGGATATCCAACTCATGCAGTACATCTATAAAGTCTTGCGCTGCGTTTTTGCTGTGCAGCGTATAGTCATAAGGCTGCATGCTTCTGGCATCGGCTTTTGTGTTATAGTATGAGGAATACGTCACACCAACTGCTACAAGTGTAGTAGCCGACAAAATCGTAATTAATGTTAACACTCGTGCATTTGCTTTAATGCGATACATCATCGTAGAAACGCTTAGCATATTTGCAAACGAATAATATCGGCTTGCATGCTCTCGGTAAAGTCCCATCAGCCACTCAATTGTGGCTTTAAAAAGTAAAAATGTACCGAAAATGACCGAGAACAGTACAACGGCTACAATTAGAAAAAAATTAGGCGTCACAATGTTTCCCGATGAAAGGTAGTACCCATAGCCAATGAGTAAGATACCCAGTACTCCCACTGCAATTGAGCGTTTCGAATTCATTTTATTTACGCGTTCACTTTTGCTTTCTGCTTGAAACAGATCTAATAGCGTATAGCGGTACATAATAAAATAGCCTTGAAACGAGATAAAAATGGTAACAATCAAAAACACTACGGCTGTTTTTAAAACCGCTTGAAGAGAAAATGTGAGCGTAATAGAAAGCGACAGTCCCATAAGCTTTAGTAAAAACAGCACAAACAGCCTTGAAAACACGGTACCTAGTAAAATACCGACCACCAAAGAAAAAATCCCCAGCAGCATATTCTCGTAGAAAATCATTTTCCCAATCGTACGTTTTTCAATACCGACTAAATGATACAGTCCGAGCTCTCTCTTACGCTGTCTGATAAAAAATGAGTTTGTGTACCAAATAAAGACAACAATAAAAGTAAGCAGAACGTAATTTGAAGCATTAAAAATGCCCTGCAGCCTCATCTCTTCTCCAATCACTTTTGAAATCGATTGGTCGTACTGAAGCGTAGCAAACACATAGTACACAACAATACTAAAAATCATTGAAAAGAAATAAAGGCTGTACCGACTAATATTTTTGCGCATATTCTTTTTAACAAGATCAAATACGGTCATAGCCTTCACCGCCTAATGCGCCTTGAATGTTCATAATTCGTTTGAAAAATTCTTGTCTCGTTTGTTCGCCTTTAAACAGCTCCGTGTAAATTTGTCCGTCTTTAATAAACAGCACGCGGCTGCAGTAGCTTGAAGCCAGCGGATCATGCGTCACCATAATAATGGTGGCACGGTCTTCTTGATTTAACTGGGACATCTTTTCAAGCAGGCTTGAAGCGGCCTTGGAATCAAGAGCTCCGGTAGGTTCATCGGCGAAAATAACGGCTGGATTCGTAATCATTGCTCTCGCTGCTGCAACGCGCTGTTTTTGTCCACCAGAAATCTCATACGGGTACTTACCCGCCAGCTCATAGATGCCTAGTCGCGTTGCGGTGTCTTTCAGCTTCGCTTCCATTTCTTTCTTAGACATTTTTGTAACCGTAAGCGGCAGAAGAATATTTTCTTTTACTGTTAACGTATCCAGTAAATTATAATCTTGAAAAATAAATCCTAGATGATTGCGTCTGAAAGCAGACAGCTTCTTATCTTTCATGAGCGCTACGTTTTCTCCTTGTATCCATACCTCGCCATCTGTGGGACGGTCAATCGTTGAAAGAATGTTCATCAGCGTCGTTTTTCCCGCTCCAGATGGTCCCATAATACCGACAAACTCTCCTTCTTCGATTGTAAAATCAATTCCTTTTAGCGCTTCGTATACGTTTCCTCTTGATCCAAACGTTTTGGTTACATTTTTCCCTTCAAGGACAATACTCATTTCCCTTCCTCCTTTCGTTCTTTTGTAGGTCACACGCTTTTCACCCGCTGCGGCAGCTCATTTTTTGTTATAATGTCATATTTCCGAACTTCGTTACCTCGAACAAAAAGGTCAATAACCGTTCCTTCTTTTAACTGTTTAATCGTCGTAAACGTTTGAAACGTTGTTTGTCCTTTTTCGTTTATTACTGAAATGGTATATTGAACTCGTCCATAGTCGTCCACTTTTTTTGCTTCTTTTGGGATGATCCCGTATTGATGCTCCGTTGCGGCGTTTTGATAAATCTTTATTCCTCCTATACATGCTCCCACAATAAAAATCAGGGCTAAAAGGCTAATCCACTTTCGCTTCATGTACGTTCCCTCCTTGTGTATAGCTCTATCTTACTTCGTAACAAGGAAAGATTCGTTTGAAGCAGATGACAATCTCGGCTTTCAATCTTACATTTTTGAAAGGTTATCAAAAGAATTCGGTTTGTAGAAGGTCAAAATTACCGTGGTTCCTTCGTGTAAAAGTGAATGTACCTCTATTCGATGGCCAAGAGCATCTGTAATTTTTTTTGAAAAATACAGCCCTAGCCCCGTAGCTCCTTTCGATTTTCTTCCGACATTTCCTGTAAATCCTTTTTCAAATACGCGCGGAAGGTCTTGTGGTGGAATGCCCTCCCCTTGGTCAACGATAAATAACTTCACATACTTCGGCGTTTCTTCACTAAAAAAAGAAAGCTTTCCTTCTAGAGGGCTATATTTAATAGCGTTAGACAGCACTTGCCTCACAACAAACTGCATCCACTTTGGGTCAGTGTGCACTAACGTATCTAGATTCTTTTCATCAATATGCAGTCTTTTCTCAATACACCATTTCGAGAAATACGCAACGTTTGGAAAAACAAGTTCGCTTAGCGACACTGCGTGCACCTGGTAATCTTTTTCTAAGTGACGCAGACGTGCGGCATATAAATTCTGATCTACTAACCCATCAATTTTCATCCATTCATCTTCAATATCCTTAAGCCAAGGCCATTTATAAAGCTCTGTACGACGAGCGTTAATAAGCAGCTTCATAGCAGTAAGCGGCGTTTTGATTTCGTGAACCCACGTCGTTATATATTCCTCTTGCTCTCTCTGCTGTACGTGAAGAGCGTGAGTTTGTCTGCGATAGACACGATCTATACGCTGCAGCAGACTCAGCATGTCTTCATCTGCTTTCGTTCGCACGTATGAATGTATTTCTTGTAAATCGTAAGCGTCATTCTGCAGCATTAAACTTAATCTTTTTATAAATCTTCTTTCTTTTACTCCTCTCCATAAAAGAAAGAGAATTAGCATACACAGCGTTAAAAGATTCAAGTACCAAAACGAAGTAGACGATACCTTAATATCATACTCGAGAAGCAGCAGAGCATCGATTACACTCAGCCATAAAAGAACGAATAGAATCCAGCTTAGCCTTTCTCTTAAAAAACTTTTCCACATTTTAATTCACCAGATATCCTTGACCTTTTTTGGTAACGATTTGATCATTCAGCCCGATTTCTTCCAGCTTGGTACGAATGCGTGTGATGTTGACTGAAAGCGTATTGTCACTTACAAATTTCTCATCTTCCCATAATCTTCGCATAAGCTCTTCTCGCGATACAATCTTGCCTCGCTCTTCCAAAAGAAGCCGTAAAATAAAAAATTCATTTTTCGTTAAATGAACTTCTCGATCGTTATAATGCAAACTTCCTTTTTTTAAGTCTAGCACCGCACCGTTCCACTCGATAACGTCTGAAATCGTGTCTCCATACGAATACGTTCTGCGCAGAAGTGCCTGCACTTTAGCAATAAGAACATCCAAGTTAAACGGCTTTTGGATATAGTCATCCGCCCCAACATTCATTGCCATAACAATGTCCATTGGATGTTCACGAGACGACAGAAATACGATAGGAGTTTTTGAAACTGTACGTATTTGCTGACACCAGTAAAACCCGTCATATACAGGTAAATTCACGTCTAAAATGACCAATTCTGGGCTTTCTGCAATAAATACTTCCATTACCTTTTGAAAATCTTCTACTCTAGCCACTTCAAATGACCACTGTTCGAATTTTTCTTTCACTAATTCATATATTTTGCTATCGTCTTCTACAATTAAAATTTTCATACCTTCACCTCTGTATTCTCCTATGTATTATGTATACCCGACTGTTGAGGGTTTTCTTAAAAGTTCATCTAACCCATTAGCATGACGGCAATTTTCTTAAAAATAAACTTTTTATGTCTGTAAAATGAAGAATGAACGAGTATTATCGTAGTGTAAACTTGTGCATGATACAAGTATCTCTGTTTAAATACTACAAAATAATGACAATATCGTTAATAAGTAATCTTTAAACTCCATTAAATGCTCATTTTTTGTTACTATAGTATATAAGATGAAAACTTAAACTAATTTGACATGTGGATATGTAAAAAGGAGCTAGTTATCAATGAGTGTACCCAACAAATTACGCGACAACGCAATGGTGATGTTAAAAGAGACAAGCCGAACATTTTTTATTCCAATTAGCCACTTGCCGGCAGAATTGCAAGACGCAGTAGGATCTGCTTACTTATGTATGAGGGCAATTGATGAAATTGAAGATCACCCTGAGCTAGAAGCCGGTGTAAAAAGCCGCTTGCTTTACGCCATTAGTGACCTGTTAAAAAAGTCTTTTAACGAAGACGACTACATGGCATTAGTAGGTCCTTATCAAGCTGATTTACCTGACGTAACGCTTCAGCTCGGCAACTGGATTGCGCTTTGTCCGACTGGAGTTGCAGATCAAGTATTAGATGCAACTTCTATTATGGCCAAAGGAATGGCCGATTGGGTAGAAAAAGACTGGCATATTCAAAATGAAGCGGATTTAGATGACTATACGTTCTATGTAGCTGGTCTAGTAGGCGTGATGCTTAACGACATTTGGAAATGGTATGACGGCACGGAGACAGACAAAGAATTAGCCATTGCATTTGGACGCGGCTTGCAGTCTGTAAATATTCTGCGCAATACCTCGGAAGATTCAGAGCGTGGAGTCAGCTTCTTCCCTAACAACTGGAGCAGAGAAGATATGTTTGCCTATGCTCGCCGAAATCTGTCACTAGGAAAGAAATATTTAGAAGATGTCAAATCGCTTCCGATTCTTCATTTCTGTAAAATTCCGTTAGCGCTTGCCGATGGAACGTTAAACGCCTTAATGAAAGGAAAAGAAAAAATGACGCGTGACGATGTAAATAAAACGGTAAGTGAAGTTGTGGATATGTAAAAGCAAAAGCACGGAGCCCATTGGTTCCGTGCTTTTTATATTTCTACCTGCAGACTTTCATATAAAGCAGTGATTTCCCCTTGAATAATGGGGTAGCGTTTCAGGGTCGGAACACTTGAAAGCTTTGGCGCTCGCTTTTGCTCTGCTGCTGCGGCTAGCTGAGCAAACGTTTCTTGAAGCTCTCGCTTTTCCGTTTCTGACAGCTCATATCCTTCATACGACGCAAGAAGCATATAACCTAACTGCTGCGTAGCGACAACTGCCGGCCACAGTCCTTCAAGCTTGACGGCCGTTTTAGAATATTCTCCAATCACATTATCATAAAGCGCCCGAAGATTAACTAGTTCCCCTTGAAGCTTATTTCTTTCTTGTTTAATTCTTTCTTCATCTTGTTCAGTGCTTAGCATTTCTAAAAATTGTCCTTCTTTTCGAATGACATCTCCAAGTAAATACGGCAGACGAAGCGAAGAAGCTCGTTTAAAAACTAATACCGTACCGACCACTCCAATAACAGAACCAATAACAATATCAATCACTCGAGCGGACGTAAAGTAGCTAATCGCTTTGTCCGGATGACCGCTTTCAGCAATTAAAAGAGCATTCGGTGTGATAAAAAGCGTACCGAGCGCGTAGTTTTTAACAATCACAATTTCAATCGTTGACTGAAGCACAAAGACAATGAGCGCAATGACAATTCCCGTTGGTTCAAGCATGAGAATCCCGGTTCCAATTAAAATACCTAAAATGGTTCCGACAGAGCGTTGAATACCTCGCTGAACCGTTGCACGAACGGTTGCCCCAAGCATCACTCCTGCACACGTGAGAGGAATCCAGTAAGACCTTGGAATGTCTGTCGTGTAGGCAACAGCTGCGGCGATAATCATAATAATTCCGTAGCGCAAAGCGTTTTTAAGTACATACGAACGTTTGTGAAAAGCAGCTTTTAACCGTGCTTTTACGCTGCCTTGTGAAAATTGAATATACTCCGTTTCTTTTAATTCCTTCATTTGAAGAACGTCGTTTACATCTAGTAACAATGTGCGCAGCTCTTCTTTGATGGACAGCTCTTCAATTTCTTCTCGCACGTCTCGAATTTTTTTATGTTTTTTTAACGTGGCCATTTCGGATGCGAACGTTTCAATTACCGCTTGTGCTTTTTTCGAAACAGCCGGATTAAAATCATTCGCAGCGGCCATCACAAAAATAAACAGCCCTTCAGCTTTTTGGTTTAATAAAAACAGGCGGTGAGAAAACGATGATTTTTTTCGATTAATTTTCGCTTGCTTCATTGCTGTTTCCGCTGCTCGAAGCTCTACAACCGTTTTGTGCTGCTCAGCGTGAAACGATTCCGTGCCAAGTGATCCAACAAATGAAGCTAGCTGCCTATAAGCTTTCGCCACAGCGGCCGTTTCAGGCCCGCGCGGATTAATAAGCCAGCCGCTCATGCTAATACACCAAGATAGTGCTCCTCCTAAAAAAACGAGACCTGCATGCAAAAAAACTGCCTGTAAATTCGGAGCTGGAATGCTTGTACTCACTGCAAATGAAAGGACAAAAAACATCGCGGAGGGTCCCGGAATTTTTAAAGCTCCGAAGATATAAACCGATACGGCTCCAATCACACCAAATAAAATAGTTTTCATCCACTCCACGTCAGCAAATAACGAGCCTAGCGTAAAGCACAGCGTAACGCCAAGCAAAGCTAAAAATAACTTAACGGCACGCTGCGCGTAAGGTTCATCTTTTGTATACAAATATGTAAAGCCGCCAATACTTGCAATGAGTCCGTACTGCAAATGATCAAACAAAATTCCTATTAAAATCGGCAAACTTGAAGACAAGCCCGAGCTGATTCCTCTTACCCACGGAGAAGAAGCGTGGTTAAAGCGAAAAGCAGCTTTGATTCCCGGCGCTTTTGGAGAAGCCTCAATTTTATGATGAATTTCCGTATGATTATATGTTGGTGACTTTTTGTCATCACTCACCTTGACCTCCTCCTTTCTCTTCATATATCTTTCCTGTTCTTAAAACGAGATAAACCTAAAAAAGCGCTGTTCCTATCCGTATTGTGTTTAGGAACAGCGCTTTTTATCCTTATGAGCAGCGTACAGTAAAAACAAAAAGCAGATGAAACGAATGTCTCATCTGCTTTTTACTAACAGCTCTACTGCTTCTTTTACTAAGTTTTCGGTATTCTCGCCTTTTTCAATGCTTTCTCTTACGCATTGTTCAAGGTTTGTGCTGACAATAACACCCATCGTGCGATCAATTGCGCTTCTGGCTGCTGAGAGCTGTGTCACGATGTCGCGGCAGTCTTTTCCTTGTTCCATCATATTCAAGACGCCTTTTAACTGACCTTCAATTCGTTTCAAGCGATTTTTAACTTGCTTATCATATTCCATCATACTACTACCTCCGCTCATGCATGATTGCGTTTCTTGCTTTTAAGCTATACGCAAGAAGTAAATGTATACACAACTTTATACCTATTAGGGTATGATGTCAAGTAAAGGAAGTTGACTCTTTTTTTCACCTAGGACTCACCCACATGCAAATAGACACTTCACACTGCATTTAATCTGAATCGTAAGTAGATAAACATCAGAAAGTATAACTCTCAGAATATTATGGGGGCTTTTTACATCTTACAGACAAGACAAAATGATCATTTTTACATAATTGTTAATACTTGTTTACACCGTATTTATTGTCCTGTAATCTAAACTTAGCAATCTGAGAGTATAGTTGAGCTGTAAAAACGACTACACTGGAGGTTTGAGATGAGTACATACGGGAAAAAATTAATGGCAAGTCTATTCATTATCATTGCATGCGTTTTAGGGTTTATAGGACATGCAGCGTTTTTAGCTCCTGAAAAAACGGAAGCCGAAGTAAACTATGATGCAACGCTTTATTTTCCACTGGACCGATATCCTGAAACGGGTGATCATATTCGCGACGCGATTGCCGCTGGTCACTCTTCCGTTTGCACAATTGATCGCGACGGTGCTGAAGCGAATCGGGAAGAATCGCTGAAAGGATACCCAACAAAAACAGGATATGACCGCGACGAATGGCCAATGGCTATGTGCGAAGAAGGCGGAGCGGGAGCTGATATTCGCTATATTTCACCTTCTGATAACCGCGGAGCGGGCTCATGGGTTGGAAATCAATTAGAACAATACCCAGATGGTACACGCGTACAATTTATCGTGCAATAATAGCTGAACAAGCTTTACTTTGAAGAGGTGAAAAGATGAAAACAAAATGGAAAGAACAAGAGCTAACGATGTCATATCATCAGTTTACGCTGTTTCAAAAAGGACAGCCAAAGCCCCATCACGACTGGAGTGATGAAGATATTCAAAAAGGATATGTCGCAGATGATAAAGCCATTTCGTTTGAAGCCGTGTCGAACACAAAAGCCATTGTCGAAGTGTGGGTAAACGAAACTCCAGACGCATCACAAGCTGAAAAGACGACTCGCCTTCCATTTCACGTCGAAAGCGATGGCATTGAAATCAAAAGCGTCCTATCTGAAGCCTTAAGCTATGATATTCCAAAAGGATATTATTACGTTACATGCCTGACCATTCCTCTTCAAGAAAAAACAAACTCAGGCCTTTATTTAGTGAAGTATTTGCTGCATTTTGAAAGTCAATAAAAAAAGACGACCTACTGTAGACAGTTCAGGTAATATACAACACTAATAACTCATAAAAAGCTCAGAGCGATATATAGCTCTGAGCTTTTTGGTGCAAGATACTAAAATATCCATCCGTTAAAGACCATGCCTAAATTAATAATAAAATGAAAAACTACGGCTGGGTATATGCTTTTCGTCTTTAAAACGACAAATGTATAGAAAAGTCCACCAAAAGAAAAAAGTAAACTTGTTACCACAGGAATTCCTATTGATATGTGCAAAAGACCGAATCCAATACTCGTAATAAAAACAGCGTAAAAAGTCGATAGACTGCTTTTTAAATGAGATAACATAATTCCTCTCCAAAGCACCTCTTCTAAAATTGCATTTATAATTGAGAATACTATACCGTATATGACGAATGATTTTGTATAGCTTATATCTTCAGCGAATAGTAAAGGTACAAAAATTGTAGCCGAACCAATTAGACCAAACAGTAAAAAATACGTTAGTTTAATTGAATGATGTGGCATCACTATACGTTTCTGCCAGTCTGGTAATGATGCAAAAAGAAATACCTTTTGCTTGGACAATAAAATTGAAAGCAATAGTCCACCTATGATAAACAAAAGTAAAACTCTGTTTACAATGATTTTCATCTCTTTAGATAGATCCCATTCAATGAAATAATTGCTTCCTACTTGAAACATACATGTCCCTACTAAAAAGAATAGAAACAGAGAAACAGTTGAACGGTATTTAGAGGTTAAAGCGTAGATAAAAAGCAAGCCTATGATGGGCAACATTCCTGCAGCAAATAACTTATAAGAAATAAGAATAATACCCGAGAAAAATAAACTTATCAAAGAGGTGAGTAATACATTTATTCGTAAATATTGGATATAAAAATCCTCCTTTCACTGTCTTTCTAATTCGTTTTATAGTAGTGGAAACTTAATCAAACAATTTTTATTTTGGCAATGAACAGGAGCTGACTCCATATAAATAAAAAATCGAGGGTAAAACCTTTGCGATTTCACCCTCGATTTTTCGTACTACTATTTCAGACACTCAAGACACTGACCGTTCTCTGTTTATTTACCGTTGTATTCATAAGTTTCTTTATTTGATATAAACGGGCTAATTTCACCAAGTGAGAACAGGTGGAGCTCATGCATCGCTCTTGTGCATGCTGTATAAAATAAATTTCTCTCATATTCATCCTGATAACATTCACTCGAGGCATTGTAAATGATGACTGCATCAAACTCAATTCCTTTTGCTAAGTAGGCTGGCAGGACAAGCATGCCTTTTTCAAATGAACTTGTTTCTTTTGTCAGCAGCCTTGCAGACATCGAATCAGGCAGTGCTTGGAATGCTTCTCGGCTTTCTTCAGCAGTTTTGGCAATCACAGCAATTGTTTTATAGTTTTGCTGCTTCAATTCATTAATTTTGTTTATAATTGCGTCATGCAGATCTTTGACGTTACCTGCAGCCGTCAGGGTCGGCTTCGCTCCGTCTCGATTAAACGGATCGATTAAATGGCCGTTTGCCACCATATCCCTTGAAAACTCGACAATTTGACGCGTTGATCGATAGCTTCTTGTAAGAGTCAGCGTTTCTGCTTCTTTCTCTTCGTACAGTTCGCTTGAAAGAATGGTCGGTGCGTTCAAGGCGTGCGCATAAATCGCTTGATTCAAGTCTCCAAGCAGCGTCATTCTAGCATGCGGAAACAGCTCTTTTAAAAACGCTAGCTGAAACGGTGAATAATCTTGTGCTTCATCAATAAACAAATAGCGAATGACAGGATTGGCTTTTCGCCCTTCAATTTGATCTTTTATATACAAGTAAGGCGTTACATCTTCATAAGACAGCTTCATGTTCATAACTCTTTCCACCGTGTTTTTAGCTGTTTCGTCCCATCCTTCTACATGTGAAAAAAGGTGATGTCTTTCAAACAGCTGCATATAGATACGACGAATGTCGATGAATTTAAGCTGCTTGATGGCCTGCTTAATAAATTTCATTTTCTTAGCTACAACGGCTTTGGCTAAATACGCTTGTTCCCGGTCAAAGTCATCAAATGAGCTTTCGGTATAGCCTTCCTTTTTCTGCAGGTGCTGATAGGCCTCGACATAATCTTCTTTTTCTAAAAGCTGAATTTCTTCTTGAACCCAATCTTTTTTACGTTCAAGTTTTTCAAGCTGGTTGATGAGCTTAAGCGCCCACTCGGCTACGAGCTGCATTCTGTTAGGAATGGAAATTCCCGTATCAAGCGAATAGAAATAAGATAACAAACGCCGAGCAGATAACACGATTTCGCCGCGAAACTTAATGTTTTTAAAAATGATGTCTTTAGTAGACAGCTCTTCGATATACGCATCTACCTGCTTTTTAAATTCACGGCTTGCTTTGTAGCGGATTTCCTGCATTTTTTGTTTTTTTGCCGCAGCATCTTTTTCCGTTAATAAATATTCAATTTGAACGAACAAATCCTCCACGTCAAACTCGTTTCCTAACCGTCCGTCGGCATATTGCTGAAACGTTGTTTGTTTCATATTGTCTTCTCCAAGCTCCGGAAGAACAGTTGAGACGTAGCTGTTAAAAAGCGGATTTGGCGAAAACAGCATCATATTTTCTGCAGTCAGCTGCTTTCGATGATGATAGAGAAGATAAGCCACCCGCTGAAGAGCTGCAGACGTTTTACCGCTCCCTGCTACTCCTTGGACGATCAGCACTTTATTTTTTTCATTTCGAATAATTTGGTTTTGTTCTTTTTGAATGGTCGCTACAATACTTTTCATTTGACTGCTTGCGTTGTGTCCGAGCACTTCTTGAAGCAGCTCGTCTCGAATGGTAATTCCTGTATCAAACATGCTTTTAATTACGCTATTTTCGATAATAAACTGACGCTTTAGCTTCATCTCGCCTTTTATCGCTTCACCTGGCGTTTCGTACTGCGCTTTTCCCGGTGAATAATCATAATAAAGACTCGAAATAGGCGCACGCCAATCATAAATTAAAAACTCTTCATCTTTTTGATCCATTAAAGAGCCCACGCCCACATAAATAGCTTCCGCTTCTTTTTCACCATTCTCTATAAAATCAAAACGTCCAAAATAAGGGGATTGCGTTAGCTTTTTTAATGTTTTTAATTGATCATACGCTTGTCTATGGGTAATTTCACGTTCAGCTAAAAGTTCTGCCTGCTGCTTAATGCTCGTAAATGTCTCAATCACGTCATCCGGCTCATCCATATTAACCGTGACATCGTCCCAAAACGTGCTTCGCAAATCGACAATTTCGCCTTTTACGCTTCCTACGCTTTTGCCTATTTTTTCAGCTTTTTGGCTGATTTCTTCGACTACCCAATCAACTCGCTGCTGTTCTTCTGTTAAATTTTTATCTTTCACTTATCCACACCCCTTACACACGTTACCCGATAACAAAACTTGTTACCGGGTAAAAGCGATCATTGTTTATTTTTTCAGAGTCTACATACTTCCCTACTGAGTTCGTAAATCCCTGCTATGTAACCATATTATGTCTTAATTTCCACCGTTAGTATACTGAAAAATAATGAGCTCCACAACAAAAAGGGCTGAGAAAGTCTCAAGCCCCTTATCTTTATAAGTTGTTTCTCTACTTATTAGCTATTACTGTTTCCAAAAAGTTAGCAGATGAATGATGGCTGACACCACTTCTACCCCTTGAAACGCCAGTAAACCTGCTGCTGCCGCTGTAAACAATCCGACTACCGCTTCTTTAAAAATGAATGGCATTGATACCAGCTCCTTTGCTTATTTAAAATAAGTAGATTTGTTATCATTCTACTCCTTTTTTCAGAATTTTCAATACCTTTTTATCAACAAAATGAAATAAAAACGCTTTCACTTTATAAAAATAAAGTGAAAGCGTTTTTTAAGCTTCCTTTTCTAATGCGTTCAGCGCAAGCGAATAGTCCAACCCTTTTCCTTTTTGCACAATATGCTGCACTTTACCCATGTTGCATGCTTCTTGCGCACTAACGGTCATACCGTTTGTTAACTTCAGCTGCACAGGTTCTTCTGCAATTCGTACGTCGCATGCTAAAGCTAACTCATACCCTCCGCCAAACGTAAAGTTTGTAAGAAGCGCAATCGTTTGTTTGGAGCTGCATGAAATGCGATGAAAAATCGCTCGAGCTGTTACTGCATGAATCGGCTGATAAAGCCTTCCTGTTTCTTCACGCAGGAAAGAAGTTGTTCTATGATCGCCGTTCATTTTATAGTACTCTCCCATAAATACAATAGATCCAACCGACGCATCGTGCTGCAGCTCATTCATCGTTTCTTGCAGCTCATACATAACTTCACTGTTCAAACGATTAAGCATCGACTGATTCATTCGTACAACCGCCACGTGATTTCTTTTTTCTACTTTGATAAATCTTTTCATCGTTCCTCCGCCCTTTCCCCTGTCGTCCTTTATAAATAAAGCGCTTTCAAAATATTTCGCTTTTTAATAGAAAAATTATTTTCATAGTTTCATCATACAACAAACTCATAATTATTTCCATTACTTTTTTAATTTTCCGTCAATAATTCCATGAATCATTTCCATGTTTTTATCAAATAAGACGTGCTATAGTATAGACAGCACAAATGCAGCTGGACTCACGGATAAAAGGAGTAATCACTATGAAATACGACTTAACAAAATGGGAGCCTCACGGCTATTCTTGCCCTGTGGAAGCAGCCGTTGATGTAGTCGGAGGCAAATGGAAAAGCGTCATTTTATATCAATTATCGAAGGAACGCCGGCGCTTTAATGAACTGCGCAGACTCATTCCAGGCGTGACGCAGCGAATGCTGACGCTGCAGCTTCGTGAACTTGAGCGGGACGGAATTATCCACCGCGAAGTCTACAAACAAGTTCCGCCTAAAGTAGAATATTATTTAACGCCTTTTGGAGAAACTCTCATTCCTATTATCGAGCTGATGTTTAAATGGGGATATGATCATACGGATAAAATTGCTGAAGCGAGAATTCAGGCAGAGAAAGAGTAAAAAGCACGCAAAGCGTGCTTTTTTTATACATGTTTACGAATCAATAATTCTTCTAACCCGTACACAAACGTGCTTTCAATCGGCTTTAACTCAAATGCCGGGCTCCAGTCCATATGCGGATAGCGATCAATCAGCTCAGCCAGCATAATCTTTGCTTCGATTCGAGCAAGCGGTGCTCCTAAGCAAAAATGAATCCCTCTTCCAAATGCCATATGCACATTTGGTTTTCGGTCGATTTTAAATACATCTGGGTCTTCAAAGTACTGCGCGTCTCGGTGCGCGGATCCCATCCATGGAATAACGTGTTCGCCCGCTTTTAGTTTTTGACCGGCAAGAGTCACATCTTTTTTTACGATTCGGTGAAGAGCCTGAACGGGTGAACGATAGCGAAGAACTTCTTCGATCGCAGAAGGCAAAAGCTCTTTCTCACGTTTGAGATGTTCAAAAGAAGCCTTATCTTCCATTAAACAATAAATCGTATTTGAAATTAAGTTCGTAGTTGTTTCGTTTCCTGCAATCAGCAGCAAAATAGAAAAACCGACAATCTCTTCATCCGTTAGCTGTTTCCCTTCTTCTTTTGCCTGAAGAAGCACGGAAATAATATCATCTCCTGGCTGCGTCCGTTTTTCTTCAATGATTCGATAAAAATAAGTTTCTAACTCATCGTTTGCTTTCATTTTCTCTTGCTGCAATTTTTCGAGCGTTTCACGTTCATTATTCGATGGACCCGCTACGATAATATCCGACCAGTCTTTAAACTGGCGCTGATCTTCTATCGGGACGCCTAAAATATCGGCAATTACCATAACCGGAAGCGGATAGGAAAGATGCTCAACTATATCAATATCTTCAAGATGCTCAACTTCTTGTAATAATTCAGCGGTAATGCGCGCAATTTTAGGCTCCCATGCTTTCATTGCTTTAGGCGTAAAAGCTTTATTAACAAGCGCTCTCATTTCAGCATGCTTAGGCGGATCAATATTAATTAGGCTTGTTCCTAGAGCAGTTTGTCTTTGGTTTTGTGGAGGTCTTCGATCAGAAGAAAAAATATTTTTTTGTTCTAGCACTTCTTTGACTCCAGCATAGTGAAAAACATCCCATACCTGCCTTTCTTCGTCCCATTGCACAGGCGCGCTGTTTCTCATCTCTTCATACCATGAAAAAGGATTAAAGCGCTCTTCTTTTGATTGAATCGTATTCACTTGACGGACGATTCCGTTTTCTCTTTCGGTTTTCATGTTAAAACCTCCCCGTATCGTTCAAATAGACTGACTATGTAGTCATCTATGACCAAATAGTACCATATATACGAATTTCCTTAAAAATGATAGCTGTATATTTTAGTAAAAATGAATCGATAGAAGTATATATTTTACAAAAAAGGGTAGGCGCATAGCGCCTACCCTTTTTAAGAATAATGTTCTTCTGGCTTTTGTAATCGGTTGTCTAACGCGTACGCGCCGCTTCCTGCTAGAATCACATGAAGCGAAACAGCAAAAAGGGCAATCTCAAGCTCATAGCCGCCTGTAAAACCAGCACCGCTTTTCGCTGTGAAAATAGCGCCAATCATCACGATCGCAAACAGAACACCTATTAAGCGCGTTTGAAACCCAAGAATCATAGCAGCTCCTCCTACGAATTCAATAACAGCAACTGCGTAAGCGAAAAACGCGGGAATCCCCATGCTGTGGAAAAAACCGACCGTATTATCAATACCGCTTTGAAATTTGCCAAGTCCATGAATAAAAAACGTTAGTCCTAACATAAGACGAAGTAAAAACGTTCCAAGCTGATAGCTTTTCATTTCTTTTCCTCCTTTTTTACTTTTGTCTGCACATGTAACAATTTTAGTTACAACTGTGAACAAATTCAAGAGGTTAGAACAGAAAAACAAGATATCAGCAAATTTCTTTACCTCATTTTAAACATTTTTTTGAAAATAAGACCATGCTTCCTGCTCAGTCACGCTGAAGATAAGATAGAAATGCAAAAATATGATCCTGAATAATGAGTTCTGCCGTAGCAGAATGGCTCTTTAATGATAAGTGTTCAGAATATCGAAATCGGTTAAATTTATTTACATCAACATGGTGAACGGCCTGCACATGAAAACCCCCTACTATGGCTTTTACTTGGGCAAAAGGCGGTACAGCAAGAGATTCGGGCTCAATTTTCTCGAGGCACTCTCTGCTTATGGCATGAGGAACAGCTGTCATGGAGCTCATTAATAAATCTTTTCTTCCTATTGTCTCGTTCAACACGTACTTCCACCCCTGGACCACATGCGTGAGCTTTTCTTCATCTTCACATATGTTTAAAGCTACATCGACACCGCTCGCTACCGCTGCAGCAAACGGATACAACTCCTGAGCTGAAAGAACAAAGTCCCCGTCTATGAAGAGAAGAATATCTCCCGTTGCTGCAAGTGCTCCTGCAGCTCTTCCGCAATCATGCCCTAACCGCTCATCGTAAACAATAGTTTTAACACCCTGTTCTTTGGCATACTTCTCCGACTGATCCGTAGAGCCGTTAATCACAACAATAATTTCTAACGGTTCAAGTTTTCTTGCTTCTGCAATCACTTGTTTGAGTGTTTGTTCTTCGTTGCAAACCGGAATAATAACAGAAAGCTGTTTACCTCCATAAAAAGAAGATAATCTCCCCCAGCCGTGCTCAACAACTGGAAGAGGCTGTGCGAGCATATCCACTCGCCTTTTACGGTGTGACGCAAACGTATAATATGTTTGAAGAAGCTGCTGGTAGGATTGAATTCGTTCTCTGCTACGCAGCGGCCGATCAAACGGACGAAAGCTTCCCTTTCCCTGCGTTTCGATCGTAATATGCGAGCTTACACGATACTGTGTTAAGAACGTCACAAATAAAGAAAGAGGCGGCAACTCCCAGTGGTTCTTTAATACGCTTACTAGCACACCGTAAGGCGCTTTTAAACAAGCGTTGGCACGATGAGGCTTTCCAAGTGCATGATGCAGAACCGTACTCCACGTCAGCTCGCTGCGGTTAAAAGCATTCATCTTTGTTTTTTCCCACTTGTTTAGCACCACATCGCTATGTTCAAATAACAGCGGCTGAACAAAACGCTCAAGCTCGGAAGCCGAAAGAATAATATCGCCGTCTACAAATAAGACGGCATCTCCTTTAGCAGCCTTTGCCCCTTCCATTCTCGCTTCATGTGGAGAAAGGCGTTTTTCTACTACTTTTACCGTACATCCCTCTTCTTTCGCTATTTTAACTGAAGCATCGGTACAGCCGTTTGCAACTATGATAATCTCAAGCACGTTCACTTTTTTAATTTGTTTAAGCACGCTTTTTAACATTTCTTCTTCATTGTAAACGGGCAGAACGACAGAAAGAGTATTCATTGATATCCCCCCTAAAAAAAGAACCACTGAACAATTCAGCGGTTTCATTCATTTAAAATACCTCTTGTATCGACAACTTTTTTTGCGTATTTTACAATCGACCAATCGATTTGACTGTGATCGGTTAACACAAGTACAACATCGCTTTTTTTAACTTCTTCTTTTGTCAGCGGGACAGAGAAATACGTTTGCTTATTTAATATAGCGGAGTCAATGTAAGGGTCATGATACGTCAGCTCATATCCTTTGGCTAAAAGACCTTCACATACCGTCAGCGCAGGCGATTCACGCATATCATTTACGTCTTTTTTATACGCGATGCCTACAACAAACACGCGTTTCTCATTTGCTGCGAGCTGCTTTTCAACACGTCTAATTACTTTATTTGGCATTTCTTCATTAATATGATGAGCAACTTCAATAAGTTCGCTCGTTAACCCATTTTGCTTTAGTTTCCATAAAAAATAAAGCGGATCAACGGGTATGCAGTGCCCTCCAATTCCGGGTCCTGGATAATACGGTGTGAACCCAAACGGCTTAGTAGATGCCGCCTGTAATACCTCATGAAAATCAATCCCTAATTCCTCGCACAATTCATTTGTTTCATTCACCAACGAAATATTGACAAGGCGCTGAATGTTTTCAAACAGCTTGCACATTTCCGCTACTTTTGGAGAAGAAACAGGTACGACTTGCTGAAAAATACTTTCATAAAACGTCTGCACGTGATAAAGGCAGTCTTTGCTGTAGCCGCTAATTACTTTTGGAATATGCTCAATATCGTATGATTTGTTTGCCGGATCAACTCGTTCTGGAGAATAAGCTAGATAAAAATCTTTACCTGCCTGTAAGTTGGAATCTTTCAAAATAGGCAACACGACTTCTTCAAGCGTGCCTGGGTAAGTAGAGCTTTCATAAATAACGGTTTGCCCTTTTACCATCTGTTCTTTTAAGAATGCAGATGCGCTAATGACTGGTCCTAGATCGGGGTTATGATTTTCTGTAATAGGAGTTGGCACGGTCACAACTACATAATCGCATGCTTGAAATGCAGAGATACCTTTTTGTAACTCATATGCTTCAAAATTTTTCTCGCTTTGAATCACATCACTATGCACATCTGGAATATAGCTTTTCCCTTGTTTTAGCGCCTCAATTTTTCGTGCGTCAATATCAAGACCAACGACGCTATAGTTTTTCTTTGCAAATAAAAGAGCAAGCGGCAATCCAACATAGCCAAGACCAATAACAGCAACTTTTTTATTCATTCTTCAACACCTCAAACAAGATATCATGTCTTCGTATGTCCGGAAGAAACTCGCCTCTTTCACTTGTTTGGCTAATATAGTATGCAAGGGCCTCAACATAATCTCCTAGAATACGCTGCGTTGATGCCGCCAAACCTTTGACTTTCATGTGCTCCTTTCGAACCCGGTTCGTTCGCGCCACATCAACAAAATGAACGGGCTGAACCATAAAGCCGTACATAATACTTTTTAATTGAAATAAAGGCGGAATAATAAGAGATTCGTAGCCAACCTTCTCCATTACATTTCGTTTAATGGCATGGGGAATAGCCGTCGTTGTATTAATTGTTAAATCAGGACGTTTACAGATAAGGTTCAGAAAATATTTGGCAGTACTTACCGAGTGAATAGGATGCACTTCATCCAGCAGACACTCTAAATTATTAAGCGCTACATCAATGCCTTGGTCAGCTGCTTCTAAATACCGTCGTAAATCTTCCGCGGAAATCACAATGTCTCCATCTATGAACAAGCAAATCTCACCGCTGCTGTACATCGCACCGATTGCTCGAGGGACGTTATGCCCAAGCCGCTGCTTGTAATGAAGAACAGTAGCACCCGCTTCAATTGCTCGCTTAACCGTCACTTCATCGGCTCCGTTGGCAACCACGATGATTTCTTCCACTCCTGCTTTTTTCACTTCTTGGATCACGCTTGCAATCGTTTCTTTTTCTTCACCTACTGGAATAACGGCGCTGTACTTAACGCCTGTTTTCCGTTTCACATTCGGTGTATAAGCCGAAACAACTTCCCGGTTTCGATCGCCGTCTGTTAGTCCGCCTCTTATTCCTTTTTCTTCAATAAGATGAGCTAACGCTTTAATGTGATCTCCAATGATATAGTTAGTGGAAATAGGAAAAGGGGAATTGGTAGGAATGGTTTTATGAGTGTTTCGAATCTTGTTTGTATAAATAACGTCTGAAGAACACGGTGCAACAATTGACATTCCTTTTAAAAGAGCAATCGTATGAGCGAGGGGCGGATGAGCTAAATTCTCGTATCCGATTTTAGCTGCTGATGTTTTTTTGATGGCATGAGGAATAGCTGTTAAGGCTTGAACAGATAAATCTTCACGCTGTAAGCACAAGTTCAGCATATATTTGGCAACAGAAACAGGATGAGGACGCACCTTTCGTTTCATAATCCATGTAAGATTATTTAAAGCGATATCATGACCGGTTTCTATAGCTTGAGTATATTTCATCAGCTCCTCATGAGGAACCGCTATATCTCCGTCCAAAAAAAGCAAAATATCTCCTTTTGCTTTTTTAGCCCCAATGGCTCTTCCGATATTAATACCAAGAGCTTCTTCATAATAAACAACGCGGCATCCTGCATCCTCGGCTATTTCCTTTGTTGTATCACTGGATCCATTTACGACGACAATAATCTCAAACGGCTTCATTTTTTGAACTTCTTTAATGACAGGTAACAAAGAATCGGCCTCGTTACAGGCTGGAATAATCACTGATACTTTCAAACTCACTCAACTCCGCTAAAAATTCGAACATACGTAATGGATACTAGTGGAATGGTTACATCCGTTGGCTCACCATATGAGCTTGATGTACGTACAACAGCAGCTGCGTCCGTAACAGCAAGCAGTGTTCCATTAATAACGTCAATAGCTGTGATGATTTGCACAAATGAACCCACATTTTCTCTTAATGCATCTTGAAACATACTTTTCTCTCCTTTCGTTTAAGCACTTTGAATGGTGACGATGCTTGTAAATGGCAGTAATACCGTTGATGTGGAAGACTCTATCAATTCTAAATAGTTATCCCCAACAAACGTCACGACGCCCTCAAGCGGACCAGCCGTTGTTTCAATTACAACTTCTTGTCCGATATACTGCTTGGCAATTTCTTTAAAAGGTGATTCTTGAGCTTCTTTAATAATACTGATCACATACTCTTTAAACGTGTCGGAATAAACAACGTCTTCTACTGCTTTTTTTGTGTTTTCCTGAATAAATTCAGCAAATCGATTTGAAAACAACAGGTATTTTATCTTTTCTACATAGCGACGGTAACAACAAAAAAACATAAAGTTTGTTCCTCCTTTTTATACTGTTATCCCTTCAAATTACCTACAACAATTGACTTAACCTAAGAGATTACTTTATCAATATATACAAGCTCTGTCGTAAAGGTGACAGAACTTTTGTCGTATTTTCATACAAATACGCACATGACTAGCCCATTTTACACAGGATCCTTGTTACCTAGTCCTGTTGAAACGAAAACAAAAAAAGACAAAGCCTTTAAGCTTTGCCTTGTTTATTTATTAAATTATGAATCAGTTGACTGCAATACGCTTTGCTCCTATATAGCGCTCTTTCCAATAGCTTGAATTTTTATCGCTAATTGTAACGCCTTTAGAAGACGATGCGTTAATAAACTGTCCGTCTCCAAGATAAATGCCTGCATGAGAAGGACCTTCTTTGTACGTTTCAAAGAAAACAAGATCTCCTACCTGCGGTTCACTTACATTTTCACCTGCTTTATAGATATCTTCAACCGTTCTTGGAATATCAACGCCTACGCTTTCTTTATATACATACTGAAGATATCCGCTGCAGTCAAATCCCGAAGGTGTAGTGCCGCCCCATTTGTACGGGGTGCCCATTAAGGATTTTGCTTTGCTGATTACTTTATCCGTATTCACTTCTGATTCGCCTTCTACAACGCCGCCTTTACCTAATGCATTGTATGTATTCTCTCCAACAATTCCATCTGCTTCTAGGTTATGTTTCTCTTGAAAAGCCATAACCGCTTTTTTTGTTTCATAATTAAAATAACGCGATACTTCGCCTTTTAAAAATCCTTTATCTTTTAACACCGTTTTAACTTGTTCAACATCATCATTTGTCATCCCTTGTTTTAAAACCGTGTCGCCAAACGCAGCATGTCCCATTGCCGGACTTGCAAATAAAGCTCCTCCTACAAGAAGCGCCGATAGCATTTTTTTCATTTCGTTTCCTCCCCGAATCATGTTTTAAGCACCGTACAACCATAACATCTGCGGATAACAATTCAATTAATAGAAGATAACAATTTGATAACAATCTTTTTAAACAGCCTCAACTCTTAGACGTAAAACGCCGAAATATAAGAAGAAGAGAAAAACAACTATTCTAGCAAATAAAGGTGATAAACATGAATTGGTTTAAACGAAACAACGTGCACCCCGAAGCCGCGGCTGTCGAATCCATCACTGTAAAGCTTCATGTATCGGACCCGATGATAAAAAAGCAGATTAACATGATTTCCTTAACGGCAGAGGATCTCGAACGCATTGCCAGATTTCAAGTTCACGCGCTGAACGCCATCGAAGAAATCGTGAATGATTTTTATAAAGCTATTGGCGAACAGGCTCATTTGGTTGCGATTATCGAAAAGCACAGCAGCGTCCATGCATTAAAACAAACGTTAAAACAGCACATCTTAGAAATGTTTGATGGACAAATAGACGACGCTTTTGTGGTAAAACGTCAAAAAATTTCCAAGATGCACGTTAAAATTGGACTTGAGCCAAACTGGTATTTGTGCGCATTTCAAAATTTATTTACGTCGCTTCTTTCAGTATGTGAACGTACGATGGAATCAAAAGAAGAATGTCTAGCTTTTATCGCAAGTATGACAAAGCTTATTAGTCTAGAACAGCAAATTGTGTTAAAAGCCTATGAGCTTGAATATGACGAGCAGCGCGCTGGACTTCAGACTCAAAAAGAGAAAATTCAGCTAGAAATCTCTCGTACATCATCTATCCTTTCCTCGTTATCTGAAGAAACGAAGAAATTTATGAATCAAGTGCACAATCAGTCTTCTGACGTCGTTTCTTATGCAAACAAAAGCTCCCAATTGGCAGAAGTCATTGAGAAAGAATCCGTTACGAGTCAAGCAAAATTAAAAGAAGAACAAAACATGCTTGGAAGCATACAAAAAAATACGTCGCTCATTCAAAACAAAATGAAAACGCTCGAACATACATCACAGCAAATCCATCAAATCGTTTCGATTGTTACTTCTATTGCGGAGCAAACGAATTTATTGGCATTAAACGCTTCGATTGAGTCTGCTCGAGCAGGTGAGCATGGAAAAGGATTTGCAGTGGTGGCACAGGAAGTACGGAAGCTTGCAGAAGAAACGAAGAAATCGATTTCTAATATTTCTACTTTTATCGGAGACATTCAAAAACAAATCGAAAGCGTTTCGGCGTTAGGTGGAGAAGTCGCTACATTAACAAAAGATACAGCTGACAATATGAACAACATTACTTCTTTTTTCACGAACGTCCTTAGCATAACAACCGAGAACAAACAGCAAACAGTTCTAACAAAAAAAGAGCTTGATAAAATCGCTGACGCAATGAAGCAGCTATCTCTGCGGATTGAGAAGATGGCCCATTCCTCAGAAGAACTTGAACGGTTAACTGAAAAAAGTTGATATGCAAAAAAGCCTTCTCAGCTTGCACAAGAAGGCTTTTTTATTTTTTCAAGCTAGCGGGCTCTTGAGAAGAACGTTCGATGAACTGGACAAAATCATCTCCGTATATGCTTCGAATCAGAGCGGTCAGCTCAACAAAGTCAGGCAGCTCTCCATAAACATCTCGCAGCGGCATCGCTCCTTGAAACAAAGGATTTTCAAGAGGGTTATAATCCTCGATCGTTTTTAAAAACATCTTTTTTCCTTCTTCTGTGAGCTGCACGTATGTATTCCGCTTATCTTTCTCATTTTTAGAAAGGGTAAGATAGCCCCGCAGGTGCAATTTTTTTGCAAAGTTAAAAGCTGTGGATAAATGCATGACGCCTAGCTTTGAAATGTCGGTCATCGACGCAATTTCCAGCTGATAAGCAATCCCTAAAATGTGATGCTCATTAATGCTCAGATCGTACGGCTTAACCCACTGTTCCCAATCCTTTTCAGTAGACTTCCAAAGAGCTTTGCTTACTTGCATCACAAGCTGATTAAACAGCATGGCATCTTTAATCGTATCTTGATTTAACGTGCGTTTCACCTCTTCACTTCCTCTCTAGAAATGCAACCGTTCACATCATTTGTCCCTAAGACTTTATAAATAAAAAGAATGAAAATATATACAGAATATTATACATGATTGCTTATATATTTCAACTTATTTTGCATAAAAATAAATTTAAACGTTTCTTTATGTAAAAAGCCAGGCGTGAACGTTCAGTGTTCACGCCTGGTTTTTAATGAATATACCGTTTACCAACTAGAAGGTTTGAAATAACGTCCGTTGGAATTTCAAACTCAATGTTTCCCATATATCCTGGAGCGACTTTGTATTTATCGAATACAATTCTAAGCTTGTGATCTTTTGTAATGTAGAAGCTTTGATTTTCAGCAATCTCTTTAAAAGGATCCATATCTTCTTCAGTCAGCCAATAGATTTTGCCTTCTTCATGCTTCATTTGATCTTTCATTTGCTGTTTAATATTTTCACTAATGACCTTTATATAGCTTTTATCTTTGAACAAACTTGGAAGCGTAACGAGCACTTCGTGTTTTTTATCAATCGTGTCGTACTGATTAACGCTCGACGTTGAAGCTCTCGATTCTTCCACATATCGATGAACCACAAGCAAATCATCGGTATCTGTCATAATATCATAGCCGCTACTGACAGCCACGTTTCCTTTCTCTTCTTTTCGTAATGTTTTCATCTCTTTTTTAAACTGTTCATACAGCTGTTCATTTTCTTTTATATACTTTTCATTTAAGTTTGTTTGAAGACCTTTGTTTTCCAAGCCTGAAATCGATGGTGTTTTCACGTCAATACGAGAATGCTTTTCTTCTTGTTTTAGTTCCTCAAATGTAATTACTTCTACTACTTTTCCCAGTACAGGAATTTTTGCCATTGCATTTGCCGCATCTGGACTTACATTCACCGTTGTGATAAAAATCATCGCTGCTGCCGCAATCGAGCTCGGCCAAATATAGAATTTCTTTTTACGAGGGTGTGAAGAAAGTGCCTGTGCAACAACACCATCTAATTCGTCTGGAATAGGAATGTCATGATACTGCTTCTTTAACTTTTCTATTTTTTCATTCATTGTTCTAAGTCCTCCTCCGTCATCGTAATCCGCAACAGGTTCAACGCTCTGTATAGCCTTGTCTTTACTGTATTTACATTTTCCTCAATGATTTCCGCAATTTCGTCCATTTTTAAATCTTCGAAAAACCGCAGAATAATAATCGTCTTATATTTAACCGGCAGCTGATCCATTGCTTGCTTTAAATCAATATCTTCATACTGATCTTCACGTCCGCTGCTCAGATACTCAAGCTCTTCATCGCCCATAAGCGTTAAACGTTTATGCTTACGCAGGAAATCGATTGCCGTTCGTACAACAATTTTATAAAGCCAGCTTTTAATCGATTGAATATCTTTGATACTGTCTATTGAAATGAGTGCTTTTTTAATCGATTCTTGCACAATATCAAGCGCATCTTCTTGATTTTTTACATAGCTAAAAGCAAGCCGGTAAAAATCTGCTTTATGCTCGCTTATGCATGCTACGAGCATCTGATGTGCATCGTGTTTTTTCATTGTCTTTCATACCCCTTCTATTTTCTCTTGCTGAAGTACATCTATAAGGTAGACGGAATGAGTAGAAAAATAGTTTGGTTTTTTTTAAAAAAAGTAAAACTAAATGATGGTCTCATGCGTCTATTAGGTAGATATATACAAAAAGGGGAATATTACTACATGAAAACCATGGGCTACAAACGTATTTTGACACTGCTTGGATGCTGTATTTTGTTTCTTGGTACAGCAGGGTATATCGTCAAAGCAAACAGTACAGAGAAAAAAACGGCAAGTATTCAAACAGATCAAACCTATCCAGACGTTGAAATTCAAACGCTAGTTAAGGACCTTACCGACGGAGGCTATGCCATTAGCTACCCTTCCTTTGGTAAAAAAGAAATTGATCAATCCATTCAAGCTTACGTAATAGATCAAGTGGCACACTATGAAAAAAATCTGAAGAAGCAGTCAAAAAAGAAAAAATCTGAATTAACGATTACATATAAAATCGTCCATTACAGCAAGCAAACGCTAAGCATTGTCTTTGATGAATATGAATCTATAAATGGAGAGAAAGGAACGTCTTCTCTCAAAACCTTTACATTTGACCTGCCTGCTCAAAAACAAATGACGTTAAAAGATTTATTTAACGAGAATGCAAACTATTTAGATCGCCTTTCGGCTATTTCATACGCTGAATTAAAAAAACAAATGAAAAAAGCTGATTTTGACCCGGGCCTTCAAAAAGGAACTCAGGCAGCCAATCAAAATTTCAGTCAGTTTGCGCTGCTTGAAAACAGTATTGTGATCTACTTTAAGCCTTATCAGCTAGGTGCTGAACAAACGAAAACCAAAACAATCGCTATCCAAAAAGATTTATTTAAAGACATGCTGAGTGATGCTTACAAAGACGAAGCCGCAAATAAAAATAAAGTCAAAGAAACGCCTCCAAAACATATCGTTAACGAAATACCGCAGCAAGGAGCGCCTATTGATCCAACTAAAAAAGTCGTTGCGATGACCTTTGATGATGGACCTAACCCTGCATCTACCAATGTGATTTTAGATGGATTAAAAGAAGTGAACGGACACGCTACCTTTTTTGTGTTAGGAAGCCGCGTTCAATATTATCCTGAAACAATCCAACGTATGGTGAAGGAAGGCAACGAAGTCGGAAATCACTCTTGGGACCACCCTCAGCTCACACGTTTAAATGAAGCGCAGGTCAAACACCAAATAGGCGATACCCAAGCGCTTATTAAACAAGTGAGCGGCTATGAACCAATGCATGTACGTCCTCCTTATGGAGCTGTGAACGCAAATGTAAGACGTTATGTCGGAAATGTTGGCGTGACTCTATGGGATATCGATCCTGAAGACTGGAAATATCGAAACGTTCCTCACTCCGTTCAAGCAGTTATGAGCCAAGTCGGAGACGGGAAAGTTATTTTAATGCATGATATTTACCAAACAAGTGCCGAAGCAGCAGTTGAAATTATGAAGCAGCTTCACGCACAAGGATATCAGCTTGTTACGATTTCACAGCTAGAACAAGTAAAAAAAGAGCGGGAACAGCTGCACTTGCAGTAGAGGATCGCAGACGAATGCGCTGCAGCCATTAGGATGGCTGCAGCGCTTTTGTTTTTTTTATGCGATGTTTAATAAAGGCTATACAGAGCAGCGTAAGCGGAATCACTACGTGAAAAGGGATAAAAAGTAGCACCGGCATAATCGTTAAGCCTTCTTTTAAATGCTCTTGAAAATTACTTGCAATCGTCAGAGAAAAAAATAAAATCACCGTGCCAACAGGATATGTCAGCGCAGAAGGTCGTTTTACCTTAAACAGCGTGGAAAGCCCCACAATTACCGCGTAAAAAAAGACGCTGATTTTAACAAACCCTCCAATGACTAACGCAATCATAAAAAACACGTCTAGCCGCTCTAAAAAATCAGCTACTCTAATGCTCTCTACCGTACTTAAAAGCGGAAAGACCGACCTGTTAGTCAACCCTATCCCTAATACACTCACGTTGATCGCCATTGTAATTGCTAAATTAATGCCGCTTAACACAATGCCGCAAAGGCCTACAAGCTTTACTTTTTTAGGATCTTTTACATATGGAAAAATCATCGTAAACACAACAGCTTCTCCATACGGAATATACAGAGTCTGAGTGGCGACTGTTTTTAAAACCGGCCAAATCCCATCTCCAAGTATCGGTTTTAAAGAAGTAAAATCAATTAATCCTGAAACAAAAATAAGCACAAATCCTGCTACAGCCAAGATATACATCAAAATAAACATGAGCTCTCCTGCCCGAGCCACTACTTCAAGTCCTTTGTGCACAGTATAAATAATCAACAGCATCAACATCGCGTTCACGACAAACAAAGGGCTGTCGGGGTAGCCAAATGTCAGCAGCATTTCTCCAAAATCACGAAGTACGCGAGCGGCAGCATATGAAAAATGAAGCAAATATAAAAAAGCAAGTGCAGATCCCAAGACTTTCCCTAGCAGCTTTTGCATGTATTCTGTCGGCAGCATATTAGGATAGTACCTATACAGCCGGTAGTAAATGAGGTAAAGCAATAAGCTCCCAAACATACCGAGTAAAATAGCAAGCCAGGCGTCTTGTTTTGCATCCATTGCAAGCGGAATGAGCAATGCGCTTCCATGTTCAAAAAGGACGATTAAAATAAAAAACTGCACAGAGCTAATTTTCACTTTTTCCACTCATTGCTCCCTCCTGTTTACTGGCGTTGTTTTACCGCATCAGACATAAACGACTTGTTTCGCAAACCTGCTCGTCTTACATACGCTTCTACTTTCACATCCATCTCCACTTCAGGAAAATACACATCGCTCCACTCATGCTGAAGCCTTTTCCACTGCCTCGGATAATTTTCGTGCACGACTTCTCCAAATCCCACAACATCCGTCTGTTTTTTTTGAGCAAAAGCAAACGCTTCTTTTATTTCGTTTTCAATCGCTGCTTCTATTTTTTTTTCAATATCAAGAATCACAAATGGATTTTTAATATCTATAGGTACTTCCATTTCACCAATATCTCCTTCTACTCTAGTTCGTACAATCATCTTTGGTTTGCCGTTTACCATATTTGCACTCACGTTTGTTCGCTGACGGACGACTTGATAAGCAATGGCTTTCTTTTTATCTTTCCATGAAATATTCACATCTGTTCCCTGCACTTTATCCCGCAGCCACATCACGCCTCGCGCTTTTTTTCCATATAAAAATGTAATCAACTTCCCATCTTTAAACATGCCGAGTCCTTCTGCACGAAGAGTCGATTCAGGAGCAGTTTGCTGAAGATTTTGCAGCGTTTGGGCTTTTTGAGCGCTACCTCTTATTCCAAACCCTGACATCAGCGCTTGACTTCCCGGGGATTCAAGGTTTTTCATAACTTCTTGAGCCGATACTTTCATATGTTCTCCCCACTTTTTTTCGGTGAGCTCCAGCGTTTTAAGGACTTTATTAGCTGGAATTTTATCAATTGGCGTAAGAGATTTTACAAAACTGGAAGCTTTTACGCCGTTTGCAATGACCATATCAGATGTAATTCGAAATTCCGGATCTCGGTCAATGCCATCAATAATGACATCAATGCCTTCCGTTCTCGCTAGGCTTTCTCCGATAACAATTAAGTTTGTATGAGCGTAGTACAGTCTTCTTGATACCGTGCTCGATGCTCTTCTGCTTGCTTCCACTAAGTTTGCGCCTTTTGCTCCGTATACGGAAACAGACGGACTTTGGGTACCACCCCCGCCGCCTTGAAGACCGCCGGCTACGTTACCTGGATTAATAATTTGCAGCGTGATTTGATACTGACCATCTTTTGTTTTATCAATTCCCATCGCTGCGACAATCGCTAAATCGGTTAATTCCTTACTGCTCCAGCAGCTTGAAAGGATGCAAATCGAAAATGCCATAACTGTACATAAAAGCCCTTTACGCATCACTTTGATCGCCTTCTTTCACCGTAGTGTTTGCCATTCCCCGGCTTTTAGGAGGCATTGGGCGCTGGTTGTCTCCTTCTCTCACCATATTTCCACTACTGATGAGCCTTGGTCTTTGTCTAAGCGTCCACCACGGCATGCGAACAATGGTATCACCTGAATTGCTCGGAATAAATGGAGCAAGAGGCGTCATGTATGGAACACCGAATGAACGAAGACTGCAGAGATGAACAATCATCATTAAAAAGCACAGGATAATGCCATAAAACCCGAAAGTAGCCGCTGCAATCATAAAAACAAAGCGAATGAGCCGAGCAGAAATCGCAATGGCAAATGAAGGCGTCGCAAAGCTTGCAATCGCCGTCATCGCTACAACAATAACCATCGCTGGAGACACAATCCCTGCTTGAACCGATGCTTGCCCAATCACGAGCGCTCCTACAATTGAAACTGCAGAACCGATTGCCCTTGGAAGTCGAATACCAGCTTCTCGCAAAATTTCAAATGTGACTTCCATAATGAGCGCTTCAACCAAGGAAGGAAACGGAACATCTTCCCGCTGTGCAGCAATGGCGATGAGCAGCTTCGTCGGAACCATTTCTTGATGAAAAGTTGTGATCGCTACATACGTAGCCGGTGCAATCAGTGAAATAAAAAAAATAAGAATGCGTAAAAAACGAATCGACGTGGCAATATCAAAGCGCGAATAATAATCTTCAGGAGACTGAAAAAACTGAATGAAGACAGCAGGTGCAATCAGAACGAATGGCGTTCCGTCTACAAAAATCGCAATACGCCCTTCTAAGAGATTTCCTGCAACGATATCGGGACGCTCCGTGTGATACATTGTAGGAAAAGTAGTGTACGTTTGGTCTTCAATAAGCTGCTCTACATAGCCTGATTCTAAAATGCTATCGATATTAATTTGGTTAAGACGCTGCTTTACTTCTTTTACGATTTTGTCATTGGCAATCCCATTAATGTACATCATTGAAACGTCTGTCTGCGTTACTTTCCCAATCTTCATCGTTTCTACCCATAAGTCAGGCGATTTGATAATTCGCCTGACCATGGGCATGTTTTTAGCAATCGATTCCGTGAACCCTTCCTTAGAACCCCGAACGACAAGCTGTGTAGTCGGTTCTTGAATTGAACGCCACTCCCCGCCCTTCGTACCTGCACTCATCGCATGGTTGTTTCCATCTATCAAGATAAGCGTGTCTCCTGACATCAAGGCGGGAAACACTTCACTCCACGTATGTAAAATCGCAACGTCTCCAATTCCTACTACATCTTCTTTTAATAACGTAAAGGCGTTTTGAGGTGTTATTGGTTCAGAAAACACGTCATCTTTCATCATGGTGTCTACTAAAAGCTCTTGGATAGACTGATTGTCTACAATTCCGTCTATATAGATAACAGCGGCTTGAATGGCTGCCCTTTCCCCAATTTTTATATAGCGGATCACCATATCCGAGCTGTTCCCCGTTCGCTTTTTTATGTTAGCTATATTACCTTCAAGCGACTGCATCAGCAGTTCTTGTTCCTCTGGTAGCGAACCCTCTGTTTCCTTTTTATTGTCTTTGCTTTTTTTATTTTTAAATAAAGAAGGCACGATTAAAAACACCTTTCTTTTCTTTTTTTTAGCTTTTTCCAAATAAATGCTTTGTATGCAATTTTTAATAGAGCAATCAAAGCGTAAGACCAAAAAAATAACAAAAACTATCAGTAGAATGTTTTTAAGAAAAAAATAAAAACGGAGAGTGAGACATATGAAAATCGTTTGGATATCAGCTTTACTGTTAGGATGCTTAATGGGATTTTCTATCAGCGTGGATATGATGCAAGGATTTAGTTTTTCCATGGCCTTGCAAAATGCCTACAGTCCGTTTCGTGTTATGGAGTTTGCTGAATTATTTGTCCTTTTTTTCCTTTTGTTCTGTTTTGTAGTTGAAGTATTTTACCGCTCATTTAAAGTAAAAAAAGCAAAACAGCAGCAAAAATAAAACTCCGTAAAAAACACATATTTCTCCTTTTTACCACCTATTCTCCTTTCCATTTAAATGTTATAATTTTCATAATTGGAGAAACTTTTACACGCCTTTCTTCATGGAAAGCTGTACGCTTAAACTACAAAATAAATATTAACTTTGAACTAAAAGGTGAAGAAATGATGAAAAAAAAATTAGCCGTTATTAGTACAGCTTGCTTACTTATTCTTGCAAGTGACCCCATCTCTTCTTATGCTACTCCTGATTCCCCGGATTCCTCTTCCGATGTTTTGGACCAGTCAACGGACGTGGATACAACTGAAGATGTAAAAGCTATTTTTGACTCTCTTTATCAAGAAGGCTATTCGCTCGGAGAAGAAGATGGATACGCACAGAAAAAATTCGAGCAGTTCGATCAAACAACAGGGCTGGACAAATCTTCTGAAGAATTCACATGGTTTATGATGGGGTATTCGGTAGGATATAAAAAAGGACAGCAGCAAAAAGAGGAAGAGCTCAAGACTGAACAAGAAAATGAAATGGCTGCCGGCGAAGAGGAAGGCTATCAGCAAGGCGTCCTTGATTACAAACATGCTACTATTCAATCAGAAATCGACCCCTTCCCTTCTAAGTCATCCGACTGGAATAAAGGTTATGTTCAAGGCTACAAAAAAGCTATTTCTTTAATGGACCTATCTGTTAAAGCAAAAAAAGAAGGCTATGAACAAGGTCTTGAAAATGATTCGATGAGTGTTCCCAGCATGTATGATGATGAGGATGTCACACGTCAGGCTTTTACAGAAGGCTTTGAAACCGCTCAAGCCGAAGTACTGAATCAGCAAAAAAAGCAGTTTGAAAAGCAAGGCTACGTACAAGGCTATCACGACCTTCCACTCGAAGTACCTGCAGAAGCAGAGGGCGAATTGCAAACAGCCTTTGAACAAGGATATGAAAAAGGACAGAAACAAAAACAAAAAGACGTAAAAGCAGATGGATACGACTCAGCTTTCACTTATCAGACCTATAGAGCGCCTAAAAGTCTTCAGGATAAGCCTCAACTAGAAAAATGGTACAAAGCAGGTTTTTATTCGAATAAAGATGTGAAATCTTTACAGCAAAAAGCTTATAAAGACGGCTGGAAACTAGGAAAAGAAATGAGCGTTCCGAAAAAATACAAGCAAAATAAAGCTGCGGTGGCGATGTACAAGAAATATTTTGAACAAGGCCAAAAAAAGCAGGATAAAACAGTGAGTCATATCCTGCTCGGCAGCGGTATCGTTCTTACACTGCTTGCCCTTATCACGCTATGGAGACTTCGCCGCCGTAAAAATGAAGAGACAACACTAGATAGCTAAAGACAAGTACATAAAAAACCCGGAAAATCATGATTTTCCGGGTTTTTATGTTAAATAATCATTCGTTTATTTTCCGCAAGCTGAACTTCTTGCTCCTGTTTTGACTGATTTTGTTTTCGAATTTTCAAATAATAATAAACATAACAGCCTATAAAGAAGATACCTCCGCAGTATAACGCCATTCGCTGCTCAGGATCAAACGCAAGACTGATCATAACAATACAGTTCGTAATAAGCGCTACGATAGGCAGAACCGGATAAAGAGGTGTTCTAAATTTCAGATCTTCTACTTTTCCACCTTTAGCCACGTAAGCACGACGGAACGCAAGCAGTGAAGCTGTAATCGCAATCCAGCCAATTTGAGCGCCAAGTCCAGCGAGTGAAATCAGCCATACGAAAACGGTTTTAGCTGCCACTACGCTTGAAAGCAGCGAAAAACATGAAATCACAAGCGTAATTAATAGTGCATTAAACGGTACACCTCTTTTGTTGACTTTTCCAAGCGCAGGACTTGCCATTCCTTCTCTTGAAAGAGAATAAAGCATACGTGTAGCCGCGTAAAACCCAGAGTTTGCGACTGAAAGAAGAGCTGTTAAAATGATAAAGTTCATAATATCCGCCGCGTAAGGTACACCTACACTATCTAACACAACAACAAACGGGCTTTCTACAACGCCTGCTTTTTCACGAGGAATCATGCTTGCTAAGACAAACACGGATAAGACGAAAAAGAAAAGCGTACGCCAAACCGTTTGTTTGATCGCTTTTGGAATTGTTTTTTCCGGATTTTCACTTTCTCCCGCCGCAATTCCAATCAATTCTGTTCCTTGAAACGAAAAGTTCACCGTAATCATTGTAATCAGCAAAGCCGTTACTCCGTTTGGAAACAGCCCTTCGGCAAAGAAGTTTGATAGAAGCGGTGCTTCCTGTCCGCTTTTCATATCAATAAGTCCAAACATTGCCGCTCCACCTACCACAATGAACATAATGATGGCGAAAATTTTAACGCTTGAAAACCAAAATTCTGTTTCACCAAATGCTTTGGCTGAAAGTGCATTTAGTGAAAAAATTAACGCTCCAAAAATGGCGCACCATAACCAAACGGGCGAGTCTGGGAACCATCTTTGCATTAATTGTCCGGCAGCTAAAAACTCAAGTGCCACCGTTACTGCCCATCCTAGCCAGTACAGCCATCCAATCGCAAAACCGGTTGCAGGGCCGATAAATTTAGTGGAGTACGTTTGAAACGATCCTGCAACTGGCATAGCAACGGATAATTCTCCAAGACACAGCATCGTTAGATACATAATGATCCCTCCTACTAAGTAGGAAATCATTGCTCCCATCGGACCTGCTTCATTGATGGTATAACCTGAACCAAGAAAAAAACCGGTACCAATACATCCCCCTAGTGATATCATAAAAAGATGCCTTGTTTTCATCGTTCTTTTTAATTCTCCTGGCTGTCCCTGTGGAATATTCATCCCATTTCCTCCCTTTGCTGCATAAAAATGAAATCGCTTTCATTTTTATAGGTTTATTTTGTTTTTATAGCCGCTTATTACGCAGCTCTTCCTGACTGAAGTCAATTGATGCCGGATGATTTTCAAATGGCGCCACCCCCGTAGCGAGGATGGCAGCCGCTTAGTCCTGTATGACCGTTTCTTGGATCATAACAGATTTTCTCCACACGATACCTGTAAGTAGCTTTTTCTTATAAAAGCTTATCACCAAACAATGAACTCATTAACGCAACCGCTACTTCTGCAGTTTTGTTATGCTGATCTAAAATAGGGTTCACTTCTACAAATTCAGCGGATGTGACCATGTCTGCTTCCGCTAACATTTCCATTGCTAAATGACTTTCTCGGTAGCTGATGCCGCCTTTTACAGGTGTACCTACGCCTGGTGCATCATCTGGATCTAAGCCGTCTAAGTCCAGCGACAGGTGCACACCGTCTGTACCGCTTAAATAATCAATCGTTTCTTTCATCACTTGCGTCATACCTAAACGATCAATTTCATGCATGGTATACACTTTAATTCCTTTTTCTTTAATTAACTCTTTTTCACCATCATCCAACGAGCGTGCACCGATAATAACTAGATTTTCAGGTTTAATTTTTGGTGTATACCCTCCAATATTTAAAAGTACAGGATGTCCTATACCCAGGCTCACCGCTAACGGCATGCCGTGAATGTTGCCCGATGGAGATGTTTCAGCGGTGTTTAAATCACCATGAGCATCATACCAAATAACGCCTAAATTTTCTGAACCTTTTGCGACTCCTGCAAGCGTTCCAATTGCAATACTGTGATCTCCGCCTAATATTAACGGAAAGCGGTCTTGCTCTTTCACTTCTTCAACTCTTGCAGCAAGCTGTTCATTTCCGCTGGCTACAGCCGCTAAGTTTTTCAAATTCGTGTTTTTATCCACGTCTGCCCGTTCTTTAATCTCTACTTTAATATCGCCTTCATCATGTACGGTATAGCCAAGAGCTTCTAAGCGTGTATTCATGCCCGCATAGCGGATTGCGCTCGGCCCCATGTCTACGCCCCTTCTTGTTTGCCCGTAATCCATTGGTACACCGATAATTGAAATTTCTTTTTTCATTTTCTATACCTCCGTTGCATGTTAGTCTGTGTGAAGTAAACATAGGCGTTTATTTAACTATGTATTTTTTCATTGATACAGCCCCTCATCTATTTCTTATGCAAAAATGATGCCAACTTTGTTTGTAGCATTCTATCAGTCTTTTTATCACAGTTTTTCTTACACATGCCAAAAAAACTGTCGATTTCTACAACTTTTTGGCAAACTACGCAAATTTTTTTGTCGTTTGGTTTAAAATCGCCAATTTTATTTGCTTTCTTAAAAAGGAGTGAGCCAATATATAAATGAAACCTGCGTTTACCATCGCAATAAAAAATCCGAACGCTTTAGATTCTCTATCAAGAATCAAACGCGTTCGGATCTTCCTTCAACTAAGCTACTTTTATCCCATTTAATTTGTAATAACGTCTCCGTCTTCATCATCGCCGGTATCGTTTTCACCAGGATCTTTTTCTAATGAGACTACTTTCTTTTCTTCATCCCATTTCACTTTGTAGCCAAGTGATTTGGCTACTTTGATAACCGATAAATAGGAGTGGTGATTTGGCTTATACAGCTT
Source organism: Priestia sp. D51 (assembly GCF_053345675.1). NCBI lineage: Bacteria > Bacillati > Bacillota > Bacilli > Caryophanales > Bacillaceae > Priestia > Priestia sp. D51. The sequence goes on along the minus strand of NZ_JBLTIR010000001.1, from coordinate 991,760 downwards.
TAAATCACTCGAATCAATGACGCCTAATCCTAGCAGCAAGCGGTCGGACTGAACGTAAGGCTTTCCATCAATCAGTTTTACTTGCTTATCAGTAAATGGATACACGGCACGGTTGACTTCGACCGTAAACTCTCCTTTTTTCTCTTCTTTAATTGGTTTTGGCTGTTTGGATACATATTTAATTGCGTCTACTCCTAATACCGTGCCTTGGCGCGTATTATCAGCACCTCCGTACATTTTCCCCGTTTCATAGTCATAGATAACCGCTTGGACATTTCCAATATGCTCTGGCTTTTCTTCAAACGCATGTCCTTTAGCCATCATTTCAAGGAGTGTATCTTGGCTAAAGCCAGGTTCCCATCTTACGGTTGGATAGCCGCTTGAATAAATACGAGGCGTTAAAATCGCTTTTTGAATTGGCATCTTATGGTCAATAACATTCATAATCGTTTCTGCTACAGACGCAATAATGGTTGGGCCTCCCGGTGAACCAATTGCCATGAACGGCTTTCCGTCTTTTAACAGCATCGTTGGAGACATGCTGCTTCGAGGACGTTTTTTAGGCTCAACCTGGTTCACGCCTCCCGGAGTGGCATCAAAATCCGTCATTTCATTGTTGAGCATAAATCCGTAGTCAGGAACCATAATTCCTGAACCAAAAACTTGTTCAATGGTAGTCGTGTAAGAAACCATGTTTCCCCATTTGTCTACAACAGAGAAATGAGTCGTTTGGCCGATTGGATTTTCTTCCGTTACCGTTGCTTTATTTGGATTTTCTTTTCCTTCATATTTCCAAGGGTCTCCTTCTTTAACATTAGGCGTTGCTTTATTTGGATTAATTAATTTACGACGTTCTTTAATATAATCTTCATCTAACAGGCCTTTTTTCGGCACTTCGTAAAAGTCTTCATCTGCCATATACGCCGCGCGGTCTGCAAAAGCTAAGTGCATCGCTTCCGTTAAATGCTGCAAATACTGTGGCGTATTGGAACCCATTTTTTCTACATCATAACCTTCCATTAGCTTTAAAATTTGCTGCACGGTTAATCCGCCGGAGCTAGGAGGAGCCGCACTAACCACATCGTAGCCTCGGTAAGTTGTTTTGACCGGCTCGCGTTCTTTTACAACATAATTTTTTAAATCATCCATGGTCATGCTTCCACCGCGTTTTTGAACTTCTTTAACAAGTGCTTTTCCAATTTCTCCTTTATAAAGAGCGTCTGACCCTTCTTTTTGAATAAGCTTTAATGTTTTCGCAAGATCAGGCTGAACAAGCTTATCTCCTTCTTTTAACGGCTTGCCATTCGGTACAAATACATTACCGGCCGTTTGGTATCTTTCAAGCTTGTCCGCATTTTCATCGATATACTGAGCCATCGACCAATTCACTTTAATTCCTTGTTCCGCTTGAGTAATAGCAGGTTTAATAACATCTGATAAGTCCATTGTTCCATAATCTTCAAGGGCTGTTTCTACTCCTTTTAACGTGCCCGGAACTCCAACTGCTTTTCCTGTTATGTGACGCTTACTGAAAGGAATGACTTTTCCTTTTGAATCTAAAAACAGCTTAGAGGTGACATCAGCCGGTGCCATTTCACGGCTGTCTAGCATCGTAATTTTATCTTTCTTTTTTTCATAAATCATCATAAAACCGCCGCCGCCGATACCAGACATCATCGGTTCCACAACGTTTAGAGATAGTTGAATGGCCGCTGCCGCATCTACAGCGTTTCCGCCTTCAGCTAACACTTTCCTCCCCGCTTCAGCAGCCAGCGGGTGAGATGCCGCTACAATTCCTTGTGTAGCACCCCGTTTCATTGAATGGTCGACACCCGGAACTTCAGCAGCAGCTGGTGTGACAACTAAACATAAACTAAATAACGTAATAGCCAACATCTTCATAACCTTCATCTGGGTCTCCTCCTTCAAATGCATTATTTCACATCGCCTGAGACGATGGATTTCACGAAGAATAAATTGGTTTATTATGATATTTTTTACATATGCGTATAAATAAAAAGCAAAGTAAATCATACCTTTGCTTTTTTAGTTAATCGCATGTTTAACTTTTCTCTCTATTCATTTACAATTATCTATATTTTCTAACAATTTATCCATAGGCTGATAGTTTCTTACTATTTTTGGAACTATGTAGACTGAACGCTCTAATAATGTAGAAAATCTAGCAGTTAAGAAGTCGTTCGACTTACATGCACTTCTTAAATTTTTTATAAATATTCTTATTGTTATATAAAAAGCAATCCTTTATGAAAATCAGCATACGTTTTCTGAAAATCAAAAATAAAACAGGACTTTAGATTCATCGTCCTGTTTGGAGCATGTTTTCGACTTTTTTAATGTCCGCGTGCGTAGGATTGATTTCCCGAGCATAGGCGATTTGTTCTTTCGCTTTTTCCATTTCTTTTAATTGAATATAGGTTTTGGCGAGTTCGAGCGGCAGCATAATCCCTTCAAAACCAAGATCTTGCGCCTTCTGCAAATAAAACAGCGATTTTTCGTAATTCCCTCCAAACATAAGCGGAGTTTCCCGATATTTTATTCCTCGAACGAAGTGCGCCAAGCTTGAAGATGGATTTAATGTTAATGCCTGATGAAGAGCCCGGTCCATTTCTAAGTTCAATACCATTTTTTCAAAGATAATTGATTCTTCGATTTGCTTTGCTAAACAAACGGCTAAGTAACAGTACAAATCAGATGCTTGAGGTTTTTTCTTCATTTCTTGTTGAATTTCGCGCTTGATCTCTTTCCACTTTCCCTCTTCTAGCTGATTCATGACGTATTGTGCATGTATTCCCACCTGTTTGCCCTCCTTTTCCTCTTTATCATAAAGGATTTCTGCGCAAATGAAAAAAGTAAGTGTTCTTCATTCTTCACAAAAAACGTTACCATTAAAAAATAGGCAAATTTCTCAATCACTTAACCCAATTAGTACATAGGATATAGAGACTTTTATTAAAGGAGGTTACACATATGGGCGCAAAAGGCGGTTTTGGTTTTTCATTTATCGTTGTTTTATTTATCCTATTAGTAATCGTAGGGTGTTCTTGCTACTACTAATTTCTAGAGAGGATGAACATCATTCATCCTCTCCTATTTCAAAAAAAACCATGCTTTCGCATGGCTACATACCGATTAGATGAATGAGTAGAGGAACTCATTGTTCGGCAATATTGAAGAAATTTTTGGTTTTTACTTCCGCCTAGTATGCCCTTTTTGACGGGGGCTATGCGCAAATAAAGTTAACGTTTAAAAGCGAAAGCCAGACGCACCTACAATAACAAGTAAAACAAATAACACAACGATTAACGCAAAATTTTGTTTTCCCACGTACCATCCCTCACTTCCTGTTATCTGCTTTTAGTGTATGCAACAGCTTGGCAAAATGTTTAGGACAGGGGTGCGGATTTTTCCAATGAGAAAAACCTTCAAATTTCGCCAAAAAAAGTGAATCATATTTTTGTTTCTTTCGTTATATATAGTAAGAGATTTTTTTACTATAAAAAAGGAGGGGCTTTAATGCGCCGACATTCCAAATTGCCCATTGTTCTTGTTTTTGCCTTCTTTTTATTCATCGCAACTGTTTTGTGCGTAACCTCTTATATGTCTTGAACGTATAAATAATATAAAAAAATCGCCTCATCGAAGGCGATTTTTCTATCCTAGCATTATATCTTCGTTTGGATAGCGAACGGCTTCACGCTTTTGCTTAGATAATGAAAACGCAAGCGTTAATGGCCCCACTTTTCCTAAAAACATGATAAAGATAATAATCACGCGTCCAAAGTACGAAAGTTCAGGAGTCGCTCCCATCGATAAACCTACTGTTCCAAACGCAGAAACAACTTCAAACATAATTTTTACGAACGGCAGGTTTTCCGAAATATTTAACAGGAAGATGGCCCCAAACACAAACATAATTGAAATCATCGTAATGGCTAGTGCCTTAAACACATGAAGAGGAAGAAGTCGTCTCTTTAGCAGCACAATATCTTCCCTGCTTCGTAAAAATGCCCATACAGAAAAGACAATCACCACAAACGTCGTGAGTTTGATACCCCCTCCTGTTGACGCACTCCCTGCACCAATGAACATCAATAAAACCATTAAAAACACCGTTGCGTCATGCAAATGAGCTAAATCAATTGTATTAAAGCCAGCGGTTCTTGTTGTTACCGCTTGAAAATAAGAAGCCCATACTTTGTCTCCTAATGATAAATTTCCGAGCGTATGCGAATTGCCGTACTCTAAGAAAAAAATAAAAAGCATGGCAATCACGTTAATGGCGAACGTGCTGATAATCATAATTTTTGAATGCAGCGTTAGTTTTTTATACGATTTTTTCACCCACATATCAGCAAGGACGGTAAACCCTAACCCACCAATAATAAAGAGAAAAGAAATCGTGATGTTAATAATAGGATCTCCTACATACTGAACTAAGTTATCAGACAGTAGTCCGAACCCTGCGTTATTAAAAGCCGAAATCGAATGAAACAAGCTAAAGAACAGCCCCTTAGACCATCCGAATTCCGGAATCCAGCGTATCGCTAAAAAGATCAGTGCAACAAACTCAATTAAAAATGAAAAGATGAACAACCTTTTAACTAGCAGCACAACTCCACCGACGCTCGTCTGATTTAATGCCTGCTGAACGAGCATACGCTCTTTAAATCCAATTTTTTTACCTAGCATCATAAAAATCAGCACGGCAAATGACATAATGCCAAGACCGCCTATTTGAATTAACAGCATAATAATCGTTTGACCGATGACGGTAAAACGCGTACCTGTATCTACGACGGCTAAGCCGGTCACTGTCATAGCGGAAGTAGATGTAAAAAGGGCGTCTACCCACCGGATTGGCTCAGTAGTAGAAAAAGGCATCATCAATAGAAGAGCACCAATAATAATTCCTCCGCCAAAAATGGAAACAAGAAGCTGCGGAGGAGTTAGTTTAATGATTTGTTTTTTCATGAGTTAAACTCCTTCTTCTTCAAAACGGTTTAAATCGCGATTATGTCCGATAACAATCAGCATATCTCCTTGTTCAATTATTTCATGCGCGGTAGGCGAAATCACCATTTCCCCGTCTTTTCGCTGAAAGCCGATAATATTGCAGCCGTACTTGGCACGGATATTTAAATCAAACAGCGTTTTATTATGAAGCTTTTTAGAAGCGACAATTTCGACAATACTATAATCCTTTGACAGTTCAATGTAATCAATGATTTTTTCTGACACCACGTGATGAGCAATCCGCTTCGCAATATCGCGCTCAGGGTGAATGACTTTGTCCGCTCCTATTTTCTCCAGCACTTTTTGATGATACATATTCACCGCTTTTACCCATACTTGCTTAACGCCCATATCTTTTAAAAGCATCGTTGCAAGCACGCTTGCTTCGATATCGTCTCCAAACGAAATAAGAGCATGATCAACGTTACGAATGCCTAGCCCTTTTAAGCTAGCTTCATCAATTGCGTTCGCTTGCACGACATATGTAGCTGAGTTGCTATATTTCTTTACTACCTCCTGATTGCGGTCGATAGCGAGCACATCCACATCCAAATTAGCAAACTCTTCAACCAAACTGCCTCCAAAACGACCTAATCCCAATACAGCAAACTGTTTTTTCATAATGTATTTATTCCTTTCTTCAACTGCTGTGTGTTCTCTTAGCTTATACTTTTTCTAAAAAATTACATGTTTTTCTTAAAAAAAGCGCAAAAAAACACAGGAAGGCTCCTGTGTTTTTTCACACTCTTCCCCCTCAAAACGCTTGCGAAGTTAGCTGTCGGGTTCGGGTTTTAAGAGTAACCCTACCTTTTTAAGGATTCACCCCGGAGCACAATATGTGCGTAAATAATGGGTCCTCCGCTCCGTAATGGATTAAGCGATTTTTATTCAAATGTCTATGATCTATTTTTTAGAATAATCGATTCGATTCATGATACGTTTCACTTCACGAAAGCTATCTTACTCCTGTGGATTTTGTCTGTCAAGATATTTTTAGGGAAGACATCACTTGCGCTGCAAACTGCAAAAATCATATAAATCTAAACTGACAATCAGTTTGTGAAATTGATCAAACAAATTAATAACAGCCAAAAGCTCTAATAGCTGCGTATCACTGTAAAATTTCTTTAATTGATCCATATCAGCATCCGTCAAATCCCTTGGACGCACTCGGTATACATCTATAAATCGAAACAGCAGTCGATCTTTTTCTTCCAGCTCTTTTTCTCTTAACACTTTTTGATTAAGCGTCTTATCGCCTACATATGACATGCTCATACACGTCTCACAGCCGTTAACACCTGCTAGATAAAGCCTGATTTTTTCCTTAGTCTCTCTTTTTACTATATCACTGTTCCAAAGCTTGTCGTATAGCTCATCATACAACCTTTTTACATCTGGAATTAAATTCAGTGCTTTTTCAAAATTTGTTCCCTCTTCGTTTGTTAACAAAACTCTTGCCATTTTTCACTCACTCCTTTTTAATTATTATAGTAAGAAAAATGGAGATTTCAGATAACAAATAAAACATATTATCTGCTGTTACTAATCAAATGAAACATTAATATGAAAGAAGGTTTTCAATTGAAAATTGATGAAATTGATTTATCGATTTTGCAGGCACTGCAGCAAAACAGCCGTCTTTCCTTAAGAGAGCTAGGAAAACAAATTAACCTGTCTCCTCCTTCAGTGGCAGAGCGAGTAAGACAGCTAGAGAGCTTTGGTATTATAAAAGGATATACAATCGATATTGATTATGAAAAGCTGCAGTTGCCCGTCTCGTGTTTTATTGAAGTAACCATGAAAAACGGAGAGCACGAGCGTTTTAAAAGATTTATTTCTCAGTATCCCTATGCTTTATTCTGTGAACGCATCGCCGGACAGGCTTGCTTCATTACAAAGCTTCAGCTTCCTCACCTGCACGTACTCGAGCAATTTATTAACGAAATTACACCTTATGCCAAAACGATTTCACACATCGCCCTTTCTCACGTGGAGATGTCTTCTGCATTATTGAGTCATTTAAAAGATGAAAAGTGATTGAAACATACGTTCACCGTACTAACGAAAAGATCCGAACGATTCATCGTTCGGATCTTCTTTCCACTAAACTACTTCTGTCCTAGCCTCTTTTATTCGTCCAAAAGCATAAAAAATAACCCTCCAAAGCTGGAGGGTATAAATTTTCCGAATAATGAAAGTTTTACAACTTCATTCTATCAGGTACCGACATTTCTGTCTACTTAAAAATGTAAAAGAGCTCTCTATTAACAGAAAGCTCTTTTACCTGCTTGTTTTTTGAAAACAATCAATCTATATAAAAGGGAACTACCTAAGGTTGAAAGTCACGTGAAACCTTGGCAGTTGATCCTGGATATACCGGTTGATATGATTCAAAACAAGTTCTTTCATCATTTCTTCTTTGACTTCTGATTCCGTTTTTTTATCTTTTTGTTTTAAAATAAGAATATAATAGACTTTACCCATTTTAATGGGCTTACTACACTCTCCGATGTGCTGTTTTTTTAAAACATCTATAAAAGAGGGAGATAGACTTGAAAGCTTTAGATTATCATCATTCTCTATTTTGCTGATGGTCTGGACATCAGCATATTTTTTTTGAACGTCTTGAAGCGATGTTCCTTTTTGCAGCTCAGCCGCAACGGTCTCGGCATCATGTAAAGTTGTAAAAGTTAGCTGCGAAAAAGATACGCGCGTTACATCATTCTCAATACGTGTATAGTAAGCGTCTAGTTCATCAGACGTAATTTGTTTACGGAAATATTCTTCTAATTTAAACTGATTTATTAACTGTTTAGTTACATCGCTAGAACGAATGTGCAAGACTTCATAGCCTTGTTTTCTTGTATCTTCGTCATATGAACGTTTGATTTGTTTCCACATATCCTCGACTTTTTTCTGTACCCTGTCACTTGTCTTTAGATGCGAAATTAAGATTTTTTGCATGACAAGCTGCCGCAACAACTCTTTGCGGTAGCTTGTATCATTTAGCGGAGCATCGGGATTTAAGAACCCTTCAACTGCTAAAAAACGATTGAATTCAGCTCCTGTCACCTTTCCTCCTTCATACGCTGCCACTTCTTTAGCAGAAGATAGCTGACTAATTTCTACAGAAGGAAACATCGTGTTTGAATGCTTCCCTCCGCAGCCTGTTAAAAATCCGAACGCTGTTAATACTGCTAGCAGCAGCTTTAACGGTGCTGAACTCATCCATTGTTATCCTGCTGCTCTGAAAGCTTCAGAGAAATAGTTTGTTTTTTTCCATTTCGGTACACGTCTAATTTTACCGTGTCTCCTACTTTGCGTTTTGTGTATAGATATTGACGTAAATCACTGGATGTTTTGACTTCATTTCCATCGATGGCAACAATCACGTCTTTTGATTGTAAACCAGCATCAGAAGCAGAAGAGAATGGTTCAACCGTCGTTACGACAACTCCTTCAGACGTATCGCTTGTTAGGCCTAGCTGATCTTGTTTTGTTGCAGCTGAAAGCTGACCTACATCTTGAAGACCTACCCCCATATATGGACGCGTTATTTTTCCGTTTTTCATCAGCTGTTCAATTGTTGGCTGCACTTCATCACTTGGAAGAGCAAAGCCGATTCCTTCTACATTGTCTTCTGAAATTTTCATACTGTTGATACCAACTACTTCACCAGAAGAATTGATCAAGGCACCGCCGCTGTTTCCTGGATTAATCGCCGCATCCGTTTGAATTGCATCTACGTTCCAATTCTCTGAAATAGGGACAGAGCGTTTTGCTGCGCTCACGATACCTTGTGTGACCGTGCGAGAAAATTGTTCACCAAGAGGGTTTCCGATTGCAAGAACCGTTTCACCCGCCACTAAATCTGATGATTTTCCGAACTTCGCCACTTGTTCAACATTTTTGTCGGACATTTCAAGCACCGCTAAATCCGTTAGCGCGTCAGCTCCGACAATTTTAGCTTTTTCTTTTTGTCCGTTTGAAAGTGACACTTCTACTTCGCTTGCGCCGTCAATAACGTGGTTATTAGTCACAACGTAGGCTTTTCCATTTTCTTTTTTGAAAATAACACCGGAACCCGTTCCCGCTTCTTGCGTTTGGGTATCTCCAGAAAATGGATTTGTTTGCTGCTGGATGTTGTTCACGCCTACAACAGCAGCTGATACTTTATTTACAACTGAAACAAGATCTGACTGATTCACGGTTGTGCTTACTGTTCGAGGCGTTGTGCTCGTTGTTGTTGCCGTTTGAGTCTGCGTTGTTTGATTCGCTGTTTGCGTATCCGCTGAATCCATTAACCCTAGCTGCGGAGCGCCGTATAGCACAATTCCTCCCCCTAGCACTGCTCCCGCGATGGAAGATGCGATCACTGGAAATAAGCGTCTTCTTGGAGGCTGTGATGATGACGCAGGCTGATACTGATCGTAGCGCTGCTGGCGGTTTTCATATTCTTCTTTTCGTTCTTGCTCTCTTTCATAATCACGTGGATCCATGAAAAACACTCCTTTTAACGTAGCAAATTTTATGTTATCTATACTATAAAATAAAAGTTTGGGATAAGTATCAAAACAATATGTGAAATTGTGAAAAATTTCTTTATAACAGCAAACACGTAGTATAATAGCGGGTACATAAACCTTTAAAAAAACGCGCATAGATGGCGCAATATGCTTTATTTACCTTAATTTTCATATATTCAGAGGAAGGTGTCAAATTTGAGCTTTACACTATATTTAGTAGAGGATGAACAAAATTTAAACGAAGTTTTAACCCTTTACCTTCAAAAAGAAGGCTGGGACGTTCGCTCATTTTTTAACGGCACGGACGCAAAAGAAATGATTGCAACTCCTCCGCACCTGTGGATTTTAGATATTATGCTGCCTGATATTGACGGGTATCAGCTCATTCGCGAAATCAAGCAGCAAACGCCACATGTGCCTGTTATTTTCATTTCAGCACGCGATGCCGATATTGACCGGGTTCTTGGACTTGAAATGGGCAGCGACGACTATTTATCAAAGCCTTTTTTACCTCGTGAACTAGTTATTCGAGCAAACAAACTGCTAAACCTCGTATATGGTTCCAATCAAAAGAAAACCGATACCATTACGCTGACTCCTTATGAAATCGATTTACATACGCGTACAGTCAGTGAAAATGGAAAGCCGATTGATTTGACGTCTAAAGAATTTGATTTTCTTGTCACTATCTCAAAAGACCTTGGACAGGCTTTTTCAAGGGAGCAGCTGTTGAATCTCATTTGGGGAGAAGATTATTTCGGCACAGACCGAGTGGTGGATGATTTAGTGAGGCGCGTGCGTAAAAAAATGCCGCAAGCACGAATTGAAACGATTTACGGATACGGATACCGGATGATGAAAGCATGAAAAACAAGTCGCTTGCATTTCAAATTTGGCTCGTCATCTCGGGTATTTTACTGCTCATTTCAATTTTGCTCGCTATTTTATTCCCAACGACGCTTAGGCAGTTCTTCACGAATGAAATTTATACCACTATTGAAAATGAACAGCATATTTTAAAAGAATACGGCCTGCCAAGCCGCTCAGGTGAATACTACTTTAGCAATGAAGACAGTGAACCAACGCTTGGCAATCGAACCGTGGATCATATTTTATTGCCTGAACATGCGGATATCTCTTATTTTTCATCACGGGTGTTGCCTCAAGACTTTTTGAGAAAAGCACAGGAAGATGCAATCAGTCAGCGGAAAATCGTCGCTCGCTATGAAAAAGATCTCGGCAACCGGACGCTTTTTTATGTGATTCGAAAAGTAAGCGTAAACGGACAGCCTGCTTTTTTACTTTCATTTTCGTGGGATACGTATCGCAACGCGCTCACTTCTACTCTTTTTAAACAGCTGCTTCTTGTCATTTCAATTGTATTTCTATTCAGCTGGCTTCCATCTATTTGGCTATCAAGATACTTAAGCAAGCCGCTTGTATCGCTTGAAAAAGATGTAAAAAAAATCGCCGAACAAAATTGGCATGAACCTGTTACAGTCAACCGTTCCGATGAAATCGGCAAGCTAGGCGCGTCCATCGAGCAAATGCGCAAAAGGCTCGTATCTAAAGATGAAGCACAGCAAACGCTCCTTCAAAATATTTCACATGATTTAAAAACACCGGTAATGGTTATTCAAAGCTACGCTCAGTCGATTCAAGACGGCATTTATCCAAAAGGTGATTTATCCCAAACGGTAAAAGTCATTGAAGATGAATCCAAAAATCTTGAGAAAAAAATCCGCGATTTGCTTTACTTAACCAAGCTTGACTATATGTCCACTCACCAGCTTGCACAAGACGACTTTGATTTTACTGCACTTCTTCATGAAGTAGTGGATCGCTTGCGGTGGAGGCGCCCTGAAATACAGTGGGAATTTGACGACGTAAATGCAACGATTAAGGGAGACAAAGAGCTGTGGACAAAAGTCCTTGAAAATGTACTCGACAATCAGCTGCGCTATGCTGATACGAAGGTTTCACTTTCACTTGCTAAACACCAAACGAACGTTCAATGTACCATCAGCAACGATGGTCCGCCGATTGATCAAAGCGTGCTTCAACACTTGTTTGAACCGTTTAAAAAAGGAGCAAACGGTGAATTCGGTATTGGCCTAAGTATCGTAAAGCGTATTGTTACGATGCACGATGCAGCCATTACGGCTGAAAACACAGACGCCGGAGTGACGTTTTCACTTACTATTCCTATATAAACTAAAAAAGCAAGGGAGTCGACTCCCTTGCTTTTTTATGAAAAAACCGATGTATATGCATAAAGAGCTGGTGAACCCCCGGAGTGAATGAACACCACATTCTCATCTTTTTTAAAATAACCTTTTCGAATTAAATCAATCAGGCCGGCCATCGCTTTTCCCGTATACACAGGATCCAATAAAATTCCTTCCGTACCGGCCACAAGTTTGACTGCTTCCACCATCTCTTCTGTTGGAACAGCATAGCCTGGACCGACATATTCATCCATACAAACAATATCTTCTTTTTTAAAAGGCGTTTTGCTATGTAAATGATCATAAAGTTCACTCGTCAGCTTGGCAACTTTCATTTCTTGCTCTTCTTTAGCACGACTCACATTCATTCCAATAACAGACACCCCGCTTTGAAGGCCTTGAAAGCCTGCCACTAGCCCTGCATGCATGCCTCCGCTTCCGCTTGTGCAAACTACGTGGCTAAGCTTTATTTGTTGCTCATAGCTTTGCATAAGCAGCTCCTGTGCGCAGGCAGCGTAGCCTGTTGCACCGATAACATTTGAACCTCCTACGGGGATTAGGTACGGCTTATGACCTTTTTCACTTAGCTCGCGCGCTACTTTTTCCATTTCCGCTGTCAAATCCGAACCTTCAGCGACAAACCGCATGTCATGAGCGCCTAATAAATGATAAAGAAAATAGTTTCCCGTCGGCTGATCACTTGCTTTATTTTCCCCTTCTTCTAATACGAGCACGCATTTCATTTGCTCTTTTACGGCAGCAGCAAGCGTCAAACGACAGTGATTGGATTGTATCGCACCGCACGTTACAAGCACGTCTGCCCCTTTTGCTTTTGCATCAGCTACTAGATATTCAAGCTTACGCGTCTTATTTCCGCCCCCTGTCAGTCCAAGCATATCATCGCGCTTCATATAAATTGAAGGTCCGTTTAACTGCTGAGATAAAACCGATAGCTTTTCTAAAGGTGTAGGGGAATCCGTATATTTTCTTCTAGAAAATTGCGTTAAGTTCATGCTCTCATCCTCTCTTTCATATTTGTTCTATTTTACCATATAGAAGCTTTTGAAGAGCTTTTTACGAAAGGGCTTTCTATAACTTGTATACATAAGAACAAGTAGTCAACATACATTAAACCATATAAACAGTTTGAAGGAGTGTTTTCAATGAGTGAAAAAGCAGTACTTTGCAGCGTCTCACGAGTAGTCAAATCACAGCACATTTTTCCAAATGACCTGAACAATCACCACACCCTTTTTGGCGGCAAAATTGTCGCTGACATGGACATGACGGCTTCTCTTTCAGCAGCTAAACATTCCAGAAAGTCGTGTGTTACAGCTTCCATTGATCATGTTGACTTTATCGAGCCCGTCACAGAAGAAGATTTTATTTCATATGAGGCATTCGTTGTTGTCACAGGAAAAAGTTCCATGATTATTTTTGTTAAAGTCATTGCCGAAAATTTGTTAACGGGCATTAAACGTATTGCTGCTACTTCTTTTCTTACCTTCGTCGCATTAGAAAATGGGAAGCCTGCTCCCGTTCCTCAAGTTATTGCTCAAACTGAAGAAGAAAAAAGCCTTCAAAAAGTAGCTCTTGAACGAAAAGAGTCCAAAAAAACGCAGGTTGAGCACAGCAAAGCAATTGCGCGCATCTTATCTAAATCTTTGCGCAGCAGTAATTAAGCTCTTCATCTAAAAAGCAGCTGTCTGCTTTTTAGACGAAGTTTTTTAGATTTCACATTGTTATTTAATATGATATGCGATATATTGGTTTTATGAAAAATAACATTCAACCTCTCAAACGACTTTCCCTACGGGAGGAAGTCTATCAAACACTTAAACACAATATCGTTATGCTTGAATTTCAGCCGGAACAAAAGCTTCAGGATAAAGAACTGGCTGAGCAATTTGGAGTTAGCCGCACTCCTGTTCGAGAAGCATTAAAAAGGCTCGAAGATGAAGGCCTTGTACAAACGACACCTGGTTCTTCTACAAAAGTGGCTCCATTAAACCTTGAGGAGGCAAAACAATCCTTTATTGTCGTCGCAGCTCTTCATGCACTTGCTGCTAAGCTGGCTTGTACTTCATTGCAAGAAGAAGATATGGGCGAACTAATCAAACATAATCAATCTCTAGAACATGCAATCAAAACAAGAAATGTACTGAAAGCGATCGAAGCGGATGAAGCATTTCATTCCGTTTTTTTAAACCGGGCAAATAATTTAGAGCTAGAACGTGTTGTAAAACAAACAAGCGCCAAAATTCAACGTCTGGAAATCGCTCGCTTTTCTTCTCTTGCTAGCCTTTCTTCCGTTGATCAGCACAAAGAAATCATAAATGCTTGCCGTCAAAAAGATTCCGCACTGACATCACAGCTTGTCGAAACAAACTGGCTGACACTAGGTGAAGCGCTGACAAGTGAGGAGGAAGCAAAGTGAAGCCTCTTTTATTAGGCGTTGCTGCATCATTCTTTTTTGCTTTTACATTCGTTTTAAATCGAGCGATGGATTTATCTGGAGGCAGCTGGGCGTGGAGCGCATCTCTGCGCTATTTTTTTATGGTACCTCTTTTGCTTATGCTTGTTTATTTTTGGGGTGGCATCAAACCTGTGGTGGCAGAAATAAAAGCCCAGCCGCAAAAATGGCTGCTATGGAGCACGGTCGGATTTGGCTTATTTTACGCTCCTCTTTGTTTTGCTTCCGCCTACGGTCCCGGCTGGCTTATTGCAGGAACTTGGCAAATCACGATTTTATCGGGGTCTCTCCTAGCTCCTTTGTTTTACAAGGAAGGAAAAAAGCGAGGAGCCATTCCTTTCAAGCAGCTAGGTTTTTCGTTTATTATTTTAATAGGAGTTGTGCTCATGCAGCTTGAGCATGCGACTGAACTGTCGGCGGCTACTGCCTTGCTTTGTACGATTCCCATTTTAATTGCGTCTTTTGCGTATCCGCTTGGCAACCGTAAGATGATGGAGCTGTCGTCGCTTAATACGTTTCAGCGCGTGCTTGGAATGACGCTTTCAAGCCTGCCGTTTTGGATTATTCTTTCTGTCTATGCCTACTTGACCGATGGACTACCAAAACCAACTCAGATGTATCAAAGCAGTTTAGTTGCTTTACTTTCAGGAGTGTGTGCAACGATTTTATTTTTTGCGGCAACTGACCTTGTGAAAAAAGATTCTCACAAGTTAGGTGCAGTTGAAGCTACACAATCGATGGAAGTTTTATTTGCCCTGCTAGGAGAGGTCTTCCTTCTATCAAGTCCTTTGCCATCGATTCTTTCTTGGGTTGGAATGGGAGTTATCGTAGCAGGCATGGTGCTTCACAGCTACCAAACGAGTCATAAAAAAGCTATACCTCAAAAAGAATTGACCTACTAATCAATAACAAAAAAGAGCGTCTCAGTCGGCGCTCTTTTTGTTTATACAACAGATCTTCTTTCTAAATTGAAGACATTAACCTGCTCAGCATCAAAGCGGCTTAGCAACGAATCTACTCCGTACTCAAGTGCAAAAGCACGTTCATTTTCTGAAATCGGAACGGCCTGCAGGAACGTTACTTTTTTATCAGATAGTTCAATCGTTGAAAAATTATCCCATAAAAACGGCGGAATCAGCAAAATGTGCTGCATATGAAAGCTGTCATCAAGGACTGCAATAACGTCTTTATAAATAGCTCCTGGGAAAATGGAGACATGAGATTTCATCATATGGAAAATACAGTTTGCTAAAATAGCAGAATAAATACCGAACTCCTCATGACATGCCCCAACAATTTCAATTCGAAGCGGGATCCCTCCAACTGTATAACCTGTCGGACATTGATGTCCACCGAGCGTTGCATACGCGGTTACGTCTTGACGCGGATGATTTTCACATGCCACAACGTGAATACCATGCTTTTTTCGTTCATCTGAATAATCTTCAATTCGGTCCTTTTGACCAAATACATCTATTGCTTTATGTATAATTAATTCTTCATCTTTTGTAAAATTACTCATAAAAAACCTCCTTGCTTGCGACCTTAAAAAGTCCCCTACTGTACAGCATATACTACCGCACTCGCTTACGATATAGTTTTTAGAAAATGTGATAGAAATGTTATCGTTTCGTAACATACTATGAAATTGTCTCAAGAAGCAAACAAGAAACCTTAACCAATTTTTTCTTTTCCCATAAAAAAATAGAGCCTGCACCATGGCAGCCTCTATTTTTTATGACATTATTATGAAATAATTTGTAATTCTTTTGGGTACTTCGTTAACGTTTCGTATCCATCTTTTGTGATGATTACATCATCTTCAATACGCACGCCTCCGAGTCCTGGAATATAGATACCCGGTTCAATCGTATACACCATGCCTTCTTGAAGCACATCATCATTGTTGCGGCTCATTGAAGGAAACTCATGCACGCTGATACCAAGGCCATGACCAAGACGATGCAAGAAATACTCTCCATACCCTGCTTCTGTAATAATATTGCGTGCTACCATATCCAAGTCGCCAATGCGAGTGCCAGGCTTGGAAGCTTCAAGAGCTGCCTGCTCGGCGCGCTGTACCGTTTCATAGATTTCTTTTTGCTTATCATTAATCGACTTGTACGCGACTGTACGCGTAATATCTGAACAGTATCCATCTAGCACTACACCTAAATCGAAGAGAACCATATCTCCTGGCTTTAACGTGCGAAGACCTGGGTTCCCGTGCGCTTCTCCCGTTTTTTCACCAAATAACACCATCGTTGAAAACGACATCTCACGAATTCCTTTTCGCTTTAGCTCGTATTCAATTTTAGCCAGAACATCCATTTCCGTAACGCCTTCTTTTAAGGCAGCTACGCCTACTTCCACGCCAAAATCAGCTAATGCAGCTGCCTTTTGCAGAATCTCAACTTCACGCTCATCTTTAATTAAACGCAGCTGATTTAATTTCTCTTCTGCTCCGACTAGCTCAGCATTTGGATATAAATTAAGCAGTTCTTCAGCTCTCGCATACAGCAGCTGCTCTTTCTCTACAGCAACTTTTTTCACATCCATTACGTTTCGTTTATGTAAAGCTTCTTTAATAAGTTCCCAAGGATTTTGATGGTCTTCATATCCGATCACATCAAATTTCCAGCCGGCTTCTTTTGCTTGACCCACTTCCATTGATGGACAAACAAGCATCGGCTCCGCTTCATTAAATAAAAATAAACCAAGCAGACGCTCATGCGGATCCGTGTGAAATCCAGTTAAATAAAATACGTTTTCAGTTGACGAAATAAAGGCCGTTTCTACATTCTTTTCCTTCAGCCATGATACGACTTTTTGCAAACGTGCTTCCATTAAAAAAACCCCTTTCATTGTGCAATATTACTATTATAACATAGTTATTTAGCAATATTGTACAATGAATAGAGGTTAAGACAAAGCCGCGTGAAGAGTAGTAAGCTGCTCTTTAATCGCTTTTCGCTGAATACTTACTTTCATCAGCCAGCCATTTTCTCCGTATCTATAAATAAATTCGTACGTACCTTTAGGAAAATATTCTTTTACCAGCATGTCTCGGTTTTCAACAAATCCCGGATCGCCAATAAAATAGCTACCTTCTTCAAGCGGGAGCTCATGAACTTTTTTTTCTAGCTGCTTCTCTTCGTCTTCGTCATCATCTATCACAATGTGAAGACCACCTTCATCACGCACAACGTCAAATTCACCGTTTTGTTCAAGCTCAAGCACCGGTACCACTTGTCCATTTACCGTTAGCAGCTGCTTGGTTCCTTCAAGGACCTGGGACCAATGATCATCGTATAAAGTAGAAGAATAAAAAATATAGCCCTGAGATTTATATAATAAAAGCAGCTGTTCAAAATGATTTTTCACTTGTTCTTTATCAAATAGAATAACAAAATGCTTTCGATAGAAAAAACTTGTAAAAGGCAGAATAGACGATTGATTAAGCTCTCTAATTATTTCAGCACTATCCTTACCTGAAATAATAGCTCCGGTCAATTCCCCCGCGCCATAAGGTTTCCAATGACTTAACGCCGCTTCTGGAATCAGCACAAGGTTCGAAGATGACACATATATACTCATTCGCTTCACTCCTTTTTTCTACACTTAGACCTATATTTAATTCTCAACAAACAGAGACTTTTCTCTTATACCCTTCTTAAAAGACAGAACTTTTTCCCTAACTATGATAGATTATAACAAATATCCTCGAAAAAAATAACCTTTATTTCCTCTTTCTTCTATTTGTACACTTCTCTTATTTTAGCTGTCTTCGCAGATTTACTAGTGAACGTACTTGCTAATCTAATTCCTTAGTGTTAATTTTATTATGTCGTTTTATAATTTTTTGCATAATTGGTTTTAGACAAAAAAGTATTAATATTTTTGAATGCGATGGTGAGACATTTGGAAGAACGTACAGAACGTAAACAACATAAAAGAAAAAAGCAAAGAAAAAAGAAACGCTTTAGAAAGCTACTTCTTTTCTTTCTCATTCTTGTAATCGCCGCTGGTGCATATGTGTATTATCAATACCAACAAGGATTAGCAGAAGCAGACGGAGCTTTTGGGAAAGATGGACAGTTTGATTTTAATGGTGCAAGTGCCAATTTAGATAGCATGAATGTGCTGCTTCTCGGAATTGACTCTCGCGGTGAAGAACATTCGCGTGCCGATACAATCATGATTGCTCATTATGACAAAGACAGCAATCAGCCTAAAATTGTTTCTTTGATGCGTGATTCATATGTGGATATTCCTGGACATGGCAAAAACAAATTAAATTCAGCCTATGCATTTGGCGGGCCCGAATTAATGCGTAAGACAATTAAAGAAAATTTCGGCGTAGATGTAAACTATTATGCCGTTGTTGATTTTAAAGGTTTTTCTAAAGTTGCCGATACGATTGCCCCTGAGGGAATTACGGTTACCGTGCCACACGAAATGTCGTCAGGAATTGGCATGACGCTAAAACCTGGAAAACAAACTCTTCACGGAGATAAATTACTAGGATACGTGCGATTCCGCCATGATAGCCAAAGTGATTTCGGGCGTGTGAAGCGTCAACAAGAAGTGATTGGTAAATTAATGGATGAAGCTCTTCAAGTAAAGACACTGGCGAAAGCTCCTAAGCTATGGGGTGTCATTGATCCATATGTGGATACAAATATTCCGCCAAAAACATTTATTGTGATAGGAAAAGATTTTTTAGTTGGAAATCAGCCAGATTTAAAATCTCTTCGTTTACCGGTTGAAGGTTCCTATTCAAATGAACGAATATCCGGTATTGGTGCTGTTTTAAGCATCGACCTTGAAGAAAACAA
Organism: Priestia sp. D51; assembly: GCF_053345675.1. Classification (NCBI taxonomy): domain Bacteria; kingdom Bacillati; phylum Bacillota; class Bacilli; order Caryophanales; family Bacillaceae; genus Priestia; species Priestia sp. D51. The sequence goes on along the minus strand of NZ_JBLTIR010000001.1, from coordinate 972,655 downwards.
ACAAGCGTTACAGTCATTTTTAAATTAGGAAAAGGTGTCCATTAGAGGACACCTTTTTTTATACTATTCAAAAAAACTTCTGTTTTTCCTCCCTATCCTTCAAAAAATTTTCAGCTTCGACAAAAAATGGAGATAAAATGGAGTTGTTTTCTAGAAAACAGCTGTTTCTTTGGAGTTCTATTTTTTCTCCTGTATGCGTATATGAAAAGAGAAGGACTTCTTTTTTATATTTTTTAGTCAAGGAGATGAAATGATGAAATTATATGGTTTTCAATCTGAAGAAGAGCGTTCCTTTCTTCATTCTACCTATAAAGTAAACCCATTGCTTTCTCATACTGGAGATGTCAAAATCAGCTTTTTATCTTTTCAAGAAAATGATTATACCCCCCGTCAAGAAGCTACGATTCCACAGCTTCTTTTAGTCGTTCACGGGGAAGGCTGGGTAGCTGGCGATAACGGACTGAAAATTTATATCAAACAAGGTGAATCAGCATTTTGGAGAGCTGGGGAATCTTTTGAAGTCGGGAGTCTAACGGCTATGACAGGACTACTGATTGAAGGATTAGATATTGCTCCTCAAAAGCTGCTTACTTCTTTCTCACGAACAAACGCAAATTAAAAAGCCGCTTTGACGCGGCTTTTTTTATTATCTTAGTAATTGAGCGTAGCTTTCTGCGCTATCTTGAATAACTTTGTCACTCAGGTCACCGCCTGCTCCTTGAAATAAAAATGGAGTTTGGAACTTCATACCTGTTAAATTTGCCATAGCTTGGAAAGGAAGAAGCAGATGATTCATTGGGTAACGGTTGTATCCCCCTTCTTGATAAGCTTCTGCAGGGCCTCCTGTCGAAGTAGCTACGACAAACTCTTTTCCCTGAAGTTTAGTACCTTTGCTTCCATAAGCCCATCCGTATGTTAAAACAACATCTTGCCACTCTTTTAAGAGTGCTGGTGAGCTGTACCAGTAAAATGGAAATTGAAAAACAATACGATCGAATTGAACAGCTAACTCCTGCTCTTTTTCTACATCAATTTTGAAATCGGGATAGTTTGCGTATAAATCATGAACGTACACATCCTCCTCTTTTTTTACTCGCTCTGCCCACGCTTTATTAATACGAGAAGATGCTAGATTTGGATGCGCTAAAATAACCAGTGTTTTCATTTGGATACTCTCCTTCTGATGTCTGTGCTTGCTTTTTTCTTTTCTATTTTTTACGCTTGCCTCTCACGTCTTGTTCACTCATTCTTTCCTTTTCCTTCAGGAAATCCGAGTTCGTTTACACTTATAAATTACCAGTATTATCATTCTGCTTCAATAAAATTGACTTTGCTTTTATCACCTTTAATTTTTTTATGTACCCAAAACGGAAGATAAAGGACAAGAAAGCTAAGAATCATGATTCCTTCAATCCATACTAAATACCAAGGATGAGGTCCAAGAACATCTAGCAAGGAAGCGTGCTCTGGCTTTTTCATCATGTATAAATAATTCGCACCGAGTAAACGATTCATGACATAGATAAAACCTCCGTACAGATTAACAAATACTACGCTTACCCATAAAGAACGAAGCGTCGGCTCATATCTGCAGGCAGCAATTAGCATACAGCAAGCAAGTACCACACCACCATGCGATACATAGAACTGCACATAGCGAAACTGGGCATACGCATAGCCGCCAAGGTCTGGGGTAATCATCGCTTGAACAGAGCTGCTGATTCCTGCGAAGTACACAAAATAAAAAAGAAATCTGCTTTTGGTTATCAGCATAACAGCAGCCAGCAGCACGACTATATCACTCAGCTGAAGAGGCAAAGAAGTTTCAACGGACCACTGATGACATCCGATTTCCCAAGCCTGGTAGGCCGTTTCTGAAGCAATTAGAACGAGTGAAAGCAAAACGAACACAAACCTCTTTTTTCGCAGCTGCTTTCGACACAAAAAAATAACTGTTCCTATGATCACGATAATGGCTAAAGTTACAAGGTGTTCAACTGAAAAAAGCTGAAAAGAATGTTGTACAGGATGACACGCAAAAAATGAATTCATAACGGCGCCTCCTCTCCATCAGAAAACAAATTTGGTACCTTTAGCTTGTTCATAAGACCTCATTTTCATTAACGCTTCTCTCACATTAAAAAGAGATTGAAACATAACGAAATCACGCCTAAAAAAAGATCCGAACGATAAATCGTTCGGATCTTTTTGTCTTCATTTTTATTTTTTAATTAATCCTTTTTTCACTAAGAATTGATGAGCGACTTCTTCAGCCGTTTTTCCTTTTGCGTTTACTTGATAGTTCATTTCACGCATTTCGTCGTCACTGATTTTACCACCCAGTTGATTTAAGATTTTTTTCAGTTCAGGGTGCTCTTTTAGCGTATCTTCACGAAGCACAGGCGCTCCTTGATACGGTGGGAAGAACTGCTGGTCGTCTTTTAAGACTTTTAAACCAAACTGTTTGATTTCAGGATCCGTTGCATAAGCATCAAGCATGTTAATATCGCCTTTTTCTACAGCGCGATAGCGAAGCTTCGGCTCCATCGTCTTAATATTCGGGAAGGTAAGGCCATATTCTTTTTGAAGGCCTACGTAGCCGTCTTCACGATCTTTAAACTCAAGCGTAAATCCTGCTTTTACTTTATCTGTTGCATTTGCCAAATCTGAAATGGTCGTTAGATTATTTTCTTTAGCAAATTCTTTTGTAACGGTCAATGTGTACGTATTATTAAACTTCATTGGATCTAAATAGACAAGGCCGAATTTCTTTTGAAATCCTTCTTTTGCCTGCTTGTACACCTGTGTTTCATCTTTGCTGTCCGGCTGTTCCTTTAGATGCGTCACAATGGCTGTCCCCGTATATTCAGGGTACAAATCAATTTCCTTGTTACGCAGAGCCTCAAATACAAATACTGTTTTTCCAAGCGACGAACGAAGATTTACTTTCATATCGGTTTGATCTTCAATTAATTCTTTGTACATATTAATTAAAATATCTTGTTCTGCGCCAATTTTCCCTCCGATAACAAGGTCTGGTTTTGTTGCGCTCATTGCTGCAAACGGAGAAACAAGAATAAGTATTAATACGATGATCATGATGAACGAGCGTTTTTTGGACCCTTTTTTAGCAGAGTGTTCAATCGTTCGCAGAATTCCATCAAAAATAAGCGCTAATAATGCTGCTGGAACGGCTCCTAATAAAATCAAACTATTATCGCTTCGGTCAATACCAAGCAAAATTAAGCTTCCGAGTCCGCCTGCTCCGATAAGAGCCACGATTGTCGCTGTACCAATAATGAGTACCATCGCTGTGCGAATTCCGGCCATAATGACAGGAAGCGCTAGAGGAAGTTCTACTTTGATTAATCGTCTCCACGAGTTCATCCCCATGGCTTTGGATGCTTCAATTAAAGATGGGTCCACTTCTTTAATTCCGGTATATGTATTTCGTACAATAGGAAGAAGCGAATATAAAAACAGTGCAATAACCGCGGGAAAGGTTCCAATTCCGACAAGAGGAATCAGTAATCCTAATAAAGCGAGTGAGGGAATGGTTTGCAGTACGGCTGTTACGCCAATGATCGGTTCAGCAATGCGGTCATGCCTCGTTAAGTACAGTCCAAGCGGCACTGAAATTAATACGGCGATCACAAGAGCCAGTACTGAAATTTGAATGTGTTCAAGAAGAGCTTGAAACAGGGCATCTCCTCGTTGATCTAATAATGTGCTTAGTGCATTCATTACAGCGTTCCTCCTTCTTTCGTTTTATCAGAAAGAAACGCTAATAGAGTTTTGCGCGTTACAACGCCAATGCGTTTGCTCCCTTTTTTCACAGCTATTGCTTCATGGTCGTAAAGGGCGTCCATTGCCTGCTGAACAGTGGCGGTTGAAGCTAGCTCTTCAGTAGGTTCTACGTCTGGCTGTTCACTTTCTTTGACAAACATATCCAATGTCTCAAATAAAGTATTTCCTTGATTTCCAATAAATGTTTTTACAAACTCATTTTTAGGCTTTTGAATGAATTCCTCCGGGGTGCCAACTTGAACAATTTCCCCATCTTTCATCAGGCAGATACGATCTCCAAGCGTCATGGCTTCGCTCATATCATGCGTAACAAACACAAATGTTTTTTTGATTTTTTCTTTTAAGCTAATAACATCTTGTTGAAGCTGTTCGCGGCTTAACGGATCGAGGGCGCTAAAGGGTTCGTCCATTAAAATAACGGGGGGATCAGCTGCGAGGGCACGTGCTACACCTACACGTTGCTGCTGGCCACCTGAGAGCTCAGACGGCTTTCGGTTTCGATATTGCTTTGGGTCTAGTCCTACCAAGGTAAGCAGTTCATCAATACGCGTTTTGATTTTGTTTTTCTTCCAATGCTTCATCTCCGGTACAATGGCTATATTCTCAGCAATGGTCATATGAGGAAAAAGAGCAATCTGCTGTAGCACATAACCAATGTTCCAGCGTAGCTCATGTATGTTGTGGTCCGATACGAGCTTATCTTTTATGTATAGTTCTCCTTCGGTAATATCATGAAGACGGTTAATCATTTTTAAGGTGGTTGTTTTCCCACATCCACTCGGACCAATTAAAACGAAAAACTCTCCTTCTTTTATTTCTAGATTAATATTTTTCACGGCGGTCGTACCGTCTGGATATTGCTTTGACACATTCTTAAACGTAATCAAATTATCGTTCACACTCCCTGTTGAAATTTAACCCCTAGTTTCGTGTACCCAATACTTAGAGGCAATAAACATTCTTTTAAGAATATTTCTAAATATGATTCATAAGACATAGTGGAAAAGATACACATGTTTTCTAACAGCCTCCTAATAAGGCTATCAAACTGTTAAAGTTTTCACAAGGCGGGGAAGAATAATTCGGAGAATAAATTTAAAGCCAATTCAAATAAAAAAACCTTCTTTCAACAAGAAAGAAGGTTTTTGAGTATGCTAGCGACAGGGATCGAACCTGCGACCTCTTGCTTACCATGCAAGTGCTCTACCTACTGAGCTACACCAGCGTCTTGGAAAATTATATCACGTTTAAATTTATTTAGGAAGCGCTTTTTTAAATTTTTTTATTGGTATATTCTCTAATTGGCGTCTTCTGAAATTCGCACTTTCTACAAAGTTCCATATTTTATGTTAGAACTTCTCACATAAATTGTGTGAATTTTCTTTTTTTATATTACCCTTAGTAAAAGAGCTTACAAAAGAAAGGAAGAAAATAGATGGAACAACAACCAACCATGACCAAATCAAAAACGGCAACTCCCTACCCAAGAGACTGCACGTTCAGCCTGGAAGATTGGACGACGCTCGCTAAGTATTGGTACCCCGTCGCACGCTGCAGTGATGTAACTGAGAAACCAACGTCTGTAAAACTGCTAGATGTAAATCTAGTTCTATACCGCACCACACACAAAGTTGTAGCGGCACGCGATTTATGCGTTCACCGAGGGACCCCGCTTAGCATGGGCTGGGTGGAAGATGATGAAATTGTCTGTCCTTACCACGGCTTCCGCTACGCAACGGACGGCGCATGCACGTCGATTCCAGCTCACCCTGACGCCAACATTTCTCCCCGCCTCTGTATGGCCGTCTATCCAGTTATTGAACGATTTGGATTAGTTTGGACTTCCCTGACAGGAGAACAAGATAACCTGCCTTACTTCAATGCGTGGGAAGACCCTGATTTTCAGCAAATTGTTTGTCCGAGCTTTGATATCATGGGTTCAGCCGGTCGTCAAATGGAAGGCTTTTTAGACGTAGCTCATTTTGCTTGGGTTCACACGGACACATTTGGTGATCGAAACAACGCCTTTGTGCCTAAATATAAAGTAAGCGATACAGACTATGGGCTTCATGTAGAATATACGAGCACCGTGAGCAATTATTCCAAAGAACAGCAGCATTTAAATCCACCTGATTTTAAATGGCTTCGCGTCTTTGATGTTTATCCGCCGTTTACAGCTACGCTAAAAGTATACTTCCCAGAAGGCGCAGAGCTGTGGATTATGAATGCAGTCTCTCCTATTTCAGCCCGCGAAACACGTTTATTCGCGCCAATCGCTCGAAACTTTGACAAAGATTCTCCCGTTGAAGGTGTGTATGACTTTAACCTTCGCGTCTTTGACGAAGACCGTGAAATGGTTGAAAATCAAAAACCTGAAGACTTGCCTTTAGACCTGCAGATGGAAGCGCATATTATGGCTGATCAAACGTCTATCGGCTACCGGAAATTATTAAAGAAAATGGGCTTAAGCTTTAGATATACAAGCTGAAAAAATCCCCGCTGTCTCAGCGGGGATTTCTTTTTTATTTAGCAAACTGCTCGCGTCCTGCTTTTTCCTTTATCATTTCATCTTCACTTGCCGGCGTTGCTCGTTTCATAAACAATGAAAGAATTAAGGCAACCACCACTAGGACTACAGAGATAGCAAACGCATCGTTAATCCCTTGTACCATTGCCTGCATCCCAATCTGCTCTTTCATTTGAGCTGCCCCGGCTGCGGTTGCATTAGCTGCTCCTGCTCCGCTCATTGCATCTTGAGCGAGCTCTTTTGCATGAGTAGCTGTACGGTTTGACATCACCGTTACTAAAAGAGCCGAACCAATAGCTCCCGATACTTGTTGAAGCGTATTGTTCATGGCAGTACCATGCGGATTAAAGCGCTGCGGCAGCTGATTTAATCCGTTTGTCATAACCGGCATCATCACCATAGACATTCCGAACATGCGAAGCGTGTAAAGCGTAATGAGCGTTGTATACGTCGTATCAAGCTCTAAGTTACTGAAGAAATACGTCGTAACAGCTGTAATCGTTAGACCCGTTACAGCCAATGCACGCGCTCCGAATTTATCAAATAATTTTCCGGTAATCGGTGACATTACACCCATTAGCAGCGCACCTGGAAGCATTAGTAATCCTGAATGAAGCGGAGAGATGCCTCGTACCGTTTGAACATAAATTGGCATTAGCAGCATGGCTGAGAATAATGCCATTGTGATCACCATCGAAATCGTTGATGATAAAGCAAACATTGGATATTTAAAAATGCGGAATTCAAGCATCGGTGTTTTAAGCTTGAACTGACGTGTAATAAATAAAATCAGCGCCACAGCTCCTACGATAATGGTACCGTATACTTCCACAGAATCCCAGCCTTTATCCCCTGCTGAGCTAAACCCGTATAGAAGTCCGCCAAATCCAATTGTAGATAGCAAAAGGGATAAAAAATCCAAATTGATTTCCACTTTTTCTTTTTTGTCTTTTAATAGGAAGAAAGCGCCTATTAATACAATGGCTGCGATTGGCGTAACAAGGTGGAACAGCATTCTCCACTCATAGTGTTCAATTAGCCATCCTGATAATGTAGGACCAATTGCCGGAGCAAAAATCATAACTAAACCGAAAATCCCCATCGCAGCTCCGCGTTTTTCTAATGGAAAACTTGTGAGCAATACGTTCATTAAAAGCGGCATCATAATAGCTGCGCCTGACGCTTGAATAATACGAGCGGTTAACAACACAGAAAATACGGGCGAAGCACCTGCAAGTATTGTTCCTGCTGTAAATAAAGTCATCGCCGTTAAAAATAAGCCTCTGACAGAATAGCGCTGAATTAAAAAAGCGGTAGTTGGAATCATAATACCATTCACTAACATATAACCAGTAGAAAGCCACTGGACAGTTGACGTTGTCACATCTAAGTCTTTCATAATAGACGGCAGCGCCACATTTAATAACGTTTCATTCAATAATGAGATAAAAGCGCCAATTAACAAAATAGCAATTATGCCATAAGGCGGCTTTTCCATTTGATTTATCGATCGACTCATTATTGTACCTCCTTATACTTTAGGTTCATTTTTTTAGACACGTGTTCTACATAGAGTATATTATACTGTGAGTTCAATTTATGCAAGTGAAAAATCTTACGTTCACGTTCTTTACTTTCTCAACTTTTTTAGTCCTATAATCCTTTTATACCAATATATTGTCGTGATATCGTTCAGTTTTCTGAAAAGAACATTTGTGTAAACGCTTTAAATCATGTATCATAAAGTTGGACCATGAGTCTAATTTTATATTTAGGTGATAATAATGAATAACCGAAAACAGCAAGTTGTAAAAAATGCACACCATCTCTTCGTTGAAAAAGGATTTCAAGCTACGTCTATTCAAGACATCATTGATTATAGCGGCATTTCAAAAGGAACATTCTACAACTATTTTTCTTCAAAAAATGAATTATTAATCGCTGTTTTTACATGGCTTCATACGACCATTGAACAAGAGCGGAATCAGCTGCTGGTTGGTAAAAGTCTGACCGATGTAGATGTATTTATTAAACAGATCGATGCACAGATGAAAAACCATCACAAACACAAATTTTTTACATTACTTGAAGAAGTATTTGTTTCCAATGACCCTGATTTAAAAGCATACATAAAAAAAACCCAGTTTATTGAAGTAAACTGGTTCTACAAACGGTTCATTGATTTATTTGGTCAAGAAAAGAAACCTTACCTGCTAGATTGTGCAATTATGTTTCTTGGCATGCTTCACCGCAACTTTCACTATAACTTTATGGTCAATGGTACAAAGACTGATCCCCATGAGATTATAACTTACAGCGTTAAGCGTCTGCTTCCTCTTGTAGACGAAGTAGCAAATTCAGGAGACATTTTGCTCGATCCGCAAACGATTAAAGAATGGCTTCCATCTTGCCCAAATACTAAAAATCAAATAGAACAGGACATTTCCGCAGCACTTATCGATTTAAAAAAGCAGGTTCACAAACAATTTACGGATGAATTTGAACGTCAAAAATGTACAGAGCTTATTAGTTTTATTGAAGAAGAGCTGTTTAAACAATCAAATCCCCGCAAGTTTGTTGTGGATAGTGCCCTTCATTCATTAAAGCAGCTGCCTGTTAACAACAGTAAAACGAACCTAGAGGAACTGCAAACGATGATTGATCAGTATGTGAGTGAACTTCAATCAACAGCTAGAAGCAACTAAACATATGAAATTCACGCTCACCATGACAACAAAAAACGAACGATTATGATTTTTTAATTAATCGTTCGTTTTTTTGTAATTCCAACTAAAATACTTTTATCCCAGCCTCTTTTTTATTTTCCTCCAGTAAACGAAATTCCTTTAATGAAATATTTGTTAAAAAACGCATAAATGAGCAAAATTGGAAGTGTAAAAACCATGGAAGCTGCCATAATATAGTTCCAATAACTGATATACTGACCTTTAAATGTGTTAAGGCCTAAAGTCAACGTGAACATATTTTCATCAGACATCACAATTAAAGGCTTCATAAAATCATTCCAAAACCCCATAAATACAAAAATCGTTTGTGCTGCTAAGGCAGGTTTTGCAAGTGGAAGGACTATTTTGAAGAATGTTCCAAACTTCGATAACCCATCCAACTCCGCTGCTTCTTCAAGCTCTTTTGGGAAATTAATAAAAAATTGACGCATCATAAATATAAAAGTCGCATTTACCATTCCCGGTACAATCATTCCCTGATAGGTATTTAACCAGCCTAACTCTTTTAAAATTAAAAAATTAGGAATCATCGTTACTTGTCCAGGAATCATAAGCACCGCTAAAATAATAATAAATAAACTTTTCTTTCCCGGGAAACTGAGGCGTGCAAGGGCATAACCAGCCATTGAGTTAAATAGCAAATTCAGAGCTGTTCCTACTACGGCAATAAATAAGCTATTAAACATCCAGCGAGGGAACAGCTTTTGTTCCACAAAAATTTGTTTATAGTTGTCTAGCGTAAAGTGTTTCGGAATAAAGTTCACCGTACCTGACACAATTTCTTCTAGCGTTTTAAAAGAAGCGGACAGCGCCCAAATAAATGGAATCAGAGTAATCAGCGCGTATATGCTTAAAATCGTATATAAAATGAGGACTCCTGTTTTTTTCTTCATCTTTTTCTCCCCCCCTTAGTACATACTTTCTTCTTTTGAAAACTTTCTCTGAATAACCGTTGCCACCAAAATCACGAGCGCCAGCATAAAGGCTAGTGCTGCAGCATACCCCATAGTACCTAAATTTTTAAATGCATATTGATAAATAAGCAGAACAACAGTCAGAGTCGAGTTATTAGGACCTCCTGAACCTCCTGAGAAAATAAACGATTGATCAAATAACTGAAACGTACCAATCAGTCCCATGATCACTACGAATGATGTAACCGGTCGCAGATTCGGAACTGTAATATGCCAAAATCGTTGAAATACATTAGCCCCATCTAACTGAGCTGCTTCATAAAGCGAATCTGGTACGTCTTGCAAAGCTGCCAAATAAATAACCATAAAAAATGGAGCTGTTGCCCAGATGTTCATAATCATAATGGCAATCAAAGCGACCTGAGGATCTCCAAGCCAATTGTAAGTTGGAAGACCAACAAACTTTAAAAACTCGTTCACAATTCCATTTTGATTGTACATCCACATAAAAATAAGCGTTAATACAGCCGATGATGTAAGTGTAGGTAAAAAATAAATAATGCGAAAAACTTTTTCTGCTTTTAGCCCTGCATTTAATGTGGCAGCCAGTATAAGTGCCAATGCGGTTTGTACCGGTACAACAATTACTACATACTTCACCGTATTCCAAAGAGCAATTTTAGCTTTCTCATCTTCAAGAACCTTCATGTAGTTCTCAAGCCCTCGAAAATGGAACTCAGTTCCTCCCAGCAATTGAACTTTATGTAAAGACAAAAAGATGGCATAAAAAATAGGTGCAATAACAAACAGCAATAGTACAAACAGTGTAGGCGTCATAAAAGCATATCCTTGCCCTACATCACGAGGTTTGTACGTTCGTATTTTTCCGTTTTTCATTTCCTCCACTCCCCCGCCGAGCCTTATTCGTAAATACTAATCTCTTGATTTGCCTGCTTTTGTGCTTTTTTCAAAGCTGTCTCTAAATCACTTTGTCCCAAAAAGGCGCTTAAAAACTGGTTATTAAAGTTATTCATGATAATAGGCAAATACGGACCATCTTGCCAGACAGTTGCATAAGCAGCTCCTTTTACTAATGGACCTCGTTTTTCGTCTTCAGCAAAACCAAGCTTATCCGCTACGGATTTTCTTGTTGGCAATGCATAACCCTTGCTTGTCCAAGTTTCCATTCCTTCTTTCCCGGTTAAGTACTGAATGAGCTCCCAAGATGCTTTTTTCTTTTTTGAGTCAGCATTCATTACATACGCGACCGTAAATGCCATCGTATTTTTATGACCGTTTATTGTCGGAACTTCCGCTGTACCGTAATCAAGTTTTGGGAAGGACTCCTGTAAAAATGGAATCATCCAATTCCCTTCAATCACCATAGCTACTTTTTGTTGTGCAAACATGTCCGTACCTGAATTTGCGCCTACATCAGAGGGCTGTACAGACGTTTTATCTTTTAAATGCTGATCGATGAGCGGCTGAAGAGAATCCACGACTTCTTTCGTAGCAAAGTTTGCCTTATTGCTCTTTACAATGTCTCCTCCGTTTGCCTGCGCCATGTAGAAGATACGCGCTAATTCCGGCGTAACACCAAACGCTTGAATCCCTTTCTTTTTAAATACTTTTGAAACTTCTTTAAACTCATCCCATGTTTTTGGTACTTCTACTCCTGCTTCTTTAAATAGCTTTTTGTTGTAAAATAAGCCTAATGTGGAGTAATCTTTTGGAAAACCATAAGTCTCTCCATTTTTTTGAAACGCTTTCAATAATGGTTTCTCAAAATCCTGAACATCAAAATCAGATTTTACATAAGAATTTAAAGGTTCTAAAACCCCTGTATTAATAAGACCCGGCGCTTCAAGTGCATCAAGATAAAAAACATCTGGACCATTTCCACCTATTAAACGCGTTTTTAGAATATCCATGTATTGATCAGTGATTACTTCATGCTTCACATGAATTGATGGATGGAGTTTTTCAAAGTCTTGAATAGTTTGATTAAGCAGCTTCGTCTCTGTTGGGTTGCCTCCCCAGCCGGCTAATACAATTTCGACTTGACCATTTTCCCCGGAAACTTCTTGTACATTTGAACATCCAGTTAAAGCTGCTCCAGCCACTGCCAGAACCAAACTTAAAGCGAGTATCCACTTCTTCATTAGCTGTCTCCTTTCATTTCATTGACCTGCGGCTTATTAATTGACGCTTAATAAGCCGCGGTCGAAGTAACATTAACCTACATAATTTCTTACCTTACATTGAGATAGAAGCTCGTATTTTGTCGTATTTTCTTTCACGTAAATAATAGTTTCGCTTTCTTCTTTTTTAACCGTTAATGAAAGTTTCCCACTGCCAATCACAAGGTTTTCTACAGAGATTTCATTCATATCGTCTATGAACAAAGGATTTATCTGTATAGTACCTGCTGTACTATCAGGAAACAGTCTTAGCATCGCCTGTACGAAAGCTAAAGGCGTTCCGGCTGCCCAAGCTTGAGGTGAGCAGGCAACGGGATATTTGACAGGCTTGCCAAGGTTACTTGAATAGCCGCAGAATAACTCTGGAAGGCGGTCGTATTCAAAATGCTCAGCTGCATCAACCAGCCCTTTTATCACTTTATTGACTTCTGTTTGCTTGTTCGCTTTACTCAAACCGAGAACAATTAAACTATTATCGTGCGGCCAAATGCTCCCGTCATGATAACTCATTGGATTATAACCCGCTTCTCCTTCTGCCATTGTACGAATTCCATATCCCGAAAACATAGATTCTGATACTAGCCTTTCCGCTACTTTGTTCAGCTTCTCCTCATCCATCATCTCGGCTAAAAGTACATGACCTGGATTTGACGTAATCGTTCCTACTTGATGTTTATGTTCATCAAGTGCAATGGCATAGAATGACACGTCTTCCATCCAAAAGGCTTCATTGAACTTTTTACGCAGCAGCTCAGCTTCTTCACGTAAACTATTTGCTTCATTTGTTTTGTTTAACTGATCATACAAAGAAGCAATACCCATTTTCGCTTGATATACGTAGCCTTGTACTTCCACTAAAGCAATAGGAGTTTTTGCATATTCACCGCTGCGATGGACAACAGAATCCCCTGAGTCTTTCCATCCTTGGTTAGCAATTCCTTTACTTGATTCTTGATGGTATTCAAGAAATAAATCACCGTCTCGATCTCCATATTCATTGATCCATGTCAAAGCTCCATCGACAGTCATTTGCATTTCTTTTACAAACTCGAAGTCTCCCGTCCACTTCACATATTCCGTTAACAAAATTAAAAATAATGGTGTCGCGTCAACTGTTCCGTAATATGGAGTAAAAGGTATTTGATTTGTGTTGGCTAGTTCTCCGTAACGTATTTCATGCATAATTTTACCCGGCTGTTCATCACGCCATGGATCATTTGCCGTTCCTTGATATGCTGCCATAGTACGTAGCGTTCCTTTTGCTACTTCCGGATTAAAAGCCAGCATTTGAAGCGCTGCAATTAGACTATCCCTTCCAAATGGCACACCAAACCAAGGCAATCCAGCTACAGGAAAAGCACCGAATCCTACATCCGTTAGCAGTACGCGCAGGTCGTTAAGTCCTCTTGTAATAAGGCGCTGCATTGTCGGATGATCGGTTGTCACTTTTGTAGAAGATTTTTCCCACTTTTTATATGACTGCGTTAGTAAACTAAATGCTTCACCAGCTGATAAAATATTTTCATTGATGTCTTCGCCCATTTGCGGCTGAACCATTAATGTAATTTCTTCTTCTTCCTGATGGTTCAGTTCGAAAGAAAACATAACCTCTCCTTGTTCATACACGTGTGAGGCTTTTTTATCCCAAGAAATCCATGTCGAACGCTTGATATCATCTGATCCTTCGTATGTATATATTAAACTGCTTTCCCCTTTTATTTGCCCTGTTCTTTTTCCGACATTTCCAGTTTGAAAACCTCTTACGATAAACATATCGTTAAAATCGACATCTGCTTGGATACTTAATGTAAAAGCAATTTTTTTAGGAAAATAACTTTTCAATTTTATTTTTTCATAGAAAACACCCTCATATATAAAGCGTTTTCTTTCTATTTCTACAGACTCTCGCCACAGCGATAGTTCTCCTTCTTTTTCCATATGCGGATTAGTAAGAAGAATTGTGGCTAACAGGTTTTCGTCGGCACTTGAGGACAATAACACAGGATCTGTACCGTTAATTTTCAAATGAAATTTGCTCAAAAAACGCGTATCTTTCATATATAGCCCTAAACCATACTGATGGTTTTCAGTGATATTTCCTGCTTGATCTGTTAGTAAAAATAAGTCATTTTCTTTAATCACACGGTAATCCATTTCCATCCCCCTAAATTTTACCGAAACGTTTTGGAAAAACGAAGCACAAAACCGAAACGTTTCGGTTTTTACATTATATAAAAACCACTAGCCGTGGTTTTTAGCTGTTGATTCTCGAATAATCAGCTGTGTATCAAGATAACGCTTCATATTTGTTTCTTTCCCTTCTAGCATCTCAATTAGTAAATCTGCAGCTTCATAGCCAATCTGATATACTTCCTGCCCTACAGTCGTCAAATTTGGAGACGAGTAAGAAGCAAGAACAATATTATCATATCCGACAATCGAAACGTCTTTTGGTACATCAAGGCCAAGTTCTTTGCATGCTTTTAATGCTCCCAGTGCCATTAAATCACTTGCACAAAAAATAGCGGTGAGCTCTTTATACTTATTTAAAAGCTCACTGGCAGCTTTCTCTGCTTTCTTTTCTTCAAACTTTCCGCTTACAACCCATTCAGACCGAAACGACAAACCGCATTCTTTGAGGGCTTGTCTGTATCCATTGAGACGTTCTTGGCTGACAAATGCGTCTTCATGTCCGTTAATCATCCCAATATTCTGATGGCCAAGACTCGCTAAATGTTCAACCGCTTTTTTAGCTCCCAAAGCATTATCGGTGGTGACATAGCCTACTGAACTAGAATGGACGGGAATATCAACTAAAACACAAGGAATATCGCTTTCTACTACTTCTTTTAAATAAGGATCTTCTTTTTTGATGCCCTGAATAATTGCCCCGTCCACTCTTCGCTCTCGACAAAGCTGAGTATACGTTTTTTCTCGCTGCATCATCGTGTTTGTATTAAATAAAATCAAGTCATACCCCAAAGTAGATGCACGCTCATTTACACCGCACAATACTTCAAACGTGAAATTATCTTTTACGCTCTCTCTGCTGATGCCTGAAACTAGTAGTCCAATTGTCTTTGACTTTTGCATAACCAATCCTCGAGCTAACGTATTGGGGCTATAGTCCAGCTCTCTTGCTACGGCTGCAATCTTTTGCCTTGTTTTTTCATTTACATCTGAATAACCATTTAAAGCCCGAGACACCGTTGTTACAGATACGCCGGCAACTCGCGCTATATCTTTAATCGTTGTCAATCAAAATTCCTCCAAAACGTTTCGGATAACTTTAAATAGATTGTAACGCTTTCATTTCTTAAATTCAATACTTTTTTAATAATCAGTTTACTTTTATCTATTTTTAAAATTTTTGCATATAAAAAGAGCAGCCCTAAAGCTGCTCTTTACTCACAAAGGGGAAATTGAAGTGAAAAGCACGTTTCTTTTCCTTTTACGCTAGACACACTTACTTTTCCCTTCATATAATGAATAATACTGAAAGATACCATCGTTCCAAGCCCCGTACCTTTTTCTTTTGTTGTAAAATACGGTTCGCCTAACCGGTTGATTTGTTCTTGCGTCATACCGCAGCCTGTATCCATAATATCAACGATCACAACTCCGCCTTCTTTTCCTACTTTAATAGTTAACGTGCCTCCGTTTTGCATGGCTTCAATACTATTTTTAAATAAGTTGATTAGACACTGCTGAAGCTTTCTTCTTTCTCCCATTACGAAGAACTTCACTTCTTCATCGAATGTAAAATCAATCGCGACTCCGTTCATATTGGCAAGAGGCGTCATAATATGGGTGACGTGATGAATTTCTTCTGACATATTCATTTTTTCATTTCGTTCTGGAGCGGAATTGGCAAATAGCAAGTAATCATCAATGATTTCTTTTGCGCGGTCTAGTTCATTAATAGCAATCGAAATGTAGCGTTTTTTAGCAGGTTCTTTTTCATCTTCTTGCAGCATTTGCATAAATCCTCTGCTTGCAGTTAGAGGATTTCGCACCTCATGAGAGATGCTGGCGGCTAAATGACTGACAATTTCTAGCTTTTCTGCTTTCATCAGGCGCTGCAGCACTAATAAATTTGCCCGTATCGCTTCCCACAGTATGGTAATCACAAACATGCCTGCCACATCTAAAACAGCGAACTGAACCCACACGCTAATAGGAATGCTTGTTACGTGTAAGATGAAAATAGATACAAGCATAGCTAATAAAGAACCAATTACACTAAGACAGGTGCTCACGATAATTCTATTTTTTAATGAGAAATGTAAAAAGTATTTTGTTATGAAAAATAAAGGAATGGATAAAATCGGAAGAGCAATTAATGTTGATAAAAACCCTACATCGTACCCGCCAATTAGCAAGCGCAGCAGTAAAATAAAGACAAAAAGCAAGCTTCCTAGCGGCCAGCCTCCATATAACGTTCCTAAAATATAAGGAATTCTTCGTAAATCCATTCGATAGTCATCCGGGACATAAGCTCCGTTAACCGGAAACAAAAGGCAAAAGGTAATAGCTAAAATCGGAAATACCGCGATATAGTGATCTTTCCACCAATGAACTTTTTTAGCATACTTGATCAAATAAAACATCTGCACTAAAAACAGCGCCAATAAAATAAATAAAAAATTAATTAACAAATCTTTCGTAACAAAACTCATGCATTCACCGGTCTTTCAAATGAGATAAAAATAAACTCTTTTATTGCATTTACATTTGTAACACAAATTAGAGCGTAATCATAGATAAATAAACGTATTCTATTTACTTTTTTATAACTTCCTATGACTTTATCGTCCGTTCCCTAAAATAGTGAAGACTAAGAAAACCTTTTCAACTTCACTAAAAATATTCAGAATTTTATTTACATATGAGTTACAATGCTCTATAATCAGATCAATGTACTTGGTTTTGAGAGTAGGAGGACAAAATATGGAACTATCAATTACCTTAATGGGATTATTCGTTGGAACCCTTGTAGGCTTAACGGGGGTTGGAGGTGCCGCTTTATTAACACCTTTACTGATTGTACTCGGCATTAACCCTTCCATTGCCGTAGGAACAGATCTTGTCTACAATTCTATCACAAAATTATTCGGAGTCGCTCAGCACTACAAACAGCGAACCATTAACTTTAAATTAGCAAAATATTTAGCTTTCGGAAGTATTCCGAGCGCTGTGCTGGCTATTGTCACACTTCATGCATTCCCATCTTTTCACGAGCATCAAGAAACGATTATTAAGCACGCTCTCGGGTACGTCATGACGCTGGTTGCCATCTCAATTATCTTTCGCGTCTTTTTTGATAAATTAATTCGCCCAAATCGGTTTCAGGAAATGGACTTAAATCAGAAAAAAGGATTAACAATCGGAATTGGCGTAGTCTTTGGGTTCATTGTCGGACTAACATCGATTGGTTCTGGCTCATTATTTGCCATTGCAATGCTGTACTTATTTAAGTTAAAAACATCTGAGCTGGTTGGTACTGATATTGCACATGCGTTTCTTCTCGTTACGGTGGCTGGTATTTTAAATGCAAGCTTTGGAAGCGTGGATTATATGTTGACTGCTAACCTATTAACTGGATCTATTCCGGGTGTGTTACTCGGAAGCCGTTTATCAACGAAAGTGCCCTCAAGACCGCTTCAAGCCATTATGGCGACCATCATTTTAATTAGCGGAATTAAACTAATTTAATAAATAAAAAGCACATGCCTCTGCATGTGCTTTTTATTAGTTTTTTTAAAGATCTACATTAAAAATAATAATGTTTTAAACCACTCCCTTCCCTTCTTATACACTTCAACTAATATTTTTATTGAATTTTAGTCAAAGAGACCAATGACACCTCAAATAACCTTACGTTAAAATGTAAAAAAACATAACATCTATTGTAATATCAAAAAATTGTACGACGAAGGGAGAACACATGACACAAACAGCGGCAAAAAGTAAGAAAAAACCTTTTTATAAAGGTCTTTTCTTTCAAATTATGATGGCAATTGTACTTGGCGTAGCCGTAGGATATCTATGGCCAAGCTTTGGAAATGCTGTGAAACCGATTGGAGACGGTTTTATTAAGCTCATCAAAATGCTGATTGCTCCTCTTATCTTTGGGGTAGTCGTTGTCGGAATTGCCAAGGTTGGAAACATTAAAACAGTTGGGCGTATCGGTGGAAAAACCATTCTTTACTTCGAAATTGTCACAACATTCGCTCTACTTATCGGTCTATTAGTAGCAAACGTAATGAACCCCGGCGCCGGTATGAATGTTGATCCTTCAAGCTTAAGCACAACTGAAATGGACGCGAAGACAAACGGCTCCGAACTTCCGAGCGAAGGTGATTTTTTTCTTAATATGATTCCAGACAGTGCAGTTGGTGCTTTTTCAAACAACTCCATGCTTCAAGTGCTTTTAATTTCGTGTTTGTTCGGAATCGCTCTTGTCCATATAGGTGGAAAAACAGCGGAGACCCTTCTACACGTATTAGAAAAAGTAAATGATGTGTTATTTAAAATTATGGGATACATCATGAAGTTAACGGCTCTTGCCACGTTTAGCGCCATGGCATTTGCGGTTAGTCAGTACGGTCTTGGAACACTTGCTGCATTTGGAAAGCTATTTATCGCTATGACAATTGCTTGTCTAGCATTTGTTCTTGTTTTAGCTGTTATTTTACGAACCTATTTAAAATTAAGCTTGTGGAAAGTTATTCTATATATACGAGAAGAAATTATGCTGGCATTTGCTACGGGTTCTACTGAAGCCGTTATGCCGCAGCTCATGGATAAATTTGAACAAGCAGGATGCAACAAAGCAGTCGTTGGCCTTGTTGTGCCTACGGGCTATTCGTTTAATCTAGACGGTGCTTCTATCTACCTGTCTCTTGCTCTCGTCTTTTTAGCACAAGCAACGGGCGTGGACTTGAGCCTCACTGATCAGCTTTTAATGCTTGGTGTTCTTCTTCTTACGTCTAAAGGAATGGCTGGCATTCCAGGATCAGCTTTTGTTGCTCTTTCTGCTACCGCAGCAGCAACTGGATCCATTCCGGTAGCTGCCGTTGCTCTGATGCTTGCTCCTGATCGCTTTATGGGTAATTACCGGACCACAGTTAATATTATTGGTTATGCGGTAGCTGCTTTTATTATCGCACGATGGGAAAATTTATTAGACCTACAAAAAGCCAATGATGTGCTGGACGGAAAAATTACGTATCAGCCCAAAAATGCTGAAATTTCTCTCCCTGAGAGTATTCCAGCAGCCAATGAAAAAGCATTTTAATAAAAAAAATTCCTGGCCGAGACAAGTCTATTTTGCTTGTTTTTCGGGCAGGAATTTAATTGTTACATGAAAGGCCTTTTGCTGAAATTTATTTTCTTCCAGTATTTTATATACCATTTGTTTAATCGTTTCTTGCGTTTTGGCATCAGCTGAAACGGAAGGCTCCATATACACATCCAGCTCTACTCTGTCTTTTGAATAAAGGGAAGAATTCACACCCCTTGATTCATAGCCCGCTTCAGTTAAACCGCTGCTGATTTTATGCCAAATATCCAGTTTGTCCATTTGTTTAATAACAGGCTTTGCTTCTTCGTACACTTGTGCTTGCTGAGTCTTGGAAACTTCTTCTTTTTTAATAAAAACTGCATATCCTGAACCTACTATTAAAAACGTCATGATAGCAAATGCTCGCATTCTTTTCATTCTCTCACCTCATTTAGAGATATAGATTATAAATATGCGAACAATTGCTACAGTATGACGGCTTGTATCTCTACTTCTTTTCCACTATACTCAGCAGTCGTTTAGAACCGGCGTGCACTTCTTCTATCATACTGTCAAACAGCTCTTGCACCGTTGGAATACTATCAATCAGTCCAACGACTTGGCCTGCCCATCCATAGCCTTCATCGATTTTATTTTCATAAATATACCGGCAGTTTGCCCCTCCGCTAATGACGTCTTTTAACTCTTCGTACCTCTCTCCTTGCTCCTCACGCTCAATAATGTCAAGAGTGTAGTGAGACTTCAATACGCGTCCAGGTGCCCCGAACGAACGTTTAATAACCACGGTATCCGTTTCTTTTGCTTCTACAATAGCTTGTTTATACGCATCATGGGCATCTACACATTCTTTTGTCGCGATAAAACGTGTTCCCATTTCTATCCCTTCAGCGCCTAATGATAACGCTGCCAATAATCCTTGTCCGTTTCCAATCCCTCCGCTTGCCAAGACCGGAATTGACACAGCCGCAGCTACTCGAGGAATTAATACCATTGTGCCTAGATCCTCACGTCCAATATGCCCTCCGGCTTCTTGCCCTACTGCCATGACAGCATCTGCTCCTAGCTTCTCAGCTTTTTGAGCTTGACGTACGTTGGCTACCAGCACGAGCGTTTTAATTCCCGTTCCTTTTAATCTTTCAAAAATAGGTGTGGGATTTGCTCCTGTTATGGAAATAACCGGAACACCTTCTTCTACTGCTGCGTCGAGAAGTTCTTTATAAGAACCTTCTGTTTGACCTCCAACAGCAAAATTAACGCCAAAAGGACGCTCAGTTAAAGAACGTACTTTCTTAATTTCAGCTCGAAGTTTCTCAGGTGTTCGGAGCGTCATAGCTGTAATTTGTCCAAGCCCGCCTGCATTTGAGACAGCAGCCGCAAGTTCTGCGTACGCTAGATACGCAAGACCTCCTTGTACAATTGGATATTGAATTCCTAATAAATCTGTTACCCGTGTTTTCATCTATGTATCCCCTCTCCTTTTTTTGTATTTATGAATACTTATTCATAATCATAACAAGAAAATAACGGATTTCCTACGAAAAAATTCCAACATTTCTGTTTGCTTCAACTTTTGATAGGGTACACATTTTGTAATGATTATTAACTGAAGATCAAGGAGGAAGACAAGTATGACAAAAAAGCACCCTGTAAATGAAAAAAGCAAGCAAGAACAGCTCGAGCAGTTTAAAACAGACGATCGAAACCAAGCACTCACAACCAATCAAGGGTTAAAGCTTTCCGAAGATGAATTTTCTTTAAAAGCAGGCGAACGTGGTCCAACCCTTATGGAAGACTTTCATTTCCGTGAAAAAATGACGCATTTTGACCACGAGCGCATTCCTGAACGCATCGTTCATGCACGAGGCTTCGCTGCTCACGGAGAATTTGAGCTGTATGACTCGCTCAGTGAATATACAAAAGCTAAATTTTTACAGAATCCGTCTGTAAAAACACCTGTATTTGTCCGTTTTTCTACTGTAGCAGGTTCTAAAGGTTCAGCTGAAACGGTTCGCGACGCACGTGGTTTTGCAACAAAATTTTATACAGAAGAAGGAAACTATGACTTAGTTGGAAATAACATTCCCGTGTTCTTTATCCAAGATGCGATTAAATTCCCGGATTTAATTCACGCTGTTAAGCCTGAGCCACACAACGAAATGCCTCAGGCGGCTTCAGCACATGATACGTTTTGGGATTTTGTCGCTAATAACCAAGAGTCTGCCCACATGGTCATGTGGACAATGTCAGACCGTGCAATTCCTCGCAGCTTGCGTATGATGGAAGGCTTCGGCGTACATACTTTTCGCTTAGTTAATGCAGAAGGAAAAGCTCATTTTGTCAAATTCCACTGGAAGCCTGTGCTCGGCACGCATTCCCTTGTTTGGGACGAGGCTCAAACAATTTCTGGGAAAGACCCTGATTTTCATCGCCGCGATTTATGGGAGTCAATTGAAAACGGAGACTATCCTGAATATGAGCTAGGGCTTCAAATCATAGCTGAGGAAGATGAATTTAAATTCGACTTTGACATTCTCGATCCAACTAAGCTTTGGCCAGAAGAAGACATTCCCGTCAAATTGGTTGGAAAAATGACCTTAAATCGAAATGTAGACAACGTATTTGCGGAAACAGAACAAGTCGCATTCCATCCGGGGCATGTAGTACCGGGAATTGATTTTTCCAATGATCCTCTCTTACAAGGAAGATTGTTTTCATACACGGATACCCAGCTTATTCGTCTTGGCGGTCCGAATTTTCACGAACTTCCAATCAACCGTCCAGTATGCCCGTTTCATAACAATCAACGCGACGGTTACGGACGTCAAACGATTAACAAAGGGCCTGTCAGCTATCACAGAAACTCTCTTGCAGCCAATACCCCGGCTCCTGTACCAGAGTCAGAGGGCGGTTATGCTCACTATCAAGAAAAAGTGGAAGGAAGAAAAGTTCGAAGCCGAAGCGAAAGTTTTAAAGACCACTTTTCACAGGCAACGCTATTTTGGAATAGCATGAGCGACCCTGAAAAAGAGCATATTATCAGTGCTTTCAGCTTTGAGCTTGGAAAAGTGAAAAGCAAGTCTGTTCAGCAACAGGTTGTTGATATGTTTGCCAACGTCAGTACAGTGCTAGCTAAACAAGTGGCACAAGCGATTGGTGCAACGCCTCCATCAGGAGAAGACGCGCCAGTGACCAAGTCGTCTCCGGCTCTTAGTCAGGAACAGACGATTAAAAAGCCGAATACGCGTAAAGTAGCTGTCATTGTAGCTAATGACTTTAGCGGTGACCTACCACAAGTGTTAAACAGTTTAAAACAACAGGGCATTCAGCCTGAAATTGTAAGCACAACCCTCCAAAACGTAAAAGGAACAGACGGGTCAGAACTTGAAGTACAGCACACGTTCTTAACAAGTGATTCTGTCTTATTCGATGCGGTTTATGTTGTCGGAAGTTCGTCAGCTGATGAGAAGTTTCGTAAAGAAGCACTGACGTTTGCTCAAGAAGCATTCGAGCATTTTAAACCAATTGGCGCCACAGATGAAGGTGTTAAGTGGCTAAAAGCTGCTGGCTTAGATAGTAGTCCCGGTGTCGTAACTGGAGATTCTACACGTTTTACAGATGAATTTGTTGAAGCTGTTTCAGCTCACCGCCACTGGAATCGTCACGTTATATAAATGACACAAAAGATAGGGATCTTCCCTATCTTTTTTACATGGAGTCACAGCAATTGAAGAAAAGCCGATTTTTTGCTTATACTAGATAATGCACCTTAGATTTTCAGGAGGCAGAAAAAAGACATGCTCACAAACAAATCATCTTACTTTTTACAATTAACGAAACGATTCAAAAAAGCTGCAACGGCAAATTCAGTTATCCTTGGAATTTTGTTAGCTATTGTGGGAGGTTTTCTTGATGCTTATACGTATATAAGCAGAAACGGAGTATTTGCAAATGCACAAAGTGGAAATATCGTTTTATTAGGTGTAAAGGCAGCACAAGGTCAATGGACAGAAGCTTTTCTTCATATTCCCCCTATTGTAGCCTTTATCCTAGGCGTTGCTGTAACCGAAACATTTAAGCAGCCGCGATTTGTATCTGTACTCCCTGATACTTCTCGTATCGTATTGCTTTTAGAAATTGTCGTACTCATTATTGTTGGGTTTTTACCACCTAGTGTTCCTAATATGTTGGTTACAGTAACAATTTCATTTGTTGCTGCTCTTCAAGTTTCTTCATTTAGAACTTTGATAAAATGGTCATATAATACAACAATGACAACTGGAAACCTTCGTACTGCTTCTCAAGCAGCATACTATGCTATATTCAAACGCGACGAAAATGCTGCTTATCAGTGCCTTCGTTTTACGGCCATTATCCTCTCTTTTTTAAGTGGTGCATTGTTAGGCTCTATTTCTACTTTCACCCTCGGAACAAAAGCAATTTGGCTAGCTTCTCCTATTCTTTTTCTCGCTTTTGTCATTTTAAATTCAGAATCTCAAAAAAGCCTTTGAAGTCAATGATTTCAAAGGCTTTTTTATTAAACTGATTTTCTAAATGCCATAACGTGCAAATCTTTTACCGGATAAAAATCGTTATCAGGAAAACGAACGTAACCTCTTTTAGTGTACAGCTTAATGGCATGTTCCATTGAATGATCTGTATGTAAACCTAAATAAGAACACCCTAGCTCCCGAGATTTTTTTTCACACGCTTCAAGAAGCGCATTGGCGACTCCTTTTCGGCGATGAGATGGAGCAACTGCCAGCAGACGAATTTCAGCCCATGGAAATGGTTTTAATAACCCTCCATATACATCCGTATTCGGCGGATAAAACAAAACGCTTCCTGCCATTTCTCCATCGATTTCAGCTACCATGCATTCAAATTTCTTTTCTTCACTCAGGGTATGTAAAATTCCCTTTCGATATCTTTTCCAGTGTGCTTCCGATTTTACAGCTGCATATTGCTCATAAGCAGCAAGCGTTACTGTTTCAATAGATGATGTTTCTTCTTCTCTAGCTTTTCGAACGATCAATTTTTTCTCCTCCATTTACCTTCTTCGTTAATTCTTATTGTCTATGGTGAAGAATGTTTATGCAACACATTTGCATTGCGAAACAGCTTCCTTTGCATATATTTAATCCGTGCATTATGGTTTCTGAAGCAGTCTTTGTGCTGAAACTCTGCTTGTCTTCATATACATATAAAGAGATTCATAGACAAGGATGAGACAGCATGTACAAAAAATTAATTGCAATTGGAATTGGCAGTGTGTTTGTTAGTATCGGAATTAACGTTTTTATTCTTCCGCTTCAGCTTGTAACAGGAGGCATTACGGGAATTAGCTTAATCATTAATTATTTACTTGGCTATAAAGTAGGCGTGATGATTTTTTGCTTAAACTTGCCGATTTACCTTCTCGCTCTAGGTTTTAACCGCTCTTATTTTTTAAATGCTATCTATGGCATGGTTCTCTCAGCCGTTATGATTGATTTGCTGTTTCCGCTTCACGGGATTTTTCATCTTCCCATTATCTTAAGCGCTTGCCTTGGAGGCATTTTTAACGGAATCGGAACCGGCATCATGCTCCGGCAGCACGCAAGTCAAGGCGGGGTCGACTTATTTTCTCTGATACTTGCGAAATGGTTATCGTTAAACCCTGGCATCATCATTTTAGTGATTGACGCATCTATTATTATTTCAGGTATTTTACTGCTTCAAAACGATACAGCTATTTATTCATTATTCATTGTTGTATGCTCTGGTATAGTGACCAGTTTAATCACGTCATTCAAACGCATCATCGTCTATGTATAAAGAAAAGCCTCGAGACATGCGTCTGGAGGCTTTTCTTTATTTGTCATTTAAGAATTCTTGCAGCGCTTCTTTATTTTTATCTAAATCAATATCAAGCACCATACCAACGCCGCTATACGTTTTGTTTTCAAATGATCCGTCTAAAGGCAGTCGCAGGCTTTGAACGTCTTTCATGTTTCCTGTTACCACATCTTTAGCTAGAAGCATCATGCTTTTTGTATCTAAATTTGTATCGATGTAAGGATCCATTACGCCGAGAAGCTTCGGTATTTTAAACACGCTGTTTAGGCTTGCTACTTCATCTTTGAGCTTTAAAACGACTTCTTGCTGACGCTGAACGCGTCCAAAATCACTCATGTTATCATGGCGAAAACGTACGTAGCCAAGCAGCTGTTCACCGTGTAAAACTTGGGTACCTTTGTGAAGCGTCATACCAATTCCCGAAGACATATCGTGAGGCACGGTTACTTCAATGCCATCAGGCGCAATCGTATCTACAATTTTTGAAAATCCTTCGAAGTCCACAACTGCATAATAGTTAATATCAATATCAAAATTTTGTTTGATCGTTTGACGCAGCAGCTCAGGACCTCCGAACGCGTAAGCAGCATTCAGCTTTTGCTTGCCGTGTCCTGGAATATCCACGTACATATCCCTCATAAGAGAAACAATTTTCGGGTGTTTGCTTTTAGAATCGTAGTGAGCAATTAAAATAGAGTCTGTACGAGAATGCTTTTCCCCGCGCGAGTCACTTCCTAACAGCAGCATATTTACTTCTCCGTTATTCGGGAGACTGCCTTGAAACTGTTCAAATGTCGTGCCGTCATCCGCAAATTTACCATCGCTTGCCATCGATAGCCCTTGCTTATATTGGAAATAGCTGTATATGCCCCCAACGATAATAAAAATGAACAACAAAGCAAAGAACACTCTGCCCCATCGAACTCTTCTTCTTCTTTTGCGTCTTGTTCGCTCCACGTTTCTGTCACCAGCTTTCTTTTTCAATGAAGTTCTCATAAAACAAGCAAGTAGCTAAGCTTTTAAAAAGCTCCTCTACTTGCTTGTTTGGATTGTATGGTGTGAAAGCTTACATTATTTTTCTGTTTCTTGGTCTTTTCCATACATATATTTTGATGGATCGACCGGTTTAAAGTCATCTAATTTATTAAATCGTAATAAATCACCGTATAACACTTTATCAGAAAGTTCTAGCTCTCTTCCAACTTTCTTTTTATAAGCTTTCGCTTCGTCTGTTGCTGTGATTCTTTCTCCTGTGTTTGTATCGTAATACTTGCCGTCAATTGACGTGTATTTCGGAGAAACATAATCACCGTTTCTAAATGCTACTACCTGATCATGGTCTTTTGATAATAAATCTGTACCGAATTGAACATACTCTTTACTATCAATTCCCACTAGGTGAAGAAGCGTAGGCACTACGTCAATTTCACCGCCGTACGTATGGTTCACTCCACCTTTTACACCTGGTACGTGAAGGAAGAACGGTACGCGTTGAAGCTGAGCGTTTTTATATGGCGTGATTTTCTCGCCAAGAACTTTTTCCATTGCTTTGTTATGATTTTCAGAAATACCGTAGTGGTCACCGTAAATCATAATAACTGAGTTGTCATATAAACCTGAAGCTTTTAGCTCTGTAAAGAATTCTTGCAGTGATTCATCCAAATAACGAGCCGTTTGGAAATAACGGTCTACCGTTCCATCTCCTGTGTTCGCCGGTTCAATGCTAGCATCACCTTTATCAAGAACGAATGGGAAATGGTTTGTTAATGTAATCATATGCGCATAGAACGGCTGCTTCAATGACTGCAGCATTGGCATAGATTCTTTGAAGAATGGCTTATCTTTTAATCCATAGTTTACTTTGTTATCACCAGTCATATTGTAATAACTTGCATCAAAGAATTTATCCACACCGAACTGTTTGTAAATTTCATTACGGTTCCAGAATGTTTTATAATCTCCGTGTAACACAGCACTTGTATAGCCGCCCTCTTGATCTAAGATCGCTGGTGCTGCTTGGTACGTGTTGCGGCCTTTTAAGCTAAATGCTGATCCTTGAGGCAAGCCATATAATGACGTATCCATCATAAGCTCTGCATCAGCTGTTTTACCTTGTCCTGTTTGATGGAAGAAGTTATCAAAATACATAAATTCATTTCCATTTGCTAATGAATTTAAAAACGGCGTTACTTCTTGTCCGTTTAACTTGTAATTAATTAGGAATGACTGAAATGATTCTAGATGAATTTTAATAATATTTTTTCCTTTTGCTTTACCCGCATACTCAATATTCGGAGCTGCATAGTGACTTGTACTGAAGTTTTTCACTGTTGTTAAGTCATCACTGCTTGCGAATGCTCGTTGCTTTGAGTTTTGAAACGTTTGAACTGCATCATACACCGTGTAGTTGTATGCTCCTAAATATTTCACTAGGTAGTTGCGATCAAATGTTCTTGTTAATAATTCAGGGCGATCTTTTTCAGCATAGTGCAAGTTAATTGCAAATGCGACAGCTCCTGCCGCTAACACCATGAACGTATAGCGGAATTTAAGACGTGCTTTTGGCCATTCGATTTTTCTAACAAACAATAGCGCAATCAGTAAAATGATATCTACAAAGTAAAAAATATCGTGAGCTTTTACTAAATCAGCGATACTGCCTCCCAAATGACCCACATTGCTTGTTTGCGTTAAAGTAGGCAATGTCACAAAGTCATTGAAGAATCGATAATATAAAATATTGCTGTACAAAATGACCGTCATGATTGTACTAAGGATAAGCGTCCAAACGATGGCTCTTTTTCCTTTTGCAAACAATGCTAACCCTAAAAAGATCAAAGTTGAACTAATTGGATTAATAAACAATAACGTTTTTTGCATTGAGTCACTTATATCTAAGTTGAACTCCACTTTGTAAGACATGTAAGACTTGATCCACATGAATAAAACCGCTATAAAAAAGTAAAACAACGGCTTTGAAAATAGTTTTTTCATTTTCAAATTCCTTTCACTAAAAAGTAGAGATTTCATGTTCAGCTAACCTCAGGAAAGTCCCCTACATTAAATCGTAACGGTTACGTCCTGCAAAAGATTACCTGAAAATGATTCAATTTGTCAAACAATATCATCTTCATCTCTTTTTTTAGTCATCTACAAAATTTACATTTTAACTTGCAATCTCTTATTTTTTATCGTGATGTTAATATTACACAATTGTTAATTTGTAAATTTTGTTCTCCCTATATTGCATACATATTAATTTACCACATTTCTGCTCTGCAATAAAAGTATTTTTATTTTATTAGGCATAATATTTCACTTGCTGAATGAAAAGGTACTATTGTACTGGATGGCATTCTTCGCTTACTGTTAGGACTAGTAAAAATAGACCTATCTATGCTTAGTCTTTATCTTCATCAACAGCTATGCGGTCTCCTTGTGCAAAAGGCTGTGAAATCACAAGAAACTCGATCTCCTCACTCGAACGATTCATCATTTGATGAAGAATCGAAGGAAATACTTCTACTCCTTCGTGTGCTTTTACATCGTAAATAACTCCGTCTATTTCTAGAGCAGCTGTTCCTTTTAGTACAAAGAAAAATTGATGTGCTTTCAAGTGATAATGCCTTACCTCTTCCGTATAAGGGGGCATGCGCTCATGAATAATACTTACGTCTTTATTTTTCACTAGGTGCCACCCATCGCATTTTCCTCCCCACACGTAGTGTTCTGCGTTTTGCTTACTAACTTTCATGACTAGCTCCCCTTTTTCTAATAAATGAACACCTGCAGATGAAATAGAAATTCTATGTGATCTTTTTAATCTTGCTATTGGAAATATTTTTTTCAGATGAAGGCTTTGGCTTCAAAGTAAAAAGCATTCCTAAAAAGATCAAAACAATGCCTGCAAGCTGCAAAAGCGTAGGACGAAATCCCGTGAATGCTGTATCTAATAAAATGGCAACGGCTGGATCTAAAAACACCAGAACCGAAATCACCTGAGTTTTTAAATAGCGCAGGCTGTCGAAAAACAAATAATACACTAAACCAGTATGTACAAAGCCTGTTACTAAAATAGATGTCCAGTTGGTCGTTGTTAGGAAATGAAAATCAGTAAAATGAACAAACGGCAATAATAGAAAAATTCCTAAAAAAGTCTGAAGAAATGTAACAGCATAAGCACTCGTATGAATAATGCCTTTACCAAGCAGCGTCGTGCATGCATAAAACAAAGCGGCTAAAAGCGCCCAGAGTATTCCTGAAGACATGAAGCCGTCAATCGTAAGTTGCTCCACTCCAATAATTAGAAGTGTTCCTCCAAAACAAATGAAGATAGACATCACGCCAAGAACCGTTAATTTCTCCTTAAACATAAAGCTCCCCAGAAGCAATACTAAAACGGGTGCAAGATGATAAATAGAAATAGCAACCGTAACGGACATCATTTCAAATGCTTTAAATAGAAACACCCAGTTAAACACAAGAAATATCCCACACAGTAAAATCTGCTTTATTTCTTTGGCATTCCATTTTTCTCTTTTATATTCACCTGTTACAAACCAGCATATTCCGAGAAAAAGCGTTGCACAAATACAGCGAACAAATACTAAATCAAAAGAAGGCAGTCCAGTTTGTGTGGAGAAAAAGCCAATTGAACCAAAAATACTCATTGAAATCATCATTTTCACCATTGGCCCTGCTTTCATTCTCTCACCTCACTTTCAGAAAACTATTACTATTCAAACATAAAGAAGCCCATTTGTAAATTAATGGTTCAAAAGCGCTATTCCATGAAAAAGCAAAAAGCGCAAAGACATGGGATCAGTCCCATCGTCTTTGCGCTTTTCTGCCTTTCTTTTAATCTTCAACCGGGAACCAGCCTGGTGTGTTAATAACGGCTTGCCACAGCGGGTCAGGAATCACAAGCTTTTCCTGATCTTTTTTGCTTAATGTTGTCACAATTTCATTTTCACGGCCTTCTTTTACTTTTTGAACCCAGTCTGGATCCATAATTAATTCGCGGCCAATCGCAAGCAGTGGAATGCCCGTTTCAAGAGCGGCTGCTGCTTCGTCTGCTGTATGAATAGAACCTACGCCCATCACAGGTACGCGGCTTCCTACTCGCTCTTGAATAATTTCAATACGTGAACGAGTATCTTCCACGCCTCGGCGCGGTTTTGACCAGAATTCCATTAGCGATACGTGAAGGTAATCAAGGTCTTTTTCTGCTAGTGCATCGACTAACTTCAACGTATCAGCCATTGTAATTCCTGGCGTTTCAGGCTCTTCTGGCGAGAAGCGATAGCCTACTAAAAATGATTCTTTTGCATGCTTAGAAACGGCTTGCTTTACTTCGTCTACGATTGCAAGCGGGAATGTTAAGCGTTTTTCTACGCTGCCGCCCCATTTATCTTCGCGGCGATTAGAATGCGGAGAAAAGAACTGCTGAATTAAATAGTTATTTGCTCCGTGAATTTCAACTCCGTCAAATCCTGCTTCAATGGCACGGCGCGTCATTTCACCAAAATCGTGAATAATGCCTTCAATTTCTTCATTTGTTAACTCTCGAGGTACCGGAGCTCCTTCTTGTTCTGCAGCAACAGCACTTGCGCTAACAACCTCTCCATTCGGAACAAGCTCAGGCGGACACATGCGGCCTCCGTGAAAAATTTGAAGAACTGCTTTTGCTCCTTGATCTTTAATGGCTGTTGCTAATCGACGCAGGCTAGGAATCATTTCATCGCTGTCTGCAGCAAACTCTCCGTGAAATCCTTTTCCGTTCGCCGTTCCGTATGTACATGCTGTAATGACCATGCTAACACCTTTTGAACGTCGTACGTAGTAGTCTACTTCTGCATTTGATACTGTCCCATCTTCATTTGATGAAAAATTTGTCATAGGAGCAAGAATAACGCGGTTATCTAATTTGATGCCATTTGAAAAAGTAAATGGCTGTAAAAGCGGCTCATACTTTTTATTTGTCATTTTATTTCCCTCCAAAAATGATACGGTCAAAAATAGTGGCATATTATAGGTAGAGACTGTTTTCCTTCCTAATAATATGTGTCATTTAAAACTGTAACTTTAAAATATACTGTGATTTTAATCTGTACAGTTTTACCTGTCAAAGAATAAGACTTTCTAACACAAAAAAGCACTCATATACTGAGTGCCTTTTTATCATTGCGAAAGAGGTTCCTGATTATACATGAAAGATTTTACTTTTACGTATTGAGCTTCTAACTCTTGAAGTGTCAGTTCGTATAGATGCCGATTTCCTTTTTTATAAATACCAAAATTCAATAGCGCATTAATAAACCAATTTTTCTTATGTTCCGTTTCAGGCTGTGTATGTTGTTTCACGATTTCCACCACCTAAGGTTCTCTCATTTTAATTTTGCAAAGCATTCGCTTTTACATAAATGATTTTACTTCTATACGATGAAAAAACGGTGAAATAGAAAGCTTTTTCATTTTAAATTTCCGCAGAAGGACCCGTTATTTTTTTACGTCTCTTCACACCTGCTAATATTTTTTCAATATAATAAACAAGAATAATAAAAACTGACATAATAGCAAAATAAGTACCGATTACAACAAAAGGATTTGGACTTTCAAAACCGCTTTCTTTTCCTTTCATTCCTCTTTCCGGACCTCCGCCATCGTGATCAAAGTTTGGACGTTCGTGACCAGCAGATGCCGTCGCAGAAGATTTGTTCTCGCTAAATGAATGGCGATCAAAATTCGGCTTCCCACCGCCTTTTTGCGGCATATCTGAGGAACTTACATTCAGTACTCTCGCTACTCCTCCAAGTTTTCCAAGAAAACCCGTTTCATTTATTTCGTATATGCCAATGACTAACAGCGCAGCGGTTGTGAGCTTAGCTGCTATGCTCAAGCTTTTCTTTGACTTTTTGAATTTCGTCATATTTTTACATACATTTATAACCCATTGCCAATGAAGACCTATGTGAGCGGCTACTAAAATTAACACTAAAAATGATACGGAAATATGCGAAACCTTAAACCACTGTTCGTTCCCAACATTAATATTTGGAAATACTACTCTTGAAATAAAAATACCGCTAATCATAATAAATGACATCGTAATTAACAGCATGATATTTAAAAAGTAACCGAACTTTGTTCTGCGCGGAAGCCTGCGGTCAAATAATTTAACCGTAACTTTCTTTACCCACTGCCAGTTTAGCAGCACGTGGGTAAAAAAGGCGACGGCAATCGCCAACCCCGCAATTTCATGAAATGTTAACCCTCCCAATACTTGCTTGTTAAAAAACAAAACAAACGTAACGGCCATTAAAAGATCCAGTCCAAACCGGACGTACATCATCTTTTTCACTCTATTCATTCTCCTCACCTATGTATTTGTCAAAACAACTCCTTTTTCATATTTCTTAATGTAAGCAGATTTGGTGAAAATTAGGTGAAACGACTGATTTTTTTACCAAAATAACCAGTCCTGAGTTCTATAAAAATAGAGTAGAATCATTTTTATTTTTTCAAAAATAGCTGTTGACAAAGAAAAAAGAAGCACGTATAGTAATGGTTATTCATCAAGAACTTTCAGATTTTAATCAAAAACACAGCGATTGGGAGTAGTAGAAGCTTATTATTCGGTCAAGAGAGCTACGGGTTGGTGTGACGTAGTCCAATAATACTTTGAACTCGCCCAGGAGTGGTAATTCAGAAAGAATGCAGAAGTGTTCTCTAAGTTTTAACGTCTAACCTTCGTTATCAGGTTTTAAGCAGGGTTCTTTAAGAGCCAACAAGAGTGGTACCGCGGTTAGCTAAAGCTTATCGTCTCTTCTCTCATTTGATAATGAGGTAGGAGACGATAAGCTTTTTTTATTTTATAAAAAAGTGGAGGGAAAAGTCATGAAGAAGGACAACCAAGGTTTGCAGCGAACAATGACTTCACGTCACATTATGATGATGGCGCTAGGTGGAGCAATTGGCGCTGGTTTATTTAAAGGAAGCAGCTCGGCTATTGATATGGCAGGACCATCAGTTATTATTGCCTATTTAATTGGCGGAATTATTTTACTATTCATCATGCAAGGTCTTGCTGAAATGGCGGTTCGAAATAGTGAAGCACGAACGTTTCGTGATTTAGTTCAGTCGATTTTAGGAAGCTATCCCGCTTACTTTTTGGACTGGATTTACTGGAAAATGTGGGTGTTAAACATTGCAGCTGAAGCCGTTGTAGCCGCTATTTTTATTCAGTACTGGCTTCCTGATTACCCAATTTGGATGCTTGCTTTAGGCGTATCCGTTATTGTTACAGCCATTAACTTGCTTTCAGTTAAAGTATTTGCTGAAACGGAATACTGGTTAGCTTTAATTAAAATCACGGTCATTGTGATCTTTATTATCGCTGGACTTTTATTATTGTTTGTATCATTCGGTCATCATACCGCAGCGGGTTTTTCAAATTTAAGCGCTCACGGCGGTTTTTTCCCAAAGGGACCAACCGGGCTAATTACGGCGATGTTAGTTGTCATCTACTCATACGGTGGAACTGAAATCATCGGAGTAACGCTAGCTGAAACAAAAAACCCTGAAAAAGTAGTACCTAAGGCTGTGCGCAGTACATTAACGCGTATCATTGCTTTTTATCTGTTCCCGTTTTTTATCATCGTGAGCTTGATTCCTTGGAATGAAGTGAACGGCGTTTCTCAAAGTCCTTTTGTAATGGTATTTAAAATGATTGGCATTCCCGGAGCAGATCATATTATGAATGCCGTGATCTTGTTAGCCGTTATTTCTTCTATGAACTCAGGACTTTACGGTTCATCACGTATTTTGTATACGCAAGCAGTAGACGGTCGAGTGCCGAAGATATTTTCGAAACTTTCTGTTAACAAAGTTCCTGTCTATGCAATCTTAATGTGTACATCATCCCTTTATGTGGGCGTGTTGATTTCCTTATTTGCAGGAAGTAAGACATTTGATTATTTGATGGGATCTTTAGGGTATACGGTATTGTTTATTTGGTTGATTATTGCGATTGCACACTTAAAGTCCCGCAAAGTTCAGCCAGAAGCATCGAGCAGCTACTCTGTTAAATGGTTTCCTTATACAACGTGGGCTGCCCTTATTGCACTAAGCGCTATTTTAATTGGTGTTATCTGCACAACATCCGTTGTTATTACGACTATTACATTAGCTATCTATTTATTTATTACAGCTACGTATATCTTTAAAGGTCGCTTTTATCAATCTTCAGCAGTCAAGCACGCTAAATAAAAAAACGCCTCCTTTGAGTCATCAGAGGAGGCGTTTTTTTATTTAAAATGTTAAGTACCAATAGCCAAGTGCAAAGCCGATATAGTTACCAATAATATAGCCAAGCGTTCCTACTACCAAGATAGGACCAACCAAACTTCCCCATCCTTTAGCAATCGCCATCGCGCTTGCTGTCGTAGGTCCCCCTACCGTTGCATTGCTCGCCAGTAAAATATGTTCTAAATCAATTTTAAATACTTTTCCTAAAAGCAGTCCCACTATCAAATTACTCATCCCCACAATGAGCACAAATAGAATCAAAAGAGGTGCTTTTTCAACAATTAATGGAATGGACGCCGGCACTCCAATGACAACAAAGAAAATATAAATGAAGTATGTGCCGATTTCTTGGCTTCCGCTAATGTTTTTAAAATAAGAAGGAAACAGATAAATGACAAGAAACGTAAGTGTGGAAAGCAATAAGTATTTTTCGCTCAAAATAGTATGTAATAACGTTTGAACTACGGAAGCATTTGGACCGGCTGGAACGATTGTTCCAAACCATTCGGCTAATTTAAAAGATGCAACCACTAGAAAAAATGATGTACCAATGGAAGCCGCCACGTCTTTTAACGAAATTTCTTTTTTTGCCCAATATTTTTCTGCAAGCGTATGACGATCATTTTCTCCATATTGCCCCGCCTCTACTTCTTGAATATGAGGTGTCTTAAAATGTTTCCTAAAAAACTTCATAGAAGGAACAAACATATACACGGCAAACAGTAAAGCCATGACCATATTATCAGCAACCACCGTCGCGGAAACCATTTGACTTGATGGTTCAAATTTGGCCGTAACGGTAGCAAAGTTAACCCCTCCGCCTACATAAGAAGCGCCAATAGCAGCTGCAATTTTTGCTAGTTCAGGAATATAATCTTTTAACAACAAGAAGCCTGCTGTGCTCCCTATGACCGTTCCTACCGCACAGATTAAGAAAATAAAAAGCAGTTTCCGGCTTTCTTGAAATAATTCTTTCATATTGACTTGAAATAACAATAATGGAATGGCAAGCGGTACTAGATACGCCCAAACCGCATCATAGACCGGAGACTCTGTTGGAATAATTTTTAAATTTGATAGGATAAGCGCTCCTGCTAGCGCAATAATAGCTCCTGACAGAAAAGAAGCCCACTTATACTTTTGTTCGAGAAAAATACTAACAGAAGCCCAAATCGCTAGAATTCCCCATAGTGCCCACGTATCATCAGCTTGAATAATAGTAAAAATCACGAGCTACTCCTTTCTTTCTTTTTAAAGAAATATAATTTTCAGAAAATATACCTTTAAATTTTATCAATATATGCCAAATTCCGTCAATCCATAAAAAAAAGCTTTCCACTCTAAAAGTGAAAAGCTTTTTTTTATTTGCGAATCAAAACCGGAATTTGCTGCTGAATCTGCTGCAAAGGAGCACCTGTTTTCTCTGTTAACGAACGCAAGATTCCTCCTTCGATCATACAGTTAATCACAACTGCAAGCTCTCCTGCCTGCTTATCTTGAAATCCGCTCTCTATCATTTTTTCTCTAAAAAGTTTTTCCCAATCTTGAAACGCTGCATAGCAGACTTCGCGAAGCGGTTCATTAATAAGCGCCGTTTCTCCAGCCATCAGCCCAACAGGCATACCAGCAATACTTTCTTCGTGTTCAAACTGCTTGGACAATTCTTCAATAAAATACTGAATAGCCTGTGCCGCGTCAGAAGATTTATTTAAACTTTCTTTAATTTGAACTTGGACGTATTTATTCGTATATTGAACAGCGTGAATCGCCAGTTCTTCTTTCCCTTTTGGAAAATAATAATAAAGAGACCCTTTTGGTGATCCGCTCTCTTTAATAATTTGATTTAATCCCGTTGCATGATAGCCTTGCAGCTGAAAAAGCCGCGATGCTGTTTCTAAAATCTTATCGCGTGCATTTGCTTTCTTCACAAAACGATGCCTCCCCTATATAATAAGTGGTTTCTATAACACTACTTATCATATAAGGAAATGAAATTTTTGTCAAAATAAAGTGAATATTTTACCATTTATTTTTCCTTATTTTCATTTCTTATGACCTAATAATTGTTTTTCTTACTTCTTCCGCTAACGGTTGAAGAGGCGTAATAATACGGTCGCTTACCTCCTCAGCCGCTTCTACCATCGAGAGCTGCGCCACTGAAACAACAGTGTTGTGGTCTTTTACTAGCTCATCTAAGACATGTTTCACCTTCTGTTTATACTTCTCTAGGTTTCCAGTCATTACTAGTTCAAAAGCACCTTCTATCACAACAGGGTGAACTTTTATCTTTACATTTTGATAAAATGCAAATTCGTGTAGACGCTTCATCGTTCCTTCTACGGTCTCCGGATTTGTAAACACGATAAGCTGCGGTTCTTCTATTTCACATATTCGGCGAAAATAAGGCTCATCGATTTTAATAATTGGAACATCACTTGTAAATGCTTCTGGTAAAAGAGCAATGTAATTCGTACACGTAAGTAAAATGGCATCCGCTGAACATTCTTCCATCCACTTTAACTGCTTCTCTACTTTTGCACCTGCTGACTCCGCTGCAAATTTAGGATCGGTTTTTACCCGATGTACAAGTCCAGGGTCTACGAAATGCATACAGCTCGCAAACGGCAGCGCTTTTTCTATATAAGAGATGTTCGAATGATGAGCGTGCAGGCAAGCAATTTTCTTCATCGTTTTCCTCCTGTATGATGGTCTTTGAAATACTGAATTAAAAATTCCTGGAACTTTTTCGCAACAGGAGTTAAGTATTTATCCTTGTTCCACGCAATCCCAATTATCCTTGAAGCTGTGTCTTCTTTGAGCTTTATTTTTTTAATGCCTCGCAAGTCCACTCCCTTTATTTCAGGAAGCAAGGCAACCCCTAAATGAGCCGCTACAAAACCAATCACCGTCAAAAATTCTTCTCCTTCAAACGTAATATTTGGGACAATTTCAGCTTCTTCGAACAGCTGATCAAAAATTGTTCGGCTTCCGTATCCTTTTTTTAACGCGATAAACGATTCATGAGCCAACTCTGAAAGCGAAAGCACTTGTCTTGAGGCAAAAGAATGCGTATCAGGGACATACGCGTACAGCTCGTCTTTCCATAAATATTCCCACTGAATTCCTGCCCTAGATTCCGTTACGGAAGACATACAAAAATCAATTTCTCCCGTTTGAAGCTGATCGAGCATGATGTTCGTAGCGTTCTCAAAAATTTGAAATTGAACGTTCGGATACTCTTGTAAAAAAGCATGAACTAGTTTCGGGACGGACGAAGCGCCTAATGATTTTAAAAAAGCAAACGAAATGCTGCCGCGATGAGGATGAATCAAATCTGAAAGCTCACGTTTCGCTTCTTCCATTTCGTTTAATACTTTAGCCGTTCGTTCATAAAAAAGCCTTCCGTATCGATTTAAAATAACTTGCCTTCCTTTTCGTTCAAATAGCGGTACGCCAAGCTCTGATTCTAATTTAGAAATTGAGCGGCTGAGCGTAGGCTGCGCGATTGATAATTTTTCTGCGGCCTTTGTGAAATGTTCCGTTTGAGCTACAACATTAAAATATTCGAGCTGCTGCCATTCCATTTTTTTCACATCCTTTACTTATTACATAATACTATCGATTTCATATAAATTATACATTGGACGTCATAAAAAATTCATGTTTAAATGAAGAACGTAGCACTTGCCGAAAATGTTATGTGTCTGCATAGAATAAGTGTTGAAAGAAGGAATTCGTTTATGGATGTTTCAATTGTTTTAACAATGTTAGCCGTCGGACTGATCTTAGGATTTGTCGGAGCAGGCGGATCAGGTTTTATTATTTCAATTTTAACGCTGCTGTACGGCGTATCTGTACACGTTGCACTCGCAACGGCTCTTACCGCAATGATTTTCTCTTCTTTATCTGGCGCCGTCAGTCATTACCGTGAAGGTAACGTATCTTTAAAATCCGGTATCTCTGTTGGTATCCTCGGTGCATTAGGCGCTTGGATTGGGTCTAACCTTTCATCCTTCATCCCAGAAGGCGAGCTAAAATGGCTCACAGCCGGCATGCTTTTATTATCTGGTGTTTTACTTTGGCTGCGAATGTTTTTATTTTCCCGTCAGCAAAAAGAACGTACTGTTCCAACAGGAGCTAAATTTGTCGTCTACTCTTTACTAATCGGCTTAATTACGGGCGCTCTGTCCGGAATGTTTGGAATTGGCTCAACTCCATTTATCCAGCTTGGCCTTATGATGGTGTTAGGCTTGTCTATTCGCCAGTCCGCCGGAACGACGATGCTCGTTATTATTCCGATTGCAATTGGCGGAGGAATGGGCTATTATCAGCAGGGCTTTTTAGATATCCCGCTGTTGATTCAAGTAGTTGTCGGCACAATGGTCGGTTCATATATTGGAGCAAAATTTACAAATCGTGTACCTGCTCCCGTATTAAAAACGTCCCTTGTAGCGCTGCCTATTTGCTCTAGCTTTCTCCTTGTTATATAAGAAAAAAGCTTGAACTCTTGTTCAAGCTTTTTTTATGTTCATCTGATAAACAAACTGCTTTCCTTGGCTTCCAAAAACATGCCGGTCTGTATCGACAAAGCCGCATCGTTTGTATAGGTGCTGCGCCGCCGTGTTTTTATGGTTCACGCCTAGCACCACTTTATTTTTAGTGCGAAAGTGATGGTTGATAAAAGAAGGAAGAAGTTTCAATGACTTTTTGCCAACTCCCTTTCCTTGATAATCAGGATGAATGGAATAAGACCGTATTAAAAGCGCGCCGGATCCCTCGGTATATTCTTTAACGGCTTCCCCTGCGTCGAGCACGAAAAAGCCGGCTAGTTTGTTTTCTGCCAAAATCAAAACGGGCGTTCTATCTCTTTCCTGCTTACACTTAGCTATAGCTTCAGCGGGAAGTGCCGTGTAAATGAGCTGCTCTTCAGGCAGCGTATAGCTATGTATAGATGACTCGTAGGCTTCACTATAAAACGTTAAGGCTACGTTTTCTTTATTCTCCATTTTCTGCTGGACTCCTTTTCTTTTTCCATAGTATAACATGCACAAAAAAAGCCGCATAAAGCGGCTTTTCCTTTATCTAGCGTCGGATACAACGGTAAAGCGTTCGTTTACATGCTCTCCTCGCTCAATTTCATCAATAACTGCAATGGCGTAATCCGCATAGCTGACATGGCTGTTTCCTTCTGAGTTTAAAATAACATGATCTTTCCCTGTTTTATAAGCATCCGTTCGTTTTCCTGAAGGATTAAAAAATGCTGCTGGGCTAATGAACGTCCAATTAATATCGCTTGTACTTTCTAAGTCTTTTAAATTTTGGGCTTGGTTGTCAGCTGTCGCTTTGTACTCTTTTGGAAAATCAGGCGTATCTGCTAGACGCGTCGTTTTCTCTTCATCTACAAACAAACTTCCTGCTCCTCCTACAACAAGAAGACGAACGTCCGGAGCTTGTTTAAATACATGAATTAACGATTGCCCCGCTTCTACATGCAGATGTTCCTTTCCTTCAGGAGCTCCAAACGCATTCACTACCGCATCGAAACCTTCAATATCGTTTGCCGTAATATCGAAGATGTCCTTTTCCAGTGTACGAACATCCTTTTCTTCTACTTTGCCCGCATCACGTACAATTGCCGTCACGTCATGCCCGCGATTTAAGGCTTCTTTCACGATAAAACTTCCTGCTTTTCCTGTAGCACCTACAACTCCAATTTTCATTTTATAACCTCCAGTAAAATTCTCTATATTTAGGTAATAGCCTTTTTTTGCTATGATAAAACACAGCAAAACGGTTTAAGCAAGATAGAGAGAACAAATTGGATAAATGAGTTAGTATGGATTACTTTTAACACCGCGGTTGATTTCCGTGCAAGGCTTCGCTTTCCACAGGCAGCTGCTGAGCCTCTTCGTCACTTACGCTCCTGCGGGGTCTCACCTGTTCCGCCAACTAAAATACGTTTCTTCCAGTCTCTTTTAAAAAAATAAATGAGTGCTTATTCAATTTCAATAAATAACACGTGAGCCATAGAGTGAATCGATTTAATCAATTCTACTTTATTTCCTTTCTTTTTTGCCTTTCCTTTTATTTCAACAAAATAAAGCAGTTCTCCTTGATGATGATCTTGGTGAATTTCGTAAGACGAAATCATAATATTTTCTTTTTCAATCTTATCAAGCAGCTCATAAATATCCTCTTGATTTGCTGCACGAAACTTAATTAAAAGGGAATGAGTAGAAAGAGATGTAAACATTACGTTCAATATTTCTAAGCCAATCAGCACTAATATAGTTGCGCTAATGCCGACTGTATACATACCGGCCCCAATGGTTAAACCAATTCCCGACGTTGCCCATACGCCTGCGGCTGTTGTGAGCCCTCTAATATGCTGCTTTTGAATAATAATCATACCTGCTCCTAAAAAACCAATACCGCTTACTACTTGTGCGGCCACCCGGCTCGGATCAAGAGCCATATGATCTTGATGAAGCACATCTGAAAAGCCATATTTCGAAATTAGCATAATCAGCGTGCTACCGACAGCAACTAAAAAATGAGTGCGAAACCCCGCTTCTTTTGCTCTAAACTCTCTTTCTAAACCAACCAAAGCCCCTAACAAACCTGATAGGGCTAGACGACTAATAAAAGCTGCGGTCATTTTTTTCCTCCTTTCTCTTCACTTTTTCACAAATGCACCTATTAACTATTTCTATTTTTGTTATAATTTACTATAACTAATTTTTTGAATAGGAGGCTCTTTAAAATGGATAAAGTCATCGATTATTACAGCAGATTTGATGAATGGGGACGGTTAGAACGAGAACCTATTGAGTTTCAAGTAAACTGGCATTTTATCAAAAAGCGAAAACACTAATAATCACCTCTATTTATCATAGAATAAATAGAGGTGATTATTAATGAACCGTTTATTCAAATGGAGTACAAGCATTTTGCTATGTTTTATGTACTGCTTTTTGATTCCCCCTCCCTCTTATGCAAGCGGTGACTATTACTCCTCTTATGCAGAACTGCAGCAGTACGAAATTCTTCACCAAGACTACGACATTCGCTACGAGCAGCGCTTTAGCTATTTATCCATTATGGCCATTCACGGCGGCGGAATTGAACCAGGTACATCAGAAGTTGCCAAAGAACTCGCTGATCGCTTTTCTGCTTCTTATTATTTATTCGAAGGCATCAAGTCCACTAACAATGGAGTTCTGCACATAACCTCAGAAAACTTTGACGAACCGATTGCTAGAGGAATGGCTCAGCAAAGCATGTACGTTTTGACGATTCACGGCTACAGCGGCAGTCAGCCTATCGTGTATATAGGTGGAAAAAATCAGCTTTATAAAGAGCTGATGAAGCAATCACTGCGCAAAAACGGCTTTACCGTCCGTGACGCTCCTTCTAACATAGCGGGAACAAGCGAACAAAACATTGTGAACGATAACCTGTTAAAAGCCGGCGTGCAGCTTGAACTCACAGCCGAACTAAGAAAATCATTTTTCGCAAACCATGACTGGTCAAGAAACAACCGCATGAATGTAACACCTCTTTTTTATACATTCGTATCTTCCTTACAAGAAGCATCCTCTTCCTATCAAACTTTCCTTTACCTACAGATCCACTAATTTTCAAAAATTCTCGATTTCCAGACAAAAAAACCAGCGCAGTCTGTATAATCAAACGCGCTGGTTTTTATCTATTTCTCTCGCTAAAATAGATCGTTTAAAGCCTTTTTTCTCAAAAAACTCTTTGATTTCACTTGGACTTTGATAACAAAGTTTAATCACATAGTAGTTAATATATTCAATCCAAGCAAACGCGTAAAGGCCTAGAAAAAAAGCAAGTCCCTTAACCCCTAACTGCATATAGTGGTAAATGAGTACACCTAAACCTAACGTAAGAAGAATTTTATTCATTTTTTTAAAAAGCAGAAACAACTGAATGTAGCTGGAGGGCAAATGAGAATCTTCTTTTCGGCTCACTCGCCTCCATTTCATAAACCAGTACAAGCTTCCTTGAAACAGGATAAACTCAAGTATAATAAAAGCATACACACTTGAAAACGTTGTTAAATAAAAAGCCAGATGAGAAAACTCATTTAAGTACCCTATCCACAGCGCAGCAAACAGTAAAGCTGCCGTAAGCTCTCCTGTCCATAAACCAAACAATTTCCGCTTTACTTTCATAGAAATCCCCCCAGCGTACCTCTTAATCCTTCTGTTCAAACCAAGCTTTAAACAGCAGGTTTACACCTGTTTTTATTTCTCCATCAGACAGTCCTGCAAATCCAAGCAATACATAGGGCGTGTTGTTTTCACCCGCACTATGATAATAAATAGATGTTGGATAAATCGTTACCCCTTGCTTGGCAGCTGCTTCAATTAGTTTCTGTTCACTCATTCCGTTTTTTACCTTAAGAAGAATATGCAAGCCAGAATGTTCTCCAATAACATCTACACATTCTCCCATAATAGTAGTCAAACAATCTAGCAGCAGCGCTTGTTTTTTACGGTATGCTGTTCTCATTTTATTCAAGTGACGTTCCCAGTGCCCTTCTTTCATAAACAGAAAAAGCGTATGCTGATGAAGCCTTGAAACAGGCTGTTTAAAAAGTCCACAGTGTTTCATATAACTTGTAAGAAGCCGGTGTGGCAGGACGGCATAACTTATTCGAAGAGAAGGCATCAACGATTTTGAAAACGTACCCGTATAAATAACGCGATCGTCTTGATCTAATCCTTGAAGGGCCGGAATCGGTTTTCCTTTATAGCGAAATTCTCCGTCATAGTCATCCTCTATGATATAGCCATTCGTTTCTGCCGCCCACTCTAATAGTTCAAGTCTTCTTGCTATCGGCATGACCATCCCAACAGGAAATTGATGAGACGGCGTAATGTACACCGCATCCGCTCCGCTTTCTTTCAGTTCCTTCACTTTCAAGCCAGAACTATCAAGAGAAATAGGGACGACCGACATGCCTTGTTCTTGAAAAACGTGCCTCGTTCGGTGAAAGCCTGGGTTTTCGAACCCAATTATCTTTTCTTTTCCTAGAATGACAGAAAGCAGCCACATGAGGTACTGTGTACCTGCACCTATCACAATTTGCTCCGCTGTGCAGCGCACTCCTCTTGAATGATAAAGATACGCTGCAATTTCTTGACGAAGAAGCAGTTCGCCCTGTGGATGTCCGCTATAAAAAAGCTGGCTTTCATCATGATAAATTGTTTGAACCGTTAGCTTTTTCCACGTGTTATACGGAAATTTTTCTACGTCTACCTTTCCATGGCTAAAGTCAATGACAGTTGATTTCCCTTCTTCTTGCGGTAAAGAGACATAGGCGGGAGGCTGTTTTTGAAGCACGACTTCATTTTTTATCTCTTTTACAAATGCTCCTTTCCTGGCTAGTATCTCGATATAGCCTTCAGCTTCTAACTGTACATAAGCCGCTTCAACCGTATTTTGGCTAATGCTTAAATGAAGAGCTAACTTTCGTTTAGAAGGCAGTTTTTCATGAGGCGGAATGGTGCCTTTTTGAATTTGTTTTTTTATGTAAGTATAAAGCTGCATGTATAAGGGATCTGCTTTTCTTTTATCGAGCAAAGGCATTAACTCTAACATGATGTTCTTTCCTTTCTAACTGACACTATTAAATTTACTGTTTCTGACACTTATTCTCAGTTCAGATTCTTCATATACTGGACTATATCTTATAAATCAAGGAGATGACACAATGACCATTACTTACAAAACCAACGTCTCAATCCGTGCCGAACAAGCTGCTGAAGTGTTTGTATATTCAGGTATTAAACGTCCGGCACAAGATCTTGATCGGATTCAAAGAATGCTTGATCATGCTTCCCTTACCATTACCGCTTGGAAAGACAGCGAACTCATTGGCATAGCCAGAGCGTTAACAGATTTTAGCTACTGCTGCTATTTATCGGATTTAGCTGTCGTAAAAGACTATCAAAATCAAGGAATTGGCACACAGCTCATCAAGCACGTTCAATCAGAAATCGGTGAAGAAGCCGCGCTCATTTTACTTTCCGCTCCTTCTGCTATGAACTACTATCCAAAAGTCGGCTTTCATCAGATTGATAATGGGTTTAAAATTGGGAGAATTCAATAGATAAAAAAGATAAAAAATTCCTTTTATTACTAAACTATTATTATTTTACATCTTTTTGATATGATGTTACAATATTCAAAGA
The DNA here is from genome assembly GCF_053345675.1 of Priestia sp. D51. Classification (NCBI taxonomy): domain Bacteria; kingdom Bacillati; phylum Bacillota; class Bacilli; order Caryophanales; family Bacillaceae; genus Priestia; species Priestia sp. D51. The sequence goes on along the minus strand of NZ_JBLTIR010000001.1, from coordinate 927,789 downwards.
TTAAGGCTATGATACTTCTTCCTTCTCATCCAACTCTTAGAATTTAGAGGTATCGCTTTCCTTAATCTATTAACTTAACTATACATATATTCAAAGTCAGGAAGCACAGCGCCTGGCTTTTTCTGTGCAAATCATACATGGTGGTGTTTGAATGAAAAACGATATTTTTTTAAGAAGACAGTCTAAAGTAATTGTGAAGCAAGGATCAGATATATTATCCCCTGCTTATGTAGCTTCCATGTTAAAAAACATTGAGGCATTAGGATTTACAGCTTCAACTTCTTTAATTGATCGGTTACTCACTCTTCCGTTCTACGAATTTATGTCTTTTTATGAGCAGCTTCTCTTATCTTTAAAAAGACTTGTTGGCGCTCATGTCAAATATAAACCGATGTATCCTAACTTTCCAAACGAAGTCATGCAAGCTTCCGAAGCAGAACTATACATAAATGCCGTACTTCACTATCTGACTGGGGTTTTACCAAACAGTGAAAAACAAGATGTTTTTCCACTGTTAGATACTACAGATTTACGGATTATTGACCTCGGAACAGATGAAGAATTTGACCTTATGATATGCCAATTAATTGGTGCAAATACCTCATTATCGCAAACGGATCGAGCAGACATCGAATGGTCTCTTATCAATTTACCGGCATTAGATCTACTTCCAGCAGTCATTCCTCAAAAAGAAAATGCTGCATTTGTTAGCTCAGTGTTAATTAAGACAAAAAAACTACCTATTGATGTCTTGTCTTCTTATTTTAAAACAGCAACAGATGTCTTACGTTTGGCAACCGCTTTATCTGATGGCGATATTAGTCTTTCATCACCCACTTTATTTAAGAAGTTTAGTCGTTTTGAACGCCGAAGCTTGTTGCAGCTGCTAGAAAGCACTCCAAACGTAGAAGAAGATATGTTTCGTTATAAAGTAAAGTGGATTCGTTTAGGTGAAATTTTACATCCTGGAGAATACAAACATCGATTTCCTCATGCTGCTAAAGGATTCGATACTGTTCGGAATCATAAAAGACCATTGACGTTCTATAGTAAATTAGAGAAAGCACTCGAGCAACAAGACGTCTCAAAAGCAGTTTCACTTTTAGAAAAACGTCCAGGTGACTTTGCTAGACGAATTGACCATTTGCTGCGCTTATCTACTGGGGAACAAGAAGCTGCTTCTATTATTACAGCATTTGCAGCAGTCGCTCATCACGTCTCTACGCCAGTACTGCTTCAGCTCTATTCACATATGAAACATCGACATCATAGACAAGATATGCGCGTAGTGTTTCCAAAAGGGAATGTGTCCAAAGTAATGGCGCTTGATAATCCCTTACCCTCTCTTCGTAAAAATCTTTGTGATGGTGTAATAGATGCATGCAAAGATGCTTTACATGACCGTTTTGCTAAGTTGCCACCTCTTGGAAATGTATGGCTTGATGAACGTTTGCGTGAACAAACTATACCGTTTTCACAGCGTTCAAGCAGCAAAACATTAAAAACGATTAGCAGGGGAAGTAAATTAACAATTCCTGAAGGCGATACGCTTCGTTTTTTCATTTGGTGGAAAGAAGGCTTTGCAAATGGTGAACATACCGGTAGTGTAGATATTGATTTATCTGCCGGAATTTACGATGAAAACTGGCAGTATAAAGAGCATATTTCTTATACAAACTTATCTTCAAAAAGCTTCAAAGCTTTTCACAGCGGAGATATTACATCTGCTCCTAACGGGGCATGTGAATTTATTGACTTGCATATCCCTACGATTCTAAAAAAAGGCGGCCGTTATATATTGATGAACGTTTATTCATTTTCTGTCCAGCCTTTTGTTATGCTTCCCGAATGTTTTGGAGGATGGATGATGAGACAGCACATAGAGTCCGGCGAGATATTCGAACCTTCTACCGTACAAAATAAAGTAGATCTTGCTAGTGATTCCACCATCTCCATCCCTTTAATTTTTGATTTACAAGAGCGAAAATTAATCTGGACGGATATTTCGCTGCATCACCATGTTGAATTTGAAAATAATCTTGAACAAAACAATGGTTCGGTCTCTCTTATGGGAAAAGCCATGACAAAGCTGTTAAAGCCAACGCTTTATGATCTTTTTTCATTTCACGCACAAGCTAGAGGAACACTTGTCCATGACAAACAAAAAGCTGACACTATTTATTCGCTTGATGAAGGTGTTACTCCTTATGATATTGAAACAATTATTGAAACCTACCTAAACTAATTATTTATAGGAAAGTAAGAACAAATAAACGAAAAGACCTCTTTCCAAGAAAGAGGTCTTTTCGTTTACTTCACTAGCTTTTGCTCAGTCCCAGCTGAACCTTGACTTCGTTTATGAAATCCTTTTGCGTAGTACGCGATAATAAGACCGATAAACCATAGTGGTCCGATAACAACTGCAATTCTTGTATCTGGATTGTACGCCATAAGAACAACCACCAGCGCTAGGAACGCAAGTGACACATAAGACGTTAACGGAAATAAAGGCATTTTGTATTTTAACTTTGCCTCTTCACCTTTTTTTAGCGTTTTGCGATACTTAATTTGAGAAAGCAAAATAATTCCCCATGTCCAAATCGCACCGAATGTTGCAATGCTTGTTACCCACGTAAATACTTTGGCAGGCACAATGTAGTTTAACGCTACTCCGACTAATAACGCACCCGCTGATGCTAAAACAGCTTTTCCAGGTACGCCGCCTTTTGTCAGCTGACCGTATCCTTTTGGAGCTTCTCCGTGCTCTGCTAAGTTAAACAGCATACGGCCTGTACTAAAAATACCGCTGTTACAAGAAGAAAGAGCTGCTGTTAGCACCACAAAGTTAATAATGCCTGCCGCTGCTGGAATCCCGATTTTTTCAAATGTTAATACAAACGGGCTTCCCTGTGAACCAATTTCTTGCCAAGGATAAATTGACATAATGACAAATAATGCACCAACGTAGAAAATAAGAATACGCCAAAAGACCGAATCAATCGCTCTTGCTAGAGATTTTTCTGGATTTTTCACTTCTCCCGCGGTAACGCCGATCATTTCAATTCCTAAATATGCAAACATAACCATTTGCAGCGACAGTAAAATACCTTTGAATCCGTTCGGGAACAGCCCGCCGTTGTCCCATAAGTTTTTAATACCCGTCGCAACGCCGCCGTTCCCGATTCCAAACACAATCATTAATAATCCAACGGCAATCATTAACACAATCGCTAAAATTTTAATAAGTGCAAACCAAAATTCCAGTTCACCATATGCCTTAACAGCTAAGAAGTTAACTGTTGTCATGATGACAAGCGCCGATAACGCCCAAATCCAGTTTGGTACATCCGGATACCAATATCCCATATAAATACCAACGGCTGTAATTTCAGCCATACATGTTACAACCCATAAAAACCAGTAGTTCCAACCTGTTAGATAACCAGCAAGGGGCCCTAAATAGTCGCGCGCGTACTTGCTGAATGAACCTGCAACAGGTTTTTGAATCGCCATTTCTCCAAGTGCTCTCATAATAAAAAACATAATCATTCCGCTAAATCCGTACGCCAATAATATTCCCGGCCCTGCTAATTTAATAGCAGATGCAGATCCAAGAAACAGCCCTACCCCTATGGCTGCTCCTAAGGACATCAGCGTCACATGTCTTTCTTCTAACCCGCGTTTCAATTCTTTCCCCTGAGTTTTCCCCTGCATAAACGTCTCCCCTTTTTCCAATCTGTCAAAACGAGATGAATACAGCTTTTTGTTAGCGCTTTCATATAAATTTATGCTAAAAGTCAGCTAGGCTGTATATTTGTATTCTATCACCTTTCTCTCCCTTTTCTTTTGTCGAAAAACAAAAAAATTATCGTATCATTTTGTTTAAACGCACAATTAGACGTAGACACTGCTTTTTTACTATGTATTTATTATCGCACCTAAGTAATAGTATTTTTTAAAAAAATAGAAAAACGCCGACTCAACTCCGTCAGCGCATCGTTCATTTTATGCTTTTTTATAAAACTAGCATTTATCTCGCGGGTTCAAAAGTTTTACAGCCAGGTTCTTCCGTTTCAGAAACATGGTGACTACTTTCAGGACTCACAACGTAAATGGACTCTGCACTGCATTTATTTCCCGATTTCCAATACATGCACTCATTCACTTCACATAATACACCTTGGGCCACTGTTATCCCTCCTTTTTTTGTCTTATCTATTTACTACCCGAAATAGAACGCTTCTAACATTCACATGCAAAAAAACCGCTTGTTTATCAAGCGGATCCTTTTACTGCGTGTGTTCAACATACTGTTTTTTAGCTAAATATAATTCACGACTCAGCGTGATCCGCCGTTCTCTCAAGTTCCTTAATTTAACTTGAAACTGTTCATTAGTTGGCTCTTCTTGAATTAAGCGATACGTAAAAGAAATATCTTCATTTAACTGTTTAAAATCTTCCCATATTTCTTGAACGAGTGCGGATTGTTTGTCTTCAAATGAACGATTTTGCTTCGTTTTTAGCGCGGCTAAAATTTCCTGCTGCCACGTTTCGTCTTTTAGTTCTTTTGCTAACAAGTATAGATCTAAATAATCATCAACGCTTAGCGCCTGTTGTGTATTTTTCAATGTCATCACCTTTTCTATACGAAATGTTTCTTCCTAAGAAGAGGATTTCATCATAGAAAAAGATTCCTCTTCTTATCTGTCAGAGCTAGGCTATGCTGGAATTAGCACCATTCAATAATTGTGGTTGCTGAGGCTTCAAAGGGCCAGTCCCTCCACCTCTCTAGATAAGAATATTTCGTTTTTAAATTATTTCTGACTATTCTAATATGTTTTATAGGTTACGTCAATAGCTTTTCAATAAAAAGAAAAAAGAAGTAAAATATGGTATGATTTTATAAAGGATGGTGAGCACATGAAACGATATATGTTATCTGCTTTTTTGGGAAGCTTGCTGCTGCTTCTTAGCATTGCTTTTTCATCTACTTTCCACGTTGCAATTGTCAAAACAACCGGAAGCATTGGAGGGATTATTTTAGCAGCGGCGGCTTTAGTTATGAACGCGCTTGAAGATCCTCCCTCCTCAGGTAATACAGGTGCCGGAGCTGTTGAATCACTGGATAAAAGCACCGTTTGGGCTACTTATTTGCTTTTACTTTCATTACCGAACCTCATCGCATGTATAACATCTTATGTTTTATGGACTCGCTGACATTCACCAACATTACGGACGTTTTGCCACCTGTAGGCTCATTGATATTTGTTTATCTACAAATCCAAGTTCACGGTACACATGCTGTGCAAAATTCCCAGCATGAACGCTGAGTCTGATTTCAGGGTATTCTTTGATAGACAATTCATCAATTGCTTTTTGCATTAACGGCTTGGCTAGACCTTGCCCGCGGTATTCTGGTAAAACATATAACTCGTAGATAAAGCCAATTTCTGCTTTTGAAAAGAAGTCGGCAGATGGACCGACAAAAACCCAGCCTGCAAGTTTATTTTCTTGTCTAGATACTAAATAATAACACCCTTTTTCAAGGGCATTATCAATTAGTTCATTTACGCGTTCAGTTGACGGTTGAAACTGATGCGTTGTTCCTTCAAACAGCGCATCAGCAGATTTCTTCCGAATTTCCTGTATTTCTTCTTCAGTAGCTTTTGCAATCATCACAATCTCTCCTTTCGTGTTCGTTTTCCACATACAGAGATAAATTCCTGCAAAAAAAAGTCTTCGCCTAAGCGAAGACTTTTATTTAAATTCAAAATGTTCTTGATGGTTGCCTTGTTCATCCGTCCAGTTAATCATGATGTCTAAGCCTGCCGCTTTTCCAGGAACAGCAAAATTGGCATAGCGAAAACGCTGACCGCTTTTGCTTAAGTTAGACCTTTCAATAGGAGAAAACAAGCTGTATTTCGCCTTATTTTTTCCTTCGTGCCGAAAAGCTTGGACCTGCACACGCTCTACGTCTTTTCCAATGTTTTCAACGGTTAATCCATATGTATGATAGACGTTATTTTTCCACTTTAGCTGATTATCTCCCGTCATGCTCGCTTTTGTCAGTTCGACCGACCATTGTTCAGATGATTTCTTCATTGGAAGTTTCTCAATCGAAAGAGCGCTGACATGAATGGTTGCAAAAGCAAGCCAAACAAAACAAAAAGTGCTGACTGTATAAAGTAGTCTTTTCATAGATTTTGATCTCCTTAGAAATTTTAGTAGTAGCATCTCCTATTACCTTAAAAATTATGATAAACACTTTAACAAAAAAGCCTCTCCATTCAGGAGAAGCTTCTTAATTAATGCATCAGCAAATCTTTTTGTGTGTCTAACGAGTGTTTTGTATATAAATCTCTTTCAATCGCATATTTAGGACGCTGTTTCACTTCGTTGAAAATCTTGCCAATGTATTCTCCGACAAGACCTATTCCCATTAGCTGCAGGCCGCCTACAAGCCAAATTGATAAAATAAGAGACGTCCAGCCAATTTGCGTATGATCTAAATATTTTTGAATCAGCGCATAAATGCCAAACAAAATACTAAAGAGAAACGAAGCTCCTCCAAGCAGCGTCAGTAAGCGTATAGGTGCTACGCTAAAAGACGTAATCCCGTCAAATGCAAAAGCGAGCATTTTCTTTAGCGGATATTTTGACTCACCCGCCGTCCGTTCTTTGCGGTCATATGTGACTTCCGTGGAGCGAAATCCTACTAATGGTACAAGGCCCCGCAAAAAGACGTTTCCTTCTTTATATTTCATGAGTTCACCAAGAGCACGTTTGCTCATAAGGCGAAAATCAGCGTGATTTTGAACGAGCTGAATTCCTAGCTTGTTCATAAAACGATAAAACCCTACTGCCGTGGTTCGTTTGAAAAATGTATCGGTTTCTCTGCTGTCTCGAACGCCATATACAACTTCATACCCAAGCCAATATTTCTCTACAAAAGTACGAATGACGCTGATATCATCTTGCAAATCCGCGTCAATGGAAATGACGCAGTCAGATTGCTTATGAGCTGCTTCTAGTCCTGCAAGCAAAGCATTTTGATGTCCTACATTTCGCGCTAACTTTAACCCTTTTACAAACAAATTGCTGCAGCTTTCTTTTTCAATAAGCGACCACGTGCTGTCTTTACTTCCATCGTCTACAAATAAAATAGTGCTTTCACTTGATACAAGTCGTTCATTAATCAGTTCTTTTACTACAGTAGTTAATTGAAAAGACGTCTCTGTGAATACTTCTTCTTCGTTGTAGCATGGAACCACGATCGTTAAAATAGGTCTGTTCATGTTATTGCCCCCTTACTTTGCTTCATATACATACACTTTCCAAGCGGACTGTTTATCGTTAAATGCTTTTAAAAAGTGCAAACCGTCGCTTTCAGCATTTTCAATTGGCACAGCTGAAAAAATATAGCGACCGCCCATTTTCTTAAATTGGCTGATATTAAGCTGCAAATGATGGATTTTTTTCGTTGAGTCTTTTCGGTAATCATATTTTTTCCCTAGCTCGCTAACAAACACATAGCAGCGATTGCCCCAATGATCATAGTAGCTTTCTAGTTTTTTATTTTTATCAAGCTCTTTGGCAATAATTTTGCGAAACTCATGTTTATATGTTAACGGATAGAAGTTGTTATACGTATCTAGCGTATAAAAGCCGTTATACTGAGCAATTGATGGATGAAGCCCTATGCTCGCTACGCGATAAGATGATTTAGGTTTTCCAATATATCTACTTATTTCATCAAATTGATGCACAGCATAAAATTCTTTGACTGAAGGCTCGTGATTGTAGCGATAGTAAAGTTCAGGATTTGCTATAAATAACACAAGCAGCTGTAAAATCAAACATACCCACACAAACTTTTTCCACGCCTTGCTCCTTTTCCATAAAACATAGCTGCCAGCGGCAAACATCAAATAAATAATGAGCGGGCGTAAAAAGTGAAATCTAGCAAAGTTGAACGTATTAAAAAGCTGATATTTTTCTTTTAGCGGCTCCCAACCTTTATAAAACCAAAACGCATACCAAATCGACAGTAGTAGATTAAGAATAAATAACTGCAAAAACGTTTTTTCAAGCTTTTCCTTGCGATTTCGAGCAACAAACCACAATACGACAAAAGAAAGCGGCAAAATGACAAAAGTATGAAGCGTCATTACATGCGTATGCCCGAGCGTATAGTTCTTCAAAGCAAGGCGAACGGAATGTCCAAAGCTTAGAGTAGAGCTTAAAAATTCATTTCGACTCGTCGGGGCCTCCGGAAATAAAAGCGAATCAACAAGTCGGTATTCAATGAGCAGAAAGACAGCAGTCATCGCTGCAATACTGCTTAAAAAAGGAATATTCCACGCTCGTTTTTTTACTACGTCTCTTAGCCATAGCAGCCCCATCGCTGCTAAAAAGAAGAAAAACCCGAGCACAAAGCTCGCGTAAAACGGGAGCAGTAAAAGTGTAAGCCATTCCTTCCACGTTCCTTCGCGGTTTCGAATGGTTAAAAACGCCCACAGCGCCAGCGGCTGTCCTAATGTACTCAGCATGCCCGAAGGCCAAAATGGCGTAAGTGCAAAAGCAAGCGATACAAGCACTCGAATCGCATACGCATCCTTGCTTTTAATAAAATGCTTTTTTAATAATAAATACATTCCAATTAAAGCAAATACGCGCGTGATCGTTTGACTCAGGCTGTATGCAAGCATGGTCGGGAATACACCATACAGCCACTGGATACCGCTAAATTCTGTTCCAAACGTATTCCTCGGCAATCCGTTAATAATTTGAGGTAATACGGCATGACTGGAGCCAAACAGCTCTCCGCTTCGATGCAGAACTTTATACCACGTAATATTTGAGTCTAAATTATCATGCACGCGTATATGTGAATTTTCCCCAAGCAAAAACATAGGAGATACATACGCAAGCAGCAAAAGGAAAGCGATAATAAGCAATGTTTTTTCTTTATTCATAGCTGTTTCTTTCTTCATCTGTTAACACCTATTTCCATTTCATAATGACTAAAAGCTAATCGTGGACGACTGCTTCTTTTTTTGTATTAAATACAAAGTATTTTTGACCCGTATAATTTAAAAGCGTATACAGACCTGTTCCAATTAATATACCGACGTCTTTTTTGAACGGACGCACCGCAACAGGAAGTTGATGCAATAACCAGCTGGAGAACTGCAGTCCAATATAGTAAGACAAGCCGTAGCAAATGCCGATAACTAAAATAAAACGCAGTATGCTTTTTGATAAATGAACTCCGCTTTTAAACGTAAATATTCGATTTAACACGTAGCTGACGACTGCCCCCGCTGCATTGCCGACGAACGTCGCTATCCAGTAATGATGAAAGATATGAAGCAGCACATACATAATGGAGAGACCTACTGTTGTATTGACCAGTCCCACTACTAAAAAACGTACAAAAGATCCTTTCATATAAACTCCTTTTGATTTTGATACTTTCATAAAAATTACATATTATGACTTTAAATACAGTTTCAGTGTAGCAACTCCACTTAAAAATCTAATGAAAATAACATTAAAAACAGATGAAAAAAAGCTAAAAGAATCAATAAAAATCAGGATTCTTTCAGCTATTTAGTAGAGCCTTCAATCATTAATTTTTGATCGCTTTGATTATCAAACGCATCCACTGCCGCTACTTCTATTTGATACGCAGTATGAGGCTGCAAACCGGATAACGGAAGACTTAAAACATCCGGAACAGGATCGCTGTAATATTGAGAAAATGCATTATATGTTTTGACCACTTTTCCAGTTTCTTTATTTTTGACGGTAATGCGATAAGAATGAACCATCAGATTATCCACCGCTTGCGTAAACTGGATATAAAGCTGATTTGCTGAAGCTTTTTCTTGTATAACAGAAATAGTAGAGCTTGGAAGAAAAATCGGTTTTACTAAATCTCGCTCATTCGTGTAGTGAAATTTTTTTGTATCTGCAGGTATGTCAATTTCCCACGCTTCTCCCGTCCACTTATTTGCGTGAAAATCCCGCCTTTTAACGACTACTTTTCGATTATAAACCTCTACAAGAAGACCTTGACTCACATCTCGGTAGCCAGGAGGAAGTTCACCTTGTAAATATCCAGCACCAGGCCATATATACCGAACAGAAGACGTTGCAAGAGAAGTGAAATCTCTTTGAAAAATAGTACGAGGGTCGTCCAACGGATGGTGGGTATGACCAGAAAACGTAATGACCTGCGGATAAGGTTTTAACGTATTGTAAAGAAGCTGTTCATTCACTTCTATCCCCCATCTGTTTTTCCCGTACAATGTATTGTTAATAGGCTGATGAATAAAGACAAAAATCGGTTTTTTAGGATCATCTCGCTTTGCTATCTTCAACTGTTCAGCAAGCCAGTTAATTTGTTTGATTGAATAATCACCGGCGGTCAGACGGCTTTCTGTTCCAAGCATGATAAAATGATATCCTTTTATCACTTGATGAAAGTAAAGAGACTTCATTTTGGTTTTAGATAAAAAACGCTGCTGCGCTTGCTGATTGGTTACACTGTCCCGGTATTCATGGTTGCCAATTGTAAAAAGAGACACGGCCTGCGACTGTTTATTTTGATTATAAATAGAAAAAAAGCGATCGTATTCTTTTAACGCGCCTGTGTCGGCCAAATCTCCTACGACTACAAATGCATCTTGTTTCGGTGCCTGTTCATTTAATTGCGTTAATGCATGTTGAAAAGTACGCAAATCAAGCGTTCCTGTTTCCTTAATATGAACATCACTGATCACAGGAAAAACTAGCTTTGGTTCGATGTATCCGCTTCGTCCGCTCTTCTCTTCAGCTCGTACATTTAAGGTAATCCCGCATATAAGAACACTTATTAATACTAAAGCGAGCCAGTCTTTTTTCAGCGTTTCCATAAAACCGCCGAGCATGATGCTTCCTCCTTCCTTCACTGCTGCGTCTCAGTCATTTTCTCTACGTGTATGAGCTTTTATTTTATGTAATTTCAAAATATCTAATCGTATAGTTTCAATATTTCTTTTCGTGTTTGCATACACTATGTTCACAATCAATTCATTACACTTTTCCTAGTCATAGTGGTATGATTTTCGTATATTACAGACTAATTGTTGAAAATGTAGGAGTGAATATTTTGAAAACGGTCGCTGTTATTGGAGGAGGAATTACGGGCTTAACCACTCTGTACTATTTGCAGAAACTAAAACGAGAACGTAATCTTCCGCTTAAATTATTATTACTAGAGAAACATCCCCATCTAGGAGGGAAAATCAATACGCGTGAAGCTGGGGAATTTATTATGGAAACAGGGGCGGATTCTATTGTGGCTCGAAAAGAAAACGTTATGCCTCTGCTAGAAGAGCTGTACTTAACAAACGATTTAGTCTATAACGAAACGGGCAAATCATTTATTTACTCTGCTAATGAGCTGCTTCCAATTCCTGAAGATACCATGTTCGGTATTCCAACAAGCGTGGAATCTCTTTTTAAAAGCGAGCTGATTTCTTCAAAAGCTAAAATTACAGCTTTAAAAGACTTAATTACTAAAAATACAACGTTTACGAAAGACAGCTCGATTGGACTCTTTTTAAAACATTTTTTAGGAGAAGAGCTAGTAGAAAAGCAAATTGCACCTATTTTATCGGGCGTCTACTCTGGCGATTTAGACAAGCTCACGATTTCTTCGACTCTCCCGTATCTGCTCGACTACAAAAACACGTACGGCAGCATCATCAAAGGAATGGGCGCCAATGAAAAAAAATTTAAAACGGCAGGAAATAAAAAATTCATTTCGTTTAAACAAGGTTTATCAACGATTATTCACCGCTTAGAAGAAGAGCTTTCTGATGTAACGATTTTAAAAGATACGCCAACCACCAGCATAAAACAGTACGATGAGCGCTATCAAATCACTACGCCGGGGCAAGCCTATTCAGCGGATTACGTGGTGTTAGCTACACCGCACACGGCTGCTCAGCATCTGTTGAACGATCCCGAACTAAACGAAGACTTTGAGCAGTTAAAAGATTCTTCTCTCATTAGCGTGTACATCGGCTATGACGTTCCAGACGAATACCTTCCCGATGAAGGCACCGGGTTTATTACCTCTCAATCAAGCAACTTAATTGCCAATGCCTGCACGTGGACGAGCAAAAAATGGGCTCACACCTCTAAGCGAGGGAATTTGTTAGTTCGCCTGTTTTATAAAAGCACGAGTCACCACTTTGACAGCCTGCGGACGATGTCAAAAGAAGAGCTGCTAGCAGTGGCACAAAAGGACATTAAAAACAGCTTAGGGATCAAAGAGCAGCCCATTGAAAGCGACGTAACAAATTGGGATAAATTGATGCCTACCTATCACCTTAAACACGGTGAACTCGTACGCAGCTTGACTCAAAAATTGTATGACAAGCACCCCGCTATTACATTAGCCGGCTGTTCTTACTATGGAGTGGGGATTGCAGCGTGTATAACAAACGGCAAACAAACGGCCGAAGCTATCTCTCAACAGTTGACTTAAACAAGGTTTGAAAACAATAAAAGGCCTGAAAATAAATATATTATTTTCAGGCCTTTTATTACCTTTTCGTTAGCATATAAAGCTACTTTCCTTACTATTAACAACTCTTTTATCGCTTTTCTTTTTGCAAAGCAGCAGTAGCAAACAATACAAGATAGCGCTCGTCTGAAGTTAATCTAAGCCAATGTTTCACTTTATATCTCACAGGTTTCCGCTCCCTTCCTTCAAGGTTTTATATGGAAAGACTTTATATAAAGATTCAATAATGATAAGAAATGATGCTTGATATGTATTTTATTCCCACGCACGCTTGTTTACAAACTTTTTTAAGCATAAGACTCTTCGTTTATTTCCCTGAAAATAACACTATTTTCGCCATTATCATCTTACTATTTGAGAAAAAAGTGTACATTTCTTGCCTATTTTGACGAACATTGCGATAAATAAAAGCTGCCAACTGCGGCAGCTTTTATGTTAAAGGACTAATCTAATTATATTTCCTGATGGATCTTTTGTGATGAAATCTTGGTTTTCTTTAGACACAGCTGCTCCGATTTCACGAAGCTGATTTATTGCCTGTTCCCTTGCTTCTTCAGCTGGAAAAACAAGTGTAAATGAGTCCAAACCAACGCTGTTTTCAAGAGGACTAGGCGCTCCAATTCCATTCCAAACGTTTAGTCCGATGTGATGATGATAGCGGCCAGTTGAAATAAACAAGGCTTGATTATGGTAATTGCTCACAACCTCAAAACCTAATCCATTTCGATAAAAGTTTTCCGTTTGCTCTAATTCAGAAACGTGAAGGTGAATATGTCCCATTAAGGTAGCTGAAGGTAATCCTGTCCATGGTTTACCGTTTCCTTCAGATAATATCGCTTCTGCGTCTAAAGGTTTTGTAGCCATTACTACTTCACTGTCATTCCATTCCCATGTACTTGACGGACGATCTCGATAAATCTCTATGCCGTTTCCATCTGGATCTGCCAAGTACAGCGCTTCACTCACTAGATGATCAGACGCCCCTTGAAGCGGATAACCGCTATTTAACAGATGCTGCAGAATACTTCCTAAATCAGAACGAGTCGGCAACAATAGAGCAAAATGATATAAGCCTGTTGTACGAGGCTGTTTTGCTGTAACGCTTTCCGGCTGTTCAATCGATAAAAGCGCCGTGCGTCCATCAGCTGTTAACAAGGCTTTGTTCTCTTTTCTCCCTAAAAGTTTAAACCCGATTATTTGCTGATAAAAAGCAAGTGAACGCTCTAAATTTTCTACTTTTAAATTTACTTTCCCAACAAATACATGGGGTGCACGGTGAAAGTTCATGATTATTTCTCCTTTTAAATAGATCATTTTTTAATTAACTTACTTTATGTAACTTATTATATTTTTATAACTTTGTTTCGTCAAGTTATTTATTTTAGTATCATAACTTAAAACTCATATTACAGCATAACCAATTAAATAAGCCCGCCTGCTCATAATATAGTATGAACAGGCGGGCTTATTTACCATTAGGCTATGCATAAACTATCAAAACAGTTCTCTGCTTTTACGTTTTGCATTTCCATTAACAAAATACTGTATTCTCTCTTTTTGCTCATTTGTTGGCTTCTTATACGTTTCACATTCAAACTGAAAACATGCTTTTTCTAAATCGACTTCATTTCCTACAATTTCTCCAATCGCACTCAATTGGTTTAAATCTCTCCAAAGTTCCTCAGAAGTTTCAGGGTCAAAATGAGATGAAAGATAATACTGCGCATCATATTTTTTAAGTTCTCTCTGAATCCGCTCAAGGTCTTCTTTATCATAACTCCAGTCACCGCTATAAAAATCTGGACATAGACAATCACCTAAAAACAGTACTTTTTCTTTGGGGACGTAGACAACGGACGAGTCCTGCGCGTGTACCCCTCCAATATGCTGAATGCAACAAGTGATTCCACCTAGGTCAACTTCCATATGATGATGAAACGTTACGTCCGGCTCCCGTAAAATTAACGTCTCTCGACACGGCATTTCTTTCTTTATCATATCCCGGCAAAATTCGATTTCCTCCCCTTCCTGGACGCGTTTATCCAAGGAATCATCGTCCCAGCGCAGTGTCTTTAAATAGGCCAGCTTTTTCTTCGTCAAATGATGGCTGATTGTATATTTGTTCATTGCATGAATGCCAAATGTATGATCCCAGTGCCAATGCGTAATAGCTACTCCTTTGATTGGAGGGGCTCCCATTTTTTCCACTTCTTCTAAAAATGATGATGCATGCGCAGGAGAATTCCCAGCATCTACGACGAAACTATACTTTTCCCCGCATATAAGCCCGAGCACCGGCCGATCCGTTTCTTCAGAATGAGGAAAGTAATAAACGTGGTCCGTTAGTTTTTTCAGCATATTTACACCTGCTTTATGTAGTTTAATAAAAACCTCTTTACTAAATGGTAAATAATGATAAATAAACTGTATCATACTCGGTGCTGCTTGCCTATCCCATTAGCTGGTATTCGACTTTTCTTGAAAAGCTATAACTTTTTCGGGCTCTGCTGCTTTGTGCTTTAAGAAGATCATCACACTAATCATCACAATCATGCCTCCCGCTAGCTGAGAAATGGTTGTCATTTCTCCAAGCAAGAAATAGGCGAGAATGATGGCACCAATTGGCTCGCCTAAAATAGCCATCGAAATCGTTGTAGCACCTACATACTTTAACAGCCAGTTAAATAAGGCGTGACCAAAAATATTAGGAATAAGCGCTAAAAGCAAAAAGATCCACCAATCCTTTGTGTCATACTGAGTCAGCGATACGTTTGTACAAATATTGTAGACAAATAGAACCAGTCCACCGATTAAAAAAACGGCGAAGCTATAGATGATTGGAGGCATTTTCCTGCATAGATCTTGCCCCGCCAGCATATGAACAGAAACGGCCACTGTACCTAAAACAGAAAGTAAGTCTCCGTAAAGAGCCGTTTTAGATACTCCGATATCGCCCGATGCGATAATCACCGAGCCGCTAACAGCCATTAAAATACTGATAACTCCTACTTTGCTTGTTTTTTCTTTAAATAAAAAATAAGCTCCAATCACTACGAAGACCGGCTCGAGCGCAGTCAAAATCATCGCGCTAGCAACTGTTGTATGTGAAAAAGATTCCATCCAAAACAGAAAGTGAAGCCCTAAAAACACGCCTGATACAGCTAGCATTAGCCATTCTTTTACCGTGCTGTTTTTAAAAAGAATTTTCATTTTTCTCCATGGTAAAAACGGTAAAAATAAAAGGACGGTAAACAGCAGTCTATACATTCCTAAAATAGAAGCAGGCGCATCCGACCATTTAATTAAAATAGAAGAAAAGGAAACGGCTAATACACCAATTAAAAGAAAGACAGGAGGCGGTAAAGGAAGAGTTGATTTATTCATGCCATTACTCCTTTTAAAATCTCTTTTTTCATATTTACTACGGGAATATTCACTCCCCCTCTATGTACGATTTCTTTTTTCTCTATGTAAAAGCCGATTGATTCATACAAAGCTATATTACGAGAAACACTCATTCTCACCTTGCATGATAAACTTTCCTTACCACACTCTTTGGCGTATGTTTCTAACCATTGAATAAGCCGTTTAGCCAGTCCTTTTCCTTGAAAAGCAGGAATAACAGACAGACGGTAAAAATATAAGCTCGTTTCTTCTAGCGTAAAACGCGCCATCGCTACGGGCTTATTTTCAACGTATAAAATGACAGCTTCTTTTCCATGCTTTAACGATTGCATAATAGATTCCGTTGTTTCATCAAGAGCACTGGAAGGTGGGACAGAATCGCGATAGACGGAGAAGGCTTGCAGCATAAGATCGTGAACTGTAGCAGCGTCCTCCGGCTGTGCTAAACAGTAGTTCATAAATTTTACCTTCTTTCTATAAAAATTAAGTATATCGAATTATTATACAACACCACCTATTTTTTTCCTACACCTTTTATTGATTTTTATTAAGGAGAGTAACCTCTTTTTACGCCCTTATATCCTCTTAGCTTTACTCCATTAAACTATTAATTCATTAGCACACACTCTTGAGAACTTTTTGTCGAAATTGTTAAAATTCTGTTGGGAGGGAATCATCATGACATTTTCTTGGCTTATACCTTACATAGCCGTGTCACTTATCATTGTCTTAATACCAGGACAAGACATGATTTTTGTAATGACACAAAGTATTGCTTCAGGCGTCAAAGCAGGCATCAAAACCGTACTGGGATCCATTACGGGAACATTTGTACATACTCTTTTAGCCGCAGTGGGGCTATCTATTATCTTTCAAAAATCAATTATTGCCTTTACGATTCTAAAGGTTGTAGGTGTTCTGTACCTGCTGTTTTTAGCCTACCAATCGTTTCGCGAAAAAAGCGGTCCGTTGGAATTAACAGAAAACGTTCAGCACCACCATCACTTTAGAAAAGGATTTGTTAGCAACTTAACCAATCCAAAAGTAGCTATTTTCTTCATTACGTTCTTACCGCAGTTTGTTAATTCGTCTCTTGGACATGTAAGTTTGCAGATGATTTTGTTTGGGATCATCTTTATCGCCGAAACGCTCATCATCTTTTCACTTATTGCGCTATTTGCTTCTGGCCTTGGGAAGAAAGTCAAAAAAAGCCGTATCTTTCAGCACACATTAAAATATGTAAAAGGAACCGTTTTTGGGGTACTTGGCCTAAAACTTTTATTTTCTAGCAACAATTAATTAAAACAAAATGAAATTTCTTTCATCCCTGCTGTTATCACCTTTTCATACCCGCTTCATTTGTCATATCACCCTATTTTTCCATGTGAGGTTAGTTGACAAAAGACCAAAATTATTATTTTATATATATATAAGGTTCAGATTTAGCAACAAGATTCGACAAGGATAATGAAGAAAAACAGCGGGGAAATAGAGAGATCTATCTAAATAGAGGGAAAATTCTATAAATTCACGTTTTTTATTATTATTCTACTATAATTTATGAAGAGGTGAAACTATGCAAGAAGTAGTTCAAGGTTTTGTTAGTTCAATCAACGAATTTCTTTGGTCCTACTTACTGATTGCGATGCTGATTGCATTTGGTTTGTTTTTTACATTCAGGTCAAAGTTTTTACAAATTCGGTTATTAAAAGAAATGGTTCGTGTATTAAAAGAAGGTGCGGATAGCTCTTCTAAAGACGGAATTTCGCCATTCCAAGCGTTTTGTATCAGTATGGCAGCCCGCGTTGGTACGGGGAACATTACAGGTATTGCGATTGCGATCGCTTTAGGGGGACCTGGTGCTGTATTTTGGATGTGGGTGCTTGCCGTTATCGGTTCAGCTTCAGCATTTATCGAAAGTACGTTAGCACAAATATACAAAGTAAAAGACAAAGACGGCGGCTTCCGAGGCGGACCGGCTTACTATATGGAAAAAGGGTTAAAAAAGCGCTGGATGGGCGGACTGTTTGCTGTCTTAATCACTTTATCATTCGGCTTAATTTTTAATGCTGTACAATCAAACACGATTACTCTTGCGTTTGAAAATGCGTTTGGAACAAATCGTTTAGTGTTAGGAATTATTATGACAGTGGCTTTCGCTGCCATTATTTTTGGCGGAGTTAAGCGTATTGCAAAAATGTCAGAATACATTGTTGTGGTACTAGCTGTTGCCTATATTGCAGTAGCACTTTTCATTATTATCATGAACATTCAAGAAATGCCTTCTCTTATTGCGTTAATCGTTAAAAATGCATTTGGTTTCGATCAAATTGCCGGAGGTTCTCTTGGAGCAGCTCTTATGCAAGGAATTAAACGCGGATTATTCTCAAACGAAGCGGGTATGGGTAGTGCGCCAAACGCAGCCGCAGCTGCAACAACAAGCCACCCGGTAAAACAAGGATTAATTCAAGCCTTTGGTGTATTAACGGATACGCTTATTATTTGTAGTAGTACTGCCTTTATCATTTTACTTTCAGGTACTTATACAAATAAAAATTTAAGCGGTATTGAATTAACACAAGCTGCTTTAAGCACTCATATTGGTTCTTGGGCAACAGGTGCTCTTGCAATTATGATTTTCCTATTTGCGTTTAGTACATTAATTGGTAACTACTACTACGGAGAAACAAATATTGAGTTCTTGAACACGAATAAAGCTTGGCTGATGACTTATCGTGTTGCTGTGCTTGCAATGATCGTGTTCGGTTCTATTTCTCAAATTCAGCTTGTATGGGACTTAGCAGACCTGTTTATGGGCTTTATGGTAGTAGTCAACTTAATCGCAATTCTCCTGCTCTCGAAAGTGGCCTTTGCCGCACTCAAAGATTATCTTGCCCAAAAGAAAGCTGGAAAAGACCCTGTCTTCTATCAAGACAGCATTTCTGGACTTGATGATATTGATGCATGGGATCATTCAAAAGATAAATCTAGCTCGAAAGAAGCGATCTAATAAAAAAAGCCGTGAATATTCACGGCTTTTTTATTGTGCAAATTTACTTCTTTTTTTCTTCTAGTGAAGCAGTCTAAGACTAACCAAATACCTATAGTATAAATAAATTACGCTGTACGGAATCCAGTAGGAAAAAAATGTCCAGCCGAGATTCCATCCGTTTCCGTATATAACTCTTTCCATATACATATACGTTCCTTCTAAAAATGTTGTAAACAGCGCTATAAGAAAAATAAAAAAATGAGGCTTTCCAATTCGCTGGATTAAAAAAATCATATAGCTGGCCAATACAGGATAAACACCTAAATTAAAAGGCAGCGCTTCTAATGCTTCATTTTCTAAAGAAGTCCGGAGTTTCCAAAAGCCATAATAGCTCCCTAATTCATTGATAACGATTGCTAAAATGCAAAAAGCAGTTCCTACTAAAGGCAGTAAACGACGATTTCTAGGATGTAAATAGAGGATGCCAAAAATCCAAGGTAAAACAAACGCCAGCGCTATATTGATAAGCAAGAATATCCGACCTTTTTCTTTCTAGTATGCCACACCGCAGCTTTTTCTAATCATCTCATTATCTTGAACGCAGCAAGTGTAAAAGTATCTTATCTCTGATCGTTAAAACAGAGTGCTTACTTTATGATTACTGTGGTTCGTCCCTTGCTTTTTTCATTTATTTTAATGAAGCAAATTCAGCGTCTTTTTTCTGGTAATAGTTTTGAACTAAACGCCCTGATAAAGCAGCTAATACCTGCTGAAATAACATCCCTAATACGACCGGTACAGCAACGGGAGCTGGAAAATAAGATACGGCTAATACGGCTCCGGCGCTAATATTTCTCATGCCTCCGCAAAACGTAAGCGTCACAACTTTTGCTCGGTCCCATCTTAGCCATTTGCCAATCATCCAGCTGAAGAAATAACCAGCTGAACTCATTAAAAAGACAATCACGATAATAAACAGCAGTTTTTTATCAATATGTTTTAAATAAGGTGCAATCACTCCCCCGTTTACCATAACCATCACACTTAACCCTATTTTCGAAACAGGTGCCAGCTTTGGTCCTAAGGTCTGCTTAATTGTTCCTTTTGTATATTGATTTAAGCACATGCCTAACAGAGATGGAAGGACAATCATAAAACATAAATCTTTGACTAACTTTAGCGCTTCCAAATGTACGGTGTCTCCAACCACCAATAAAAGCGTATAAGGAACGATAAGCGGTGCTAAAAGAGTATCAATTAAAATAATGGATAGTGCAAGAGGAATGCTTCCTTTGTAAATCGAGACCCATATAAAACTAGTCACTCCCGTTGGAATAATTGCTGCTAGCAAAAGACCCGTGCTTGTAAATACATCATGTGGAAAAATCACTTGGCCAACGCTCCAAGCCCATGCCGGCATAAAAATATGTAAAACAAACAGAGCCATAATGATTGGAAATGGACGGTGTATCGTGGCATTTAACTGGTGAAAGTTTGAATTCAAACTTCCGGCAAACGTCATTAATGCAAAAAGCCATGGAATTAAGAAGGTATACTGACTTAATGATGAACCGATAAGAACTCCTATGAGCAAGCTGACCGGCGTAATAAACGGCATCAATTTTTCTAGCATTCTATTTAATTGACTTAACAAAGCTTTCTCCCTCCAACGAACGTTTTAAATAAATAATAAGATAAATTAATGGTTATAATATCACCTATTTATTATACAACTTATTTTCAGACTATTGTCTGTCTCTTTTACTAAAAAGAGATATATTCATAATTATCACTTAAATAGATTTACAGGTATTTTTGTGCTATTTTAATAGGGAAGAAGCTTTTAAAAAGCATGAATTTAGGGTAAAGAACACTCTACATAGGAATGCTTTCAATTGACGGATATAAATGGACTGTAGCACAGTTTTGGTAACTAGGAGGATTGTATGGATTTTTTGAAATCTCTATCATCATTAGATGATTGGAAAAAAATCGTGATTGCGATTGGGATCTTTTTGATCTTTTTAATTCTTCGCAAACTTTTCACGACTTATTTGTTTAAGTTTATTATTGGTTTTGTCAAAAATAAAAAAATCAATTTAATTACGAGCGTTTTAGAAGCTTTTGAAAAGCCGCTGCGCTGGATTTTTGTGATTATTGGTTTCAAGCTTGCTCTTCCCTATCTTCCCTTTGATGTTTTAACAGCCGATACGGAAAGACATTTAGTTCGTTCAGCTTCTGTTGGCCTTGCAGGATGGGGCTTGTATAATTTAGCTGCTTCTACCAATTTATTTTTTGCAACGTTTGCCAAAAATTTTGATATCCAAGTGGATCGAATCATTATTCCTTTTATTGAAAAGTTTATCCGCATCGTTGTTGTTATGCTTTCTATCTCCATCATCGCAGAAGAATGGGGTTTTAACGTAAATGGCTTTGTAGCGGGTCTTGGCTTAGGTGGTCTTGCTTTTGCCTTAGCCGCAAAAGACACCGTTAGTAATTTATTCGGCGGAATCGTAATTATTACTGAAAAGCCTTTTACCATTGGAGATTGGATTAAAACACCAAGTGTTGAAGGCGTTGTAGAAGATATTACGTTTCGAAGCACCAAAGTTCGAACGTTCGCTCAAGCAGTCGTAACGGTTCCAAATGCTACTCTTTCTAATGAACCTATTATTAACTGGGCTAAAATGGGGAAACGTCAAATTGCCTTTCATTTAAACTTGAATTATAATACACCAAAAGAAAAGTTAGAAACCGTAGTGGCAAGAATTAAAAAGATGCTGACTGAGCACGAAGAAATTCACAATGAAACGATTCTTGTAAATTTTGACGGTTTCTATGAATCTAGTTTAAATATCTATCTGTATTTCTTTACAAATACAACCGTTTTTGCTGATTACTTAGATGTAAAAGAAAATATAAACTTCGAAATTATGGACATTCTTGAAGAAGAAGGCGTAGAATTTGCTTTCCCTACGCGCACACTCATCGTTGAGCAGGACGGAAAGCTTTCTGGCAATCCAAAAGAATTTCTAGAAAGTGCTCGAAGCTAAAAAAAGCTGACTTAGTAGTCAGCTTTTTTTCCTTTCTTCTTTAGTTTGAAATGAACATTTGAGTCCAGTAATGACCGTAGCTTCCGCCTTTAGCGTAACCTACTCCGATTTCGGTAAATTGACTTGATAGTATGTTTTTACGGTGACCTTCGCTATTCATCCATGCGTTAACCACTTCTTTTGGAGTTGCTTGTCCAGCAGCGATATTTTCACCTGCTGTACTGTATGTAATACCAAATTTTTTCATCATGTCGAACGGACTTCCATATGTAGGCGATGTATGACTGAAATAGTTTTTATCAATCATATCCTGCGATTTATAGCGAGCAACGCGAGCTACTTCCCAATTAGATTTTAAAGGTTTAAGCCCTACTTTAGCACGTTCTTGATTCACTAGCTGAACCACTTGCTCTTCGTATGAACTTCCCGCTTTATCTGTTGGTATGGTAATTTTTTGTCCCGGGTAGATAGAATTAGGATTTTTAATAGCAGAGTTCGCTTCAATCAGCTCGGAAACGCCAACCTGATATTTTACTGCTATTTTCCACATCGTATCGCCCGATTGAACGGTATGTACGGTTGCTGCTTGCGCAGTGTTATTAAGACCAAAAGCTAGAGTGACAGACAACAATGTTACTAATAAAAGTTTTGATAGAGTTTTCATACTTTTATTAAAGCAAATTGATTTCAAGATTCATAGCGGTAATATTATCCCATAGTTCCATCATATTACTTTGTCATCTTCCCTCCACATTTTCTTTATAAAAAAGGCGCACTGCTCTTTCGCAATGCGCCTTCTTATTATGAAGATAAAGCCTGTGACTGGTTCATGTCCGACACATTAACCGCTTCATCCGTACTTTGATGCACCTGACGTTTTTTGATCACATCAATATATTGAATGTGATGGCCTTCCATTTTCGTAACAGTAAAGTCATACTGATCAAAGCTAAGGCTTTCTCCTTGCTTGACGTCATATTTTTCCGTCAAGACCCAGCCTCCAATTGTATCAACATCCGTATCATCAATTGTTGTGCCAAGGAGCTCGTTAAGCTCACTTACTAATAGCTTTCCATCTACAATATAATGATCGGGTTTGACTTTCTGAATTAATGGAAGTTCATCCGCATCAAATTCATCCCGAATTTCACCGACAATTTCCTCTAAAATATCCTCTACTGTTACAATCCCTGCAGTTCCTCCGTATTCATCGATTAAAATAGCCATATGGATGCGTTCACGCTGCATCTTAAGCAATAAATCATGAATAGGAATCGATTCAATTACTTCAATAACAGGACGGATATACTGTTTTAAATTTATTTTTTCCTTGCTGTTGTTCATAACAATCTCGGTTAAAATCTCTTTCATATTGACCATTCCAATAATATGGTCTTTATCTCCATCAATGACCGGATAGCGGGTAAACCGCTCTTCTTGGACCATCTCAAGGATGTATTCGACCGTATCTTCCTGGTCAATTGAAACGACTTCCGTACGCGGCACCATAATCTCCTTGGCAACGCGATCATCAAAGTCAAAAATTTTACTTACATATTTAAACTCCGATTGATTGATTTCACCGCTTTTATAGCTTTCTGATAACAAGATGCGAAGCTCTTCTTCACTGTGTGCAAGCTCATTTTCTGAAGCAGGCTTTAGACCAAATAACCCTGTTATTAAACGAGAAGAACTGTTTAATAGCCAAATGAAAGGATAGGTTACTTTATAAAAAAGTATAAGCGGACGAACAAATAATAAAGTGACTTTCTCTGCTTTTTGAATTGCAAATGTTTTCGGAGCAAGCTCTCCGACCACAACATTTATAAATGTAACAACCGCAAAAGAAATCGCAACAGATAGTACTTTTGTTAAAGCTCCGCTTATCCCTAGTTGATCAAGTAATGGTGACAGGAGATGCGAAATTGTAGGCTCTCCTAACCAACCAATTCCCAGCGCAGTAATCGTAATACCAAGCTGACACGCAGATAAGTATTCATCTAAATTTGAAATAACTTGCTTCGCAGCTTTTGCATTGCTGCTCCCTTCTGCTATAAGCTGATCCACTTTGGAACTCCTCACGCGAATAATCGCAAACTCGGTAGCAACGAAAAAAGCAGTTAATGCAATCAGTACCGCTAGTAAAATCAAGTTAAATATGTCCAATCAAGTTCCTTAGCTCGTTTAAAAACGAGTAAGGACTCACCTCCTAAAAAATAAAAAATTTGGATAAAGAACTCTATCCCTGTACTGATCACATGGAAAAGTGCATATAAGGAGGAATCACATGATAAATGTATAAACATCTTTATATGGAGCAAAACTGCCAGCCTTTCTTCCTTATCTCACGTTTCACTCGTTAATGTAGCAGGTCATTCTTTATTCAGCTGTTCTAGATGTGAAGCAATGGCTCACATCGCTTCATTTCATGATGTTGCTTCAGCGCTGATTCTCTCTTCCATTCATTTATAAAAAATTTAGTAGTTTCCAATCTTTATAAAGTTAAAGTCTGTTAACGCCTTAAAAGAGCGATTATGTGATAAAGAGCGATATGCGTGAAGCAAATGTAGGTTTATATAATAATGTATTGTACGCTTTGACACTGGTGCATATAATGCTACTTCGCCAACGTGGTACACTGCCCCATCCAATCACCTCTATTTCCGTATATCTAAAAAGATTCAGGAATAATTATCCTATTTCTTTTTAAACTTATTGACTTTATTTTAAATGTTAAAAACTTTGCAGTCAAACGTTTTAGTTAGTCTCCTGCCCTTGCTATTTACTGGTGCGGCGATTTTTAGCAGGCAAATAAAAGCTTGCTGCTACACAAAAAAAACCAAGGACAAAACAGATAATGGGGAGTTTCATACCTATCGCTTCAGCATAATAAGTGAGACTCCTTCCGTGAATAGGGACAAGATTCATTTCAAAAATCAAAGTCAAAACAGCTGTCACTTTGAGTGCAATACCAACAATGAAAAGACAAACTCTCAGGCCTCCACTCATATGCAAAAACATCCCTTCTATCCATTAGCGAATGGATGATGTACTACACCATATGATACATCCCTACACTTTATCACTAAATGCTAAAAAAGCGCTATGTCCATGCATAGACGCTTATAAATTTGCAACCACTTGTCCAATGGAATCATAGATAACCAAATCAAACAAATAATCGTAATGCGTAGGTTCTTTATTAATGATCACCATATTTGTACGATTGTACCGGCTCACAAGCAGCGGAATCTGATTAATCGGTGCTACTTCAAGCGATGAACCAAGCACGATGAATAAATCAGATGACAGCGCTGCTGTAACTGCTTCATCGAACTGATGAATGGCATCTCCAAAGAGAACGACATTTGGCTTTAAAAGGCGCTCACACGCTGTACATTGTGGGAGAGCTGACTGATTTAAATACGCTAAGTCATACTCTTTTTTACACCTCGGACAATGAGCTCTCTTAATGGACCCATGAATTTCAAAAACGTTCGTGCTTCCTGCATCTTGGTGCAGCCCATCGATATTTTGCGTAATCACATGCACGGTTTTGCCGTCTTCTAGTTCAGCAATAAAGCGATGGCCCTTATTTGCTTTATACTGATGCAGCATTTTAATATGAAAAATCTCTTTAAACAGCGGCCAAAATTCATGAGGATACTGTTCATAGAAGTCAGCGGCTACTATGTCCACAAAGCTTTTGTTTTGGCGATATAAGCCATTTTGAGAGCGAAAGTCGGGTATGCCCGACTCTGTGCTCATTCCTGCTCCCGTAAAAAAACAAATGTGTTTAGCATCATCAATGAGCTGTTTTAATTCTTTGTACTGGTTTGACATTGCATTTCTCTCCTATTTAACAATTAGCACAGGAATTGTTACTTGCTGTGCTATCTTAGAACTAACGCTTCCAAGCAGCATGCCTTTTACAGGATTTAACCCTCTGCTTCCTATTACTACAAGGTCAAATGAATTTTGATTAGCAAATTGAATCACTGTTTTAGCCGCGTCTCCGTGCATAAAGGTAATCTCATACTCCACGTTTCCTTGCTTTAAAATTTCATCCGTTGTATGTATCCGACTTTCCCGTTCCTCGTCGCGGCTAAGTGATTTTAATCTTGAATCACCTTCTACTGCATAAATAACTTGAATAAAACTGTTTTCCGTAAGCTGAGCCAACTGAACGGCTTTTTCTGTTGCTTTAGCTGCATGCTCTGAGCCATCTGAGGCAAGTAAAATTCGTTTAAACATCACGCTTCCTCTCCTCTTTTATAAAATGGTCTTCTCTCTTTACTATATCACTCGCTGTTCAAATGTAATCATTTTTTTGATTATTTCTATAATTTTTAAAATTATTTGTCTACTTTTATGATAAACTGAAAGAAAACGTGTACAGAGGGGATGAACCAATGTTTGGTTTTGAATTAATTTGCACTTTTTGCAAAGGGCTCGGAAAGCTAGCTGTTATTCCTGGTATCGGTTACATGAAAACATGCAAACACTGTGAAGGGACAGGCATGCAATCAAAAAAAGACGAAACTCCTTCTATATAAGAAGCTTCGCCTCAGAAACACTGGGATTAAATTGAAAGTTCTTTAGATAAACGGTACATATCAGCATTGATATGATGAGGTTCACCTAAAATTTCCATAATATCATAATCTACAATTTCATTTTTACGGATACCGATTGCACGGCCGCCCTTACCTTCTAGTAGAAGTTCGACTGCGCGACCGCCGAAACGGCTTCCTAGCACACGATCTTGAGCAGTTGGAGAACCACCGCGCTGAATGTGTCCTAATACTGTTACACGCGTTTCAATACCTGCAGCTTCATGAAGCTGCTTCGCTACTTCATTACCATTAGCTACACCTTCAGCTACTACGATAATGCTGTGCTTTTTACCGCGCTCTTGTCCTTTTCTCAAACGATCAACCATTTCTTGGAACTCATCTTTTGCTTCTGGGATAAGGATTGTTTCCGCACCTCCAGCAAGACCTGACCAAAGAGCAATGTCTCCTGCATTACGCCCCATAACTTCAATAATGAACGTACGCTCATGAGAAGTCGCCGTATCACGGATTTTATCAATTGCATCGATAACCGTATGAAGAGCCGTATCAAATCCTAATGTAAAATCTGTTCCTGGAATGTCGTTATCAATCGTTCCTGGGATGCCGATACAAGGGAAACCAAGCTCTGTTAGTTTTACAGCTCCCATATATGATCCGTCTCCACCAATAACTACTAAGCCTTCAATACCGTGCTTCTTAAGGTTTTCAATACCTTTTAAACGCCCTTCTTCTGTTTTGAATTCTGGACATCTTGCAGAATAAAGCATCGTTCCGCCGCGTTGAATGATGTCACCAACATCTCCAACTTCTAGCTTTTTAATATTTCCTTCTATTAATCCTTGATATCCTTGGAAGATACCATAAACTTCCATACCTTCATGAATTGCTTTACGCACAACAGCACGAACCGCAGGATTCATACCTGGAGAATCTCCGCCGCTTGTTAATACACCTATTCTTTTCATTACTTTCACCTCATCAAAGTCACATATATGACTACTATATTATAGTTCTACATTTTACCCGAGTTCGAACTTTTTGTGTAGTAATTCACAACATATTTCTTTGTTAAATTTTAAATGTACATACTTTTTCATATCTTTTAGTTATTTACCGTCAAATATTCAAAGTTTTTCTAGCAATATTACACATCTAAAGAACCCTTTTAATTACAGCTTTTATAAGACTATATTCACCTTTATATTTCATTTTTTTCATATATGTAATGAAATTGTAACGTAGAACACTGTCGAAAGATGATATGATGAATTTACTCAAATCAGGAAAAATTTTCAGGGGGTACTAGTTTTATGAAAAAAGTAATAGCAGCTCTTACGCTTGCTGGCGTTATTGTTTCTACTAGCCCGATTGTCAGCCAAGCGGCTCTAGGCGACCAAACGCTTCGCCAAGGCATGAATCACCAAGATGTTAAACAACTACAACAAACGTTGAAAAATAAAGGTTATTTTAAAGGGAATACGACTACATACTTTGGGACTGTTACAACTTCTGCTGTAAAATCATTTCAGCGCAAAAATGGACTAGCAGCAGATGGTATTGTCGGAAAAGGAACGTACGCTAAACTAGGCGTTTCAGCAAAGGGCAAATCGCCTTCTAGCTCAGCGCGCTATAACCCTAACGCAGTGATTAACAAAGGAAAACAGTACATGGGCGTTCGCTATCGCTGGGGCGGAACAACGCCAAGCGGCTTTGACTGCAGCGGTTTTATTGGCTATGCGTTCAAACATGGCGGCGGGGTCCAGCTTCCTCGGACAGTAGCTCAGATTTATCAAAAAGGAACGCGCGTCTCAAGTCCAAAAGCTGGAGATATTGTGTTCTTCCAAACCTATACAAAAGGGCCTTCCCATGCAGGAATTTATTTAGGAAACAACCAGTTTCTTCACTGTTCTTCATCTAAAGGTGTGAGCATCTCTTCTCTAAAAGAGAGCTATTGGAGCAAACGCTATTTAGGTGCTAAAAGAATGTAGTTTCGATAAAAAGGGCAAGCTGTGCGATTTTGATGCGGCTTGCTCTTTTTCTGCATGTAAAAGATTTGGTATAGTAGAAGCAGCGCATTGCAAAACCAAGCGTGTAGATGAATACTGTAAAGGAAGTTGAATAAATGCACACCCTTTTAATTGACATGGATTCTGTCATTTGTGATCTTATGACGGATTGGCATAACCAATATAACAAAGATTATTGCGACAGCTTATCGGTTGAAAAGTTAAAATGCTGGGAATCAGAAAAGTATGTAAAGCCGGAATGCGGCACAAAGATTTATGACTACCTCGATCAGCCGGGGCTTTTTTTACATTTACAACCTCTGCCTCATGCTGTTGAGGTTCTCAAACGACTTTATGAAAGGTTTTCCATTTTAATTGTCACAAGCAGCCGTACCTATGCTTATACAGAAAAAGAGCAGTGGGTTGAAAAACATCTTCCGTTTATCGGAAAGTACAATATCGTGTTTACACACCAAAAAGATAAAATATACGGAGACTTGCTATTTGATGATGCACCTCATAATTTGAAGGCTTTTCAAGCTACAGGTCGCCATGCTGTTGCCATGAGCTACCCGTATAACGAAGAAGTAAATGTCCCTCGCGTGGACGATTGGCTTCAGTTTGAACAGTACGTAAATACTTATTTTAACGAATGTTAATCAAAAAAACACGTAGACTTTGTTATCAGAGAATGAATGCAGTGCGTTTGTGAGCACAGCTATAAGCATAAAAAAACCGCCTTTTGGGCGGTTTTTGACGGATAGCCCCCTAAGGGTTATCCGCTTTTTATTTAAAAAAGATATCGTTTTTTAGTACTTATCAGCTGATGAAAAAAAGTCCATAATTGCATGGATAATTTCAACGGACTGAAAAGAAAACAATGATATGGCTGTTAGTGAAAAGAAACCAATCATGGCCATACGTACAAGTAACATAGACTAATCGCCTCCCTGTTTTGAACTAAATGAACGCACCCAAAACAATTCGCTATCTGTCTTTGTTTGTACGACGGTTTCGCCAAGCAAAGGCAGCTCATTCACTGCGTGTAACAATGACAATGAATCTTCATCTTTCTCTTAAAGACTAAGCGTATAGTTAGTATATCAAATGAAACTTTTTCTTCAAGGCTATACTAGCGGTAAAAAAGGAAATAGTATGAAACGATGCGTTTTATCTTTATTTCATACAATTCAGTACCCTAATATTTATTATATTAAACCTTTTAGAAAAATTGCTACTATTATATCTTTTTTATAAAAAAGATATTAAGACCTAACTAAATTATTCCAAAAAGACGAACAAACGGGATAAATAATCTCAACTGCTTGCTACGTTGCTGTTGATTTCCTTGTAAGACTTCGCTTTCCCCAGGCGGCTGATGAGCCTCCTCGTCTACATACATAAAATCTACGTTCACTATATCAATGAAAAAATCCGAATGCGTTGGATTCTCCAGCAGGAATCAAACGCGTTCGGATCTTCCTTCAACTAAAATAATTTTGCCCCAGATTCTTCACATTATCGACACGTACTGTAATACTCATTAACAATGTCTAAAATAGTTGGGTATTCTTCCACCCATGTAAAGTTTGTTTTTTCGTTTTCTTTTTTTACTGTTTCTTGTTCTGCACCGATCTTTTCCATTGTTCAATCTCTCCCTTTAACTGTTATATAACATTTATATTAACTAAACTTTGTTTTATAACAACTTTAAAAAGAAAGTTGGACAATGAGTATGAAAAAAAGTTATTGCAGGGATAAAATTTTCACATAATACGTACGGTTCCTCGGTCCATCAAACTCACAAAAATAAATTCCTTGCCACGTTCCTAGCAGCAGCTGCCCATCGTGAATGATTATATGCTGAGAGGAGCCGACCGTGCTCGATTTGAGATGAGCCGCCGTATTTCCTTCCATATGAAGATCTAACTGATGTTCCCAAGGATATACTTCATCGAAGCGTCGGATCATATCCGTTTTTACATCCGGATCCGCATTTTCATTAATTGTTATACCAGCGGTTGTATGAGGACAGTAAACAACTACAGCCCCTTCTTTTAATCCTTCTGTTCTTATTACTGCTTGTACCTGACTCGTAACGTCGATCATTTCGTCACGCTTATTCGTTTTTAACGTAAATGAATGTAGCATACCATCACCTCTTTTCTTTACCATAACATATCTTTTCTATTCTTCCACATTTTTCGTATAACTCGTTTTTACATCGCAAACACTAAGCTCATTAACACAACAGGCGGTGAGTTTATTTATGCTCGATTCAAAATTTCAGCCCAATGCAGACTACACCGTTCAAACGTTTCTAGATTTGGTGGGTCAAAATACAGATGTTGGTTCCAAAAAATTATGGCTGTCCCCCACAAAATATATATGCATTATTTACCTCCAAGGATTAGTAGACGGAGAAAAGCTTGATAATCTTACTCAGCATGTTGTTGAGACCAAAGCAAAAAGTGAAACGCAAACACTCGATGACATCGATTCATTTATTTCTGTCATTAAAGACAAAGAAGTTTATACATACAAGCAAGCAATCTCGTGTTTTTTTAAAGGTCAGCCCTTGCTGTTTATTAGCGAAAGCACCACGGCATATTCGCTGAATATGTCTATGACCAAACAGCGCTCTTTAAGTGAACCTACCACAGAAAAAGTAGTGCGTGGCCCTAAAATTGCGCTTATCGAAAACTTAGATGAAAACCTTGGTCTTTTAAGGCAGCGTTCTACCGAAGAAGAAATGGTTATTGAAGACATTTACATTGGAAATGCAAAGGAACATCGAACAAGTATCGTTTTTCATAATAAACACTGTCAAACTCACATCGTGAATCAAGTCCGAGAGAAATTATTAGATATTCCTTTAGATAACATTCAAGACTCAGGAATGATTGAAGAATTTTTAGAAGAAGCACCCTACTCACCGTTCCCTCAAGTACAAAATACAGAAAGACCGGATCGCGTTCTCGCTGCGGTGAATGAAGGGCGAGTAGCCATTTTAGTAGATGGTTCTCCTTTTGCTCTTTTAGTGCCTACTACTTTCGATATGATTATGAAATCACCCGATGATTATTACGAAAGATGGATAGCGGGTTCATTGCTAAGATTGCTGAGATACTTGTCTATTTTTATTACGTTGTTCTTTTCAGCTATTTATATTTCACTCGTTTCGTTTAACCAAGGTCTGCTTCCGACAGAGCTGGCTATTACTATTGCAGCCACACGAGAAAACGTTCCTTTTTCTCCTTTTATCGAAGCAGTGGTCATGGAAGTGACGCTTGAATTGTTGCGCGAAGCCGGGCTGCGTCTCCCTACTCCTGTTGGACAAACAGTTGGACTTGTAGGAGGCGTTGTGATTGGTCAAGCAGCGGTAGAAGCACATATCGTTAGTTCCGTGATGATTATTGTTGTATCCGTGTCGGCAATCGCGTCCTTTACCGTTCCTCAGTACGGAATTGGCCTTTCGTTTCGAATTTTGCGTTTCGTATCTATGATGATTGCAGCAATTTTTGGATTATACGGAGTTTCCATGTTTTTCCTTGTGCTCGTCATCCATTTAACCAAACTCGAAAGTTTTGGTATAGCCTACTTTAAACCGTTTTTTGCGTTAAATAAAAAAGCGTGGAAAGACTCTTATGTTCGTCTTCCAAACAAAAGCCTAAAACAGTCTAAAAATAAATCAAAACAAAACTAACAAAAGGAGGACCATATGCAACAATCACAATCAAGCAAGCTTCTTTCAGATTTTTACGCCATTTCAATTATTTCTTCAACTATGCTTGGCGTCGGTTTATTAACACTGCCAAGCAGTATTACAAACCAGACAAATAATGCAGACGGATGGATTGTACTGATTATGGACGGTCTTTTGTTTATTGGAATTGTTCTTTTTTTAGTCTGGATGGTTAAGTATTTTACAATCAGCTGTATGTTTGATTTTACACAGGAAGTAACCGGCAAGATAATTGGAAATATCTTCAACTTTGCTATGGTCGTTTATTTTACATCTGTAGCAAGTTTTGAAGTAAGAGCTATGGCAGAAATGATTCATTTTTATTTACTGGAAACGATGCCCATTGAATTAATTATTCTTTCGTTTATTTTGACAGGCGTTTATTTAATCACGGGAGGTATTGATTCTATTGGAAAAGTAATGGCACTATGTTTTCCTGTAACGGTCATCATTCTTCTTACCTTATACGCTCTTAGCATCGGTATGGTGGATTTAAAAAACTTGCAGCCTGTATTAGCTGACGGATTCAGCCCGCTTCTTGCTGCCTTTACAACCGTCTCTGTTTCTTTTTTAGGGATTGAAACCATTGTATTTCTTCCGAAGCATATGAAAAATAAAAATCACTTACGAAAAGTTTCGATCATCGGATTTTCTATTCCTTTACTTTTATATATTATCACTTACGTATTAGTTGTCGGCGCGTTATCCGTTCCGGAAGTAAAAACGACCGTCTGGCCTACGATTGAATTTGTTCAGACGCATGAAGTAAAAGGAATTTTCTTTGAGAGGCTTGAATTATTTTTACTTATTGTCTGGCTTCTTCAGTTTTTTTTAACCTTTGTAATGTATTTCTTTTTGGCTGTTTCAGGATTTAAAAAGATTTTCAAAAACCGATCAACTACCAATATTATCTTTCTTGTGCCCATTTTATTTATGAGCTCGTTAGCCCCCAAAACAGCAAGCGACGTGTCCCATTTTTCAACGGTATTAGGCTGGGCATTTTTAGTGACATTTTTAGTTATCCCTCTTTTTTTCAGCACGTTAATGAAAATAAAAAAGGTTGTGTTCAAATGACGAAAAAATGTCTTCCTGTCATGATGACCGTTTTTTTATTATGCGGCTGTATGAGCCATCGGAATATTGAACAACTTGCTCTTGTTATAGGAGTGGCAATGGATATTACACCAAAAATCGAACCAAAAACAGGAAAAAATCAGCTTGTGCTGACTCATCAAACGTTGACCGAAACGGAATCCGGAAATATGTCTTCTTCCATTCCATACAAGAACATTACAACAGCTGGTCCTACCATTCATGAAATCACGCGAAATATTTCGCTGAAATCTGACCCTATATACAGCCAGCATCAGCGAGCGCTTTTAATAGGAGAAAAAGCAAGCAAGACGATCCCTCTGGATGCGCTTATCAATCAGTTTGTCCGTGATAATGAAATACGGCGCAGCAGCCTTGCGTTTGTTACAAAAGGCGATGCTAAAAACGTTTTAACGATTCAAGGAATGTCTGTGCCTCCAGTCAACTTAATTTATGAGCTTGTTTACAATAAATTCAAGACGAATAAAATTCTAAATCCCTTAACCATGGGAGAGCTATCGGCTAAGTTAAAAACCGATCAAAGCTTTTTAATACAGCGGCTTTCTAAAATAAAAAACAGCGTTGAACTAGACGGTGCGGCGATCATCAAAGATAAAAAAGCAAAATTCATCTTAACTCAGCACCAAGTAGAGGCTTTAACGTGGTTAACGGGGAATATTAAAGGCGGAATTATTTACGGCAAACACGGTCCATATCCCTTTTCCTATGAAATTGGAGATGTTCAGCAAGATGTGAAGGCCCGCATTGATTCAAATCACTCCGTTCATTTTGACATCAACGTCCAAACAAGAGGCAGACTATCAGAAGATTGGGAGACTTCAAAACAGTCTCTTGCCGCCTCTAATGTAAAAAAGATCGAAAAAAAAATAGAAAAAATCATTCGAAAAGATGCGAAAAAAACACTCGGCTTACTGCAAAATAACTACAAAGCTGATGTGATTGACCTGCATGATTACGTACGAATTCATTATCCTCGTTTTTGGAAAAAACATCAGCATGAATGGGATGAAATATTTAGCCAGTCGACCATCGACTATCATGTTCATGTTCAAATTAAAGATTTTGGGACACAGGGCAGAGATTAGTCTTATTACTCAACGCCAGCTTCAGTCAGCTCTTTTTTCTTTAGTTCCATAATCGTGAACTTATCGGTATAGTTTTTGCTGACGAACAGCTGGCGTTCATCGTCGTTATTAAAATAAAACTTTTTATCGTCTTGATATTGAAAATTCACTTTTTTCTTTTTCATTTGTTTAATAAACGTTAAATAGTCATTTGAATGAATGAGGTACCTCTTAGGCTTATCGGATATTTGAACAACATCTTCACCTGAAGACTTTAGTTTTACAATACTCCATGCAATGGGAAGAGGATTACCTTCTTGAAAGATCGTTTTGTGAAAAATAAGCACAAAGAAAGCAGCTGTAACAATTGAAATAAGAACAAGCTGTTTTTTCACCGTCTATCATCCTTTCTTCACGTCGTTACTACGTTAAGTAATACGACAGCCGTATGAAAAAACCTGTTCATCCGCAAAGGTTGTGTAAAGAAATAATGCAAAATCAACAAAATATAACAGTTTGGTTACCTTTTGATTAAATAACATTACTTCTTTACAAATTTAGCTAATCACGTGATAGACTAAATTCAACATATTAAGTCAGGACTAAACTAAATGAGGTGTTGCGTATGACCACAATGCGGCTTCAATCATACTTAACAACAATGTTTCCAAATGTTCAAATGAAGAGACCTCTTTTTTATAACGCGCCGGCAGGCATCCGTTTTACGCTTACCAATCAAAAAGGCGTATGGGAACGAGAATACATGAAAAATGTGTACGCACGCGCTTACGAAATTTTTGAGACACTCCATGAAAAAAATGATGAGCTGCTGCTTGTTTTCAAAGCGAATGCTGCACAGGATGATTTACTTTTAAAAAAGAAAAAAGAAACAGCTATTAAAAAATTCATCCGCTCTCGCCTGAAGAAACAAGAAGTTCAATCCGTAGCATTATTAAATAACGCTGAGTATATTATTGCTTGTAAAACAAATGATGTGAAAGAAAAACTTCTTTTACAATCAATTGCCAACCGTGATCTTCATATTCATCCGGCTATTGAAGAAGAGTGTTACATTGTGAATTTGAATAAAGAAACCATCTTCCACCTATACGATGAGCGCGGACTGGACATTGTATCGAACAATCAGTCTTCTCTTCAACTTCTTCAGCAAAAGTTTCACGACTGGATTCTAGATATTGATGCAGCTTGTTCAAAAAAAGTACAGTAAAAAAGCAATCATTCAGTAAAGGAATGATTGCTTTTTTATTAGGCTTGATGGACAGGAGATGCTTTTTTTAAAAACAGCCAGTTGATAAGAAAGAGTAGGAAGCTTACGATAACCATTGTTCCGAATGTAAGCAATAACGACCCGCTCGAAAAGCTTTTTATAAAATGAATAATCGGTTCTTTTGTTACTGGAATTGTGAACAGTAACACCAGAACAGCACCGCTGATCATCCCTCCTGTTTGCCCGAATTTGTAGACAATGCTGCCAAGCAAACACGCGGCTGCTGTAATAAAAAAGATAAAGACAGCGTCCGTTAAAAAGTGAACAGCGAGAGTAGGATCATGGAAAATAAAATCACTTGCATAATAAAGCTGAACATTCATTAAATTCAAACTATTAATCACCTTCATTGAAATGCTCATGATGACAACATTGATAAAAGACATTACAATTGCAAATAGAGCAAAAACACAGGTCATCGTTGAAAGATATGCTTTACGAGTAGCTCCTAACTTTAAGCAAAAGGAAAAACTTTTTCGAATGATAATAAAACTTACAATACCTGAAAAGATATACTGCGGCATACTTGTTACTAACAGAAGATGCTCATTCACCTGACTGAACACTAAAATATCTACTGCAACAAAAGCTAGCAGAATCGTCCAAAAGCGAATCATTAAATACTTTAGTTCAACGTAGAGCGAATAACTAATGGCTGCAAACTGTCCTTTCATTACGCTACACCTCCACGATTGGCTGTAAGATAAATCATAATATCCTGTATGTGAACGGCTTCTACATGAAACGAACTGTCGACAAGTTCTTCAGCATAAATATCTTCATTAAACAGCACTATTTTTTTCTCTCCCCCGAATACTTGTTCATGGATGACTTGCTTTCCTTTTTCATACTCTTCAATTTGACTTTTAGGTCCTTTCACACTTACACAGCGCTGCTGCAAATTTTCTGCTGTATCCTGAAGAATCAGCTTTCCTTTTTGCATAATAAGTACTTCTTCAAACAAATTACTTACTTCATCAATTAAGTGCGTTGAAATAATGAACGTGCGTGGATATTCTTCATATTCATCCAATAAAAGCTCATAAAAGCGCGCTCGCATCGCAGCATCAAGTCCAATATAAGGTTCATCAAAAATTGTGATGCTTGTGCGAGAAGATAACCCAACAATAATTCCTAACGCTGATTCCATACCTTTAGACAATGCTTTCACTTTCCTATTACAATCTAAATCGAACTCTTCCATAAGCCTCTCAGCAGCTTCCTGGCTCCAATAAGGATAAAAAAAGGAGGCAATTTTTAGCACGTCTTTGATTTTTAATGTTTTTTTGAAATTTCCGCTTTCGTTAATTAAGCAGATGTTTTGTAGAACAGAGCGGTTTTCAAACGGAGATTGATTTCCCACTTTTACCTCTCCTGTTGTAACTGGAATATGTCCGGCTACAATTTGCATCAGAGTCGTTTTACCCGCTCCGTTTCTACCTAGCAGTCCGTATATTTTATTTTGTGCTAGCGTAAGTGAAATATCCTTTAACACTTGCTTAGATCCGTAGCATTTATTTAACAGCTGCGCTTCTATATTCATTCTATTTCCCCCTTGTCTAACAGCTCTTTTAACTCGGTTACCGTAATTCCTAAATGCTGTGCTTCTTTTTTCAGCGGAACGATAAAACGGTTATAAAATTCTTCTTTTCTTTGTGTAAGCAACACTTCTTTGGCACCCGCACATACAAACATCCCGATCCCTCTCTTTTTATACAATATTCCGTGGTCAACTAGCTGATTAATTCCTTTAGCTGCCGTTGCAGGGTTAATGCGATACATTTTGGCAAATTCATTCGTAGACGGTACTCTTTCTTCTTCTGGAAAAGCATCATTTAAAATATTCTCTTCGATGGTTTCTTTGATTTGTTGAAAAATTGGTCGCTGATGATCTAATGATTGTTTCATTTTGACTACCTCACTTAAGTGGTTCATTACTCATGCAACTAACTATATAACTAACTGGTTATTTTTTCAAGTATTATTTCCAAAAAAAAAGAAAAAAAGTCCGTCAGTTAGTTACTGACGGACTTTTTCATTTGACTGTTGAACCACTTGACCGTTCTTTTTACTAGCTCATCCTGCTGCTCTTTAGGAGAAATACTGGCTTTGTTGTCGCCTTTTTGTTTCCCGTACATTCCAAACTGTGCGTGATTAGCTCCTTTTACTTGGACCAGCTCCGTATTTTTTGAAAGTAAATGCTTGGTTTCTTTAATTTTTTCAGGCGTCGACAAACCATCTTTCTCACCGGTTAAAGACAAAATAGGGTAAGTGGAGGTTGAAAAATCATTTTTATTCATCGGATACGATGCTAAAAGAACTAAGCCTTTTATTGAGTTTTGATGATCATACGCATAAGACGCTGCACTCACTCCTCCAAGGGAATGCCCTCCGATAAACCATGCGGCAATCTTCGGGTAGCTCTTCACAATATCCGTCGCTTTATTTTGACTAAAGAAGCTCATATTAAACGGAGAATCTACAACAGCAACAAGATATCCTTCATTTGCAATTTGCTGAGCATAATAGCCATATGCTAACGGCTCTACTTTAGCACCTTGATAAATAATATAGCCGGCCTTTATCTCTTTGTTCGTTTGAGGCTTAAATACGTAATAATCGTCTTTTTTCACTACTTTTTTCTCATCTATCAGTGAGTGAAGCTGTTTTGAAGGTTCATAATCAAAACCCGACCATATAACAAAAAAAGCCGCGGTTACTGCAACAAGAACGGCAAGACTGACTCCTAGTATTTTTAACGTTTTTTTCATGTCACTCCCTCTTTCTGTTTTTTTACTATGTACTCTTTTTATATCTTTTAGACATTTTACATGTTTGTTTCAAAGACATACAAGAAAAAAGAGGGGCTCAATATGCATGAAGCAGCAAAAGTAACGTAAACCATTACAAACAATCAAGCAGAGAAAGCTAAAAATTCGGCTGTAAGCTATAATAAGGGGCAGTCTCATTAGCAGACAACCTTCATTAATGAATATCTCGTTTCTTAAACCTTCCTCCCCTGACTTCAGCAATAGCTGCTACAGCAAAAAAAGCAGATGGATCTATCTCATCGATAATCGCTTTTAACTTTGCTTCTTCAAGCCTGGTAATAACACAAAAAATCACTTTTTTATCATCTCCCGTATACGCACCTTCCCCGTTTAAATACGTGACGCCTCTCCCTAAACGAGCAAGAATTGCTTCACCAATTTGTTCATATTGTTCGCTAATAATCCAAGCTGACTTGGACTCATCTAAACCTTGAATCACAATGTCAATCGTTTTAAAAGCAATGAAGTAAGCCATTAAAGAATACATAGCGCGATCCCAGCCAAATACAAAACCGGCACTTCCCAAAATAAATAAATTAAAAAACATAATCGTCTCACCTACGGAGAACGGCGTACGCTTATTAAATAAAATAGCTAATATCTCGGTGCCGTCTAAAGAACCTCCGTATCGAATAACAATTCCTACTCCCACACCAAGAACAATTCCGCCAAACACAGTTGCTAAAAGAGGGTCGCCTGTTAAGACCGGCAAGTCGTGAAAAATAGAGGTAGCAATGGATAGAATGATAACACCTAATAGCGTAGATAGCGCAAATGTTTTTCCAATTTGCTTGTATCCAATAAAAAAGAATGGAAGATTTAATACGAAGATATAAAAGCCGATTTGAACATCCGTTAAGTGGGATAAAATAATAGATATACCTACAATTCCACCGTCAATAACCTCATTAGGGACAAGAAAAAATTCTAGCCCGACGGCCATTAAAAGGGCCCCCACTAAAATAAATAGCATACGCTTTACAATCATTTTAGCTGATAGCGAACGATGAACAACCTTTTTTATTTCATGATTCGTTTGCAGCACATAACTTCCCCTCCTTTTTGTGATAGAGACATCAATTACTAACTAAACGCTCTATTTTAATATTATCACAAAATTCAAACTATTTATCTGCTCTTTTACAAAAATTTCATCTAATGAAATAAATTATGCATATATTGGATAAAATTGTAGATGATAACAAGTGAATAAATGCCCGAGTACGTTCAAAAGTGAATGCACCCCGACCACTTTTCATACGGGATTAACAGGACAAACTTAGATTAAAAGGAGAGTAAAACGTTATGAACCGTGTAAAGATTATTGCTGCTTCTTTACTCGCAGTTTTATTGCTAGCTTTTTCAGATAATTTCACTTCTGCAGCTGTGCAGGAGGCAATGATACGAGTTGTGCATGCATCACCTGATGCACCTGAAGTAGATATATATGTGGACAATCAAAGCATCGTAGTCGGCGCATCGTTTAAAGATGTGACAGATTACCTTAAGGTACCTGCGGGGTCTCATAAAGTAGAGGTATATGCTATAGGTACAAAAGGAAAAGAAAAACCTGTCATTTCCACTAATGTAACCGTCGAAGCAAACAAAGCCTATACCCTTGCTGCTATTAACCAAGTTGCACACTTAGAATTAAAAGTAGCTCAAGATGATATGAACGTAGCTAAAGGAAAGAGTAAAATCCGAATTGCTCACTTTTCTCCAGATGCTCCCGCTGTTAATGTAGGTATTAATCACGGCCCTACTTTGTTTAAAGACACTGCTTTTAAACAAATGACAAATTATTCTGAAGTAGATGCCGGAACTTATGATTTAACCATCGCAACTAGTCAAGACAACAAAAAAATACTGGAAATTCCAAAGCTTAATTTAGAAGCCAACACGGTCTACACGGTGCTCGCTATTAACAAAGCCGACAGCCTTGAAACACTGTTATTAAAAGATAATACCGCTATGCCTTCCGAAATGCCAAAAACAGGTATGGGCGGTGCTTCAGAGGATAATTATAATTCAATTGTGCCGGTTCTTACTTTATTGGGAATTGGAGCGGTCGCTATATTTGTTGTTCGTCGTCACAGAGGATACGAAAGCGAATGAAATGGATAGGAGGGGTTTTCACCTTTTCTTTTATACTATTCATGAGCAGCTGGTTTGCCCAATCAGCATTTGCAAACAGCTCGACGGATTTTGTTGTGAAGATGGCTGAAACAAAATCGGCTCAATCCTTGAATTCTTCAGGGACCGCTTCTACACCTCTTCCATCTCAGCTTATTATTCCGAAGCTTCATATCAAGGCTTTTATAAAAGGAATGGGCCTTACTAATCAAGGTGAAATGAGCGTTCCTGATAACGGTCATGATGTAGCATGGTTTAAGCTTGGAGCAAGACCCGGAGAGGAAGGAAATGCGGTCATTGCAGGACATGTTGATGACCAAAAAGGACCCGCTATCTTCTATCATCTCGACAAGCTCACAAAAGGAGATGAAATTTTTGTAACCGATCAGCAAGGTCAGCAGCTGGCCTTTGTTGTTACCAATAAAGCTTCTTACCCCCGAGAGTCTGCTCCTATCAGAGAGATTTTCGGTCCAACTTTTCAACACCAGCTTAATTTAATCACCTGTACGGGAACATTTGATCATAGACAGAAAACTCATGAGCGCAGACTCGTTATTTATACAAGCCTCCGCCCGGAAAAAACAGCCGATGTTTCTCACTAAACATCGGCCTTTATTACTTTTAATTACACACTGGTTCGTTTTATTTAAATATTTACACAGCCTTAATATGAACACAACATCTCGCTGGTAAACTAATGCACGACCCCTCAATAAAAAGGAGTTTTGATATGAGACGAAAATGGTGGTTTGTAAGCTCAATCACTTTTTGTTTATGCGGTATTTTTATGTTTATACATACGCAGGCAGCTTCTACTCAAGCAGAAAAAGTAGCCATTATTGCTCATCGAGGCGCATCAGGATATGAGCCAGAGCATACGATGCAATCTTATCTCACGGCCGTCCAGCAAAAAGCGGATTACATTGAACTTGATCTTCACATGTCTAAAGATCAGCAGCTTGTAGCCATTCATGACTACAAAGTTGACCGCACGACAAATGGAACAGGATATGTAAAACAGTATACAGTGAAGCAACTTCAGCGTTTGAACGCAGGAAAAGGTCCTAAAAAAGCGGTCATTCCAACTTTAGAAGAAATATTCCGTACGTTTGGCAATCGAACAAACTATTATATTGAAACAAAATCTCCTCATGAATATCCAGGTATGGAAAAAGAATTGTTAACGCTGATGGCTAAGTACAACATTCATACCAGTCACGTCATTGTACAATCATTTAGTCCTGAAAGCTTAAAAACCGTCCATCGATACCGACCTACTATGAAACTAATTCAACTGATTCGTTCCAAGCAAACCAATATGTTAACAGATCAGCAGTTCAGACAAATTAAAACATACGCGAACGGCATCGGTCCTAACGCAAGCACGCTGACAAAACCATATGTACAAAAAGCTCGCTCGTATGATTTAGACGTCCACCCGTATACAGTAAATGATGAAAAACAAATGAGAACACTTATCGAGTGGGGCGTAACCGGCATGTTTACTAATTACCCGGATCGTCTTTATAACGTGCTTCATAAAAAATAAACACTTGCCGCGGCAAGTGTTTATTCTTTATACATCTCTTCTATTCGCTCGCCACAAGTACAGGCTAATTAATGCTATGGCATAAAGCAAAGCCCAGCCAAA
Source organism: Priestia sp. D51 (assembly GCF_053345675.1). Taxonomy (NCBI): domain Bacteria; kingdom Bacillati; phylum Bacillota; class Bacilli; order Caryophanales; family Bacillaceae; genus Priestia; species Priestia sp. D51. The sequence continues at coordinate 885,351 of NZ_JBLTIR010000001.1, read as the reverse complement.
CACCAAAAATTTATTTAATCCTTCGTTAATAAATTGAATGATTGCAGATACGGGCGGCAGTACATACAGCAGCAGTCCGCCTCCTTGATACGGAAATGAAACGCCTGCCGCTGCAAGCGTAATGATTAAAATAAATAGAGGTCCAAACCATGATAAGCTGCCTTCTCTTACAACATCTCTTGTAAAAACAAGACCTATGCTCATACCAAGCAAACTAAACGTCCAGTGAATAATAAACCCAAACACCATTTGCTTAGTGGATATATCCACTTCAAACATATCAAGCAGCACGGGATAGGCAATTGAAACCGCTGATAAAAATGTAAACAGCAGAACACAGCTAATAAGTTTGCTCGTAAAGTACTTATTCTTTTTCCCTACGTGAAGTTTTGTAATAACTTCTTGACTGGAATCTTCCGCGTGAAACAGCGACATTGTAAACCAAGTGGTTAGAAAAAAGAGGAAAAGCGCCGTATTAAAAAAGCTATCAAGCACCGGGTTCGGTCTATATGTATAGTTCATACACAGCGAAATAATATAAAGTGCAAGCGGCGGAATATATCGATACGATTTAATATATGTAATAAAATGATAGCGAATCAATGCACCCATCTTAAATTTCTTCCCTTTCCATATGATATAGCTTTACAACTTCACCTTGAACAGCAAGTAATTCTGCAAGAAACTCGTTTACATATTTTTTATCTATATAAAAAATCCAGTAGTTTCCGTGCTGTTCAATTTTCGTGCACTTTTCTTTTAATAAACGAAGTGGCTTATTAAGAATCACATTTGCCTCAATAACCGTTAAATGCTCAATGAGTTGAACGCGCTCATTTTTTAAAATGCGCTGTGACCCAATGGTGATAACACGATCTGCTACAGCATGTATGAGCCTTTCTTCATGACACGTAAATACAATGGTCATCCCTCGTTCTTTTAGCTTTGTAAAAATTCGTTCTACTTCTAGCTGAGCACGCGCATCTAATCCTGATAGAGGTTCATCAAGTAATAGCAGCTTAGAAGAACTCAGCAGTGCTTGCATCATGTTGACTTTTTGCTTCATTCCTTTTGAAAAAGAAACGATTTCTTCATGTCTAAACTCTACCATTTCGAAAGTTTCGAGCAGCTCTTCAATTCTAGAGCTGCGCTTTTTCTTAGACAATCCTTGAATTCGTCCCATGTGCTGCAAATAACCTACTAGGGTAAAACGCAGCTCCTGAGGAAATTGCTCTACCACAAATCCAGGCGTACCGGTTTCTTTATCAAGGTGAATTGTTCCTTTAGTCGGTTTAGATAATCCGCCAATTAGCTTTAAAAACGTACTTTTTCCCGCCCCGTTTTTTCCAACAATCGCAACAGTCTCTCCTTTATAAAGGGTCGTATGAATGTTTTCTAATACGGTATGTTTTTTGTATACTTTTGCAACATTTTTTAATTCAATCAGTTTTTCCATCCGCTGCCTCGCCTCTCCATAATCCTATATGTTAAATCATAGCATATTTATGGGGAATGTGCTTCCATCTCTATACGTTTCAGCTAAATTTTTCCCGTACAAAAAAGCCTTTGATATGGTCAAAGGCTTTTTATAGACAATACCATATGCTCTTCATCAATAAATTCACCATCTACTTGAAGAGCTCTTTTTTCATACGCATAAGAAGTAAAACCGAGGCTTTTGTATAGGGCTTTTGCCCCTTCATTTTTAGCAGCGACAGCTAGGTAGATTTGCAAAACATTCGTTTTGGAAAAAGCTTGTTCAACAGCGGCTTTTAACAGCTTCTTCCCAAGACCTTTCCCCCTTGCTTCAGGGGCTACGTACATGCCCCAAATATCTCCTTTATGCTGAACTTTTAAAGGCTTTTGCTGCTGAAACCCTACAATCCCTACAAGCTGGCTTTCCATAAAAGCTCCTACTACAAATTCTGATTGGCTGCTTGGAAAATAATTTCTGATATCAGCAATTTCTTTTTCATATTCTTCTTCATAACTTAAAATAAAACTTTCGGGATGATCTTTTAAAGCACGAAGACGGAGTTCAAAGTACACGTCAGCGTCTTCTTTTGCCAACAATCGTATATTCATCTTTTCACCTTAGTTTCTTATGTTTTAATTAGCTATTAAGGACTGTACACGCTAAATACTTCATTCCACCGATACAGCTCATAATAATTTCCAGGCAGGTCTAAATCTGAAATGAGTACCTTGTCATTTTTCGTATCTTTTACGCGTGTTAAAAGATTTGCTTGTTTTCGATTTGTACGAATCCACATCGTTTGATTCGTTGCTTTATGATAAACAGGCGCGTAATCGCCTAAGCCTTTTTGCGGAAATGTGAACTGACTTTGCTTATTGGTCTTTACATTCATGCTATATAAAAAAGGCAGCGGCCTCTTTTTTTCATCATTCGACCACCCTGCTTCGGGCACACGTGAAATGATGATGTTATCTTTTTCTGTCCAAGTGAAATCCCAATCTGCGAAGCCTTTTGGCGTAAACACATGTTCTTTAAAAACGGGCATCTCTTTTAAAGTGAACTTTTTATTTTCGGTGGCAAATCTTCCTTCTCCATTAATAAATGCCAGTACTTGCTCTTCATTACTCCACTTAAACCAATTGGGTACATTAAGCATATCTCCCACCACTTGAAAAGCTTTTCCTTCTTTTGTAATGATGCACAGCTTATTTGCATCTGCAGACATCGAAGCCGTTGGAATAGCGATAAAACTAATCCATTGACCGTTAGGAGACCATTTAAAGCTGCTTGTTGTATACGCAAAAAATGAATCATTCTCTGCTGGCAGCGTCGTAAAAGCCTCTACTTTTTTCACGTCTAACCCTGCATATTTGCTCACTGTATATAGCTTTACCGGTCCCCATCCCGTGGGCGCCAGCGCAGCAGCTGACGTAATTAAAAATCGATCTCCTTCCGGAAACCATGAAAACTGATCAACTCCTATGGCTACACGCTTCTTTTCATGCGTTTTAACGTTGTAATATACTAAGATTCCATTCGAAATATACGCAAGCTCCTCGGCAACCGGTGACCATTGATAATGAGTCACATCATGTTCAACAAGCAGCGGTTTTCCTTTTAACGGTGCAATCATTAAAGAATCATTTTCTGCATACGCAACTATATCTCCATGTGATGACCATTGAGGCATAGAGGCATGACGGGCATAGGATAACTGCCTTTCGGTACCGTTATCATATACCCATAGGTTTCCTTGCCGTATAAAACTGACCTTCACTGTATTGGCAGCATTTATTTGCATAGGGAACAACATAAGAAAAAGCAGACATAACGCTATTTTTTTCACCATGTTCACTCCTGTCTTTTTTTATAGCGTTACACAAATCTCCTCATCTCATCACATTTTTGAAAAAATAAAAAAGCGCAGCGGATAGCTGCGCTTTTTGTATATTATGATTTTGACTTAGATTTTGGTGATGGCTTTGTTTTAGCTTGTGCTGCATTATTAGCCGCATCTTTTTCTTTTAATAAACTCATACGTTTTTTCAAGTAGTAACCTTGTCCAATTCCGAATAAGTTACCAATTACCCAATATAGTGCAAGAGCAGATGGAAGTGAAATTCCCGCTACTAAGATGAAGATTGGCATAATGTTCATCATCATTTTCATTGGAGGTTGAATTTCATCCGTCATACTTACACGAATTTGTAAGAATGTCGTAATCGCTGCAACTACCGGTAAAATGAAGTAAGGATCTGGCTTTCCTAAACTTACCCATAAGAATGAATGCTGCGCAATTTCATGCGTTCGTGCAATGGCATTATAAAATGCGATAATAATAGGCATTTGAATAAAGATTGGCAAACATCCGCCAACCGGATTAATTTTATGCGTTTGGTAAAGCTGCATCATTTCTTTTTGCTGCTTTTGCTGTGTTTCCGGATCTTTTTTACCAGCATATTTCTTTTGAATCTTTTCCATCTCTGGACGAAGTGCTTGCATAGCCATCGTGCTCTTTTGCTGTTTTAAAATAAGTGGCAATAGAACTAAACGAATGATAATCGTTGCAATAATAATAGACAGACCATAGCTTCCGCCTGCCCACTCGGCAATTTTCGTTAATGCCATAGATAAAGGGTAAACAAAATAATGATCCCAGAATCCGCCACTTGTAGCCGTAACCGGTGTTTTTGTACTGCTACAGCCGGCTAGAGCTAAAAGAAGCGCTCCCATTAAACCAAGCAATAATAATTTTTTATTTCTTTTCATATTCTTTCCTCCTAATAATGACTAAATGTATGAAGTGTTTTTCAGAAGGAAAGGATCTTCTTCATCATTATTCTTCTCTTTAACTGGTGTTTTTCTATACACATGTATAAATACATTTCGTCTTTTCCATATCGTTAATACTGAAGGATCGATCCCTGCATTCACATGGTCAGTGACAGGTTCCGCATGAAAAGCCGTAAACCTAGCTTCACGAAGCATATAATAACAAAGGATGTATAAAACGAAAGCAGATAAATACGGCGCATATAGAAAAAGATCGTGATAAAATTCCATGTGCCAGCTCTCTTTCTGACTATAATAGTACAATCCAATATATGTAGTGTAGCATTTACGTTCCTGTTACACAACATCAACTTATCTCTTTGACTGTTCTACGTATTACTTTTTAAAAAGTTTCATATTTACGACACAAAATTTGCTCATCATAAAATATGATGAGCAAATCTAATCCCATTCTCTATTCTCGTATGCTTAGCGCTGGTTCTCAGTCTTCTTTTAGTTTCATGAACCACGTAACGCCGAATGCTACACCCACAGAAATAATCATACCGATGATATAGTGAATTAAATTGCTCATACCAAGCGGTGCGGCGATTGCCATCATTGGAATACCTGTGAGTCCGTAGGCGTTAGCTACTACGTGCATAAGTACCACGTAGCCTCCCCCCGCTGCTCCGCCTATAGCTGCAGCAATAAATGGCTTGCGAAGTCGTAAGTTGACCCCAAAAATAATCGGTTCTGTAATTCCTAAGAAGGAAGAAATAGCAGCTGGAATCGCAATTTTTTTCGTTTTGGCATTTTTCGTTTTAAAATAAACAGCCAGCCCTGCTCCTCCTTGCGCCACATTCGCACAGGCCCAAATAGGAAGTAAGAAGTTAACGCCAATCTTCGGATTAGCAAGCAGTCCTGCTTCAATAGCATGAAAACTATGCTGCAAGCCTGTTAATACAATGGTTGAATATAAGCCACCAAACAAAATTCCTGCAAACACTCCGGCTACATCGTATAGAGACTGAAGGCTAATGGAAATTAAATCTCCAATATAGCGACCGAAAGGACCAATAAACACAAGTGACACAAAGCCTGTAATAATAACAGTTAAAAAAGGCGTAACAAGTAAATCAACCGAATTCGGCACAATTTTCCGGAGTCCCTTTTCAATTTTGCTCATGACGTATATAGCCAATAAAATCGGAACGACCGTACCTTGATAGCCAATCAGCGGAATACTTAAGCCAAACAAATCCATATATTCTGGCTTAGCATCTGCTAATGTCCATGGATTTAATAACATCGGATGCGTCAAAATTCCTCCGATAACCGCTCCAAGATAAGGGTTTGAACCAAATTCTTTTGCAGCTGAAAACCCGATTAAAATCGGTAAAATGATAAATGCTGCGCCTGAGAACATGTCCAATAAAACAAATAACGCACTATCTTCTGAGACCCAGTGGAACGCTTTCATCATACCGAGCAATCCCATTAATAAACCGCTTGCTACAATGGCTGGAATAATCGGAACAAAAATATTGGAAAGCATGCGAGCAAAACGGGCAAATGGGTTCATCTTCTTCTTCATTTCTTCTTGGTGATCTACTGGGGCAGCAGCCTCTTCAGCGCCTAATTCTTTAACAAAAGCAGCGTGGATTTTATTAACGAGACCGGTTCCAAAAATGATTTGAAACTGTCCTGAATTTGAAAAAGCCCCTTTTACATCCTCTATTTCATCCAAACCTTTTTGATCGATTTTGCTTTCATCTCGAATAACGAGGCGCAAACGCGTAGCACAGTGCTGGGCACTAGCAATATTTTCTTTTCCTCCCAAAAGCGGAACAAGCTTTTTAGCAATTTCTTTTACGTCCATCTTACTTCCTCCTTGTTGTATGTCATAAAAAAAGCAAGACCTAAAACACGCTTATAAAAGACACACTTGTCCTTTATGCGCATTCTAGGTCTTGCCTGCTTTACCAGTCACAATCCCGATTATTCAATTAATACGCTTTCATTGTACTCAATGCAACAATATTCGTCAATGCTTTTTTCTATATTCTTTGCTCTATTCGGCAAATGTGAAGCGTGATGTAGCCTAACTCCGCTTCTGGAAAATTAATGTCGTACTCCTCTTTGACAAATTGCTTTATCGTTTCAGCACACTGATACGATTTTTTATATTTGACTTTTAATACGTCGAGCATCTCTTCATCCATCTCATGAAAAGGTTCATTTTGCGCTAAACGATTTAACGCAAAGCGCAAGTGAGTCAGCAGACGCTGATAGGACATGCTGTTTTCATCAATCTCCATATTCAGCTCTTTTTTTATAATCGTAACCATTTCATTAATAATCGTTGTATTCATCATGAGCTGCTGCATTCCTGGTGAATTCAGTTTCGCCGTATGAATATGAAGCGCAATATATCCCGCTTCATCGATCGGCATCGTGATGTCTAACCTCTTTTTGATATGCTGAAGAGCCCACACTCCTATTTCATACTCAGGCTGATAGAGTGATTTAATTTCATTAAGCAATTTATTTTGGATAGAAATTCCGCGGGCTATCCTTTCGACAGCAAAGGATAAATGATCGCTCAAAGCAATATGCACATGATGACTTAGCGTAGCAGAAAGCTGCTGCTCAGCATACGAAATGATTTCTTCCGCCACTTGAATATGCTCTTCAGGAAGATTTTTTAATAGTTCTTGAAACTTTTCCTGTTCTTCTTTCATGACAAAGACTTTCTCCACTTTTGCAGCATTAATAAGATCATTTTTACCTTTTTGAAAAGCGATGCCGGGACCCATCGCAATCTTTTCAACTCCGCCTTCCTTAAAGACAACGGCGTTGTTATTTAACACTTTTAAAATCTTCAAATGCGCTCTCCTTTCTTAAAGGAAAAGGCCTTGCTTATTACTTCATCGTTACTTTTGCACAAGCAGTTTCGCCTTTTTGAACCGTCCCTTGAGCCAAAATTTCGAAACTTTCACTTGCATCACTATTTGTAATAACAATTGGTGTGATAATGCTTTTCGCTTTTTCTTGAATAAGCGCTAAATCAAATGTAATAAGAGGTGTTCCTACACTTACTTTGTCACCTTGTGTTACGTGAGCTTCGAATCCTTCGCCTTCCATTGCCACTGTTTCAAGGCCGATATGTATTAATACTTCTGTACCGGCTTCTGTTTTTAAGCCTACCGCATGTTTTGTATGAAAAAGCTGAACGACTTCCCCAGCAACGGGTGAAACAACTTGTCCTTCTGAAGGTTCGATTGCAAAACCGTCTCCCATCATCTTCTGTGCGAACACTGGATCTGGCACTTCGCTGATTGGCAGGATATTACCTGAAAGCGGAGCTAGAACGGTTGTTTCTTTTGATTTTGTCTTATTACCAAATAATTTTTTAAACATCTCAATCACCCTTTTTTAGATTGTACTTGTAGCATACCCCAATGATTCTGCAGAAAAACTTCCCCTATCCTGATGGTACATTAACATGGTCATTATTTAACCATGCTTTTTTTATCTTGTAAATAAAAATGTATAAGCGCTTTTATAAGAAGCACGTTCCCTATGCTGCACTTTATGTAACCCTTTCTACATCTTCTGAAGGGTGGATATTGAATTTCAACCCTAAAAAAGAGGTTAAGACATAAACAAATGAATCCAATCTAAAGACGAATAACTCGTATACATGAGCCGAACCGCTTTTGACACCGCAGTTGATTTCCGTGCAAGACTTCGCTTTCCGCGGGCGGATGCTGAGCCTCCTCGTCGCATACGCTCCTGTGGGGTCTCACCTATTCCGCTTTTCCCGCAGGAGTCTTCGGCTTGCCCTCCCATCAACTGCTAGAAAGACTTACAAACATGAAACCTACGTTCACCGTAACAAAAAAAAACGAACCACTAATCAAACATCTTGATCAGTGGTTCGTTTTTCACTTCGCCTAAAATCCTTTTGTCCCAGCCTCTTGAGATTAGAACGTTGACGCAACTTCTTTTGCTTTTTCAGATGCTTTTGCTAGAATATTGTCTGCTTCTGCTGGCGTGTAAGCCATGCCTTCTGCAACAACCAGTTGGAAATCTTGAACACCAATGAATCCCATTACTGTACGTAAATAGCTTTGAGTAAATTCGAGCTCTGCCGCAGGGCCTTCTGAATACACGCCTCCACGAGCTTCTAGTAATACTACCTTTTTATCTGAAGCTAATCCTACTGGACCATTTTCAGTATATTTAAACGTTTTTCCTGCAATTAAAATGTTATCAATATATGCTTTCATTAGTGGAGGGAAGCTTAAGTTCCACATTGGAGCTGAGAAAATAACTTTGTCAGCTTGTAAAAACTGCTCTACTAATTCACCCATACGCGTTACTTTTTCTAACTCAACAGCTGATAATTCTTCACCAGCTCCAGCTTTTCCCCATGCTGCTAAAACATCTCCATCAATGAATGGAACTGTTTCTTTATACAGATCAAGCGTTGTCACTGTATCAGTCGGGTTTGCTGTTTTATACTCATCCAAGAAAACCTGTGCTAAACGAGTTGAAAATGATGCTTCATCAACCTGCGGATTTACTTTTACATATAATACATTTGCCATAAATGTCATCTCCTAAAAAGTGTCTATTATCATCAATTCGAGATATTACTAAACAAATTATCTTTAATTCGAGATTTATTATATAACGCCATTTTTTATGCGTCAACCCTTTCGCACAAAAAAACTCCGCAAGCGGAGTTTTATACACATTGAAATTCTCGAATTTGATTTACATCTACCCCAGCATACACCCAGAAAGATCCTGTCCAGCGATATCCTGCAACTGAGCGTCTGCCCACAAAGGTTGGGTAAAACCAGTAAGGTCGACCATTTCTCGGCCATATATAGGTATATCGGTATAAGCATCCTGAAATAGCGCCTGGATCAACAGCATAAAGCGATGGACCTCCTGAACCTAGCTTTGGTGCAGGTGTAAAACCTGGCGGCGGACTTGAAGGTGGCTGCGCTCCTCCCTGCGGCGGAAACCCTTGGCCCCCTCCTCCAGGTGGTGGCGGTGGAAAGCCTTGACCTCCTCCTCCAGGTGGTGGCGGCGGAAAGCCCTGACCTCCTCCTCCAGGTGGAAACGATGGAAAGCCTTGGCCTCCTCCAGGTGGAAACAAATTTTGAAAACGTGGATCGTATTGATATGGATACATACGCACTCCCCCTTTATAATGCTTGCTACGTTACAATATGCATCATAATGAAGATAGGTGAATGTCTACTTTTACCTTCTATAGACTAATGGAACGATGTCAAACTTGGTGAGCTTAAAGGAGGCTTACCCGAAGAAATAATAAATCCAACACGGAAACTACTTGCGTGTTGGATCTGCTTGCGGAAAATATTTTTCAATAAAATTATACAGCCAAAATACGGTAATCAAAATAGGCGCTATCAGAAAAGGATGTTGAACCCACATTTTCACCAGTACCTTTTCAAATGACGGAATCGATTTTAACACTTGAAATAACGAGCTTCCGCTAAAAATAACGCTCGTTCCTATCAATAAAAAAGACAGCGAGTTAAATTGATCTATCCACATACTCATAGAGATATAAAAACTAACACCGGTTCCTATGCCCCCCATTATTCCGCTTAAAATACTTTTTACCGAAAAAGGAATCCCCACAAACCATCCGGCTCCTAGTCCTGCACACCCTGCTAAAATGCTAGAAAAAAGCAGCGGCTGCTCAAGCCAGAGACATGCATTCACTCCAACCACTAAGGTAACATGTATTCCTACGTGAAGGGAAATTCTTTTGCCAACAGGCTCTGAAACATAATGATGGTAGCGCCCGATATAAAAAATTGTCCACCATAATAATAAAAATGCTGTCAAACTTGCCCCTATAATCATAAACACACCTCTCTACGTTATGATTCTATTAATCTCTATCTATTATTTTCCTAATATCCTGTGTCTCTTATTCGGTAATCTACCCTATGCCTTCCATACGTTCATCAGTAAGAAAGTAGACTATGACTGTTTACTTGTAGGGAGCTAAGAAGTTGAATGTCTGCATGTAGAAAAAGATAGTGTAGAACACTTTCTCTTACCTTTACTATTATTCATATGTATAGCTTGCTAGATTTAGTCCTTGCAGTTTAGAATTTTTCAGTCGTTCATATGAAACTATTTGCCCCTTTCTTTCGTTATATATATACATGTTTCTTTATCTTTTCACGTGCAAAAAAAGATAAATTCCTATAATATGTTTTCATATTAACCTTTAAGGAGATAAAGAAGATGAATTGAATAAATCCTTACAAATAGAGTTTTTAGAAAAAAGAAATTGTTATCATTTCTCCTATTTATGTTATAGAATAATTCATGTATAATAAAAGGCTGTATGGTAACGCAGCTTGCGACATATCTTTTCTTACTTTTAGCAAGTCTATATTCAAAGCAAAAACTGCAAAGCGGGGTTAGTGCGACTCTTCATTAATCGACTTTGCATTAAAAACCAGCATTTTTCTTTTATCATAAAGAAAGAATGAGATTTAATAGTGACAGGTGAATAATATGGGTGAAAATCAAAGAAATGTTAGTAGATTTGACTGGAACTTGGCTTTCCTAATCTTCCTATTGTTTTGCGTAAGCGTTGTGGCAATCCATAGTGCTGAAAAAATTGGGCAGTATGATAAGAACTTCGTAGCGCAACAAGTTGTTTTTTATATTATTGGAATGGTGATTATAGGATTTGTCATGCGTTTTGACTCCGATCAGCTTCAAAAGCTAACGTGGGTTTTTTATGGATTTGGGAACTTTTTATTGCTTCTTTTACTAGTGGCTCCTTCAAGTATTGCCAGAGAAATTAACGGGGCAAAAAGTTGGTTCACACTTCCCGGCTTCTCGTTGCAGCCATCAGAGTTTATGAAAGTGTTTTTGATTATCACACTGAGTACGGTCATTGTTAAACACAATGAAAAATATCGTATCCGAACAGTAAGAGAAGACTTTTTACTGCTTGGTAAACTAGGCGCTGTACTTGCTTTACCTTTATTGTTAATCATGCAGCAGCCTGACTTAGGTACCGCTCTTGTGTTCTTAGCAATCACAGTTGGACTTGTATTTGTTTCAGGCGTAAGCTGGAAAATCATCGCGCCTGCATTTTTAGGTATTACAGCGGTTGGTTCTGTTATTTTGGGACTTGTTGTTTATGCACCTAACTTATTAGAAAAGTATCTAGGGGTTAAGCAATACCAATTTGGACGTATTTATTCTTGGCTTGATCCTGAGTCGTATAGTTCGGGAGAGGGCTATCATTTAAAGAAATCGTTAGATGCGATTGGGTCAGGAATGGTAAACGGTAAAGGGATCGGAAATGGAGTTGTCTATTTGCCAGAAGGACAGACCGACTTTATTTTTGCGGTTATTGGAGAAGAGTTTGGCTTTATAGGCGCCAGCATTGTTATTAGTCTTTTCTTCGTACTCGTTTATTACTTGATCAAGCTAGGGCTTGAAACAAAAAATGAATTCAATTCTTACTTATGTGTAGGCGTTATTTCAATGCTTACGTTCCACGTATTTCAAAATATCGGTATGACCATTCAAGTCTTGCCTATTACCGGAATTCCACTTCCTTTTATTTCATATGGAGGTAGTTCACTGATGGGGAACATGTTTGCAATGGGTCTGATGTTTGGAATCTCATGGCATCACAAACGCTATATGTTTGGAAATGATTAAAGAGAGACAATGGTCTCTCTTTTTTCTTTTATCTCCCTATTAAGCATGCTACAATAAAGAAAACGCTTTCAAAATCTGTTTTAAAAGGAGTAGATATGCATGCTTGATTACCAATATCGGCGCAAAGCCTATGCTATTTTGTTAAAACAGACATCCGCACCTTCATCTACAACTTCTTTTTCCACCTGGCTCATACAGCTACTAAAACGAAACAAGTAAAAAAGGTGTGCTACTGCACACCTTTTATTTGTTCGACAGCGACGTTAAGCCAATCTGCCTAACGATTTTTTTACTCTCTTCATTTAATCCTTTTACAATAACCTTTTTATTCAATCGCTCGTACTTATCGATAATTTTCGAGATGCCAATCACGGCCGATTGATCCCATATATGAGAAGAACTAAAATCAATAATGATGGTATCTGGGTCTGTTTCATACTGAAATTCATCCATAAAGAAACTGATGGTAGCAAAAAATAATTGCCCTGAAACTCTGTATTGCTTCGTATTACCTTCTGTTTGTGAAGTTGTTTTGAATTTAGCCATCTTCCAGCCAAATACAATCGTACTTAAAACAATACCTACCATTACTCCTAATGCTAAGTTATGTGTAAACAATACGATAACCACCGTAACAACCATTACAATGGCATCCGATAGCGGATATTTCGTTAAGTCTTTAAGGGACTGCCAATCAAATGTACCGGCAGCTACCATAAACATAACGCCTACAAGAGCAGCCATTGGAATTTGTTTAACAACATCGCCAAGCACCATAATTAAGAACAATAAAAAGACTCCGGCGACTAAGGTAGATAACCTTCCACGTCCCCCTGATTTTACATTAATCATAGATTGTCCAATCATGGCACAGCCAGCCATTCCTCCAAAGAAACCTGTTACAATATTAGCAATGCCTTGACCGCGCGCTTCTTTATTTTTATTCGAAGGCGTATCTGTAATTTCGTCCAGTACCGTTGCCGTTAGCATAGATTCAAGTAGGCCTACAATCGCCAAAGGAAGCGAATAAGGTAAAATGATGAGCAGTGTCTCCACTGATAAATCAACCTTTGGAAAGTGAAGAACCGGCAATGAACGCGTAATATTCCCCATATCTCCTACCGTTTTTAAATCTAAATGAAAGACAATCGCTACAATCGTCATCAAGACAATCGCAACAAGCGGAGATGGTATTGCCTTGGTCATGAGCGGAAATAAATAGACGATGAGCAGCGTTCCGGCTACCATGGCGTACATCATCCAATTTGCTCCTTCAAAATGCGGAAGCTGTGCGGTAAAAATCAAAATACCGAGCGCATTTACAAAGCCAATCATCACTGTTTGAGGAAGAAACGATAAAAACCTTCCTACTTTCAAAACACCAAGTAAAATTTGAATAATTCCGGTTAAAACAGTAGCTGCAAATAAATACTCAATGCCGTGATCTTTGACTAAGTTAATCATCAATAAAGACATTGCTCCTGTTGCAGCTGAAATCATAGCTGGTCTTCCACCTGTAAAAGCAATCACAATTGCCATACAAAAAGATGCATACAGACCAACCATAGGATCGACACCGGCGATAATGGAAAAAGCAAGGGCTTCTGGAATAAGCGCAAGAGCAACTGTCATCCCTGACAAAATGTCTGCTCGAACATTTGAAAACCACTGCTGCTTAATACTTGCCATCATGATGGTTTATCACCTCTTATGAATTTTTTATACGATTTTCGACTTTCACGAAAATCAAGGCCGTTTTTAACGTATCAAATCGTACCATACAATTTCCTATTTGGAAACAATTAATTTTCGCAAATAAAAAGACGAGAAGCTTGATTGCTTCTCGTCTTTTTATTTGTTACGCGGCAGCATTTCGCTTCCATTCAGCAAATAAATGAAATTATGTTCATTCATTAATTGCTGCTTCAAGCGCAACAACAATCATATCGTTGAACGTCGTTTGACGTTCTTCTGACGTTGTTTCTTCACCAGTGAAGATGTGATCACTTACTGTTAAAACCGACAAAGCATTACGGCCGTATTTAGCGGCTAGCGTATACAGAGCCGTCGTTTCCATTTCAACTGCCAATACGCCGTGAGCTGCTAATTTTTCTAGCTGGCCGTCTTCATTGTAAAATTGATCAGATGTAAATACACTTCCTACTTTTAACTGAAGGCCTTTTTCAACACCTGCATCATAAGCGCGCTTTAATAAATCAAAGTTAGCTGTCGGTGCATAGTCAATAGGACCAAATTTAACGCGGTTCATTTGTGAATCACTTGACGAAGACATGGCTAAAATAACGTCACGTACTTTTACATCTTTTTGGATTGCTCCGCATGTACCCACGCGAATTAGGTTTTGAACACCATATTCATTCATTAGTTCATTTACATAAATAGCAATCGATGGTACACCCATTCCCGTTCCTTGAACAGAAACGCGCTTTCCTTTATATGTTCCTGTAAATCCAAGCATACCGCGCACTTCGTTATAGCAAGTTACGTCTTCTAAAAACGTTTCTGCAATGTATTTTGCACGAAGTGGATCACCTGGAAGTAAAATCGTTTCTGCAATATCACCTTGTTTTGCCCCAATATGTACGCTCATTTCGTACCTCCTATATGTAAAAAATCTTACGCTTTCACTATACCATATTGTATCCCTTGCATGTCTATTTACTTCTAAAATTATGCGTCAAAAATAAAAAGACATACTGCCCAAAAAATGGCGTAGTATGTCTTTTTATATAAGGGTACGCTAATAGCGCAAGGGATTTACTAACTTTAGCTGAGGTGATATGTATGGGGAAAAAACATCGCAACCGAATTAATTCGCCTAAAAAGAATAATCACATTCCAAAAGAAGCAATTATAGCAGAACATGAAGCCCATGGAGATGAATATTCAGCAACAAACCGAAAAAATGGCCCTGGTCATCATACTCGTGATTACTAAGAGTCAACATATAAATAAAAAGCGGCCAGATAGGTCGCTTTTACCTTATGTTTAACGTACATGCAGGCGATTCACTTTTTGCCATCCGTCTGTCCATAGCTTGTAGTAATATTTCCCTCGAGTACCTTCATCAATTAACAAAATATCGCCTGTGCTAATAAATCTCGCATCACAATCTTTTGGCAAATTATCAGCAATATTAAACATCTGAAATACTTGTGTTGCAGCGTCTTGATGATCGAATGCTGTAATCGTTAGACGATGGACAGGCTTATATCCGCGCTTTTCGCCTTTTTCTTCTGTTTGCATAATGGTTACATCATATTCTGTGCTAATATTAAATTGTTTTTTTATTGTGGTCCACACACTCAACATTCTTCCCTCCACCCAAAAGCAAGTATTTACTCTTTTACGTCATGTATTCTTATATAATTAGTGATAAAATCCGAAAACCCTTTATCGAATCAAAACGTTTTTTGTCGAAATTACTAGTTTTTTCTTATTAAACATGTACATAAAATATTTGTTTCCCATTTTATCATTAGTTGTTTTTGAATGGATGAATCAATAGGCCTACTTAAACAAAATGAAATATTAACGAAAAAAATGTAACCATTGCTCCTATTTTTGGTTATATAGGCGCTTAGAAAGGAGGTAGACTCCTAATGACCAAGCAAGTCCTACACAATATCCTGCTAGTATATCCGTTAAAAAGTGTACGCCTAAATACAAACGGCTAAATCCAATTAATAAAATAATAATAGCAATTACGCATGCAGCTGCCGTTTTAATAGCCCTGCTTCTTGTATACATCCATATTAACAAAAGCACTCCGCTGTAAAACGCCATTGAGTTCATGGCATGTCCGCTCGGAAAACTATAGTGAGAGGCGGGAACGACTTGACTCCAATCAGGTCTTGGTCTTGCAAAAATCTCCTTCAATCCCCAATTTAAAGCGCGAACTCCCCAAAAAACAAGCGTGATATATAAAGCGAGCAATCCTTTTCGTTTATAAAGAAGAAGTACTATAATGGCAAACCATATTGGCGCAGTGACATACCAAGATCCTACAGTTGTTATAAATATGATGATGGGTGTTAACGTATCCGTCCTCCATCCTTCAATGGTATGAAGTACATTAAAGTCAAGCTGTTTCACCCAAGGTGTATTAAACGTAAATAAAATGAGTAAAAAGAAAGCTAAAAGCGATACAATAAATAGAGAATATTTTGTAGTGCGATTTACCATTTTTTATTTCCTCCAACCTATTAAAAGAAAAAGCATGTAGCGTGCTACATGCTTTACTTATTCACACGTTTTGGCTGAATATAGTCTTCCGGCTTGGGAGCTTGATGAACGACAAATTCAGCCGAAAATTCCTCTTTTGCATTTATTTTTTTCGTTTGTTTTGATTGCGGCATATACCTCTCTCCTTTCTTTTTACTGTCTTTAATATACGAAAAATAAAGGAGAGCTATGCACGTTAGCTATAGCGTGAAATAATATTGGTTAATCTATTTTTTAACTGAGGAATTTCTTTTTCAGAAACATGAACGAGCGACTCATCTGCATCCAGCATTTCAGATAAAAACCCGCCAAGTCCTCTGGCCCGTCGATCTACTTCTATAAATAAATCGTAGTCATGTAAGCCGCTCGGCTGCACGATGATTTCAATTTCATCTACTTTCCCAGCGTACACTCCACCGCTTGGAACAAATTCAAATTCTTGAACAAAAGGAAGTCTTTTTCTCATCCTGCGAGGAGCTTCTTCGCACTCGACTTGGCGCAAGCGAAAGCCAAGCTGTTCCATCGCTTCAATTGTGCTTGTTACCATAAGGTTAGGGAGCACTTTTACATGATCAATATCCGACGGATCAACCGCATCTTTAATATCGAGGCTCGTCGCCACCCACACTCGGGTTCTCCCTAATGTAACAGGCGTATCATCAGGTAGCTGAAAGGTAAAAGGAATAGACTTGGTTTCAGATGGTTGGATCGTAAACGGGTCGTTAATCTTAAACGTATTAAGTTCAATGTCCTGCTTGTATTTTTTATCGTCTCTTTCTTTTACATAGGTTGTGAATAGACGCAGATAGATACTGTCAATTTTCTGCTCAACATTTCCGCCGTACACTTCAACAATCCCTTCAATCGTTTCACCAGCACGAAATTCATCATTGACAAGCTTAGCATCCACTCGCGCTGCACCAATTCCAATGCGGGCTAACGCTTTATTAAATAGCGCCATGCTTTTCCCTCCCCGAGTTCTTACTATTTATATAGTCATAAATGTCTTTTTGTAAACTTTTAATACTTTCATACGCTTCATCTGCTCTCAGCATTTTTTGAATGATGGTTTTAATGGGCGCCGACAAGCTTAGCTCTTGTTCCCAGCTTTTTTCTTGTTTATCCGTCGGCTCATAACCAGAATACAATAAAAATAAAAGAAAATGACCAAGCGCATAGATATCGCTTGCAACCGATGTTTGTCTCATAAACTGCTGTTCTTCTATAAGGCTGCTTGTTTCTTCATGAGCTCCCAAAAATCTTGCAAGACCAAAGTCAATAACATAAATGGTCCCGTTAACATCAATAATGTTTGGAATACGAAGATCACGGTGAACGATTCCTTGCTCATGAATAACGGAAACTACTTTTAGAATATCAAGTAAAATGTCAAGCGCTTTTTCTTCTGTATATACGCGCTTCTCTTCAAAAATTAAATCTTCAAACGTTTTTCCTTGAATCAACTCCATCACTAGAAAACACCCTTCATCTATTTCAACAGCTTCATACAGCGAAGGAATTTGAGGATGATCTAGTTGAGACAGCAGTTTTGCTTCATAATGAAAAGACTTCAGCCCCTGAGGCGTGCGCTGCTTCGTTTTGCGGAGTTGCTTTATTACTACCTCTTTTTGTTGCACAATGTCACTAGCAACATATGTTATACCATAGCTCCCCATTCCCAGTACATTTATGATTTCATAGCACTCACAAATGACTGTTCCTTTTTTAAAAGGACGGTCAACTAGCCAGCGATGAAAGTGTTTGAACATTCGATTTTTCATTCCAAATCAACTTGAGAAAAAGCTTGAGAAGAAGCTTCCGCTTTTGCGTTTACGCTTGTAATGGTGATGACCATATTTTGAATGACTGTGGCTGTCATAATATTTGCTTCGTTTATAATCGCTACTGCTGCTATGGTGACGCGGACGTCTGTGATGATGATCACTGCTGCTGTAGTGGCGTGGACGTCGGTAGTGTCGATCACTGCTGCTGTAGCGGCGATGTTTAGATCCAGTTAATGATTCAAATATTTTTCTGAACATAAAGAAAACCTCTTTTCTTAACATTTGTTACCCTTTATACGTACGAAATGTTATAAAGGTTTCAAAAAGTCCCTTACCCTTTTTTAAAATAGTTAAACGTTTCAAAGGAGGCTTAACATGACTTCTACTGACACAAATCCCCTCATTAGATTGGAGGATGTTCTTCGTCTGCAGCAGATGATGCAGCACAAACCTCCTGCTATTCTCCCGCTCTCTTTTATTGGAGAAGATGTAAAATGGATTAAAGAAATTCGAAGAAAAGTAAAAAAAGCTAATCAAAACAATGTTACACGTACACAAGCTTATTTGGACTATTATCAAAAACACCCTGAAATTCACTGGGCTCTTTTAGCACACTTAGTTTCACGAAACGGCGGCTATTATATGACAGATCTCTCCACTACCTTAATAAAATCCCTGCTTTCATCAGAGAAACAGCACGCATACTTCTTGTTTTTAGAACATTCCAACTCAGCGATATTTCATGATGCTTACGCTCAGCTGTTACTCTATGAAAAAAGCAAAGAGCAAAACAGCAATCTGTTTCATTTACTCCCCGCCTTTCACATATCTTCTTTTATGAAAGCTGTTTGGAATGACTTTTGGCAGCATAGAAACAAAACGCTCTTATCAATAGCCCTGATTGTGAACGAACAGTATCATATCGAAAAAAATGTTCTCTTTAAAAAAGAGTTTCAGCGTGATGTTCTTCACTCTTGGCAGTTTCACACTCAAAATTTTCTCGGTATGACTCAAATCGTCTTTCCCTATTATTCAGGTAATAAAATTGATTTATGTGGAACGAAAGTGTACCATTTTGAGTCTGTGATAAGACGGATTGAAGTGGGAAAAACCCTATACGTTCTTCTTTTTTATTCAAACTTGCATGATGCTATTTATACCTTTAGCCTTAAACACCCTCATACAGGGTCTCGAAGCGATTATAATTCAGATATATTTACAAATGACAGAACTCATTCCAAAAAGCTCTATAGCCCGACTTTAACTATGAGCTGGGGAGACCGCATACATCTTTTTTTAAGAAAAGAAGATTGGTTTGAAGACGAAAGCATATTTTCTCTTCTTGACTCTATTCCCGATTCTTCAGTTAAAAAAATTCCCCTTCAGCATCATATAAAAGTGCAATCCGCTATAAAAGCTGCTAATCCTTTTTCATAACCCCTGTCTCATAAACAAAACGACGAGTTTCCCCGTCGTTACAGATGTATCTATCTTTTTATTCTTCATCTTGCTCATCAATAATACATTTATCAATGAGATAATCAAAAGTTATATCCGCTAATTCGCCTAGCTCTTCTTCAGCGGGAACATAGCCTCGCTTGACTAGTTCATTGTAAAAGAACTCCGCAATTTCTTCCGTATCAATGACCACTTCGATTTCTTTCACAATATCACTCCTTATCCCGTTTGAACGGATTAGCGTACCTTATTTTTCTTAAAAATAGGTTCACTCCATCTTCTGCTTGAAGTTTTACCTTATACACATTTATGAACAATTTGGCAATAGTATGTCTAAAATTTCAGCAGTTTAAATAGAAAGGTAATTATACCCATTCTTTTTTCATTACCATCGCCGTATACACAATAAAAGATAGCTAAGAGAGATGTGATGATCTATCTCGGCTATCTTTTATTTATTAGGCATCTACCTGCTATTTTCCTTGTTCGGATTTTGCTATCTTTTTTAAATGTTTCAGCACTAAGTTCATGACTTCAGCGTATTCTTCATCTTCAAAAAGCTCATACAAAAATTTATAATCATTGTACACATCTAAAAGACCGTTTATAATCTCATGCTTTTCTTTAGTTAACCTCACTTCTTCTTTTTCAGAACCGTTTTGTTTTTTCATCTTTGGTAGCAACTCCGTCTTTTTAATTTCTTTACCTAAATACAACATATCAACACTTTGAGCGTAATTTTCTGTTTCCTCATGAGGAGTTACGAGAATGAGTTCTTCTTCACTAGCCTCAAGCCATTCTCCATCTGTTACACGTGACAATTCATAGACAATATCTTCCCATGAATCCTCTTTATAACGCCATATTTCTGTTCGAATACCAATGATTTTAAATAACTCTTTTCCATAATTAAAAACCTGGACGATATCGCCGAAGAAAAATTTATATTCAAGCTCTACTCTTTCCTGTACTAATATTTGACCTTCATATTCTTCTAGAAGTTCAATTGTATCTTCTAAAAAAAGACCTTCACTATGGTTGATTTCATATACAAAAATCCCATCCATCACTTTTATATCGGTAATAGTGCCAACGGTCCCGTATATTGTTACAACGACTGTTTCACCAATTCCGTATTTAGGTTTTTTCTTCCCTGCCATCGTCGCACCTCCTTAGTAAACATACACCTACTGAAAAGTTACAATATTATATGCAGTAACTAAAAAAGGGGAAGTATAACATCTTTAGAACCAAGCCTTTATTATCTATTGCCCTCTATCATTTTTTTCTGCTTATTGTACAGGCTAAGGAAAATAAAAAGATCCGAACGATGAATCGTTCGGATCTTCCTTCAACTAAAATACTGTTGTTCTAGCCTCTTTTTATTTTCTCACGCATTATTTTGATAAAGCTCCCATGCTTCATCAAATACGGTCATACTTGATAAATAATGTCCGTTTAGCTCTAAATAAGAACTCAGTTCGTCATAGTCTGTTGAAGATTTCGGGAAGCTGTGATCATCATAAGCACTTCGCGCAAACTCTCCCATTCGATCATGTTTTTTATTTGATCGGAATTTCATTATATAGTGATAAAAGGATTTCATCGTACTCCCCCTCCAGCGGTATGTGTATCTTTTCTATCATTTTTTCAAGAAATCTACAACTTTCTTCTGTGATATGTAGATGTCGAACACTGCAATATGAGTGTTTTACTGGACAAAAAATATTAAATTCATGTTACAGTTGCAAAACAAATTTCACTATTAGCGTAACGAATAAATATTGTTATATCAATATTTTTCTTTTTTCAAAAAGACATTTGTAACAAAAACACATCGTTTTTATAACAAAAGTGTTGATTCGACAGGTTTCTCAAGCCTTTATGTAATTGCAAAAAAGAAGAATTCATGTTTTAATTCCGTAGTGAAAGGTTATTCTAACAATAATCGCCATTTAAATAAATCTTGTTGGTGGGAGGTTTACATCAGCATATGTTGAGGAAAAATAATACTATGAATACTCGAAATGCTTACTTTGATAATGCTAAATTCGTATTAATTTTTTTAGTTGTATTTGGGCACATGATTTCTCCGTACCGAACAGATAGCAGCGGAATGCTGTCCATTTATCACTTTATCTTTATTTTCCATATGCCTGTCTTTATTTTACTAGCAGGTTATTTCTCGAAAAATTTCCATAAAAAAGGATATTACAAAAAAATATTTACAAAGGTGGCTCTTCCTTACTTAGCTTTCCAAACGATCTATACTCTTTATTATAGTGTGCTTTATACAGATGAAACGTACACGCTTCAATATTTGGTTCCTAGATGGGCAATGTGGTTTCTACTGAGCTTAATTTTTTGGAAATTAATGCTTCCTTTCTTTGCAAAATTCCCAATGTGGATTAGCTTAACTGTCTCTATTTCGCTTGGACTTGCAATGGGCTTCATTGATATTGACGGATTTGATAAAATTCTAAGCATTAGCAGAATGTTTGTCTTCTTCCCGTTTTTCCTTTTAGGCTACTATTTGTCACAGCGACAAGAGCCTTTTACAAATCTTTTGACAGCGCGAAATCGAATCATTGCATCCATCGTATTTCTAGTTACATTAATTGGAAGCTATTCTTTCTTAGACGACACGGCTTACACAGATATGCTGTATGGAACGAACACGTACGACAATGTGGCCGAATTTTTAATGCGCGTTTCTCACTATGGAATTGCTTTTCTTGTATCTTTTGCCTTTATGGCTTTAATTCCAACGCGCGGTTTTGCTTTAACAAGCATTGGACAGCGATCACTATACGTGTATTTATTGCACGGCTTCATTTTAAAATGGTTCTTTACAACTGACTTCTCAAAAAGTCTAGAGCCAACATCATGGGGTATTATCGTCTTAATCGCACTGTCCATTTTAGTAACGATGCTTCTTGGCAGCCGTATTGTCGATTGGTTCATCACCGGTACCAAGCTCATCGTTCAGTTTGTTACACCTAAAAAAGCCATTCAGAAATTTTCATTAGCATTCAAACGTACGTTTTCATAAAAGTCATACTCCTAAAGGAGTATGACTTTTTTCATTTTCTTTAGAGAAACCAAGTAAATAATTTCATTTTGCTGAATTTTATGTTAACGTTTTAATATCTAAAGGAAGGGAGTTTTTCAAGATGGAATTAGCATATTATGCTGGAGAGTTTAGAGATATTAACGAGGCTGTTATTCCAATTGATGAACGCGGTCACCAGTTTGGAGACGGTGTTTATGAATTTATTCGTGTATACAAAGGAGTTCCGTTTTCGATTGAACGTCACTTAGACCGCTTAGAAAGAAGTGCAAAGGCAATCTTTATTGAACTGCCGGTTTCAAGACAGGAACTAAAGGACATCATTCGTCAAGGAATGGAAAAATCAACGTTAAAAGACGCTGATATTTATATTCAAGTTACGCGCGGGATTGCTCCTCGAAATCATTTATTTCCTGATGTACCTGCACAATTAGCACTCACAATACGCCATCCTCGCCAAACACCTGAAGAAGCCTATGAAAAAGGCATCTCCACTCTTCTATTGGAAGACGAACGATGGGCTAATTGCTATATCAAATCATTGAACCTACTTCCTAACCTTCTGGCCAAACAAGCTGCGGCTTCTAAAGGGTGCAAAGAAGCTATTTTAGTAAAAGACGGATACATAACCGAAGGGTCGAGCAGCAATGTATTTGCGATAAAAGACAACGTCTTGTTCACGACTCCTGCCACAAGAAAAATTCTATCCGGTATTACGCGCGCTAACGTACTGGAATGTGCGCAGGAACAAGCCATTCAAATCCGAGAACAAAATATGACTCCTTCCTTTTTAAAAGACGCTGATGAAGTTTTTATTACGAGCACGTCTGTTGGTCTTTTGCCCGTTTCGAAAATAGACGAAGTCGAACTTCCAACTGTTCGTCCTGTTACAGTAGCTTTAAAGCACGCATACAGCCTACGTACTGCTGGAACAAAGGCTTATCAATAAGAAAATCCGCCCCTTACAAAATAAGGGGCGGATTTTTAGAATTTAAAGTAGTTGCGCTTTAATAATCTTGGCACTTTTAATAGCTCATCATACCGAATGGATTCATCAAGTTTTTTTGTATCGACAAGAAGCAGCTGTGTTTCCACTTCTTCTATGATCTCTTCTTCTTGATATGACATCCCGCAACCTGAACAGCTGATACATGGCATATGAGTAATTTCGATACTTCTCGTTCCATCTGGCAATTCCCAGTATGCGGTATTGGTTGTTTCTACCGCTTTTTCTTCTTCGCACCATGCGCATTGAACAGTCATATTACAGGACCTCCTTAAGATGATGGAGCATCGTCGCTTTTACCGTCTTTTTTCAATTGAGCTTTAAACTTTTTATCTTTTAATTCATCTCTTTTTTCACGTTTGTCTTTTAGGCTTTCGTGAGCACTGTCACTTTCATATGTTTTACGTCTTTTTACTCTCCCTAATCCTTCCGGTACAAGGTTGAATTGAGCATCATTCATAAGACCCGAGATGCCGATGGAAGAATCTTTATCATCCGATTCTGGATAAACAGCTCGAAAATAATCATCTGCACGCCCAGGCACATAGCTTTCTGGCTCCGGATACGTCGTAATCACGCCTTCAAAGTTTCGCAGAACAACTTTACTTGCGCTTTGACTAATAATATAGTTTGGTTGAACAGCAATCTTTCCTCCACCTCCTGGCGCATCAATAACAAACGTTGGAACAGCGTAGCCAGACGTATGACCTCGCAGCCCTTCCATAATTTCAAGCCCTTTGGAAACAGGTGCTCGGAAATGCCCAATTCCTTCTGATAAATCACATTGATAAATATAGTAAGGACGAACGCGTATTTTTACTAAATCGTGCATAAGCTTTTTCATGATAGCTACGCTGTCATTAATCCCAGCTAAAATAACCGCTTGATTGCCAACTGGAACGCCTGCATCGACAAGCATTTCACATGCTTTTTTTGTCTCTTCCGTAATTTCAATGGATGTATTAAAGTGAGTATTTAACCACACTGGATGATATTTTCTTAAAATGGCACATAAATTTTCCGTTATTCGCTGTGGAAACACAACGGGTGCTCTGGTGCCAATTCGAATAATTTCCACGTGGGGAATAGCTCTTAAATTTTTCAAAATATATTCTAAAATGTTGTCATTAATCAGCAAGCCATCACCGCCTGAAATGAGTACATCTCGTACTTCAGGTGTTTTGGCGATATAAGCAATCGCAGCATCTAACTGCTTTTTTGGAACGCCCATTCCAATTTGTCCTGAAAACCTTCTTCGAGTGCAGTATCTGCAGTACATGGAGCATTGATTGGTAACTAAGAACAAAACGCGATCCGGATAGCGATGAGTCAATCCTGGCACTGGAGAATCTTCGTCTTCATCTAGCGGATCTTCCAGATCGTATTTTGTTTTATGAAGTTCTTGGCCAACCGGAACAGACTGCATACGGACGGGGCAGCGAGGATCATCTGGATTCATTAAAGATGCATAGTAAGGCGTAATATTAAGCGGAATGGTTTTGGTTGAAATGCGCACTCCTTCTTCTTCTTCAGGAGTTAAATTAATGACTTTTTTTAAATCATCTAGCGTTCGAATTGTGTTTGTTAATTGCCAAATCCAATCGTTCCACTTTTCCTCGGGCACATCTTTCCATAATTCGATATCTTTCCAATGTCGGGACGGCTTATATAAATCATATAACATACAATCGCTCCTTTATGAAGATTTACTATTGTTATATGTTACAGCCCATAAATTGGTTAATTATTTCTCATCCTTTAATTTTTGATAGATCCTTCACCCATACGTTCATATCTTCTAACGATTTATAAATGTAACAATTATTCGTTAACCGTCCCGTATAGGTATACCCAAGCTGATGAAAAGCGGCATTCATCCCAAATGAAAGCGCTCTCGCTATTGTGTATGCACAAAAAATATGCCTCTGTTTTAGCTCCGCCTCTAGTGCGCTTAATAAATGCTTCATGAATCCATACTTTCGGTAAGCAGGGAGAGTCGCACAATCCGTTAGTTCAGCATTGTGATAGACATAGTCAATTTCAGCAGAAGCAGCGCTAACGATATCGTTCTTGTCAACGATGATATAAAACAAACTATCTTCTTGAAGCAAACTAGAGAGATACTCTTCTTCATAGAGGGGAGTCGGATACACTGTGAAGATTTGACGGTAGAGCTGAGAAAGTTGTTTAGCGTCAGATGAAATGGCTCGGCGCATGATCAGTTGATTCGATAAAGGAGAATAATCAGATGTCGGCAAATTCAAAACATCTTGAAGCAGCTCTGTTTCTTTTAACGTCTCCCCGCTGTCTCGGCGGGATTGAGACGTATAGTAGCATAAAAGATACGCGTCGCTTCCGTTAAAATAGTAGGGAACAGTTGCTTCTAAAGAAAATCCCAAGCTCATCCAGTCCAACAGATGTTCGGCACGTGCTTTTATAATCCACTTTTCGTACGTTGCCTTATCAATTTCTTTATATATATAGCTGCAAATATCGTTCACATTTCCCCGGTAATCATCCATTCTCAGACGCTTGTTACATTCATCTAAAAAAAGAGTCATAGCAAAGGTTGGTTGACAAATAGTTTCTTGTTTCGCCATTTGTTTGTATCCTCTCCCTTTTTAGCTTATTCCGCAATACTGCACCAGTCTGCTACGGTGAGCGCAATAATTTCTGCTGCATCAAGCATCGTTTGAATACAAATATACTCATTCGGAAAGTGGGCTACTTCTGTTACTCCTGGTCCAAACACAACTGTTGGAATATCTCCAACTTGTGACAATATCCCTCCGTCCGTTCCCCAAGGAGATGCTTCAATGATCGGCTGTTTCTGTTTCACTTGATAAAAAGAGGACGAAAGAGAGGTCATAAGCGGATGCTCTAATTCAATTTCACCAGGAAGCCAGTGGGCCCCAAACCATTCCAAGTCGACAGGATGCTCAGCAAACCACTCATCACACTGAGGCAAAAGTTCAAGCCACGATTTCATTTCCGCTCTGACATTTTTCATTTTTTCATGCGGAGCAACTCCTATCCTGCCTTCTAATACTACTTGATCAGCAACTGAAGAAGGCCACGTTCCTCCTTGTATATTTCCGATATTAATGGGCACGGGAATGGGAATTTTATTATAGAGCGGGTCTGTAATTCGGCTGTTTCTCTCTTTTTCAAGACCCTCAATATGTTTAAGCACAACAGCTGCTTTTTCAATGGCACTCACGCCTTCATACCGAGTCCCTCCATGTGCTGCTACTCCATGTACGGTCACGCGAAACCACATCGACCCTTGCTGTTTAGGAAAGATCTTCATGTTGGTTGGTTCTGGAATAATGGCACCATCTGCTTTATACCCTCTAAGCACGCAGGAAAGTGTTCCTGCCCCTCCGCTTTCCTCTTCTACTACGCTTTGAAAAATAACATCTCCTTTTAATGAAATACCTAGCTCTTTTAATGCTTGAATCGCTAAAAGTAACGACACATTCCCTCCTTTCATATCTGTTGCACCGCGCCCATATAAGTTTCCATCTTTTACAACGGCCGTATAAGGGTCTTCCTTCCACTGTGAAAGATCGCCGGGAGGCACAACATCAATATGTCCGTTTAAAATGATGGATTTTCCCCCACCTTTTCCTTTTAACACGCCTACCACATTCGGGCTATCTCGGAAACTAGAACGGTTGGAGGCAAAAGCTTCATGGGTACGAAGTGTTTTTTCGTCTGGTTCCCATATATCAATATCTAACTGCAGCTGTCGAAGGCGTTCAATGACAATTGCCTGCGCATGCTTTTCAGAACCCTGTACGCTTGCTTCTTCTACGAAACGCTTGAGTAAACGCACTGCACTTTGACGATGCTCTGTCATCCAGTTATGAATAGATTGCTGTATGTTCATGTAATGGTCCTCCTTATGGTATCGTAATCAATTGATCACTCAGGCGAACTGTCGCTTCTGTTGAACTCAAAATATCCTCTACGGTATAAGGAGACATTAACTCGGTTAGAAGAAGCGCATCTTTTTCTACTTTAAAAACCGCCCGATCCGTAATAACTAATCCCACGCAGCCCGAAGCAGTAAGAGGTAAAGAGCATGTCTTGACCAGTTTTGGTTCTCCTGTCTTGCTCGTATGATTCATTAGCACAATGACTTTTTTCGCTTTTTGAGCTAATTCCATCGCTCCTCCCATCCCAGGAACTCGCTTACCTGGCACAATCCAATTAGCTAAATCCCCTTTTTCACTCACTTCTAACGCACCAAGAATGGTCATATCGACGTATCCTTTTCGAATCATCGCGAAGGCTGTAGCACTATCACAGTATGAAGCCCCTTGAACAGTAGTTGTTGGATAGCCTGCTGCATTGCAGACATTCTCATCTTCTTCACCTAAAGGAGGCGAAGATCCTAACCCTAAAATTCCGTTTTCAGCATGAAACATCACATGAACAGCGCTTGGTACATAATTAGGAATAAGAGAAGGAATGCCAATCCCTAAGTTAACAATCATGCCGTTTTTGATTTCAGCCGCAGCACGTCTTGCAATACGATGACGAATATCTATTCCCAAACCCATTTCCAATTCACTCCTTTTGAAGGCACAATATAATCCACAAATACGCCTGACGTCATCACATTCTCTGGGTCAATGTCGCCAAGAGGAACGATTTCCTCCACTTCAGCAATAGTTATACGACCTGCCATAGCCATTAATGGATTAGTGTTTCGAGCGCTTTTATCATAGAGCAAGTTGCCGAATGGATCTGCTTTTTTTGCATATACAAAAGCCACGTCGGCTGTGAGCGGTTTTTCAACTAAAAATGTCTTGCCGTCTACTTCCACTTTTTCTTTTCCAAATTGAATAATGTCATTTTCTATTCCTACATCAATCAGTACTCCTCCAAGTCCAACTCCCCCCGCTCGAATCCGTTCAGCAAGCGTTCCTTGAGGAGAAAACTCAACTTTCAGCTTTTCTTCTGTCATCAGCGTTCCAGCCACAGGATTCGATCCAATGTGAGAAGCGATCAGTTTTTGAATTCTTCCTTGACTTACTAATTTTCCCGCACCAATATGAGGAAAGCCTGAATCATTGCATATCAGTGTGAAATTTGATTTTTCGCTTTCAATAAGGCCGTCAATGAGAGAAGGCGGACTGCCTACGCCTCCAAACCCTCCTATCATCAGCGTAGCAGCATGATCCACGTATTCAATTGCTTGTTCCACAGTTGTAATCTTTTGAAATGAGTTTTCGACCTTTGTCACTTATTTCACCTCATCTCCCTGTTTTTCATTTTGTACTTCATACAATGTTTTCGAAAGCAACACGACCGCTTCATCAAGTTGGCGATGAGTAATCGTAAATGGTGGCGCAATAATAATACCGTCTCCTTCTACTCCATCTGTTCCTGCTTGTGAAGGATAAAGGAGAAGACCATTTTTATGGGCTTTACTTATTACGCGCGCCGTCATATTTTCGGAGGATGAAAAAGGCTCCTTCGTTTTTGGATTTTGTACAAGCTCAAGACCAACTAGTAAGCCTTTGCCACGAATATCACCAATGATAGGGTAAAGAAGTTGAAGCTCCTTCAATTTTTTTACTAAATAGGCTCCTTTCAGCGCTACTTGTTGAACAAGATCGTTCTTTTCAATATAAGCTAAGACAGCTAGCCCTACAGCGGCTGACAGCGGATTAGCGCTTAGCGTATGGCCGCTCATAATTAATTTGGATCCGTTCATGATAGGTTCAATCGTTTTGCTGCTAGCTAACGTAACGGCTATCGGTGTATATCCTGCTCCCACTCCTTTTCCAAGCGTCATGATGTCTGGTTTAGCTCCCCAGTGCTCATATGCAAACATCACGCCTGTACGCCCAACTCCAGTCATGACTTCATCGGCTATCCATAACACATCATATTTATCACAAATTTCTCTTATCACTTCATAATAACCGGGTGGAGGTGTGAGAGCTGCTCCGGCAGCTCCTACAATGGGCTCTGTAATAAAAGCAGCAATATGTTCAGGGCCGGTTCGTTTGATAACTGTTTCCAATTCGTGTGCACAAGCAAGATTACAGGATGGATAGGTTTGATGAAACGGACATCGATAGCAATAAGGAGGTGAAACCGAAGGATAATCTTCAAGCAAAGACGAGAAACGTTTTCGTCTTCCAACGTGCCCTGACATAGACAGCGCTCCTATTGTAATACCGTGATAGCTCATCCAGCGTGACAAAACCTTTGTTTTGGTTGGCTTTCCTTGCTCTTGAAAATGCTGAATGGCTGTTTTCATAGCCGTTTCAGTCGCTTCTGTCCCGCTGTTAACAAAAAAGCTCCACTGGAAATGATTGCTGCTTAATTCACATAGTTTCTTAGCTAAGGCTTCCGTCGGATCGCTTGTAAACTGCGACCGATATACAAACGCAACTTTCTGTGCCTGATCCGTCATCGCATCAATAATTTCTTTTACGCCGTGTCCGATACTTGCTGTAACTGCCCCTGACGAAGCATCTATGTACTTTTTTCCATCTTGGTCGTACAAATAAATTCCTTTTCCATATGAAATAACTGGGTAGTCGTCGTCGAGCAGCGGCTTTATCACATGGGTTTTATTCATTTCCGCACTCTCCTTTCAAACACACACTCTTATTAAACTGTATGCTGAAAAGAAGAGTTTCTTGCCAATAAAAAAAGCCCTAGCATATAGCTAGAGCTTTTACACATATTAAGCTGATTGCGTTACAGATTTATCGATACGCTTTGCTTCTGACTCAGCCACAATAACGGCACACGCAGCGTCTCCTGTAATATTTACAGACGTACGAAGCATATCAAGCAAGCGATCAATTCCGATAATTAATCCGATACCTGCTACAGGCAGGCCAACCGAACTCAGTACCATCGCTAGCATAATAAGACCAACTCCCGGCACGCCTGCTGTACCAATACTAGCAAGCACCGCTGTCAACACAACCGTCACAAGAGCGCCCAACGACAGATCAACCCCGTATACTTGCGCAATAAAAATAGTCGCTACACCTTGCATAATTGCCGTTCCATCCATGTTAATAGTTGCACCTAATGGCTGAACAAAACTGCTGATAGACTCGGGGACACGAAGATTTTTTTGCGCCACATTCATTGAAATCGGAAGCGTTGCATTACTGCTTGATGTACTGAATCCAACTGTCATCGCAGGAGCAAACCCCTTAAAAAATTCAATAGGGTTACGTCTGGCCATAAGAGCGACTGATCCCCCATATGTTACGATTGAATGGATGAACAGCGCGAGCACGACTACAATCATGTATAGCCCCATCGCTTTAATTGCCTGCCAGCCTTGACTTCCAACCGCGGTTGCAAGAAGCCCAAATGTTCCGTACGGAGCAAACTTCATCACTAGATTCACAAGGTACATCATCAATTCATTTCCTTGCTCAAGTAAATTGTAAAGTCCTTTTGTTTTACTTCCAAGCATCGTGATACCAAAACCGATAAAGATAGAGAAAACGATAAGTTGAAGCATATTCCCTTCAGCCATCGCTTGAATTGGATTGACTGGAATCATATTTAAGAATGTCTCTCCAACAGGTGGTGCTTTTTCAGCTTCAAAAGAAGCGTTTTGTGTATCAAAAGATCCAAATGTACCCGGTTTAATTGCATACGCTAAAATTAAACCGATAATAATTGCAACGGTTGTTGTCACTAGGAAGTAGGAAACTGTTTTTGCCCCGATTCTTCCTAATTTTTTAGGATCTCCTAAACCTGCTACACCTAACGTGATAGAGAAAAACACAATTGGTACAACAAGCATTTTAATTAAGCTTAAGAAAATTTGGCCAAGCGGTGTAAACAAGTACTTGTCCAGCGGAGCAAAAGCACTTGGAGCAAAAGCATTGATTAACACTCCTACAATAGCGCCAGCAATTAGCGCGATAATAATCTTTGTCGATAGCTTCATCGATTTACCTCCCGTAAATAAATTATATTAGAATGATTCTAACTACCATACTTATTTTACCATGCATTGAGGGCGATAACACTCAAAATATACAATATATTAAAAATTTTCAGATTAATAGTTTAGGAATATTTTTAGCTATACAAAAAACCATGAGAATATCATGGTTTCATAGACCTGTTATTCCCTCACTGAATGCTTACGGAGTTAGCTGTCGGATTCGGGTATGTGAGTTACCCTACTTGATTCATTCAAGATTCACCCCAAGTACATTACGCACAAATATGGGTCCTCCGTTCTCTTATAAAGCAAAAGAGATTAAGCAAATAATTTTCTTTAATATTTTTGCATGATAATAATTGTTACTTTAATTAAAATTCATTTTATATGTTTCTGTCAAGTTTTTATTCAAAAATAATGCATGATTTTATCGTAAAAAGTTGAGAATTGTTATATTTTAAAATATTTACATCATATTTCAATAAACCAAAAACACCTATTTAACAAGACTTACAATCTAATGAATAAAAAATTAATTCAAAAAATAGTTTATAAAGTGAACTTTATTCTCGTTAATATCATTCATAAATATGTATAATTATTCTAATATCCATGTACTTTACTGCTTCCATAAATATTTTACTTATCCAAAAAAAAAAAACTCTTTCCAACTGTTGATTTTATCCTTGTACTGCTTGATATACACTCCCTAAAATTTCACTGACTTTATTGATGCGAAGAAATCGACATTATCAATTCCCCTTATTCTACTTAATTCTGCTCAAGATAGAAGTATAGATTTCCTACTATCTTTTAAAAAAGGAGCGGGTAATTATCATATAAAACTATCGGAGTTGGAGCGGTGCAAGTTCTTTACTTTTTACTTATTCCCTCTCATTGATTTAACCCATAAAAAAAAGAGGCCGTGACGGCCTCTTTTTTTATACAGTAACAGGTTCAGAACTTGCTTTACGATTCTTTAATTTTTCAACAATGTCACGAGCTACCCACACACCACACGCACTTGCCTGCGCGAGTCCTCGCGTAATACCAGCTCCGTCTCCTCCCACGTATAAACCGGAAATTTCAGTTTCAAACTTATCGTTTAACTTCGGACGGGCGGAGTAAAATTTCGCTTCCACACCGTAAAACAGCGTATGTTCAGATGCTAACCCAGGCGTTACATGATCCAGTGCTTCTGTCATTTCAATTAAGCTTTTCATTGTATTGTATGGAAGCACTAAACCCAAATCACCAGGGACAGCTTCTTTTAACGTTGGTTCTAAAAAGCCTTCTTTAATTCGATTCGCTGTTGAACGGCGCCCCTTTAAAATATCTCCATACTTTTGAACAACTAAGCCTCCGTTTGACAGCATATTAGCTAATCTTGATACTTCGTGCGCATATTCGTTCGGCTGATCAAATGGATCCGAAAATTTATGAGAAACAAGCAGCGCAAAGTTCGTATTTTGACTTCCAAGCTTCGGATCTTTGTATGCGTGTCCATTTGCTAACATAATCCCTGAATGATTCTCTACTACCACATGCCCTGAAGGATTGCTGCAGAACGTTCTGACTCTTGTACCTACAGACGTATTGTAAATAAATTTCCCTTCGTACAAGTGCTTGTTGATTTCTTCCATAACAACGTTAGATGTTTCTACTCGAACACCGATGTCTACTTGATTGTTAATCATTTTTAAACGGCGTTTTTTTAGTAAGTCGCTCATCCACTTCGAGCCGTCTCGACCTGGTGAAACCACGACTTTATCAGCCGTAATTCTGTCACCATTCTTCAATTCAATACCGCGCACGATATGCTGACCATCTTCTTTTTCTGTTATTAAATCGGCTACTTCCGTTTTATACTGCATATCAATTTTTTCTTTTAAGTATTCATAAATGCTTTTTAAAATTTCTAAATTTTGCTCTGTTCCTAAATGACGCACTTGGGCACGCAATAGCTTTAATCCTGCTGCGTATCCGCGTTTTTCAATTTCACGAACTTTATCAGTTAACGGATCCGTAATCGTATCGGTTGCTCCGTGTTTTAAATTAATTTCATCCACGTATTTAATTAAATCTACCACCTGTGATTCAGACAGATAATCCGTCATCCAGCCTCCAAATTCACTGGTGATATTAAACTTCCCATCTGAATATGCGCCGGCTCCACCGAAACCATTTGTGATAGAACAAGCAGGCAAACAGCCAGCAAACTCTTTTCTGCCAACTGCAGGCGGACATTTTTCAATTTTTTTCTGAAGAATCGGACAATTACGTCGATAGATATCGTGTCCTTTATCGATTAATAAAATAGTTGCTTCCGGTAATTTTAACGTTAGCTCATAGCAAGTAAAAATTCCAGCGGGTCCTGCCCCTACCACAATAACATCATAATTTGAGTTCATTGTACATTCTCCCATCATCTTTTTTCTTTGGGTAAAAGATAAAAGTTATTGACCGAATTTTCTTTTTTTATTATCATTCGGTTATTTTCTAGCCATTTGATAATATATCAAAAACAAACCCTTTAGTCAACAATATACACGAACATTAAAATAAAAAAATAAAAAAACATTCGTTTTTATTTTAACCAAATAAAAACCAGCGAACGAATAGCAAGCGCTACGAAATGTTCACTGGTTCTTTAATATACGGAAGAGCAATTTCTACTTTTGTTCCTACTCCTACTTTACTCGCAAATGAAATATGCCCTTGATGCTGTTCGATTATTCGGTAGCTAATCATTAATCCTAGCCCTGTTCCTGTTTGTTTGGTGGAATAAAATGGTTCACCTAGCCGAGCTAAAGATTGCTCATCAATTCCACATCCTTCATCCTCGATAATGACCATGCCGTATTCATTTCTTTTCTCAACGGTAACTTTAACTGTACCTTTGCTCATTGACTCAAGCGCATTTTGAATTAAATTAATAAAAACTTGTTTAAGCGCATTTTCTTCACAAAAGATTGTAATCTCATCACTAATCTCATTAATAATACGACAATTTTTATAATTGGCGTGTGTATCTAATAATAATGTCACGTGACGTATGATTTGATTGAGACTTTTCGGATGGTATGAATTTTCAATTTTAGGCTTGGCCAGTGTTAAAAATTCTTGAATAATGGATTCGACGCGATTCAATTCTTCAAGCATAATATCATTGTATTCTTCATTATACTGTTTCGATGCTTTTAGCAGCTGAATAAACCCTTTAATCGCCGTCATTGGATTACGGATTTCATGTGCTACTCCTGCCGCTAGCTTGCTCACCATTGTAAGCTTTTCAGATTTGCTTGCCATTTCATCATATTTTTTTCGATCCGTTACGTCGCGAATAATATACTGAATGGCATCCTGTCCTTCAAACTTAATTTTGGTTGCCGAAGATTCAATAATGACGACCCCTTTTTTAGTCAATAATTTCACATCAACACGTGGCCTCACGGACATTCCATTCATCAGCTGAACCATTCGTTCTTTTACAATTTCTAAATGTTCGGGGTGAATAAAGTGAAGCCAAGGACGCCCGATATACTCTTCTTTTTTCTCGCCGCCAAGAAGTTTAACACCAGCGGGATTCAAATATTGAATTCTGCCTTCTCTCGTTACAATAAATGCATCTTGACTTTGCTGGACAAACTGCTTATATTGCTTCATTTTCCGAATGACTTCCTCTTGCTTTTCAATGCTTGAGGAAAACTCTTTCCACTGAACAACTAAGAGCGGAATATCTTCTTCCGTGCGCTGAATATGGATATGCATCGGAAACTGCTGATCTACTTTTTTCTTAAGTAAAACAACTTCTTCCTCTTGCTTTCTTAACGGTTCCACTTCATGCTTTTCGATAAAAAAGCGATTTGGCTCTTCAAATACATTACAGGAAAGAAGCCGTTCCTCCGTCGTTTTAAAAAGGTGGCAGCAAGCTTCATTTAAAATTTGAATATCGCCATCCATATTCATTACGAGCATTGGTGTAAATGACATTGAAAATAGCTGTTGAAATACTTTTTCCTTTTCCATATATTCACCTTCGCTTATTGAGTTACTAGCTATAGTATAATATGGTAAATGTTGATTTGGCAAAATTTTTTTATTATTTAAACAATTTATATGTAAGTTTGTCCTTTTCCATCTTTTATAAAAAGCTCGCACATGCGAGCAAATGAGACCTAATCAGCAAAAACAAGTACAGCCAATGATGATTAATAAAATAAATAGTACAACAATTAATGCAAATGACTGGCCCGTTCCGCAATGATGATAACCGCCAATTGGATAGTGGCAAGTATCATATAGGTGGTGATAGCCTCCGTGATGGCATGGGTCGTAACAATCGTAGTTATACATAGCAATCTCTCCTCTTGTTTTTTTCATTTCGTACACTGTACTTTATATGCGTTAGTTGATTGTCCTGTATGTGCATTCGCCCATTTTTTACTTTCTCTTACGCCATATTCGCCTTTTGGGCTGCAGCGTATACGAAAACAACAAAAGTAAAATACTGCCCATCACCAGTAGCGTAGTAAAATCTTTCATAAACTCAATAATGACCCCTATATACGGGAGATGGTATGCGTAGCTTCCAATCACTTTAAAAGAAGCAGGCAAAGAATTTCTTTGAGCTGTAACCAGTACATCAGGGTCTTGATTATGGGCCAGTACAAGTTCATTCTTTGAAGAAGATGATTCGTCTCTAAAGACAACTATATCTCCGCGATGCAGGTAGTGATAATCCGTTTCTTGAACGGTCACGGTGAAACCAAATAGGCTTGGAACTGTACTAACAAATAAAAATGTAAAGCAAATTGCATAAAGAACAAGTACATATCGAAACGCAGAAAACATACATTTATTGATCATAGGTAATCATCTCAATTCGCTCGGTTACTTTATTTAGCGCGGGGGTAATGTGATTAAATGAAGTAGAGCGCTCTGTAAATTGAATTAAAAGTAGCAGCAGTAAAAAACTTAACATGATTAACCGTAGCATCCGAGCATAAAAATCACGCATGCTCTCACTCCTTTTTCCTATACTAAATTCGGTCGTACAATAAGCCTTCAGTCAATAATTTGATTCAGTATATGCACATAGAGGGCGTTTGGCTCATTGTTTCTTCTTGGAGGTCTCGAGAGTGATCAGTGATCGGCATAAATTATGAGTTTTAGCATATGTTTGGTTACGTATGGAAATGTTTTTATACTCCGACAATAAGGGAGCTGAACATATGGCTAATTATTCCTTTGATCAATATATTAAAAAAGCAATGAAATACGATTTTCTAGCTAACTACTATAAGTATAGTGATCCATCTAAGCATATTCATTATTATCAAAAGCATTTGTACTATATCCAGCAGGCCATCTTAACTTCTTCTGAAAATACGAATTTACGCGTAAATCCGCCGCAAATTCGTATACTTCACGCTTCTCCAGATTCTCCATCTGTAGATATTTATATTAACAACAAACGAGTGATTCGCAACTTAACTTATAAACAAGAAACAGATTATATTGAATTACAAGAACCTGGAAGATACACAATTTCTATTTATCCCGCTGGAGAAACGGGAAGACCTGTTTTAACGGAATCATTTACATTTGAAGGAAACCAAAATTACACGGTAGCGGCGGTAGATGAGCTAAACAAGCTTGATTTATTATTTATCTATGATAATACGGATGTACCAAGTGGAGAAACGAAGCTTCGGTTTGTGCACCTTTCTCCTGATGCTCCTGCTGTGGATATTGCGGCTAGAGGCGGAGACGTCATTTTTTCTGGCGTACAGTTTAAAGAAGTCACAAAATATTTGCCTTTATCCCCCATGCATGTTCAACTTAGTGTGCGCATAGCAGGAACCAAAAATGTAGTACTCGAAATCCCAGCACTGAACCTTCGCCCGAATCGAACATATACGGTATATGCCGTCGGATTTGCTAAAAACCGTCCTGCATTAGAAGCGCTGATTTCCCAAGACCGTTAACAAAAAAAACCTTCCAAATTGGAAGGTTTTTTTATTCACTGCGCGAAATTAAACGTACGCGAATATCATCATTTTTTAAATCAAACTTTTGTACTTTTACAGCAAAATCACTCTCTAACTTCATCTGCTGTAACGCTACGTATACTGATTCATTCTTTGGATCGATTGTTACCCATTCTGGTAGCGCAAAATTATTATTTACGTATCGAAGCACTGTGCGGACAGGCAGCTGCAGCTTCCCAACAGAAAGTGACTGCTGTTCAAGCACAATATCTCCATTTTTTTGTACGATCGGATCAAATGTCATTCGAATATTAATATCATCGCCGAATACTTGAATCGTTCCGTCTACTCTTACTACATCGGTAAGAGTAATTTTGTAGTTAAGCGGCTGATTCTTAAATTCTTTTTTTAAATATTTATCAATCAGTACATTTAAGTCCGCTTTTTTAGCCAAAATAGTTAGTTCTGCGTCTCCTTCTACTTTTTCAGAGGGAGTTGGATTGACCTTGTCAACCGGTTGAAAAATAAACGCAATAATAAGGATAGCCCCTAGAACATTAATCCCTAATAACGCGATAAATAGGGTTTTCCACTTCTTCATATAACAATCTCCTTACTCGTTCCCACTCTCTTTCGTGTTTTTCTCTTTTTCATCAGATGTAACTTCTTCTGCTGTTTCCTTTTTCTGGTCTCCAACGAGAGGATCTTCTTCCTCCATTGATTTACTAATGCGCTCAGCCATTAGTTTGTACCCTTTTTTATTAGGGTGAAACTCGTCTTTCCCTAATAAATTTACGTCAGAATCATAAAAAATATCATCAATTTTTACATAACTTACATTATCATATTTAGAAGCAATTTTCTCGCTTGCCGCATTCCATTCATTAATAACGACATTAATTTCTTTCACATCACTTAACGATTTAAAGAATGGATTATAAAAACCGATTAAATAAATATGGGCATTAGGATTAAGCTTACGTATGCGTGAAAACACGTCATTTAGACGTTTTTCATATTTTGACTGCTGTGATTCAAACGTCTTAATTGAGATATTGTAAAAGTAATCCCTTACCACTTTCATCACGTCATTGCCGCCAATCGTCAAGAAAACGATGTCTGCTCTTGATACTTCAGCTGCTACTCCCGGCTGGTTTAACCTCGCTAATAGCTGATCCGTCCGGTTTCCTCTTTTGCCTAGATTCTCTGTTCGTACATTTTGCACTTCATTTTGTTTAGAAAGGTATTTAGTTAAGTATGGTACATAACCGCCTTTTTTAGACTCATCTCCTACTCCTTCAGTTAATGAGTCGCCAATGGCTACAATATCTAAATCTACAGGGAAAAAGCCTTTCGGAATATGCTTTTTAGGTGTTAAATCCACTTCTTTCTGAACGGCTTCTTCTTTATTGTCCGTTGGCAAAAAAGTCGTCGTCGAACAGCTCGCTAACACCACCGCACTCATACTGCTTATCACTATACTTTTCCATTTTCTCATCATAACACCTACTAACTATGCTGTATTCTCGCTGTCACAAGCAATACTGCTTACCGCTCTGAATAACTATATCTTTATATCTTATCATACTATGTCAAGTTGATATTTTACTACGTTTCTTATATATAGTATATGTAAAAAAAAGGATAAGCATGTTTCTTTCATAAAAATATCCGCTCACACATCACTGTAAAGATAGCTGTGTTTGGCGGATAGATTTGACGATTTTATAGCTCTTACTGAAGGATTTTAATATCTTTTATCATATCATCATAAGGAGGATCAGTCACTCCCTGATAAGATTTTTGAACCA
The DNA here is from genome assembly GCF_053345675.1 of Priestia sp. D51. Classification (NCBI taxonomy): domain Bacteria; kingdom Bacillati; phylum Bacillota; class Bacilli; order Caryophanales; family Bacillaceae; genus Priestia; species Priestia sp. D51. Next base: position 846,038 of record NZ_JBLTIR010000001.1, on the reverse strand, counting down.
CTCCATCTTTGTCAATTAGAAAAAAATACGTACCGTGAATAACCTGCGGATCTTCTTGCGGCTTTTTCACAATCATCTTAAATTGATCCAGCGCAAACTTTTCAATTTCCGCTTGTTTATAGCCCGTTAAGAAATCCCAATTCGAAAAATCAGCGCCAAATTTAGTCGCATAGTCCTTCATTTTCTGAGGAGTGTCCACTTCAGGGTCTACGCTAAATGAAACAAAGCGAACGTCCAGACCTTCATCCTTAGCCATTTTTTGTAATTTAGCCATATGAGCCGTCATTGGGGGACATACGGTTTCGCAGCTTGTGAAGATAAAGTTAGCTACCCAAACGTTCCCTTTCAGCTGACTTAGCCCTACTTTCTTTTGATCTTGGTTAACATAAGAGAAAGAGTCCATCTTCCAATTAAGCGGATTTTCTATTTTGGAACCACAGGCTGTTAACATCATGCAACTAATAAGCAGTAAAAAAAACAATTTATAAGACCAGCTTTTCATATGTTCCTCCTGCACGGTTAAAGTTTAGTCATAGCTAGGGAAAATCAAGATAAACGTTGAACCTTTTCCTGGTATGCTTTCCACTTCAATTCTTCCATTCATTTGTTCCACCAGTTGATAAGAAACCATCAGACCAATCCCTGTTCCTTTTTCTTTTAAAGAATAAAATGCTGTTCCCAGCCGCTTCACTTGTTCACTGGTCATGCCTATACCAGTATCTTCAATTTGAATATGTACATGCCCTTCTCGCTTGTAAAGCCCCACTCGAAGCGTTCCCCCAGCTCTCATGGCTTCAATTCCATTTTTCATAATATTAAGCAGAACTTGATTCAATTCGTTTCGGCTGCCGCGAACATACATCTCTTCTTTTGCGTCTAATTCTATGAGTATATTGTTTGTTAATAAAGCATAAGAAGATAATAAATCTACTAAGCTTGTAATACACTCCAAGCAGTTAATAAAACGATGCTGGTGAACATCCGGCTTGGCTAACGATAAATAGTCATGAATAATCGCTTCTGCTCTGTCCATTTCATTAATCATAAGATGAATGTAACTTAATTCAGTGTTTGAAAGCTTTGTGTTATCTTGAAACAGCTGCAAAAACCCTTTTACCACCGTCATAGGATTTCGAATTTCATGCGCTACAGAAGCAGCTAGTTGGCCAATTGCATTCATTTTCTCCGCTCGCTGCAATTCCTTTTGCATCCTCGTTTTTTCCATAATAACTTCCAATTCATCAATCGCTTTGGTAATTCCGTCTTTTGTATGACTGAGATCTGTTTCTACATTCAGGTGTTCTTTTGTTACTGACACTTGATGAAAAAGCTGCTGCAGCCGCTCGGTCATTTCATTAAATCTTGTGTGTACATTCCCTAACTCAGAATCATCTTCGTGTGTCAGCTTCACATCAAATTTCCCTTGACTCACCGCTTGAATTCCTTCTATTAATTCCCCAAGGGGCGACATTAATCGCCTTAGTCCCCAGTCTTGAATCACAATAATGAAGGTAAACAGAAGCGTAAACGCAACGACCAAAGACACAATTAAACGTTTTTGATAGATATAGATAGCGCTTGCATCTACATCTACACCAAGAATAGCCACAACTTTTCCAGAGCTGTTTGTAATAGGCGATAAAACGGTTATCCACGTCCCGAATTCGTCTTTGTATGTAGATGTTACGATATTTTTCTTTTTTCGTTCTGCTTCCTTAAATGATTTGTAAAATTCTTCTCCCCCATAATAAATCATGGACGGCTCTAGCGATTGCTTAATTTTCTTATTCGCTGTTACGATAATCTTATTTCCATGCGATTTGAATTTTTCGGTCGTCATAATATATCCCTGCAAGTACGACGGATGCAATTCATAAATCTTTCTGAACTGCTTTTCTAGCTCGTCTTTTTCAGGAATCGGCCCGTTCCTTGAATCCACTGCTGCTATTACGTCTTGTTTAGATAAAGACTCCCTCCATAAATCGGCCATAATTAACACATGCTGCGTTAACGTCTCTTTTGCCATTTTTTTTTGAACTTGATAGCTAATGGCTAAAGAAATGACTCCAAGGGCAACTACAATTAAAGTAGAAAATAAAACCGTTTTGTTAAACACACTCAAATTTCGAATATATTTTTTCATCGGTATACTCCGGATTCAAAAGAATAGTAACCAGCACAGCATTCGCTGGTAGAAAGTTGATTCTATTATATCACACGTTCGTCCACTTCTCTTTCTCCTTTTTCCAAAAAAGAGAAAGCCAAAAAAGTGACTTGCAAAAAGCAACTCACTTTATTCAGCAAAATACATAAAACCAATTGCACCAATACCCGTATGCGTCGAGATAATAGGCGTCGTATCTTCAATCGAAAATTGCGTATAGCCTCTTGCCTTCACGATTGATTCTTTTAGCTTAGAAGCGAGCCCAAGTCCATCTGCATGTACAAGCCCTACTCCTTTAATACTTTTTCCTTCTGTATGCTCTTCGAACTGCTTCGTTAAAAACTTAACAATTTGAGAATGACTGCGCACTTTAGCAACAGGAGTGTATACTCCGTCAGCTAGGGAAGCAATTGGCTTAATATTTAAAAGAGAACCGATTAGCCCTTTTCCACGTCCAATACGTCCACCTTTAACCAAATTTTCAAGCGTATCGACTACGACAAAAAGATTCGTATTTTGACGCACCTCTTCCAAGCGCGCGACAATTTCTTCTACCATATGCCCCTCTTCAATCATTTTCACCGCTTCAAAGACTTGAAAAGAAAGAGCTTTTGTAATGTACATAGAATCAACAACGGTGATATTTCCTTCCACCATTTGAGCCGCGCTTTCAGCTGCTCGAACGGTTCCGCTCATTCCTCCAGTCATATGAATGGAAATGACGTCATACCCTTCACTCACTAATCGTTCATATACTTCAACAAAAGAACCAATAGCCGGCTGAGAGCTTTTTGGTAATTCTTTTGAATTTTTCATTTTTTCAATAAAATCTGTCGGCGTTAATTCCACGCGATCCAAATATGTTTCATTATCAATATTAATACATAAAGGTATCATCTCAATACCGTATTTTTCAGCTTCTTCCAACGTTAAATCAATTGTTGAATCCGTTACCACTTTAATTTTCGACATGTGTTCACCCCTATAAGATGCATTGCAAACTAGTATAACATGAACGCTTACAACAATATAGTTATAATAGAATGCAAGTTTTGCTAATTCGTAAAATGCATGTTCAACCTTTTAGGTCAACAAAAAAAGTTGACTCTGCTGAAATATTCAGAAAAGTCAACTTTTACGTTTATGCATTATGCTTTAATACATGAGACTTAAAGAGCTGTTCGTAATCTTTCCATTTCAGCACGCGTTTTAAATATTCTTGAAACGAGTAGGTTTGCTTCGGAACTGATTCGTTCGTGATTTGTCTAATAAATAAATCAAGTTTTGCAGATAACATGAACCGAAACGTGCTATTTTCCTCTAAAACTGGAATTTCAGTAATTTTTACTTTTTGACCACTGACATGTTTAAATTCAAGGCTTTTTAATAGCAAGGCGATCAACCCTCTTTTTACCCGTTTATTTTATTATAATGCTTGAGGTACTTTCTGTCTTGATAAAACAAAAAGAAAACACAAATATTTTTTAAAATAAAAATGCTTCATCAACTTATTCGACAGTTGATGAAGCATTCCTTTTTAAAACGACCTTCTATTTAAATAAATAAGTGAAACAAGTTGCTTTCTTTATTAATTTCTGTGTAAGGAAATCCTTTTTTATCCATACGATTAATTAGTGGATAATAATCTTCTTTATGCTTAAGCTCGATTCCCACAAGTGCAGGCCCGCTGTCTTTGTTATTCTTTTTCGTATACTCGAAGCGTGAAATATCGTCTGTCGGTCCAAGCACTTCGTCTAAAAATTCACGAAGAGCTCCTGCGCGCTGAGGGAAGTTAACGATAAAATAATGCTGTAATCCTTCATAAATCATCGAACGTTCTTTGATTTCTTGCATACGTCCAATGTCATTGTTGCCTCCGCTGATGACGCAAACAACCGTTTTTCCTTTAATTTGCTCACGGTATGAGTCAAGAGCAGCAATCGAAAGAGCTCCTGCTGGTTCTGCTACAATCGCATTTTCATTGTATAGAGATAAAATGGTTGTGCAAACCTTGCCTTCAGGAACAACTACAATATCGTCCACAAGCTCTTTACTGATGTCATACGGAAGCGTTCCAACTGTTTTAACAGCCGCTCCGTCTACAAATGGATCGATTGCCGGTAGCGTCACTACATTTCCATTTGCTAAAGATGTCTGCATACCAGGCGCGCCTGCTGGTTCTACCCCAATCACAGCTGTTTGAGGCGAGATGCTTTTTACGTATGTGCCGACACCGGAAATTAATCCGCCCCCGCCGATACCCGCAAATACGTAGTCAATTTCATCTTCACAGTCATTGAACATTTCAACGGCTACTGTACCCTGTCCTGCAATAACGTCTACATCATTAAATGGATGAATAAATGTTCGATGCTCCTCTTCACTGCATGCAATAGCTTGTTCATAAGAATCATCAAACGTATCCCCGATTAGCACGACCTTTACGTTATCTTTGCCCAGAAATTTCACTTGATTAATTTTTTGGCGTGGCGTTGTGCTCGGCATAAAGATTTTACCATCGATATTTAAATGACGGCACGCATACGCTACACCTTGTGCGTGGTTTCCTGCACTTGCACAGGCAATTCCATTTTCTAATTCTTCTGGGGATAACTTTTTGATTCGATTGTACGCACCGCGGATTTTAAATGAGCGCACCACCTGTAAATCCTCACGTTTTAAATAGATATTACATTCATATCGTTCAGACAAAACGTCATTACGCTGTAGTGGTGTATGCACAACAACATCTTTAATCAATTGATTTGCAATCATGATGTCCTCTAAATGTACGTGTTTTGTTCGATTATCTACTTGTTGTTTCATAACCAACTTCCTTCCTGTTCTACCATTATTAATTTGTACATTATATCACATAAAATTTAGAAAAATCATTATTTTTCATTAATAATGACTAAAAAAACTTTTCCAACTATTTTACTGTCCACATACTTTACATATGTTTAGCAAACGCTAAATAGACTTACAAAATTGCCCATACTTTCTACATGCAGCTGATGCTATAACAGGTATAAATTAAGAAAGGTTGTGGAATAAATGGAGTTTTCACTTCAAAGTTATGAAAGTGCCATTCCGTGCGAAGTAGTTGCAGATGAAGAAAACGGTAGATATATGCTTCGCAAAGCAGACACAAGCGGAGAAGTTTTTAATACACCAAGCGAGCTGATTCAATGGATTGAAGCAAACTGGAGCGCTGAACAGTTTGTTAGCACAGCCGCTTTTCACGAAATGATAAGGCAATTAAAATCCATATAAAAAGAGATTGAGACATAACGAAATCAATCTAAAGACGAACAAATGGAATACATGAAACCTAGGTTCATCATCACAAAGAAAAGATCCGAACGATTCATGGTTCGGATCTTTCATCAACTAAAATACTTTTGTCCCAGACTCGCATTTTTTTATTAATAAGAGAAATTAGCTTCGCTCGTATACTGTAAAATAATACGTGTAGGGATTTTTTTCATCTTTAATTCCTTGCTGCTTCGAAATAACTTTCCATTCGCTCAAATCAATCGCAGGAAAATGTGTATCTCCTTCAAACGATTCTTCAATATGCGTAATATAAAGTCGTTTTGCAACGTCTAATGTTTGCTCATATAGAGTAGCTCCACCAATCACAAAGAGCTCGTCTTCTTTTTCAGCATCTAATGCTTCTAGTTCCTCAACTGAATGAATAACGGTAGCTCCTTCTTGCTGATAATCTTTTTGACGCGTAAGAACCACATTTTCGCGATTAGGGAGCGGTCGTCCAATTGATTCAAATGTTTTTCTTCCCATTACAATCGTATGACTCGTTGTGATGCGCTTGAAATACTTTAAATCTTCTGGAAGACGCCATGGCAAATCATTCTCTTTACCGATCAGCCTATTTTGATCCATTGCGACAATGAGGGAAATCATACGCTCACAGCTCCTTTGATATGAGGATGCGCATTATAATCTACTAACTCAAAGTCTTCAAATTTAAAGTCAAAAATTCCCTTTACGTCTGGATTGATTTTCATTTTTGGTAATGCATGAGGCTCACGCGTTAACTGCAGGTTTACTTGTTCGATGTGATTGCTGTAGATATGCGCATCACCAAACGTATGAACAAAATCACCTGGCTCTAAATCACACACTTGTGCCACCATCATTGTAAGCAGCGCATATGAAGCTATATTAAACGGTACGCCTAGGAAAATATCAGCTGAGCGCTGATACAATTGACAAGACAATTTGCCGTCCGCTACATAAAACTGAAATAAGCAGTGACAAGGCGGCAAAGCCATATTGTCTACATCAGATACATTCCAGGCGCTTACCATTAAGCGGCGCGAATCAGGATTGTTTTTGATTTGATTAATAACATTTGTAATTTGATCAATTTTTTCGCCGTCCGGCGTTGGCCATGAACGCCACTGATGACCATATACAGGGCCAAGCTCGCCGTTTTCATCCGCCCATTCATTCCAAATGCGCACGCCGTTATCTTGTAAATACTTAACGTTTGTATCTCCTTGCAAAAACCAAAGCAGTTCATGAATAATTGATTTCAAATGAAGTTTTTTTGTCGTTAATACCGGGAAACCTTCTTGTAAATTAAAACGCATTTGATAGCCAAATGTGCTAATTGTACCTGTTCCTGTCCGATCTTCTTTTTTTGTTCCATTTGCTAACACATGCTCGCAAAGTTCAAGATATTGTTTCACTTCCGACACTTCCTTTATTAAAAAGTCCTTTTCTATTGTATAAGTGTTCACGGGCTAAGTAAACAACTAAATCTCAGCTCATATAGAAAAGTTCTTTATCATGTAGGTACGCCATTTCCCCGAAAAAAAAAACGAGAATGAGACCTAATGAAACCTACGTTTACCATGACCATAAAAAAATCCGAACGAATTTCATTCTCTCTCAAGAATCTCAATTCATCGTTCGGATCTTCCTTCGGCTAAACTACTTTTTAACAGCTTAATCTTTGTTAATTAAATACAATTGTGCGGTTTTCATGCACTAAAATGCGGTCTTCTAAGTGCCATTTCACAGCGCGTGCAAGCACCGTACGTTCAATTAAGCGGCCTTTTTTCTTTAAGTCATCCGCATCATCACGGTGATTCACGCGTTCAATATCTTGTTCAATAATTGGTCCTTCATCCAAGTCGTCCGTTACATAGTGAGACGTAGCACCAATTAATTTTACGCCTCGTTGATATGCACGTTCATATGGACGTGCTCCAATGAATGCCGGTAAGAATGAATGGTGAATATTAATAATGCGATACGGATTTTCAGCCACAAAGGTCGGCGTTAAAATTTGCATATAACGCGCTAAGATAATTACATCAATATCATAATCTTTTAATACTTGAAGCTGTTTTGCTTCTGCTCCTTGACGAATGTCTTTTGTCGCTGGTATATGCTTAAATGGAATGCCAAACGATTCAACTACTTCGCGCGCATCTTCGTGATTGCTTACAACGACAGCGATGTCTGTCATCAAGTCTCCGCTTTCCCACGCCCACAGCAGCTCTAGCAGACAGTGAGGCTCTTTTGACACAAAAATAGCTGTTTTTTTCAAATTATGAGCATATGTAAACTGCCAGTTCATCGAAAATGTATCGGCAATCTTTTTGAAGCTTTCTTCTAGCTTTACTTCTTTAGCTAATAAATCCTCACATTCAAATTCGAAACGGATAAAAAACATGCCGCCTTCATGGTTTGTTGAATGTTGACTTGATTCTACAATATTTGCACCGTGCTCATGTAAAAACGTAGACACAGCGGCTACAATACCCGGTTTGTCCGGACAGCTAATTAGCAGCCGACCTCGGTTTTTATATTTCTCTTTATATGAAGTTAAATGTTTTTGAATATGCGATTTCATGTAATTCCCTCTCTTTTTTTAAATATACAGACAATTGTACCATTATCCTTGTAGCGATGCGACATTGAAATAAGGCTTTGACAAAAGAAAGCCGAAACGTTTGCTTCGGCTTGCGTATTTGTTGTTCTACCATCTACTCCATCAAATCGTTCATTTACTGATCTTTACGTTCTACACATACATAAAATGAGTGTTTCCTAAAGTGTTGCCGCTCATCCCCTTAGCTTCCTGCTTTAGAATTAACCATAAAAAAGCCGCTAGTACAACACCAGCGGCTTTTCCTTATTATTGCACGGCTTTTTCACTCACTTCATGCAAGGCATTTCTCACCGTACCATATTCGCTTGCGTGAGGACGATCTCCGTCATCTTCGTATCCGTAGTCAAACATTCGATTTCGATTTAACGTTAACTTCGTAATCGTTGGACGCAACAAATCAAATAATTCAAATCGTTTTTTCAAATGTGGAAATGATGCTTGATAATGCAAGATTTCTGCTCGTACACTTTTCCAAAAGTCCTCTTCTTCTACACCTTCATGCTCTTCTAAGATGCTTGCTAAATAGCGGAAGTGACAAACAAATAACCCTGTTAAAATAAACTGCGTCAATCCTTCTGGCTCTTCGCTGCGCAGCACTTCTTTTAATTCAAAAGATAGCTGTTGCAATTCTTCAAACGGCTGATCGCTAATATTCACGTCGTCTACAAAATCTTTCATAATAATTCGAACCGGCTTGTTGTTTTTAAGAACCAGTACCGTATTTTGACCGTGTGGGGAAAATACAGTGCCGTATTGATACAAGTAATGAAGTAGTGGCGGCAACACAGCGCTGGTTAGCGCATTAATCCACTCGTTAGGAGTTAAGCCTGACTTTTCAATATATGACGAAACTAAAGCCTTTCCTTGACCGTCAACATGTATTAGCGCAGCTAGCGTAATCGCATGCTCTCCTTCTTCTAGCTCTTGATAAATGCTTTCACGCCAAACGACTCCAAGCATCTCTAGATACTGATAAGGCGCATTTTTAATAGAAGCGAACGTCGGCTGAGTGACGTTTAACGTAGCCACTTCTCCTAAAAGTCCTACTTTGCACGTATCTTTTAAAAACGTATCACGATCTCTTATGCCTTTTATATGCTGAGTGACTTGAGGAGCAATGACCGTCCTCTCACTTGGAAGGCCTCTGTACACAAGCGTATTTAATATACTCATTGGAAGCTTTACGTGATACTTATCTCGATTTGTTGTATTCACAAATGTACGAATCGACTGCTGAGGCAAGTATTGATCCTGCCCTTCTCCTAAAGGAACAATTAAATTATTTGCAATGTATTCAGCGAATAAAGGAACAATTACGTTCAGCCACTGCCATTCATGGACGGGAATATAATAATAGTCCGCAGGTAAAAGACTTTGGCTTGTTAACTCTTTTTCAAATTCAGCTAGCGTCTCAGCGCTTAACTCCTTCTTCATGACATCATCAAAACCAAGGGTATCCAACGAATGAAATGAAGCAATTTGCTTCTCTACAGCAATCCATGAAAGCTGAATTTCTTGTTTTTGCTCGGGCGCAAACCGAAGATAGTCATCATAACCAAACCCAATGCGCCCTTTATTATACGTAATCCAAGGATGCCCCGTCATTTCACCTTCTAGCTCTGCATAATCCATATCTGCTAATTCATCAGCTGATTTTCGATTTTGTAAATGCAAATCTGCTACTAATGTATGAAAATATTCTTTTGCTAAGTGGCCTGCAGTTGAGCTAGACATTCCTTTGTCTTCAGATAAGCTAATTAACAGCTGCAGTGCTTCTGAAAATGTGGGGTTTGACGTTTGAGATGTTAGTTTAATACTTTCTGGCAGTACAAAAAAACTATTAAACATTCGCTGTTTCGCTTGATATGTATACGTAACGCCCCGATGGTCTTCCCATTGATACATAGCAATCGCACCCTGTTTTTGCAGTTGTTCCGGCTTAATAATATGTTCATACATGAATTCCTGCAGCATTTTAGCTAAAAGCTGTCGATTTGCTTTTTCCCATGATTGCTTATTAAATACAGAAAGATTCGTTTCTTTGATTTTCATCCTTCATTCTCCTTTACTTGTCTTAGAATAGGGATTGTTTTATTACGCAGCGGCATTACAGCGCTAGCAGCTAGCAAAGCAGCTGCTCCCGCTACTAAAGGAAATGCCAAATCCACTTTGCTGATTTCTAATGCTAAAATCGGTGCAATCAGCAGAGCGATATTTTGAACAGCAATAAGCCAGCTGTAATAGTAAGCAGCCGCTTCTTTACTTTTTCGAAATAAATAGATATCCAGTATAACCATGCTGAGATAAAACCCGGCTCCATATAAAATTCGGCTGATAATAAACACGCTGAGATGATCAGCATATGCCTGCAAACACAGCACCAAAACACTAGCACCCGTTATGCCATAAAAAAGCGGTATAACGTTGCCGTTCAATAGTTTGGTAGGTACCGTAAGCTTTAAGACAATCGCCATAATACTCGGCATCGCATACAGCAAAGCGCTGCCTTGACTGCTCATGCCATATGTTTCATGTGTAAACAATGTAAAATAAGGGCGAATGACATTGTGCCCAAGGTGAAAAAAGAAAATCGCCAGCAAATAAAAAAAGATGGGCTCGTTTATGCTTTGAATGGATGGCGTTTTTTCTGCTTTTAAAGGTAATGCTTTTCTTGTTAAGAGCCATACGGCCAGTACCATATCAATTAAAGCAAAGTATTGATATACGTTAAGCGGCATTTCCCATGCAATAACCGTACTTCCAAACAAGCTAGCGACAATAATAGCCGTATGAACAATAAATACATACGTTGTTGCAGCACTTGCCTTTTTCTGTCCTTTTTTCATGCCGCCTACTAAATAGGGGTACAAAAGATATAAACTGCTTTGAAATAGGAGCAGCACTAAGGAAGTAGCTAAAAATCCATAAAAAGTAGAAACTTCGCTCAAAATGACTTTAATTAAGGCCGTCATTAAAAGTGACGTTACAACTACATATTTTACGTTCCATTTCTTAAACAGCATTCCCCATAAAGGTGTCATAACAATGACCACAATCCGGCAGCAAATAATGAAAAAAGACGTCATCGCCACTCCATCTACATGAAATGCATGTGTAAAATACTGTGGATAAAATGGTGATAATAATACTTCTGACGTCATGGTCATAAACAAGCAGATAAAAACAAAACGCGCAGAAATCATTTCTTAAAATCCGAACTTTTGGAAAACAGTATTTTTATATATTTTGTACACGCTTTTGCCTGCAATTTGGTTAATCAAAACAGCATTGCGATAAGCGCCTAAACCTAAGTCCGGTGCTCCAACTCCGTGTGTATGAAGCTCTCCGTTTTGCACAAATAGCGGGGCTCCTTTCTTCTTCATCTCAACTTGATAGCGTTCGTTAATTTTCAGCTGGCCTTTTTCATTGAATAATACATGTTCTTTTAAACCTTCCATAAAAGCAGGCTCTTTTGCATGATAGCCGGTAGCCATAATGACAATTTCACTTTCTTCTTTTTCAAATGAGTCCTGCTCGTATTGGTGAAGAGTCAGAAGATGTGTATCGTTTATCTTTTCAACGCCTGCAAGTTCCGTAAGCGCGCGCATCGTTAGAGGCACTTCTTTTCCTCCAATTGTTCGTTCGTAAATCAAATCATAAATATTCCCGATTGTTTCAAAGCTTATTCCTTTATAGAGGAGAGCTTGATTTCGTAAAACGCTCTCTTTTTTCTCTTCGGGCAATCTGTAAAAATAGCGGGTATAATCCGGTGAAAAATGTTCAAGGCCAAGCTTTGAATATTCCATTGGATAAAAACCTTTTGAGCGCGTATACCAATTCAGCTTATACTCAAACTCAGGCTGCTGTTGAAGTAAATCATAGACAATTTCAGCTGCACTTTGACCAGAGCCAATTACGGTTATGCTTTTAGCCTGCAGCGTTTGCTGACGCTTCATTTTGTAATGAGCGGAGTGATAAAACGTATCGCTTGCCACTGTTTGAAAGTCTCTTGGCACTACGGGCTGCGTACCTACTCCAGTAACAAGATGATAGCTGTAATAGGTATAAAGCTTTCCTTCTTTTTCAACTGTTACTTCGTAGTAAGGCTTAGCGTCTTCATGCATTTTCACTTCTTTTACTGTGCTGTTAAATTCAAGCCCACTCAGCTGGCTCGCTACCCAGCGGCAATAGTGATTGTATTCATTTCTCGGAATATGAAACTTTTCAAAGAAATAAAACTGATACAAGCGCTCATGCTCATGCAAATAATTTAAGAACGTGTATGGACTCTTCGGATCCACCATCGTGACCACATCTGCCATAAACGGCACTTGAAGTGTTGTCCCTTCTAAAAGCATTCCTGGATGCCAATTAAACTCATTCTTTTGTTCAAAACATTTATATGTACAATCTTTTTTATCAATTAAAGCGGCTAATCCTAAATTAAATGGACCAACTCCTACTCCAATTACGTCTAAAATGTCCCGTTGTTCCATTCGCTCCACCTTCTTTCAAATACTTCTCTTTCACATTTCATCAGTACACCCGTTTTATCAGGCAGCGACACTTCTTTCATGAATTGAAACCCGCATTTTTTAAATACTGCAATCATTTTTTCATTTCGTCTATCTGGCTCCGCTATTACTTTAGCAGTGTCTGCTACGTTAAACTTATGCTTTAGCAAACTAAGAAGGAGCGGATAAATATAGCCTTTTCCTAAAAAAGCAGGTTCTCCAATCAATAAATGAATTCCTTGATCTCCTTTTTCATAAGGATAATAGTTACTGATTATGTCACCTTCAACCATATAAGATTCCCAATAGCTCATAGGTACACCATCAATTTCTCCGATTAGCAGCTTTTGATGAGAATCAGCTAGAAATGTTTTTAAATGCTGCTCGTATGCCTGTTTTGAAATACTTAAATTCCAATACGGAATAACATGCGGTTCATGCATCCACTTGTACAGCCGTTCGAAATCTTTTGCAAAAGAAACAGAGCGAAAGGTAATGCTCTGCTCCTTTTGCTGAATCATAAATGGATACTGCGTTTGCAAGGCTGATTTCATACACGTACACCTGCAGATTCGAACAATGGATTCTCGACATTTACATAAACAGACTGTGTTTCAAGAGATCCTACCAGCTCATCCATATCATGAACGCGCGTTAAGAAGTTGGCTTTGCAAGGAAGCACTTTCTCTTCTAACATTGATGAAACAAGCCCTGTATGATCTTTTTCTTTGTACATCTCGATCTCTTGTCGCAAAATCAATAGCAGATCTGATTCTTGAGTGAGGCCAGCTGCACCAAAAGCGTTAACTAATCCTAAAATATGATTAAAAAATACGTAATAACGAAATCTTTCTTCTGCTACAGCGTCATCACAGACCGTATCGCTTTCTCCGTTTAAGAAAGGAAGCAACTTGCGAAGCTCTTGTTCCTTTGATTTCATAAAGTAATAGCCTTGGTTATCGCGGTAGTAAAACACCGATGGATATCCGTTTTCATCAAGTTTAATAACGGAGTTTTGCTGATGAGCTTCCAGCGCAATTCCTTTTTGAGTGTAAAGCCACATCATAGGATGAAAAGATACGTCTAAATAGCGTTTAAACCAGCGCTTGCTTACATCTTCAGTCGTGCTATTTTCACTTGCAGCAATGTGATGAATAATATTTTCAATTTGAGAAGCTTCTCCAAACACATGATCTTGACACAAACTGGCTAGAAGTGTTGTACGATCCCCTTGCTTACCTTGAAAAGGATTGCTTCGAATCATAACTTCAAATCCAAGCTCCTTTTCTCCAAGCGTGATGTAAGCAGGGTCTTCAATTACTTGAAAAGCCGGATGATTTTCGTGAAGCTCCGCCTGTAATCCCTTTTGCAATAAACGGCTAACTTCTACCCCTCTGCTTAATTCTTTGCGTTTGTTCACTCTCAGTGAATTAGTGATCTTTACCGGAATGGAAAATTTGTACATCACATCTGCATTGTTACTGTATACGGTTCGAACAGACGAAGTCGGATAAAACGGCTGACCGTGTGGCCCTAGATAAGCAAGCCTGCCTTTTTGAATCCATTGGCACACTTCTTCTTTTCCTAAAAGATAACGAGCTTGCAGCGGATGCATAGGTATAAGTGAATAATCGTCCGCTTGGCAATAAGAATGTATGAATTCTTCAGAAACCGTCTTATCTTTTTTCAGCTGCTCTTTAATAAGCTGTGAAGCGGTTTGATTTCCAGCGGACTGTTCTGCAACGAGAGATGCATGCGCTTTAAAATAATGAAGCTGAAATTCCCCGTTCACTTCAGGTCCAAATACCTTTTCTTCTTCAGGTAATATCCCTTGGCGGCTTTTAGGTGTTGGATGCAGCTGGTGCCCAATAAGCAGGGACTGTTCAGATTCTAAGAACGTTTTGTCCCATTTATAGCACGTCTCTAACTCTTTCTGCCTTTTTTCAATGAATAATTTCATATTTTCATAGCTTAATAGAACACGTATAATTAGCTCATTTACTTGTACTAAATGATCCGTTACTTCTTTTAAAAGAAAGGCCAAAAGAGTGACGATATCTAACTCCTTAATCTCCTCTTGCTGAATACGATAAGAAAAGTTTGAAAAGAACAAGTGACGTCCGGTGGCTGAGCGGTACTTTACTGGAAAGTAAAGAGTTACCGGCTGTTTTTCTAGTCTAAGAACGAGCGTTTCCTCACTTTTTATTTCTGAAACGGACTGCCATACTCCCTTACCTGTCTCTCGAATATAGCAATTAATAATGTTTTGCATCGTAATAAAATTAGCCGATAACTGAGCGTTCACGTAATCGCTCCTCCTTTTTCTCCAACTGTTCGCCTAAAGCAACAACTTCTTCTAAATGAGTGACAACAGAATCAAATGTAATCATAGGATTTAACATCGTTAGTTTTAAATAGACTCGTTCTTTATGCTTTGTTTTTGCCATGATAAACGTGCCTTTTTCGTATAAGTGCTGCTGAATACGCTGATTCAACCTATTTTCATAATGCTGCTGCTTTTGACAATCACTATATAAAATATCTGGTACATAGCGAAAGACAACCGCGTTCATATAAGGGTCATTTAACACTTCTACATTCCTTTGTTTTTGTAAGTAGTCAGCTGTTTGCTTAGCAGTTTCAATCGTGTGGTCAACCATTTCTCCGTATTCATTTGCACCTACTGCACCGAAAGTAAGCCAGAGCTTCAAGGCGTCAAACCGCTTTGTCGTTTGAATGCTGCGGTCTACTAAGTGCACATGCTCATCTTCTTCAGGATTTAAATAATCTGCATGAAGCTGAATGTGTTTAAACATAGCTGAATTTTTCAGCAAAAATGCTCCGCAGCTTACAGGCTGATAAAACCATTTATGAAAATCCATCGTGATAGAATCCGCTTGTTCAAGAGCTTGTAAGCGTTCACGGTACTTATGGGAAAACAGCAGCCCTCCTCCATAAGCGGCGTCAGCATGGAGCCAGAGCCCTTCTTTTTTAGCAAGCTCACTTATTTCAAAAAGAGGATCTACACTGCCAAAATCTGTTGTACCTGCCGTTGCTACAATAGCAAAGGGAAGGTTGCCCTGAGCTTTCACTTCCTGTATTGCTTCTTCTAAGCTTTTTATATCCATTTCATGCTGCTCATTGCACTTTACACTCACCACTGCACGCATGCCCAGCCCAAGCTGAGCTGCAGATTGTTGCACCGTAAAGTGCGCTTTTTCCGAGCAGAAAATCCGCAGTTTTTTAGCTTGGAACGGTAAGCCTTCTTTACTAACATCCATTGAAAAGGCAGAATGGCAATATTCATTACGAGCAAGCAGGAGTCCCATATAATTTGACTGCGTCCCTCCGCTTGTAAAAATGCCTGAAGATGAGCTTGGATAACCAATTTGTTGTGTTAACTCATCAATCACTTTATCTTCTATATACGTAGCTGCCGGACTTTGATCCCACGAGTCCATAGATTGATTCAAAGCAGAAATCATCACTTCCGCAGCAAGAGCGGGTATAATCGGAGGGCAATGCAAGTGCGCCATTGCTCCGGGATGCGAAATATGAAGCGAATGATTCATCACTACTGCTTGTACGTTATCAAATAAATCTTCTAGCGGCTGTTCGTGCTTGCTAAAATAGACAGAACGATTGACTAAGTTTGACAGCTCTTCAACGTCGATGTGAGTATAAGCGGACTTTAATTCATAGTAGTGACGTTTGATCATCTCAGTCATTCCGCCTATCATCGCTTCATAATTCTCGAGGCTTTCCTTTGATGATGATAAAAACCACTTTTCAAACGGTGCCATTCTATTTATTCACCCACTTCTCTTCTGCTGCTTTTACCGCTTCTTCAAATTTCGTTAATATTTCATCCGTTTGTTGTTTCGTTAAAATTAATGGAGGAAGCAAACGAATAACAGCACCATGCCTTCCACCGACTTCTAAAATGACGCCTCTGTTAAAACATTCTTTTTGAATCAGCTTAGCTAACTCACCGTTTGCAGGATGACTGCCGATTTTATTAGCCGGCTTTGTCGCGTCGATGATTTCAACACCCAGCATCAAACCTCTTCCGCGTACATCTCCAATCGACAATACTTGCTTTTGAATATGTCTTAGCTGGCTTTGAATGTAGGCTCCCAACTCGTGAGCATGCGCAGGTAAGTTTTCTTGTTTTATAAATTGCAGAGTAGCCCGTCCTGTAGCCATTGCAAGCTGATTTCCTCTAAAGGTGCCGATATGTGCACCTGCTTCCCATTGATCAAGCCTTTTATCATACAGAACAACGGATAATGGAAGGCTTCCTCCAATGGCTTTAGACAGTACTAATACATCTGGTTCGATATCAGCGTGCTCAAATGCATACAGTTTTCCTGTTCGTCCAATTCCAGTTTGAACTTCATCCACAATAAGCGGAATATTTCGTTCTTTTGTAATTCGCCGAAGCTCTTTTAACCATGGAATCGGTGCTGGAACAGAGCCTCCTTCTCCTTGTACAATTTCTACTACAACACCGGCAGGAGTAACAATTCCGCTCTCAGGATCATCCAGCATATTTTCAATATATGTACTAATATACGTGTGTCCTTCAGCACCTACGCCAAAAGGGCAGCGATATTCATATGGGTAGGGTAAAAAATGTGTATCTGGCACTAGCGCATGAATGTGCTTTTTTGGACTCGTTGTACCGCTGATGCTTAATGTTCCGTGTGTGGAGCCGTGATATCCCCCTTGAAAAGATAAAATCGTTCGGTTGCCTGTTGCTGTTTTCACAAGTTTCAAAGCCGCTTCAATTGCGTCTCCTCCAGTGGGACCGCAAAACTGAATTTTCGCTTTGCTTGCGAAATTTTCCGGCAAACTAGCGAATACTTCATCGATAAAAGCTTCTTTTACAGGCGTTGTTAAATCTAATGTATGTAAAGGAATAGATTTTGCTAAAACGTCTTGAATTGCTTCATGAACTACGTGATGGTTATGACCAAGAGCAAGTGTGCCGGCTCCTGCTAAACAATCAATATACTCTTTTCCATCCATATCCGTGATCACGGCGCCTTTTGCCTGTTTAATCGCAATAGGAAGGCGTCTAGGATAAGATCTTGCATTGGATTCTCGTTCATTTTGCATAGCAAGCAGCATTTCGTTTGATGTAAGTTGTTTCGTTGACGTTGACATATCATATCCTCCTGTTTGTTCAATTGATAATGATTTTCATTAACAATTACAACAATAAATGATAATGATTATCACTGTCAATAATTATTCTGAAAATATGAAATTATTCCTATTTCACTCTACAGTCGCAAAAACTCAGTATTTCTCTTGTGTATCAAGGGTTGAAAGAGTTTTATGTTGTTTTCCAATTAGGGAAAACTATGTAATAAGTCCCTTTCTATTTCCAAATAAAAAAGTGCTACAATTTCTTGTAGCACTTCTGTTACTTTTGCTTATTCATCGTTTCTTTTGCAGCTTTTACACTCCTTGGGTCAAGCGGTTTCGTATATTGACAATTTACTCGAACCCCTGAACCAATACGAATTTCTTTCACGGGAGTAACGGATAAGAACGCTTGAAGATTTTCAGGCTTCAGCCCTTTTGTCCCGATTAAAATAATATCTTTATCTTTCATTCTTCTTAACAGCTTTTTAATATGAGGAATACCGTTTAGCGCACTTTTATCCGCTCCTGAAGTCATGACACGCTGAATTTGCTTATAGCTTAAAAGCGTTTCAAGCGCCTTTTCTTGATCACTGATTTCATCAAATGCTAAGTGGAACGTTACGTTCATTTCTCCTGCCGCATCCAGCAGTCGCTTTAAAGCTTGCTCATCGATAATTTTGTCTTCTGTTAAACAGCCAATTTCAATTCCATCAATGCCAATTTCTCTTGCATAGTGAATATCTTCAATCATTGTTTGCAAATCATCTTCATCATATTGAAAAGATTGATTATGTGGACGAATCATCACAAATATTGGGATATGTATCGTTTCTTTCACTTTTTTCATCAAACCGTAGCTTGGGGTTAAGCCGCCTTCACCGATTCCAGTTACAAGACTTATACGATCGGCACCATGTTCCTGGGCAACTTTAGCATCATGCAAGGTTGCAGCTGTGACTTCTAATATCATTCTAAAAACACCCTTTCCCCTTTAATATAGAGCTTTTGCCTTCTTTTCCCTGTATTTATACTTAAAAAACTCTACCAAACTCTCTTATGTAAGAAAACACCCAAAAGATGTGATTAATATTTTCAAAAAATTGAATGTCATGGAAAAAGAGTAAGAACTATTCTTTTTCTCATGACGTTTCAATCAATAAAATTCTATATTTATACTAAAGATCCAAAAATACATCCCTTTTATCTAGGGTAAAGGGTTTATTAAAAAGAGCGTGGATTTGTTTGTTGCATGAACATCCACTCATTTAAAGAATGAGGCTGCTGATGACCAACAGGTGCTGAGACATCGCGGCATCCGCAATCATGCATCGGCATTTGACCCATCCCTCCGTGCATTGGCGGCATTCCACCTTGCATCGGCATTTGACCCATTCCTCCGTGCATTGGCGGCATTCCTTCTTGCATCGGCATTTGACCCATTCCTCCGTACATTGGCGGCATTCCACCTTGAATTGGCATTTGACCCATTCCTCCGTGCATTGGCGGCATTCCTCCATGCATCGGCATTTGACCCATTCCTCCGTGCATTGGCGGCATTCCACCTTGCATCGGCATTTGGCACATTCCTTCGTGCATTGGCGGCATTCCACCTTGCATCGGCATTTGACCCATCCCTCCGTGCATTGGCGGCATTCCACCTTGCATCGGCATTTGACCCATCCCTCCGTGCATTGGCGGCATTCCTCCATGCATTGGCATTTGACCCATCCCTCCATGCATTGGCGGCATTCCGTCTTTCATGGGCATTTGATCCATCCCTCCATGCATTGGCGGCATTCCGTCTTTCATGGGCATTTGATCCATCCCTCCATGCATTGGCGGTAGTTCTCCGTACATTGGCATTTGATTCATGTCTTTTTGCATAGTTGGCATTTGACTCATTCCGCCATGCATCGACGGCATTCCGTCTTTCATCGGCGGCATTTCTCCGTGCATCGGCATTGCCTGCATTTCCTTTGCAGAAGGCATCGGCGGCATTTTAGCAGGCTTAGGTGCTGCTTGCATATATGGATTGGATATCGGTTGTCCGGTTTGTTTCATTCCATACGAATTTCTCATTTTTAAGGGCTCCTTCCCATTCTCTTACTCTGTTTACGTTATTCTTTTTACCATCAATCTGAAATTCGTCCATAAGAAAATAGGCCTTCTACACATTCAAAATTGTATAACGTATGAGAAAAAAGCTATAATCGAGGCAAATTGCAGATAGAAAGGTGGCACATGATGAATAAAACCATTATCGTATGGATTCGAAAAGATTTTCGGCTGGTTGATAACCCAGCTCTATTTCACGCAGCTAAAGAAGGAATGGTTGTACCTGTTTATATCCATGACGACCATGAAGAAAACTCAATGGGAAGTGCAAGTAAATGGTGGCTTCACCATGCGCTAAATGACTTTAAAACTTCGATCGAACAAATACAAGGAACGCTAATTGTACAAAAAGGAAACCCTACAGATGTGTTGCAAAAATTACTCCATGAAACGAATGCACAAGATATTTATTGGAACAGACGCTATGAACCACATGCGCTCAAAAGAGATAAAGAGCTTCAAGCTTTTTTTTCAGAGCAACAAATAAATATTCGCACATTTGAAGGATTTCTCCTTCATGAACCTTGGAAAATCACAAAAGAAAATGGAGATCCTTATAAAGTATTTACAGCTTACTATAAAGCTTCTCAAAAACATTCCGTATCTTCTGCTGTAAAAAAAGTTACTTCCATACAGGCCTTCTCTAAACCAATTGAATCTCTTTCGGTCTCAGATCTCGATTTACTTCCAAGCATCCCCTGGGACGAAACGATTAAGTCGACGTGGGAAGCTACGGAAAAAGGCGCTGTTAATGCCTTTAAAACGTTTTTAAAGAAGAAGTTGCTTCACTATGAAAAAGGACGAGATTTTCCCGCTGAAGCATTAAATTCATTTCTATCTCCTTATTTTTCTACAGGACAGCTCTCAGTTCGAGTACTTTATCATTATTTGAGAACTAAAGCAGAAAAAGTAAGCTCTGATGCCTTTGACCATCAAGCTGAAATGTTTGTTCGTCAACTTGTATGGAGAGATTTTGCTTATCAGCTGCTTTATCATTTCCCACATACTACAAGTGAACCGCTGAATGAAAAATTCAAGCAATTTCAGTGGGCGGACGGCAATGAAGAGCTTCAA
Source organism: Priestia sp. D51 (assembly GCF_053345675.1). Classification (NCBI taxonomy): domain Bacteria; kingdom Bacillati; phylum Bacillota; class Bacilli; order Caryophanales; family Bacillaceae; genus Priestia; species Priestia sp. D51. The sequence continues at coordinate 825,088 of NZ_JBLTIR010000001.1, read as the reverse complement.
GCTTGGAAAAATGGAAAAACCGGCTATCCCCTTGTCGATGCCGGAATGCGGGAGCTGTGGGAAACAGGTTTTATGCACAATCGAGTTCGAATGGTAGCTGCTTCCTTTTTAGTAAAGCATCTTTTAATTCATTGGAAACACGGAGCCAATTGGTTTTTGGATACCTTAGTAGATGCAGATTTAGCTAACAACACAATGGGCTGGCAGTGGGTTGCAGGCTCGGGAGCAGACGCCGCGCCATATTTTCGTATCTTTAATCCAACTGCTCAATCAGAAAAATTTGATAAAGAAGGAGAATATATTAAAAAGTGGCTTCCAGAGCTTAGAGATCTGCCTTCCTCCTACATTCATAAACCTTGGGAGGCTCCAGCAGACGTATTAGAAAAAGCAAACGTTACGCTTGATAAAACATATCCGACTCCAATTGTCGATCATAAAGCAGCTAGAGAGCGTGCGCTAGAGCATTATCAAGACATCAAATAAGAGGTATTATTCACCTCTTATTTGACGTCTTAATTTTTTAAATGTGTAAAAATTCCCATTTCGCATCTATTTGCAACTAAAAACATGTATTTGAAATCCATTTATAGGGTTTTCAAGCCCAGTTTCCCTCTCTATAGCACATTTGATTTTTCATATTTTTTCCTATAATTTGAATATATAATAATGATTATATGTGCTTGAGAACTCTCTCACTGCATAGATCTGATTGGAGTGATTCGATGCCCGTTTGTCCTTCTTGTAACTATAAGGAAGATTATAATTTTTGCAGAATGTGCGGCACTCAAGTTCGTCACACCTTCACCAACCAAGAAGATCAGCTTTTTTATCCATTAAAAGATCGAATCATTGCCGATGACAATGAACCAAAGCATCAAGCTATTTTATCTCATACCCATGATTTAGTATGTGCTATTACTGAAGATGGCATTTATGAATACGCTTCTCCTTCTTACGCTAAAACATTAGGGGTTTATCCTGATGAACTTATTGGACAACATGTGCTTATCAATGCGTATCCTGAAGACAAGCACCTAATCTCGACTATTTTAGCTAACATGAGCAAAACAAAAGATGCCTCCACATTTGAATACCGAAAGTTTCACGTGAATGGCACCATCGTTTTATTAGAATGTAAAGGCGCTCCAATTATTACAGCTACTGGAGAAATCGAAGGGTTTGTATTTATCTCACGAGACGTAACAGAGAAAAGACAAGCAGAGAAAAAGATCCAGAATTCAGAAAAACTCTCTGTCATTGGTCACCTTGCTGCAAGTATCGCACACGAGGTTAGAAATCCTTTGACAACCATTAAAGGGTTTATACAACTGTTCAGTGAGACACAGCAGCCGAAAAAAACAATGATTTATCGAGATCTCATTCAGCACGAACTCTCACAAATTGAACATATTATCGCAGAATTTATGAGCTTAGCTAAACGAGAGTACGCTTATACAGAAAGCCTTATTATGACAGACTTGCTAGATGAGGTATTAAAGCAATTTGAACCGGTTACCGAAGTCAAAAACATCCACATCATTCGCCATTATCCAAAAGAATATCCCCTGCTCATTAGTGGGCAAAAAACACAGCTAACCCAAGCATTTATTCATATTATACAAAATGCCATTGATTCTATGGAAAGCGGCGGCAAGCTGGCTGTATCGATTGAAAAATCAGCTAGAGAAACGCTATGCATTGTGATAAAAGATAGCGGATGTGGAATTGACTCAAAGCGTATCCCTCATATAGGAGAGCCTTTTTATACAACCAAAGAACGAGGAATAGGCCTTGGACTAACCATTTGCAACAAAATTATTAACGAGCATAATGGTTTTTTCCACGTATCAAGTGAAGAAAATGACGGCACAAGCATTACCATTACCCTGCCTATGAAAACGCCTGAACTTTATGTGGTAGAAGTGTAAAAGAAGCCATCTAATTTACTCAGATGGCTTCTTTCTTTAAAACAGCTGGGTGTACAGCTGATACTTATAAAGCATATAGAAACTTCCTATCACTGCCAGGTAAAAGATGAGAGTCTCTGCTCCACCACCTGTTTCATATGTTAAAGGAGGCTTAAACTTCTTCTTGCTAAGAGGAGAGAAAAAAGGTACCCCTCGTTTAGAAAAGAAATCTCCAAGAATATGAAAAGCGTATCCATAGGCTATCCCTAATGTAAAATCGTTGTTATACATCGTATGTAAATAAAAAATAAGTCCACTTGCAAGAATAGAATGCGTGATACCTCGGTGTCCAAAAATAGATTTAATGACTTTTGCGAGACCAAGAGATCTTCTACCAATATATGAATTTGGTTCATCTATATCAGGAAGCAGCGCTCCAATCGCAATGCCTACAACATAAGGAAATGTAAACGAAGCGTCTCCTGTTATAGCCACACCGGCACCGGCAGCAATCGATGTTGCAATATGTGTGTGATATCTCAAATATGCCACCTTCTTTCTTTTTCAACTTAAGGCAAGCACCGTAACCAAAATCATACATATGTTCGCCCAACGTTAACTATAAGTGAAGGTGGTAAAAATGTCAAAATAATCTATAGTTATGTAAACTGCATACCGACTAACCCGATAAGCATCACAAGAAAACTAATAAGAGTACCCTTTCCATTTTTCTTTGCTCTTCCATCTTTTTTGACAATGGAATAAATCCACGTACTCGAATACACAGCGAATCCAAGAAAACCAAATAACGTAATATATGTAAACATGCCGAAACTCCTTTGCTTGTCATTACTATTAACTATACGAGATTTTTTCAAAAAAACAAAGTAGTATGACGGCTTGTTTAATATCTCTTTCTTTTTCTTATACTAAGAAGAGGAGGGATGGCTATGCACCAAAAGCAGTTGGAAGATATATTTGACTTTTATGGACTGAGCGAGGTTTATCGAGGCAAATTTGAAGATGTTGAACACCACTGGTTATTTAAAGACGCCGAACCAACTATACTAGAAGATTTTTTTAATTCTCACGATTGCGAAGACCTTGCATGCTGTACTCTTGAGGAGTTTTGTTTTTTATTCATGAATTTTCAATCAATCCATGCACAAATTCCCCACGTGTACTATTACTAAAAAAGTGATTTCGCAGGAAAGCGAAATCACTTTTTATTAAAAGCCTAAAGAAATATATTTTACTTCTAAATATTCTTCAATTCCGTAATGTCCGCCTTCACGTCCAAGTCCACTTTCTTTAAAGCCGCCAAACGGCGCTTGTGGTGTAGAAGGTAGTCCATCATTTAGTCCTACAATACCATATTCTAAAGCTTCAGCAATACGAATAGCTTCTGAAATATTTTCAGTGAACACATAAGCTGCTAATCCGTAAGGCGAGTTATTTGCACGGCGAATAACTTCTTCTTCTGTTTGATACGTCGCAATTGGAGCAATCGGTCCGAATGTTTCTTCGTACATACAAAGCATATCATCCGTTGCACCATCTACAACCGTAGGCTCAACAAAAAGTCCGCTTCCCTCTTCGCGTACAGCCCCTCCAGTTAAGACGTTTCCACCTTTTGCTACAACATCATCTAAGTGGCGCTTTACTTTTTCTAACGCTTTTTCATCGATTAAAGGTCCGATATCCGTACCTTCTTCTAAGCCGTTTCCGACTTTCAGCTGACTAACGGCTGCTGCAAACTGCTCTGCGAACGGTTTAGCAATAGACTCGTGCACGTAGATGCGGTTTGTACATACGCATGTTTGACCAGCGTTACGGAATTTAGAAGCAATTGCATTTGTTACTGCTTTATCTAAATCAGCATTTGCTGTTACGATAAACGGAGCGTGTCCTCCTAATTCTAAAGACACTTTTTTAACCGTATCAGCTGCTCCGCGCATTAACAGTTTACCTACTTCTGTAGAGCCCGTAAACGATAGTTTGCGTACGCGTCCATCTTGAAGCCACGCTTCTCCAATCGCTTTTGCATCTCCTGTAACTACATTCATTACGCCTTTTGGAATACCTGCTTCCTGCGCCAACTCTGCTAGACGAAGAGCCGTTAGTGGCGTTTGTTCTGCCGGTTTAATAACCGCTGTACATCCAGCTGCTAGAGCTGGGGCTACTTTACGCGTAATCATAGCTGCCGGGAAGTTCCAAGGTGTAATAGCTGCCATAACTCCCACAGGCTGCTTATGAGCAAATAATCGTTTATTAGGAGAAGAAGCTGGAATTGTTTCTCCGTAAATGCGTTTTCCTTCTTCTGCGTACCATGAAACGAATCCGTTGGCATAGCCAATTTCACCTTTTGCTTCTTTAAGAGGCTTACCTTGCTCGACTGTCATGATTTCAGCCAGTTCATCCGTGTGTTCTTCGATCAGCTGATGCCATTTAAATAATAATTTACCGCGCTCTTCTGCTGTTTTTTTAGACCATGTTTGAAACGCTTCATAAGCAGCATCTGCTGCTAGCTTTGCTTCTTTTTCTCCGCCTTTTGCAACGGTAGCTACTACTTCATTTGTTGCTGGATTTACCACTTCGTATGTATCATTTGCCGAAACAAATTCTCCGTTAATATATAAGTTTGCTTGCTTCATATTTCTTCACTCCCTGCTTAAATTTATCTACTCACTGTTCGGTACTGTCCGACACATATTTTCGAATTTTACGGCTCGCTTGTGATTGACTAATACCAAGCTGTTCGGCTACTTTGTAAGATGACCTATGCTGTTCAAACGCCTTGATGACCATTTCTTTTTCCACATGTTCAATCATTTCAGGAAGCGTATGCACAGGTGGATCGATAGCAAACTCTTTTGCAAATGGCAAGTCTTTAAGCGTAATCATTTCTTCTCCTGTAACAACCAGACGCTCAATGATATTTTCCACTTCGCGAACGTTTCCTTTCCATTCCTGCCCTAAAAATGCGTCTAATGCCTTTGGTGATAAGCGTACATTACGTTCGTATACCGTATTAAAATGATGAAGAAACTGATAGACAAGAGGCAGAATATCTTCTTTTCGCTCTCGTAAAGGTGGGATCGTAATTGGCACCACGTTAAGTCGATAGTACAAATCACGTCTAAACTTTCCTTCTTCGACCATTTGCTCCAGGTTTTGATTCGTAGCAGCAATAATTCGTACGTCTATTGATACTGCTCTTGTTGAGCCCACGGGACGAATTGTACGGTCTTGCAGTACATGGAGCAACTTACTTTGTGCTGAAAGAGAAAGTTCACCAATCTCATCTAGAAAAAGCGTGCCTTCGTTCGAAAGCTCAATGATCCCTTTTTTCCCTTCGCGAAATGCTCCAGTGAACGTACCGCCTTCATAGCCAAATAGCTCTGACTCAATAAGCTGTTCAGGAAGCGCTGCACAATTAAGCTCATGATACGGCTGCTGTTTTCTTGTACTAAGCTGATGAAGCAGTTTTGCTACTCTGCTTTTTCCTACCCCTGTTTCTCCAAGTAAGAGAACGGTTGTATTTACAGAAGCCACTCGTTGAATGGTTGAAAAAACTTTTTTCATCGCTTCGCTTTTTGTTACGATTCCTTCTAAATCTACGGATTCGTTTAACTCTTTCTTATAGTTTTCAAGCTGTTCTTCCATCTCTTCTACTTTTCGTTTTAATTCCATTAAGTCTGTGAGATCTCGAGAATAGCTAATAACACTTTTCAATTGCCCGTCATTAGTAAATACTGGCCTAGTCCGCACATGAAGATATCGGCCTGAGTTTGTTTTTTGAACCAATTCAATTGCTTGATTAGATTCAATCACCTTTAACGTGGCCGAAGGATAAAAGATGCCCATTTCCTGAAGTTCTTTTACGTGCTTTCCAATAAAATCTTCCACTTTCAAAGCATAATTTTTTTCACACTCTGAATTTACAACTAATACATACCCATTTGCATCAGTTACAAAGATTTCATCAAATGATGACTCAAATATATCGTAAAGTTCGTCGTTAATTTGCTGAATCTGCTTTTTATGAATGGTCATTTGAATCACCTTTTCGTCAAAAAATAATTATTATTTTATTTTATCAGAAAATGAAAAATCTATAAATAGAGTGTCCAAACATATCCATTCTTTGTGATTCATGAAGAATGAGTGAAGAGTTCTCTCTTCACTCATGCCTCAATTTCTCTTATACTTCAACCGTTTGCTGCACGCTTGCTTCTAGTGCTGCTTCAAAAATAGCTAAGCCTTCTTCTAGCTGCTCATCTGTAATAACAATTGGCATTAAGATACGAAGAACGTTTCCGAATACTCCCGCGCTAAGCAGTAATAATCCACGTTTGTTTGCTTCTTTTACGATGCGCTGTGTAAGCTCTTTATCCGCTTCTTTTGTTTCGCGGTCTTTCACAAGCTCGATAGCAGACATAGCTCCTAATCCGCGGATATCACCGATACAGTCATATTTTTCTGCTAATTTTTCAAATCGTGATGTTACCACTTTTCCAAGGTACTCACCGCGTTCATTTAGCTTTTCTTCTTCAATGATATCAAGTACAGCTAAAGCCGCTTCACATCCAAGAGGGCTTCCGCAGTACGTTCCGCCAAGCTCACCAGGATTAGATTCATCCATGATTTCAGCGCGGCCGATGACACCACTAATCGGTACACCAGCTCCTAGTGATTTAGATACTGTAATTAAATCTGGTGCAACGTCAAAGTGTTCAATACCGAAGTAGCGGCCCGTACGTGCAAAACCAGCTTGAATTTCATCTGATACAAATAAAATTCCGTGCTCTTTACATAATTGATACACTTCTTGCACAAAACGTTTACCTGGAACAATGAAACCACCTTCACCTTGAATTGGCTCCATTACAACAGCTGCAATCGTTTCTGGTGCTACTTCTGTATTTAAGAAGTTTTTGAATTCAGTAATCATAAACTCTTCGTATGCTTCAACTGATAATCCTTGTGGGCGGCGATACTCATAAGGATATGGAGCTTTGTATACTTCAGGAGCAAACGGTCCAAATTCATATTTATATGGCTTTACTTTACTTGTCATTGTCATTGTCATTAATGTACGGCCGTGGAAACCGCGGTTAAATGAAATAATTCCTTGACGCTTTGTATATTTACGAGCAATTTTCACTGCATTTTCTACAGCTTCTGCTCCGCTATTTAAAAGTAATACTTTCTTGTCAAATTCACCAGGAGCAATTGCTGCTAGTCTTTCTGCAAGCTCTACATATGACTCATACATCATGACATTAAATCCTGTGTGAATAAAACGGTCTACTTGCTTGTGAAGCGCTTCTTTCACTTTTGGATGACTATGACCTACATTGATTGTGCCAATTGCCCCTACGAAATCAATAAACGTATTGCCATCGACATCTTTAACGATCGCCCCTTCAGCCGTATCAGCAAATGTCGGAATGCCATAACTTACACCTTTCGGAATGGCACGGTGTCTTCTATCTAATAATTGCTTTGCATTTTCTCCCGGTAAATTTGTTGCTACTTTGCTAAAAGTTTGACTCATTTTTTATCTTCCTCTCATATTAAATAATTCTTCAATTAGTTTATATGCAAAAATCGTGCCAACTTTTAAAAGGCGGAAAAATAAGCATTTTTAGATAATTCTAACGATAATTCACTTATCGATAAGTCAATATAAACTTATCGATAAGTCAAAAATGACTCTCTTTTCACATAAAGTGCAGGAATTTTATATTGCCATAAAAGGAACAAGGCTTTTATAATAAATGTATAAATATAGTAATGTTATGATTAATCTCTTTATAAAGGAGTGAAAAATATGCTAGAGGGCTGGTTTTTATGGGTTATTTTATTTTGGGTTGTCTTTTTAATGAGCATGTTTGCTATCGGCGGATTTTTTATGTTCAGAAAATTTTTAAAGCGCTTACCAAAAGAAGACGGCATGTCTGAACTTGATTGGCAAGATCACTATCTTTCCAAAACCATTCACCTTTGGTCAGCGGATCAAAAGCAGCTATTAAACGTTCTTGTTGAACCAGTACCTGAACTATTTCGCGATGTGGCCAAACAAAAAATTGCAGGGAAAATTGGGGAACTCGCACTTGAGGAACAAGCCGCCTCTATAACAGAAGACTTAATCGTACGTGGATACATCTTAGCTACGCCTAAACGTGATCATAAATTTTTATTAAAAACATTAAAAAAGCAAAAAATAGATGCCGTCCCCTATCAGCATTTATTTTAAATCAAAAAAGGTGGCTGCGTAGCCACCTTTTTTAATTTAATATCGTTGTATTTCCAAGACGATCATTGTGCAGCTTTCGTTCGAGCTTTTTGTACGATGTGTACATCGCAATGCGCCAAGGTACAATCATACCAAATGCTAAAATCCAGAACATACCGCCAAGCTGGCCAACATCAATTGAAGAACTTAAATATATTTTCATTGCAATTCGAATAATAAGCAAACCAATAATAATGAATGCAAAAGCTTTTGAACGCTTCAAGTAAATATGATCGTCACGAATTTCAAATTTAGACGTTTTAATTAACAGGATTGAGAAGATCATGCCTGCTATTAACGCCTCAAGCAGTTCTGCACCCGTTACTCGAAACATTGGAAAGATAAACATTAACGCTCCCGTACTCATAAAAAAAGGCGGAAGTATAATTTTTTTTGCATTCGTTGGTTTATCAGCGGCTTTCATTCGAACAACTAATATGAAAGAAGCCATAAAAATTGCGACAAGTGTTGAAGCAATAACCAATGAAATCCTTCCTTTACTATAGTTTAGTGTGTACTTATATTATAATCCAAAAAACATCAGAAGTAAAAGTGCAACAAAAAACAGAAGAGGATCTCTTCTGTTTTTATTTAGTAGAGGTAATATCTGCTTTTGCTTTTTGCTTTTGTTTTTGCTTTTTCATTGCTTTTAGTAAGAACCCGCCTTTAAATTTACGCGGCTCGTATGAAATAATGAAAGCACGAGGCTCATATTCTTCAATGAATGCTAATAGCTCTTCTTCTCTACTTCTTTTTGTTAAAATGTCTAATCTATAGCGTGCACTGTCTCTTCCTTCACCTTGATACACAGTAACACCAAAACCTTCCTGTCGAAGGCGGTTAATTAACTCTTCATTTTTGGTCATAAGGTTAACTAAGAATGTTGTATATCCGATAGCAAGCCTAGATTCGATATAACTTCCAAGTATAATTCCCACTCCAAATCCAACTGCGTATACAACCATAGCAAGCGTGCTTTGATCTCCTGAAAATACTAGGGATAAGCCAAATACATAAATTAACGCTTCAACAAATCCAAAAACCGAGGCATACATACTCATACCTTTGACTAAAAAAATTGTGCGCAGCGTCAAGATCGGTACATAGATCAGTTGCAAAAGCAAGATTAACAAAATATCTTTCAATTTATACACCTCTTTTTAACAATTAAAAATATGACGATTTCATTGTATCACTCCGTATTTATAGAAGATATAGTAAAAATAAATTTTTTCTATATATTTTTTCGAGTCATATTCTTGCTTATTTCCTAAGAGCTAAAATGAACGTTTGGTCTTTAAAAAACAAAAAAGAACCTGCCAACTTCCAGATTCTTTTTTGTATCATTTTCCCTTTTTAAAAGCCCGTAAACCCTCCAAATACGCTCGTTGTATAAATAATAATTTTTGTCATCCAGTCAAAATATAAAATAAACCCCATGCCAATCATTGCGTATCCGCCAACTTTCATCATGGAATTCATATGTTTTTTTAACCAGTTCATTTTTCCAATAAAGAATGTCATGATAAAGAACGGAATAGAAAACCCAAGTGAATACGTTATCATGTACAAAAGACCGGAGCCTGGGTTTGTCGCTGCAAGCGCCATAACCGATACTAAAATAGGTCCCGTGCAAGGAGTCCAGCCGGCAGCAAAAGCCATACCAATAAAAGAAGAACCTAAGAGTCCAGCCGGCTTATTGGCGAATTGAACTTTATGTTCCTGCATAAGAATTCGAGGCTTAAAAATCCCTAGTACAACTAGACCAAAGAAAATAATAAGAATAGCGCCAATCTGCCGAATTAAATCTTTATAGTTAAAAAACCACTGACCAATAAAGGATGTCGCAAAACCAATCATAATAAAGATAACAGAAAATCCCAGAAGAAAAAAAGCTGTGTGAATAAAAGCTTTGCGCTGATGTGACTTAGCGCCTTCCTTTAGCTCGCTGACTGATACTCCCGTTATGTACGATAAAAAAGCTGGATACAAAGGCAAACAGCAGGGTGAAATAAACGATAAAAAGCCTGCGCCAAATGCCAAAAATAAATTTAAATCTCCCACATTTCCCACTTCCCTTTTTTGTTCTTTTTGTTCTTTTTCGTTACCATTTTGTAACCAAATTGTCTTATCTCACTTCTTTCAAATAGTACCATTATCTTGTATAATTAGGTAAACGACTTGTTAGAAGGGATACATAGCATTGGCCAAAAAAGATATTCTATTAGCGATTGAAAAGAAACGAGAAGAACTCATCCGCATAGTCCGAGTAAGTGGATTAAACTCTCCACCTGCTATTAAACATAGTCAAGAATTAGATCATTTATTAAACGTTTACAATGAATTCCCTGCTCAAACAACAGAAACAACCTCTTCATGAAGGTTGTTTCTTTTTTTCACCTTCACTCTATCAATTCTTTATAAATCTCTTTTACTCCTGTTTCTTTATTGAAATTTTCCTCTTTTTCACTGTGCTGAAGCTGATACATATTATAGTACAAACCGCCTTTATCTAGCAGTTCAGCATGCGTTCCTTTTTCGACGATTTTCCCTTTATGCAATACTAAAATACAATCGGCGTGTTGAATAGTTGATAAACGATGTGCAATCGCAATCGTTGTGCGGCCTTTTCCCATATCTCTTAACACTTCTTGAATCGCTTCTTCCGTTTCTGTATCGATATGGGCTGTTGCTTCATCAAGAATAAGGATTTTAGGGTTTCGAATCACCGTTCTTGCAAATGCTAAGAGCTGACGCTGACCGCTTGATAAAGTTGAACCTCTTTCCACTAGCACTTCATTATACTTATTAGGAAGAGCTTCGATAAATGCGTGAGCTTGCACAAATTTCGCCGCTGCTTTTACTTGCTCATCAGAAAAATGGTCTTCATGCAGCGTAATATTTCGCTTTACGGTATCGGCAAATAAAAAGGCATCTTGCAGCACCAGCCCTACCTGATCTCGAAGCTGTTTATTTGAAAAGGACGACAGTGGTTTATTATCGATCAAAATGTCTCCTTTTTGCTGCTCATAAAAACGCATTAATAAATTAATGATGGAGCTTTTCCCGCTTCCAGTATGGCCTACTAAAGCCACTGTTTCTCCTTCGTTTACCGTAAATGATATATCAGAAAGCACATCTCGAACACCGTCATAGGAAAACGTGACGTTTTTGAATTCTACCGTTCCTTTTTGTACCCCCTGCTTTTGTTCTCCTGTCATCACTGGATTTTTTTCTTCCTCATCCATCAAATCAAATACCCGGGAGGCTGATACCATCGCTTGCTGATACATAGAAAGACGCTGCATCATTTCATTAACGGGCTCAAAAAAACGATCCAAATAGTTGATAAACGCGTAAAGAACACCAATTTTAACAGGACTGTCAGCTACGGAAATGCCAAAATAACTGAGCACAAGAATAACGGCTAAAATATAAAGAATTTCGACAGCAGGCCTCAGTAGCAAACCATCTAACTTAATATTGCGCATGCCCGCTTTGTAGTGCTCATCATTAATTTCTTCAAATTCCGAGCGAAGCCGCTTTTCTTGACGAAATAATTGAATAATGGACATGCCTTGTAAAGACTCATGAAGCTTGGCATTTAACTGACTTAGCTTTTCTCGGAGCTGTCCGTAGTAAATAGCGCTGTAATGCTGATAAAGCTTCATAAGTCCCCAAATAAACGGGAGAAGAACTAAACAGTAAAAAGCCAGCTTCACATCTAGCATAAACATCGCTATAAAAATACCAATCAAAAATACCCCATTTTGAATAAAAACCGCGATGACTTCTACAAACATTTCTTTCATAGCTTCCGTGTCATTTGTAATTCGAGAAACAAGGCTTCCCGTTGGCGTGTTGTCAAAAAAGCGAAGCGCCAGACGATGAACATGAGAAAAAACGTCAATTCGAATCTGCTGAATAATTTGAAGCGCAATTTTCTGAAACTGCAGAAGCTGAAAGTATTGAACGACAATTTTTAAAAGCTGTAAAAGCAAATAACTGCTTGCAAGCCACACCAGAGGCTGAAAAGGCAAATACTTAGGAGTTAAATAATCGTCAATGAAAATTTTAATCAAAATGGGCCCTAATAAATCAGCAGCCGTAGCAATTAATAATAGAGTGAACGCTAAAAAAAATGATTTTTTATGCGGAATTGTATAGTGAAACAGACGTTTATGTACCGAAGAATGCTCAATTTTCATTTTTCGTCTCTCCTTCTTCTACCGCACGTTCAAGCTGCTGTCTATCGTACATATCCTGATACCAGCCGCTCACGCTAAGCAGTTCCTCATGAGTTCCTCGCTGAATAATTTTCCCTTTATCAAGGACAAGAATCAGGTCTGCATGAGTAACCGAGCTCAGCCGATGCGCTGTAATAATCGTTGTTCGATTTTGACGTTTTTGCCTCAACGCTTGTAAAATACCCGCTTCCGTTTTTCCATCTACCGCTGATAGCGAGTCATCTAAAATTAAAAGCTCAGGATCTAATAGAAGAGCTCTTGCAATCGAGATACGCTGTTTTTGTCCACCAGATAACGAAACGCCTTTTTCACCTACTATTGTTTGATAGCCATCTGTAAAATCGAGGATGTCTTTATGTACATTTGCAACTTTAGCCGCTTCTTGGATTTCTTGATTGCTTGCGTCTTCTTTTCCGAACGCGATATTAGCAGCGACTGTTGTTGAAAACAAAAAGTGATCTTGAGGAACATATCCAATGCTTTTGTACAGTGAATCAAAAGCATAATCTTTAATGTCTTTTCCTCCCCATAAAACAGCTCCGTCGCTTACATCAAATTCACGAAGCAACAGCTTTAAAAGCGTGGTTTTCCCAGCACCCGTCTTTCCGACAATCCCTAACGTTTGACCGCGAGAAAGTGTAAAGTAAATTTCGTTTAACGTGTATTCGTCTTCTTTACCATACGAAAACCTATGAATAACAGCTTCAATATTTCCTGTTGGCAGTTCAACACTAGGATGCGCTGCTTCTTCAATCGAATTTTCTTCTTTTAATAAAGAAAATACCCTGTCATATGATGCTCTTCCTCGTTCCACAATGTTAAATAGCCAGCCAAACGCGAGCATCGGCCAAATAAGAAGGCCCAAATAAGTTGTAAAGGTAACAAGCTGTCCCAGTGTTAACTCTTCACTAATCACCATCTTGCTGCCAAAAATAAGAGCAAGTAAAAAAGAAAGTGCTACAATAATCGAAATGGTCGGATCAAACAATGCATCTACTCGTGCTACTTTCATGTTCTTTTGAACAACATCTGCAGACTTCATACGAAATTCTTCGACATCAGCTGCTTCTTCCCCAAACGTCTTAATGACTTTAATTCCGCTAATGCTTTCTTGAACCTTATCATTTAAAGTAGAAAATGCTGCTTGTGCGTGATGAAACCGCGCATGAAGCAATGTACCATAGTAACTTGTTAAAACGGCCATAAGCGGCATAGGAATAAGGCAAATAAGCGTTAATTTCCAGCTGATTGTTAGGGCCATTGTGCATAGAACAAGCCCTCCTGTGACAATGGAATCCACGAGCGTCAAAACGCCCGAACCTGCAGTTTGTTGAATAGCTTGAATATCATTCGTTGCATGGGCCATCAAATCCCCAATTCGCCGCCGCTGATAAAAGGCCTGATTCATCCTGGTAAAATGAGTGTAGAGGGTATTTCTCAGCTGCTTGGCTAGTTTAACAGATGAACCAAATATCATAATACGCCATATGTATCTTGTGAAATAGGCCACAACAGCAGCTCCTAGCAAAATGCCAACCATCTGCATTAAGCGCTTTCCATTCAGCGTCCCTTCTTTAATGCCATCTACCGTTAAACCAATAATTTTAGGCGGGAGAAGTTCTAATGCTGCCACAATAATAAGCAGCGCTATCCCCGTTATGTAAGACTTTTTTTCCTGTTTGAAAAACCACCATAACTCTCGAAAAATTTTCATCGTATCCCCCTAGCCCTACAACCATTTTCTTATCTCTATCATAAAACAAAAGACACCCTTCTGAATAGAGAGTGTCTGTCCAATTAACCATTATTTAATTTGGCCGTTCATTGCTTTCATCATTTGGTTAATTTTTTTCTGCGATGGTTTCATGCCCATTTGCATCATCATCATTTTTAACATTTGTTCATTAATTGGTGGATTTTTCTTCAGATAGCTCATCATATACTTACGAGCAATGAAAAATCCTAGCGCTATCCCAACAATTAATGCTAGAACACCAACTAGAATATACATTCCCATGGTATTACTTCCTCCTTCGTGTTGTCTAACTTACAGTGTACTAGACCATACGCTATTATACAATATTTCCGTTCCAATTTCCTTAAATAATTACACAAATTTTCTTGTTTTCACAGGCCTCAGCCAGCCGTATTCATCCGTTCCATAATTCACTGCTAAAAAACAAGGATCTAGCTTGCGTAATACTTCAAAAAAAGCTGTCTCAGCATCAACATTGCCATCTCCTTCAATTGTTATACAGCGATTCGTTAATTTTATAGATGCTCGACTTTTTTTATGAGGATACTCCAGCACAAACGTCTCTTGATGAGTAAAAAAATGAGGATAATGAGAAAACGCCTGAAGTAATTCTCGTTGAATAAATGAATTGGGCAGTTGGCGAGTAATGTAATGAACTTGTTTTTGTAAATGCGTTTCCTGCAAGTGACGTTTCATTTTATATTCAATCAGCAGCTGATAAATGAGCTTTTCTCTTCGAAAATAGGATGATGCAACTTCTTCCTCCATTAAATATACTTCATACGTTCTCACGATTCATCCTCCCTTTCGGCTCGTTCTTTTTTGTACTATTATACCGAATGGTGTACGCAATGCTTGTCTATCGATGAAAAAATTTCTTTGTTTTTTTGTCGAAAAAAAAGAGCAGACCATAGGAGTCTGCTCTTTCTTGTGAAAAAGAATTATGCATTAAGCAAGCTTTTCACTTTTGCTACTACATTTTCAACTGTAAAACCAAATTCTTTCATGATTGTTTCACCAGGAGCAGATGCACCGAAGTGATTAATACCAAGAACTTGTCCCTCGTCTCCAACATAGCGTTCCCAGCCAAGTGTAGAAGCCATTTCAATACCTAAACGTTTTTTCACTGATTTAGGGATAACACTTTCTTTGTACTCAGCAGATTGCTCTTCGAAACGATCCCATGCAGGCATACTTACTACAGATACATCAATGCCTTCTGCAGCTAATGCTTTTTGTGCTTCTACTGCTAGGCTTACTTCAGAGCCTGTTGCAAGTATTAATGCATCCGCTTGGTCTTTACCAGCTTTAGATACAACGTACGCGCCTTTAGACACGCCTTCGTATGCATTTTCTTTTGTACCTTCAAGCGTTGGCAAGTTTTGACGAGTCAATACAAGCGCCGTTGGGCGGTCAGTTGATTCTAATGCTAAGCGCCATGCAGCAGCTGTTTCATTTGCATCTGCAGGACGAACCACTGAAAGACCTGGCATTGCACGAAGTGATGGCAATTGTTCAATTGGCTCATGTGTTGGGCCGTCTTCTCCAACTGCGATACTGTCATGTGTGAATACATATGTTACAGGAAGCTTCATTAAAGCTGCTAAGCGAATTGCTGGGCGAAGATAATCAGAGAATACAAAGAATGTTCCTCCGAATACTTTTACACCGCCGTGTAGAGCCATACCGTTTAATGCAGCTCCCATTGCAAATTCACGTACACCGAACCAAATATTACGTCCGCTGTAATCAGCTGCAGTGAAGTCTTCTGAACCTTTAATCATTGTTTTATTTGACCCAGCTAAGTCAGCTGAACCGCCGAAGAATTGAGGTACAGCTTGTGCTACTGCGTTTAATACTTCTCCAGAAGAAGCACGGCTAGCTAGGCTTGAACCCGTTTCGTATGCTGGAAGCGTTTCTTCCCAGCCTTCCGGTAACTTTCCTTCTACTGCTAGTTCAAATTGACGACCTAGTTCAGGATATTTTTCTTTATACTGTGCAAATACATCGTTCCATTCGTTTTCTTTCTTTTGGCCATCTTCAGCAATTGTAGCTTTGAAGTGAGCATACACTTCTTCTGGCACATAGAAATCTTCTTCAAATGTCCATGCATAAGCTTCTTTTGTTAATTTTGTTTCATCGGAACCTAATGGAGAACCGTGCACGCCAGAAGTACCCGCGTGGTTTGGAGAACCAAATCCGATTGTTGTTTTTACTTCAATTAGCGTTGGGCGTGTTAAATCGCCTTTTGCTTCTTCAATTGCGTTTGCAATCGCTGTCAAGTCATTGCCGTCTTCAACACGAATTACTTGCCATCCGTAAGCCTTGAAACGATCTTCTACGTTCTCAGAGAACGAGCGATCTAAATCTCCGTCTAAAGAAATATCATTTGAATCGTATAAAACAACTAAGCGTCCTAATTTTAAGTGTGCCGCTAATGAAGCTGCTTCAGCAGATACACCTTCCATTAAGTCTCCGTCACCACAAATACCATACGTAAAGTGGTCTACAATTTCTAAACCTTCTTTGTTGTATGTTTCAGCTAAATGACGTTCTGCCATTGCTTTACCAACAGCCATTGCAATACCTTGTCCTAGTGGACCAGTTGTTGCATCAACACCTGCTGTATGACCGAACTCTGGATGACCTGGTGTTTTGCTTCCCCATTGACGGAAGTTTTTAAGGTCTTCAATTGATAAGTCATATCCAGCTAAATGAAGCAAGCTGTATAATAGTGCCGATCCGTGTCCTGCTGATAATACAAAGCGGTCACGGTTGAACCAGTTTGGATTCTTTGGATTGATGTTCATAAATTTTGTCCACAATGTATACGCCATTGGAGCAGCTCCCATTGGCATACCTGGGTGACCTGAATTTGCTTTCTCAATCGCATCGATTGATAAAGTACGAATTGTTGCAATCGAAAGATCTTCAATACGTTGTGTCATACTCTTCATTCCTTTCAAAACTATGTACATATGTTATCATACTAATGATTTGCTTATTTGTACAATACTTGAACCAAAAAAATTTCCACTTTTACAGTTTTTGTGTGCCTTATTAAAAATATACAAAAAACTAGAGGGAACTCTCCCTCTAGTTTTACTAGAACGTCTTAGTGAAGACGCTTCTTTTTGCTCTCTTTTAACTTCTTAGGCGTAACATCTTTACCTTCCTCGTCCACAACTTTAATCGTATGAAGGTGGTTTGTCATAGATTGTCGGAAAACTTTTAAATATTCCTGACGTAGCTCTTGCTGTTCTTTCGCTTCAGATTCTGTCAGACCTTCAGCCTTTGCCTTTTTTGAAAGAGCATTAATACGAGCAAGTTTATCTTTTGATAGCATATAAAACCTATCTCCTTATAATCAATAATTAAAATTACCGAACAGTTCCGGCAACATGTAGTCATCTTACTAAATCTCTTTCGTTTTATCAAGAGATTGAGCACTCTCTTGATACTCTTGATAGCGACGATGTACCGTTGCTTTTGAAATATTATAACCAAAACCTTTTAGCGTAACTGAAATTTCAGCAAAGGTTAAGCCGTTATGACGAAGGCGGACAATTTCTTCAATCGGCGCTTCTTTTTTTTCTCTTCCTGAGTTAACTCCTTGATTTTTTAAATTTTGCTGCGGACGATAACCGTTTTCTACGGCTCTTTTCATTCCTCTTTTAATTTTAGCGTTATGTAATTTCCGCTGATGCTCTTCCACTAAGCTAATAATATCTAACACCATCGAATCAGATTCTGAAAGCTGAAGCTGACCTTGATGACTAATCGTATAGATCGTAGCATTTTCTTTATGAAAAGCATGAAGAAGCGCGATTCGGGCATTTCCTCTGCCTAATCGCGTTTCGTCTTGAATGAGCAGCACAGATATTTTTTCTTCTTTCATTGTATGAAGAACATCCAATATACCCTCTCTGTCTACGTCATATCCGCTTGCTTTTTCCATTACGACTTTTTTTACGTTTAGATGGTGAAGATCAGCAAGCTTTTTTAATTCTTCTTGCTGGCGCTGTAAAGATGTTTCTTGGGTTTTTTTATCCGTACTTACACGGCAATAAATAATGGCGTCCACTTTTATCACGACCTTTTCGGCTTCTAACAATATTCAGGAACGGCCGTTACACACTACTGTTCAATTGCCACTTGATTATGTAACTCTTTTTTTAAAACAGGAATATATAATTTATCTCCAGGAGATAAAGACTGGGCAGTGTCTGAGTTTAGATCATTGACGTCTTCAACCCATTTGACAAATTCATTGGTGGTCAAATGATGGTGATTATGATACTTGTTGGACAAGTCCCAAAGCGTATCTCCTTTTGTAATAGTAACCGTTGAATATTTGTCTAAATCTACTTTATCCGCTCCTAAAACCAGCGTCAATACATATGTAAGTGCAGCGATAACTGCAAAAAAAATAGCGTAATGTTTCATAGAATGTAAGAATTGGTGCATATTATGATCCCCCTATCAGAATATATGTTCTTATTTTATTGAGAACATTTGTTTCTGTCAATGGAATTCTTCGAACTTATGTTTGTATATTGACACATCACGTGGTATAATTCACCTAAAGAATAGCTAAAATCGAGGTGAAAAATATGAAGCTATCAAAACGTCAACAAGACATACTAGATTTTATTAAGCACGAAGTAAAATTAAAAGGTTATCCGCCTTCTGTTCGTGAGATTGGGGAAGCGGTGGGATTAGCCTCTAGCTCCACTGTACACGGGCATTTAGCTCGTTTAGAAAGCAAAGGGTTAATTCGCAGAGATCCAACAAAACCAAGAGCAATCGAAGTTCTTCAACTAGACGAAGTAAACATCCCTAAAAGCAATGTCATTAATGTTCCTGTTATCGGTAAAGTAACAGCGGGTCTTCCTATAACAGCCGTTGAAAATGTGGAAGAATATTTCCCTCTTCCAGATAAATTCGTTTCTCCAGATGATCATGTATTTATGCTTGAAATTATGGGAGAAAGTATGATTGAAGCAGGTATTCTAGATGGCGATATGGTAATCGTACGTCAGCAGCAAACTGCTAATAACGGAGATATTGTGGTCGCTATGACCGAGGACAACGAAGCAACGGTAAAACGTTTCTTTAAAGAAGAAAATTTCGTTCGTTTACAGCCTGAAAATTCAACGATGGCGCCTATTATTCTTCGCCACGTAACGATTTTAGGAAAAGTCACTGGTGTATATCGCACGATTCACTAATTACACACTGTATGTAAAACCAACTAATCATGATGTTAGTTGGTTTTTTACGTTTGTTTTCTAAAAAAATTGGCATATTATAAATGATACGTCGAATCATTACAGGCAGGTAGAGCGGTTTTTATAAAGCCTGTTTTACCTTTTACTTTCTGTCTGCATTTTTTCGACTCTCAAAAAAAATACAACCGACTATAAGAAGGATGTAGTTTATGACCAATACACCAAGGAAAACAGAACCATTTCAAACTATTATGCCTACCAAAGCAATGAACATGTTTCTTTTTCCTTTTTCCTTTGATCGAAAAAATAAAGAGCAGCTTGTTCATGCACTAGAAGCAAATATGTTTGAGTTTTTTTCCATTCAAAACAAACATGTAGAAAAAGAATACTACGGAGAACAGTATTACGTATCTCATGATAGCTTGGATCAATATTTTCTTCCTTACATTGAATGTATTCTATTTCCTGATTCGTGCGAAAAAGAAGGCTTGCTTCGATTTTCAAAAAAAATAGACCATACCGTTACGCTACAAACTTCCTCCACCACCGTGTCTAGCAACGTGCTGTCTGTGGATGTTTTTTTATGTCCTTTTGAAATTGGCGTCATGACCATTCGCACTGAGATGAGTCATAATCATTACACCTATGATGACATTTTAGAATTCATGAATCATTTTCGTGTATTAGAACCGAAGCTTGCTGAAGAGCATGGATCCACCATTACCTATGAACATCATCGCTATAGCAAAGTACAGGATTATATTTTTTCACAGCTCGCGCCATTTTTGAACGAACACATCAAAAAAGAAGCGACGCGTGAACAGCACGTCGGGAGTCTTCCTTATTTTATCGATGAACGGATGTTTGTATTAAGTTATGTAACGGTAAATCAAGAGCAAGAAATTAACTCCACAACTTTATTTCGTACTGGGCAGCTAAATAGCTATACGCCTGACGGGAAACCGTTTATCTCTGCACACAACCATGAGTATATTAAAACGTATAATACCAAACACGTGTATTCCAGATGGGCTCCTGAAACCTATTACGTTATAACAGACCATGTGTTTTCGTGTATTTCTAAATCGACAGACTCTAAAACGGATCAGCTTTTGATGAATCATCTATTTGGCCAGCATTACTATAATTTATTTTTGCATTTTTTCTATAAAATCGTGTTGCTAAAACTATCCTATGAGTATTCTCAGCTCACGTTTCATAAAAATTCAGAGGGCATCGAGCGACTAATTCGCTCTATTACTGTATTTTCAGGTAAATATTTATTTTTAGAAATTAGCTCTCGCACGGAAGGTCAAGAGTTTTCTGAGCTCTTTAAAAAAATCTTCCACATCAATTCTCTTTATCAAGAAGTCAAAGAAACCCTTGGTACTTTGTATCAAAATCAAGAGAAAATCGCGGCCAAGCGTCACAATTACTTATTATTAATTTTAACGATTTATACCGTTCTTTCCGGTATTTACGGAATGAATTTAGTTATTAGCAAGCTAAAGGGAAACATCAATTGGGATAGTATGAAGCAGTTTTCTATCTTTGAATATATCGCTTTAATAGTAGCTTTATCAGGAATTCTGATCAGCATTAGTCTCGGAGTGAGTTCCCTATGGAATTTATTAAAAGATCGATTTAAAACATAAAAGCTGTTCCCATCAGAAAACACATGATAAAAAAGAAGAGATTGAGACATAACTAAATCAAGCGAGTCTAAAGGGAAACAAATGAAATAAATAAGCTAGCAGGGATTGCTTGTGACACCTCTGTTGATTTCCGTGCAAGACTTCGCTTTCCGCGGGCGGCCGGTGAGCCTCCTCGTCGCTTGCGCTCCTGCGGGGTCTCACCCCTTCCGCTTTTCCCGCAGGAGTCTTCGTCTTGCCCTCCAATCAACTGCTGGAAAGAACTAAACAAATGAAACCTACGTTCACCATAAAAAACGAACCATCAAACATGATGATTAATGGTTCGTTTTTCCCTTCGACTAAAATCCTTTTTTTCCAACCTCTTTTATCTATTACTAAATCACTGTCTACTCCGCTGAACCTTTTATTACACGTTGTGCCGCTGTTGTAATTTCAGAACAATCTAATATTATACTCTATAAGAAAAATATATACAAAATAATAAAATATGGTATCATAGGGTAGGAATTTTGTACCTTATCTTTGAAATAATTTGCAGGAGGTAATATGCTTAACTCATTTTTATCCAAAAGCCTGATTCTTTTATGTGTCATGATTCTTACATGGTCTCTATGGGGCAGTTATAGTGCGATGACAAATTCATTGGACTTAAAAGGCTTGGCTTTAAGTAATTCATTTATTATTGAAGGAATATGTATCACTTTCCTTGTCATTTTTCTAATAGCTATTGCAAGTAGATACATGAACAAAACTGTTTTTTTTATTTCACTGATTGTTTTGACCTTAGGTGTTCGATTAGCATGGATGCTTTCTGTTCAAACACCTGTAAAATCTGACTTTCTTGTCATGCTAGATGCCGCACGTAATATCGCAAAAGGAAATTATGAATTTAACCAAAGCGTTTATTTCACTACATGGGTATATCAGCTAGGCTTTTTATTCTATGAATCTATTGTTATTCGCTGTTTTGGAGATAGCATTTTCACATTAAAATTGTTAAATATTTTTTATTCTACTGGAACCGTTATTTTTATTTATCTAATTGGCGCTAAAGTATTTAACGAACTTGCTGGGAGAATGGCAGCTTTCCTATATGCGTTCTACATTCCGAACATTCTCTACAGCTCAGTGTTAACCAATCAGCATTTAGCTACTTTTTTATTTTATGCAGCTTTTTACCTTATTATAAAAAGATTTGCTCATAACAAGTTTAGCTGGCTTTATATTGGTCTTCTATTGTCGTTAGGAAATTTAATGCGCCCTCTGGGACCCATTATTATCGTTGCTGTTTTCATTTATTTCATCTTGCAAATTCTTCAACCTTACATTGAAGCGAAGGATGCTGCTGAGTTAAAAACTCGTCGAAAGAAAATAGGAAAAAACCTCGTAGGCGTACTGGCTACTTTTTTTATTGCAAATGCGCTGATCAACTACTCTTTTGTAGCGAGCGGTATTTCTAAATATCCTTTAAGTAACAGAGATCCTTTATGGAAATTCGTTATTGGCTTTAATTATGAAACAAGCGGTTCTTATTCTTCAGAGGATGCTAGTCGTTTTATGGGTATGCCAATTGGAGAAAAACGAGCTGAAGCAGAAAAAGAAGTAATTAAAGAGCGAGTAGCAGATAAAGAGCAACTTTTAGATCTCTTTCACATTAAATTCCTGAATATGTGGGGAGGAACGGATGCATCTACATTTTGGAGTATTTCATTAACTCCTCAAGAAGATGTACCTTTTAATAAAGAGAAATTAATTAGTGCTGCTCAAAGTTATGAAAGAATCATTTACGTTTCAACTACTATTCTTTCCATTATTGGACTTATATGTTTATTCCTGAAGAAGCAGGATAAATATCCGTATACACTGTTTTTATTACTAATCATAGGATACGTTCTTATTCACTTGCTTATTGAAATTCAAACTCGCTATCGATTCTTTATTTTTCCAAGCTTTATGCTGCTCGAAGGGTTTGGTATTTCAGTGATTCTATCTTATTTACTAGTACGGTTTACTAAAAATAAGCCACAGGCAAAATGTGAAGAGATAAATTAAATGGAAGGGATTATGCAACCGTGATAAAATTCCTGAAATTCGGATTCGTAGGTATAATGAATACCCTGCTCACTATTATCAGTTACTTAGCACTCATTCATTTTGATATGAATTATATATTGGCTAACGTACTATCCTATTTCATTGGCGTCATAAACAGCTACTATTGGAACAAATCGTGGGTGTTTCAAGCAACTGTACATAAATGGATGTTAGCTCAATTTTTCATCGTAAACCTTATTACTTTAGCAATTAATACATCTTGCTTATTCCTTCTTGTACACTATACACCTGCTAATCCGATAATTGGACAACTGTTGTCTACTTGTATAGGAATGTTTTTTAATTTTTTTCTTAATAAAATATGGACGTTTAAGCACACAAACAATCACTCGATAGGAGGTAAAGCATGAAAGAACTAATTTCAATCGTGGTACCTATGTATTTTGAAGAAGAAGTAGCTAATGAATGCTATAATCGCTTGCTTTCCGTCATGCATGAAAATCACATTAACTATGAATTCATTTTCGTCAATGACGGCAGTACAGACCGAACAATTGAAATCTTAAAGGACGTAGCAGCTATGGATTCTAACGTAAAAATTATTGATTTTGCCCGTAATTTCGGGCACCAAACTGCCGTCACAGCAGGTATTGACTATGCTCAAGGTGATGCTATCGTAATTATTGATGCTGACTTACAGGATCCACCTGAAATGATTCCTGAATTAATTGCTAAATGGCAGCAAGGCTATGAAATTGTATACGCAAAGCGCAAGAAGCGAAGCGGAGAGACCTTTTTTAAATTGACAACGGCTAAGTATTTTTATCGCTTTTTAAATTATATGTCCGATATTGAAATCCCAAAAGACACGGGAGATTTTCGTATTATCGACCGAAAAGTTGCGGACGTATTCAAAAAAATGACTGAACGCAATCGTTTCGTAAGAGGAATGATGTCTTGGATCGGCTTCAGGCAAACATATGTAGAATATGAGCGCGATGAGCGTTTTGCTGGTGAAACAAAATATCCTTTAAAAAAGATGATCAAGTTTGCTTCAGATGGAATTATTGGGTTTTCAACGAAACCTTTACGTTTAGTAATGGTTATTGGCTTGTTATCAGTTTTTGTATCACTTCTCGTTTTAAGTTATTCGATTGTTGTTTGGCTGATAGGTGAAAATATCCAGCCCGGCTGGACTTCGATTATGGTAGCTATCACTTTCTTTAGCGGTATTCAGCTACTTGGTTTAGGTCTAGTGGGACAATACATCGCAAGAATTTACGATGAAAGTAAAAATAGACCTATTTACGTTGTACGTGAAACTATTAACTTTTCTGCGGCTTCAACAGATTCTCAAAACGTGCGTGAAAAAGTATATAGCTAAAAAAACAAGGAAGAAAACAACTGTTTTCTTCCTTGTTTTTTATTCTTTTTGAAGCTGTAAATCGCTTGTCACCCAGTCAGGAATTCCATCATCTTCATCAAATTCAATAATGACATCCGTTATTCCTTTTTCCTGTAAAATACGATTTTCCAGACGATCTTTAATATCATCCGCTTCTGCTACTGTTAAAGAAGGATCAATTTCTACTTTTAATTCAACGTGAAGCTCTTCTCCTTCTTTCATCACCATTAACGTTTGAATATCACGCACTTGTACATCTTGCATAACAATGGCACCAATTTTCATTTCCATTTCTTTATCTGCTTCACCAAGCGCTCCGGCAGCGTTATCTAAAAATACTCGTCCTACTACAAAAAACATCATAAGACCAATTAGCATAGAAGCAATTCCTTCAGCTTGATGAAAAGGCGTAAATCGCGAAATAAAAACGGCGATTAAAGCCAATACGCCTCCTCCAGTGGCTACCAGATCTTCCATAAAAACAAGCTTAGTTGCTGGCTTTGCTTTCTTTAGATGAACAAAGCTTTGCGTAAAAACATTGACCTCTGCAGTATTCATTCCGACATCGTGCAAAATTTCTTTCATTGCCTTAAAGAGGACAAACATCTCAAGTAATACCGAGATGCCAAGTACTGCAATATTTAAAATAAAGCCTGAAGACTTCGTCGGATGAAGAATATGATGATACCCTTCTTTAATCGTTTCAAATGCCATAATTCCTACTACAAGAACCGCCCCTAATAAAACGAGATTAACCAATCGTCCAAATCCGTTTGGAAATCGTTTGGTCGGAGCTTTTTTGCTTAATGCTGAACCTATAAAAACAAAGAACTGATTTGCTGCGTCTCCTAAGCTGTGCATCGTTTCAGCAAACATCGCTACATTTCCCGTTAAAGCAAAAGCAATCCCTTTAATAATGGATATAATGGTATTAACTATAGCGGCCATCATGGCCGATTTATTTCCTTTTCGCAATAACTTAATTAATTCACTCATGCAATCCCTCCGTTTGTGCCTTTGATGAGATTCAATTATGGTTAGTGTATGTGAATTTAAAAATTAAAAACCTCCAACATATAAGTTGGAGGTTTTTAGTCATGTTTCATTATTTTTTAAAACGATAAGGTACCGTTGTAACGATTACGTTTTTACGGTAAAGCAAATGTGCTTTTAACAGCAGACTGGACTGATTATGAAGGATGTTTTGCCAGCTTTTTTTCGTGATGAACTGCGGAATAACAACCGTAATAGCCATATTATTTTCCCGGGCTTTTTCTTCAGCCATATCGATGAATCGAAACAGCGGACGCACAAGACTGCGGTATTGAGAGTGAAACGTAACAATACGAATATCAGGCTGCCACTTTTCCCACTTCTCTTCCATTCTCTTTTCGCTTTCTCGGTCAAAAGCAACGTGCACCGCAATAACGGTATCACCAATCGTTCTTGCATAGTTCAATGAATTTTCCACTACCTTTGTCATTCCTGCTACAGGAACAATGACCACACTTCCTTCAAGCTTTCCAATCTTTTCTCCTTGCTTAATACGAAGCTGCTCTCCTACCGCTTCATAATGCGTATGAATGCGATGAAAAATATAAACGATAACCGGTAAGAAAACGAGCACGGACCATACTTGTGAAAACTTCGTTGTAAACAAAATGATTAGCACCGTTAAGGTAATGAGGGCACCAATTAAGTTAATGGTTAGCTTTCCTTGCCAGCCGGCCGGCTTTTCTCTAAGCCATTTGACAATCATGCCTGTTTGAGAAAGCGTAAATGGAATGAACACTCCAACTGCATAAAGAGGAATTAATTGTTCCGTCGCTCCTTTAAAAGCGACAAGTAAGACAATAGAAGCAATTCCAAGGGTCACAATTCCATTTGAATAGCCTAGTCGATCGCCGCGAATTTGAAACATTCTTGGCATGTATTTATCAGACGATAAGTTTACGGCAAGCAAAGGGAAAGCTGAAAAACCTGTATTCGCCGCTAGCACTAAAATCAGAGCTGTGGTGCCTTGAATAAAATAATAAAACCCATTTCGTCCAAATACACTCGATGCAATTTGTGATACAACCGTTTCATCTGCTTTTGGAGAAATGCCAAGCCAATAAGCTAAAAACGTGATGCCAGAAAATAAAACGGCTAAAATACCGCCCATCAGCATTAATGTATGAACAGCATTTTTTGCACCTGGATCTTTAAAGTTAGGCACTGCATTCGAAATAGCTTCTACACCAGTCAATGCCGAACAGCCTGATGAAAAAGCTTTTAATAATAAAAACAAACTAATACCTGGCACCACGGTACCGAGAGATGTATGAAGCTCAGGTGAAACTTGACCTGTCACTATTTTGAAGAAGCCCACCGCTATTAACAAAATAAGAGCAATCACAAATAAATAAACCGGATAAGCTAAGACAGAAGCGGATTCTGTTACACCTCGTAAATTTAAAACCGTAATAAAAATCACCAGCAAACACGCAATTACTACGTTATAGTGATGCAGCGTTGGAAAAGCCGAAGTTAAAGCATCGGTTCCTGCTGAAACACTCACGGCAACTGTTAAAATATAATCTACTAACAGTGATCCCCCAGCGATAAGTCCAGGATTTTCTCCTAAATTGGTTTTCGAAACAATATAAGCTCCTCCGCCTTGCGGATACGCATAAATAATTTGACGATATGAAAGAATTAAAGCCGTCAGCAGCACCAATACCCCAATCGCAATTGGAATCGAATACCAATAGGCAAGCACGCCCACTGTTGCAAGGACAATCAAAATCTGTTCTGTTCCATAAGCCACTGAAGATAAGGCATCTGATGATAAAATAGCCAGCGCTTTAAGCTTACTAAGCTTTTGATCGCCTAACTCTTTTGTTTTGAGCGGCTTTCCAATCAATAATCTCTTGAGAACTGAATAGTTCACGTAATTTCCCTCCGATGATTGCTTAGCTACTATTCACTGTTCGTTGCTAAGCTCCGTTACAAGTTCATGAATAAGTGATATTATCCCTAAAAAATACCTTTTTATGTTAAAAAAGCGCACAAAAAAAACACTAAGGGTTCTCAGCGTTTTTACACAGCTTAAACCTCCTCTCCAAAACGCTTATGGGGTTAGCTGTCGGATTCGGGCTATGAGAGTAGCCCTACCTTTTAAAAAAGGATTCACCCCAAGTGACAATGCACAAATTTGGGTCCCCCACTTCTGACGAATTAAGCGATAACAGGTCAATATAATTTTCGGTTAAAGAGTATGATCGATAACATGTTTCTTTCATAACTATCCTTTGTTCTTAGATAATATACTCCCGTACAAATGGTTTGTAAAGCATTATTTTACGTAAACGATAAAATAGTACTTAAGGCGCTTTTAAGGGGAAAACAAAAGGCCTTCTGCCTGCTTACAGAAGACCTGCTTTCTTTAACTTTTTGCTTTTAAAACGGCTGCTAGCTTGTTTTTCGTTTGAGGACCATAAATGCCATCTACATCATAAGGAAGATACACAAGTTGAAAACGTCTGACTGCATCTTTCGTTTGTACTCCATATATTCCGTCTACTGACCCTACTTTAAAATTAACCGCGTTTAATGCTCTTTGAAGCTGTTTCACTGCTTCTCCAGAATCGCCTTGTTTTAAAATTCCATTGGGAAGTGGATATTGTTCAGAAGGTGGAGTTGGTGACGGTGTTGGAGATGGGTTTGGTGAAGTTCCTGAAGGAATAACAATTGTTTTTCCAACCTTTAGGGTTAAAGGATCCGAAAGCCCTGTATTTGCTTCTTGAAGCTCCTGTACTGTTATGCCGTACTTCTGTGCAACACTGTACAGCGTATCTCCTTGCTTAATTGTATACGTTTTTTCACCTGGTTCAGAAGGTGATGGATTTGGTGTCGGTGTTGGAGATGGCGATGGATTTGGAACTGCACGACGAGGTAAATTTAAATATACGGCAATTCCTTTTGCATACGATTCACCCATGCTTTTTAAAAAAGCTTCATTTTGAAGAAGTGCTGCATCGGCGCTCCTATCAATAAAAGCTATTTCAGTTAATACTGCAGGCATATTTGTTAAGCGAAGCACCGCATAATTGGCCGATTTTCGTCCGCGATTCGGATGATTATACGACAGCAGCGTTGGCTGTACTTGCCCGTGCACAATCGATTGAAACGTTTTACTAGCATTGCTAGCGCTTCTATAAACATAATCTTCGTATCCTGTTCCTCCACCGGCATTTACGTGAATAGACATAAATGCATCTGCTCCCCACGAGTTAGCTTGAGAAGCTCGCTGAGATAACGATAAAAAAGTATCTGTGGTACGGGTGGTTTTAATCGTAAAGTCACTGTAAGTGCTATTTAAATAGCTTATTAAATATTGTTGAATTTTTAACACTAAGTTTTTTTCATACAGTCCGCTTGCTCCAACTGCTCCTGCATCTGCCCCACCATGTCCTGCATCAAGATAGATTTTTTTCATATTACTTGTCCCTCCTTATTGTTAACATATGCATGAGGGAAAAAAGTGCTACGTATACTAGCCTACTTAGTGAAAAATTACTAAAAAAGGAGATTGAGACATAACGAAATCACTTCAATCTAAAAACGAACAAATAGGATAAATGCGCTAGTATGGATGGCTTGTTACATCGCTGTTGAATTCCGTGCAAGGCTTCGCTTTCCGCGGGGGGGCTGGTGAGCCTCCAATCAACTGCTAGAAGCAACTAAATAGATGAAATCTACGTTTACCCTACCAATAAAAAAATCCGCACAATTCATCGTGCGGTTCCCTCCCCCCTAACATACTTTTGGTCCAAATTCTATTCTGGTTGATTAAAGTATAGATCAGGAGGGTCTATTATTTATAACGTTAGGACCTATTTAAAAAGCAGAACGCCTACAACAATGAGAATAATCCAAATTGGAATGCTTATCAATATCCCTATCACTAAACCTTTAAAGAAATTTCCTTCTTTCATTTTTATTACATTCCTCTCCAACAGTATTTTCTAACGATACTATGATTGGCTGAAAACTCTCTGAAGTTATACTGAAATACAGTGCAGAGTGAACACATAAACAATCTCACTATCTGTTATACACTACTTTTACTTATAGATTCAATGAGACAAAAAGCTCATCCTTTTTGATTCATGTAAACAAATTCTTTCTTGTATGTAACAAAACAATAAAAAAGCTCCCTGTAAATTATACGACAGGCAGCTTTTTTATAAACAAGCTATATTATTCAATTTACGTATGCAGAATGTTATTTATTCATTGTGAAAAACAAAAAAAGTCGGAGAGAACGTACAAACGATCTCTCCGACTTTTAAAAATTAATATTGGCTCATGTATTGGTCACGTTCCCAAGGATGAACTTGTGTACGGAACATATCCCACTCGATTTCTTTCGCTTCAACGAAGTGCTCTGCTAAGTGTTCACCTAATGCAGAAACCATCACTTCGTTTGATTGGAAGCTATCTAAAGCTTGAGCTAATGTTGCAGGTAAATCTACGATACCTTCTTCAACACGCTCTTCTTTTGTCATTACATAGATATTACGATCAATAGGTTTTGGAGCTTCAAGATTGTTCTTGATTCCATCTAAACCAGCTTTTAATAGAACAGCCATTGCTAAATATGGGTTAGCAGCTGGGTCTACGCTACGTACTTCAACACGAGTTCCTACGCCGCGAGAAGCTGGGATACGGATTAATGGGCTACGGTTGCGAGCAGACCATGCAACATAACAAGGAGCCTCATATCCAGGTACTAGACGCTTATAAGAGTTTACAGTAGGATTTGTTACTGCTGTAAAGCTGTGTGCGTGCTTGATGATACCTGCGATAAATTGACGAGCAGTATCACTTAGCTCTAGATTACCGTTCTCATCATAAAATGCGTTTTGGCCATCTTTGAATAATGAAACGTTACAGTGCATACCTGAACCGTTCACACCAAATAATGGTTTTGGCATAAATGTAGCATGTAAGCCATGTTTACGTGCAATTGTTTTTACAACAAGTTTGAACGTTTGGATATCATCACAAGCTTTTAATGCAGCAGCATATTTGAAGTCGATCTCGTGTTGTCCAGGAGCTACCTCATGGTGAGATGCTTCAATTTCAAAGCCCATTTCTTCAAGCTCTAATACGATGTCACGACGGCAGTTTTCACCAAGGTCAGTTGGCGCTAAGTCGAAGTAGCCACCTTTATCATTTAATTCTAATGTAGGTTCGCCTTTTTCGTCTAATTTGAATAAGAAGAACTCTGGCTCAGGTCCAAGGTTAAAATCAGTAAATCCTAACTCTTCCATCTCTTTTAACACACGTTTTAAGTTATTACGTGGATCGCCATCAAACGGAGTTCTATCTGCATTGTAGATGTCACAAATAAAACGTGCTACTTTACCTTTTTCAGATGTCCAAGGGAAAATAACAAATGTATCAATATCCGGGAATAGGTACATATCTGATTCTTCAATACGTACAAACCCTTCAATAGAAGAACCGTCAAACATCATTTTGTTGTCTAACGCTTTTTCTAATTGACTTACTGGAATTTCAACGTTTTTAATTGTTCCTAAAATGTCAGTGAACTGAAGACGAATATATTTTACATTCTCTTCTTGAACTTTGCGGAAAATATCTTCTTTTGTGTACTTTGCCATCGTGTGATCCTCCCCTAAATCTCTATATAATATTTATAATCTATACCCCTCATATACGAACGGCATAAATATTGATAACTTTATTAATGAAAGAACCTGGACATATCTCCTTGATTTAAAGTTGCTCGATTAAAACGGCCTGCTTGCATAAGTTCTGCACGAAGCATTTTTCGCAACTCATCGTCCGTTAATTCTGGCTTTGCTGTTTCTGCCACAACTTTTTCTTCTTGCTTATGCCCTTTTTGCTCCTTTTGAAGATGAAACAGCTGTTTTACACCTGCTAAGTTTACACCTTGTTCGATTAGATCGCGGATTTCAAGCAGCTTATCAACATCGTTAAATGAGAATAGTCGTCGATTTCCCTCTGTTCTTACCGGTGCAACTAATTCATGTTCTTCATAGTAGCGAATTTGGCGAGCAGACAACTCAGTTAACTGCATCACAATTCCAATCGGGAAAAGTGGCGTATTTCTTCGAATGTTGTCACTCATTTCAGTTCCTCCTTTGGATTAACTATTTACATTGTATGCTATGTTAGTTCACCTGTCAACCGAATGTTAGTAATTCTAACATAAATTTTTCTGAACATTTTTTCTATACAAATAAATAGCACTTCGTTTATTTTTATAGCTTATTTTTTCCTTCTTAACGGGGAGAAATAATCTTTCTATCTTATAAAAGTTCTTTTGTCAGTAATTGATCTACCGCCATGCATATTGCTACTTTTACATGAGCATACGTTAATCCGCCCTGCACGTAAGCGACATAAGGCGGCCTGATAGGACCATCTGCCGTAAGTTCGAGGCTCGCTCCTTGTATAAACGTTCCTGCTGCCATAATCACATCATCTTCATACCCTGGCATATAAGCAGGATACGCCGTTACGTGTGAATTAATTGGCGAAGCGAATTGAATTGCCTGACAAAAAGCCACCATTTTATCGCGGTCATCAAACTGAACGGATTGAATTAAATCTGTTCGTTCACTGTCCCACTTCGGTTCACTTTGCATACCAAGCTCTTCAAACATAGCGGATGAGAAAACCGCTCCTTTTAAGGCTTGACCTACTACATGCGGCGCCAAGAAGAACCCTTGATACATTTCTTGCAAGCTATACAGCGTCGCTCCAGCTTCTGCACCGATTCCAGGAGTTGTCATTCGGTATGAACAAGCTTCCACTAGGTCTTTTCGTCCTGCAATATAGCCACCGATTTTAGCGAGACCTCCACCAGGGTTCTTAATAAGCGACCCCGCCATCAAATCTGCTCCTACATGCGTTGGCTCGATTGTTTCTACAAATTCACCGTAGCAGTTGTCAACAAATACAACAACGTCAGGCTTAATGCTCTTTACAAACGAAATCATTTCTTTTATTTGAGCGACTGTAAAAGAAGGACGAATGCCGTACCCTTTTGAACGCTGAATGCCTATCATCTTTGTATGCTCATGAATAGACGCTTTCACTTCTTCAAAATCCACTTGACCTTCCTCAGTTAAATCTACTGATTTATAGCTAATGTTATATTCTTTTAAAGAACCTACACCGCTTCCTCGTATGCCAACGATTTCTTCAAGCGTGTCATAAGGCTTTCCGGTTATATATAATAGTTCATCTCCAGGACGCAGTACACCAAACAGCGAAATGCCGATTGCATGCGTGCCTGAAATAATTTGCGGACGCACTAGACATGCTTCTGTTCCAAAAACGTCCGCATATACTTTCTCCAACGTATCGCGGCCTAGATCGTCGTAGCCATACCCCGTTGTCGGATTAAAATGTGAATCACTCACTCGGTTTTGCTGAAAGCTTTGCAGCACTCGAAATTGATTTGCTTCAATACGCTCGTCAATTTTCTCATGTACGGGCTTAATCTGCTTTTCTACTTTTGCAGCAAGTTCCCGAATGCGTGCCCCGTTTTTTAACTGATCAAACATCATTTCTTTGTTCCTCAACTTTCTTCAAGCGTTTGTAGCTTTTTGTAAAGGGGATGCTCTTTTGCAATATACCCTTTGCACTGATACTTCTCAGTTTCTTCATTGAACTTTAACGACTCAAGAATAGAGACCGTTTTTAGTTCAGCGAGCATTTTTCCTTCATAAGCCGGCAGCAGCACATGAAAAAACGCCATTTCTTTTTTCATTTCTTCTTGAATTCTTTCCCCAAGCTTCACTAAATCCGTAGCTTTAAAAGCGCTCATTGATAACGATGTTGAAGCGGATGGGACAAATAGTTCATGCTGCATATCTTCTTTATTGTAAACTGTCAGCATCGGAATGTCCGTTACGTTAAGCTCTTCTAGTAAGCGATGCACTGTTTTTTCGTGGTTGTTGTAATCTGGATTAGATGAATCTACCACGTGCAGAACAAGGTCAGCTTCAGTTACTTCTTCAAGTGTTGAACGGAACGCGGCTACTAACGTTGTTGGAAGATCTTGAATAAATCCAACCGTATCCGTTAACAGCGTGGTTAATCCTGACGGAAGCGTATACTGTCTTGTCGTTGGATCAAGAGTTGCAAACAGCTGATTTTCTTCAAAAATACCAGCTTCTGTTAAGCGGTTAAAGATCGTCGATTTACCAGCGTTCGTATAGCCCACAATTGCAATTTGATAGACATGATTACGCTTACGTCTTTCTCGATAACGTTCGCGGTGACTTACCACTGTCTTTAACTGACGCTTAATTTCATCAATTTTACGGCGAATATGTCTGCGGTCACTTTCAAGTTTCGTTTCACCAGGACCTCTTGTTCCAATTCCGCCTCCAAGACGCGACAAAGCGGTACCTTGTCCTACTAACCTAGGCAGCAGATAATTTAATTGAGCAAGTTCCACCTGCATTTTTCCTTCTCGCGTTTGAGCACGCTGTGCGAAGATATCCAAAATCAGCTGCGTGCGGTCAATAACACGCGCAGATAACCCTGCTGACAAATTGCGGATTTGACTCGGTGACAATTCATCATTAAATACAATTAAATCAGGCTCTAACTCTTCTTCAAGAGCTACAAGTTCTTCTACTTTCCCTTTTCCAATATAAGTAGCTGGATGAATGCGATCGCGCTTTTGCGTTAACCTTACCAGCACTTCGCCTTTTGCAGTCTCAGTTAAAGATGCTAGCTCATCCATTGAATATTCAAAACGTTCGTCATCGTCATGAAGCTGACATCCGACTAAAATTACGCGTTCAAGTTCAGTATTCATTTCTGCTGTCAAAGATTTTTCCTTCCCTTACTATTAAATTGACAAATCATTCATATCATATCAAAAAAATCTCCATTTCTCCATCTTTGCAAAAGAGACAGAATACATTGTCTTTTACTAGTTTAACACCCTTTTTAAAATCTATAAAACGATGATTAAAAAAACATTGAAATATCACGAAATTCTGTATACAATTTGAATTGGTTTACTTATCGAAATTTGAATCAGGCTGCCTGATTTTAAAATAATAGTCGCTACTTGGTGAAAACAGAATAAAGGGGATAGCATCATGACTTGGGACGTACTTAGCATTATTGGAACGATTGCTTTTGCAATCAGCGGAGCTTTCATTGCGATGGAAGAGGAATATGATATTTTAGGCGTTTACATACTCGGAATCGTAACGGCTTTTGGCGGAGGAGCCATTCGAAACCTGCTTATCGGTGTACCGGTGTCTGCCCTTTGGGAACAAGGACTCTTTTTTCAAATTGCTTTATTATCTATCACTGCCACTTTTTTATTTCCAAACAATATCTTAAAACATTGGAAGCGATGGGGAAACTTTTCGGACGCCATTGGCCTTGCAGCATTCGCGATTCAAGGAGCGCTTTATGCCACTCATATGAACCATCCGCTTAGCGCGGTTATTGTAGCTGCGGTCTTAACAGGAAGCGGCGGGGGGATTATCCGAGATTTATTAGCACGCCGAAAGCCTACTGTTCTTAAGGATGAAATTTATGCCGTATGGGCGATTATCGCAGGATTTAGCGTAGGGCTCCATATTACAAACACGCCTGTAGAACTTTATACGTTATTTATCTTGCTTGTAGGCCTTCGGATGTGTTCATACATTTACAAATGGCGCCTGCCGATTAAAACGATTCGACAACCAAATATGTAAAAAAAAGCCTTTCATGACGAAAGGCTTTTTTTTACAGCTGAATATCGCTTGACGTTAAAGTTAAAAGCTCGTTACGTTCAAAGCTTTCTTCTTCTAAAAGCCTCATGGATTGAGTACGTATGGAACGTTCAATAATGTTTCGCACATATCGACCGTTACTAAAATCCCTAGGCGTCTGATTGTACTTCACGTCCATAAAATGATCTTTTAGCTTTTTATAGGCCTCTGTACTAAACTGATACTGCCTGTCATTCATCATATGACCCGCAATGTCCATCAGTTCATTAACATCATAATCCGGAAAATCAAAAATAAACGGAAACCTAGAGCGCAGTCCTGGATTAAGACTTAAGAAATTTTCCATTTCTCTTGGATAACCAGCTAAAATCAATACAAACTTATCATTTGAATCTTCCATATGTTTGACCAATGTATCAATCGCTTCTTTTCCAAAATCTTTTTCTCCCCCTCTTGCAAGAGAATAAGCCTCATCGATAAATAAAATACCTCCAAGCGCTTTTTTTACAAGATCTCTCGTTTTCTGAGCGGTATGACCAATGTATTCTCCAACTAAATCTGCACGCTCTGCTTCAATTAAATGTCCTTTAGACAAGATGTTCATATTCAAAAATAATTTACCCAGCAGGCGGGCTACCGTCGTTTTCCCTGTTCCTGGATTTCCTTTAAACATCATATGCAGCGCCTGCTTTCCCGCTTTTAAGCCCTGTTCCTCTCTTTTTTTGTTAATATATAGCCACGCATATATTTCTTTTATCATTTTTTTCAATTCTTCCATTCCAACCAGTCCGCTCATTTCTCGTTCAATTTCCCGAAGCGGCTCATGATTTATCACAGCTTTTTTGGCAGGACGCGGAATTGATGTCGTATACGATTTTTCCTTTTTTGTTTCATTATTTAAAATGATATTAATTTGCCCATTATTTTTAAGAGTTATCGGCTGTTCCACCATGTTCACCTCTCGTTTCATCCCACTTCTCTGTATCGCATAGCTGCATGCGATGAACGATACGAAGACAATGATCTCTTATTACCGAAGAAATAATCGTCTATTATAAGGTTTATGTTCAATGAGTAAAAACAATGTTAAGAAACTTTTCTAAGCCTTTATTTACATAAAGAAAGCATCCGAATATGCGGATGCTTCTCTTTAATCTCTATTCAAGTTCTACTGTAATATTTTTATTTGGTACAAATGTCGAAATCGCATGTTTATAAATCAGCTGCTGTTTTCCTTCAGATTCAATTAGCACAGTAAAATTATCAAATCCTTTAATTAGTCCTCTTAATTGAAAACCATTTAAAAGAAATACCGTCACATAGATATTTTCTTTACGTAATTGATTTAAAAATTGATCTTGAATATTAACTGATTGTTTCATTATTCGGCCTCCTCGTTTCTCTATCTGTTTACTTAATTCGCTTCTTTCTTCAGCTTTCCTGCAATATATGTAAAAATTTCAGCAAACTTTTCGGGAAATTTGTCAACTTCCATCTCTATCCATTTTACAGGCATTTTATTTCGAAACCATGTTAACTGACGCTTTGCATATCTGCGTGAATTTTGTTTCAACTGTTCAACGGCTTCTTCGAGCGTACAGCGTCCCTCAAAATAAGCATAAAGCTCTTTGTAGCCGATAGCTTGAATTGATTGTACATCATGCAGACCACTTTCGTACAATGATTTGACTTCCTCAAGCAGTCCAGCCTGCATCATCATATCGACTCGGTGATTAATTCTCTCATATAATACGTCTCGATCCATTGTAAGTCCAATAATGGTTACATCGTATAATAACTCTTGCGACTGTTCTTTTGTATAGTCACTGAATTTTTTGCCGGTTACTTCATAAACTTCAAGCGCTCGAATTACACGGCGATGGTTATTTTTATGAATAGCAGCCGCACTGTCTGGGTCAATTTCTTTGAGCTTCTCATACAGGGGGTCAATGCCATGAGCTTTAATAAATACTTCCATTCGTTCACGAACTTTTTCATCACTAGGCGTTTCTGTGAACTGATAATCATAAATAACGGATTGAATATAAAGACCCGTCCCTCCAACAATCATCGGCATTTTTCCTCTAGCATGAATATCATCGATTTGTTTTCTTACAATCTCTTGAAATTCTGCCACAGAAAACGATTCATCCGGCTCCTTAATATCGATCAGGTAATGGGGAACACCCTGCATCTCTTCTTCTGACACCTTTGCTGTTCCGATATCCATCCCTTTATAAATTTGCATCGAATCACCTGAAATAATTTCTCCGTCTAACTGTTTGGCAAGTTCAATGCTTAATTTTGTTTTACCAACCGCAGTTGGTCCAATAATGACAATAAGTTTTGGTTTCTCTCCCGTCATAACAACACTACTTTCATCTATAGGCATTCACATCATTCCATTTTATCCAAATGGTCATGATTTATTCAACAAAGCGGCTAGCTGCAGCTAGCCGCTTTGCCTACATCACTCGCTTAAACATTTTTTCCATTTCATACGTCGAATGATGAATAATAATTGGTCGTCCGTGCGGACACGTAAATGGATCCGTTGTTTTTCTTAACGTTTCAAGTAAAGCAAAAATCTCATCGTTTCGCAAATGATGATTCGCTTTAATCGATCCTTTACAGCTCATCATAATAGCCGCTTCTTCTCGTAACTTCTCGATATTGACTCGTTTCATCGTAAAGATTTGCTGAATCATTTCTTCAATGGTTTCCTGTTCCTCTCCTTTTGGAAACCACTGCGGATGTGAGCGAACGATATAGGAGTTTTGTCCAAACGGTTCTAAAAAAACTCCTACTTCAGCAAGCATGTCTTTGTATTCTTCTAAAATCAAGGCTTCATTTCCCGAGAACTCCAGCGTAAGCGGCATAAGCAGTTCTTGAACTTCTGAATCTACTTCTCCAAGCTTTCGCTTAAAATATTCGTACTTAATTCTCTCCTGCGCCGCGTGCTGATCAATAATAAATAATCCTTTTTCATTTTGTGCCAAAATATACGTTCCGTGCATTTGTCCAATTGGGTACATCGCAGGAACACGCGGTTCTGGCTGCTCTTTAGCTGAACGGTTTGGTTCTGGAATAGGTGCGTTTTCTTCCACCGATTCTTCATAGTGTTCTATTTCTCGAAACGTTGGCTCAAGTTCTTCATCTTGACGTATGACCTCTGTTTTAACAGGCGGCATGATCTCGTCTACACGAGCGGTAGTCTCCTTAAAGCTAGGCTCGCGAACCGTATCAGACGGCTGATAGCCAGACGGTTTAGACTGATGATCAAATGTAAAGGTCTGCTGCTCAGTTGGCTGCACAGCTGATTTTGACTTGGTTGGTACTACAGCATCCGGAATTAACTGCTGCTTTTTAAAAGCAGCTTTTACTCCTTGTTCAATAAGCTCAAACAGCTCCGCTTCTTTACTTAAACGCACTTCTAGTTTCGCTGGATGAACATTCACGTCCACTAACAAAGGGTCCATTGTAATGGTTAAAAACACGATTGGAAAACGGCCGATAGGTAAAAGGGTATGATAGCCCTGCTGTACCGCTTTTAACAACCCGTAGTTTTTAACAAAACGACCGTTAATAATGGTGGACATATAGTTGCGAGAAGCTCGTGTAATTTCAGGAAGAGCAACGTAACCATTCACTTCATAATCAAGAGACTGAACGTTAATCGGAATCATTTTTTTAGCCACTGCCATTCCATAAATAGCTGCAAGCACTTGGCGCACATCTCCGCTTCCGTTCGTATACAGAAGCTGTCTTCCTTGATGCATCA
Source organism: Priestia sp. D51 (assembly GCF_053345675.1). Taxonomy (NCBI): domain Bacteria; kingdom Bacillati; phylum Bacillota; class Bacilli; order Caryophanales; family Bacillaceae; genus Priestia; species Priestia sp. D51. The sequence continues at coordinate 785,957 of NZ_JBLTIR010000001.1, read as the reverse complement.
GCCGAATTGAAACTTCAGGATGAGACATCGCAAGGCGATTGACGACATCCGTTACGTTACCAAGCTCCGTGTTTACCGTCTTCATATATTTTAAACGTGCAGGTGTGTTAAAAAATAGGTTTTCAATAACAAGTTCGGTACCTTTTCGGCTTGACGTTAATTCGTGATGAACGATTTCTCCGCCTCTAAGTTTAAGGTGAGTGCCGGCTTCTTCTCCCGTACTCGTTTTGAGTTCAAGCATTGAAACCGAAGCAATACTTGGCAAAGCTTCACCGCGAAATCCTAACGTTCGAATTCGAAATAAATCTTGTTCTGTTTTGATTTTACTTGTCGCATGTCTTTTAAAAGCGGTCAAGCAGTCTTCAGAAGCAATGCCGTCTCCATTATCCAATATACGAATTTTTGAAAGCCCAGCTTCTTCTAGTTCAATTTCAATAACTGTACTGTTTGCATCAATAGCATTTTCGACTAGTTCTTTCACCACCGAAGCAGGTCGTTCAACAACCTCTCCGGCAGCAATTTTATTTGAAAGTTCGTCTGAAAGCTGCACAATTTTACCCACAGACTCACTCCTCTCAATCTATTTCTTTTTTAATGATTTTTGCAGTTCATACATCGCATTCATTGCGTCTAAAGGCGTCATTTCTAAAATATCGAGCTCTTTTAAACGATCGATAATTGCTTTTTCACGTTTTGAAAGCGCAGGCTTTTCTTTTTTCTCTTCTATTTCAAAGAACGAAAGCTGATTGGCTTCATCTGCTTTTTTACGATCTGCACGTTCTTCTTGAACCAAAGAAGCACCTTCTTGTGGAACTTGTTGTGTTATCTCTTCTCTTTTTGGAGCCTGACGTACAGGTTCACGCTCAGAAAATTGTTCTAAATCGTGTAAGATGACGCGAGCTCTCTCCAGAAGCGGATCTGGAAGTTCTGCTAGTTCCGCTACGTGAATACCATAGCTTTTATCTGCGGCACCATCTTTGATTTTGTGTAAAAAGACGACTTTCCCATTTTTTTCAACCGCGCTTACATGAACATTTTTAAGCGCAGGAAGCGACTCATCGAGTACGGTTAATTCATGATAATGAGTAGAAAATAGTGTCTTACAGCCAATATGTTCATGAACGTATTCAATAATTGCTTGAGCAAGAGCCATTCCGTCATACGTAGACGTGCCCCGTCCAATTTCATCTAACAGAATCAGACTCGACTGAGTGGCATTTGTCACTGCATTCTTCGTTTCTAGCATCTCGACCATAAACGTACTTTGGCCTGAAATTAAGTCATCAGCCGCTCCGATACGCGTAAACACTTGATCAAAAATCGGCAGAACCGCTTCGTCAGCTGGCACAAAACAGCCAATTTGAGCTAATATCGCCGTTAAAGCGACCTGACGCATGTACGTACTTTTACCAGACATATTTGGTCCTGTAATCAGTAAAATTGAACTATCATCCGTCATTTGACAGTCGTTTGGCACATATTCCTGCGAATTCATTACTTTTTCTACTACTGGATGGCGTCCATTTTGAATCGAAATGTCTTCACTTGAAAAAATAGGCTTCGTGTAATGACGTTCTTCACTGATTTTTGCAAAGCACTGCAGTACGTCAAGCTCACTTACTTTTTTAGCAAGTTCTTGCAGCCTTGGAATATATGCTTTTACTTCTTCACGAATTTGTAAAAACAATTCATATTCCAGCTCTACAATTTTCTCTTCCGCTTCTAAAATCAGCGCTTCTTTTTCTTTCAGCTCAGGCGTAATAAAACGTTCTGCATTGGTTAACGTCTGTTTTCGTTCATACATTCCTTCAGGCAAAAGATGCAGATTTGCCCGCGTTACTTCTATATAATAGCCGAACACGCGATTATAACCAATTTTCAGTGAGCGAATCCCTGTTTTCTCACGCTCTTGCTGTTCAAGTGACGCAATCCACGTTTTTCCGTTTCGGCTTGCATCTCGGTATTGATCAAGCTGTTCATGATAGCCGTCATTAATAATGTCTCCTTCTTTAATTGACAAAGGAGGGTGCTCTTTTAATCCTCTTTCAAGAAGATTAGCTAATCGCTCACAAGGATCAATGTCTTCAACAAGCTTTGTGGCATAAGGATGATTCAAACGATTCACAACCTCTTGAATATGAGGCACATTTTGCAATGATTTTTTTAATTGAATTAAATCACGAGCATTTACATTCCCAAAAGCTACTCGACCAGCTAAGCGTTCTAAATCATATACGTCTTTTAGCAACTCACGCAGTTCTTCTCGTTCAAAAAACTGTTTCATTAAGACATCTACCATATTCAAACGATTATCAATATCCGCTTGTTTTAAAAGCGGACGGTCAATCCAATTTTTTAATAAACGGCCGCCCATTGCCGTAACGGTCTGGTCTAATAGCCATAGAAGCGAGCCTTTCTTTCCTTTTGAACGAATCGTTTCGGTTAACTCTAGGTTTCGCTTAGAGAACAAATCAATTTTCATATATTCATTGATTTGATAAAACTGCACGGGCTGTAAGTGCTCAAGCGAACGCTTCTGCGTGCGAGTTAAATACTGAAGAATACGCGCAAACGTTGTAATAAGCTTTTGCTGCTGAAGCGACTCTACTAAATAATCTAGTCCTTCTACTTGATCTGTACTATTCTCATAAGAAATGGTAATCGTCATGCGCTCTTTTAGTGTTTGTAATAAGTCAGCAGGAAACTCAGAGCTTACAACAACTTCTTTTGCTTCTTTTGCATAAATTTCTGAGACGATATCGTGAAACGAACTAACAAGCGTTACGCTGTTTTCTCCTGTAGACAAATCAGAAAGAGCAAGACCAAACGTTTGATCCTCGAACGCAGTAACAGAACAAATATAGTTATTTTCCTTTTCATGCAGTCCGCGTTCGTTCATCAGTGTTCCGGGTGAAATCACCTGCACCACTTCTCGCTTTACAACACCTTTTGCATGCTTAGGGTCTTCTACCTGCTCACAAATAGCTACTTTAAATCCCTTTTCAATTAAACGCTCGATATACGTAGGAGCAGAGTGATACGGAACCCCGCACATCGGAATTCGCTCTTGTCCTCCTCCGTCTCGACTTGTTAATGTTATTTCAAGTTCTTGAGAAGCTGTCGTAGCATCTTCAAAGAACATTTCATAAAAATCACCTAATCTAAAAAATAAAAAGGCATCTTGATACTCTGCCTTAATTCTCAAATATTGCTGTATCATTGGCGTATACGCTGCCATACTATTCCTCCATACCACATCTAGTTGTGCGTTTTTGCTACACGTATTATAACATAAGTCTTTCTTAAACTTAATTTATTCAAATAGAACAATCTTCAATTTCTTTTCATCAAACAAATAAAAAAGCTTCGGACGAAGGAAGAAGCTTGTCCGAAGCTTTTCATTATTTACTGCTGTTCAAATGACTATGCTTACGTCCGTATAAGAAGTAAACCACTAGCCCTAGTACAAGCCAAATTACGAAACTAATCCATGTTAACTTTGGAAGCTGAAGTGCTAAGTATAAACAGAACACAAAAGCTAAAATTGGAATCACCGGCACGAATGGTACGCGGAAACCAGTCGATTCTGAAGTTTGTTTTGATTTACGTAAATATAAAATTCCAATTGATACAGTCATGAAAGCAAAAAGAGTACCGATATTTGTTAACTCTGCTAATCTTCCTAATGGTACTAAACCAGAGAAGATAGATACTAGTAAACATGTAATCCACGTATTTACTACTGGCGTTTGTTTTTTCTCACTGATTTTTGAAAAAGGCTTCGGCAATAGACCATCTCGACTGATCGCATAAAATAAACGAGTTTGTCCATACATCATAACGAGTAATACCGTTGTAATACCAACAATTGCACCTAATGAAATAAATCCTGCTACCCAGTCTTGGTTAATGTAGCTTAAAGCAAATGCTACAGGGTTTTTGACATTTAATTCTGTATAAGGTACGATCCCTGTTAAGATAAGCGATACGACGATATAAAGGACTGTACAAATCGCAAGAGATGCAATGATTCCGATCGGCATATCTCGCTGAGGCTTACGTACTTCCTCGGCCGCTGTTGCTACAGCATCAAATCCAATGTAGGCGAAGAATACAGTTGCTGCTCCTGTCGCTACTCCCGAGAAACCAAACGGCATAAACGGCGTCCAGTTTTCTGGCTTAACATAGCTAACTCCTACTACGATAAACAGAAGTACAACAGCCAGTTTAATAATAACCATGATAGCATTAAAACGTGAAGATTTTTTTACTCCTTGTGTTAAAAGCAAGGTAATTAAGAAAACAATCATAATTGCTGGAATATCAACGTACGTGCCGTTTGCAGGATTGTATGCACTTGTTAAAGCTTTTGGAAAATGTATGCCAAACCCTGCTAACAATCCTTGGAAATATCCCGACCATCCGCTCGCTACAGCAGAAGAAGCAAGACCGTATTCCAAGATCAGATCCCACCCTAAAATCCAAGCGATTAATTCACCAAATGTTGCATAACTGTAAGTGTATGCACTTCCTGAAACGGGAACTGTTGAGGCAAACTCCGCATAACAAAGAGCTGCAAACACACACGCAAGTCCTGACATAATGAAAGATATAACTAAAGCTGGACCGGCATGTTCAGCGGCGGCTACGCCCGTTAATACAAAAATTCCGGTTCCGATAATGGCTCCAATTCCTAACATTGTTAAATCGAAAGCGCCTAAATCCTTTTTTAATTTAACACCTTTAGAGTTGGTTTCACTAATTAACGTTTGAATTGATTTTTTACGAAATAAGCTCATAGTAAACCCCCAAAAAATACTTATCTGATATAACTAAATTTTCTGAAAATTAATGCATTATTTTCTTTAGATTTACTATACACTGCGCATTCGACAAAAAGCAATATATTTTTTTATTTTTATAAGAATTTTCTTAAAATAGTAAAAATAAAAAAACTAGGAAGAACTTCTTCCTAGTTACTCATCGTCTCCTAATATAAAATCAGGATCTAAATCTTCAAATTCATCGTCATCTACGTCTAAATCAAACTCGTCTTCATCATCGCAGCCTTTCGGATTTACTGCAACACAAACCTTGGTTTCGCCAATCACTTCCGCCAACAATTCTCTCTCTACTTGAACAATCGTTTTATTGCCATTTGGTGAAATTGTGCACTCTAGGCAATTTGGCTGCTGCAGCACGCGAACAATTACTTCGTAATCGTCTCCAATCGAATCTTCGTCTTTATAGCGCAGCTTAATATTATCTTTGTATGATACGGTTTCCGTCCAAACTTCGGTTTTTGTATTATTATTGTAAGAATACCAGATGTTAATATCATATCTGCCGTCAACTTCTACATTGCTGCCGCTTTTCTTTGCTTTGTACTCATGGTTAATCACCCAGCATCCTAAGATGCTTGTTGGTCGATTTTTCGGTGCAAGCGTATGAGACGATTGTGTAAACTTGCGACCTTTACCTACGACTGCTTTTGTAATAATTTCTCTATAGTGTTGTGACATGTGAGCATACCCTCCTCAAACTATCTTCATTTCATCCTATGCAGGCTCATTCACTTGTTTGCACATTATTTTTAAGAAACTAGGTTTAAGGCATAAAAAACCTATGTTCCATTGTATGCAAGGATATAGAAAAACGTGACAATTATTAGAGAGAAAATCTGCCCAATTTTCATGCCACATAATGCACACGTGATGCACAAAAAAATGCCTCAGCAATTTGCTAAGGCATTTTTTCTTTATGAGCAGCTAGATCCAGGGCTGTTTCGCACCTGTGAACCTGTTTCACCACGCAGTAAATCACCATCTGTTGACACAATAATTTCATCTGTTACTGTGTTTGAAATAGTGTTAGCGACAAGTTGAAGCAAATCATTCACGTTTATTTGAGACTCTTGAAACTGCTGAATAATCGGCAGTTCATCCAGTTCTTCCTGTAAACGATCGATTTTTGCCTCCACTTGTTTTAACGCTTCTGTTTTACCATAATGTTGGAAATTAACAGCTTGTTTTTGCAAACTTTTAATGCTTGCAATGGTTTCACGCACTTTTTGATTTTCGTTAAGCTGAGCTTCGGCACGCTTGAAGAAATCTACTTCTTCCGTTTCAGCAATCATTTTTGCCAGCTCTTGAGCACGTTTAATTACGTCACTCTTGTTATACTGCGCCATATTACTTCACCTCTGCTGTTTCTTCTACCATTTCCCCGTTTAATGTCCATGTTTTGGCTTTTGTAACTTTTACTTTTACAAGTTGCCCAATCACTGACTTAGGTGCTTTGAAGTTTACAAGCTTACTTTTTTCCGTGTAGCCTGCTAGTACTTCCGGATTATTTTTACTTTCACCTTCTACTAATACTTCGACAACTTTACCTTCATATTCCTTCAATTTCTTTGCAGAAATTTCATTTACAAGAGCATTTAAACGCTGAAGACGCTCTTTTTTCACTTCCATTGGTACGTTGTCTTGCATCTTAGCAGCCGGCGTACCTTCACGAGGTGAATAAATAAACGTATAAGCACTATCAAATTCAACCTCACGATATAGCGACATTGTTTCTTCAAACTGCTCATCCGTTTCATTTGGGAAACCAACAATAATATCAGTTGTTAATGATGCCGTTGGAATGGCTTCTTTAATTTTACGAACAAGCTCTAAATAATGTTCACGAGAATATTTTCGTGCCATAATTTTTAAGATATCACTGCTTCCTGATTGAACAGGCAAGTGAATGTGATCGACAAGATTTCCACCTTTAGCAAGAACTTCAATTAAACGATCATCAAAGTCACGAGGATGACTTGTTGTAAAACGGATACGAGCAACGTCAATTTTACGGATTTCGTCCATTAAGTCGCCTAAGCCGTACGTCATGTCTTCAAAATCTTTTCCGTATGCATTAACGTTTTGGCCTAGAAGCGTAATTTCTTTGTAGCCTTGAGCAGCTAAATGACGTACTTCTTGGATAATATCTTCTGGACGGCGGCTTCGTTCTTTTCCTCGCGTATACGGAACGATACAGTACGTACAGAACTTGTCACAGCCGTACATGATGTTAACCCATGCTTTGACGCTGCCTTTACGTGCTCTTGGAAGGTTTTCAATAACGTCCCCTTCTTTAGACCATACTTCAATCACCATTTCTTTTGCTAAGTATGCTTCGTTCAAAATGTGAGGCAAACGGTGAATGTTATGTGTACCAAAAATCATATCCACGTGCTGATGTTTTTGTAAAATTTTATTTACAACTGACTCTTCTTGAGACATACATCCGCAGACGCCGATTAATAGCTCAGGACGCTCGCGCTTTAAGGCCTTCAAGTGTCCTAATTCACCAAACACTTTATTTTCCGCATTTTCACGGATCGCACACGTATTCAATAAAATAACATGAGCATCTTCAACAGAGTCAGTCGGCTCGTAGCCAAGGCCTAGAAAAATACCAGCCATTACTTCTGTATCGTGCTCATTCATTTGACAGCCGTACGTACGGATATAAAACTTACGTCCCTGTCCCATTCCATGAAACTGTTCATCGATTGCAAAATCGTTGTGATAGGAAACTTCTTCTTTTCCTCGTTTTTTCGCATCTTTTAAAGAAGGTGGCATGTATACTGTTTGAAAATATTTGCTGTAATCCTTTTCGGATTTTTTGTCCGCTGGATTAACTTGGTTGCTTTCTAAACGTTGTTTTTCGTTCATAAAAAAATCTCCTTTCGCCATGACAATTGGCACGTTGCACCTGTAAATCGCAAAAAAATGTGACAGCCTTATGCTTATGCATAAAACTCATCACATTAACATAGTATATAACTTTCAAGTAGCGAACACAATCATATACCTATTTTCTATACCTATGACTATGAAAAAATCCGAACGAGCTGAATTCTCCATTAAGAATCTCAATTTACCGTTCGGATTTTCCCTCTACTAAACTGCTTTTATTGCAGCCTCTTTTACATAAATTCAGCCACTAGCTCATCAAATTTTTCCTCAGTCATACCTAAGTCTGCTTTTGACAGCGGCTCTTCACTATAGCCGTGAACAAGCTGCTGATACGACGGCTGATGCGCATTTTGATAAATAAGCCCTGTTACTAAGCCATTATGCTCCATTAACGTCTGCATAGCTTGCATACGATTGTTTGCATCATAACCTTCAATTGTGCTAAGACTAGTTAGATTTTCTTTAAACCAATCATACGTGTTCACTTTGTTATACGTTACGCACGGGCTAAATACGTTAATTAAAGAAAAACCTTTATGCTGAATGCCTTGTTCAATTAAGCTTGTTAACTCTTTTAAATTCGTTGAAAAGCTTTGCGCTACAAACGTTGCTCCAGAAGTTAACGCCAGCTCCATGACAGATAAAGACGACTCGATTGATCCTTCAGGCGTACTTTTTGTCTTGAATCCTACTTCACTGCGAGGAGATGTTTGTCCTTTTGTTAAACCATAGATTTGGTTATCCATTACGATATACGTTACATCGATGTTTCGGCGAATCGCATGTACCGTGTGTCCCATACCGATAGCAAACCCATCTCCATCACCGCCAGATGCGATAACGGTTAAGTCACGATTAGCCATTTTTACACCTTGAGCGATTGGAAGCGCACGTCCGTGAATACCGTGAAAACCATATGAATTAATATAACCAGAGATACGTCCAGAACATCCAATACCTGAAATAACAGCAAGCTCATGAGGTTCTAAACCTACGTTAGCAGATGCGCGTTGAATGGCTGCTTGTACGGAGAAATCTCCACACCCCGGACACCAGTTAGGTTTTACACTGTTACGAAAATCTTTAAACGTTGCCATTTAACACAAACATCTCCTTACTTTTTGCGTATACTTCTTGCGGAAGAAATGGATTTCCATCGTACTTCAATACGCTTTGAATTTTATCATGACTTGCGATATTCATTTTTAAAATATTAGCAAGCTGTCCAGTAGCATTGTTTTCAACGACGACTACTTTTTTAGCTCCTTGCACGTAAGGAAGCAGTTCGTCAGCTGGGAAAGGATGAATCAAACGAATGTGAGCATGGTTGACTTTTATACCATCCTGTTCCAAACGTTCCATTGCCTCTTCAATGACTCCACGCGTCGAATTAAATCCAACAAATAAAATATCAGACTCTTTTTCTTGAGAGTGAACATGAATTGGCGTATTAAAACGAATTCCTTTTGTTTTACGAAGACGCTTATTCATTTGATCATCGCGGTTCACCGGAGATTCAGATGGCTTTCCTGTCTCATCATGTTCTACTCCCGTTACGTGATGAATGCCATGCTTCATTCCTGGAATGACGCGTGGTGATACGCCGTCTTCTGTTACGCGGTAGCGCTTGTAGTATTGTTTTTCTTCCAACTCTTCTAGCTCTCCTTGCTGAAGCTTGCCGCGGCGGATTTCAACGCGGTTATAGTCAAGCGGTTCTACCGACTGTTTCCCAAGTGAAAGCTGTAAATCCGTTAGCATAATAACTGGACACTGATATTCTTCTGCTAAGTTAAACGCTTCAATCGTATCGTAGAATGCTTCTTCAACCGTACTTGGCGCCATGACGATCTTCGGAATTTCACCGTGCGTACCGTAAATCATAGCCATTAAGTCAGACTGTTCTTGCTTAGTTGGAAGCCCTGTACTTGGACCGCCGCGCTGCGTATCAATAATCACAACAGGCTGCTCAGTGATGCCCGCTAATCCAATCGACTCCATCATTAATGATAGACCAGGTCCAGCTGATGCTGTCAGCGCACGTACGCCTGCATAGTTAGCTCCGATAGCCATCGTACATGCTGCGATTTCATCTTCTGTTTGAATAACGGTTCCACCGAATTGAGGAAGCTTTTTAATTAAGTATTCCATGATTTCTGAAGCAGGGGTAATTGGATATGCTGGCATAAAACGAGCCCCACCGGCTAAAGCACCTAGTGCAATCGCATCGTTTCCAATCATAAACATACGTTTTTTACCATCCGCTGGATCTAGTTTCATTGTTTCTAATTGTTCGCCTAACTGTTCACGAATGTAATCTGCACCTTTTTTAATAGCTTCCATGTTTTTTTGTACAACTTTTTGGCCCTTTTTACCGAAGATTTCAAGCACTACTTCTTCAAATATTTCTGTGTCAATATGAAGCACAGCACTTGAAGCGCCTACAGCAACCATGTTCTTCATTAGCGACGTTCCTAGTTCCGTTGCAATTTCTGTAAACGGAACAGCGTATAGCGTAGCAGTTGTACATGTTTCGGGCAGACTTGGGTTGAATTTCGCATCTGCAATTACAACGCCTCCTACGCGCAGCTCATGGACGTTTACATCGATTGTTTCCTGATCGAACGCAACTAAAATATCTAAATCATCTGACACAGATCGAACCTGAGTTGTACTCACTCGGATCTTATTATTTGTATGTCCACCTTTGATACGAGAAGAAAAATGACGATAGCCGTATAAGTAATAACCTAATCGATTTAAAGCGGTTGAAAAGATTTCTCCCGTGCTTTCGATTCCCTCACCCTGCTGTCCGCCAACTTTCCATGAAAGTTGCTGTACCATAAATCAACGCCACTCCTTTAATTGCTCTTAATATAGAAATCTATTTTATTGATAAAAACTGAAAAAAGTAAATTAGCAAACGATTTCATTTGCTTCTGCATTTCACGAACCAAAATCATTCGCAAAACTCCCACAGCACCTTGTCGCTGTACAGGATACGTTTCTGCTTGAGCAGCTCCATAATCCGTTTTCAATTTTATTCCGATTGCCAGAAAAATGCAACCCTTTCCATTGAATTCTCAATCGTTTTAATTATATTTATATTTAATGAATAAGATGAAGTTTTTTAATGATCTTTTCTGTCTTCAAATGAGGCATTAGTATATAAATATCTTCTATAAAAAAAGAGCTTTCCCAAGAAGAAAAAGCTCTTTTTTTATTAGCTGCATACACGATCAGCAAAGTTTTGAAACAGAAAACGTTTTACCTGCTCCTCAGTGTAATGCTTAAGGAGTTCTTCGATTAAATTCGTATACTGTTCATATCTTCCGAGACGATGAACCGTTTTGTCAATGCCGTCAAAGTCAGAGCCAAAACCAACGGAGTATTCGCCTCCTCTTTCACACATGTAATCAAGGTGACGGATCACATCCGCTATTTGCGCTTTGGCAGAGCTCGTTAAAAATTCAGGGACAAACGTAATGCCAATCACGCCGTTTCGCTTTATTAAAGCATGAATTTGATCGTCTCTTAAATTCCGGGGATGAGAACACAATACGTGTGAATTGGAATGAGTAGCCACTACATATTGCGCTAGCTCAATCACATCCCAAAAACCTCTTACCGATAAATGAGAGACATCCGTCCACACTTTATGTTCATTATTCAATTCAACAACTTCTCTTCCAAAAGAAGATAACCCCGCGCCTCGAGGTTCTAAAATACCGTCACATACAGCATTGCTGTAATTCCATGTCAAGCCTACTGAACGTACACCCAGTGAAAAAAGTGTCTTTAAGCGAACTAAACTTGTATCAATGACATCGCACCCTTCAAGCGTCAGCATGGCTCCAAGTTCACCTTTTTTCAAGCTATCTATATCGTGCTTTGAACGAACCCATTTTACACCGGGAAGCGATAAAATATGACTCTGAAACAGCTGAATCATTTCTAACACAACATCAAAGCGCTGAGCTGCCGGAACCGCTTCTGGAATATAAATAGCGAATAGCTGAACTTTCCCTTTTGCTTTTTTTATGCCTTCTAACGTAACATGCAGCGCTGAATCATATGTAAAAGATAAACGTTTATTTAACCAGAGCTTCATTAATACATCGCAATGAGCATCAAATATCACAACCAACACCCCTTTAACTCTATACAAAAAGGACCTGTTTGGCTTCTATGCTTTACAGGTCCGTGGTTTTTATAATTATCGCGGCTCTACAATTAATTTAATGGCTGTTCGCTCTTCTCCATCAATTTGAATATCTGTAAAAGCTGGGATGCAGATTAAATCAACCCCACTTGGTGCAACGAACCCTCTTGCGATTGCTACAGCTTTTACTGCTTGATTAAGTGCCCCGGCCCCAATGGCTTGAATTTCTGCTGCGCCGCGTTCGCGCAGCACGCCTGCTAAGGCACCAGCAACTGAATTTGGATTAGACTTTGCTGAAACTTTTAATATTTCCATATCTAGCTCCTCCTTATTCTTTACAATGTATGATGAGAGATCATTAGACCAATGACTTAATTGATTTCAATGTTACTATATTCACGATATGTCAAACGTATTCCTGCTTGTTTTTCCTAAATATTCAAAAACTTATATTTCTACACCTTTCTTTTTTCTTTTTACGTTTTTGACAAAATAAAAAAGCCAATGTATCGCCTTTCGACACATTGACTTTTTCCCTTTATTCAAAAAACGGATGATCTTCGTTAATTAAAATTCGCTCTGTTTTTGTTGCTTTCCCCGTCTTTTGATCAATATCAATAACGATTCCACTAAGCTGCGTTCTTCCTTCTTTTGGCACTTCAAATCGAACAGGAAGAGACGTTAAAAAACGCTTAATAACTGCTTCGCGCTCCATCCCTAAAATGCCGTCATAAGGTCCCGTCATTCCTACGTCAGAGATGTAGGCTGTTCCTTTTGGCAATATACGATTGTCAGCTGTTTGAACATGCGTATGAGTGCCGACAACAGCGCTGACACGACCGTCCACATACCAGCTAATCGCTTGCTTTTCACTTGTTGTTTCAGCATGAAAATCAATAAAAATAAGCGGAGTGCGCTGGCGTGCTTCTTCAATTAATTCATCTGCTTTTTGAAATGGACAATCGAGCGGAGCCATAAACGTACGCCCTTGTAAATTAATCACGGCTACCTCAAGCTGATTGTACGTAAAATACGTAATTCCTTTGCCAGGTGTACCTTCAGGAAAATTTGCTGGACGAACAAGATTTTTTGCATCGTCAATAAAATCAAAAATTTCACGTTTGTCCCACGCATGGTTACCAAGAGTAATAATGTTAGCCCCTGCTTGTAAGAACTGACGATAAATCTTTTCGGTAATTCCTTTTCCTGAAGCTGCATTTTCTCCATTCACAATTGTAAGTCCCGGAGAGTATTTTCTTTTTAATCTCGGTAAATATTCTTCAACCATTTCACGGCCTGGAGAACCAACTACGTCTCCAATAAATAAAATTCTCATGTAAAAGCTCCTATACTTCATTCTTAATCTGCATCTTCATCTCTACGAAAAAAAATAAAGTGGCGAAACGCCACTTCATTTTTATTTTGCATACTCTACTGCTCTTGTTTCGCGAATAACCGTTACTTTGATGTGGCCAGGATAATCCAGCTCATCTTCAATTCGTTTTCGGATATCTCGAGCAAGTCGATGCGCTTCTAGATCACCAATCGTATCTGGTTTCACCATAATACGAACTTCACGCCCTGCTTGAATTGCAAATGATTTTTCAACGCCTTCATAAGACTCTGAAATTTCTTCTAACTTTTCAAGACGACGAATGTAGTTTTCTAACGTCTCACTGCGAGCACCTGGTCTTGCAGCAGATAATGCATCCGCTGCTGCAACTAGTACAGCAATGATTGATGTTGGTTCTGTATCTCCATGGTGAGAAGCAATCGCATTAATAACAACCGGATGTTCTTTATACTTTGTAGCTAATTCAACACCGATTTCTACGTGGCTTCCTTCTACCTCATGGTCAATTGCTTTACCAATATCATGTAACAACCCTGCTCGTTTGGCTAACGTTTCATCTTCACCTAATTCAGCAGCCATAAGTCCTGATAAATGCGCTACTTCCATTGAATGTTTCAGCACATTTTGACCATAGCTTGTTCTGAATTTTAAGCGACCAAGAATTTTCATCAAGTCTGGGTGCAACCCATGAACACCGACTTCAAACGTCGTTTGTTCACCGACTTCACGAATATATTCGTCCACTTCGCGGCGAGATTTTTCAACCATTTCTTCAATACGTGCGGGATGGATACGACCATCTTGAACGAGTTTATCAAGTGCAATTCTTGCTGTCTCACGACGAATTGGGTCAAATCCTGATAAAATAACTGCTTCTGGCGTATCATCAATAATAAGATCAATTCCTGTCAAAGTTTCAAGCGTACGGATGTTTCGACCTTCTCGACCGATAATTCGGCCTTTCATTTCGTCATTTGGCAAGTTAACAACTGAGACAGTCGTTTCAGCAACATGATCTGCTGCGCAACGCTGAATAGCAAGTGAAAGAATTTCTTTCGCCTTTTTATCGGCGTCTTCTTTTGCACGGTTTTCTGTTTCTTTTACCATTATTGCAATGTCGTGAGAAAGTTCATTTTCAACACGATCTAAAATAATCGCTCTTGCATCTTCTCTTGTTAAGCTTGAAATGCGCTCTAGCTCTGTTTGCTGTGCACGTACTACTTCTTCAACTTTGCTTTCCATCTCTTCAATATGCTGTTGTTTAACAGTAAGAGAATCATCTTTCTTTTCAAGTAACGCTTCACGTTTATCAAGTGATTCGTCTTTACGATCAAGATTTTCCTCTTTTTGCATTAATCGATTTTCTTGTTTTTGAAGTTCTGCTCGACGATCACGAATATCTTGTTCTGCCTCTGTACGAAGCTGATGGATTTCATCCTTCGCTTCTAGTAAAGCTTCTTTTTTCAAAGCTTCCGCCTCGCGGGTTCCTTCATCAATAATTTGTTCTGCACTAGACTTTGCTCCCGCAATTTTAGCTTCAGCAATCGATTTACAAACAAAAAAGCCAACAACTGCACCGACGATTAGGCCAAGCAAAGCGAAGATGATTGTATTAGTATCCATCATTTCACCTCCCCTTGCTATAAACTTGTAAGTTTTAAATTTCATGTCGGCATGTACATCGTATTCACCTTTCAATATACACACAAAGGCTTTTAAACGCTAAAATGTTTTAAAAAGGGAAAATATACATCTTAATTGTAAATCTGTGCATTTTTATTGTCAAGCCTGCCTCTACAGTATATATTGAAATTTCGCATGTTACTTTTCTAGCATTAACAATTTTTACAAAAAAAAGACCCCTTCTTTGAAATAGAGGAGTCTTTTTTTTATCTCGCAGCAAATTAAATATTTAAATCGCCTTGATCGTCATCCTCAGGAGCTGGCTCTCCATCTTGGTCTAAACCATGATGTTCACGCACTTGTCCCGCAATTTCCTGACGAATATCAGTATTTTCTTTTAAGAATTGCTTTGCATTTTCACGGCCTTGACCTAGACGCTCGTCATTATATGAATACCAAGATCCACTTTTTTGGACAATATCTAGTTCAGAAGCGATATCCAAAATTTCACCCTCTTTTGAAATACCTTCTCCGTACATAATATCTACTTCGGCAGCACGGAAAGGCGGAGCTACTTTATTTTTCACAACTTTAATTCTTGTTTTGTTACCTACGATATCATTTCCTTGCTTTAACTGCTCTGCACGACGCACTTCTAGACGCACTGAAGAGTAGAATTTAAGCGCACGTCCACCAGGAGTTGTTTCAGGGTTACCAAACATTACGCCGACTTTTTCACGAATTTGGTTAATAAAGATAGCGATTGTTTTAGACTTGTTGATAGCTCCAGATAGTTTACGCAATGCTTGAGACATTAAACGAGCTTGTAGACCCACGTGAGAGTCTCCCATTTCTCCTTCAATTTCCGCTTTTGGCACTAACGCTGCTACTGAGTCAACAACAATAATATCTACTGCGCCGCTTCGAACTAAAGCTTCAGCGATTTCTAAAGCTTGTTCTCCTGTATCAGGCTGAGATAATAACAGCTCATCAATATTAACACCTAATTTTTGAGCATATACAGGATCTAACGCGTGCTCCGCATCGATAAATGCAGCCTGTCCGCCCTGCTGTTGAACTTCTGCAATCGCGTGAAGAGCAACTGTTGTTTTACCTGAGCTTTCTGGGCCATATACTTCCACCACACGTCCACGTGGATATCCACCTACGCCTAAAGCTATATCTAATGCTAATGAACCACTTGGAATTGTAGAAATTCTTTTTTCCGTTTGTTCACCTAATTTCATAATTGAACCTTTACCAAATTGCTTTTCAATTTGCTTTAAAGCCATATCAAGGGCTGCTTGACGATCGTTCACTCAATTTCCTCCTCTATCTCTTTGAAATCATCTATAAACTGCAAACTTACTACGATGTAGTAGCAATGTCGAATTAACAACTTTCTATAACTTACTATACTAGTTTTTGGGTCGTTTGACAAGCAAAAAGCGAATAAATGTTCGTTTTTTATAAAATTAAAAAAAGGCTGCTTTGGTAAAACTAAGCAGCCTTTTTTCTTTATTTTTTTATCGTCTTCAATACGTAATGACAGCCGTAATTAACCGTTCGTGAACGAATTCCTTGGCGCCTTCCAGATAGCTGCAAACTGTAAACTTGAGGAGTTTGATCCTTATAAGCGACCCCTATATGCACTGTTCCTACAGGGTGTCCTTCTTGTTTAGAGGGTCCAGCTACACCCGTAAAACCGATGCCAATATCCGTTTTGTATAACTGTTGAATACGCTGAGCCATTTCAGCCGCGCACTGCTCGCTAACGGCTCCGTACTGATTCAGCGTGTGTTCGCTCACTCCGAGAATATTTTGCTTGATTTCATAATGATAGGCTACCAGGCTGCCTTTAACAACTTCTCCAGCACCTGAAACAGTTGTTAAACGTTCGCTGAATAACCCGCCGGTTAAACTTTCGGCTGAAGCAATCGTCAAACCTTGTGCCGTTAATTCTTTTACCAATTCATTATGTAAAGAAGTTGCTTCGTATCCATATAAATACTCGCCTACGCGCTCTGAAATGGTTTTTTCCACTTCGTCTAACATGCGCTGTGCTTCAGCAGCATCAGCGTGCTTAGCAGTTAAGCGAAGCGTCACTTCTCCATCTCCTGCAAGCGGTGCAATCGTCGGGTTTGTTTGCGCATCAAGCAAATCTTCAATTTCCGTCTCAAGCTGTGATTCTCCTATTCCGAAAAAACGAAGAACGCGTGATTCAATACTTTCTTTTAATTCAAGCTTTTGAGCTAAAAATTCTTGACCATATGCTTCATACATTGGATAGAGCTCTTTTGGCGGCCCTGGGAATAGCATATAGTGTTTTCCCTCTACTGTAAGCCCCATACCTGGAGCCATTCCGTAATCATTAGGGAGCACTGTCGAACCTTCAAGTACAATTGCCTGTTTTTTATTGTTAGGTGTCATGATACGATTTGACTGTTTGAAATAGGCTTCAATGCTTTCAAGTGCTTCCGCATTTGTTGTCAACTCTACTCCTAGCACACTCGCAATTGTTTCTTTTGTTAAATCATCTTTTGTAGGACCAAGCCCGCCTGTGAAAATAATTAACTCTGCACGTGTTTGAGCTGTAACAATCACTTCTTTCAAGCGCTGTGCATTATCTCCTACTACTGTATGATAGTAAACATTAATTCCAAGTTCGGCTAATTTTTTCGATAAATACTGAGCGTTTGTATTGGCAATTTGCCCAAGCAGCAGCTCAGAGCCGACTCCAATAATTTCAGCGTTCATCATATCATCTCCATCTTACTTATTTTGAATTAACAAAAGCCTGTTTGTTTTTAGCAAAGTAGTCCCAGCCTGAAATAACCGTAAAAATCACTGAGATCCAAAGCATTACGCTAGCAAACGGAATGGAAATCCATTCAAAAGGCAAGTTGTACAACAGAATAGCTGAAATAGCTAAAATTTGAGTCCATGTTTTAATTTTACCTAACATATTGGCTGCTA
Source organism: Priestia sp. D51 (assembly GCF_053345675.1). Taxonomy (NCBI): domain Bacteria; kingdom Bacillati; phylum Bacillota; class Bacilli; order Caryophanales; family Bacillaceae; genus Priestia; species Priestia sp. D51. The sequence goes on along the minus strand of NZ_JBLTIR010000001.1, from coordinate 768,100 downwards.
CAACTTCTCCTTCCCCTGCTAGTACAAGTCTTAAACCTGTGATAGCAAATTCACGGCTAATAATGATGATAGCAGCCCATCCTGCACCTGCAATTAAATCTAAGTCAACAATAGCTACAAGCGCAGCTGAAACCAACAGCTTGTCTGCTAGTGGATCTAAAAACTTGCCCAAGTTCGTGACTAAATCGTACTTTCTTGCATAGTATCCGTCGATCCAGTCTGTTGTAGATGCAATAATAAATAATGCCGCCCCTAATAGATGAGCGATCGGAATCTCTTTTCCTGCTGCCTCCACTGTGCCAAATGGTAGCGGCACCATCATAAAAATGAGGAATACGGGAATTAGAAAAATTCGCGAAATGGTAATCTTGTTTGGTAAATTCACTTCTTCTGCCTCCAATTACTGTTACAAACTGAAAGCGTGCAAACGAAGTTGTTTGCACGGCTTTGGTTTTATTATAGCGTGAATGAGTGTTTAATTCACATATTATCTTTATTTACACCCTGACCACTTTTTAAAACAGGCTGTTTACTGTGCTTCTGCCGGCTGATATTGAATCGTTACAACTTGTCGAACTTGCTTGGATGAATCAAACGGCAAGTCAACCGCTTTTCCATTTACTTTTAACTCTACTCCAGGTGAATAACCGATGTTGACACGAGCTTCCGTTTCTTTCGTCAAATCAAATTCTTTTGTTTCACCTTTTTTTAGAATGGAGCTAAAGAAAGCATTTCCTTTTCCATTTTTCACATCTAACCAAGTATCTGCTTGAGTGGATGTTACTTCTAGGTTAAATGCATCTGTACCGGAAAGAGCATACGTAGCACTTCTGCCTGTTTTTTGAACTTCCTTGTATTCTTGTTTACCGCTGTCTTTCTTTTCTTTTTCAGCTTTTTCTTTCTCAGCTTTTTCTTTTGCGGCTTTTTCTTTTTCAGCTTTTTCTTTTTCTTTCTTATCAGCAGCACTTTGTTCATCTTCTGACTTGCTATTGTCATTTTTTGCAGTAGTTTCATTCGTTTCTTCCTGCGTGTTAGACTGCTGAACTTCGCTGTTTGGAGCTTCTTGATTAGCCTGCTCCTTGTTTTTATCCGAGACGATATTTTGAGCGATTACCCAAATAATAATCCCAACAACTACAACTCCCGCCACCACTAGAACAGTTGGAAGGTAGTCATATGCTTTTGAAACTCCTTTTGTATGCTGAGGAATTTCTTTGCGGCTGCGAACGCGCGAAAGCTGCTGCGGCATGTCTTCTGTTTGAGTTGAAGGAATGTCTGATTTGTATTCTTCAAAAATAGCATCTGTGTCCAACCCAATTGCTTCGCAGTATTGCTTAATAAACGCTCGTACGTAAAATTTCCCTGGCATAACCTCATAATTGCCTTCTTCAATGCCAAGTAAATAGCGTTTTTGAATTTTCGTTAGTTTTTGTAAATCCTCTAACGACAATCCTTTGCTTTCTCGTTCTTGTCTTAACCTTTGTCCTAACTCTGTCAATGCTAACACCTACCAATTATGCTAAAAATCAAACATCGATAATCCACCGTCTTGAAACATTTGAGGACCTTCCATTATTTCATATGTAATCTTCTCATTGGGGTCATTTCTTATTTCAATAATGTAGGCAAAATCATCTAACGAATACTCGGTATTTTGTACAAATACATCCGGATGCTCCACGATTTTTGTCGCGGGTACATTCATTACTTCTCGAACAAGCTGCCAGTGCTTTTCATTCGCTCGTTTTGTCGATACAATCCCGTCAATGATAAAAATATTATCAGCGTTGTATTCGTCAGCAATAAGCTGACTGCGAATCGTTTGTTTTAAGAGTGTAGAAGACACAAAAAGCCACCTTTTGTTCGCACATACGCTAGCTGCTACAATCGATTCGGTTTTGCCTACTCGCGGCATACCTCGAATACCGATAAGCTTATGACCGTCTTGTTTAAACAGTTCCGCCATAAAATCTACGAGCAAACCTAATTCATCTCTTACGAAACGGAATGTCTTTTTATCATCTGCGTCACGCTGAATATAGCGACCGTGACGCACTGCTAACTTATCACGCAATTTAGGCGGTCTCATTTTTGTCACAATGATATTATCCATTGTTTTCAAAATAGATTCAAGCCTGTCTATTTGCTCATGTGAATCACAGCGCAGCAATAATCCACGGCGAATATCATCCACTCCATTAATTGTGACAATATTAATTGACAACATTCCAAGAAGCGATGAAATATCACCTAAAAGACCCGGACGATTTTTTTGTATTTGATATTCTAAATACCACTCAATTTTCTCCATCAAACCCCTCCCATTTCTTGGCTGGCCTTCGAGAGGTGCCCCCTTTTTTTCACCTAGTTTAACTATAAATGATTTCCATTATATTATAAACCCTAAAGGCAAGTAGTTCTACATTTGTTATGTATGTAAGCGCTTATTTATTTGTACTATTTAATTCTAAGAAAAAAGGAGCTTTCACACGCGGTGAATTAGCTCCTTTTTAGAAACGATAACTTATTTTACTGATCCGTTATTTTGAACTAATTTCACCATGCTGCTCGCAATCGCATGCTGCTCTTCTTTAGAAGCAACGCTCCAAAGGTCTGCTAAAATTCGCTCTTGATCATTTTTTGCATCAACTTGGTTTGCTAAATATCCACCAATTTGATAAGCAAGATCATGAATAACTTCTTCTTGCATTCCTTCGTTTTGTGCATGATGTAAACGGTCGCCTAAAAAATCTTTCCAGCTATCCCAGTTTTCTAATACTGACATGAGTAGCCCTCCTTAAGGTTTATTCATATCATAGTTTGTACCTTGTTTTTAATTTTATGCACACTTTATATGTACCAACCGCCATTAACCGATAATATTTGTCCAGTTATATACGAAGCACGTGAAGATATTAAATATGAAACCGCATCTGCCACTTCTTTTGGATATCCTATTCTTCCTAAAGGGATCTCTTCAGCCAGCTCTTTAACCTCTTCTTTTGAATAGCTGGCCATCATATCCGTTTCAATCGCTCCGGGCGCAACTCCATTGACGCGAATTCCACTTAATGCAACCTCTTTTGCCAAAGCTTTTACAAACGTATTTTGGGCGCCTTTTACCATTGAATAAAGAACTTCAAACGAAGCTCCTGTAAGTCCCCAAATGGAAGAAATCATGATAATTTGTCCGCTTTTAGCACTGATCATTTTAGGCAGCAAAGCTTTTGTAATAACAAAGGGAGCCGTGATGTGAAGATAGATCATTTCTTCGGTTTCATTTGCCGAAGCATCTGTCATTAACCCGCTAACGCTTCGTCCGCTGTTATGAATAATAACTTCTACCGGAACAATAATCTCCTTTAAAAACTTCTCCATTCCCTCTTTACATGATAAATCCGCTTGTACTGTAAACACGGTTTTCACCTTTTCAGCTAGCTCATGTGCAAGCGCCTCTATTTTGTCTTTTCGTTGATGATAGTGCAAAATAAGCGAGTATCCATCTTCAGCCAATTGCTTAGCAATCGCTGTGCCAATTCCTCCGCTTGCACCTGTCACAAGGGCAAATTTCTCCATAGCCTTCTCTCCTTTACATGCAAAAAAGCTGATGAACATCAGCTTTTTTGGCAACAATCATCTTTATTTAGGTACTACTTCACAAACCGTAAAGTTCTTTTCATCAATAATCTCGTTTAGCACATCTTTTATTTCGTTTACCTTCAGTTTTTCTAGCGTTTCAACAATATCAAATAAATTCATATCATTAAACGCATAGCGTGTAAACTGATTAGCGATAAACTCAGGTGAGTTTAATGAACGTAAAAATCCGCCGATTTTCTTTTTACGAATACGTTCAAGTTCCTCTTCTGTTAGTGATTTCGTTTTCATTTCAAGTAAAATTTGTTTAACTCGATCATACAGCTGTTCCGGTTGATCCGTATCTCCTCCGATAAGAGCAAAACCAAATCCTCTTTCCTCCGTATAATCATACGCAAACGTTTCATCAATGAGTCCGTCTGCATACAACTCCTCATAGTACGAAGAGCTTTTTCCAAATGCATAATCTAAAATGATATTCATTGCTAACTCGTATTTAAGCATTTCTCCGCCTGAACGCTGCGGATTTTTCGCTTTTAGACCCACCATACATTTCGAAGACTGCACCGGCATTTTTAATACTTGTTTTTCTTGATCCACCGTTTCAGGCTCTTCGTCAAAATGACGCTGTATGTCAGAGATTTCTTTATAATCTTTTTTCTGCTGATTGTCTCGAACTTGCTTCATTACTTTTTCCGCATCAACAGGACCTACAATGAACAACAGCATGTTGCTCGGATGATAAAACGTTTCATAGCATGTGTACAGTAAATCTTTATTAATATGTGAAATCGATTCGATCGTGCCAGCAATATCAATTTTAACAGGATGGTTTTTGTACATATTTTGAATGGTACCAAAATACAAGCGCCAGTCCGGATTGTCGTCATACATTGTAATTTCTTGACCGATAATGCCCTTTTCTTTTTCTACCGTTTTTTCTGAGAAGTACGGCTCTTGTACAAAGTCCACTAATGTTTCAAGATTTTCTTCAAAGTTAGATGTACAGCTGAATAAGTAAGCTGTGCGGGTAAAAGAAGTAAATGCATTGGCCGAAGCACCTTGTTTACTAAACTGCTGAAAGACATCTCCGTCTTCTTTTTCAAATAATTTATGCTCTAAAAAGTGGGCAATTCCATCCGGAACTTTTGTCATTTCATTTTCATTTAGCGGTACAAATTGATTGTCAATCGATCCGTAGTTTGTTGTAAAAGTGGCAAACGTTTTGTTAAACTCCGGTTTTGGCAAAATGTATACCTGCAGCCCGTTATCCATTTTTTCATGATACAGCTGTTCTTGAAGCTGCGAAAATTCAATTTTCTCCATTTTCTTCACCGCCCGTTCCTGTTAAGAAATAAATTGTATCCATTTCAATTTTCTCAGCCACTTTAATAATTTCCTGCTTAGATACCGCATCAATATGCTTTAAGTATTCATCAATTGAAATATCTTTACCCGTTAATTCATTATGATACATAACCTCTACTAGTCCTCGTGGAGTATCCACCGTTTCAAGCAGCTGGTTGTGAATAACGGCTTTCGTTTGAGCGATTTCGCCGTCTGTAAACGATCCTTGTTTCATTTCCTGCATTTGTTCTTTAATAATCGTAACAGCTTGGTCGTAATTTTTAGCATCAATACCCGACATGACCATTAGTAATCCTTTATGACTCTCTACTCTCGAAGCAGCATAGTAAGCTAAGCTCGCTTTTTCACGCACGTTAATAAATAGCTTGGAATGTGAGAACCCTCCGAATATCCCATTGAATACTTGAAGAGCAAAATACTGTCTATCTCCGTATACAACGTTTGTACGATAGCCAATATTTAATTTCCCTTGTTTGACTTCTTGTTTTTCCACCACTTCATTTACGTTTGAGATCTCTTTAGACGTGATAGAATCTTCAATGTCTTTTTGCTCGCGCTTTGGTAAAGTAAATGTTTCTTTTACTGTTTGTAAAACCTCTTCGACTTGCAAATCTCCAATAGCATAAAGGTGAATGGCATCTTCTTTTAACACCTGCTGATAATAAGCGTACAAACTTTCACCTGTAATTTCTTCCACATCGTCAATTTGACCGTTTACATGTAAAGAGTAAGGTTCTTCCTTACACATTTCTTCAACTAGTCTTAAATTAGCATAGCGCATTTTATCATCAAATACGGCTTGAATTCGCTGACGAAGCGAACGCTTTTCTTTTGTCATAATATCCGTTAAAAAAGAGTCCCCTTCAACTGCTGGCTTTAATAAAATATCGCCAAGAAGAGCTAACGCTTTTTGCAAAAGCGGAGTTGAATCTTTCAAATATTTTTCATTCGCTATATCAATGCGAATCGTAATATCGTGGTTATCACCTTTTTTTGTTAAGTCTACTTGTAAAGTAGCACCATAAAGCTCATCTAAATATGTACGAAGCTTTGTCGTAGACGGCAGCGACTCGGTAGCGCTTTGAAGCACATAAGGTAAAAGGGCACGCATTGTCACCGTTTTCTTATCTAAAGGGGCATTTAGTTTTAAAATGAACGTGTTTGTTTTGTACTTAGCTGTTTGAATGGTATGAACAGTCAATCCTTCTAGTTCATGTTTTTGTTCAGTCAATAATTTCATATATAAACCTCCTTTTAAATTTTGATGTATTAACTAGACAATACTTCTATTTTGAATCTTTAACGCTAATTTTAGTCTTATAACCACTATATCGAATTCAAGGAAACATTTTCAAGTAACTTGCCGCGCGCTTCCTCATTTCTTTTCATATTCTTTCTCTCAATGAAAAAAAGGCGGAGAAAAGAATATGATTTCTTTGTCTCCACCTTCTATATTTATCCAACTTTAGTCATTGTTAGACCTCGTATAGAGGATTTATTAGCGGCGGCCTTTTTCATAAGGAACGCCCAGCGCTTTAGGAGCCTCAGCACGTCCTACAAAACCAGTAAGCGCTAAGATTGTTAATACGTACGGTGCAATGGTTAAAAGGACGGATGGGATATCTTGAATAACCGGAATCTGAGCTCCCGTGATACTCAAAGACTGTGCTAATCCGAAAAACATGGCTGCACCTAAAGCACCAATAGGATGCCACTTCCCGAAAATCATGGCCGCAATAGCAAGGAACCCTTGTCCAGCAATCGTTCCCGCTGCAAAGTTTGTAGCGATAGACGTGGCATACACCGCTCCGCCAATTCCAGCGAACATGCCGGAAATCATAACGCCAACGTAGCGCATTCTCACAACTTTAATCCCCATCGTGTCTGCTGCCATTGGGTGTTCACCAACTGAACGAAGACGGAGACCAAACGGCGTTTTATAAATGGTGTACCATACAGCAAAAGCTAGCACAATCGCAATATAAGACGTAATAGGAACGTTCGAAAACAGAATTTTACCGATTACTGGAATGTCTGATAAACCTGGAATACTTACTTTATCGATACGGAATTGAATAAAATCTGTTTGTCCTTTCCCAAAAATCTTTTTAATTAAAAAGATTGAAAGACCCGCAGCTAGAAAATTCAGGGCTACACCACTTACAGTTTGATCTGCTTTTAATGTAATGCTTGCAACAGCATGAATCAGCGAGAACACAGCGCAAACAACAGCCGCAATTACTATTGCTACCCACGGGGCCCAAGCACCTAATGAATCCTGAAGTAAAAGGGTTGAAACAATACCTGTGAACGCGCCAAACATCATCAGCCCTTCTAATCCAATGTTCACGACCCCGGAACGTTCACTAAATATCCCTCCGAGCGCGGTAAAGATAAGCGGTGCAGCTGAATAAAGCGCCGCTGGAATAATAATGGCTAACACCTCTAAGAAGTTCATTTTGCTCCCCCCTTGCCTGCACGGCCAAGCACCCAGCGAATTAAATAACTAGATGCAACAAAAAAGATAATAAGCGCAATGACAATTTGAATTAATTCAGACGGTACGCCTGTCATAAAGTTCATTTGAGGAGCCGCAGTTTGCAGTCCTCCGAAAAAGAATGAAGCTAATAAAATTCCAATTGCGCTGTTAGCTCCTAAAAGGGCTACGGCAATACCGTCAAATCCCGTACCCGTAAACGCAGTGAATGTGCCCATATATTGAAATGTTCCAAGCCCTTCCATAGCCCCGGCAAGCCCGGCAAAAGCGCCTGAAATCGCCATGGATAACACAATGTTTCGGCCTACATTCATTCCTGCATACTGTGAAGCATGCTGATTAAAACCAACGGCTCTTAGCTCGAAGCCCTTAGCTGTTTTATTCAAAATAAACCACATTACGACGGCTGCAGCGATGGTAATAAGAATGCCGTAATGAAGGCGGGAGTTATTGGTTAACTGTGCTAAAAAGCTTGATGCTAAAGATGCCGATTCTTTAATATCATACGATTTTTCATTACCCGCGTATAAATACGTACGGATTAAGCTGCTCGTGGTGTAAAGGGCAATATAGTTCATCATGATGGAAACAATTACTTCATGAACATGAAATTTTGCTTTTAAAAATCCTGGAATAAACGCCCAAACTGCTCCAGCTGCAGCTGCTGCTAATACAGCTAAAGGAATATGAATGACTGCTGGTAAATCAAACGCATACCCAACCCATACTGAAGCCAACCAGCCAACTAAAAGCTGTCCTTCTACTCCAATGTTAAAGAGACCGGTTTTATAAGCAAACGCAACCGCAATACCGGCCAGAGCAAGAGGCGTCATGGCACGAATCGTTTCTCCAATGGCTTTTGGCGTCCCAAACATCCCGTCAAAAAGAGATTGATAGCCAAGCATTGGATCATAGCCGCCTAGTAACATAATAACCGCTCCGGCAATGAGTCCTAATATGGCCGATACAACAGGGATCAAAATCATCATTACACGTTCGTTTTTCACAAGTTTATTCATGCTGTTCCACCCGCTTTCTCACGCGTACCGCCTGCCATTAATAGACCTAACTCTTGTTCATTCGTTTCTTTTGGATCTACAATGTCAACTATTTTCCCTTCATAAATAACCGCAATGCGATCGCTTAGATTCATTACTTCATCTAGTTCTAGCGAAACGAGCAGCACTGCCCGTCCTTTATCTCGTTCTTCAATCAGCTTTTTATGAATAAATTCAATGGCTCCTACATCCAGCCCCCTCGTTGGCTGAGCTGCAATTAATAGTTCCGGACTGCGGTCTACTTCACGGGCAATAATGGCTTTTTGCTGATTTCCGCCCGATAGCGATCGCGCTTGCGTATATTCACTAGGGGTTCGCACATCATATTCTGCAATTAACTCTTTTGCTTTTTTATACAGCTCTTTATAATTCAAAATACCTGATTTAGACATCGGCTTTTGATAATACGTTTGAAGACCGATATTTTCACCAATTGTATAATCTAATACAAGCCCGTGCTTATGGCGATCCTGCGGAATATGTCCTACTCCTGACTCCGTAATTTTACGCGTGGATAACGTAGACAACTCTTGATTTTTTAACGTGACCGAGCCCGACTTTATTTTTCTTAGACCCGTAATTGCCTCAATCAGCTCTGTTTGGCCATTTCCATCCACACCCGCGATGCCTACAATTTCGCCTGCTCGAACGCTTAGATCAAGTGAACTTACAGCCTCTACTCCTCGGCTATCTTCTACTACTAATTCTTTTATTGTTAACACAGCTTCTTTTGGAGTCGCTGTTTTCTTTTCAGTTTTAAAATGTACTTCTCTTCCTACCATTAAAGCAGCAAGTTCATCAGGGTTGGTCTCTCGCACATTTACCGTACCAACCCCGACACCTTTTCGAATAATTGTACAGCGGTCACACACTGACATAATTTCTTTTAATTTATGCGTAATTAAAATAATCGACTTTCCTTCTTGAATTAATTTTTTCATAATTTGAATTAATTCCGTAATTTCCTGAGGTGTTAAGGCGGCAGTAGGTTCATCAAAAATAAGAATGTCGGCTCCTCTGTAAAGCGTTTTTAAAATTTCCACTCGCTGCTGCATGCCAACTGAGATATCTTGAATCTTCGCATATGGATCTACCGATAATCCATATTGATTTGAAAGCTCTTGAATATCTTGAGCTGCTTTTTTAATATTGATTTTCCCCGTTCGCGTCGGTTCGTTCCCAAGAATAATATTTTCTGTGACTGTAAAGTTTTGAACAAGCATAAAATGCTGATGAACCATTCCAATTCCTAAGTCATTCGCTACGTTAGGGTCCGTGATTTTGACTTCTTGGCCGTTTACACGAATCTGTCCTTTTTCAGGCTGATAAAGCCCAAATAAAACGTTCATCAGCGTTGACTTACCTGCACCATTTTCTCCTAACAAAGCATGAATTTCTCCCTTTTTCACTTGGAGTGTAATATTGTCATTAGCGACAATACCGGGAAACTCTTTGCGAATATCTAGCATTTCAATAACATATTCCACTACTTTCACTCCCTATTCCTGCCTGCTACAGGATTCTGTCTTCCGTTTTTTGGCTATGAAAAAGGCTAGTTTTCACTAGCCTTTTATACTCATATAATCATTGCTTAACAGATATCAGCTTATTTTTTAAGCGTTTTTTCAAACTCTTTAAATTCTTTATCCGTTTGAGGCACTGTAATGTCACCGTCTAGAATTTTTTGCTTATACTCATCAACTGCTTTTAACGCATCTTTGCTTACATTATCTTGTGATGGAGCAATTCCCACTCCGTCTTCTTTTAAGCCAAACACAACCTCTTTACCGCCTGGGAATTTGTCGTCCATTGCTTGTTTTGCAACATCTTCTACAGCAAGGTCAACGCGTTTTACCATCGAAGTTAACGTTACGTTTTCAGGCATACCTTCTTCATGCTGATCGCGGTCAACTCCAATTACCCAAACCTTTTTGTCTTTACCGCCTTTTGAACGGTTTTTAGCTTCTGTAAATACGCCGTTTCCAGTACCGCCAGCCGCTTGATAAATAATATCAGCGCCTTTGCTGTAAATGGTAGAAGCGATAGCTGAGCCTTTTTCTGGAGAGTTAAAACTTTCCGCGTATTGAGAAATAACTTCAGCGTCTGGGTTTACAGATTTAACACCTGCTTTAAATCCGTTTTCAAACTTCTTGATTAATGGAGATTCAACGCCTCCGATAAAGCCGATTTTGTTCGTTTTCGTTTGTTTCGCTGCCACTACACCTACTAAGAAAGAGCCCTGCTCTTCTTTAAATAAAATGCTCGCCACGTTATCTAAGTTTTCTGACTTTAGCGTATCGTCTACTAATGCAAAGTTAGCATCTGGATACTGCTTCGCTGCTTTTTTAATGTCTTCTTTTAACAAAAAGCCAATTCCATACGTCAAGTTGTAGCCACTCTCAGCAAATTTAGAAAGGTTGCTCTCGTATTCAGATGCTTTTGTAGACTGCAAATATTTGTATCCAGTCCCTTCATCAAGTCCGTTGTCTTTCCCAAACTTTGTTAGACCTTCCCAAGCAGATTGGTTAAACGATTTATCATCTACCCCGCCCGTATCTGTTACCATTCCCACTTTAAAATCCGCTGCTTTTTTATCTCCGCTGCTCTTATCTGCGTCGTTTGAGCCACACGCGCTTAAAAGTGTTCCTGCCGCTAATACTAGTGATAATGCAAGTCCCGTTTTACGTTTTAACATGTTTTAACCCCCTGAATAGTTTTAAAAGTATAAAGCCAATTTTCTATTTCGTCCCTGTGACCTACATTTGACACCTCCTTAAAAGGACAATGTTAAATAGTTGTAAATTTTCTGACATTTAACCATAAAAAAACTAGACGCGTTTACGCAGTACTTGGAAACTAAATTGATCTGCTTTAAAATAATTGATGGAATATAAAATGGGTTCATCATACTGGTCATAATGCATTTGTTTCAGCACAAGCAAAGCGGTTTCTGGCTCGCATTGTAAAATAGGAGAAACTTTTTCATGATAGCCTAGAGGCTCAATATTTGCCACGGCGTATGAAATGTGCTTTCCTGCTTGTTTTTCAAGAATTTCTAGCAAAGATTCCTGTTTATATTCGAAATTTTCAGGCAATATTTTTTGAGGAACCTTGTCCATGCAATATACAACAGGCTCTCCGTTTGCCGTTCTCACCCGTTCAACAAATAAAATCTGTTCGTCTTCCCCGCAAGCAAAACGTGTTAAATCATTTTCAGACAACTCTTGTATTTGAGAAGATAAGAAGATTGTTCCGGCCTTCATACCAGCTTGTTCAATCATATGTGTTATACTATTTAATTGCTCAATCCCTGACAAAAAAGTAGGCTTCGTGTTGACAAATGTTCCCACGCCGTGTCTGCGAACAATAATATTCTCTTCTTCTAATATGCGAAGTGCCTCACGTAGCGTTGCGCGGCTAACCCCTAGCTGCTTTGATAAATCAAACTCTGAAGGGAGTCTTTCCTTTTCTTTAAAAATTCCTTTTTCTATATTTTGTTTAATTTTATCAATCACTTGTAAATACAAGTGCCGATTATCCGCACGTATAGACATCACTCTTCCTCCATATTAAAAAGTCATCAGACCTCTGATGTTCGACTACTTAATCGAAAATAATATATCATTTTTCGACAGATAAATAAATAGGTTATATTAATTTTTTGTTAAAATTTTTAATATTTTTTTAAAAAAATGAATTTTTGTTATTTTTTAATGTCAGCATACCTAACAACCTACTTTTCTTCTAATATTAGATAAAAACCAAACATTTTAGTCATTAAATTTTTTAATATTCGTTTTTATTTTATTTATTTAGCATGACATATTTTTGTGTAATACTATTCTTACCGTCTCTTCTTCCATAAAAAAATGAGGTTGAGACATAACGAAATAAATCCAATCTAAAGACAAACAAATAAGATACATGAGCTGAAACGCTTGCGACACCGCAGTTGATTTCCGTGCAAGACTTCGGTTTCCACGGGCGGGCGATGGGCCTCCTCGTCGCTTACGCTTTTCCCGCAGGAGTCTTCACCTTGTCTTTCAGTCAACTGCTAGAAGGAACGAAACGGATGAAACCTATATTCACCCTAACAAAAAAAACGAACCGCTAATCAGACATGTTGATTAGTGATTCGTTTTTCACTTAGGCTAAAATACTTTTGTCCCAGCTCCATCTTTTCTAATAACCTTATTAAGATCCAACATCTTCATTTTGCTGAGAAATCAGCACCGAACGCGGCTTACTTCCTTCGTAAGGCCCAACCACTCCACGATCTTCCATCGCATCGATTAAACGTGCAGCCCGGTTATAGCCAATTCGAAAGCGTCGCTGCAGCATAGAAACAGAAGCTGTTTGCATTTCTGCCACAAGCTGAACCGCTTCGTCATATAGCTCATCTGCAAAATCATCGACTTGTTCAGGGGCATCTGTTGGAATCATTTCTTCTTGATACTGTGCTTTTTGCTGTGCAATTACAAAATCAACAATCTCTTCTACTTCTTCATCTGATAAAAAGGCACCTTGCACACGCACAGGTTTTGAAGCTCCAACAGGCATGAACAGCATATCTCCTCTTCCTAGAAGCTTCTCAGCTCCTCCCATATCTAGGATCGTACGAGAGTCAGTTTGTGAAGATACACTAAAAGCGATTCGGGAAGGAATGTTTGCTTTAATAACTCCAGTAATAACATCTACTGATGGTCGCTGTGTAGCAATAATCAAATGAATGCCGGCAGCACGAGCCATTTGAGCAAGACGTGTGATCGAATCTTCGACGTCAGATGAAGCAACCATCATCAAGTCAGCCAACTCATCAACAATCACCACAATATAAGGAAGAGTCGGCTGTTTTGCATCGGCGTCTCCATCATCATTCATACGTTTTACTAAATCGTTATATCCTTCAATGTTTCTCGTTCCGCTGTGTGAGAACAACTCATAACGTCGCTCCATCTCACTTACAACTTTCTTTAATGCTTGAGAAGCTTTTTTCGGATCTGTTACGACAGGAGCCAATAAATGCGGAATACCATTGTACATATTCAACTCAACCATCTTAGGGTCAATCATCATTAATTTTACTTCATGAGGCTTTGTTCTCATTAAAATACTAATAATAATACCGTTGATACACACACTTTTTCCGCTTCCTGTTGCCCCTGCTACAAGCATATGAGGCATTTTATTAAGCTCTGCTAGCACAGCTTCGCCTGAAATATCTCTTCCTAAACCAACTAATAGCTTTTTATCAGGTCGGTTATTTTCAGTCGCTTCAAGTACTTCTCTAAGCGAAACCATCGCTACTTCTTCGTTCGGCACTTCAATTCCTACCGCTGATTTCCCGGGAATTGGAGCTTCAATCCGAATATCTTTGGCAGCTAATGCAAGTGCTAAATCATCACTTAAATTGACAATCTTACTTACTTTTACTCCTACATCAGGATATACTTCATATTTTGTAACAGCTGGTCCAAGGTGAACTTTTGCCACTTTTGCTTTTACGCCGAAACTTTGAAACGTTTTTTCAAGCTTTTCGGCATTTTTATAAATGTTTTTATGCTCTTTTGCCTGGTTACTTTTCTTTGGCATCGTCAATAGCTTGATAGGAGGAAGCTCATACTCTTTATTTTCCGTTTCAGTAAAGGTAATCATAGGAGCTTTTTCTTCTTCCTGTTCCTTTTGCGGCCTTGGCTGTTGCGGTGCAGCAGCTACAGGCTTCGATTCCATAACCGGAGGCACCGGAGCTACAGGAGCAGCAGAAGATTGACTAGACTCTTCCTCTCCATAATCAAAGTGTTCAATAATTGGAGGCGAAGGTGCTTCCACTTCTATTTCCACGCTTTCTTCAGGTTCTTGAACAGCTTTTTCTTGGCGTCTCTTTTTTGTTGTTTTAGGGGCTTTTTTCTTCTTATGTTTCCACGTCTGAATATCTTGCCAGCCTTCTTTTAACTCCGTTGTTAAAAAATTAACTAGAGGTGACAGAAGTTTTAATACCGTTTCGTGAAGCGAACGTCCGGTAATGAGCAGTACCCCAATCACAATAAGCAAGGCAGCGATAAGTTCTGTTCCTAAGCTATCAAACAGATAGTAGAACATGGCAAACATAATAGCTCCTATCATCCCTCCCCCTAAATCACTGTGATTCGATTGTCCCGTTGCTTCGAGCATATACAAATCCCACGTATTCATAATGACAGATGGATCTGTAAACGTTCCGTTTTTCGATAAATTTTCAAATAACGTCACGTGACTAAACAGTAAAATAGATAAAATAATGAGGTATGTACCGATAAGCTGCCGCGTCACTAAAGGAGGCATTTCTCTTTTCCAAATGATATAAACAGATAGAATAACCATTCCGATTAAACACAGCATATACCATTCGCCAATAAATAAGCGGACCACGAGTACAAGAGCCTGTCCTACAGCACCGAGTCCTGCCATGGCAATTAACGTTAACGCTAATAAAAATAAGCCAATAAGCTCAAAGCGCAATATGCGTTTCCATTCATCCTTTTTTATTTGACCTCTTCGTTTTTTCTTTGCCATTTTTCCACTCCAATCAACGTCCAACACCCTATGTTGATTTTGTTTCTTTTATCAGTTGAATAAAAAAGCAGCCAATACAGCGGCTGCCTTCTTCGTCATATTCATTATACCATATTCACCATAATTATACTGAAATCCTTACGACAAAATTTGACCAGGATAATAATTTTCATTCAAATAATCTTGAGGATTCGTGCTTAAAACCCTCACAATTTGCTGTTGTTTTTGTTCATTTTCTTCAACGATAACCGGGATTCCATTATGATTAATAAGCTTTGGCTGAGATTGTTCTTGATGATAAGACTGCTGAAAAATCAGTTCTTGTGGCATCATTGTATATAAAATCATTGCAGCAGCTGCTCCTCATTCTGACGTCCTTGCTCAATCAGTTCATTCAATTTTTTGATTGCTTGAGCAACTCCGCCTACTTCGTTAATTAACCCGTATGAAACAGCATCTCCGCCAACTACATTTGTCCCGATATCACGCGTTAAGTTCCCTTTTGAAAACATAAGTTCTTTAAACTTTTCTTCTGAAATATGAGAGTGTTCTCTCACAAAGTTAATCACGCGCTCTTGCATTTTATCTAAGTATTCGAATGTTTGCGGTACACCAATAACAAGACCCGTTAAGCGAATGGGATGAATGGTCATGGTCGCTGTACCGGCAATATACGAATAATCAGTTGAAACCGCAATTGGAACACCGATTGAATGTCCGCCTCCTAGCACAATGGACACAGAAGGCTTGGATAACGAAGCAATCATTTCCGCAATGGCAAGACCTGCTTCTACATCTCCACCTACTGTATTCAAAATAATAAGCAATCCTTCAATTTTTGGATTTTGTTCAATCGCCACAATTTGCGGGATGACATGCTCATATTTTGTCGTTTTATTTTGAGGAGGCAGCTGCATGTGCCCTTCGATTTGTCCTACAATCGTTAAACAGTGAATATTAGAATCCTGAGGAAGCTGAGCCACGTTGGTCTGTCCCAATTGTTGAATTTTATCTAATATTCCGCCCTTGCTTTCTTCATTTTTATTAGGCTGCTGAGGCGCTTCATCAGAATGTAATCTTTCGTTATTTTCAAACATATTCTAGCTCCTTTCACTTATTGATAGTAGTAGTATGAACTTCTCATAGTTATTACATCCCCATCAGCTGCAAATAAAAAGCCTTCCCAGCGGGAAGGCTTCACATTAGATTTCCATGATAATCGGTAAAATCATCGGTTTACGACGGGTTTTTTCATATAAAAATTGATTTAAACTTTCTCTCATTTTTAATTTTAATGAAGACCACTCGATCACTTTGTCTTCCATACACTTTTCTAAAATTTGCTGAACAATCTTCGTTGCTTCTTCTAAAAGCTTTTCTGATTCTCTTACATAGACGAATCCGCGGGAGATGATTTCTGGCCCCGCTACTACTGTTTTTTGACGTTTATTAATCGTAACTACTACCGTTAAGATTCCGTCCTGTGACAGCAGCCTGCGATCCCTCAGAACGATATTCCCAATATCGCCGACGCCTAGTCCATCAATGAGCGTATTTCCCGCTTGAATAGAACCGCTAGGGTACATGCGAGCATCTTTAAACTCAACTCGCTCACCTTTTTCAAGCAAACAAATATGATCTTCTGATATTCCTAATTGACCGGCTAGCTTTGCATAAGCTTTTTGTTTTCGATACTCTCCATTCACAGGCATGACATATTTCGGCTTTGTTAAGTTAATCATAAATTTTAATTCTTCTTGACTGCCGTGTCCGGAAGCCTGTACTTTCTTCTGAGCAAACACTACGCTTGCTCCTAAACGAAAGATGACGTCAATTGTTTTTGAAAAGG
This sequence comes from Priestia sp. D51, assembly GCF_053345675.1. Taxonomy (NCBI): domain Bacteria; kingdom Bacillati; phylum Bacillota; class Bacilli; order Caryophanales; family Bacillaceae; genus Priestia; species Priestia sp. D51. The sequence goes on along the minus strand of NZ_JBLTIR010000001.1, from coordinate 751,179 downwards.
TCGTTTCGTGCCCCGCCACGGGTGTAGCAGCCAGCAGGACCGTGTCATCTTGTTTGATTTGAATAAATTTATGGGACTGTTTAGCCATTCGAGTAAGACCTGAAATCGGCTCTCCGTGATGACCTGTTGTTAAAATAACCGTTTCATGTTCTGAAAGATCCTTTAGCTTTTGCACAGGAACAATTAAATCCTCAGGCAGCTGCAAATGTCCAAGTTTTGCTGCAATATCAATGATTTTCAGCATACTCTTTTCCATAACGATCAGGTTACGGCCATGCTGATATGCGGCATGAATAACTTGCTGAATACGGTGCAGATTGGAACTGTATGCAGCAACAATGATTCGACCTTTGCTTTTATAAAAAGCGTCGGTAATATTTTGTCCGATGACGGCCTCGGAAACTGTATAGCCTGGCTTATCCGCATTTGTACTGTCTGAAAGCAAACACAGGACGCCTTTTTCCCCAATGGCAGCCATTTTTCCAATATCAGCGCTTTGAATGCTGACTGAGTTTTGATCAAATTTAAAATCACCTGTATATACAATCGCACCTTGATTGGTTTGTAAACAAATGCCGACTGAATCTTGTATACTGTGCTGCGTTCTAAAAAATGAAATATCCACTCCTTCAAACGATAAAACCGTTGACGAAGTGATAGGATGTAAAGCCTCATATTTTTTAATTCCATACTCTTTTAACTTTTCTTTGATAAGTGCTAGCGTTAATTCTGTACCATATACCGGCACGTCCAATTTTTGAAGTATAAAGGGAATAGCCCCAATTTGCTCTTCATGTCCATGAGTAACAAAAATGCCTTTTACGTTCTGCTGATTTTCTACTAAATATGTAATGTCAGGAATGACAATATCAATTCCTAACATTTCCCCTCCCGGAAACTTTGACCCTGCATCTAACACATATATGTTTTCATTGATTTCCACCACATACATGTTTTTTCCAAGTTCTCCGACTCCACCCAAGGCTGAAATTTTAATATTTTCTGTCTTTTCTAGTACCATAAGTTCCTCCTACTTACTTTCACCCGTACAATTTCATTTGCTTACATTATAACTGAAGTAAGAATTGGAATACAAGAAATTTCATTCGTCTATTTCCGTCATGTGCTCTTCTATTATCTTATAAGAAAAAAACGTCTCTTCATCAACTCGTATATACGGTCAATGAAGAGACGTTTAAAAAACATACTTATAGCTTATAGCGTATTTAATGTGCTGACTAACGTTTGGCGTTCTTCTTCCGTTAACGGAACTAAAGGTAATCGTACCGATCCTACGTCTAACCCTTTTAGCTGTAAAGCTGTTTTAACAGGCGTTGGACTTGGAGCCGCAAAAAGAGATTTCATCACAGGTACAATACGCTGATGAATTTTTGCTGCTTCTTTCGGATTTCCTGACTCATACAACTTAACCATCTCTTGCATTTCATTTCCAATAACGTGAGAGGCAACAGAAATAATCCCAGTTCCTCCAATTGCTAATACCGGCAGTGTTAAGCCATCATCACCGCTGTATAAAGCAAAATCATCGCTTGTTTGTGCGATAATAGCTGTCATTGCGTCAAGGTCGCCGCTTGCATCTTTTAACGCTACAACATTTGGCAGTTCAGCTAGGCGTACAATTGTATCCACAGACATATTGATCACGGATCGCCCTGGAATATTGTATAACATGACAGGCAGCTCTGTACTTTCAGCAATTGTTTTAAAGTGCTGATATAAGCCTTCCTGATTCGGCTTGTTATAATAAGGTGCTACAATCATAATCGCATCTACGCCGATTTCTTCTGCCTTTTTCGTTAATTCAATTGATGCATACGTATTATTGCTTCCTGTACCTGCAACAACAGGTACACGGCCATCTACTACCTTTACTGAGTGGCGGAACAGCGCCAGCTTTTCTTCTGTTGAAAGCGTAGGAGATTCACCCGTTGTTCCTGCAATAACCAACGCATCTGAACCGTTGCTGATTAAATAGTTAATAAGCTGCGTTGTTTTTTCAAAATCAATATTTCCTTTATGATCAAAAGGCGTTACCATCGCTGTTGCGACTTTCCCAAAATCAATCATGTTTTCACTCCTTGAAATTGCATTATCCCTATTCATGTAATGAACCGTTAGCTTATAGCTAACGGAACATGTAGTTTATCTTTTTTGCGGTGCTTTTGACAAGTCAAAGGCACCATGAAGAGCATTAACGGCTTTCTTTAAATCCTCTTCTTTTACAAGCACCCAAATCGTCGTATGGCTGTCAGCAGATTGTAAAATCTGAATACCTTCGCTAGAAAGAGCTGTAACAATTTTAGATGTAACACCAGGCACCCCTGCAATTCCTGCTCCAACCGTTGATACTTTGGCACAGTTGCGAATAACAGCCGGCTCATACCCTAGCGCATGAAGCACATCAATTGCTTTGTCAGTTGCTTCATCTGTTACCGTATATACAACACCCTTCGGTGAAATATTGATAAAATCTACGCTGATTTTTTCTTGTGCCATTGCTTTGAATACCTCTGCTTGCGTATCATAATGGCCTTCTTTACTAAAAACTTTAATTTGAGTCACGTTAGATACGTGGGCGATTCCTGTTACAAGGCGTTCTTGCACATCGCTTCCACGCTGCTGTGCTTCACCTTGAGATGTAACGAGCGTACCTTCTGAATCAGCATACGTGGAACGGACGCGCATCGGTACTTTTGCTTGCATGGCGATCTCTACGGCACGTGGGTGAACTACTTTTGCACCTTGATAAGCCATGTTGCATATTTCGTTATATGTGACAACGGATAGCGGTCTTGCATCTTCTACAATACGCGGGTCCGCTGTCATCACACCTTCTACATCCGTGAAAATGTCAATGTAATCAGCCATAAGGGCTGCACCTAACGCTGAAGCAGATGTATCGCTACCTCCGCGTCCAAGCGTTGTTGTATCACCTTCAGCAGTTGCCCCTTGAAAGCCTGTTACGACAACGACATCATATTCTTCTAATTCTTTTAACAAACGGTCGCATTTCATTTCTAGTATCTTGGCATTGGTAAAATCATCATTCGTCACAAACCCTGCCTGTGCACCGTTTAATGCTGTAGCTTTAATCCCATTTTCGTTTAATAAATTTGTAAATACAACCGATGAAATTAATTCTCCGCATGCCATAAGCATATCAAGCTCACGTTTGTTAAGAGACGCTTTATTTCCATCAACAAGTGAAAGCAATGTATCCGTTGCATACGGTTCACCTTTTCGTCCCATTGCCGATACAACAACGACTACTTTGTAACCCTCACTTAATGCATTATTTAAATGATAGATTGCTCTTGCTCTTCCTTCTTCGTTACGAACGGAAGTTCCTCCAAATTTTTGGACGATTATTTTCATACTTACACCTCATCATGTTCCGAGACACTCTGGTTGCGCTTATTTTACTAAGCTAAGCTTAATAAGTGATTCTGCAATTTGTACAGAATTCCAAGCTGCACCTTTTAACAAGTTATCAGAAACGATCCACATATGGAAACCGTTATCGCGATCTAAATCTTTACGAATACGGCCGACAAACACATCTCGTTTACCTACACAGTCTGCTGGCATTGGATATACTTGATTTTCTGGATCATCTTGCAATACGATACCAGGTGCATCAGCCAATAAATTTTTCACATCAGCTACCGTTACACCGTCTTTTTCAATTTCAATGTACACTGACTCTGAATGACCTGTTACAACCGGTAGACGAACACAAGTAGCAGCTACTGGCAATTCAGGCATGCTCATAATTTTTTTCGTTTCATTAATCATTTTCATTTCTTCAAATGTAAAACCGTTATCTTGAAATTTATCAATTTGCGGAATGGCATTAAAAGCAATTTGATAATGTTTTTTATCTCCACCAACCGGTAAAATTTCCGGTGTAAACTCTTTTTCTTCTAAAATAGCTTTAGCTTGTTCTTTTAATTCATTAATTGCAGCAGCGCCTGCTCCAGAAACGGCTTGATACGTTGATACTAGCACTTTAGATAAGCCGTATGTTTCGCGTAATGGCTGTAATGCTGCTACCATTTGAATTGTAGAGCAGTTTGGATTAGCAATGATTCCGTTATGTGCGTGTAATGCATCTTCGTTCACTTCCGGCACAACTAACGGGACATTTTCATCCATTCGATAAGCGCTTGTGTTGTCTACAACGATTGCTCCGCGTTTTACTGCCTCTGGTGCAAGTGCTTTTGAAATGCTGCCGCCTGCACTGAATAAAGCAATGTCTACGCCTTCAAAGCTATCAGGAGTTGCTTCTTGCACAACAACTTCTTCTCCGTTAAACAACACTTTTTTACCAGCTGAACGAGCTGAAGATAATAACGTTAATTTACCAACTGGAAAATTACGCTCCTGTAGGGTTTTAATCATTTGTTGTCCTACTGCACCTGTTGCTCCTACTACTGCTACATGTAATTCTCTTGTCATTTTAATACCGCCTCCAACAATTTTCAACTACTCAACATTTATCTGCATATACTGACTATTTTAACATATTATTATGCTTCATTGCGTCAAAGAAGAGAAGATTTTTAAAATCTTCTCTTCTTTGAGATTGAGAGTTCTCTTACAGCCGCAGTATTGAACAGATTCATACAACAGCAAGAGGCATATATGTCCTATGACTCTTGACCGTCGCGGAACCTTTCGACAATAACAGGCTGAATCTGTTTATCTTCAAGCGCTGCGTACACCGTGTCTGATAACATCGTCATACGCGCTACCATTGAATTTGGTTTAAGCACCGGGTCATCTTGACCAAATGGAATAAAATAAATATTTTTAGTCGCCATTAGCCTCATTAAGTTTACACCATTTAGCCCTAGTGCGTCATTAGTCGAAATTCCCAGTACCACTGGCTTATTATTACGAAGCGTTGCTTTAGCTGCCATGAGTACCGGAGATTCAGTCATTGCATTCGCAAACTTACTCATCGTATTCCCAGTGATTGGGGCAACTACCATACAATCAAGCGGAATCTTTGGTCCTAGAGGCTCTGCTTTTACAATTGTATTGATGACGGCATGACCTGTTAATTCCTCAATTTTCTTCACCCAGTCTTCTCCATCTCCAAAACGAGTATTTGTGGATTGTACAGTGTAAGAAACAACCGGTAACACTTCTGCTCCCAAATTAACAAGCTTTTCAATTTCCGGCATAACCGCATCATACGTACAGTGAGATCCGGTCAAGCCGAATCCTATTCTTTTACCTTTTAATGACATTATTTTTTCTCCTCTCTCGCATCCGCAGCGTCTTTTAATAAATTCACTAATACATTAGCGACAATCTGACCTGCTGTTTTTGGAGCCACAATCCCTGGAAGACCAGGTGCTAAAATAGCTTTAATTCCTCGTTTTTCTGCATAGCGGAAATCGGTTCCTCCAGGCTTTGAAGCTAAATCAATAATGAGCGCGTGGGTCGGGACATTAGATAATGTCTTAGCCGTTAAGATAGGGTATGGAATGGTGTTAATACATATATCACTATCAGCAATTTCTTTATCGAGTTCAGAAAGATAGAAAGGCTGCAAACCCATTTCAGCAATACGTGCTAAATGTTCAGATTTTCTAGCTCCTACTTTTACATTGGCACCAAGTGCAGCAAAGGACCTCGCCACGCTCATTCCTACTCTTCCTAAACCTAGGACAGAAATATTTGAACCGTGAATGGTAAAATCCGTATGTTGAATAACAAGCATGATGGTACCTTCAACAGTAGGAATAGAGTTATAAATTGCTACATCATCACGCTCAAATAGCTGAACGAGTTTACGGTTTGTCGTTTTGACTAATTCGTTTAAATACCCATTGCTAATACCAGAATAAATAATGCAGTGCTCAGGCGTTTTTTTAAGTATTTCTTCAGTCAATACTACTTTTTCATTTGAAAAAATAGTATCTACTTGCCCTTCGTGATTTGTTCCAGGCACTGGAAGGATGATGGCGTCAACATCTGAAAAATCCAGCTCCTCTATCTGATATTTCGTCGCACCTGTAAAACCATGATCTAGCTGATCAAAACCAATAAGAGAGGTTTTTGCATCTAATTGAATTAATTTTCGAATGACTTCAAGCTGCCTAGCATCACCGCCAATTACAGCTATGTGCAAATCCGTTAACATGTTTCATTTTCACCTTCTTTAACATTAAATAGATGTATCCTTCGCTTAAACCATCGAGATGTAAAGTGCTATCATTACGCCCTAGAATGCCTATTGCTTTTCTTCAACATACTATGTAAACACACAGGAATCGGTGAATCTTTATCCCTGAAAATAAAAGAAACGAGATGCAGGAAGCATCTCGTTTGTTATTTTGTTGACTCATTATTTATGTCTTCTAGCTGATGAACATTTACAATCACCATATCCGTACCAATTTTTTCGATATTCCCCCACGGCACTCGCACTTCATCTCCTTGTTTTCGAAATCCAAACCACTTCACAGATGGAATAATAAGCGCATTAATTTGTCCCGTATGTTCATTAATTTCAAGATCTGTTTGCCCTAAAATACCCAAACGCTCTGCTCGCTTAACATCTACAATTTCTTTTCCACTCAGCTCACTTAATCTCATGAAATCCCTCCTTTCATCTAATTTATTGAACAACCATACAAAAAATTACATAAAAATAAGGCTGGCTCAATTATTTTAGCCAACCTTACTTTTATGGTTTAATTTCCTTTAAAACCCTTAGGTAAATCTCCACTCGGGCTTATTAATGAAAGCGCAAATTCGTCTTTGAAAATATCTCGTGCAAGACCATTTACACTATCTTTAGTCACGGCATTAACAAGGTCTAAAATCTCATCTAATGAACGGTGATAGCCCAGCATTAACTCATTTTTTCCGTTTCTGCTCATACGGCTATTTGTACTTTCAAGACTCAGCATTAAGTTTCCTTTCAGCTGCTCTTTGCTGTTAGCAAGTTCTTTATCTGTAATACCTTTGTCTTTCAAATCATAAAGCGTTTCTTGAACCGTATCATATAATACGTCGAGCTGATGGCTTCCAGTTCCCCCATAAATCGTTACAAGACCACTGTCTCGATAAGAAGAATGATAAGAGAAAACAGAGTAAGCCAAGCCGCGCTGTTCGCGGACTTCTTGGAACAAACGACTGCTCATGCTTCCGCCAAGCACGTTGTTTAATACAATTAAGCTATATACATCTTCTCCGCCAATTGGCAAACCTTTAAAGCCAAGGCAAAGATGAGCTTGTTCTGTCTCTTTTTTGCGCGCAATATGATTTGTATGGAACTCAGGCTGAACATATTGATGAGCGGAATGACTTGACGTATATGTACCAAAATAGTTTTCCACCTGTTGTATAAAACTCTCATCAATGTTTCCAGCTACTGAAATAACGATGTTTTCAGGAATATACATTTGCTCCATATATTGACGAAGCGAATCACCGTTAAATGTTTTTAACGTATCTTCCGTTCCTAAAATTGGATACCCTAATGGATGATTGCCATATACGGCTTTTCCTAATAGATCGTGTACAATATCGTCAGGTGTATCTTCATACATTTTAATTTCTTCATATACAACATTTTTTTCACGAGCTAATTCCTCTTCATCAAATGAAGAATTAAAGAACATATCCGCCAGCACATCTAGCGCTTGATCTGCGTGTTCGTCTAATACTTTTGCATAGTAGCACGTGTATTCTTTAGAAGTGAATGCATTTACTTGTCCCCCAATGCGGTCGAAGCTTTCTGCAATTTCACGAGCAGATCTTGTTTTTGTTCCTTTAAAAAACATATGTTCAAGAAAATGTGATACACCATTAATTTCAGGGTGTTCACTTCGAGAACCCGTTCCGATCCATACCCCAATGGCCACAGATCGAACAGTTGGGATATTTTCCAATACAATTCTTACACCATTTTTGCACGTATATCGTTTTATCAAGCTAGTGCCTCCCTTTTGCTTATCTCACTTACTTCTTAGTAGAAGAAGGTAGTTTCATCATTCGTTCTTCATCTAGCATCGTTGACACATCGCTAACTTTCAGGCCTTTGCGTTCAATATCGGTTAACAATTGGTCAAGCGATTCAGCCGTTGATTCAGTCGGGTGCATCAGTACAATAGCCCCTGGATGAATCTTTTTCATTACTCGATTAATTAACACTTCTGAACTCGGCTTTTGCCAATCGATTGTATCAACTGTCCACATGATGGTACTCATTTTTAACTGAGAAGCAAGCGTTACTACTTCGGGGCGAAAACTGCCGCTCGGCGGAGCAAACCATTTTACTTTTTGTCCCGTAGTAGATGTAATAATATCATTCGTTTTTTTAAGCTGCTGATTGATTTGACTAGCCGATAAAGTGGCCATATCAGGATGAGAATAAGAGTGATTTCCCACTTCATGCCCTGCGTCTACAATCATTTTTGCCATATCTGGATTATTTTTAACCCATTTTCCTTCTAAAAAGAAGGTTGCTTTAGCATGGTGCTTTTTCAGCACTTCTAACATTTTAGGCAAATACTCGTTCCCCCATGCTACGTTCACTGTAAACGATACCATAGGCTTTTCATCGTGTCCACGGTAGATAGGTTCCTGTGGTAAATCCTTCAAGTGAACCTTTGGTCTAACCTGTTTGTACACTAATTTTTTTTCATCAAATTTACCCGCAGGTTTCATATTTTTATAAGAAGCAGCAAGATCAACTTTTATGCCGTTATAGCCAGGAACCCGTTTCCAAACAGGATCGATTCGTGCATTCGCCGCTGGCTTTTCATAATCTTTTGCTTTTTCTTCAATCTTTTGATATAACGCATCATGCTGAGCTGATACAAGTTGTACATCGGATTTAAGTGCTTCTATATATGCTTCAGCAAAAGGATTATAAATAGATTTATATGTAATTGCCAGTAAAAATAGAAATGCTGTAAATTGCACAATGGTTCTCTTCACTTATCCTTCCCCCTTTACCATTTAAAATATGTATAAAGAGGACAAGGTAGAACAAACATCTACAAACGATAAAATCGCCCTACACATGGATTTTCTTCATGTATGGACGATTTCACAATATCTATATAGTAGTAAAAGAAGATTATTTTGTTTCTTTTGCTTTTTCTTCTTTTTCTTTTTGTTCTTTTAAAATTGCTTTACGAGATAAGTTAACGCGACCTTGTTTATCAATTTCCATGACTTTAACTAAAAGCTCGTCACCAATCGCTACAACGTCTTCTACTTTTCCAATACGCTCTTCTGCAAGCTCTGAAATATGAACAAGCCCATCTTTTCCGCTGAAGATTTCTACAAATGCACCGAATTTTTCAATTCGTTTTACTTTTCCTAAGTACATTTGGCCGACTTCAACTTCGCGTACAAGATCTTCAATGATTTTCTTCGCTTTTTCATTCATCGGCTGATCAATAGAAGAAATGAAGATTGTACCATCTTGTTCGATATCAATTTTAACGCCTGTTTCTTCGATGATTTTATTGATTTGCTTGCCGCTTGGTCCAATAACATCACGAATTTTATCAGGGTTAATCGCCATTGTAAGGATCTTAGGCGCATATTGAGAAAGCTCTTGACGAGGCGTAGCAATCGTTGACATCATATGATTTAAGATTTGCATACGGCCTTTTTTTGCTTGTTGAAGGGCTTCGTCTAAAATTTCACGAGATAACCCGTCAATTTTAATATCCATTTGAAGCGCAGTTACGCCATTTTCGGTACCTGCTACTTTAAAGTCCATGTCTCCTAGGTGATCTTCCATTCCTTGAATGTCCGTTAGAATCGAGTAGTGTTCACCTGATTTGATCAGACCCATTGCAATCCCTGCTACAGGTGCTTTAATTGGAACCCCAGCATCCATCATTGCAAGCGTACTTGCACAAATACTTGCTTGTGAAGTAGAACCGTTTGACTCTAATACTTCAGATACAAGACGAATTGTATAAGGGAAATCTTTTTCATTTGGAATAACCGGCTCAAGTGCACGTTCACCTAGCGCACCATGTCCAATTTCACGACGACCCGGTCCGCGCATCGGTCTAGTTTCACCAACACTAAATGAAGGGAAGTTGTAGTGATGCATGAAGCGTTTAGATTCTTCTACACTTAAACCATCTAAAATTTGCACATCGCCAAGTGCACCTAATGTACAGATGCTAAGCGCTTGAGTTTGTCCACGCGTAAATAATCCAGATCCGTGTGTACGTGGAAGCAAGTTTGTTTCAGAAGAAAGTGGACGAATTTCGTCAATACTACGGCCATCAGGACGTACTTTTTCTTCTGTGATCAAGCGACGCACTTCACTTTTAACAAGCTTCGACAAAATTTCATTCACTTGATTTAGTACTTCTTCTTCTACATCTTGCTCTTCAAATTTTGCAGCTACAGCGCTTTTCACTTCTTTAATCGCATTTTCGCGCGCATGCTTTTCTTGAACTTGAACAGCACGGTTCATGTCACCTTCTGCAATTTCGCGAACTTGACGCTCAAGGTCAGCATCAACAGTATAAAGCTCAACTTCAACTTTTTCTTTGCCTACTGCTGCTACAATTTCTTCTTGGAACGCAATTAATTTTTTAATTTGCTCGTGTCCAAACATAATTGCTTCTAACATTACTTCTTCCGGTACTTCATCAGCGCCTGCTTCAACCATGTTGATCGCGTCTTTTGTACCAGCAACCGTCAGATGAATATCGCTTTTTTCAAGCTCATCTACCGTTGGGTTTACAACAAATTCATTGTCTACACGGCCTACGATTACGCCTGCAATAGGACCTTCAAATGGAATATCAGATACTGATAATGCTAATGAAGAACCAAACATTGCTGCGATTTCTGAAGAACAGTTTTGGTCTACGCTCATTACAACGCTGACAACTTGAACTTCGTTTCGGAAACCATCTGCGAATAAAGGACGAATCGGACGGTCGATTAAACGGCTAGCCAAGATTGCTTTTTCACTTGGTCTGCCTTCACGCTTAATGAATCCACCTGGGATTTTACCGACTGCATATAAACGCTCTTCATAGTTTACTGTTAACGGGAAGAAATCTACATTTTTAGGCTCTTTTGAAGCCGTTGCTGTACTTAATACAACTGTGTCTCCATAGCGGATTAATGCTGCGCCATTTGCTTGTTTTGCCAACTGGCCAACTTCAACTTCTAGCTTTCGTCCAGCTAGATCTACAGAGAACACTCGTTTTTCTTGTTCCATATCGACGAGTACCCCTCTCTACATATAAAATATGTATGTAATCAAATGTGATAGTTTTATTATAAACGAAATATCCAAAAACAATAGCTTTTTTCACATTATGTAGCATCTTTAATGTTTCTTAAATGTACATACTAAAAAAGCGGGAATGCTCCCGCTTTCTTCTTATTATCGACGTAAACCAAGTTTGTTGATTAACTCACGATAACGAGTAACGTCTTTGTTACGTAGGTAGTTAAGTAAGTTACGACGTCGACCTACCATTTTTAAAAGACCACGACGTGAATGGTGATCCTTTTTATGAGTACGTAAGTGACCGTTTAGATTGTTAATTTGCTCTGTTAGGACAGCGATTTGAACTTCTGGAGAACCAGTGTCGTTCGCATGAGTTTTGTACTCACTAATGATTTCATTTTTACGCTCTTGTGTGATAGCCATCCTATTCACCTCCTTATTATTAAACCCCAGTTACCGAGCAAAACGTTGGTGAATCGTAATGCCAAGCAATGGTTGTTTTACATACAAGTGTTATGTTACTACTTATTAGAACAAAAAGCAAGTCGTAGCAGCTATTTATATATATTTTTTTATTTATTGTTATTTTGAATTCCTTCAAAATAAGCAAGGGCTTCTTCCTTGTCCTTTGAGATCTGACCGACAAGCTCTTCGATGCCGCTGAACTTTTTTTCTGAGCGAATCATTCGGTGCCATTTCACCGTTACGTGCTGATCGTAGATTTGCTCGTCAAATGATAATAAGTGGACTTCGATTGTTGGCTTTTCTAAATTATCGTGAAAAGTCGGCTTGTAGCCCACGTTGCACACTCCTGCATACCACTTACCGTGAAGCTGAAGCTCAACAGCATACACACCGATGCGTGGAAGTAAATACTCATCGTCTAAAGCGATGTTAGCAGTAGGAAAACCTATTTGCCTGCCTCGCTTTTCTCCATGAGTCACTGTACCTGACACTTCATAATAGCGGCCAAGCAGCTCTTTTACTCGATGCATATCTCCATTTGCTAAACTTTCGCGAATAAGCGTTGAACTAATTTTTTCTTCGCCATTTGTTAACTTATCAATTGTTGTTTGCGTGAATTTTGATCGAGAATGAAATGGTAGTATTTCCATTGTTCCTTTACCTAACTTTCCATACGTATAGTCAAATCCAGCTACCACATGCTGTACATTCAGTCCAATAATATACTGATCAACAAACTCTTGAGGCAATAGTGCTGCAAACTGTTTATCAAAATGAACGATATATAAAAAGTCAATTCCCATTTCCTCAATGAGTTTCTTTTTTTCTTGAAGCGGTGTGATCATATCAATGTGCTGCACATTGCGCCCGAGCACCACAGAAGGGTGAGGAGTAAACGTCATCACAGCACTAGCTATGCCTTTTTCATCGGCTAACTGTTTTGCTGAATTTATCACTTGCTGATGCCCTAAATGCACACCATCAAAATAACCAAGCGCTAACACTGATTGTTGAACAGCTTCTCGTTGAAAGTGGTGTGGATGTCGAATTTCAATCGTTTCCAAAACACAGTTCACCTTTTCCCTAACCGGTCTAGTCGATTGCCAACACTTTAACCGGCTTCATTAAATGTTTTTTTGTTGGGTGCTGAGCATAAATTGCTAAGCACTTGCCTGCAGAATTTATCATTAAAAAGAAGGGTTCTTTTTTTAACTCTTCATCTTCCGTACACGGCAATACCGCGCCATTTTTCACTTTCTCTGCTAATGTATCACTAATTTGAAGTTTCGGCAAATGATTAAGAGCTTCTTCGATCGAATGTAGTTTCTCATTGATCGTTTCTTCTTCTACCGCCCGTTCAATATCTTCAAATGTCACACAATCTTCGAGTGAAAACTGCCCGGAACCCGTTCGCTGCAAATACGACATATGAGATGGATAGCCAAGAGCTTCTCCAATCATCACAGCAAGCGTTCGCACATATGTACCTTTGCTGCACGTTACGCGGAATTTGAAGGAAATTTGTTCTCCCTCAAATGTAGCGCGATCATCCAGCAGTTCAAAGTTATAGATATGAATGGTTCTAACTGGGCGCTCTACTTCGATCCCTTGCCTTGCATATTCATATAGTTTTTTACCTTTGACCTTTACCGCTGAATACATTGGAGGGACTTGCTGAAGTTCTCCTGTCATCGAAGACAGCACTTCTTCGATTTGAGCACGTGAAAAAGAATCCGCTACTTTCTTTTCTTCTACAACCTCTCCGGAAGAATCTTCTGTTGTTGTAGAAAACCCGAGTGTAACTTCCCCTTCATAGGTTTTAGTAGCTCCTGTTAGATATTCTACAATCTTGGTAGCTCTACCGATACAAATAGGCAATACCCCTGTAACGTCAGGGTCTAATGTGCCTGTATGCCCTACTTTTTTAGTGCGAAGCAGCTTTCGGACTTTAAACACACAGTCGTGCGAAGTCAGGCCAGCTGGTTTATGTAAAACTAAAACACCGTCCACTCATTCTTCATCTCCTTTTCATTTAAAAAAGGGTGTCTCAGAAGCAAAAACCACTTTTGAGACACCCTTTTTTGTTTCTACATTCACTGATCTTATTCGTTCTCTTGATGGTCATCGCTTTCTTTTTTTATTTCATGAAGCAATGATTCAATTCGATTACCATAATCAATTGATTCATCAAACTCAAACGTAATTTCAGGTGTTTTACGTAAGCGAATGCGCTGACCGATTTCTGAGCGGATAAATCCCTTTGCTTTCGCAAGGCCTTTTAACGTATTCTCACGCTGCTCAGCATCTCCTAAAACAGAGATATAAACTTTCGCTTGCTGTAAATCGCCTGATACTTGAACATCTGTTACAGTCACAAAACCGATGCGCGGATCCTTGATTTTACGATTTAAAATCTCGCCCATCTCTTTTTTCATTTGTTCTCCGACTCTAGTTGCTCTTATGTTCATCTGTGTCACCCCTTTTATAACCAATCAAAAGTTGTAATGGTACGTTCAATCTCTGGAAAAGAATCAATCAAGCTTAGCGCTTTTTGCAGTTCTTGTTCCGTTGTGACACGGCTAGATGAGACTGCGACAATGCTAATTTTTGTTCGTTGCCACACATCTTGAAAATCAGTTTCTGAAACCGATACGTTAAACCGCTGCTTCAAGCGCATCAAGATGCGCTGAAGCACGGCACGTTTTTCTTTAAGAGAAGCAGCATCGTAAATTAAGCATTCACACTCCACTAGTCCAATCATTTAGGATCAATTTGCTCCATTACATATGCTTCAATAATATCTCCTTCTTTAATATCATTGAAGTTTTTAATTGTAATACCACACTCATATCCTTGAGCGACTTCTTTTGCATCGTCTTTAAAGCGTTTTAGCACATCTACTTCACCTTCAAAGATAACAATTCCGTCACGGATTAAACGAATTCCACTGTTACGCGTAATTTTACCGTCTGTTACGTAACTTCCTGCGATTGTACCAACTTTTGATACTTTGAATGTTTGACGTACTTCCACTTGACCGATGATTTTTTCAGCAAACTCAGGGTCAAGCATTCCTTTCATCGCAGATTCAATTTCTTCAATTACTTTATAAATAATGCGGTGAAGACGAATATCTACGTTTTCTACGTCAGCTGTACGTTTTGCTCCAGCATCTGGACGCACGTTAAAGCCGATAACGATTGCGTTAGAAGCAGTTGCAAGAATGATATCAGATTCTGTAATTGCGCCTACACCCGTATGGATAATACGAACATTTACACCCTCTACATCAATCTTTTGAAGAGCAGCAGCCAATGCTTCTACAGAACCTTGTACGTCTGCTTTTACGATAAGGTTTAAGTCTTTCATTTCACCCTGTTTAATTTTTTCAAATAAATCATCTAAGCTTACGCGAGATTTTTCACCGCGCTGTTGTTCAAGCTGCTTTTGAGCACGAGCTTCTCCGATTTGACGAGCTGTTTTCTCATCTTCAAATACTAAGAAACGATCTCCAGCTAATGGAACTTCGTTTAAGCCAGTAATCTCAACCGGAGTAGATGGTCCTACTTCCTTCACACGGCGGCCGATATCATTTACCATTGCGCGAACGCGGCCAAACGTATTTCCGACTACGATTGGATCACCTACGCGTAGTGTACCAGTTTGAACAAGAAGCGTTGCTACAGACCCACGGCCTTTATCTAGCTGTGCTTCTACAACTGTACCTGCTGCACGACGGTTAGGATTTGCTTTTAACTCTTCTACTTCACTTACAAGTAAAATCATTTCAAGTAATTGATCGATCCCTTCACCTGAAATGGCTGAAAGCTTACAGAAGATTGTTTCTCCGCCCCACTCTTCAGCTACAAGGCCGTGCTCCATTAGTTCTTGCATAACGCGATCTGGATTTGCTGCTTCTTTATCCATTTTGTTAACCGCAACAATAATTGGCACTTCTGCCGCTTTTGCATGGTTAATCGCTTCAATTGTTTGAGGCATTACACCATCGTCTGCTGCAACAACAAGGATTGTAATATCCGTTACTTGCGCACCGCGAGCACGCATTGTTGTAAATGCAGCATGCCCTGGTGTATCAAGGAATGTAATTTTCTTTTCATCAACCACAACTTGATAAGCACCGATATGCTGCGTGATACCGCCTGCTTCTGCAGCCGTTACTTTTGTGTTACGGATAGAGTCAAGAAGCGTCGTTTTACCGTGGTCAACGTGACCCATGATTGTAACAACTGGAGGACGCACTTGAAGGTCTTTTTCGTCGTCAATAATTTCTAATGATTCAAAAGCAGTGTCATCTACTACTACTTCTTCTTCAACTTCTACACCGTATTCTCCGGCAATTAGTTCGATAGAATCTTTATCTAACTCTTGGTTAATTGTTGCCATTACACCAAGCATAAATAATTTTTTAATAATTTCAGAAGGCTCTTTGCCTAATTCTTTTGCTAACTCAGAAACCGTTAAGCTTCCGACAAACGTTACTTTTTCCGGTAACTCTTTTGCAGCTGCTGGAGCTGGTCTACCTTTTGGTGCCTGTGACTTTTGTGCCTGTGGCTTTTTGTTACCTTTATTGTTTCCTTTGTTAGCTGTTGATTTTGTATTTTTATTCAATACTTTCACCCCCATAAAATTAACCGAGCATCGTTGCTAGCTTTTTAGCAAATCCCTCGTCCATAACGGCTACCACAACTCGAGCATCTTTACCAATCGCTTGACCTAGCGTGTAGCGATCGGGAACGATTTTAACCGAAACGTTATAGTAAGAACATTTATCCGTTACTTTTTTCTTTGTGTTTTCAGACGCATCGCTTGCTAAAAGTACTAACTTTGCTTTTTGTTTCCGAACTTCTCTAACCACAAGTTCTTCTCCAGAAATCAATTTGCGTGCACGGTTTGCAAGCCCTAAAAAGGAGATCCATTGTTCATTCATTAGCGTGACTGTTTCTCCTTTTCTACAAGCGCTAGCAACTCTTCATAAACCGCTTCATCTATTGACGCGCCTAAATGTGTCGAAAGCACATTTTTCTTTTTTGCCAATAAAATTGCTTCTTTATCCTTGCTTACATAAGCTCCGCGCCCGGACTTTTTACCCGTTACATCAACTGAAACGTCGCCTTCTTTTGAGCGTACAACGCGTACTAGCTCTTTTTTAGGCTTCATTTCTCCAGTGGCCACACATTTTCGCATCGGGACTTTTTTACGATTGTTCACCTTGGCTCACCTCTTATTCCATATCTTCATCTGAATCAAATGCATGTTGACTTACTAGCATATCATCGCTGTTTTTTACAACCATACCTTCTTGTTCAGCTTCTGATTGACTTTTAATATCAATTTTCCAGCCTGTCAGCTTAGCAGCTAGACGTGCATTTTGTCCACGTTTACCAATTGCAAGTGACAGCTGATAGTCAGGAACGATAACAGTTGTTGCTTTTTCATTTTCATCTACAATCACATCTACTACCTTAGATGGACTTAAAGCGTTGGCAACAAATTCAACTGGATCATTTGACCAGCGAACAATGTCAATTTTTTCACCTTTTAGTTCATTTACAACAGCCTGTACGCGCTGACCTTTTGGCCCAACACAAGAACCGACCGGATCTACTTCAGCATACTCAGAATGAACAGAGATTTTTGAACGGTCTCCAGCTTCGCGAGCTACTGATTTTAATTCAACTGTACCGTCATAGATTTCCGGTACTTCTTTTTCAAAAAGACGTTTTAAAAGACCTGGGTGTGTACGTGAAACATAGATTTGCGGGCCTTTTGTTGTTTTTTCTACTTTCGTAATATACACTTTAATACGATCATGAGGTTTATACTGCTCATTTGGCATTTGCTCGCTTTGAGGAAGCAATGCTTCAATTTTGCCAAGGCTCACATAGATGAAGCGAGAATCTTGACGCTGAACAATACCTGTCATAATATCTTCTTCGCGATCGCTGAACTCTGAATAGATAACGCCTCGTTCCGCCTCACGAACACGCTGTGTAACAACTTGTTTTGCTGTTTGAGCCGCGATGCGTCCAAAGTCTTTTGGCGTTACTTCGATTTCAACCACATCGTCTAGTTGGAAGTTAGGGTTGATTGTTTGTGCTTCTTCAACCGAAATTTCCAGGCGTGGATCATATACTTCATCAACCACATCTTTGCGAGCAAACACGCGCATTGAACCTCTTTCTAAATTTAAATCAACGCGTACGTTTTGCGCTTGGTTAAAGTTGCGTTTGTAAGCAGAAATTAGCGCTGCTTCAATTGCTTCAATAATTACATCTTTGCTAATGCCTTTCTCTTTTTCAAGAATGACTAAGGCATCAAATAACTCACTGCTCATCGTTGGATAATCCCCCTTTAATATTGGCCCCTACACATTAAAATACAATCGCTAATCGAGCAAAAGCGACTTTGTCATATGGTAAAACCACCGTTTTTGTGCGTGTTTTGATACGAATAGATAATGTGACAGTTTCTCCGTCAAATGATTGTAATTCGCCTTCAAATTCTTTTGCACCTTCAATTGGTTCATATGTTTTTATGTATACATGCTTACCAATTGCACGTTCAAAATCTTTATCTTTTTTTAATGGGCGTTCCGCACCAGGCGATGATACTTCTAAAAAATAGTTATGAGGGATTGGATCTACTGCATCCATTTTCTCACTCAATTTTTCACTTACTGCTCCGCAGTCTTCGATATCCACGCCGGTATCAGAGTCGATAAACACACGTAAAAACCAATCTTTTCCTTCTTTTACGTATTCAATTTCAACAAGCTCTAAATTCATTTCCTCTAAGATAGGGGAAACCATTTCTTCCACTGTTTGTTTTACATTTTTACTCATTCTAATCCTCCCTTCGAGACATTGCATGGTATGTTTAGGTTACGCGTTTTTTATGTCTCTTATATCAAAAAAGAGTGGTTTATTTGCTATTTTTATTTTGCACTCTATAAGAGGTCTAACCTACTAGAGTGGAAATGTTGTCATTTGTGTTGCAGGATTTTAAACGTCACATAATAAATCAATCATGGTGATTGAAAATCTACAGAAAAAACGAATCATGCTAGAAGCCGATTCGTTCTCCATACTACTTACTATGTCAGTAAGTTCATATCAATAAGAAAGAGCGGGTTTCCCCACTCTTTCTCGTCCGTATCCTTAGCATTTCCACAATTACTATATCATAACCGCTTATTTTATGCAAATGTTAGAAAAGAGAAAGCTGGTTCTGATCAGGTAATGATTCAAGGCATCCATGGTTGTCTAGATACTCTAAAATCGTCTTCGATACTTTGCCTCGCTGCTGCAAGTCTTCTTTCGATAAAAACTCTCCCGTTTGACGAGCTTTTACAATGTTCAGCGCTGCATTTGTGCCAAGACCGGGAATGGCATTAAACGGTGGAACTAAAGACGTGCCGTCAATTAAAAATTCGTCTGCGCTAGATTCATATAAATCTACTTTTTTAAATGAATAGCCTCGTTCGCACATTTCTAAAGAAAGCTCAAGCACCGTTAATAAGTTTTTCTCTTTAGGAGATGCATCTAAACCTTTGGCATTGATTTCTTCCATCTTCGCTCGAATGGCAGTTGACCCTTTGATCATCGTATCAATATCAAAGTCATCTGCACGAACCGTAAAGTATGCTGCGTAATAAAGAAGCGCGTGGTGCACTTTGAAATAAGCAATACGCACGGCCATCAATACATAAGCAGCCGCATGGGCTTTAGGGAACATATACTTAATCTTTTTACAAGAATCAATATACCAGTCCGGAACACCATTTTTGATCATTTCTTCTTCAAATTCAGGTGTTAGCCCTTTCCCTTTACGCACAGACTCCATAATTTTAAAAGCAAGTGAAGGTTCAAGACCTTGATAAATTAGATAAACCATGATGTCATCACGACAGCCAATTACTTCACTTAAGTTGCAAATATCATTGCGAATTAGCTCCTGCGCATTACCAAGCCATACGTCCGTCCCGTGCGACAGTCCCGAGATTTGAACAAGTTCTGAAAACGTCGTTGGCTTCGTATCTTCTAACATTTGACGCACAAAGCGCGTTCCAAATTCAGGTATGCCAAGCGTTCCTGTTTTACACATAATTTGTTCTTCTGTTACGCCAAGTGATTCCGTTCCACTAAAAATTTTCATCACTTCAGGATCATCCGTCGGAATTGTTTTTGGATCAATTCCACTTAAATCTTGAAGCATGCGAATCACGGTCGGATCATCGTGTCCGAGTATATCAAGTTTTAATAAATTATCATGAATCGAATGGAAGTCAAAATGAGTTGTTCTCCATTCGGAATTACGGTCGTCAGCTGGAAACTGGATGGGTGAAAAATCGAAAATATCCATATAGTCCGGTACAACAATAATTCCTCCTGGATGCTGACCAGTTGTACGTTTTACGCCCGTACATCCTGCTACTAAACGATCCACTTCTGCGTTTCGTAAATGTAAATCACGGTCACCAGCATAGCCTTTTACATAGCCATAAGCTGTTTTTTCGGCAACTGTACCGATTGTTCCCGCACGGTATACATTATCTTCTCCAAACAGTACTTTTGTATAGTTATGAGCTCGAGGCTGATACTCTCCGGAGAAGTTCAAATCGATATCGGGAACCTTGTCTCCCTTGAATCCTAAGAACGTTTCAAACGGAATATCGTGTCCATCTTTAATAAACGGTACGCCACAATCGTCGCAGCTTTTGTCCGGCAGATCGAATCCAGAACCTACGGAACCGTCATTAAAAAACTCGGATTTCTTACATTTTGGACACACATAATGCGGCGGCAGTGGGTTTACTTCTGTAATTTCCGTCATCGTCGCAACAAATGAAGACCCTACGGAACCACGTGAACCAACTAAGTAACCATCATTTAATGATTTTTTAACGAGTTTATGCGAGATCAAGTAAATAACGGCAAACCCGTGGCCGATAATACTTTTCAACTCTTTCTCTAGACGAGCTTCTACTACTTCAGGCAGCTCTTCACCGTAGATGCTGCGTGCCATCGCATAACTCATTTCACGCATTTCTTCGTCCGCACCTTCAATTTTCGGCGTATATAAATCATCTTTAATTGGTTTAATATCATCGATCATATCGGCTATTTTTTGCGTATTATGAACAACAATTTCTTTCGCTTTGTCCCCATCTAAAAATGAAAAACAATTCAGCATCTCATCCGTCGATCTAAAGTGAACATCCGGCAGCTGATGACGGTTTAAAGGATTAGCCCCGCCTTGTGAACCAATTAAAATTTTTCGGTAAATTTTGTCTTCCGGATTGAGATAGTGAACATTTCCTGTTGCTACAACCGGCTTTCCAATCTTTTCACCAAGCTTCACAATATTGCTAATAATATCTTTTAAGGCTTTCTCATCTCGCACTAAATCTAGTTCAATTAAGTGCTTGTAGTTGTCAGGAGGCTGTACTTCGATGTAATCATAAAATTCAGCTACTCCTTCTACTTCATCAATTCCTTTTTGCATCATGCCTTCGAATACTTCGCCTCGGTCACATGCGGTTCCAATCAAGATGCCTTCTCGATATTTGTCGAGCTGAGATCTTGGAATTCGCGGAACTCGATAAAAGTAATTTAAATGAGAAATCGAAACAAGTTTAAATAGATTTTTTAATCCTACGTCGGTTTGTGCTAAAAGAGTCGCATGATAAGGACGGGCCCGCTGATAGGCATTCCCTTCTC
The DNA here is from genome assembly GCF_053345675.1 of Priestia sp. D51. Classification (NCBI taxonomy): domain Bacteria; kingdom Bacillati; phylum Bacillota; class Bacilli; order Caryophanales; family Bacillaceae; genus Priestia; species Priestia sp. D51. The sequence goes on along the minus strand of NZ_JBLTIR010000001.1, from coordinate 729,708 downwards.
CCATATAATCATTTAAGCGATCATGCATTGTAATTTCCCGTTCAAATGCATCTTTCAGCATTTTATTTAACAAATAGCCAGTTGTTTCCGCATCATAAATCGCGCGGTGATGCTGCACAAGTTCAATATCAAACTTTTTAGCAAGAGTATTCAAACGATGGTTTTTCATATGCGGGTACAAAAATCTTCCGAGTTCAAGCGTATCAATAACGCCGTTAGCTGCTTTTTCTAAACCGATTTTTTGCAGTCCCATATTTAAAAATCCCATATCAAAGCTTGCATTATGAGCGACTAAAATACTGTCACCCATCCACTCGTGAAAATCACGAAGTACTTCTGAGATTTCAGGCGCATTTTGGACCATATCATCTGTAATACCCGTCAGCTCAATTGTTGTTGCAGACAGAGGATGATGAGGATTTGCAAACCGTTCAAATCGATCGATGATTTCTCCTTCTTTCATCTTCACGGCAGCAAGTTCAATAATGGTATCGTATACGGCTGACAAACCGGTTGTTTCGACGTCAAATACTACGTAAGTTGCTTCTGTCAAATCCACATGCTTCGGATTATAGGCAATCGGCACGCCGTCGTCTACTAAATTAACTTCCACTCCGTACAGTATTTTAATGCCGTTCTTTTTCCCGGCTCCATATGCTTCAGGAAACGACTGCGCAACCGCATGATCAGTTATCGCTACAGCCGGATGTCCCCATTTTTTAGCTTGTCCGACTAAAGCTCCAACAGATGAAACGGCATCCATTTGACTCATTGGCGTATGCAAGTGAAGCTCCACACGCTTTTCATCTTCAGGCGCTGTATCTTGTCTAGCAGGACCGGTAATCTCGTTGACATCATTTCCAATCATAACTAAATCACGGACAAATGTATCATTTTGTACACTTCCGCGAACCTTTACCCACATTCCTTTTTTAATCGCTTGAAGTAAAGGAATATCTTCTTTGTCACGTGAAAACATTTTAACCATAATAGAGTTTGTATAATCTGTCACTTTAAAAATAAGAAGCGTACGTCCGCTTCGTAATTCTCTAGTTTCTGCATCAAATACGTATCCTTCAACGGCAATTCGCTTTTCTTCATCCACAATGGAGTCTAGGCGAACCGTCTCGTCTTTAATCGTATATCCAATTGTAAGCGGACCTTTTGGTAGGTCTGGTCCATCACTTTTTTCATTTTCTTTATTTTGCATTTCTGTGATGGCTTGTAATACTTTTTCTGTATCTTCTTGTTTTCGTTGCTCTACAAACTGCTGAAATGCTTCTTCTGAATGTACAACTTCCGTCATTAGCTGAAGGTTCGGAAAGCCATAGGACGCATACTGATCAGCAATTAACTGACTGTACTTTTTACGTAAAGCCGTTCCTTCTGCATCATGTCGTGCGTTCACAATCAATTTGGCACCGTTCAATCTCGGCATTTGATCTTGTAAAAGCGACTGTAAAAGCGGGGATATTCCCTGCATTTCTCCAATACAATGCTTCCAATATGACTGTACATGCTCTTCCGTACATTCTTTATTAACGGTTTGAACAGAAAAAGAAACACTCGCAATATGAGAAAAAGCTGAAGACATGCGAGCATGGAATAACTCATAGATCTCAAAAGGTAATAACCCTTCTAAAGAAAAATGAAAATGCCATTTTTTTTGTTCTTTCTGAATGACGAGCTTTTCAATCGCTGCGTTTTCAAAATAAGGAACAATTTGATCACTCGTCAGCTCTAACTGCTGCAGCAGCAACTTAAAACGCTCTTTTTTTCCTAGCGTTTGTGCTTCCAAGTTTTCTGCCTCCTTTTATAAATGAGTGCAATCTATTTTAACATAAATGACTTCTATTCTGTCATATGTTCTGTTTATAAACATAAAAACAGCAGGGATACAAATCCCCGCTGCTTCATTACTTCGCTAGCAGTTCTTTCACTGTTGAAACAAGATTGTCAACTGACACTTCTAGTGACTCCCCAGTTTTCCGTACTTTTACTTCTACAATTCCTTCAGATGCACGTTTACCAACTGTTACTCGAACAGGAAGACCAATTAAATCTGAATCTGCAAATTTTACTCCTGCACGCTCTTGGCGGTCATCTAACAGCACGTCAAAGCGATTATCTAATAACTCATTATATAATTTCTCACCTAGTTCACGCTGTTCATCATTTTTCACGTTAACTGGAATAACGTGCACTTGATAAGGCGTAACAGCTTCTGGCCATAGAAGACCGTTTTCATCATTAAATTGTTCTGCAATCGCAGCTACTGTACGAGAAACACCGATACCATAGCAGCCCATAATCATTGGCTGGCTGCGTCCGTTCTCATCTAGATACGTTGCTCCCATCGCTTCACTGTAGCGCGTTCCCAGCTTAAAGACGTGTCCGACTTCAATACCTTTAGCAAACTTAATAACGCCTTGTCCATCCGGTGACTGATCCCCTTCTTGGATGAAGCGGAAATCTTCGTAAGTTGCATTAAAGTTACGCTCATTCACATTTGTGTAGTGATAACCTTCTTCATTTGCTCCGCATACACCGTTAGCAATTGCTTTTACCGCATGATCAGCTACCACTTCTACTGAATCACTTACTCCAATCGGTCCTACTGAACCAACTGCGCATTTTAATACTTCTTTTGTTTCTTCTGGAGTTGCCAGTTCAACAACGGAAGCTTCAAAATAGTTTTTCACTTTAATATCGTTTACTTCGTGATCCCCGCGAACAAGTACAAGCACAAAACGATCATCTACTTTAAATAAAAGGGACTTGATACAAGAAGTCGCTTCAACATTTAAGAAAGCAGCTACGTCTTCAATGCTATGCTGATTTGGTGTTTCCACTTTTGTTAATTCTTTTTCAGCTTCATCTGATTTTTCATACGTATTTACAACCGGTGCCATTTCAACATTTGCTGCATAAGAAGATGTATCTGAATAAGCAATTGTATCTTCCCCGATTTCAGAAAGAACCATAAATTCATGCGTATCTTTTCCGCCCATTGCACCTGAATCAGCGATAACCGCACGGAAATTTAATCCGCAGCGCTCAAAGATGCGGCTGTAGGCAGCAAACATTTTATCATACACTTCATCTAAACTTTCTTGAGAAGCATGAAACGAATATGCATCTTTCATAATAAATTCACGACCGCGTAATAAGCCAAAGCGTGGACGTTTTTCATCGCGGAACTTCGTTTGAATTTGATATAAATTTAGCGGTAAACGTTTGTAGGACTTCACTTCGTCACGAAGCAAGCTTGTGATAACTTCTTCGTGTGTTGCTCCCAAAGCAAATTCACGGCCGTGACGATCTTTCATACGCATTAACTCAGGCCCATATGAATACCAGCGGCCAGACTCTTGCCACAATTCAGCTTGTTGTAAAGCAGGCATCAATAATTCGACAGAACCTGCACGGTCCATCTCTTCACGAACAATTTGTTCAACTTTTTGCAATACACGCTTACCAAGCGGTAAAAAGCTGTACACGCCGCTTGCATTTTGGCGCATATAACCTGCGCGCAATAGAAGCTGATGGCTTTTTATATCCGCATCAGCTGGCACTTCTCTTAATGTAGGAATCAATGTAGAACTTTGTCTCATAACCTCGCACCTCTTTGCTTACTTCTCTATCTTATTTTTTAAGGCGGACCATGCCGCAATTTTCATATAATCAGCGAGGGAATATCCCTCGCTGAGCGTATGTCTTATAAAAAGAACTTTTGAATATCGTTCCACGTTACAACGAGCATCAGCAGCATTAATAAAGCAAAGCCGATAAAATGAACAATCCCTTCTTTTTGACGATCAATTGGCTTACCGCGAATTCCTTCTACAGCGAAGAATAATAGTCGTCCTCCATCTAAAGCAGGAAGTGGAAGCAAATTGACAATCCCTAAGTTAATACTTAAAACGGCTGCCCATTTCATTAGGTAATAAATGCCTGACTGTGCTACTTGATCGGTTGCTGCGTAAATACCTACAGGACCAGAAAGCATATCCAGTTTGAACTGTCCTGTCACAAGCTTCCCAAGGCCCGTTAAAATTTCTTTCATCCACGTATATGTTTCAGTAGCTCCGTGCGTGATCGAACCAATGAATGACTTTTCAACCGGTGCATATACGCCAATTAATCCAATTGTCTGTTCCCCAACCTTGCGGCTTTCAGGTGTAATTGGAATATCTAGGGTTTTGCCGCCGCGCTGAACCGTGAATGTAATTTGCTGTTCAGGATGTTTTTGAATTACTTTTACGACATCATCCCACGTTGAAACACTTTGTCCATCAATTGCTTGAACTTTATCTCCTTGTTTAAGTCCCGCATCAACGGCTACTCCATCTGATGTTAATTTGCCCATCACAGGTTTGTCAACAACATATCCTTGAGAAATCCCAAGAACGATAAAAATAACAAAGGCTAATATAAAGTTCATTAGCGGACCAGCGAAAATGGCTAGCGCACGCTGACCAAGAGTTTTGGAAGCAAACTGACGGCTGTAAGGTGCAATTTGAATGTCTTCTCCGTCCATAACAAAGTAAGATTCTTCTGCTACCTCGAATTTTTGCAGATGTTCATCTTCACCTTCTTCATAACCTGAAATAAATAGATTATGCTCTAAGTCTGCTTGCTCTACCTCAATAACTTTTGCATTTGGATGCTGTTCCTTGTTATTAATAATGACTTTATTTACTTTGCCTTCCTTATCAAACATGAGGCCCACCATTTGACCAGGCTTAACTTCAATCATTTCCGGGTCTTCTCCAGCCATTCGAACAAATCCACCTAGAGGCAGTAAGCGAATGGTATAAACTGTTTCATCTCGTTTAAATGAAAAGATTTTGGGACCAAACCCAATGGCAAACTCACGGCATAAGATGCCTGCACGCTTTGCAAAAACTAAATGACCAAGCTCATGAAAGAATACAAGAGCTCCAAAAATGACGACAAACGCAATGACTGTGTTCAATGGGTATTACCCCCTTCATGTAATAGAGTCAAACCTCCACCCACCAAAAATAAGGGAGTGGCTTCTCTCGCACGCACATTATCGAGAGATGGCGGATCTAACAAACTCTCTTGCTTCTAAATCTACTTCTTTAATAGTAGATAAACAAGGTTTCTGTATTACAGTATGTTCATTCATTGCTTTTTCAATCACATCTTCAATTTGTAAAAATGTAATGTGACCATCTAGAAAGGCTTGAACAGCTTCTTCATTAGCTGCATTTAAAACAGTCGGAAGTGTTCCACCCGCTTTGCCAGCCTCAAATGCAAAAGCTAAACAGCGAAAACGCTCTTCATCCATTTTAGCGAAGTGAAGCTGACCAATATCCGCCAAACTTAAACGCTTGGTGTCAGGCAAAGACATGCGTCTTGGATACGTTAACGCGTATTGAATTGGCACGCGCATATCGGGCGTTCCAAGCTGAGCAATAACGCTTGTATCAGAATACTCTACCATAGAATGAATGATGCTTTCCTTATGTAACAATACATCAATTTTCTCATAGGGAAGATCAAAAAGCCAATGTGCTTCAATCACTTCTAGTCCCTTATTCATCATCGTTGCCGAATCAATTGTAATTTTAGCTCCCATTGACCAGTTTGGATGATTTAACGCATCTTCAACCGTTACTCCCTGTAGTTCTGCTCTCGTCTTATCTCGAAAGCTCCCTCCAGAAGCCGTTAAAATTAAACGGTCTATTGCTTTTTGATCTTGCCCTTGCAAACTTTGAAAAATAGCTGAATGCTCACTGTCTACCGGTAAAATATCAGCGCCATATTCCTTGGCTGCTTCCATGACAAGGTGACCAGCGGTAACAAGTGTCTCCTTATTTGCAATAGCAATTGTTTTTCTCATTTTGATTGCTTCTAGCGTAGGAGTCAACCCTACACTTCCAAGAACAGCGTTTACCAACACTTCTGTAGAAGGATGAGTTGCTACTTCCACAAGTCCTTCTTCTCCATAAACAAATCGAATAGAAGGGAATTCTGCTTGCAGTGACAAACAATCTTCTTTCTTCATTACAGAAACAAGGGCTGGCTTACACTGCTGAATAATCTTTCTTGCTTCGTTAATATTTCGACCTACAGAGATTGCTGAGAGCTCAAAATGCTCAGGATGCGCTCGAACAATATCAACGGTTTGAGTACCGATTGAACCTGTAGCTCCTAACAAGGAAATTTTCTTCAAGTATATTCACTCCTATTAAAACAAAGACATCTTTTTTATAGAGATAATAAAAAAGCTAAAATTGGCATGATGAACATTAAACTGTCAAAACGGTCTAAAATCCCACCATGACCCGGTAAAATTTTCCCTGAATCTTTTACGCCATAGTGACGTTTGAACGCTGATTGTACAAGATCACCCATCTGTCCAAATAACGATACGATAATACCAATTACAAGTAGCTCGATCATAGTTTGATCAATATTTGCTAACAGCTTAAATACAACGGCTACTATAATAGCGCATACGACGCCACCAACAAAACCTTCAATTGTTTTATTGGGACTGATTTCCGGCCATAGCTTTCGTTTCCCCATTGCTCGTCCAATAAAATAAGCTCCGGAATCCGTCGCCCAAATAATAAGGAAAGCAAAGAACAAATAAGCTAACCCGAACTCTTGACGAACCTCGATAAAATAATGAAAGCCAAAGCCAACATATACTGTTGTTAATAAAATAAACCCAACGTCATCGAAGGTAAATTTATTTTTAACTACAACCGTGTACATTAATAAAAGAAGGACAGCAGCAAGCGCTACTTCTATCTTATGTTCACTTAAGAATTGAAATGCAACATCTCTTCCGTTTGGTAGTAAAAACACCCAAGTTAGTAATAAACTAATGATACTTGGAAAAGACATTGCTTTCAAATGTTTCATTTTTAAAAGCTCAATTACACCAACTGTTCCGATCACATACATGATAAGGGTAAAAGGTAACCCTCCAATTAAAACAATCGGCACAAATACCGCAAGTGCTACAATCGCGGTGATAATGCGCTGTTTCATCTTGTTTTCCACACCTTCTTATACACCACCAAAGCGGCGACCGCGCTTTTGAAACGCCTCGACTGCTTCGATTAAATGATTTTCTTTAAAATCTGGCCATAATACTTTTGTAAACCAAAACTCTGTGTACGCTAGCTGCCAAAGCATAAAGTTACTTAAGCGAAGCTCACCACTTGTGCGAATAAGCAAATCCGGATCTGGAAGGCTTTTGCTCATTAAATAGGAAGAAAATAAATTTTCTGAAATAGAAGAGGAAGCCACTTTTCCCTGTTCTACATCTTCTGCCAATGACCGAATAGCGCCCACAATTTCGTGACGGCTACCGTAATTAAGCGCGAAGTTTAAAATCATCCCCGTGTTATGCTTTGTTTTTTCAATTGCCTTATCCACGGCTCGAATCGTATGGGAAGGGAGCTCACTTTTATCTCCCATAATACGAACTTGCACATTTTTTTCAATTAGCTCAGGCAAAAAGGTTGTTAAAAATTCCTCTGGCAGTTTCATTAAAAACTCAACTTCAGTTTTGGGGCGCTTCCAATTTTCAGTGGAAAATGCATATAAAGTTAATACTTTAACACCTAATTCATTGGCCAGTCTGGTCACATGACGTACTACTTTCATTCCTTCATGATGGCCCATCATGCGAGGAAGAGCTCGTTTTTGCGCCCAACGACCGTTCCCATCCATAATAATTGCAATATGTTCAGGAACAGGGTGCTGTTTCACTTGATCTTTTCGTTCTGACAAAGACAGTGTATTTAAATCTTGACTTTTCTTCCATGCTTGAAATTTTCTTAACATGCAAAGGTCCCCCGTTGTACGCTCTCACATAAACGTGTAGCTTATGTGAGTTTTTTCTTACTACACATTATTAACAAAAAAACCCCCTGTAAACAATAGAGGGTCTTTTACAATATATTTTACCTTGAAATGACTTAAACTGCCATAATTTCTTCTTCTTTATCTTTTGCCACTTTATCCACTTTTACGATATGGTCATCTGTTAGTTTTTGAATGTCATCACTGTAGCCGCGTAGATCGTCTTCAGTAATTTCACCTTTTTTCTCTAACTTTTTGAAATCATCGTTTGCATCACGGCGTACGTTACGAACCGCAACTTTTGCTTCTTCAGCATATTTTTTAACCATTTTCACTAACTCACGACGACGCTCTTCCGTTAAAGCAGGAATCGATAAACGGATAATAGTTCCATCGCTTGTAGGTGTTAATCCTAAATCAGATTTTAAAATAGCTTTTTCAACTTCACCAATTTGTGATTTGTCATAAGGCTGAATAACAAGCATACGAGCTTCCGGTACGCTTACTTGCGCCAATTGGTTAATCGGTGTTGGAGCACCGTAGTATTCTACCGTTACGCGGTCAAGAAGTGACGCGCTTGCACGTCCAGCGCGAATTGATGCTAGTTCGCGGCTAAATGATTGAATTGCTTTTTCCATTCTTTCTTTTGCGTTTTGCAACACTTGTTTTGGCATGTTTATTTCCCCTTTACAATTGTTCCAATGTTTTCGCCTGTAACGGCACGTTTAATATTGCCTTCTTCCGTAATTGAGAAAACAATTAGCGGAATATCGTTGTCCATACATAATGAAGAAGCTGTAGAATCCATAACAGCTAGTCCATCTTTTAAAACATCAATATATGTTAATGTTTCATATTTTACAGCATCAGGTACAAGCTTAGGATCTGCATTATAAACGCCATCTACGTTGTTTTTAGCCATTAAGATAACGTCAGCTTCGATTTCAGCTGCACGCAAAGCTGCTGTTGTATCTGTAGAGAAATAAGGGTTTCCTGTACCCGCAGCGAAAATAACAACGCGTTTTTTCTCAAGATGTCGAACAGCTTTTCTTCTAATATAAGGCTCTGCTACTTGTCTCATCTCGATAGAAGTCTGAACTCGTGTTTGCACACCAATGTTCTCTAAGCTATCTTGAAGAGCCAGCGAGTTCATTACTGTTGCTAGCATTCCCATATAATCAGCAGCTGCACGATCCATACCCATTTCACTACCAATTTTACCACGCCAAATGTTTCCACCACCAACGACTACAGCAATTTCCACACCTAATTCATAAACGGCTTTTACTTGTTCAGCAACAGATTTGATGATGGATGGGTTAATACCAAAACCATCTTCACCAGCTAATGCTTCTCCACTTAACTTTAATACGATACGATTATATTTTGCTTGACTCATGCTTACCTCCATCGTTAACGGTGAGATCTCTTTTGTAAAAAAGGGAACACACAGTGTTCCCTATACGGTCAAACCCTTACTTTTTAACTTGGTTCATTACTTCTTCAGCGAAGTTGTCTTGACGTTTCTCAATACCTTCTCCTACTTCAAAACGAACGAAGCTTTCAACAGTAGCGCCTTTGCTCTCAACGAACTGACGTACTTTTTGATCAGGATTTTTAACAAATGTTTGATCTAGTAAGCAAATATCTTCGAAGAATTTGCCAAGGCGACCTTCAACCATTTTTGCAACGATTTTTTCTGGTTTGCCTTCGTTTAATGCTTGTTGAGTCAACACTTCGCGCTCACGCTCAGTTTCTTCAGCAGAAACTTGGTCACGAGAGATGTATTTAGGGTTGATTGCAGCGATGTGCATAGCAACGTCTTTTGCAACAGCTTCTTCAGTTGTACCAGATAATACTGTTAACACACCGATACGTCCGCCAGCATGTAGGTAAGCACCGAATGCATCAGCATCAGTTTTTGTTGCTACAGCGAAACGACGTAGAGATAATTTTTCTCCGATTGTAGCGATTGCAGAGTTGATGTGTTCTTCAACAGTTGCACCGTTTTCCATTTTTTGAGTAGCAGCTTCAGCAGCGTCAGCTGGTTTGTTAGCTAAGATGTGAGCAGCTAATTCTTTTGTTAATTTTTGGAAACCTTCGTTTTTCGCAACGAAATCAGTTTCAGAGTTAACTTCTAAGATAACAGCTTCGTTACCTTGAGTTTCGATGTAAGTTAGACCTTCAGCAGCAATACGGTCTGATTTTTTAGCAGCTTTTGCAATACCTTTTTCACGTAAGAAATCGATTGCTTGCTCCATATCACCGTTAGTTTCAGTTAACGCTTTTTTACAATCCATCATACCAGCGCCTGTTTTTTCACGTAGTTCTTTTACCATTTGAGCAGTAATTGCCATAATGTGTAGCCTCCTTGTTTGGGTATGTAATTAATGTATATAAATGGGTTAAATCTTTTCAAAAAAAGGTGATAAAAGGCTATTCCCTCTTATCACCTTTCACGGAATTAAGCAGTAGTTGTTTCAGTTTCAACTGCTGTTTCTTCACCTTGTTTAGCTTCTAGAATAGCATCAGCAACTTTAGAAGTTAAAAGTTTAACAGCACGAATTGCATCATCGTTTGCAGGGATTACATAATCAATTTCGTCTGGATCACAGTTAGTGTCTACGATACCAACGATTGGAATGTGTAACTTTTTAGCTTCCGCTACTGCAATACGCTCTTTACGAGGGTCAATGATGAATAATGCATCTGGAAGTTGTTTCATATCTTTAATGCCGCCTAAGAATTTTTCAAGACGCTCTAACTCTTTTTTAAGTTGAACTACTTCTTTCTTAGGTAGTACTTCGAAAGTACCGTCTTCTTGCATTTTTTCGATATCTTTTAAACGTTTGATACGTTTTTGGATAGTTGAGAAGTTAGTTAATGTACCACCTAACCAACGTTGGTTAACAAAGTACATACCAGCGCGAGCTGCTTCTTCTTTAACAGAATCTTGAGCTTGTTTTTTCGTACCTACGAATAAAACAGTACCGCCGTCTGCAGCTAATTCTTTAACGAATTTGTACGCTTCTTCTACTTTCTTAACTGTTTTTTGAAGATCGATAATGTAGATGCCGTTACGCTCAGTGAAGATATATTTCTTCATTTTTGGGTTCCAACGGCGAGTTTGGTGACCGAAATGTACACCAGCTTCTAGTAATTGTTTCATTGAAATTACTGACATGTGTTTTTCCTCCTAATGGTTTTAAGTCTCCTCCGCTTATATCATCTTCAGCCGAAACTACAAAAAGTAGCACCATCAACCGAATCAACAAGCGTGTGTAATAACACCAAAAACTAATATAGCATACTCCTTTTTCACAAGCAAGCGTTTCATTAAGTTTATTGATGAAATTTCAATAATAATTCAATTTCAGTTTTCCCTCTGTGTAAATGTTTTGCAATTTCTTCAATTGTTAAACCTTTTCCCTTTAAATAAACGGAAAATTCTTTTATCTCTTCACCTGACAAATCTTGAATTTGGTCTGTAGTTAATTCATCAAAAGATGTGCTTATATGTTTCTGATTTTCTTCTATAGAGAGAAGTTCATGCAGCGACTGGGAAGGCTCACTTTTTAGATCCACCCTTTGAACAGGCACGTCTTCTTCATCTACCAAAGGTGATTTGGCGCTGCTTTCTTCCATTTCGGAAGAAAGCGAAGTTGAACGCTCACGAAGCTGCCGTAAAAACTGCTCGTTTTGTTCCTGAAATTCAGCGAGATATGAACTCATTGCAGCTTCCATTTTATTTATATTTTGCTGGTGCAAGCGTTCAATCCTTTTCACTTTGGTCACTTGCATATATAAAAGAATAATGCAAAACAGTGATAGACCATGAATTAAAAAACTAACTGTGAGTAAAAACCCCATCACTTTACCTCTTTGTTAAATTATTTTGCTTAAACTCGTACGCATTTTAAACAGCGCTTTCGAATGAATTTGAGAAATGCGTGAAGTGGATAGCCCTAACAGCTGCGCGATCTCTGTGAAAGTCAACTCCTCTTTATAAAATAATGAAACAACAAGCTGCTCTTTTTCATTTAGCTGCTCGATAACTTCAGCGAGCTCTTGATATCGTTCGTCGTTAATTAGCTCCTCTTCAGGAGAGAGCGTTTTTTCATCTTTAATCGTGTATTTTGGCTCTCCATCTTCATACTCTTTTGGCTGTTCTTCCATTGACAAAACGTTAGCTAAGAAGCCTTCATTCATTGTATGAACAACATCTGCTTCTGTCATGCCTACTTCTTTTGCAACCTCACTTGGTGCAACTCTGCGCAAGTATCTTTGTTCAAGTGCTTCTGTTGCTTGCTCAATTCTTTTCGTCTTTTCCCTTGCGCTTCTTGATAACCAATCTTCTTTACGAAGCCCGTCTATTATCGCCCCTCGAATTCGAAAAGACGCATATGTATCAAACTTTAAGTCTCTACCGTAATCAAACTTTTCCAAAGCATCGTAAAGGCCGATTAATCCTAAACTACGAAGCTCTTCTTTATGAATATTCTTCGGCAGCCCTACACTAATCCGCTGAACGTGATAGTTAACAAGCGGCATATACTTTTTAACAAGCATGTTTCCCGCATGGGAGTCTCTCGTCTCTATCCATTCCTGCCAAATTTTATGTTCTTCAACTTCTTGTATACTTTTCAAGGGTCTTTCAACTCCTTTTTATAGCGCTATTAAACGGTCAACGGTCAGAGCGCGCTTTATATCGTTTTTATCCCTTCATTAATCGTACGAACCTTTAAAATAGCCGTTTGAGGATCAAATTCAATTGTGCGTCCGTTGTGTCCTCCTGTAGCTTTTGCTGCAATTTCTACACTGTTTCTATGCAGTTCTCTCTCCACTGCTTGAACATTTCGAAGGCCAATTCGCATCACATCATTTCTTGGTTCAAATTGAAACATCTGTGCGCCCCCTGCTATTTTTGCTTTTAATAATCTTCTATGTGCACCTTGTTTAATCAACATATTTATCAAATCAAAAATGGCTGTATCTGCATATTTAGCTCTATTAAAAGGACATTTAGCCCCGCTTGAATCGGGAAGCATTACATGAGCGAGCCCAGCTACTGAGTGAACAGAGTCGTAAACGACAACTCCTACACATGACCCTAATCCCGCTGTTCGAAGCACTGCGGGTGCATGTGTAACATTCATCTCGGCAATTCCTACCTTAATCACTTGTTTATCATCTCTCACGATTCTTCAACTCCTAGAAACTTCAGCGTGATATCCATTATTCGCTTGGCTCACTGGAGGTGGTCTTCTAAAGAGAGAACTTTAGGTAAATTTAGAAGAACAATTAAACGGCTATCTACTTTAACAACTCCGTTCAAGTATTCTACAGCTGTTCCTTCAACTGTTTCAGGCACTGAAGCAATCGTTTTTTCATCAATGTCTACTACATCATTTGCCGCATCCACAATCAAACCTGCTTCTACATCATTAAGACGAACCATAATAATACGTGTCAGCTCATGGTTAAGCTGTTCTTGTAAGTTAAAACGAGTGCGCAAATCAATAATCGGTGTAATAACACCGCGAAGATTAATAACACCTTTTACATATTCTTTTACTCCAGGAACGCGTGTTATGTGCTGAATCTTTTCAATCGATTGCACTTCTTCTACTGAAATTCCGTACTCCTCGTCCCCCAATTGAAACACAATAATTTTCATGCCTTTCTCCCTTTCTTTTTACAGCATTTGTTATTTGATCAAAGCGTTGCAATCAATGATAAGTGCTACTTGTCCATCGCCTAAAATCGTGGCTCCTGAAATAGCAAATACACCCGGCAGATAATGACCTAAAGATTTTAAAACGATTTCCTGCTGACCGATAAAAGAATCAACAATTAGCCCGGCGGTCTTTTCTCCTTTTTTCACAATAACGACGGAATAATGATCTCTTTGTACCGGGTTAGGCACAGTAAATAGTTCTTTTAAATCAATAAGAGGAATAATGGCTCCTCGAAAGTCAATAACCTTTTGACCATGTACATGCATGACCTCTTTCAGCTGAACAATAGCTGTTTCAATAATCGAAGAAAGCGGTAAGGCATAGCGCTCTTCACTCATTTGCACGAGTAAAGCAGAAATGATAGACAGAGTGAGCGGCAGTTGAATAGAAAAACGCGAACCGTATCCTTCGTTAGAATCGATCGTTACAGAACCCCCTAGCGATTCAATCGTGTTTTTCACGACATCTAGACCTACTCCTCGTCCGGAAACATCTGAAATTTGTTCAGCCGTCGAAAAGCCCGAAGCGAAAATGAGCTCGTACACTTGTTTATCCGTCAGCGTTTCAGCAGTTTTCCCATCGATAATTCCTCGATCTAACGCTTTTTGCAGTACCTTTTCACGATTGATGCCCGCCCCGTCATCTTCTAAATCAATAAAGACATGATTTCCGCTATGATAAGATTTAAGGCGAATCGTTCCCTTTTCATTCTTTCCATTCTTTAAGCGTGCTTGAGGCATTTCAATTCCGTGGTCAACGGCATTTCTTAATAAGTGAACAAGCGGATCTCCAATTTCATCAATGACGGTCCGGTCCAACTCTGTATCAGCTCCGACAATTTGAAGTTCAATTTGTTTCCCTAAATCTTTTGAAAGCTGTCTCACCATACGGGGAAACCGATTAAAAACGGTTTCTACAGGCACCATACGCATATTTAAAATAATCGTTTGCAAATCTCCAGAAATACGGGACATCCGCTCTACCGTTTCGTCTAATTCGCTATTATTCAATTCTTTTGATATTTGTTCTAACCTGCCTCTATCAATAACTAGTTCTTCAAACAAGTTCATGAGACTGTCCAAACGGTCAATATTGACTCGAATCGTCTTGTTATTTGAGAGCTGTCTTTTCTCTTCAACAGGCGATTTAGAAGGTGCTGACACAGTAACTTCCTGTATAGCTGCTGCTTCTTCTTGTGAAACAAGCTCCTGCATTTCTGTCTCCTTTTTTATGGGGACCGCAGCAATTTTCACGCTTTCTACTTCAGAGACCTCCATAATGCTCGCCTTCAGCTTTTCTTGCGATTCGCTTGTTACTAATATAACGATAAAAGATGATTCAAATTTTTCTTGTTCGATATCTTGAACAGTTGGCGCTGACTTAATGACGTCTCCCGCTTGCTCTAACACATCAAATACCATATATGCACGCGCAGCTTTTAACAGACAGGTGCGTTCGAGCTGTACGGTTATTTCAAACGCATCAAATCCTTGCCCTGCTGTTTGACTGAGCAGCGTTTGTACGAACTCATCATACTCAATAGAAGAAGCCGCATGCTCTGCTACGGGTTCCTCTGCTACAATACGCTGCAGCTTTTGAACAAGCAATTTGACATCAAGCTGACCATCGCCCCCTTCAGAAATAGATTGAACCATTATTTCTAGCGCATCGACTGATTCAAACAAAGCATCAAGAACTTCCGTGTGAGCGTCGATTTGATGATTTCGAACGGCATCTAGCACGTTTTCCATTTTGTGAGTTAATTGTGCTAAATCATCAAATCCCATTGTTGCAGACATACCTTTTAACGTATGAGCAGACCGAAAAATTTCATTTACATAACCAAGATCATCGGTATTTTTTTCAAAACGCATTAGCTGGTCGTTAACGTTTTGAAGATGTTCCTTGCTTTCTTCAATAAACACTTCTAGATATTGATTCATATCCATCGTAACTTTCCCTCCTATTTCTGTGCGTAGCGAGAAATAAAGCTTCCAACGCTTCGCAGCGGTTCAATATAATCAACAAGCTTTGTAGAAACAGCTGATTTGGGCATCCCATAAATGACAGCTGTTTCTTTAGATTCAGCCAATATAAGCGCGTCTTTATTTTTCTTTAAATCAATAATGCCTTCCGTTCCATCCGCCCCCATTCCCGTCAACACAATAGCAAGTTTTTGATAACCTGAAATTTTACTAATCGACTGAAACAAACGATCCACTGAGGGGCGATGTCCCTTTACAGGTGAAGAAGTGTCTAAACAAATGCTGAGCTGTCCTTCTTTCTCTACAACCGTCATATGAAAACCTCCAGGCGCAATGTACGCACATCCTGAGCGCACGATTTCATTGTCTTGTGCTTCTTTCACTTCAATATCAGCTAGCTGATCTAGTCTAACCGCTAATGATTTTGTGAAATTTGGAGGCATATGCTGCACAATAAAAATAGGTGCGTTTATGTCTTTTGAAACAGTTGATAATACTTCTTGCAGCGCACGCGGTCCTCCAGTAGAAGTGCCAATACAAATCATTTTGTTCACTTTCGTCCCCATCGGGAGGTTATATACACTTCTGTTTTGCACGTGCTGATGACTGCTTGAAGATATGTTGGCTTTACTAGCAAGCAATAGTTTAGAGATAAGCTCATCTTTCACTTTATGTAAGTCCAGCGAAATAGCTCCCGAAGGTTTAGCAACAAAATCAACTGCGCCGTACTGCATAGCGGTCAGCGTATTTTCAGCACCTTCTATTGTTGTACTCGATAACATGACAACAGGAAGGGGCTTCACACGCATAAGCTGCTTTAACATATCTAAGCCATTCATTTTAGGCATTTCGATATCAAGTGTCACAATGTCTGGCGACAGCTCGAGCGCTTTTTTCAACCCTTCTTCACCGTTACGTGCGGTACCCACAACGTGAAAACGACTGTCACATGCTAAAAAATCGCCGATTAGCTTTCGCATAAATGCAGAATCATCTACAATAAGCACCTTTATTTCATTCACTCTCATTTCCTACCTTTCAAGAAAAAATCGTTTGAGGCGCCGAATAAACATTCCCTCGTTTTTAGCCGTTATCCTATTGTCTTGAGGAATAAGAATATTCACCATTTCTATTAGTGATACACTTGCTTTAGATGTTGGGTTTTGAAGCAAAAAAGGCATTTGGCGATTGACCGCTTTCTGGACAGCTTGATCGTTTGGCACAATACCTAATAGAGAAATAGATATGTTCAAAAACTGCTGAACAGCTCGGTTAAATCGTTCATACGTCTCATTTCCTTCTTTGTCAGAAAGCGTTTTGTTAATAATAAGACGAACCGGTGCTGATACAGAATAGGAAGCTGCTAGCTTAATAGCAGCGTAAGCATCTGTGATAGATGTAGGTTCGGGTGTTGTGACCACGATCATTTCATCTACAGCTTTTAAAAACTTAAGCACACTCTCTGACATGCCCGCTCCCATATCAAAAATCATGTAATCGTATTGATTTGTCAAAGAACTCAATTCTTGTATTAAATGAGCAAGGTCCGATGGAGACCATTCAAATACAGAGGAAATTCCCGTTCCACCAGCCACATAAGCTAAATCTTCAGGACCTTTTTTAATAATTTGCTGGATGGAAAGCTTTTTTTCTAGCAAATCAACCATCGTATAGGAAGCAGTTTGTCCAATCAAAATATCAATATTCCCCATCCCTATATCCATGTCAAAAAGAAGAACTCTTTGCTTTTGCTTCGTTAGCGCAAGAGATAAGTTTAATGATAGATTCGACTTTCCAACTCCTCCTTTTCCGCTTAACACGGCTATCGTTTTACAATTCCTTAAAGAGTTTTGATGTTTCTTTAACACTTTTTCTCTTAAAACTGCTGCTTGATCATTCATCTTTCCAATCTCCAAACACATCGTCGATAAACTCTTCTATTTTAAATGACGAAACATCTTCTGGTACATCCTGCCCGTTTGTTGTAAAAGCAGCTCGTTGGCCGTAACGATACAACATATTTAAAAGCGAACCTTTGTGAGTTGTTTCATCTCGCTTCGTAAAAATCAGTTGATCAACAGGGAGACTAGCAAAACGTTCATATATAGCTTTCATATCTGATGCTTTTGACGTTAGTGCTAGAACAAGAAACGTTTGCAAATCTTCTTGAAACGTAATAATTTTCTTTAAATCATTTACATATTGCGGTTCTAAAAAGTTACGGCCTGCTGTGTCAATAAAAATCACATCGTATGCTTTTGTTTCCAGCAAAGCTTTTTTAAAATCTTCTCCGTTATAGCAAATCGTTAAAGGCGCATTTAAGATCGAAGCGTACGTCTTGAGCTGCTCAATCGCTGAAATTCTATAGGTGTCCGTTGTGATAAATGCTATTTTTTGATTTTGTTCTAGGACACACTTTGCAGCCAATTTAGCAAGAGTGGTTGTTTTACCGACACCTGTTGGCCCTACTACACTTACATATTTTTTGAAAGGACCGCTCCATTCACTTGCTTTAAACTGATTGGTAAACCAGTTTTTCGTCCACTTCATGAGTTGGTTTGAGTTAGGGCGATGTAAGTAGTAGTATTCTAGCATAGGAGCCTCCAAGTTTTCTAAAATAGCTTCGTCTATTTCTTGCAAACGCAAATAAGCAAGCACATCTTCCACTACTTTTGGATATGAACCTGAAGAAACCTTTGGCATTTGACTCATTTGTGAGACAAGAGTATTTAACTCACTGAGCTGCTGTTTCATAAAAGATTGATTATCTTCCATACTGGGTTCTGGCGGCGCTGAGTTCTTCTTTACGCTCAGCTTTTCTACGGGATCGACAGCTGCCAATACTTCTATTTTCGCCTTAGTAAATAAGCCAAGAAAACCTCCTGTTCGAATTTGTTTCGAATGTAAAATAACCGCTTCCTCACCTAAATCTGAACGAATGGCTTTCATAGCTTGCGGCATAGATTCTACTACATATTTTTTTACTTTCATCAGATATCCACCACTCCAACACTTTGAACTTCAACATTTGCTTCTAACTCGTTATATGATAAAACCGCCATATGAGGAAAATACCGCTCAGTGATTTGACGCACGTACATCCTCACTGCAGGAGAACATAACACAATTGGAGACTGTTCTTGAAAAGAAAGTGTTTCTATTTGCTTAGCTATACTTTCCACAATAGCTTGTGAAACGTTAGGGTCTAGTGATAAATAGTTCCCATGTTCCGTTTGTTGAACAGCTTCCGCCATCGTTTTTTCAACTTTTCCTGAAAGGGTAAGAACTCGAAGCAGACCTTCTTGGACCGTATATTGACTGGTAATTTGCCTTGCAAGTCCTTGCCTGACATATTCAGTTAACAAATCGGTGTCTGACGTCATTTTTCCGTAGTCGGCCAGCACCTCAAAAATAATGGGTAAATTTCGAATTGAGACGCTCTCTTTTAAAAGTTTTGCCAGTACCCTTTGAATGTCTCCAACGGAAAGCGGATTAGGCGTTACTTCCTCAATTAAAATAGGATATGTTTCTTTTGTGTGATCAATTAGTTGCTTTGTCTCCTGCCTTCCAATCAGCTCATACGCATACGATTTTATAACTTCTGTTATGTGCGTAGACACAACCGACGGTGGGTCCACAACGGTATACCCAAACATCTCAGCCTGCTCCTTCACCGACTCGCTAATCCATTTCGCAGGCATTTTAAAAGCTGGTTCTAACGTATCAATTCCTTCAATCAACTCATCATCCATTCCGGGACTGATTGCTAAGTAGTGATCGAGCAGCAGCTCCCCTTTCGCCACTTCATTGCCCTTTATTTTAAGACAGTATTCGTTGGGCTGAAGCTGAATGTTATCTCTGATACGAACAACTGGAATGACTAATCCTAGCTCAAGTGCCAGCTGGCGCCTAATCATAACAATTCGATCGAGTAAATCGCCTCCTTGATTCGTATCAGCAAGCGGAATTAATGCATACCCAAATTCAAATTCAATCGGATCAACGCTTAATAGATTGACAACACTCTCTGGACTTTTCATTTCATTGTCTTCTAGCTCTTCTTCAGTAGGGGCCATTTCTTCACGAACCGCCTGATTTTTAGCCTGAGACAAATAATAGCCTCCCACCCCTAATAAAATAGCAATAGGCATTGTAATGACATCATTAATTGGCGTGATTAAACCAAGAGCGGCAATTGTTCCTCCAGTTACATAAAGCATAACGGGAAAAGCAAACAGCTGCCGTGTAATATCTTCGCTCAAATTGCCTGTTGAAGCAGCTCTCGTGACGATAATTCCCGTCGCTGTTGAAATCATGAGGGCTGGAATTTGACTCACTAATCCATCGCCTACTGTTAACAAAGTAAACGTTTGGGATGCTTCAGTGATGGACATTCCCATTTGCAGCATGCCGATAATAATTCCAAACAAGATGTTAATAAGGGTAATGACAATCCCTGCAATGGCATCACCTTTGACGAATTTACTAGCTCCATCCA
Organism: Priestia sp. D51; assembly: GCF_053345675.1. Classification (NCBI taxonomy): domain Bacteria; kingdom Bacillati; phylum Bacillota; class Bacilli; order Caryophanales; family Bacillaceae; genus Priestia; species Priestia sp. D51. Next base: position 709,636 of record NZ_JBLTIR010000001.1, on the reverse strand, counting down.
TTGCTCCGTAAAAATCTGCTTCGCGCTGAATTTTTTCACGGCGGTCAATTGCTTGTTTTTCTGAAATCATACCTGCATTTAAATCTGCATCAATGCTCATTTGTTTCCCTGGCATCGCATCCAAGGTAAAACGTGCGGCTACTTCAGAAACACGCTCCGCTCCTTTTGTAATAACGAGAAACTGAATGATAATTAAAATAATAAAGACAACAAACCCCACCAACGGATTTCCACCAATCACGAAGTGGCCAAATGTTTCCACTACTCCGCCTGCTTCTCCTGTTCCTAAAATTGAACGGGTTGTCGATACGTTCAAACCTAATCGAAACAGCGTAAGAACCAGCAGCAAAGACGGAAACACCGATAGCTCTAAAGGTTCTTTCATATTCATGGAAACGAGCAGTACAAGCAGCGCAAGAGAAATGTTAATCATGATTAAAATACTTAATAACCATGAAGGCAACGGAATAACAAGCATAACGATAATGAGTACAACACCTATAACAACTGGCAGTTCTCTTGCAGACATTAATTTTTCTCTCCTTACAATAGCGTAACGTTACATTTTATTTTGAATGCGGTATACGTAAGCTAATATTTCAGCCACCGCTTTAAAAAACTCTTCTGGAACCGCATCCCCTACTTTGGTTTGATCAAAAAGCGCTCTTGCCAGCGGGCGGTTCTCTACCATGATAATTTCATGACTTTTGGCAATTCCTTTGATCTTTTGAGCAATAAAATCTACGCCGCTGGCTACAACATAGGGAGCATCCATTTTTTCTTCATCATATTTTAAAGCAATGGCATAATGAGTAGGGTTTGTAATGACGACATCTGCTTTTGGAACTTCTTGCATCATGCGAGACATTGCCATTTCACGCTGCTTTTGCTTTATTTTTGATTTGATTAGAGGATCTCCTTCAATGTTTTTATGCTCATCTTTGATATCTTGCTTTGACATTCGAATATTTTTCTCGAAATCAAACTTTTGGTACAAATAATCAAGCAGCGATAAAAATAAAAGCATAAGCGAAGCTGCAAGTCCCATTTGAAAAACAAGCTTAGACAGAACAACCAGCGAGTCCCCTATACTTTTTTGAGATAAATTTAATACATCTTCTATGTGAATCCATAAGATAAAAAACGTGACGGCTCCGATACACATAATTTTCAGCGTTGACTTGATTAGTTCTACCAGCGCTCTCATGGCAAAAATTCGTTTGGCTCCGCTAATAGGGTTAATCTTTTCTAACTTAGGCTGAAGGGACTCCGTGGAAAAAAGAATGCCAACCTGCATATAATTCGCTCCGAGCGCAGCAACAAAAGCTGCGAGCATGACAGGACCCGCTGCAAGAGCAATTGAAGGAAGAAGATGCTTAAACATCGCAAATACGCGCTCTGCCGTCACTTCCTCAAGCATATACGTTTGAAAAGCTTCTCTTAACAGCTTCATCATTTGCTGTAAAAATTGTTTGGCTCCAAACAAAAAATAAAGAAAAACCATTAAAAGAATGAGCGCAGTGGTAACGTCTTGACTTTTAGCTACCTGTCCTTTTTTTCGAGAGTCCTGCTTTTTTTTAGGTGTAGCTTTTTCCGTTTTTTCTCCTGCAAAAAATTGCAAATCAACTTTTACTAAAAACAAAGCTACACCCCTCCTAATATGCGGATCATCGCGCGCATCGCTTCTATCATTTGTTCAAATATGATTTGCATCATATAAAACATGCTCCCCATCACTACAATTAGTAAAATAAAAGCAACGATGATTTTCACCGGAAATCCAACTACGAAAATATTTAACTGCGGAACCGTTCTCGCGATGATGCCAAGCGCGATATCGACTAAAAATAATGAACCAACCAAAGGCAAAGACATTTGAACGGCTACTAAAAACATCGATGAAAAAACAGTTATGATGTGTGTAGCAAATGCTTGGCTTCCCACAGGGAAAGCTACTTTGTCTAACGGAATAATTAAATAACTATTATAAATGCCGTCTATTAATAAATGATGCCCATTGGTCGATAATAAAAATAGAAGAGCAAATACATATAAATATTGACCTAGTATCGGACTTTGCGCCCCTGTCTGCGGGTCTATTACATTGGCAATGGCAAACCCAATTTGAAAATCGATGAGACCTCCGGCGATTTGAATAGCCATAATAAATACATACGCAGTCAAACCAATAAACAACCCAACAGCACATTCTTTTACTACTAAAAGTACAAACTGTGCATCTAACGAAACGACGGGTAAATCAATCGTTGTCGCAATAATGACGGATAGCGAGGCAGACAAACCTACCTTATGAACTGCGGGAATCGTTTTGTATGAAAATAGCGGAACAGTGATGAAAAAAGACGTTACCCGCACTAGTACTAGTAAAAACGCGGGATAGGATAAGATCAACTGACTCATAGCTATCCTACGTACCGATACAGATTTGCAAAAATTTCATATGTAAATGAAATCATTTTCGATAACATCCACGGACCAAAAAATACAATCCCTACTAAGACCGCTACAATCTTAGGAACAAAAGCAAGAGTTTGCTCTTGAATTTGGGTAGTTGCTTGAAAAATACTAATAATGAGCCCAACTACAAGGGCCAGCAGTAATAGAGGACCAGATACAATTAAAATTGTATACACGCCTTTTTCTGCTAACGAAATGACAAATTCTCCATTCATTGTCTATCACCTATTGAAAACTTATTAATAATGATTTAACAACTAAATTCCAGCCGTCAACCAGTACAAATAGTAAAATTTTAAATGGGAGCGAAATCATAACGGGAGGAAGCATCATCATTCCCATAGACATCAGCACGCTTGCTATAATCATATCGATAATGAGAAAAGGAATAAAAATCATAAATCCAATTTGAAATGCCGTCTTTAGCTCACTGATCGCATAAGCTGGAACGAGCGCAGTTAAGGGAATTTCTTGAACAGAGGATGGTTTATCTATATCCGCATATTCTAAAAAAAGAGCTAAATCTTTTTGTCTTGTATGAGCACTCATAAATTCTTTCATTGGTTCAGCTGCTTTTTTATAGGCTTGATTCAACGTGATTTTTTCTTTTAAAAGCGGCTGAAGCGCCTGTTCATTTACCTGAGAAAAAGTTGGTGCCATAATAAAAAATGTTAAAAACAGCGATAAACCAACTAATACTTGATTAGGAGGCATTTGCTGTGTCCCAAGCGACGTACGTACAAATGAAAGCACAATGACAATTCGTGTAAAGCAGGTCATCATGATTAAAATTCCAGGAGCTACTGAAAACACCGTCAGCAGCAACAAAAGCTGGACAGAAGTTGAAATATTTGTAGGACTGCTCGAGTTAAAGAGATTCATCACTTCATTCATCGTTCTTTTTGTTCCTTTCTAACTCTTTCAGTGCGTTTTGTCTTTTTATTTTCATTTCATTCATTTCTCGCTGAAAAAGCTGCTGAAAAGAATGACTAGATTTCTCTTCTTTTTTAGAAGTGAATTTTTCTAAAAAAGACGGTAGTACGACTTTATATTCGCCCTCGTTTTTCTGTTGTTCCTCATACTGCGTAAGCAGCTGCTGTTTCTCTTGCCCTGTAATTTCTGAAAGAAGCTGCACATTTTCACCGACTCCAATAACAAAAAGCTGATTTCCAACTTTGACTACTTGTACAGACTTGCTGCTTCCAACATTTGTACCACCCAAGTTTTGTACGACTTTATTTTTTTGTAGCAGCCTTCCTTTTTTATTTACAAATTTTAAGAGCGCAAAAAGCAGCCCAATTACAAGTAAAAACGCGAATATCATCTTCACGATATCTCCAGCTGAAAGCGCAGGCGTCGCCTGGAGTTCAGTTTTTTCTTTTGAATCAGTACTCTCACTCTCTGAACACTTCTCCGTTTTCTCCAAACATTCTTTTACCGATGCAGATCCACTTTCTGCATAGACGATTTGATTTGATCCTGCTAATACGCTTATTAACAGCGCAACAATTACGAACTTTCGCAGCAATGTCTGCCACCTCTTACTTCAACATAGTGTAAGATTAGCGGGAAAGTCCCGCCAATCTGTTGTTTATCCAATTGCTTTTGAAATTGCCTCTAATACACGATCTGCTTGAAACGGCTTAACGATAAAATCTTTTGCCCCTGCTTGAATGGCATCAATCACCATTGCCTGCTGTCCCATCGCTGAACACATGATCACCTTGGCATCACTTTTTATGTTTTTAATTTCTTTTAAGGCCGTAATTCCATCCATTTCAGGCATCGTAATATCCATTGTGACAAGATCTGGTGCATGCTCTTTAAATAACTCCACAGCCTGCTGGCCATCTGCCGCTTCCGCTACTACTTCATATCCATTTTTCGTTAAAATATCTTTAATCATCATGCGCATGAATGCAGCATCATCTACAATTAAAATTCGGTTTCCCATCTCTACTCCTCCTAAAAATCATTACTTTAGTTTGTTAATACGGTCTCTTTGACTAATAATATCAGTTACGCGAACGCCAAAATTCTCGTCAATGACGACCACTTCACCTTTTGCAATTAATTTGCTATTAATCAAGATATCTACCGGTTCGCCTGCTAGTTTATCAAGTTCAATGATTGCACCAGAAGATAATGCTAAAATCTCTTGAACCGTTCGCTTAGTCCTTCCAAGCTCCACGGTAACTTGAAGCGGGATATCAAGCAGCATGTCTAAATTTCGCGAATCCCCTTGAGGAGAAGACACGTGCTCGAACTCTGAAAACGATGCGGGCTGAACATCAACTGGTACATGAACAGGTTCTGCCTGCTGTGTTTCTTCATGCTGTATGTATTCAGCTGTCAGCGGTTCTGTTTGCTTTTCGTTAAGGTCTGATTCTTTTTCAATAGAAGCTGCGGTACCTTCTGCGCTTGGAACTAAGAGCTCTTCCACCAAACTTTTGGCAAAAGATATCGATAACAGCTGCATAATATTCGAATCGATTAATGTGCCTACCTTCAAATTAAAAGAGACTTTTACAAAGACGTCATCTTGGGGAATCAGCTCTGTGCCTTCTCCTTTTTGAATATTTAAAATATCTAAGCTCGGCGGAGAGATATCAATTTTCTTTTGAAATACCGTAGACATAGACGTCGCTGCAGAACCCATCATTTGATTCATCGCTTCCTGCACTGCACTCAGCTTAATTTCATCCATGATTTCCGTCGGATTCTCTCCCGTTCCACCAAGCATCAAATCTGAAATAACAGCTGCATCTTCATGTTTAATAACTAACAAATTCGTACCAGAAAAGCCTTCTGTGTACTGAACTTGCACAGCGACATGAGGATTTGGAAATTCATCCGTCAGCTCTTCTTTATATACGAGCGATACAAACGGTGTGGTAATATCGACTTTTTGATTCAATAAAGCCGATAACGCTGTTGCTGAACTGCCAAACGAAATATTTCCAATTTCGCCAAGCGCGTCTTTTTCCATTTCCGTAAAGTAATCATCTACTTGACTTGACTTATTCGGCTCTGAAAACTCGTCAAGTGAAGAAGTTCCTTTTAACAACGCATCAATTTCATCTTGCGAAAGCATGTCATCGTTCATTCCTTTCGTTCCTCCTCTTAACATCATCTAGAATTTGCACAGCGACTTTCCGACTGACTTTTCCAGGCTGTGCAATAAATTTAGGTTGTTCTCCGACGTAAATAGTTAACGGATTATGAACGCTTGTTTGCAGTCGAATAACATCTCCCGCATCTAATGCTAGGAAATCTTCAATGGAAATATCCGCTTTTCCTAGCTCGGCTACAACCTGCAATTCCGCATCCTTAATTTGTTCCTTTAGCTGCTCAACCTCTTGTACGTTAGGTTCTTTTTTCGAAGATTGCATCCAGTAATGAACGGACAGTTTGGACACAATCGGCTCAAGCGTCACGTGCGGAATACATAGATTGATCATGCCCGTTTCATCTCCAATTTGTACGTTTAATGAAATGACGATGACAATTTCATTTGGTGAAATCACCTGCAAAAACTGAGGATTCACTTCAAACTCTGATGTTTCAGGTTCAATTTCCGCAATAGAACTCCAAGCTTCTCTCATACTGTCTAACGTTTTCTCTAACAAGTTTCGAACCAAGCTCGTTTCAATCTCCGTTAAGTTACTAATTTTCCCACCGCTCTCGCCTTGTCCCCCGAGCAAGCGGTCAAGCATCGCATAGGCAATGTTCGGATTGACTTCCATAATGATATGCCCTTCTAAAGGAGGGACAGCTATCACATTTAAGATGGTTACTTTCGGAACAGAGCGAATGAACTCCTCATACGGAATTTGATCCACTGATACAACGGACACTTGTACAACGTTACGAAGCTGTGCCGAAAAGACGTTGATGAGCATGCGCGCATAATTTTCATGAATTCGCGTCAAACTGCGAATCTGATCTTTTGAAAAACGCAGCGCGCGTTTAAAATCATATGTACGAATGCGCTGTTTTTTATTTTCCTTTTTTAGCTCATCCGCATCCATCTCTCCGGTTGATAACGCGGATAATAGTGCATCAATTTCATTTTGTGATAATACATCCCCAGCCACTAGCTTCCCTCCCTTTTTCTTTACTGCAACACTTTAGACGTTGTATAAATTTTAACAACATGTCCGTTTTCCATTAATTGATCAATTTGCTTTGCAATATCTGTTTCTAACGTACTGAGCCCTTGCGTTCCTTCAAAATCTTGAGCACTCATATCGGAGAGCCGTTTGATAATAATGTCTCTTACTTGAAAGTCTCTTTTTTGAAGCTCTGCTGCCGCTTTTTTACTATCCATTTGAATTTTAAAGGAGATGCTGATGTAGTTATTGCTTTTTAAATTGGTTTTAATATCCGTTACATCCACAGAAGCTTTAATCACATCGTCGATAGATGGACCTTTTTCGGTACTTGCCTGCTCCGTATACTTTAACGTCACAATAACCGCAATGCTTCCTATTAAAGTAAGAGAAAGCAGGATAATAATCATCTTACTAATTAGCTTATTTTTGAACACACTTTATTCCTCCGTCGTTTGCTGCAGTCCTAATACGTTAATTCGCTGATAATAACTCGTCACTTTCTCATTCACTTCTTCAACTGAATCCTTTACCACTAGCTTTTTGTTATTTGTTAGCGTAATAGTTGTATCTGGAAATGCCTCAACCTGCTCGATGTAAAGAGCATTTAACGTAAATGTTTTGCCGTTTAGCCTCGTTAAAGTGATCATAATCAACCGGAGTAATACCTACTCCTTCCTCCCGCCTATCGTTTTAGATTCACTAATTCTTGCAGTATTTCATCGGATGTTGTGATAATTCTTGTATTCGCTTGAAATCCGCGCTGTGCAACAATCATGTCCGTGAATTCCTCCGATAAATCAACGTTGGACATTTCAAGGGCGCTTGAGACGAAGGTTCCTGTACCGTTGGCTCCTGGAGCTCCTAGCAAAGGATTTCCTGAGTTTACGCTTTGAGTAAATAAATTTCCTCCTGCCTTTTGGAGTCCTTCATTATTTGCAAATTTAGCAAGTTCAATTGTTGGTGTATTTGGAGTTATATTTCCGTTAGCATCTATGATATTAACCTTCCCATTTGCTCCTATACTGTAGCTCTTACTTGTTGAAGGAATATTAATATTCCCTCCTCCGGTTTTTTGTACATACAGTCCATCACCCGTTACCAAATTACCGCTGCTATCCAAATAAAAATTACCTGCTCTTGTGTAATAATTTGTGTTTCCATCATTTACAACAAAATACCCATCCCCAGAAATAGCCAAATCAAGCGGACGTCCCGTTGACTGAATACTCCCTGCCGTTTGAACTGTATCAATCGTGCCAATCTGTGAACCTAACCCGACTTGTTTAGCATTAACACCTCCACGGTTAGCTCCCGGTGCCGTCGCTCCTGCTACCTGCTGACTTACTAAATCTTGAAACGTTGTACGTCCTTTTTTATAGCCGTATGTATTAACATTGGCAATGTTATTTCCTAGGACATCTAATTTGGTTTGAAAATTTTTCATGCCGCTGATTCCTGAATACATCGAACGTAACATAAAATCACTCCTTAAATTTGGTTGGTTAACTGCTTACTTCTAAGATATCGTTTAGCGAAAGTACCGTATGATTTTCATCGTTGATCGTAAACGATACCTCATTGTTTTTGACGGATGCTGTTGAAATGACTCCTTGCTTTTTATTTCCTTCTTCATCTAACCATGCAGCGGTTTTACCAATTAATTCGCTTCCTTTTAAAATAGGAGAAGCCTGAGACTGCGTTACAAACGTATTGAGCGATGTGCTCATATTTGTCATTTGTTCAAGGGAAGAAAACTGAGCCATTTGAGCAATAAAGTCTTTGTCTTCCATTGGATTCATTGGATCTTGATTTTGAAGCTGAGCAATCAAAAGCTTCAAAAAGTCATCTTTGCCAAGCGAGCTGTTTCCCGTTTGCTTCACTTGTGTGTCCCTATTGCTTAAATACAAGTCAGACGTAATTTCATTTGTCATTGTTATCACCTATACGTTGTAGTTAATGAGCGCTGATTCAAAAGAAGATAGAAAGGAAGCCGATTCTTCCAATTGTTGTGAATCTTGATCTTCTTCTTCTTTTTTAAACGCTTCTTTTTCCTGTCTTTCTTTTTGCTGGTCGTTTTCATTGTTAAACGACATCGCTTGTTCTGACAGTAGCACATCGATTTTATCAATTGATACATGCTGAGACGCGAGACCATGCCGCAAAGTTGAAAGATTGGAGTCCAATAACTCTTTTGTTTTTGCTGACGATACGACAATTCGCGCAACCGTTTCGCTGTCTTTCTGAAGCATTTCAATTGAAATCGCACCTAGCTGTTTAGGAAATAACTTAATGAGAAGCTTGGATGTTCCCTCTTCGGCACTAAACGAAGCTTTACTCCATATTTTCTCAAGCTCGTTTACCAAATTGCTAGACTGCTGATAGTCAGATTTTGCTTGCCCTAGATAAATAGAGAACTGCTGAAGCTTAGGCATTTCTCCACTTCCAAAGGATGATGCCTGATTCCCTACTGGCGCCCCGGTTGTGTGTGTACCTGCCGGACTTTCGCTGTTTTCCAAAAAGCTATTGGTATCTATACTTCCGCTGGGTACAACCACATCTTTTTTCCATGGAAGCTGATTAAAAAACGGTGCTTTTTCTTCTTTAGGAAAAGCAGTCATATTTTTCACGGAACTTTCTGAAGCTGTATGAACAGCGTCCACATCCACTTGTTCAACCGATACATGCTGAGACCCGAGAGCTTGCCGTAATCTGAAAAGATTGGCATCTAACAGCTCTTTTGTTTTCGCTGACGTTACCACAACCTGCGCAATCGTTTCATCGTCTTGTTGAAGCACTTCAATTGATATTGCCTCTAGCTGCTTTGGAAATAGCTGAATGGAAAGCTTGGATACTCCCTCTTCAGAACCAATCGAAGCTTTACTCCATATTTTCTCCAGCTTGTTTACCAGATCGCTAGACTGTTCATAATCTGATTTTGCTTTCTCTAAATCAATAGAAAACTGCGGCCTTTTTTCTTCTTTACCAAAAGCAGTCATATCTGTTACAGAGCTTTCTGGAGCTGCTTGAACGTCCGCCGCATCCACTTGTTCAACCGATACATGCTGAGAAGCGAGAGCTTGCCGTAAACTGAAAAGGTTGGAATTTAACAGCTCTTTTGTTTCCACTGACGATACAGCTACTTGTGCAACCGTTTCATTGTCTTGTTGATACGCTTTAATTGAAATCGTACCTAGCTGCTTTGGAAATAACTGAATGGAAAGCTTTGATGCTCCTTCTTCAATACTGATGGAAGCTTCACTCCATATTTTTTCCAGATTATTCACCAAATCCCTAGACTGCTGATAGTCTGATTTTGCTTGGCTTAAATCAATAGAAAACTGCGGCTCTTCTTCTTCTTTACCAAAAGCATTCATCTCTGTTACAGAACTTTCTGGAGCTACTTGAACGCCCGCCGCATCCACTTGATCAACCGCTACGCGTTGAGACGCAAGAGCTTGTCGTAAACTGAAAAGGTTGGAATTTAACAGCTCTTTTGTTTTCGCTGACGTTACCACAACCTGCGCAATTTTTTCATTGTCTTGTTGAAGCACTTCAATCGAAATCGTACCTAGCTGCTTTGGAAACAATTTAATGGAAAGCTTAGATGCTCCTTCTTCAGTACTGATCGAAGCTTTACTCCATATTTTTTGCAGCTCATTTACCAGATCGTCAGACTGTTGATGATCAGAGTTTGCTTGCCCTAGATCAATAGAAAACTCTTGAATCTTAAGCATTTCTCCAGCTCCAAAAGCTGATGGGTTATTTTTTAACGTCAACCCGGCTGTTTTAGCAGTGAAAGAACTTTCACTATCTATACTTGGGTTACCTAAAACCACATCTTTTTTCCATGGAAGCTGATTAAATAGCGGCCCTTTTTCTTCTTTACGAACAGCGCTCATATCTTTTAGAGAATTTTTTGAAGTTGAATGAACAACGGCGAAAAAACCAGCTGAGCGCTTTTCATGTAAGGTATCGGTTAATACACGTGGTTGTTTATGAATTTTCTCTATTTTTTCAACAGCAGCTTTCCGCAAGCCTTGAAGCTGCGAATCTGAAATCTTCACTGACTGTAGCTGCGGTTTTTGTAGTTCTTCCATCAGCTGAGCAAACTCTGTTTGAAACGCAGACGACGTGTTTTTGCATATAGTCAACAAGCTGGAAATAGAAGACAAATATTGTTCTTGACTGTCTGTTTTAGATGAAACAGGTTCCTGCTGCATTTCTGTTAACACGTGCTGCAGCTTTAGAAGCGGCTGTTCCAAATCTAGACTACTTGGAATACTACTGATCATCTCGGCTAGATGTTCGTATAAGACAGACGGTTCATCTCCTTCATATTCTGCTTCGCTTAACTGAATCGCAATTAACCCGACCGCGTTAAAGACGTCTTGATTTATCGCTTGTTCATTCAATGATTTTTCCCGGCTCGCTAAAGGTTGCGCATTTAGCTGCTGAAGCTGTTGAACGATTTCTTCAAAAAAACCCTGAGTCTGAATAACAGCCGCTTTTTCATCGCAGTTTACCTTTGATGCAGCTGCTGGACGTAGTGAAATTTCCACTGTTTTCACCTCTGCTTTTATTCATCAATCTGATCTGTTAACAATGTCGTATAGCGTGCAGCTACTTTCGGATCCATTTTTTCTAAGATTGCCGTTCTTGTACTTGCTTTGAACTGCTTAAGCATCGCGACCGCTTTGTCTTCTTTTAATTCGGCAAAAATGAGCGCTGCATTTTTAGGAGACATGTTTTCATAGGTAGCAATGACATCTTTTTTCGCCAGCTGATTGTTCTTTTGTTTTTTCGCTTCGTCATCGGCTTTTTCTTCCATATCACGCATTTCAATTTTTAGTTCATCCATTTGACGATCTTTTGTACTGATCGTTTTCTCATAGGCTGAAATTTGCTTTTCTTTCGTGCTCAGCTTCTTTTGAAGGCTCTCAACCTGCTTTTGTATTTCTTCATTGCTTTCTTGAATATTTTCATTTTTTTGTGACTGCTCACTTGATACAAATGGAATGGCGTGTGTAACAGCAGAAACCTTATCATTTATATTGACGCCTAAAAGTGTCAGGACAATGTAAGCTGCCAAGATGAGGAACACCGCTGGAATAAAGATTAAAAATAAAAACACCTGGCTTTTACTGTAAGATTTCCCATCTTCATAGTTTTCTTCTTCGTACTCTTCTCTTAATTCTTTTCGTTTAGCCATGTTTTTCACCTAATTTCTATGCAGCATGTACTGCTGTAAAGACAGCTCATCCATTTGCTTCGCTTCTAATTGTTTTTCCGCTGTTATATAAGAATCGTAGTCTTTCTTTTTTAATTTTTCATACTTCTTTACTTCTATATTCTTTTCTTCTAGCTTCAGTTTCTTTAAGTTCATTTGCTGTCTGGCAAACATGACCTCTTGTTGCAGCCTTTCAATCACTCGTTCGGCACTTGTTAAAAACTGCTGAAATGATGTAATTTCTAAAATAGAAAGCCCCTGCTTCATTTTGCCCGTATGCTGTTCAATCAGCGTTTCTTTTTCTTTTAACTTTTTATAAAGCTTTTCACCCGCTGTTTCAAACTGCTGTAGGGACTGATTATATTGAGATAGCAGTTCATCTTTTTCATTTGACTTAATTGCCATTATTTTAGATAACCTAAATTCATATGCCATATTTACTCACCTTTCACAAACAGTTCACAGAGCTTTGTTACACTTGTTTCAAACGATGGATGTTCGTTCGTTTTTTGCTTTAAAAATGCCTCAATGACAGGATGATAGTGGATTGCCTCATCAATGTAAACAGAAGATCCTCTTTTGTAGGCACCTATGTTAATTAAGTCTTCAGAATTAGCGTAGGTAGCCATTAATGAACGCAGTTTTTCAGCTGCTTCTTTATGCCGTTCACTTACGATATGGTTCATCACGCGACTAACGCTTTTTAAGACATTGATGGCCGGATATTGACCTTTATTGGCAAGCTCCCTGTCTAGTACAATATGTCCGTCTATAATGCCTCGCACCGTATCCGAAATAGGTTCGTTCATATCATCACCGTCTACTAATACAGTGTAAAAAGCGGTAATAGATCCATGTTGATTAGTCCCTGTACGTTCAAGCAGCCTTGGCAAGCTAGCAAAAACAGATGGTGTATAACCTTTGGTAGTCGGAGGTTCACCTACGGCTAATCCAATTTCTCTCTGAGCCATTGCTACACGGGTAACAGAATCCATCATCATCATGACGCTCAGCCCCTCATCTCGAAAGTATTCAGCAATAGAAGTAGCTGTATATGCTGCTTTCATTCGAAGTAGAGCAGGCTGATCCGAGGTAGCAACTACTACAACGGAGCGCTTTAACCCTTCCTCTCCAAGATCTCGTTCAATAAATTCTCTAACTTCTCTTCCTCGCTCGCCTACAAGGGCAATGACATTGATATCTGCTTTTGTATTACGAGCAATCATCCCAAGCAGCGTACTTTTCCCAACACCGCTTCCTGCAAAAATACCTATGCGCTGCCCTCGGCCTACGGTTAACAAACTATCAATCGTCCGTACACCTACTTCAATAGGCTGTTCAATAGGCGGGCGCTCTAAAGGATTAGGGGGGTCTTGATCGGTTAAAACAAAAGGCAAATAATGAGAAAGTTCAGACCCATCTAAAGGGTTGCCTAACGAATCAAGCACTTGACCTATTAACTCTTTCCCCACGCTTACCTGCAGAGGTTTTTCTGTTGTTTCCACTAGGCAGCCAGGTCCGATATATCGAACAGACGTATAAGGCATTAAAACGACGTGCTCACCGTTAAAACCAACAACTTCTGCACGAATTTTATCTCCTCGTTCACTGAGATGAATAAAACAAACATCTCCTATTGACGTTCTAGGTCCTTTAGATTCAATCATCATTCCTACTACTCGGCTGACTTTCCCGTACCGTTTAAAAGAAGATGTGCGCGGGATTTCATGAATGAGTTGTGCGACTTTCATGTTTACTCCCCTCTAACAAACGTTCTTTTAATTTTTTCTTCATTTCCGTTAACTGACTATCAAAAGAAGCAACAAGACGCCCATAAGAGGAATCGATGACACAATCCATTTCCTGAAGATTTTCATCTGCATAAATAAACAGCCCGGTTTCTCCGTTTAATAAATCGAACAGTTCTCGTTTATGTTCACATACATATGCATATTTTTTGGGAGAAACAAAAAGCTGGATTTCTTTATGTTCTCTAACTTCTTTTAAAGACCTTGCAACAAGTGATAAAAATGATTCATCTCTTTGAAGCTGCTCATTTAAAAGCGTTTCTGCTAGGGTGAAACCTAATTCAAAAATGACTTCTTCAGATTGATTTATATATTCGTAGTACTGATTCTTTGTTTCGTCAACGATGTTTCGCGACATGGCTAATACATGTTCGTACTCTTGTTTCCCTTGAAGCAGCCCTTCTTCGTACCCTTCTTCATAGCCGCGTTTTTTTTCTTGTTGAAACAGCAGCACCTTCTCTTCTTCCCACTGCTTTTTCAAACGTTCAACTTCGTTTTGAGCCTGTTTGCGGTAAGCGTCTGCCTCGGCCTTTATCATTTCAGCTTCACTATGCGCTTGTTCAATAACGTGCTGTGCATTTTCTTGCTGAAGATGTTCTTCTGTCGGCTCATCTTGTATCGGAAAACCAAATGGAATGACTTGAATGTGCTTAGCATTTTCGTCTGAAAGTTTGTTCGTATAAGTTGATTTAATGATATTAGACAATAATATCGTCTCCTCCACCTCGAGCTAGTACAATTTCACCAGCATCTTCTAAACGTCTAATTGCAGCAACGATACGTGACTGGGCTTCCTCTACATCTTTCAAACGCACAGGGCCCATAAATTCCATTTCTTCTTTAAACGTTTCCACCATACGGCTAGACATATTTTTAAAAATAATAGATTTCACTTCTTCACTTGCTACTTTTAAGCTCAACAATAAATCATCATTTTCTACATCTCGTATCACACGCTGAATAGAACGGTTATCGAGCGTTACGATATCCTCAAATACAAACATTCGCTGTTTGATTTCTTCTGCTAATGCCGGATCTTGAATTTCAAGCGTATCAATAATAATTTTTTCAGTCGCTCGGTCCACTCCATTTAATACTTCAACTACTGCTTCTAAACCACCTGTTTGGGTATAGTCTTGGGTAACGGTAGCTGAAAGCTTTCTCTCTAAAATTTGCTCCACTTCATTAATGACTTCCGGAGACGTACTTCCCATCGTTGCAATCCGCCTTGCAATATCCGCTTGCCTTTCCTGAGGCAGTGATGATAAGATTTGTCCTGCCTGCGGCGGTTCTAAGTAAGATAAAATAAGGGCAATCGTCTGAGGATGCTCATGCTGAATAAAATTTAACAGCTGCATAGGATCAGCTTTTCTGGCAAAGTCAAACGGACGAACTTGCAAAGAAGAAGTTAATCGATTGATAATCATCATAGCCTGCTCTGGTCCAAGTGCTTTTTCTAACACCTGTTTCGCATAGCTTACTCCTCCTTTTTCAAGGTAGTTTTGAGCAAGCGTTATTTGTTCAAACTCATGAAGCACAGCTTCTTTTAGGGACGGCTCTACCTTTCTCACTGAAGAAATTTCAAGCGTTAGTTGCTCAATTTCGTCTTCACTAAGATGTTTATAGATAGAAGCTGATACATCCGGACCGAGAGAAATCAACAAAATTGCTGCTTTTTGCTTTCCAGTTAACTCATTTTTTTGCATAGCCTTTACCATTAGCTTTCCTCCTAATCCTCACTAATCCATGTTCGTAGCAGCTTTGCAAACTCTTCTGGGTCTTGCTTCGCTAACGTTTCAAGATTGCTTTTTGTTTGCTGTTCAGCACTTAAAACAGGGGCTTTTTGTGCCGCTTCATATGCTTCAAAAGTTTCATCATACTCTTCATCATATTCGTCTTCATCTAAGTCTTGACGCCTTTTCCTAACCAACAGCACAATAAGAACAACAATAATAAGCAGCAGTGCTCCTCCGATTATATACATCCACAATGGAATCGAACTTGCTGTGCTGTCAGCTGTTTCTTGTCCATTAAACGGCTGAACGGAAACGGTAATCTTATCGCTGACCGCGTTATCCGAGAGAGCTTTCGTATTTGCATCTTTTGAAATAGAAGTACGGACAATTGTACCTAACATTTTTTGAACGTCTGACTCAAGCGTATCGGACACTTGTGATTTCCCTTTTGCATTGGAGGGATCTATCATTACTTGAATGCCAAGGTCTTGAATTTTGTATGGACTTTCAACGATTTCTTTATGAATTCGATTCACTTCATAATTAATACGTTCTTCGTTTTTTTCGTAGTCTCCGTCTCCACTTGCTGTGCTAGATGAGTAATTTGTTGTATCTTCTTCTCCTGTTCCAGCAACGCCTCCATCTTGAGCATTTTTACCAGAAAATGTTTCATTGATTTTTTCAGCGCTAACGGCAATTCCTTGCATATTATCTTTATCAACAGGCTCTACTAGCTTTTCTTCGCGATTTTCCTGTGTAAAATCAAGATCTGCTGTAACCGAGACCATTACTTTGTCTTGACCGACCAGTCTTCCTAGCATTTGCTGTACTTGACGCTGAATATCCCGCTCAACTTCTTTTTTCGCTTCGTTCTGCGAAGCAAATGAGCTAGAAGCTGAATCCGTTTCATTTCCTTTTAAATCAAAGTACTCAAAATATTGGTTCATAATGACGATATTATCTGTAGGAAGGTTTGGCACACTTTTGGATACTAAATGATAAAGAGATTTAATTTGCTGATCATCAAATTTATAACCAGCCTTTGTATTAAGCACAATCGATGCAGAGGCTTCTCCCTGCTTTTCATTCGCCCATACACTTTCATTGGGAAGGGTAATCATCACTTTTGCATCGTTGACTCCTTGAATGTTTTTCATTAAGTTAGCCAATTCAGTTTGCATCGCATCGAGTTTTAACACATCAAATTCATTGTCTGTCATACCAAAGCTCGCATTTTTCCCAAAAAACGAATAGTCGATACTTCCGCTATCAGGAATTCCTTGTGCAGCTAAATCAACTTTTAGCGAGTCAACGCTTTGTTCAGGCACCGAAATGGTTGTTCCATTATCAGAGATTTCTGAAGGGACGCTTCTAGCATCAAGCTCTGCTTTGATTTGTCCTGTTTCTTGAGCCGATAGATTGCTATAAAGAGGGACAAATTTATCTTTGTTTAAGAAAACAGATGCTAAACTAATGACTAGAATAGCCGCAAGAGGAGCAGCGATAAGGGCTATTTTCTGTCCTTTTTTGCGGTTATTCCAAAAGACTTTCATCTTATCTCGATAAAGAGCTATTCTTTCATTCATGGTATTCCTCCGGTTATTACTATTTTCATTTTCTTTAATAACCGCTCAATTACATTTGCATTCTCATCATTTCCTGATAGGCTTCAACAGCTTTATTGCGTATTTCAAGAGCCGTTTGCATCGTAATACTTGCTTTTTGAGCAGTAATCATTACATCTTGGAGTTCGACATTTTCTCCTTTAGCAAGCTTTTCAGTCGCTATATCCGAAGCGCGTTGAGCATTGTTTAACTCATTGATTGAGTCTTTTAAAAACGTTGAAAACTGTTGAGTTGTTTGTCCAGTGCCAGTCGAAGCGGCTGTTTTTGCTATTGCTATTTGATTGCTGATACCATTAATCATTTTATCGCTCCTTTATTTTCCAATTTCTAACGTCTTTGTTAATATATTTTTGTTTGTATTAAAGACCGTCACGTTTGCTTCATAGGATCGAGTAGCACTAATTAAATCCGTCATTTCCTTTAAGGGATCTACGTTCGGCATCTGCACGTACCCTTGGTCATTAGCATCTGGATGCGTCGGATTATATACTAAATTAAAAGGAGTATTATCTTCTACGATATCTGTGACTTTTACACCATTGTTTTGACTTTTATTGATTTCGGAGTGTAAGAGAGACGAAAAAGAAGGCGAACGATCAGACTGCATGACAACCATTTTTCTTTTGTAAGGCTGCCACTCACCATTAACGTACGTCCCTCTTGTCGTTTCAGCATTCGCCATGTTAGATGAAACAACGTCCATCCTTAAACGATTGGCAGTTAAAGCTGAAGATGTAATATTCATATTTTGAAAAATTGTCAAACTTATTTCCCCCCTCTAATGACTGTTTGAAGAGAATTAAATTTTCCGTTTAAACGATCTACTAGCGCCTCATAGTAAATTTGATTTTCAGCCATATCCGCCATCTCTTTATCCATATCCACATTGTTTCCATTTGCTTGATAGGAAGTGTTTCCTTGCTGGGTAATCACTCGCTGGGATGAATCGGAAAATGGGATATGTTTTGAATCAGTCTGATATGCTTCTAACTCGTTATGTAATAAATCTCGAAATTCACTCGTACGCGATACTGTTTTCGATTTATAATTTGGAGTATCAACGTTTGCGATATTTTGTGCAATCGTCTGCTGCTTTTGTGACGCGTAGCTAATTCCATTTTCAATTGTTTGAAAAGTAGTTGAAAACAAACTCAATTCTTACACCTGCTTACCTATTCTATTTTTCTCAAAAATGAGACAAATTTCGACTTTAGTACCATAGAACTTATTGTAAGAAAAACTTCATGCAATGTCTATCCTTTTTTAAGAACTTTTGGACTATAAACCAAAATTTTCATTCGATTTCCAAGCATATTTTAACATCAATGCTGTACTTTAGCTCTATTTTTTTAATTTAAAATCAAAATACATACCATAAGTCCTGAACAATATGTAATAAAAGTAACGATTTGTAATCAACTAGTATCTTTTTACTATTTAAAGATTCTATAATATAATTTTTAGATTTTTATATGAAGTTTGTTAAAGATTTATAAAAATAGTGAACGAATCGTCTTAACCCAGAGCGAACCTTTTCATACTGAGAGCATATAAAAAAAGCACACGGGCTTTGCCCGTGTGCTTTTTGGTTCATAAACTTAGTTAGATTTTAATTTTTCAAGCTCTACTAAGAATTTGTTGTTAAGAACTTTAATGTAAGTTCCTTTCATTCCTAGCGAACGTGATTCGATAACGCCAGCACTTTCTAATTTACGTAGCGCATTTACGATTACTGAACGTGTAATTCCAACGCGGTCAGCAATTTTACTTGCGACTAATAGTCCTTCATTTCCATTTAACTCTTCAAAGATGTGCTCAATAGCTTCTAACTCACTGTATGATAATGAGCTAATTGCCATTTGTACAACAGCTTTGCTACGCGCTTCTTCTTCAATCTCTTCTGCTTTTTCACGAAGAATTTCCATACCTACTACCGTTGCACCGTATTCAGCAAGGATTAAATCATCGTCTTCGAACTGACGGTCTAAACGAGATAGTACAAGCGTACCTAGACGCTCTCCGCCTCCGATAATTGGAACGATTGTTGTTAGTCCTGCATCAAATAAGTCTTTATTTTCAACCGGGAAAGCTGTATATTGACTTTCAATGTTTAAATTAGAAGATGTTTCTTGAATGTTAAATAGGCTTTGAGTATATTCTTCTGGGAACTGGCGTGCTTCTAACATATCTTTCATGCGCGCATTCTCAATTTGCTGTTTAACAGCGATTCCTAATAATTTACCGCGACGACTTACTACGAATACGTTTGATTCGATCACTTCGCAAAGTGTTTCAGCCATTTCTTTAAAGTTTACTGGTTTACCAGCTGCTTTTTGTAGCATTGCATTAATCTTTCTAGTTTTCCCTAATAAATCCATTAGTACTCTTCCTCCTGCGATTTCAGTTCTATAAAATAAATTGACTCAAATCTTTGTTTTTAGCGATTTTTTCTAATTTTTCTTCCACATACTGCGGAGTAATCACAATTTTCTCTAATGTTACTTCTGGTGCTTCAAACGATAAATCCTCTAGCAAACGTTCTAAAATCGTATGAAGCCTTCTTGCACCAATATTGTCTGTATCTTGATTTACCTGATATGCAATTTCTGCAATCTTACGTATAGCATCGTCAGAAAATTCAATTTGTATACCTTCAGTTTCCAATAATGCCGCATATTGCTTTAATAACGCATTATCTGGCTCTACTAAAATGTTTATAAAATCTTCAACGGTTAGCTTCGTTAATTCAACGCGAATTGGGAATCGACCTTGCAATTCTGGAATTAAATCCGACGGTTTTGATACATGGAAAGCACCAGCTGCTACAAATAAAACATGATCAGTTTTGACTGCACCATATTTGGTAACAATCGTTGATCCTTCTACAATTGGTAAAATATCTCGCTGCACGCCTTCACGTGAAACATCAGCGGAAGATGAATTACCACTTTTTTGAGCAATTTTATCAATTTCGTCAATGAAAATAATTCCGTATTGTTCTGCACGATTCACAGCTTCTTGCGTCACTTCATCCATATCAATCAATTTTTGCGCTTCTTCATTTGTTAATACTTTTCGTGCATCTTTAACAGTAAGTTTGCGCTTTTTTTGTTTTTTAGGCATAAAATTGCTTAAGGCATCCTGCATGTTCATGCCCATTTGTTCCATACCCGAACCTTGTAACATATCAAACATAGAAGGCTGTTGCTCTTCTACTTCAATTGTGACATAATGATTTTCAAGCTCTCCTAGAGCAAGCTGATGAGCAATCTGCTTGCGCTTCGTTGCAATATTCGTTTCCTCATCTTGATCAGGATCCGCATCGCTTGACTGTGTACCGTTTGAAAAAATCATTTCAAACGGATTTTTAAACGATTGCTGCTTCTTTTTGCTTGGAACAAGAAGCTCCACTATCCGCTTGTTTGCATTTTCTTCTGCACGATCACGCACGCCGTTCATTTTTTCTTCTTTCACAAGTCGAACTGACGTTTCCACTAAATCACGAACCATTGATTCCACATCGCGTCCTACATATCCAACTTCCGTAAATTTTGTTGCCTCAACCTTAATAAAAGGTGCACCGACAAGCTTAGCTAAGCGGCGTGCAATCTCGGTTTTACCCACACCTGTAGGACCAATCATTAAAATGTTTTTCGGCACAACTTCATCACGTAAAGATTCGTCTAGCAGACCGCGGCGATAGCGATTTCGCAGCGCAACAGCGACCGCTTTCTTTGCCTTCGTTTGACCAATAATATACTGATCGAGCTTTTCTACAATTTGTCGAGGTGTTAAATGAGAATTCATAAAAAAATCCCCTTTCCTACAGTTCTTCTACAATAATATGATCATTTGTATAAACACATATCTCACTTGCTACATCTAAAGCTGCTTTTGCAATTTCTTTAGCTGTTAAATGTTCGCCTGCATGTTGTTTTAATGCACGTCCCGCTGATAAAGCATAATTTCCGCCTGATCCAATTGCTAAAATGCCGTCGTCCGGTTCAATAACTTCACCCGTTCCTGATACTAACAGTAAGTTATCTTTGTTCATAACAATAAGCATTGCTTCTAACTTTCGCAATACTTTGTCACTTCTCCATTGTTTAGCAAGCTCCACGGCTGCACGCTGAAGATTTCCGTTATACTCTTCAAGCTTCGTTTCAAATAATTCAAAAAGAGTGAATGCATCAGCTACTGAACCTGCAAAGCCGGCAAGAACTTGCCCTTGAAATAGACGTCTTACTTTTCGAGCAGTATGTTTCATCACAACAGCATTTCCAAACGTTACTTGTCCGTCCCCAGACATGGCACATTGACCGTTATGCTGAACTGCAAAAATCGTAGTAGCATGGAAAGTAGACAAATTAACTCCTCCTTTTATGCGCGAGGATGGTGATTCATATAAACTGCCTTTAAACGATCCTTCGTCACATGTGTGTATATTTGAGTGGTTGATAAATGTTCATGACCTAGCATTTCTTGAACTGTACGTAAATCTGCCCCTTCATTTAACATATGAGTCGCAAAAGTATGCCGCAAAACGTGTGGACTAATATGTATATTCTCAGCGGTTTTCTTTACTAACTGATCAATGACTAAGCGTATGCCTCGGTCTGTCAACGGTGTCCCCTTATAATTTAAAAAGAGCGAATGAGTATCAGAAGGAGCCTTTTTTAAAAGAAGCTTTCTTCCATTATCTATATATACTCTAAGAGCGTCCTTGGCATAACAGCCAAATGGCACGTACCGTTGTTTTTTCCCTTTGCCATATACGAGCAAAGTTTGAAGTGAAAAATCTATATCGCTAAGCTTAATAGATGCACATTCACTCACTCGTATTCCGGTGGCATACAGCAATTCTAAGAGAGACTGATTACGCTGCCCTAACGGAGTTGTTAAGTCATTCATTTGAAATAATTTCACAATCTCCTCTTCATACAGGAAGCGAGGATTTCTCTCTTCCTTTTTAGGAAGGGTAACGAGCGCAAATGGATTATCTTCTACTAATTCTTCTCTATTTAAGTAACGATAAAACGTTCTCAAACAAGAAATTTTGCGTGACATCGATCTTTTTGAATACTGCTTTTCATATAGGCGTGTTAAAAACAGCCTTGCATCAGCATATGTAACACTTTGTAGGTTTTGTATTTGCTCTTCCTGCATAAAAGACATGAAGATACCTATGTCTTTTTCATAGCAGTCAACTGTATATTTTGAATAATTTTTCTCAATTTGTAAATATTCTAGAAAGGAATTTAATACATCTTTAACAAATTCCAATGTTATCACCTCACAAGGGCTACTAAATATTATCACAATTAAGTAGCCCTTGCAAACAATTTTGATTATTTTGTTGTAAAATTCTGAATAGTTTCCAATGCTCGTTTAGCCAGCGTTTCATTTCGTTCTTGTTTGTTTTTGATTCGCACTTCCAATTCTTTGAATAAGCCAAAGTTGGCATTCATCGGCTGGAAGTTTTTGGCGTTTGTATGTGTGATATAGTGAGCCATACTGCCAATCGCTGTTTCCTGCGGCAATACAACCAATTCTTCACCAAGCACAAGTCGAGCCGCGTTCATTCCTGCCATTAATCCGCTCGCAGCTGATTCTACATATCCTTCTACTCCCGTCATTTGTCCAGCAAAGAATAAGTCATCACGCTCGCGATATTGATACGTAGGCTTTAACAATTTAGGAGAATTAATAAACGTATTTCTATGCATAACCCCGTAGCGTACTACTTCTGCATTTTCTAAACCTGGGATTAAGCTTAATACTTCTTTTTGTGCTCCCCATTTTAAATGTGTTTGGAAACCTACAATATTATATAGTGTACCTGCTGCATCATCTTGACGAAGCTGAACAACTGCATAAGGTCGCTTTCCTGTTTTCGGATCTTCTAACCCAACTGGTTTCATTGGTCCAAAGAGCATTGTTTTTTCTCCGCGTGAAGCCATCACTTCAATTGGCATACATCCTTCAAAATAAATTTCCTTCTCAAATTCTTTTAAAGGAACCGTCTCTGCATTGATTAATGCTTCATGAAAGCGCTGGAATTCTTCTTTTGTCATCGGACAGTTTAAATAGGCAGCTTCCCCTTTGTCATAGCGAGATTTAAGATATACTTTATCCATATCAATGCTGTCTTTTTCAATAATAGGTGCAGCCGCATCGTAAAAATATAAATAATCTTCACTTGTTAACGCGCGCAGCTGTTCCGATAAATCTTTTGACGTTAGCGGACCTGTTGCAATAACAGTTGGTCCCTGTGGAATTTCCGTAATCTCTTCATTAACAACCGTTACGTTCGGATGGTTTTTAACGCTTTCCGTCACACGAGAGGCAAATTCGTGACGATCAACAGCCAGTGCTCCACCTGCTGGAACCGCACACTCGTCTGCTGAACGAATAATGACAGAGTCTAATAATCGCATTTCTTCTTTTAGCACACCCACTGCATTTGTTAATGTATTCGCACGCAGTGAATTACTACATACTAATTCAGCAAATTTGTCCGTATGATGAGCAGGTGTTTGCTTTACTGGTCTCATCTCATAAAGACGGACTTTCAAACCGCGCTTTGCGATTTGCCAGGCTGCTTCACTTCCAGCAAGACCTGCTCCAATAACATTAATTACTTGTTCATTCATTGTAAATCCTCCAACTTCATTTCTATCTTTTCTATCATTTTGCTTATTCATTCACTTGTCTTTTCCTTTTTTAACGGGACAAAGAAAATGCGACATTACTCAATGTCGCTAATAACGTTTCCATTTTAGCACATGAAGCAATGTCGCCGCATCTTATATAACTGCTATTTTTAAATTTAAAGTATGGGAATTCATCCCATTCTCTTTTACTGCTGAGCTTCCTCTTTATAATCACAACTTGTACAGACGACTTGAGTTCCTTTTTTCTGTTTCTTCTCTACAAGCAGATTTTCACATTTCGGACATTTTCTTGCAATCGGTTTATCCCAAGATACGAAGTCACAGCCCGGGAATCGATCACAGCCATAAAATGTACGCTTTTTCTTCGATTTTCGCTCAACGATATTTCCTTCTTCACATTTCGGACACTTTACGCCAATCTCTTTTACAATTGGCTTCGTGTTGCGACAGTCAGGGAAATTAGAGCATGCCATAAATTTTCCGTAGCGTCCCATTTTGTATACCATAGGTGAACCGCATTCTTCACAGTCTTCTCCGGCAGGTTCATCTTTAATCTCCACTTCGCGCATTTCTTTTTCAGCATGTTCTAAGCGTTTTTCAAAATCACTGTAAAATTCGTCAATAACACGCACCCATTGAACATTACCATCTTCCACTTCATCCAAATCGTTTTCCATTTTAGCTGTAAACTCTACATCTAAAATTTCCGGGAAAAACTCCAATACAAGCTCTAGTACAATTTCTCCAAGTTCTGTTGGAACAAAACGCTTGTTATCGAGCGCTACGTATCCGCGCTTTTGAATCGTATCAAGTGTTGGAGCATATGTAGACGGTCGGCCAATGCCTAGCTCTTCTAATGTCTTAACTAAACGAGCTTCTGTATATCTTGGCGGCGGCTGTGTGAAATGCTGCTTTTCATCGATGTCCTTAGAATAAGCTACTTCTCCTTCTTCTAAGTCTGGAAGAAGATTTTCTTTTTCCTCCACTTGATCATCATTGCCTTCAACATACACTTTCATAAAGCCTGGAAATTTAACTTTTGAGCCGTTCGCTCTAAATGTTACGTCTCCATTTTTCAAATCTACAGCCATTGTATCCATAATGGCAGGTGCCATTTGACTAGCAACGAAGCGCTCCCATACTAACTTATACAGTCGATACTGATCACGCGATAAGAACTCTTTTACCTCTCCTGGTTTACGAAGAGCTGAAGTTGGACGAATCGCTTCGTGGGCATCTTGCGCATTTGAATTCTTCTTTTCTTTACGCTTTTCCGTTGCCACAAACTGATTTCCGTACGCGTTCGTAATGTAATCTCTAGCTTCTGTTTGAGCTGTTTCTGAAATACGAGTAGAATCGGTACGCATATACGTGATAAGACCTACTGTACCTTCTTTTCCTAAATCAATTCCTTCATATAATTGCTGCGCAATCATCATCGTTTTTTTCGCTCGGAAGTTCAGTTTCCGCGCTGCCTCTTGCTGTAATGAAGACGTGGTAAAAGAAGGAGCCGCATTACGCTTTCGCTCACGTTTTGTTACTTTAGAAATTGAAAATTCGTTTCCATCTAATTGTTTAACAATGTTGGTTACATCATCTTCATTCGATAGCTCTACTTTTTTCCCTTGATATTCGATTAACTGGCCTTCAAACTGGTCGTTCCCTTTTTGAAAAGTTGCTTTTACCGTCCAGTATTCTTCTGGGATAAACTTTGCAATTTCTTTTTCACGATCAATAATTAACCGCACTGCAATTGATTGAACCCTTCCGGCACTTAATCCTTTTTTCACTTTTTTCCACAGCAATGGACTGATATTGTAGCCAACCAGCCTGTCAAGAATACGTCGTGCTTGTTGAGCATCTACTAAATCCATATTAATTGCTCGTGGATGTTTAAAAGATTCTTTAATCGCTTCTTTTGTAATCTCGTTAAACACTACGCGGCAGTCCGATGCAATGTCTACATCCAAACTGTGCGCCAAATGCCATGCAATCGCTTCTCCTTCACGGTCTGGATCGGCTGCTAGGTAAATCTTTTTTGCTTTTTTAGCCGCTGTTTTTAGTTCTTTTAAAACCGGGCCTTTCCCGCGAATTGTAATATATTTCGGGTTGTAATCTTGTTCAATATCAATTCCCATTTGACTTTTAGGTAAATCGCGAACATGTCCCATCGATGCTTTTACTTTATATTTCTTTCCTAAATAACGTTCAATTGTTTTAGCCTTTGCAGGCGATTCTACAATTACTAGGTAGTCAGACATCTATTTGTTCCTCCTCAAGAGGTAGAATAAAATCTTCATTATTATTAAATATTTGGTTCTTGTTTGTCAAATGTCAAAAAGATAAGTCATACGATTTTCCTACGTATCTCACTAGTATTTCATACCATGCAAGAATATGACTACTTTGAAACATTCATCTTATATACATCATTTCATCTGTAATATCAGCAGCGCTTTGCACAAGTTTTGCCCCTAATTGGATTAACTTATTCGTTCCACATGATGTTTCTTCAAAAATAGAACCCGGTATGGCAAATACTTCTCTTCCTTGCTGAAGCGCCTGGTCGGCGGTAATAAAAGATCCACTTCTTTCTTTTGCTTGCACCACCAACGTGCCTCCTGTTAATCCGCTAATGATTCTGTTTCTGCGAGGGAAAAACCATTTCGTCGGCTTCATAAACGGGGCATATTCAGAAAGCAGCAAATGATGCTGCGCAATTTCTCTTGCTAAATTTTGGTTTCCTCTTGGGTAAATATTATAAAACCCTCCGCCTAAAACTGCAATCGTTTTAGCTTTTTCAGCGATAGCCAGTTCATGAGCAGCCTGGTCAATTCCTAAGGCTAGCCCACTCACAACGACAAATTCTTCATGCAGCATCGGCTTAACAATACGAGTTAAAGCTGCAGTTCCATATGAAGTAGGATTTCTTGTTCCTACAACGCTTAAGCTTGCCGGAGCGTGTAAAAGAGACAAGTTCCCCCTTGCAAATAATACCCAAGGCGGATCATAAATATGGCGCAAAAGTTCAGGATATTCATCATCTAAGATGGTGACACATCGAATATTCTCAGCGTCATATTTATCTAGAATATCTCGTATTGGAATAGTTTGCAAATCTTTTTTTATTTGATTAGCACGTTCAATCGAGAGAGTCAATAGTTTTTGAAGCTGTGATGGAGAGTACTCGTAGAGATTTTGTAATGAAGAATTCTGTTGAAGTAGCGTAAAAATTTGTTTCCAATTAACAGATGGACAATGTGCTAAATGAATTAATTTTTCCCGTAAACCAGACATTCTACAATCTCCTTTTTAAATGGACAAAATAGCCCCCGGTCAAAGGAGGCTATATGTCTTCTATTAATGAGTCTTACACTGCTCGTAAATGCCTTGTTCTTTTAACACTTTAATAAGTGTTTCTCCCATAACAGATGGTGTTTCAGCTACTTGGATACCGCACTCATTCATTGTTTTAATTTTTTCAGACGCTGTCCCTTTACCACCTGAAATAATCGCACCAGCATGGCCCATACGTTTTCCTGGAGGCGCTGTTTGACCGCCAATGAAGCCGACAACAGGTTTTGTCATATTTGCTTTTACCCATTCTGCCGCTTCTTCTTCTGCTGTACCGCCGATTTCTCCAATCATAATTACTGCATACGTATCTTCATCTTCATTAAACGCTTTTAATACATCGATAAAGTTCGTGCCATTCACCGGGTCACCGCCGATACCAACAGCTGTTGATTGGCCAATTCCAGCTTCAGAAAGTTGGTGAACAGCTTCATATGTTAATGTACCAGAACGCGAAACTACACCTACATGACCTTTTTTGTGAATGTACCCTGGCATAATGCCAATTTTACATTCTTCCGGTGTAATAACACCTGGGCAGTTAGGCCCTACAAGACGCGTACGTTTTCCTTCCATATAACGCTTTACTTTTACCATATCTAATACTGGAATACCTTCTGTAATACAAATAACTAAATCTAAATCTGCGTCAACTGCTTCAATAATGGAGTCAGCTGCGAATGCTGGTGGAACATATACAACAGAAGCCGTTGCGCCTGTTTTTTCTTTCGCCTCGGCAACCGTATTAAATACCGGAACACCTTCTACTTCTAAGCCGCCTTTACCCGGCGTTACGCCACCAACAATTTTTGTTCCATATTCTAACATTTGCTGTGTATGAAAAAGGCCAACTCCGCCTGTAATTCCTTGTACAATTACTTTTGTATCTTGATTAATAAATACGCTCATTCCTATCCCCCAGCCTTTCTATTTCACTAGTGAAACGATTTTTTGTGCGCCGTCTGCCATAGATTCAGCAGCTGTGATATTTAAGCCTGATTTTTGTAAAATTTCTTTTCCAAGTTCAACGTTTGTTCCTTCTAAGCGAACAACTAATGGAAGGCTTAATCCAACTTGTTTTGTTGCTTCAACAACACCTGTTGCAATAACATCACATTTCATAATTCCGCCGAAAATATTAACGAAAATACCTTTTACATTTTGGTCAGATAAAATAATTTTAAATGCTTCTGTTACTTTTTCAGCAGTTGCGCCGCCCCCAACATCCAGGAAGTTAGCAGGGTCGCCTCCGTAATGCTTAATAATATCCATCGTTGCCATCGCTAAACCTGCACCGTTTACCATACAACCGATATTACCGTCTAGTGAAATGTAGCTTAAGTCGTATTTAGATGCTTCAATTTCTTTAGCATCTTCCTCTTCAAGGTCACGATATTCAAGAATATCTTTTTGGCGATACAGCGCATTTGAATCAAAGTTTAACTTCGCATCCAATGCCATAACGTCTCCGTCACCTGTTACAACTAGAGGGTTAATCTCTGCAATTGAGCAGTCTTTTTCAACAAATACTGTATATAAACCTGTCATGAATTTAACTGCTTTTCCAACTAATTCTTTTGGAATATTAATATTAAATGCAAGTCTGCGAGCTTGGAATGCTTGTAAACCAATCGCAGGATCTACATATTCTTTAAAGATTTTTTCAGGCGTTTTTTCCGCCACTTCTTCAATTTCAGTTCCACCTTCTTCAGAACCCATCAATACAACTTGAGACGTTGCACGATCAAGAACTAAACCGATGTAGTATTCTTTCTTAATATCGCATCCCTCTTCAACTAACAAGCGCTTAACTTCTTTTCCTTCAGGGCCTGTTTGGTGCGTTACGAGGGTCTTTCCTAAAATATCTTGTGCATATGTACGAACTTCATCTAAGTTTTTTGCTACTTTGACACCGCCCGCTTTACCGCGTCCACCAGCATGGATTTGTGCTTTCACCACTGATACTTGTGAACCTAATTCCTTTGCTGCTTCAACTGCTTCTTCAACAGTAAAAGCTACTCGACCGTTTGGTACTGCAACCCCATATTTTCTGAGTAGTTCTTTTCCTTGATACTCATGGATATTCATTTCCCATCCTCCTAACATAATCAACCACAAAACTATACTGCACAAAATAGACTGCGCTTTCATTGTATAAAAATAATTGTCTAATTGTCTACTATTCTAGTGAAAAATATTGAAATAATAAGAAAATTGATATTTTTATGGAGATAGTACTTAACCATACCTTATGAAGTAGATGAGGCTCTGCGGACGTTAAACGTGTGGTTGATCATGTAAATCAACCTTCATAACTAAAGCAGACTGAGAGGAAAATAATTTACGAATTTTTCCCGCTGCAATATCTCCGCTTACATAGGCTATATTCTTTTTAAGCCTAGAATCTCGCATTGAAACATGCGCTAAAAAGCAGAGATATGCTCGGGTATCATGTTCTAGTTTACTTGGTTTTTTATCGGTGCAAAAGATCGGCGGTGTTCTGGCAAAATTCCATATTGTTCGATTGCTTCTAAATGTTGTTTTGTTCCATATCCCATATGTTTTTCGAATCCGTATGCAGGATAGCGTTCACCAAGTTCTTTCATCATTCGATCTCGCGTCACTTTTGCAATAACAGAACTTGCAGCAATTGAAATGCTTGTAGCATCGCCTTTAATGATTGACTGCTGCGAAATAGGCACCGGCAGCTTCATCGCATCAATGAGCAGTTCATCAGGCTGAACTGCCAGCAGTTCAATGGCTTCAGTCATTGCCTTTTTTGTTGCTTCGTAAATATTAATAGAATCAATGACCTCTGCGTCTATAATCCCTATACCGATAGCGACAGCTTTTTTACAAATTTCTTCATAAAACGCTTCTCGCTTTGCTTCTGATAACTTCTTTGAATCCGTCAGACCAGGGAGAAAAAAATCGGGAGGCAAAATAACAGCAGCCGCTACTACCGGTCCTGCTAACGGTCCTCTTCCTACTTCGTCTACTCCGGCAATATAAGTTGCTCCTTGCCTATATAATTCATTTTCATATGCCATCATTTCATCAAACTGTTGCTTCAAGCGCTCAGCCGCTTCAAATTGCCTTTGTTTTTGAATAATAACCTGCTGCACACCTTTACGCTCATCTTGCGCATATGCCTTAAATACAGCATCTTCCGGGCTTCTCACTTGCTTTAGTTCCTCTTTTATTTCCTTAATACTCTTTTTCATTAGCTCCACCTTCTTTATATCAACATTTTCACGCGGCACTTTCACATAAAAAACGCCTCATGCTGAAAAGGCAGAGGCGTTTTTTGCTTCAGTTCGCAATGTGTTGCTTACAGCTGTTGTTCAGCTTCACTTGGATCATCAAATGTAAAGGTGCCAATTTTATCCGTTCGAATTTCTCGAAGAACAAGCTCAGCTGTTTTATCGTAATCCACCATGCCGCCACCCATTAAACAGCCGCGGCGCGACCCAATTGCATCAAAAAGCTCTACAATGTCTTCAGGGATTTCATTTAAATCATAACGCTGCTTTAATTGTTCTGGGTAATGGCTAGTTAAGAAGCGCAGCGCATAAACAGCGACATCTTGCATATTTAAAATGGTATCTTTGATAGCACCCGTTGTCGCAAGCTTATATCCAACTGTTTCATCTTCAAACTTAGGCCACAAAATACCTGGCGTATCAAGCAGCTCTAGCTCGTTTCCTACCTTAATCCACTGCTGTGCCTGCGTCACACCTGGACGATCTCCCGTCTTGGCGATTTTTTTGCTGGCAAGGCGATTAATTAGCGTTGATTTACCGACGTTAGGAATCCCTACAATCATCGCACGGATAGCGCGGGGTTTTTTAACTCCTTTTGCGCGCATGCGGTCAAACTTCTCTTGAAGAAGTTCTTTAGAAGACGAAACAATTTGTTTCATTCCTTTACCTGCTTGTGCGTCAATAGCTAAGGCATAAATACCTTGTTCTTTGTAATAATCTAACCACTGCTGAGTGACGCGCGGATCCGCTTTGTCCACTTTATTCAACAATACGATTCTGGGCTTGTTCACAATAATCTCATCAATCATTGGATTTCGCGATGATTGCGGAATGCGTGCATCAACCAGTTCGTATACAATATCAATCAATTTTAGCTTTTCAGTTACTTGTCTTCTGGCCTTGGCCATATGGCCAGGAAACCATTGAATTGTCATATTTTACTCACCTTTTATATTTTACTTTGCAAAACGCGCTTCTTTAATCGGCCAGTATACGGCACTCGTTTTACCAAGCACCTTGTCCATGCTCACAAAGCCAATCTGACGGCTGTCTTTACTGTAGCGTCGATTGTCTCCCATCACGAACAAATAGCCTTCTGGCACGGTCTTTTTACCCGTTACGTCTTCTAGTTTAAAATCTTCGGTTAAATTACCGTCAATCACTTCTTTTTTATACTGATCTAAATAGGGCTCTTTATAAGCTTTTCCATTTACATATAGCGTATCATTTCGATACTCAATATGATCACCCGGCAGTCCGATAATACGTTTTATGTAATCTTTTTCCGCTGTAGCATGAAAAACAATAATATCAAAGCGATCAGGATCACCAATCTTATAGGAGAACTTATTTACAATCATTCGATTTTGGTCATGCAGCGTAGGCATCATAGAAAGTCCATCTACTACAATCGGTGCAAACAAAAAATAGCGAATTACAACAGCTAACAGTACGGCAATGGCGATTGCTTTTATCCATTCCCACAGTTCATTTTTCTTTCGAGCCATCTTCAGTCCTCCAACTCTTATGTCATACCTTTATTTTAAACGATAATGTTTGAAACGCCTAATAAATAGAATAAAAAAATGATGACTTGTACGTCTATTTTTCACTGTCAGAGAACGAATCGTTCTAAAAAAACATTTGAAAAAAGGAGCTTGTATAAACAAGCTCCCCTTTACTATTATCGAATTTCTTTAATACGCGCAGCTTTACCACGTAATTCACGTAGGTAATAAAGTTTCGCACGGCGTACTTTACCGCGGCGCATTACTTCGATTTTTGCAATTTTTGGCGTATGAAGTGGGAATGTACGCTCTACACCTACACCGTAAGAAATCTTACGTACTGTAAATGTTTCGCTGATACCACCGCCACGACGCTTAATAACAACACCTTCAAATACCTGAACACGTTCACGAGTACCCTCAACGATATTTACGTGTACACGTACAGTATCACCAGGACGGAACGTAGGAAGATCTGTTTTTAATTGTTCTTTTGTAATCTCTTCGATTAATTTTTGCATCGCGTGTTTCAACTCCTTCCAACAGACGCTCATACCAATGCTTTTCAATCATTGCAGCGGAACATCGTTATAGGTGACCAGACATCTGCCCAAGCCACAAAATCTATCTTAGCACACTCTTATACCGTATGCAACAGAGTTTATGCATAAATTTTATGGATTTATGAAAGGTTGTTTTCCTCTTTTAATTGAGCTACTAGTTTCTTTTGCTCTTCCGTTAGCTCCATCTTTTCAAGCATGTCCGGTCTTCGAAGCAACGTGCGCTTTAAAGACTCTTTTTGGCGCCACTGTTCAATTTTTTTATGATTTCCTGACATAAGTACTTCAGGAACTGTTAAGCCTCTAAAATCAGCAGGACGCGTATAGTGGGGGTGCTCTAGTAAACCTGTACTGTGTGAGTCTTGCACAGCTGAATGATTATTGCCAAGGACATCAGGAAGCAGGCGAACAACGCTATCGATCACAACCATTGCACCAAGCTCTCCTCCAGTTAATACATAGTCACCAATTGAAATTTCATCAGTTACCAGCTGCTCACGAATTCGTTCATCATATCCTTCGTAATGACCGCAAATAAAAATTAAATGCTCTTCTGCTGCTAGTTCTTCTGCTTTTGCCTGTGTATAGCGTTCGCCCTGCGGACAAAGCAAAACTACCCGGGGCTTCTTAGCTGTTTCAGTCAGCTTTTCTACAGCGTCAAAAATAGGCTGAGGTGTCAATACCATTCCAGCACCTCCGCCGTAAGGATAATCGTCCACATTTTGATGTTTGTTCGTAGAATATTCTCGGAAATTAACTACATTCAGTTCAACCGCATTTTTTTCCTGTGCTTTTTTCAAAATTGATTCACCAAAAACACCGTCAAACATAGAAGGAAATAGCGATAGTACATCAATTTTCATTAGTCCAATAACCCTTCCATTACTGTAATAACAATCTCTTTTTCCTCTATATCAATAGATTGTACAACGTCGTCGATGTAAGGAATAAGAACTTCTTTTCCGCCTTTTTTAACGACCCACACATCATTAGCTCCCGGCGTTAAAATTTCTTTGACCGTTCCTACCTCTACTCCGTCTTCTGTTTTTACTGTACACCCAATAATTTCGTGGAAATAAAATTCACCGTCTTCTAAATCCGTTAGCTGCTCCTCAGGAATTTTCACTTCGCAGTTTTTGTACTGCTCAACATCATTTACGTTGTGATAGCCTTCGAATGTAAGCAGATCAAAATTTTTATGCCTGCGATGGCTTGCTACCGTTACTTCCACTGGCTCGCTTTGCTTTTCTTTAAAGATATAAAGTTTATTTCCTTTTTCATAGCGCTCATCAGCAAAATCCGTAGTTGATACAATACGAATTTCTCCTTTTACACCATGGGTATTCACAATTTTTCCAACCTTAAACCATTTCATTCTTCTTCACCTCTATCTAATCTCAACAACTTTGCTATCTTTTATAATAATTGTTTTACTTTCTTTTATCTTTTCCCAATCATCGCCGATTTTTACCTCTACTAAGGCATCTAGTTCCGTTTCAACGAGTTCGCTCCCTAAAGGAAGCTTTTCTAATTGCGTCAGCTGAAAGTTCAACACTTCAATTTTTTCAAGGCGAGCGGATTTTTCTTTTTCAAATTGACTATGTAATAAAGAAGAACCTTTATTGGCTTTTTCCATGTGCTTTAACTGAAATTTCAGCTGTTCCATTTCTTTTTCAAGCGCCTGCTTGCGGTTTATAAAACGATTTTCAAGATCTTGTTTGCTTGCTTCAGTTAACACTTGTTTCACAACCACTTTTTGAATAATGTTCAAAACGTTCCCTCCGCCCTCAAGATAGTGACCTTGTGCTTTTTACATGCGTATTGAAATAGCTGCTTCTTGCTCGCAAAAGACTTACTGTGATCAAAACGTTCATCTTATCATAACATAAAAAAAGGGCGAGGTTATCCCTCTCCCTTTTTGATTACTCTTGAATTTTCACATACACTTTTTTACCTTGCTGTGATGCTGCTGCATTCACAACAGTTCGAATCGCTTTTGCAACGCGGCCTTGTTTGCCGATTACTTTGCCGACATCTTCTTGGTGAACAGTAAGGATGTAAGTCACTTGACGTTCATCTTCTTGTTCCTCCACTTTAACATCAGCTGGATAATCAACAAGCGGCTTTACAATTGTTTCGATTAGTGATGTCATCTCGAGTGAAATTATTTTCCTAATTTAGCATTATGGAATTTTTCCATGATGCCTTCGTTAGAGAAAAGGTTACGAACTGTATCAGATGGTTTAGCACCATTTTGTAACCATTTAAGAGCTAGCTCTTCATCGATTTTAACTTCAGCTGGTTGAACTACAGGATTGTAAGTTCCAACTACTTCGATGTAACGTCCATCACGTGGTGAACGAGAGTCTGCTGCTACGATACGATAGAAAGGAGATTTTTTAGCTCCCATACGTTTTAAACGAATTTTTACTGCCATTTTATAAAGCACCTCCGAATATGTTTCAACAAGATAATATAATATCAAATAGGTAAAATGTTTGTAAAGGTTTTTTTCTTAACACTAGAAAAATATTTTATTTTCTTTGGTTTTTTCAGTTCAAATCAAGCATTTTATCATGAAAAGAATGGAAGTTTCATACCCTTTTTCTTGCCTTTTGACATATTTGTCATTTGTTTCATCATTTTTTTCATGTCTTCAAATTGTTTAAGCAAACGGTTGACTTCTTGTACAGAACGCCCGCTTCCTTTTGCAATACGCTTTCTTCGACTTGAATTAATGATTTCAGGGTTTGTTTTTTCCGCTTTCGTCATCGAACGAATGATTGCTTCTACATGATTAATTTGCTTTTCATCAACCTGCAGGTTTTTGAGCCCCTTTACTTTATTGGCGCCCGGAAGCATACCAATTAGCTCATCAAGCGGTCCCATTTGACGCACCTGAGCAAGTTGATCTAAAAAGTCATCGAATGTAAATGACTGCGTGCGCAGCTTAGCTTCAAGCTCTTTTGCCTTTTCAGCATCTACATTTGCCTGAGCCTTTTCGATAAGCGTCAGCACATCACCCATACCTAAGATACGGGAAGCCATACGCTCTGGGTGGAATGCTTCAATAGCATCCATCTTTTCTCCAAGACCGACAAACTTAATTGGTGTATCAGTTACTGCACGAATAGAAAGCGCTGCACCACCGCGCGTATCGCCGTCTAGTTTCGTTAATACAACGCCAGTTAATCCTAATTGCTTATTAAAGCTATCCGCAACGTTTACTGCATCTTGACCCGTCATCGCATCGACAACAAGGAAAATTTCGTCTGGGTTAGAAAGCTCTTTGATCTGTTCTAACTCCTCCATTAGATTTTCATCAACATGCAAACGTCCCGCTGTATCAATTAATACA
Source organism: Priestia sp. D51 (assembly GCF_053345675.1). NCBI lineage: Bacteria > Bacillati > Bacillota > Bacilli > Caryophanales > Bacillaceae > Priestia > Priestia sp. D51. The sequence continues at coordinate 673,930 of NZ_JBLTIR010000001.1, read as the reverse complement.
TAATCGTGATGCTCTTCTTTCGCATGAGCAATAGCTTGTTTCGCAATCTCCACAGGACTTACTTGATCACCTAATGAAAAAACAGACATGCTAAGCTGTTTCCCTAGTGTTTCAAGCTGTTTAATAGCTGCCGGACGATAAATATCTGCTGCTACAAGCAATGGATTACGGTTATATTTTTTACGTAATAAATTGGCAAGTTTACCAGTTGTTGTTGTTTTACCTGCACCTTGAAGTCCAACCATCATAATTACAGTTGGAGCTTTTGGAGCTACTGCAATCTTGCTTTGCTCTCCGCCCATAAGTGCAGTTAATTCTTCTTGTACAACCTTAATAACTTGCTGTCCAGGCGTTAAGCTCTTAAGAACGTCTTGACCTACAGCACGTTCGCTTACGCGCTTAACAAAGTCTTTTACTACTTTAAAGTTTACATCGGCTTCTAAAAGGGCAAGTCTAACTTCACGCATCATTTCTTTAACATCAGCTTCGTTAACTTTTCCTTTTCCTTTTAACTTTTGCAGTGTGCTTTGCAAACGGTCGGCTAATCCTTCAAATGCCATATACGCCGCCCCCTAATCTAATTTCTCGAGCGAATCAAGAAGAGAAGAAAGCTTACTGTTCTTGTGTAAGTCGGCTGCAAGTTCGTCTTTCAGTTGTTGAACAATTGATTGACGCTCTTGAAACCGTTGAAATAACAATAGCTTTTCCTCATATTGTTCAAGCATTTGCTCTGTACGTTTTATATTATCATAAACTGCTTGACGACTCACATCAAATTCTTCCGCTATTTCACCGAGGGAATAATCATCCAAGTAATAAAGTGACATATAACTTCTTTGTTTGGGCGTCAACAGCGCCTGATAGAAGTCAAATAAGTAATTCATTCTTGTTGTTTTCTCGAGCATATGTACGCTCTTTTCAACCATCTGACCGCCCCCTTGTTAAGTGAAAAGCCTTTACATGTTATTAGTTTAACTAGGCGAGGTTTGAATGTCAAGTTTTTTCCTTAACACCTCACATTTTTCCACTTAAAAGAGATGGAAACATAACTAAATTACTTCAATTTAAAGACGAATAAATATGAAACCTGCGTCCACCCTACTAATAAAAAGATCCGAACGATTAATCGTTCGGATCTTCCTTCAACGAAGATACTTTTATCCCAGCCTCTTTTTAGATTACGCCTCTTTTTCTGTTTCTTCTTCTACAGCATTGGCAAATAACCCATAGATATATTGCTCCGTGTCAAACGGCTGAAGGTCGTCTACTTTTTCTCCAAGGCCAACGAATTTAACAGGAAGCTTCAGTTCGTTTCGAATGGCAAGAACAATTCCGCCTTTAGCCGTACCATCTAGTTTTGTTAACACAATTCCAGTCACGTTCGTTGCTTCTGAGAATGTTTTAGCCTGACTTAAAGCGTTTTGACCCGTCGTCGCATCAAGTACGAGAAGCACTTCATGCGGAGCACCAGGAATTTCTCGCTCAATAACACGCTTTACTTTCTCTAATTCTTTCATTAAATTCACTTTGTTTTGAAGGCGACCTGCTGTATCACATAATAAAACATCTGCTTTTCGAGCCTTGGCTGACTGAACAGCGTCATACATGACAGCGGCAGGGTCAGAGCCTGCAGATTGCTTAATAACATCAACACCAACGCGTTCTCCCCATACTTCTAACTGCTCAATCGCACCGGCACGGAACGTATCTCCTGCCGCCATTACGACTTTTTTGCCTTCTTGTTTGAATTTATGTGCAATTTTCCCAATTGTTGTTGTTTTCCCAACGCCGTTTACCCCTACAAACAAAATAACCGTTAAATCATTTTGCTGCATATTTAATTCACCAATCTGCTCTTCACCAGATTCATAAATATCAATTAATTTCTCAGAGATGACAGCCTGTACATCTTGAGGGTCCTTAATATTACGGCGTTTCACTTCCGATTTTAAGTCATCAATTAAATCCAACACGGTAGCCACACCAACATCAGCACTGATTAAAATTTCCTCTAATTCCTCAAAAAACTCTTCGTCTACTTGACGATAGCGAGACACTAGATCATTCACACGTTCCGAAAAAGAATTGCGTGTTTTTGATAGTCCATCTTTAAATTTTTGTGTAACAGAATCCGTTTGCATTGTAATTTTTTCTTTTAATTTCTTAAAAAAGCTCATTCGTACCACCCTTTCATTCTATGAGTTAAACATATTGCTTTGATTCTTCTAAACGAACAGAGACTAATTTCGATACGCCAGATTCTTGCATTGTCACACCGTACAGTACGTCAGCTTCTTCCATTGTACCTTTTCGGTGAGTAATAACAATGAACTGTGTTTGATTACTAAATTTGCGTAAATACGTAGCGAAGCGATGAACGTTCGCTTCATCAAGCGCCGCTTCCACTTCATCTAGCACACAAAACGGCACCGGACGTACTTTCAAAATAGAAAACAGGAGGGCAATGGCTGTTAACGAACGCTCGCCGCCTGACAGCAACCCTAGATTCTGCAGTTTTTTCCCAGGAGGCTGGGCAACAATTTCCACCCCTGTATTTAATAAATCTTTCGGATCTGTTAATTTCAAATCCGCTTTTCCTCCTCCGAATAGTGAAGAGAACACTGTACCAAATTCATTGCGGATACGAGAGAACGTATCAGAAAAACGTTTCTTCATTTCCTCGTCCATTTCTTCAATCACTTGATACAGGGTATTTTTCGCTTCGTCGAGGTCAGCTCGCTGCGTATTTAAAAATTCATAGCGCTCTGAAACGCGTTCGTATTGTTCGATAGAACCTAAGTTTACGGTTCCTAATTCATCAATTGCCAGCTTAATGAGCTTGATTTTTTTCCTTGCTTCTTGAATATCTAATGTTAAAGGATACTTTTCTTTTGCTGCTTCAAAGCTAATTTCGTACTCTTCTGTCAGCTGCTGGAGACGGCTGTCTAGCTCTACGTCAATTCGATTGATTTTGACTTCTTCATCTTTTAAAGCATCCGTAATTTGTTTGTACTGACGCTGGAGCTCTTTTACAACCCTTTCTTCGTCTTCAAGCTTATTCTGGGCTTTCAACCGCTCTGATCTGCAGTCATCCATTAATTTTAACGTTTCTGTCTTTTCTTTTATTCGCTCATGCGCCGCTTCTTCGAGCTGAAGTTCACCCGAGTCGTTGCTCGTGATTTCACTCGTTAAAAGAGAAAGATCATCTGTAGCTTCAGACAAACGCTGAATGGTTTGATCAAGCTCAAAGCACACTCTTTCGTATTTTTCTTGCTGATTTGTGAGGAACTGTTCTTTTTTCGCAAGAAGCACTTTTACTTCTGTAAGCTCATGTTGAACCGTTTCTTTAGACGTTTGCTGTGTATGCTTGCGTGCAGCTAACTCTTCAATGTTTTTCTCTAATACATTTGCCTGCTGCTGATTTCCCTGCAAACTCGCATGCAGCTCATCAATTCGAGCGGACAAGCTTGTTTGATCTTGTCTAAAGCTAGCAATATCATGATCATACATGGTTAAGCGGTCATTCACTGCTTTTTCTTCGATGTCAATTTGCTTTACTTCTCGGTCAGATTCCTGCTCTTTGTCTTTCAAGCGTTCCACAAATGCCTGCTGTTTATTAATTTCCTGTTGAAGCTCTTCAATCTGTGACTTTTTATCTTTCACATCTTGCTCGAGCACAAGCGTCTTTTGTTCCATCTCTTCTATTTTTGCCGTAATGGCTTCCACTTCACGCTGACGGCCTAACAAAGAGTTGGACTTTTGCTTCATTGAACCGCCTGTCATCGAACCACCGGGGTTGACCACATCCCCTTTAACGGTCACAAAACGATAGCGATGCTGCACAAGGCGGGCAAGTTCATTCGCGCCTTTTAAATCATTGACAACAATAACGGTTCCAAGCAAATTTTTAATAACTCGGTCGTAGGTAGCTTCGTATTTAACAAGAGATGAAGCGATTCCTACATACGCTTCGTGACTCTCTAGCATAGAAATAGTTTGAGCCGGAACATAACGGTCTTTTACAGACGTCAGTGGTAAAAATGTAGCTCTGCCGTAACCGTTTTGTTTCAAAAAGCCAATTGCCTGACGGGCACTTTGTTCGTCTTGAACGACAATGTGCTGAGCTGCTCCTCCAAGCGCAATTTCAAGCGCTGTTTCATACTCTTTTGGGACATTAATTAGCTCAGCAATGGCACCTTTAATACCTGCAAGCTTCCCATCACGCGCTTTTAATACTTCTTTTACACCGTGAAAATAACCTTCATAGTCTTCTTGCATCTCTTCAAGCATTTCTTTTCGTGATTTTGTCTGTTGCACGTACTGATAAGCTTGATAAAGCGTAGACTCTTGTTTACGATAGGCTTGCCTTAATGACTCAAGCTTCTCTCCTTGCTGCTTATACACTTGTACAGCCTGCTGAAGCTCTTGACGAAACTGAGCGAGCCTTTTAATCGCCGCTTCTTTTCGCTGCGTTAATTCACGGCGCTGTTCGACGTATTGCTCGTTGGATTTTGTTAAGCGCTGCTCTTTTTCAAACGTTTGCATTTTTTGCTGCTCTAAAAATGAAATTTCATTTCGAGCGGATGTTTGAGCGTTCGCTAATTCAAAATATTCGCTTTTCATCTGTTCAAGTTTTTCTTCTAGATTCTCACTGTACTGCCTAAACAACTGTTCCTGCTCAGCAAGCTTCAAACGTATCTCTTGCACTTCTTTTTGAGATTGCTCAAGATCTTTTCCTTCGCTGTCTTTTGCTTTACTTAGCTCTTGATGCTTATGAGTATACTCTTTTACTAAACGTTCCAGCTGCTCTTTATTTTGAAAAGCATTTTTCTTACGCTCTTTTAATACTTCTTTTTTGCCTTCTAGCTTTTCTACTTCTTCACTTACATATAGTAGTTTTTTATGTAAAGAGTCTAGCTGTTCATCGATTTGCTGAATATGCGAACGAAGGGTCTGGATTTCTCCTTCACGCGTGCGAATATTGGTCGCGAGAGATTCTTCAAGCTGCTCGTGCTGAGCCATTTCAGCTTTTAATTTTTCCCATTTCTGATGAAGATCTTCAACTTCAAATACCGTAACAGCCACATCAATGTGCTCTAATTCTTCTTTTTTCTGCAAATAATCTTTTGCAATAGACGATTGAATCTGTAAAGGCTCTAACTGACCTTCAATTTCATGAAGAATATCTACTACTCGATTTAAATTTTCTTGCGTTTCGAGAAGCCGAAGCTCCGCTTTTCGTTTACGCGTTTTGTATTTTAATACACCTGCTGCTTCTTCAAAAATTTTACGGCGCTCGTCAGATTTACTGCTTAGTACTTCTTCTACTTTTCCTTGACTGATAATCGAAAAAGCTTCTCTTCCAAGTCCTGAGTCCATAAATAAATCGACAATATCTTTTAAACGGCACGGCTGGTTGTTAATAAAAAATTCACTGTCTCCTGAGCGGTACACGCGCCTTGTAATACTAACTTCATGATAATCAAGCGGGAGAAACTGGTCATCATTTTCCAACGTCAGCGTTACGTCAGCCACGTTTACCGCACGGCGTGATTCGCTTCCTGCAAAAATAATGTCCTCCATTTTCCCTCCACGAAGCGATTTGGCTGACTGTTCTCCAAGCACCCAGCGTATAGCATCCGTAATGTTGCTTTTTCCGCTCCCATTCGGTCCTACTACCGCCGTTACACCTGGCACAAAATCTATCGATACTTTTTCTGCAAACGATTTGAACCCTGCAATATCTAATCGTTTGAGGAACATAGAAATCCCCCCTCACACATGTAATCTTTTCATAGCAAATCCCCCTTTATAACGAATGCGTTAAGAGGGGGATCATTTTATTTCGTTTGACTTGCTCTAATTTTCGTAATAGCTACTTGAGCTGCTTTTTGCTCTGCTTCTTTTTTCGAACGGCCTACACCAACGCCGAGCTCTTCACCATTTAACGATACGCGAGATAAGAATTCGCGATTATGCGCTGGACCTTTTTCTTGCAAAACTTTGTATTCTAATTGTCCAACTCCATCACGTTGAATCACTTCTTGAAGCTGGCTTTTGAAATCCATCACATGAGAAAAAGCACCTTCATTAATTTTTGGAAAGACAACTTTTTTTAGAATCGTTACTACCGTATCAAGCCCTTGGTCTAAATAAAGAGCTCCGATAAATGCTTCAAACACATCGGCCAGTAAAGCCGGTCTAGATCGGCCGCCCGTCATCTCTTCACCTTTTCCAAGTAACACTAGTTTACCAAAATCCATTTCATTTGCAAAAGTAACAAGCGACGGTTCGCACACAACTGCTGCACGAAGCTTCGTTAACTCACCTTCACTCATCGTTGGATACTTTTTAAATAAAAATTGTGATACGGTTAGCTCTAATACGGCATCTCCTAAAAACTCAAGACGCTCGTTGTCTTCATACGGTCTTCTGCGATGCTCATTCACATAGGATGAATGTGTAAATGCTTGAAAAAGAAGCGCTTCATTTGTAAACTGAATACCAATTTCCTTTTGAAACTCGGCAAAATTTTGCTTGAATTTCACGTTCATCTTTCGATCTCGATTTGAATATTGTTTAGGCATAAAATACCTCCGCTTACCTGCTTCAATTGTTTCGTAGTTTTTCCCTACCATCTCTCATTATAAAACGAGGTATCCTAAAAGATACACTACCTTTTCAAAAAAAGAGGTCTTTTTTTGAAATTCTTAAAAAGAAGAGAAAGCCCCGCTGTTTAACGGGGCTTTTCATACATATACTACAGATTAAATTTGGCTCTGTATGTAATTAACTGCATCTCCTACAGTTGAAATTTTTTCAGCTTCTTCGTCAGAAATTTCGATATCGAATTCCTCTTCAAGCTCCATTACAAATTCAACTACGTCTAGAGAGTCAGCACCTAAGTCTTCTTTGAAACTAGATTCTAGTTTCACTTCACTTTTGTCTACACCAAGACGATCAACAATGATTGTTGTTACGCGTTCTAGTACCTCTGCCATTGTTCTTCACCTCCCCTCAAGTCATTATAGATGATTTCCATCTAAAATACTATGGTTGAATAATAAAGTTTATCGGTCGCCTAGTAAACGTCCCTTTGTACTTTATCACCAAATTGCACTTTTCGTAAAGTGCCTTTTTTACATCACCATTCCGCCGTCAACGTGAATCGTTTGACCGGTAATATAACGGCTTGCATCTGATGCTAAAAACGCAACTGCGTTCGCAACATCCTCAGGCTGGCCAAAACTTGCAAGAGGAATTTGCTTTAACATTTCCGCCTGAACTTCTTCATTCAATTTATCCGTCATGTCTGTTGCAATGAAACCAGGAGCAACTGCATTCACTGTAATATTGCGGCTTGCTAATTCTTTGGCAGTTGTTTTTGTTAAACCAATCACGCCTGATTTTGCTGCTACATAATTTGCTTGTCCAGCATTACCGCTGACGCCGACAATTGATGAAATGTTAATGATGCGTCCTGCGCGCTGCTTCATCATTTGACGAGTAACCGCTTTTGTACACAAAAACACGCCTTTTAAGTTTGTATTAATAACATCATCCCATTCGTCTTCTTTCATACGCATAAGAAGATTATCACGTGTGATGCCCGCGTTGTTTACTAAAATATCTACTGAACCAAATGTAGAAATCGCTTCTTTTATCATTGCTTGTACAGAATCACTTTCTGCCACATTTGCTTGTACAGCAATTGCATCCGTTCCTAGTCCTTTAATTTCATCCACAACTTCAAGAGCTTTCGCTTCGCTTCCAGAATAGTTTACAACTACTTTAGCACCAAGCTTTCCCAGCTCAATTGCAACGGCACGACCAATTCCGCGAGAAGCGCCTGTTACAACTGCAACTTTCCCTTGTAACATGTTATTCTCCCCCTTTTAGTGCGTCAATCGTTGATTTTAATGATGTAAGATCATTAACAGCGTAAACAGCCGCACGGCGATTTACTTTTTTCACAAGACCTGATAATACTTTTCCTGGTCCAATTTCAACAAATGTATCTACACCTTCTGCAAGAAGTGTCTCAACTGTTTCTTCCCATCTCACTGGAGAATACAGTTGTTCCACTAGCTTGTTTTGAATATCTTGACTGTCAGTAACCGGCTTTGCTGTTACGTTTGCTATGACTGGAACTTTCGCATCGCTAAAGCCCACTGTTTCTAGCGTATCACGTAATTTTTCAGCAGCTGGCTTCATTAAACTAGAGTGAAACGGACCGCTTACCACTAGAGGAATCACGCGTTTTGCACCTTTTTCTTTGGCAAGAGCTCCTGCTTTTTCTACGCCATTTACCGTACCTGAAATAACAATTTGACCCGGACAGTTAATATTTGCAAGCTGAACAGCTTCGCCTTCGTTTGTAATTTGAGCGGTAACGGCTTCTAGATCTTCCGCAGACATGCCAAGCACTGCTGCCATTGTACCTTGACCTGCTGGTACAGCTTCGTCCATATAGCGACCTCTTTTGTGAACAGCCACAACAGCATCTCTAAACGATAAAACCTCAGCAGCCACAAGCGCACTGTATTCTCCTAGACTGTGACCCGCAACAAAATCGGGTGTAATTCCGCTCGTTTTAAACGCTTCAAGCAGCATTGTACTCGTTGTTAAAAGAGCAGGTTGAGCGTGATAAGTTAAAGTCAATTCTTCTTGAGGCCCTTCAAAAATAATGTTTGAAAGACTGAACCCTAAAGCTTCGTCAGCTGTATGAATCAGCTTTCTTGCTTCCTCTGTTTCATCATATAAATCTTTTCCCATACCAACAGTTTGTGACCCTTGGCCTGGAAAGATAAAAGCAATTTTCCCCATTTCTTATCTCTCCTTTTCTTCATTAGCAGTTTGTTCGATTGCTTTTTGAATAGTGGAAGACACATTGTTTTCCACCATATTCACTGCTTGCTTAATCGCGCTAAATACTGCATTCGCATCCGACGAACCGTGCGCTTTGATAACAGGCGCATGCAATCCAAACAGCCCTGCTCCTCCATATTCACTGTAATCCATTTTCGCTTTTAAACCCTGCAGCTGAGGCTTGAGTACCGCTGCGGCTAACTTGCTTTTTAACGTGCTCATTAATTCTTGTTTAATCATTGAAAACAAGGAAAGCGCCGTTCCCTCAATGCTCTTAAGAGTCATATTTCCTGTAAAACCATCTGTTACAACCACATCGGCTACGCCGTTTAGCAAATCACGAGATTCCACGTTGCCTACAAAATTGAGATCAGCGTTTTTTAGTAGCTGAAAAGCTTGTTTGGTTAAGTCATTTCCTTTTTTATCTTCAGTTCCAATGTTCAACAGTCCCACTCTAGGAGCTTGAATGCCGCGTACTTTTTCGGCATACACCGACCCCATCACAGCGTACTGGAGCAAATGTTCAGGCTTGGCATCAACGTTTGCACCAACGTCTAGCATTAAAAAGCCTTTTCCATCTAGTGTCGGAAGCGTCGGAGCAAGTGCTGGACGTTCAATGCCTTTGATGCGACCTACAATAAAAAGTCCCGCTGTCATTAACGCACCTGTGTTTCCTGCTGAAATACAAGCATCAGCACGACCTTCGGCTACTTCATTTGCCATTAATACCATAGATGCTTGTTTTTTACGGCGCACAGCTCGCACTGGCTCATCAGTTGCATCAATGGTTTCTTCTGTATGAATAATCGAAATACGATCTGGATTCGTTAAATGCTTTTTTATTTCTGATTCGTTTCCAATTAACGTAATATGTAATTCTTTAAATTGAGCAGTAGCTTTTTCTACACCTTCAATAATGGCTTTCGGTGCATGATCTCCGCCCATTGCATCAATAGCTAGTTTCATGTTGCGTCTCATCCTTTTTATTATTTATCCTTTGTAGAACGATACATTTTAAAAGTGCCAGAGAACACTTGCTCTTGCCCTACATAGCTGTTTACCTCAACGGTGGTTCGCACTTCACTAGTTGACAGAACTTTCGCTTTTGCTATCACTCGTTCATGAAGCTTAACAGGGCGATGATAACGGATCGACGCATCTGCTGTGAGCGCTAGTTCGTTGTTAATAACAGCGACAGCTAACGAATTAGCCTGCGCAAAAAGGTGGTGACCACGAGCGATTTGATTACGCTGAAACACATGCTCTGTTTTCACATCAAAAATAGATATCGCTGATTGATCTAGTTCAATGTCGATAACTTCTCCAATGACTTCTTCAATCGGAAGCGAACGCACTTCCTCGTCTAGTTGTTTTGAAGCTACATGCTTAATACGTTCTCGCAGTTCAGGAATCGACAACTCTAGGCGGTCTAATCGAATTGTTTGAACGCTCACTGAAAAACGGTCTGCTAGTTCTTCATCCGTAATAAATGGGTTTTCTTCAATTGTCGTTTTTAATAGCTGCTGTCTTTCTTTTTTACTGCGCTTCATTGTCCACCATCCGAACTTTTAATACTAGGTACTAATAGCAGTATATAATCATTGCCTTCTAATTGCAACATTTTTCACATGCTATATTCTGTGCATCACACTATGGATATTCATGACTATTAACAGCCGCTAAAAGTATCTACATACATGAAACCGACGTTCACCCTACCAATGAAAAAATCCGAACGAGTTGGATTCTTCATCAAGAATCTCGATTCATCGTTCGGATTTCCCTTCAACTAAACTACTTTCAGCCTCTTTTACTAATCAAATTTTTCTCCAGTTAATACGCCCGTTGCTTCTAATTGTATTCTCAGCAGCGCAAACTGCTCTTCTGTCCAAAAACTGTCGGAATTTACAAGCTTAGCAGCATCTTCTCGAGCTACTTCAAGCGCACGGTAATCGTGCACCATGTCTGCTACTTTAAACTCAGGCATCCCGCTTTGTTTTCTACCAAAGAAATCACCAGGCCCACGAAGCTCTAAGTCTCTTTCTGATAATACAAATCCATCGTTTGTTTCCGTCATAATGGTCATTCGTTCTTTTCCAACTTCTGATTTCGGATCCGCGAGTAGAATACAATATGACTGTGCATCTCCTCGTCCTACGCGTCCTCTTAGCTGATGAAGCTGAGATAACCCAAAGCGCTCTGCATCATAAATGACCATTACGGTTGCATTCGGAACGTTCACTCCTACTTCTACAACCGTTGTTGATACTAAAATCTGCACGTCATTTACGCTAAACTGTTTCATCACTTCTTCTTTTTCATCAGGTGACAATCTTCCGTGCATGAGACCAACGCTTGCTTTTCCATTAAAATAGTGAGTGAGTGTTGCATGCACATCAATTGCATTTTGAACATCCAGCTTGTCCGATTCTTCAATCAACGGACAAATAACATAAGCTTGTCTGCCATCGTGTATTTCTTTTTCAACGAAATGTAAAATACGTTCAAGCATATCATGTTTTACCCAGTACGTTTCAATAGCCTTACGTCCTGCTGGCATTTCATCAATAATGGACACATCCATTTCTCCAAACACCGTAATAGCAAGGGTTCTTGGAATAGGAGTCGCCGTCATAAACAGTACATCCGGACTTTCTCCTTTTTCACGTAAAACCCGGCGCTGTCCAACTCCAAAGCGGTGCTGTTCATCCGTAATGACGAGCCCTAAACTATTATATATAACTTCGTCTTGAATTAAGGCATGTGTACCTACTAATACATGAACATCTCCGTCGCTCACTCGCTGAAGCAGCTCTCTTCTTGCTTTTCCTTTAACAGACCCTGTTAGCAAGCCTACGCTGATGCCTACCTTTTCAAGCATCGCAGTTAATGACTCTGCATGCTGTTCAGCTAAAATTTCAGTCGGTACCATTAAAGCACCTTGATGTCCCGCTAAAACAGTGGCGTATAAAGCAACCGCTGCTACGACTGTTTTACCTGACCCTACATCACCTTGCAGCAAGCGATTCATGCGATAAGGCGATTTCATATCGTGCGTAATTTCGTTTACTACACGTTTTTGAGCGCTTGTTAACGGAAACGGCAGCAAGTTCGTGAAGTTTACCAGCTCAGTTGAATCAAATGCTTGCTTCATTCCAGGCGTTTCTTCTCTTTCGCGCTTTCTCAGCGCCTGCATTTTTAATTGAAAAAGCAGAAATTCTTCATAGACAAATCGACGTCTCGCTTGTTTTAAATCTTCATGATCACGAGGTAAGTGAATACTTCTAACCGCTTCTTCACGCGTTACTAGTTTGTACCTAGAACGAATAGAGGCCGGGAGCATATCCTGAATGCTGCTGCCATAATTCTTCAACGCAAGAGAGACGAACTTCCGCATTCCTTTGACCGTTAAGCTGCCTTTAACTGAGTAAACAGGCTCAATCGTTTGATTTTTAACAAACGGAGAAAATTGAAGCTCCTGCAAGTTAATCGTTTGCCGATGCTGATCCCATTTCCCTGTAACCGTAACAGTTTGATCGATTTCTAACTTTGATTTATAGTAAGGGCGATTAAAACAAGTAACCGTAATCAAATAGCGGTTTACTAGCAGCCGAAACGTAAGGCGCGAACGTTTTTTGCCGTAATACGTAAGCGAGGGGACGCTGTGAACCTTTCCTTCTACGGTGACCTTTTCGTCGTGCTTTGCTTCAGCCAAATCTTTTAACTCATAATCTTCATAGCGGTATGGGAAATGTTCTAACAAGTCATGCACACTGTGAATATGCATATCCTCTAATGCTTGTGCTGTTTCATCTCCAATACCTTTAATGGTTTTAATTGAAATAGTTGTTAGTTCATTCACTTTTATTTAATGCAATACCAAAGATCTTCGCTTCAAGCTCGCGACCTGTTGGTGTTGCCGCTAAGCCTCCTTGTGCAGTTTCTCGTAATGCAACCGGCATTGTTTGACCAATTTTATACATAGCATCAATGACTTCATCACATGGAATACGACTTGTAATGCCTGCTAAGGCCATATCTGCTGCAATCATTGCATTCGCCGCTCCCATTGCGTTTCGTTTCACACATGGAACTTCTACTAGCCCCGCTACTGGGTCACATACTAATCCTAGCATATTTTTGAGAGTAATTGCCATTGCTTCAGCTGCCTGACTAGGTGTACCTCCTGCCATTTCAACGATCGCTGCAGCTGCCATACCTGAAGCTGAACCAACTTCTGCTTGACATCCGCCTGCTGCTCCTGAAATAGACGCATTATTGGCTACAACAAACCCAAAAGCACCTGATGTAAATAAAAATTCAATCATTTCTTTACGAGTGGGATTTAGCTTATGTTGCACTGCAAACAGCGTTCCTGGCACTACCCCTGCAGATCCAGCAGTAGGCGTTGCACAGATTGTACCCATTGCCGCATTTACTTCGTTTGTCGCTACAGCTTTGCTAACTGCATCTAAAATTAAATTTCCAGATAAAGATTTTCCGCTTTGAATATAGTTTTGAAGCAGCACTGCATCCCCGCCTGTTAAACCTGTAACAGACTGTACCCCTTTTAAACCGCGTTCAACCGCTTCTTCCATAACCGTTAAGTTCCGGTCCATTTTTTCCATGATTTCTTCACGAGTAACTCCCGTGATATCTATTTCCTGTTGAATCATAATCTCTGCAATTTTTACATTTTGACTTTCTGCTAATTCTACTAGTTCTGCTACATTTCGAAACATAGTAACCTCCGCTATTATTCTGTCTTATTTTCACTTTAGAACCATATATAATTATTCGATTTATTCTCCCAGGCCTTTCCTATTCAACCATTCTTGTTACTTGAATAATGTGAGGCAATGTTTTTAACTCTTCAATTACATCATCTTCAATATTCGTATCCATTTCAATTGCCATAAGCGCTACTTCGCCGCGCTCTTTGCGAGATACTTCCATATGTCCGATATTAATTGAATGTTTCATCAAAATATTTGTAACGGTCGCAATGGCACCAAATCGATCATTATGCACAACGAGAATAGCTGGATTCATGCCTGATAAATTTAATTCAAATCCGTTAAGTTCCGTAATTTGAATTTTTCCTCCGCCAATTGAAATTCCAACAACTTCAATTTCCTTTAATCCGTCGCTCATTTTGATGCGAGCAGTATTCGGATGGTCTGTGATTGCCGCTTCCTCAACAAATGTGACGTCAATTCCTTCTTTTTTAGCCAAGTCCAAAGACTCCGGAATACGCTGATCGAATGTATCAAAATCTAAAATACCGCCAATCAACGCTACGTCTGTTCCGTGCCCTTTATACGTTTGAGCAAAAGAACCGTACAATGAAACCACAACTTTTGTGGGCTGCTTACCAAAGAGTGTTCGGGCAACGCGTCCAATACGCGCTGCACCAGCCGTATGTGAACTAGATGGTCCAATCATTACCGGACCAATAATATCGAAGACAGATTTATATTTCATAAGGATTTTCCCCCTGCTATTTAGACATTGTTATTACTTATATGTTACTTGAGCTTTTGACTTTTTGGAAGCTTTGTTTCACGCTCTTAAAAAATTTAAAAATTCTCATTTTTATTAGAGATTCACGCACAAAAAAAGCGGTGTATTTATCCATAAAAATAGGATAAGCACACCGCTTTTTTTGCTATGTTATGCAGGAAAAGATGAATTACTTACGCTGCTTCTTGCTCTGAAGCTACATCGTCTACTGTTTTAATTTTAAAGTTTTTAAAAACAACTGAACCTATAAACCCAGCTAATGCTCCCGCTAGTGCACAAAGTACTGCACAAATTGTGACCTTCATAGGGTCATTAAACCCAAACATCACTGCAAGTCCTGCGATTGGCGTTGCCGTGCCTGCAGCATCATTTACTAATCCGAACAGAGCCACAACTACACCCGCTAGTGCCCCTCCAACAAAGTTGGTAATGTAAATAGGAATTGGATTGGCTGAAATAATATTCGCTTGTGTTAAAGGTTCAACTGCAACTGAAATGGTTGTACGACGATCCCCAATTTTTAATCGATCAAACAGCACATAGTTCATGAAAGAAGAACCAAACACAGCAAGAGCTCCAATCGCCATAGGCAATCCCGTTAACCCTAGCATAGCCGTTAAAGCCATTGAGCTAAGCGGAGCCGTTGCTACTACTGTAATAACTCCCCCTAAAATAATTCCCATCAAAATAGGGCTAGCACTTGTTGTATCTTTAATAATTCCTCCAATATTTAAAAGCGTCGCATCTACAATAGGTGAGAATGCATTACCAATTAATCTTGTTAAAGGTGCTGCAATTAAGATATTGCCTAATAAGTCTAGACCAGCAGGTGCCTTTTTCTCAATAAATTTCACTACAAATGCCATGAGGTATCCCGCAAAAAATCCAGGGAGCAAGCCTAGTCCCGAACACACCACGCCCATCATAAGAGCATATACAGGAGATACTCCTAACGCCAAAGCAACTAGTGCTGCCGCCGCAACTCCTCCCATTCCTCCTGCAGCCTTTCCAACTTCACCTAAGAATGAAATACCTAGTAAATCTCCTCCTACATATGACTGAAAGGCCTCTACGAGAAACGCAGCCACCGCTCCGCTTGCCAGAGCCCCCATCGCTTTCATGCCATAAGGTGCCTTGTTGCTAAACAACCAAAATAAAAATAAAACTAATAACAATAAACCTGTTCCTTTTAAAATATCCACTGTTGCCTCTCCTCTCATGCTGTTTTCTTTCACATTTGACTCAATCAGTTTTCAAAACTACCATACAAACGGGTTCTTTTCAACTAATATACCTAATATGCCGAACGATTACAACATGTAAAAATAAAATAGTTCGTATTTAACTTAAAAAACACAAAAAAGAAGCGCCCCTTGAGAGGAGTGCTTCTTTTTTTGTTATTCAATTGCAAAAATGTAAGAATATAAAGGTTGATCTCCTTTATGAAGCTCTACCTCAACTTCTTCAAACGTTTCTTCTACAAACGATGTTAGCGCTTCAGCTTCATCGTCTGAGACATCCTCTCCTTGAAGAATCGTAAGGATTTCCGCTTCGTCATCAATCATATAAGTCAATAGCTTTTTCGCTGCTTCTAATTTCTCTGAATCTTTTACGACGATTTTCTTTTCGGCAATACCCATAAAATCGCCTTTAGCTAATTCAAGACCATCAATATTTGTATCGCGAACTGCATACGTTACTTGCCCTGTTTTTACGTGCTGCAGAGCTTCTGTCATTGCTTCCTCGTTTTCTTTTAAGCTTTGCTGAGGATTAAATGATAGCAGCGCTGTCATTCCTTGAGGAACCGTTTTAGACGGGACAACCGAAACGTGACTGCCCGCAACAGCAGCCGCTTGGTTAGCAGCCATTACAATATTTCCGTTATTAGGTAAAATAAGTACCTGTTCTGCATTTGTTTCTTCAATCGCTTTGACAATATCCTCCGTACTTGGATTCATTGTTTGTCCGCCTTCAATGACAACCGTTGCCCCAAGGCTCTTGAACAATTCAGCTATTCCTTTTCCCATTGATACAGTAACAATGCCAAAGGGCTGTTTTTCAGCCTTTTTTACTGCAGGCTTTTCTTCATCTGAAACAATGCTGCTATGCTGTTCTCTCATGTTTTCAATCTTCATTTTAATTAAACTTCCATATTGCTGCCCGTAGTTTAACACTTCTCCAGGATGCTCGGCGTGAATATGAACTTTCACAATTTCATCATCAGATACTACAAGCAACGAGTCGCCCCATTTACTTAAATCTTGGCGAAACGTTTCTTCAGAAAATGTTTTAGCTGCGGGCTTATCCTCTTCCAGCCTTACCATAAATTCTGTACAATAGCCAAATTCAATATCTTCTGTATTCATATGGCTTTGCACATGCTTATGATGCTCAGCATTTACAAGTTCATTCATCGAAGGAGCTGACATGGGTACACCCGGAAGTTTTTCACCTTTTAATTCAGCTAAAAACCCTTCATAAATTAAAACAAGCCCTTGACCTCCGCTATCCACTACGCCTACTTCTTTTAACACGGGTAAAAGATCTGGCGTGCGATTTAACGAAGCATTAGCTTCCTTAAGTACTTCTTCCATGAACAGAATCATATCAGATTGCTTTTTAGCAACAGCCACTGCTTTTTTAGCAGTATCCTTAGCTACTGTTAAAATGGTTCCTTCGATTGGTTTCATAACAGCTTTATAAGCAGTTTCTACACCAAGCTCAAGAGCTTCAGCAAACTCAACTGTTGTAATCGCTGACTTTTGCTCAACCGATTTCGCAAAACCGCGGAATAATTGAGATAAAATAACTCCTGAATTACCGCGCGCACCCATCAATAAGCCCTTAGACAAAGCTTGACTCACTTGACCGATGTGATCAGATAGTTTATTTTTCACTTCTTTAGCACCAGACGTAATCGATAAGTTCATATTTGTTCCAGTATCACCATCTGGTACAGGAAAAACGTTCAGCGCATCCACGTAATCTGCATTGTTAGATAGATGCTGGGCTCCTTGAAGCACCATTTCTCTAAACCGCTTTCCGTCCAACCTTGTCATTGACACGAATCTTCCTCCTTAATTAAACGTTCGTTACACGAACACCCTGCACATAAATATTTACTGAATCAACCGTTAGACCAACCGTTTGTTCCAGCGTGTATTTTACTTTTGTTTGCACATTATGAGCAATTTCAGAAATTTTTGTTCCATAGCTTACGATAATGTACATGTCGATATGTACGTCATCCTCTTCTTGTCTTACCACAATACCTCGTGTAAAGTTTTCTTTGCGAAGAATTTCTGTAAGACCATCTTTAAGCTGATTTTTTGAAGCCATTCCGACAATCCCGTAACAATCAACAGCTGCTCCTCCAGCAATTGTTGCAATTACATCTGTAGAAATATCAATTTGACCATACTTCGTTTTCATTTCGATGGACATACTCGTTCCCCTTTCTACTTTCATAGGTTATAAATATTCTACTATAATCAATCTCGTTTTAAAAGAGGCGTCCAGCTTGTCCCTTTTAAAGATGACAGTATTGGGTATCAACTTGTCTTAAAATAAGTAATTGCCCAAGTTATACCTATTTCTACTCTCTATATTATTGAACATAGATTCATTTTATATGTCAAGGAAAATTTCTTGAAAGCTTTTCTCCAGAACTATTGCATTCTCTTTAAGGCTGTGATAAATTAATATAGTATTTCTCAAAACAGAATTGAGTAGTTTTTTTGGTGTTAGGAGGGAAAATCATGGCACGCAAATGTGTAGTAACTGGTAGAAAAGCTCGTTCAGGTAACGCACGTTCTCACGCAATGAACGCTACTAAGCGTAAATGGGGTGCTAACGTTCAAAAAGTACGTATCTTAGTGAACGGTAAACCAAAACGTGTGTACGTTTCAGCTAGAGCCCTTAAGTCTGGTAAAGTTCAACGCGTTTAATCTTTATAATGAAAAAGCACCATATTTTATGGTGCTTCTTTTATTATTCCGGCGTTGTTAATCTTTTTTAAACGAATTAAGCATGACCTTTACGATCCCACCTAAAAACTTTGGAAGTTTGATTGTATAGAATTTCATACTGTCCCTCCTAACCGTCTCCACACTTTATCTCCTTTTAAAGAAAGCCCTATGTCCTGCTCTCATTTTCCATACTTCATCACAAGCAACGTTTATCATTGCTTCTTACCATCATTAATATGCCTTTTGTAAATGAAAAAGTACCTCTTTGTTGAATAAGTTCATTGCTAATACATAAAGTTGAGCCGAGTTCTACTTCATGCTTATTGAGCGGATATTTGAAACCTTCTAGCGTAAGCTCTTTTACACCGCCTGCAAAAGGAACGAATGAAATATAGTGAAACTCCTTTAAACGATCAACATGATAAGTGCCTGGTTCAAACAATTGAATGATATTTTGATTGTCAATCATTTGTACATTCGCTTTCTTTTTTAAGCCTTTGTACAGGAGCTGAACGCTTCCAAACATGTGGTCAAGTCTTCCACCTGTTGCTCCAAAGATACAAATACTGTCCGGTTTTTGCTCTATTGCCCACTCAAAAGCAAGTTCCAAATCAGTTGCATCTTTTTCCGCAGGATACAATTCAACATCTTGTAATGCTTCTCTCACTCGCTTAAGCTGCGCATTTGTAATGGAATCAAAATCTCCGAATGCTTTCACGGGCAAAATGTCTTGTTGAAGAAGCAGGAATACGCCCCGGTCTACTCCTACCCACTTTACATCATTTGATTGGTGCAGGAGTGGCATATGTTCATCCGGTCCCCCTGCTAGAATATGAATTTTCATTATGTATATGCTCCTTTTCTATTAAAAAATGAACGAAATAAATATGTTTTCTTTATCCTAAAAGAAAAAGCTGCTGTGTACAAGTTCTACCCGTTGTACACAGCAGCTTTTATTACTTACGCTTGAACAGTTGTGCGAATTTGGCTGATTGCGCCAGCTCGATCTTCTTGATTATAAATAGCTGAGCCAGCCACTAAGACATTTGCTCCTGCTTCTACACATTTTCTTGCTGTTTCTTCATTAATTCCTCCATCAACCTCTACTTCAATAGAAAGGTGACGGATTTCAATAAGCTGAGAGATTTGCTCAATTTTCGGCAGTACACTTGGAATGAAGTTTTGTCCTCCAAAGCCTGGGTTCACCGTCATTAATAAAATAAGATCGATATCTTCTAAGATATGCTTTACCACGTCAATTGGCGTTGCAGGATTTAAAGCAACGCCTGCTTTCATGCCGTGCTCTTTGATTAATTGAATGGTGCGGTGCAAATGAGTACACGCTTCAGCATGTACCGTTAAAATATCAGCACCTGCCTTTGCAAACATTGGAACGTATTGATCTGGGTTTTCAATCATTAAATGCACATCTAATGGCAGTGTTGTGACAGGGCGTACAGCCTCAACGATAAGCGGTCCAATTGTAATATTAGGAACAAAATGGCCATCCATAACGTCTATATGGATGTAGTCTGCTCCACCTGCTTCAACTTCACGAATTTCTTCAGCAAGCTTTGAAAAATTGGCAGATAAAATGGAAGGTGCGATTTTTGTCATTTTTAATACCTCGGCTTTCTTTGCTTAATTTCCTCAACAAATTGCAAGTAATGTTCGTAGCGATAACTCGGAATTTTTTTTTGTTCGTATGCTTCTTTCACCGCACATTTTGGTTCTTTCACATGCAAACAACCTCGAAATTTACACTGTTCACTCAAACGCGACATTTCAGGAAAACAATCGGTCAACTCTTCTACTTCTAACGTTAAAAATTCCAGTGAGCTAAAGCCTGGCGTATCGGCTACTAAACCTTCACCAAACGAAATCAGTTCTACATGACGTGTTGTATGCTTTCCTCTTCCAAGTGACATTGAAATATCATTTGTCTTTAACTCAAGCTCTGGTTTAAGCGTATTTAGCAATGAAGATTTACCTACACCTGACTGTCCAGCAATAACCGTTACGCGATCTTCAAATAACGGCTGAATTTGTTCCATGCCTTTTTCTGTGACTGTCGACGTTAAAATGACCTCATATCCTATTTTACGATATTCTTCGGCATATTGCTCGATTTCTTGCTTTTGCTGCTGTGATAAAAGATCTACTTTTGAAATACAAATAATAGGTTCAATATGATTAGACTCCACTAACACTAAAAATCGGTCAAGAAGCATTGTACTAAAATCAGGTTCAATCGCTGAAAAAACAAGCAGCGCCTGATCAACATTTGAAATTGGGGGACGAACTAATTCATTTTTACGTTCTTTAATTTCAAGTATATATCCTTCAAGCTTATTTTCCGCCTGAAATACTACATTGTCACCGACTAAAGGCGTTACCTTCTTTTTACGAAAAACACCTCGTCCTCGACATTGCGTTACTTGTCCGTCATGAAGAACATAATAAAATCCGCTAAGGGATTTAATAATTCTTCCTTCTGGCATAACCTCACTCCTATCACTCTGGATATTCAACGTCTTTTTCTTCAATAACTTCCCCGTCTCGGACAATTTTATAAGACGCTTTTTCATTTTCATCAACTAAAACATCGAATGATTCTTTTGTTGTTTCAGTAATCGTTAGTTCTTTAGCAGGAACCGACATATCGTTATCTGCATCTTCGATATAAATTTGTACTTTTTGCGGCTTTGGCTTTTCCTCTTCTGTTTCAGTGGCATCGCCTGTTTCCGTTGCGTCGCCTTGTTCCGTGCTTGCTTCGGTGTCAGCCTCTTCTTTATACGGAATAGTCACATCCACTGACACCGTTTGAGGAGCTTTTGGCTCTTTGCCCATTGAGACCGTAATGCTGAGCTTATCACCTTGCTCGATACTCTGCTCCGCTGCAGGCTTTTGAGACATCACAAGACCTTTTTCAACGGTGTCGGAATACGCGGTTTTCACGTCCACTTCGATATCTTCATCTGATGCATAATCTTTTACGCTTTTTTCCGTCCAGCCCGAGAAATCCTTTAATGTAATCTTCGGCGGACCTTTACTTACCCATAGCGTAACCGTTGTATCTTCCGGCACGACTTGTTCGGTTTCTTTAGGCGTCTGATCTGTAATATTGCCTTTTGGCTCTGTGCTTTCAACTTCGATGGATTGGATATCTTTATAATTCTGCTTTTCTAACAGACTCTTTACTTCCGTAAAGCTTCTTCCAATGTACCGGTTAAATGCTTCTTTTTTCTTTCCTGTACTTCGATAAATAATGACGTTAGATCCTTCTTTGATCACGTCTCCCGCTTCTGGCATCGTTTTAACCACGTCGCCTTCTTCCACTTCATTATCGGATATATCTTTAGGATTCTTCACTTTAAAGCCTAAAGAAACTAAATCGGTTACTGCTGATTCATAATCTTGATTATGTAAATCAGGAACCTTTACGTCTTTTGGCAGTAATAAAGCCGGAATAAATGTAACGGCGGCTACGCTAGCAGCTGCCAGCAGCAAAAAAATTAAAACAAGCGTTACAATCAGCTTGCTTTTGCCTTTTTTCTTTTTCTTCTTTTTTTTCTTAGGCTTTAATTCTTCTTCTTCTTGTTCTTCACGCTCTAAGTGAGGTGGTTTTCTCACAGGTACGTGCGTTTCTTCAGATTCAACAAAATCCTCCTTAATAACTGGAATGGCTTTTGTCACTTCTTCATCATCAGGCACCGTAAACCTTTGTTCATTATAACGATTTGGATGAACAGCAGACTGTAAATCCGCTTCGAGTTCTTCGACGGAACTGTATCGGTAAAATGGATCTTTAGTTGTTGCTTTTAATACAACATTCTCCACGCTTTGAGGGATAGATGGATTCCACCTTTTTGGAGAAGGTGTTTCTGTCTGTAAATGTTTTAATGCAATTGACACAGCCGATTCCCCAGAAAAAGGGACTCGACCCGTTAGCAATTCAAATAGGACGATGCCAAGCGAATAAATATCAGAACGCTTATTCGCAAGCCCTCCCCTTGCCTGTTCAGGAGATAAATAATGAACAGAGCCCAAAACAGAATTAGTATGCGTAATGGTTGTAGAACTTAGTGCTACGGCAATGCCGAAGTCAGTAACTTTAATGGTATCATCATGATCAATTAAAATATTTTGAGGCTTAATATCCCGGTGAATAATCCCGTACTGATGAGCATGGGCAATAGCTGATGTAATCTGCGTCATAATATGTATGGCTTTATCAAGAGATAATGGTGATTCTTGCAGAATGTATTGCTTTAATGTCATACCCGGTACATATTCCATGATGATATAGTAAATATCTTCTTCTTCTCCAACATCATAAATGCTGACAATATTAGGATGAGCAATACTCGTAGCAGATTGTGCTTCTCGATGGAAACGCTTTATAAACGCATCGTCACTTGCAAAGTCTAAGCGAAGCACTTTAATTGCCACATCACGATCCAAAATCATGTCGCGACCTAAATAGACGTTTGCCATTCCGCCTCCACCAATTACTTGCAATACCTTATAACGGTCGTTTAGCCGTCTACCTATTAGCAACACTCTCACCCACTTTCAGATGTAAAGTCCACAATTGCAAGTGTAATATTGTCTTCTCCACCAAGCTCATTTGCTAATTGAATCAGGCTCGTACCCTTTTCGTGAAGTGATGAACTTGTTGATAACGTGTCGTTCAGCTTTTGTTCCGTTACCTTATTTGTCAGTCCATCTGAACATAATAATAATCGATCTTCTTTTTCCACTTCAATTGTTTTTACATCTAAACTAACATTTTCTTCGGTACCTAGTGCTCGCAATAAGATATTTTTTCGCGGATGATGCTCAGCATCTTCTTTTGTGATTTGACCATTTTTTACGAGTTCATTCACAAGAGAATGATCTTCTGTTACTTGTTGAAATCCATATTCATTGGAAATATAGCACCTGCTGTCTCCTATATTCCCAATCGCACAAAACGTATCGGCGCATAAAGCAAGTACAACTGTCGTACCCATGCCTTTACACTCTTCATGCTCCTGAGCATACTGATAAATATCTTGATTAATTTGTGAAACATGCGTACGAATCCACTGGGTCGCCTCATCAGGAGACGTTACTTTGTCCGCTTCTTCCCACGCTATTTGCAATTTTTGAACCGCCATCTCACTGGCGATGTCGCCAGCTCGATGACCTCCCATACCATCAGCTACAATTGCAAGCAGCTGATTGTGTTGGTTCAAAAATACCCCTCCGTTATCTTCATTGTGTTGTCTAACTCTCCCTCGGTCTGTCATGAAGACAGTTGCCATACAATCACCTCGTCTCTTCTTTACGCTCCTTCGCACGTAATTGGCCACAAGCTGCATCGATATCATGACCTTGCTCACGTCGAATAGTCACGTTAACGCCACGCTTTTTAAGCGTACGTTCAAATGCAAAAATCTGTTCACGCGGTGTACGAACATAATCACGCTCAGGCACATAGTTTACCGGAATCAAGTTCACGTGACATTTAACGTCTTTAATCAAATCCGCTAATTCCTCCGCATGCTCTACTTGATCGTTTACTCCTCCGAATAGACCATACTCAAAGCTAATACGTCTTCCCGTTTTATCCGTATAATATTTAATGGCTTCCATCAAATCAGGAAGTTTATACGCACGGTTAATCGGCATTAAGCGTGAGCGGATGTCATTGTTTGGAGCGTGAAGTGAAATCGCAAAATTGATTTGCATTTTTTCATCAGCAAACTTATAGATTTTTGGAATGATTCCACTTGTCGATACTGTGATATGACGTGCACCAATATTTAATCCATCATCACTGTTAATTGTTTTTAAGAAGCGCATCATTTCATCATAGTTATCAAATGGCTCCCCAATACCCATAATTACGACAGAGCTCACGCGTTCTCCTTGTTCATCTAGCGCTTTTTGTACTTTTACTACTTGCGCTACGATTTCTCCAGCTTCTAAGTTACGCTTTAAACCTCCAAGAGTAGACGCACAGAACGTACAGCCGATGCGACAGCCAACTTGAGTTGTTACGCAGACAGAATTTCCGTATTCATGACGCATAAGCACCGTTTCAATCGTATAACCGTCATGGAGTTCGAATAAAAACTTCATCGTGCCGTCTCCAGACGTTTGCTGAACAACTGTTTTTAATGTCGTTAATGCAAATTTGTCTTTTAATTGTTCACGTAATCCTTTAGATAAGTTTGACATATCGTCAAAGTCCGTTACGCGTTTAACATATAACCAGTCAAAAATTTGTTTAGCACGGAACTTCTTATCACCATGTTCCACTAACCAATTTTCTAGGTCGTGCATTTCTAATGAATAAATAGATGGTTTTTGCGTTTTTTCTTCTGCTTTTGCTTTTCTTTTAGCTACTTCTTCCATTTTTACACCTTCTTCTGTAAACATGCAATATAAAATCCATCGCTTTGTGCATCTGGCAGCAATTGAATTTCACCATGTTTTACGTTTTGTTTAAGTCTTTGCGGCATGCGTGCAGCAAGCGTTTCGTCTTTTTGAAAATCAGCATGATCTGCTAAAAATGCTGCTACAACATCCCCATTTTCATCCCGATCAATTGTACATGTACTATATACGAGGGTCCCACCTTTTTTTAATAAAGGCGCAACCGCATTTAAAATATCTTGTTGAATACGCGCCAGCTGCTTTACATCCTGCTCAGTTTTTGTATATTTCAAATCAGGTTTACGTCTCATCACACCAAAACCTGAGCACGGGGCATCTACTAAAATGCGGTCAAACATTTCTTTATCAAACTGTTCACCGGCTTTGCGGCTGTCTTGAACCGTTGGCTCAATATTGGTAAGATGCAGACGCTCTGCCTGCTGGGCAATCAGCTTTACTTTATGGTCATGAATGTCCAAGGAAATAACTCTACCACTGTTTTTAAGCTGCTCTGCAATATGAGTTGATTTTCCTCCCGGTGCAGCACAGCTATCTAAAATCAGCTCTTCTGCTTCTGCGCCTAGTGCATGAGCTACTAACATAGAGCTTTCATCTTGAACGGTAAACATTCCTTCACGAAATGCTTGTGTATGAGCTGCATTTCCTTTTTGAACTTCTAGCGCTTCTTCTACAAAATGGCCTGGTTCTACAACAATACCTTCTTTTTCTAGCGCTTCTTTTACTTCATTTTGCGTAAAGCGTGCACTGTTTACTCGGATTGTTTGTTTAGGGGCCATTAAATTAGCTAAACAGATTCCGCGTGTTTTGTCCAATCCATATTGTTCCACCCAGCGTTTTACAAGCCATACTGGATGACTCGTTTCAATTGCCAAGCGCTCCACAGGATTTTGTATTTCTTCTAAAGAAGGCGTGCCGCTGCGCTGAATATTTCGTAAAACGCCGTTTACCATTGAGGCAATTCCTTTGTGACCACGTTTTTTAGCAATTTCTACTGCTTCATGAAGGATTGCCCGGTCAGGTACTCGGTCTAAATACATCATCTGATAAAGAGATAAACGAAGCAGCACTCGCACCCAAGGCTGAAGTTTTTTGGGATTTTTCAAGAAAGGGGCTAACCCGTAATCTAACGTATCGCGTCTTTGAATCGTTCCATACACGATTTCCGTTAACAGCCCTGCATCTTTCCCTTGAATACCACGTTTTTGTATACTGTTATTTAACAATAGATTGCTGAATGCCTGATTTTTTTCAATAGCTAGTAAAATATCTAAAGCTATGTCTCGAACGTTGTACTTACTCATTGACATCCCCTAATACTGTTCCGACTTCAACAGATGTACCTCGTAAATACTGCGCTGCATCCATACGTTTTTTTCCAGCCGGCTGAAGTTCCGTCACTTTAATAGCTGTTTCATTTCCAGTTGCTACTACAAATCCGTCCTCTTCAAGTGATAAAACGGTACCCGGTTTGCCTGATGCGGATACTTTCTCTCCCCACCAAATTTTCATGACTTGACCGTCTGCTGTTGTATAAGCAACGGGCCAAGGATGAAGTCCGCGGATATGATTATAAATTTCTTCTCCTGTACGGGCCCAATCAATTTTCTCTTGTTCACGCTTAATATTGGAAGCAAATGTCGCTTCGCCATCGTTTTGTTTAACCGGCGTAATTTCACCTTTCACAAGAGAAGGAATGGTTTCTGAAAGCAATTTTGCACCAGCAGCGCTGAGTTTATCGTGAAGTGTGCCCACGTGATCACGTTCTTCAATCGGAACTTCTACCTGTGTTAAGATATCACCTGCATCTAATTTTTCTACCATATACATAATTGTAACACCAGTTTTCGGCTTACCTTGTAGAATTGAATAGTGAATCGGCGCGCCTCCGCGCAGTTCAGGTAACAGAGAAGCATGTACGTTAATACAGCCGTATTTAGGCGCTTCTAAAATAGGAGTTGGTAAAATTTGACCAAAAGCCGCTGTTACAATTAGGTCAGGCTCATACGCTAACACTTGCTGATATTCTTCTTCTAAACGAATCTTTTCTGGCTGCAGTACAGGTATTTCATGTTTTAACGCCTCAACTTTTACAGGAGGAGGTGTTAATACGCGCTTGCGTCCTTTTGGTCGGTCCGGCTGTGTAACCACTGCGACCACTTCATATCCATCTTTAAGTAATGTTTGTAAAACCGGCACTGAAAAATCCGGCGTTCCCATAAATACGACTTTCATCGTGTAAAACCTACCCTTCTAGTTCATCCTCTTCGTAATACTTTGTTACTTTTTCCGTGAACAATACACCGTGTAAGTGATCAATTTCATGTTGAATGGCTCGTGCTAAAAAACCTTTTGCTTCTATAAAATAAGGTTTTCCTTTACGATTTTGCGCACGTACTTTCACATAATCAGCTCGAGCCACGTCACCAAAAAGGCCCGGAAAACTTAGGCAGCCTTCTGGACCGATTTGTTCGCCTCGTTGCTCAATAATTACCGGATTAATTAACTCAATTTTACCGTGTCGATCGTCCACGTCTACCACTGCCACTTGCTGCAGAACTCCTACTTGAGGAGCAGCTAGACCCACACCGTCTGCTTCAAGCATTAAATCATACATGCCGTTTAGTAATTTCGCTAATTTATTATCAAAGTTTTTAACGACTTCACACTCTTGTTCAAGTACTTCATTAGGATGGTAAACAAGCTTAAGCTTAGCCAAATAGGCACCTCCTTTATTCTTTCTATTTATATCCAAAAAGCTTCTTCTTTAACGCCATCAAGACGACTAGTTACATCATCGAGTATGGATTCAAATCAATTGTAATCGTTAAATTTTCCTTCTGCATTTCCGCTTGATAACGTTCTAATATATATTTCAACAGCGGAATCAGGCTTGGTTCCAGCTTGTATTTTAACATGCATTGATAGCGATATCTATCTTTTATCTTAGCAATGGGAGATGCGACTGGCCCTAAGATTGTTGTTTGCGGCGAAAGTTTCTGACCCAGATACTGCGAAATTTTGTCTGTAACAGACACCACTTTTGCAATATTTTCATGAGATACCGTTACAAGCGCCAAGTAAAAGAAAGGCGGATATTTATGCATTTTACGAATTTCCATCTCCTGCTTATAAAACGCATCGTAATCATGCTGACTCGCAAGTTGAATGCTGTAGTGCTCAGGCGTGTACGTTTGAATCACTACTTCTCCTGGAAGCTTGTGGCGTCCTGCTCTTCCGCTTACTTGTGTTAAAAGCTGAAACGTTTTTTCAGATGCACGAAAGTCAGGTAAATTCAGCATCGTATCTGCTGTTAAAACGCCTACAAGCGTGACGTTTGGAAAGTCTAGCCCTTTGGCAATCATCTGCGTCCCTAGTAAAATTTGCGCTTCTCCACTTGCAAACTTGTTCAGGAGCTTTTCATGCGCGCCTTTTCGGCTTGTCGTATCAACATCCATTCGCACGACTCTAGCCTCAGGCAGCACTTTTGTTAATTCTTCTTCCACTTTTTGTGTACCAGATCCAAAAAAGCGGATATGTTCGCTGTGGCATTCCGGGCACTCAGTGTGCACATGTTCTTCGTGTCCGCAGTAATGGCATTTTAATTTATTTTGATAGCGGTGATACGTTAGTGAAATTTCACAGTGCTCACATGTCGGAACGTAACCGCAGTCCCTGCACATAACAAAAGAAGAATGGCCTCTTTTATTTAAAAATAAAACGATTTGCTCTCCTTTTTCCAAACGGTTTTTCATCTTTTCAAACAGCATAGTTGAAAACATAGAGCGATTGCCGCTGCGAAGCTCTTCTCTCATATCCACAATATCCACCGATGGCATCGATGACTTATTCATTCTTTGCTTTAACGTCAGCAGCTTATACACACCTTTTTGCGCTCGTGCAAAGGACTCAAGCGTTGGGGTTGCACTTCCTAAAATGACGGGACACTGATGATGCTGCCCTCGGTAAATGGCTACATCTCTTGCATGATAACGAGGGTTTTCTTCTTGTTTATAACTCGTCTCATGTTCTTCATCGATAATAAGAAGGCCTAAATTTTCAAATGGAGCAAATACAGCAGAGCGGGCCCCTACCACAACGGATACTTCTTTTCGCTGAATTTTTCGCCATTCATCGTATTTTTCTCCAGTAGACAAGCCGCTATGAAGCACAGCAACTTTTGAGCCGAACCGCTCTTTAAACCGCTTGACCATCTGAGGGGTAAGTGAAATCTCCGGAACAAGCATAATCGCTTCTTTTCCTTTTTTTAATACTTGATCAATCGATTGGAGATACACTTCTGTTTTTCCGCTTCCCGTTACTCCATACATTAAAAACACATCGTGAAGATTTTCTTCGATGTCCTGCAGAATCGGTGCGATTGCCTCAGCTTGTTCATCGGTCAATTGAAATGGCTTTGACGGTGTAAAGTATCGATCTTGATAAGGATCACGGTATATTTCAATTTCCGTTTCCTCTAAGAGTCCTTTGTTAATCAGCGCTTTTATAGGAGCGGAGGTAATCTGCAAATCTTCCGCTATTTCTTTTATGGCTACTTCTTCATTTCGCTCGAGCATAAAAGCCAGCACTTGCTTTTGCTTTTCTGCCTGCTTATTTAACTCGTTCATAAACTGTTGAATGTCTTCAAGGCTTTGATTCAGTTTTACGCCTTTTGCCGTTTTTTTGTTTCCTTTGTTTTTCACCACGTAGACGACTTCAATTAGACCTTTTTGAATATCACGGTGAAAAGCAGGAGCAGCGGCTGTTTTTTCCACTTCACTCCACTTCAGCGAGGATCTTGACTGAAAAAACGGCTTGACTTGCTCATGAAGCTGTTCGTATGCCTCTTTTGAAAGGAGTGACAGTTCTTTATCATATTTTGCTTTCATCGCCGCAGGCAGCATGACTTGAAAAGCCGATATCATAAAACAAAGCGTTTTTTCTGTTAGCCAGTGCCCAATCTCTAACAGTTCAGGAGTCAGAACCGGCGTTAAATCAAGCAAGTCAGCGATTGGTTTAACACGCTTAACTTCAGCCTCTTCTTTAAGAGCCACCACAAACCCTTGAACTTTTCTTGGACCAAACGGAACGACAACTCGCATACCTGGAACAATAATTCCTTTCCATTTGTCAGGAATGGCGTAGTCAAAAGCTCGATCTGTTTGTTTAGCAGCCACGTCCACAATTACACTAGCTACACTCATTTTCTCAGCCCTTCTAACATGTCCTTCACTTCTTTTAACACCTCGGTAGCTACATCGTGTTTTGAAAGAATGGGAAGTTCTTTAGACTCTCCGCTTCGCTTATAGAGCGTCACAATATTTGTGTCCGTCCCAAAACCTGCTCCTTCTGTCGTCACGTTATTGGCTACAATCATATCCAAGTTTTTAGATGCGAGTTTCTTTTGTGCATATTCATCCACTTGTTCTGTTTCTGCTGCAAAGCCGACTAAAAGCTGGTGTTCTTTTCGCTCTCCAAGCGTGCGTAAAATATCTGTTGTTCTCTCTAGCTCTAATACTGCTTCACCAGGCTGCTTTTTCATCTTTTGATCAAACACATACTTTGGTCGGTAATCTGCCACTGCGGCTGATTTAATGACAACATCTGCTTCATGATAGCGCTGCATAACAGCTTCAAGCATCTGCTGCGCACTTTCAATTTGAACAACCTGCACCCCTTTTGGATACTCTAAATTCGTCGGTCCCGTTACAAGTGTTACCGATGCACCTAACTTAGCAGCTTGTTCTGCAAGAGCATAGCCCATTTTCCCAGTAGAGCGATTGGTGAAAAATCGGACGGGATCAACGCGTTCTACCGTAGGTCCTGCTGTAACCAATACATTGATACCGTCAAAGATTTTTTGTGTATCTGATACTTTGGAAAAATAAGAGCCGATTAGTGAAACAATTGTTTCTGGCTCTTCAAGACGACCTTTTCCTACATAACCGCATGCCAAATACCCTTCTCCTGGTTCTACAAAAGAGTAACCAAATGATGAAAGAGTGCTCATATTTTTTTTAACAGCGGGATGATCGTACATATGAACATTCATTGCAGGCGCAATCCACACAGGTGCAGTAGCAGCAAGCAGCGTTGTGGAAATCATATCATCTGCAAGACCATTTGCTATTTTTCCTATCATATTAGCCGTAGCAGGAGCCACTAAAATTAAATCGGGCCAATCGGCTAAATCAATATGTGCAATCACAGATGGATCTTTTTCATCAAACGTATCTGTATAAACTGGGTTTCGAGACAGAGCTTGAAACGTAAGCGGCGTTACGAACTCGCGTGCTGAAGCAGTCATCATTACTTTAACTTCCGCTCCTGCTTGTACTAATTTACTTGTTAAAGCTACGGCTTTATATACGGCGATTCCGCCGCTAACACATAATAAAATTCGTTTTCCCTTCATCATTATGCCCCCATCTATTTATCCCGCTCAACCAGCATCCGCTTGTTTACTCGGGTAACTATCTAAAGCTTTTCAATTCAATTATTATACCATTTTTGTAGTGAGACATTCACTATCCTGCTTGAATACAAACAAAAACATCAAAAAAATAACAACCTATAAAGTAGGTTGTTATTTTTTCACTTACTGATGTTTAGAATCTTCTTCTGCTACACCTTGCTTATAGCTTAATTGTTCAGCATTAATTTCTTCTAAAGCACAGCCTACAAACTTATAAGAAACCGGCTTTTCAATCGGCGTATCATTGTGAAGCTGTAATTGACGAGCGCGTTTTGCAGCTACTGTCACAAGCGTGTACTTAGAATCTAATTTTTCCATTAGGGAA
The DNA here is from genome assembly GCF_053345675.1 of Priestia sp. D51. Lineage (NCBI taxonomy): Bacteria > Bacillati > Bacillota > Bacilli > Caryophanales > Bacillaceae > Priestia > Priestia sp. D51. The sequence goes on along the minus strand of NZ_JBLTIR010000001.1, from coordinate 642,327 downwards.
TCAATTGATGGATAAAGCATGTTTATTCTACCTCCAGCATTCTTTTATAGCGCGCAGAAATACGATCACGACGGCAGTGTTCAGCCGTTACGATAGCACGGATGCGAGCACAAGCATTTTCTACTTTGTCATTTTCTACAACATAATCGTAGGCGTCCATAAGTTCAATTTCTTCTTTTGCCACGCGCATACGGTTATTGATTAAGTCTTCTGTTTCAGTACCGCGGTTTACGATACGACTTTTAAGCTCTGATAAACTAGGCGGTGCCAAGAAGATGAACAAACCTTCTGGAAATGCTTCTTTCACTTGAAGAGCACCTTGCACTTCAATTTCTAGAAACACGTCTTTTCCTTCAGATAACGTTTGTTCTACATAATCAATCGGGGTACCGTAGTAGTTGCCTACGTATTCAGCCCACTCTAATAATTTCTTATTTTCAATCATGCGCTCAAACTCTTCGCGTGGTTTGAAGAAATAGTCAACGCCGTCTACTTCACCTTCGCGGGGCTTTCTTGTTGTTGCAGAGATAGAATACTGCAATTTAATGTCTTCTTGCTCAAACAATGCTTTTCGTACCGTTCCTTTTCCAACACCTGATGGTCCGGAAAGAACGATTAATAAACCTCTTTCAATCATCGGTTCAAGTGACCTACCCTTCTAATAATTCTTCTTTGTTTATAAGTCGCTGCGACACAGTTTCTGGCTGTACAGGAGCTAAAATAACATGATCGCTATCCATAACAATAACAGATCGTGTTTTACGTCCTTGCGTTGCATCTATTAAAGAGCCTCGATCTTTTGCATCTTGAATAATGCGTTTGATTGGAGCTGATTCAGGATGAACGACAGAGATTATACGATTAGAAGAAATAAAATTTCCAAATCCAACGTTCACTAATTTACCGCTCATAAGAAGCCTCCTGCTATACCAATATAATCTTTATCTTACACGAAGGCTATTCAATATTTTGAACCTGCTCTTTTATGCGTTCTAGTTGTGCTTTCATACTAATAACATACTGAGCAATAGTACCATTATTTGCCTTCGCACCGATTGTATTCATTTCACGATTCAGCTCTTGAACAAGAAAATCCAGCTTGCGTCCTACTGAATCAGGTGTATTTAATGCTTGAATAAATTGTGAAACATGACTTTGAATTCGCGTAAGTTCTTCGCTAATATCTGCTTTTTCAGCAAAAATAGCTACTTCAGTCAGCACTCGCTGCTCATCGAAAGTACCTTCTAAATAGTCGCTCAGCTTTCTTTTAATACGCTCGCGATATTGTTCAGCAACTTCAGGAGCAAGCTGTGTAATTTTTTCGCGAATGTCTTGAATGTCCTGTAAGTATCCCATTAAATCGTGATACAGCTCTGATCCCTCTCGTTTCCGCATATCCACTAACTGATGAACAGCAGCTTCAACGGCTTCAAAGATTGCACCATGAATACTCGTCTGATCAGCTTCTTCTTCATAAGTTGTCATCACTTCAGGCATGTGTAAAATGTCTTGAATTTGAACAGATTGTGACAGCCCGTGCTTTTCTTTTACTTGCTGCAACGCATTCATGTATTCATCAAGCAGCTGCCAATCCGTCTGCAGTTTCTTTTTTGCCATTTCTTCACCTGAAATAGTAACAAATACTTCTACTCTACCACGTTTTATGTATGTTTGAACGATTTTTTTTATTTTATCTTCAATTTCAATTAATTGCCTTGGCATACGGATAACAATTTCACAAAAACGATGATTAACAGACTTCATTTCCACTGTTACTGATCGATTTTCCACTTCCGCTTTTCCGCGGCCAAAACCAGTCATACTTTTTATCATTATCATCACATCCACTATGTACATCTTACATAAAAAGTATCGTAAAAGAAAGTGTTAGCAAAAAAAAGAAATCTCTCTTCTTTATTCAACCTGTAAAGGCTGCCTTCATGAGTTTTCTCATTTGGGACAGCCTGTATTAAAGTATAGCACAATTTATGAAGGTTTTCTTGTTAAAAGTGAACCAGCAAGTAAAAAAGTTGGAAGGCTTGCAAGTCCTAAAATAACGAGCCATTCCCGCGGTGCAATGGCCATTGTATGGAAAATAGGCTGCAGCGGCGGATAGTAGATGGCCACCAGCATAAGGATAATAGATGAAATAACAGCCCCTACAAGATATAAGTTCTGAAATGGATTCCGATCAAAAATTGATTTTTCACTTCGGCAGTCAAATACGTGAATAAGCTGTGCCATGACAAGCGTGGCAAATGCAATCGTCTGAGCATACTGCAACCGATCTGGGTCATTGTCGTAAACAATCATGAACGCAGCAAGTGTAGCAGCTCCAATTAAAAATCCACGGCTGACTACTTTCCATCCTAATCCTCTTGCAAAAATACCTTCGCGCGGATGCCTTGGATGGCGCTTCATCACGTTGTCCTCCGGCTGGTCTAAGCCAAGAGCCATCGCAGGCAAACCGTCTGTTACTAAGTTTACCCATAGTATCTGAATGGGCACTAGCGGAAGCGGAAGTGCTAAAATCATCGCAAAGAGCATAACTAAAATTTCTCCTACATTTGATGCAAGCAAGTAACGGATAAACTTCCGAATATTTTCATAGATATTTCGCCCTTCTTTGATCGCTGATTTAATAGTGGCAAAATTATCATCAAGCAAAACGAGTGAAGACGCTTCTTTTGCTACGTCTGTCCCGGTGATGCCCATCGCAATGCCTATGTCTGCTGCTTTAATAGCCGGTGCGTCATTTACGCCGTCGCCCGTCATCGCTACAATGTGATCTTTTGCTTGAAGAGCTTTAACAATTTTAAGCTTATGCTCAGGTGATACCCTTGCATATACATAAACATCATCTACTACTTCTTCTAGCTCTTCCTGCGTCATTTTGGATAAATCCGTTCCTTCCAAGACTTGACCGTTTTTCGGTAAAATTCCGAGCTGTTTTGCAATCGCCTGTGCTGTAATAACGTGGTCACCTGTAATCATAACGGTTTTGATGCCTGCGTCTCGGCATTCTTTGACCGCTTGCTTGACCTCTGGTCTTGGCGGATCAATCATTCCTTGAAGCCCGAGGAAAGTCAGGTCTTTTTCTGCTTCCTTCTCTGTATGAACGCTCTCATGTTCTCCTAACGGTCGATATGCAATAGCAATGGTTCGAAGCGCTTGGCTAGCTAACTGATCAATCGCTCCTTTTACTTCATTATGAACCGTTACCGACAGCGTTTGTTGTCTGCTTTCCCACAAAATATTTTTGCTGTTTATAAGCAGCACATCCGGAGCACCTTTTGTTATCACATAGCGTTTATGAGATGCGTCTTCAATGACTACACTCATCATTTTACGCGTTGAATCAAATGGAAACTCTTCAATAATCGTAAACTGCTTTTGAATATTTTCTTTTGTCAGCCCCGCTTTCATCGCGGCAACAAGCAAAGCCGCTTCAGTAGGATCCCCGTCGATAACATATTCTTTATCTTTTCTCGAGATGGATGTTTGATTGCAAAGCAGACCAAACACCAAAAGCTGCTGAAGCGGTTTTTCACTCCGTGTATCAACTTCTCTTTCCTCTCGTGAAAATACGCCCGTAGGTTCATACCCTGTCCCTGATACTCTCCACGTCATTCCTCCCGACCAGAGGTGGGTAACCGTCATTTTATTTTGCGTTAATGTGCCCGTTTTGTCTGAGCAAATGACTGACGCGCATCCTAGTGTCTCAACAGCAGGAAGTTTGCGAACAATGGATCTTTGCTTAATCATGCGCTGTACACCAAGAGATAGCGCCACGGTTACGATGGCAGGAAGACCTTCGGGTATGGCAGCAACAGCTAAGGAAACTCCCGCTAAGAACATACTGTATAAATCATGCCCTTGCAGCACACCAATCCCAACAACTAATACAGTAAGTGCAAGAGCTACAACAATTAAAATTTTGCCCAATTGCTCTAACTTCCGTTGAAGAGGAGTAATCATGGCTTCAGCATTTTGAAGTAAATCAGCAATTTGCCCCATTGCTGTTTTCATTCCAATCCCTACAACGATACCTGTTCCGCTTCCTCTGGTTACAAGGGTACCCATAAACGCCATATTGTCCTGATCTCCAAGCGGCACTTCATCTCCTGACAATGCTTTTATTTGCTTACCAACAGGCAAAGACTCTCCCGTAAGCGCTGATTCTTCAATTTCTAGACTTTTGGCTTCCATAATCCGAAGGTCAGCTCCAATACGGTCTCCGCTCGAAAACTTTACAACGTCTCCTACTACCAGCTCTTTAGATGGTAACTTAACCCATTTCCCTTCACGCATGGCTGCTACTTGAGGAGCCGAAAGCTCTTTTAATGCATGAAGAGATTTCTCTGCTTTTCTTTCTTGGAAGAACCCAAGAAATCCATTAATTACCACAATAGCAATGATAGCAATTGCATCGATGTATTCTCCTAAAAGCCCTGAAATAAGCGTGGCAGCTAGTAAAACCAGTACCATAAAATCTTTAAACTGCTCTAGAAACACAAGAATGGCTGGTTTTTTCTCTCCTTCAGTCAATTCATTAAACCCTTGTTGCTGCTGACGTGCTTTTACTTCTTTGTGTGTAAGACCATGCTGCCTGTCTGTTTTTGTTACTTCTACTATTGCTTTTTCACCTAATTCATACCATTTCATTGCATCTTTTCACACCCTTTTATTTGTAAATGCACCTATTAGATTGTTACAATCTTATATCGTATGCTTATTCAGACTCGTCCTAAAAAATGCTATACTTTTCTATAGGACAATTTTCAATTACTTAAGGATGTGAGCACTGTGTCATTTGATGGTATTTTTACATATGGCATTTTACAAGAATTATCTGAGACCTTGGTTTCAGGACGAATTTCAAAAATATATCAGCCGTTTCCAAACGAGTTGATTTTACAAGTACGCGCTAAAGGTGAAAACCGCAAACTTTTAATCTCAGCTCACCCTAACTATTCACGCGTTCATTTTACAAATGAGCCCTATGAAAATCCATCTGAGCCTCCTATGTTTTGTATGCTTCTTCGCAAGCATTTAGAAGGAAGCATTATTGAACAAGTGTATCAGCTTGGATTAGACCGCATTTTAGTCATTGAAACAAAAGGACGAAATGAAATTGGCGACGTGATGTACAAGCAGCTTATTATTGAAATCATGGGAAGACATAGTAATGTTGTACTTGTAGATAAAGAAAAACAAACGATTATCGACAGTATTAAGCATGTTCCAATGGCCTTGAACAGGCATCGTACGCTTCTACCCGGAGCTCCTTACGTACTGCCTCCTAGCCAAGATAAGCTTCATCCATTTGGAGCGGACGAGGAAACCGTGGTTAAAAAAATTGATTTTAATAGTGGAAAGCTAGCCAGTCAGCTAGTGCAGACCTTCTCAGGGCTTTCTCCTTTAATTGCAAATGAAGTAGTGTTTCGCTCTGGCTTAGCGAATCGTTCTACCCTTCCAAAATCATTCGTCGAAACCATGACGCTGATCAAAGAAGGTCAGTTTACACCGACTCTGACAACCGTTAATCAAAAAGACTATTTTTATTTACTCGAATTAACGCATTTAGAGGGTACGAAAAAAACGTATGCAACTATCAGCGAGCTTCTTGACCGCTATTACTACGGGAAAGCAGAGCGAGATCGTGTAAAGCAGCAAGCGCATGATTTAGTACAGTTTATTTCCACCGAGAAAAAGAAAAATGAGAAAAAAATAAAAAAACTTGAGCAAACGCTGCAAAATGCAGAAAAAGCATCTGATTATCAGCTAGCCGGTGAACTCCTTACGGCAAATTTACACCTTGTCAAAAAAGGAGATGCGAAAGTGGATGTTATTAATTATTACGATGAAAATAGCGGTACACTTACGATTTCATTAGATCCGCAAAAACCACCGTCTCAAAATGCTCAAAGCTATTTTACAAAGTATCAAAAAGCGAAAAATTCCGTTTCGATTGTAATCGAACAGATTGAAAAAGCAAACGAAGAAGTACAGTATTTTGAATCACTTATTCAGCAAATGGATACTGCTACTCACAAAGACATTGCCGAGATTCGCGAAGAGCTTGTGGAAGAAGGATATTTACGCAATCGTCAGCAAAAGCAAGCAAAAAAACAAAAAAACACCACGCCTACACTTGAACAATACGTTTCAAGCGACGGCACGACGATTTTAGTTGGAAAAAACAATAAGCAAAATGAGTATTTAACAAATCGCCTTGCTGCTCGTGATGACGTTTGGTTTCATACGAAAGATATACCGGGTTCTCACGTTGTTATCCGCAGCCAAGAGCCTTCAGAAGAAACAATTTTAGAAGCGGCTCACCTTGCTGCTTACTTTAGTAAAGCCAAGAATTCAAGTTCGGTGCCAGTGGACTATACAAAAATTCGCCACGTAAAAAAACCAAGCGGTGCTAAACCTGGTTTTGTGACGTACGATAATCAGCAAACGGTGTACGTAACGCCTAGCGAAGAACTTGTACTGAAGCTGCGCCAGTCATAACAAAAACCCCCTTTCTATATAGGGGGTTTTTAGTTTAGTTCATCCATGAAGGATCTGAAGGATTTTCACGCCATTTAAATAGCTTTTCCATCGCTTCTTCTTCAATGTATCCCGCTTCGTTTGCCGCCTCTACTAGCGTAGAGTAGTCTGTTAAAGAATAAACTTGAAGTTCTTTTTCTTTAAACAGCTGACGCGCTTTTTCCAGCTCATATGTAAAGATAGAAACAACTCCTAGCACTTCACAACCCTGCGCTTTTAATGCATCGACTGCGGTAAATACACTTCCGCCAGTTGAAATCAAATCTTCAATCACAACTACTTTTTGACCTTTTGTTACTTTTCCTTCAATTTGATTTCCTTGGCCATGTTCTTTTGCTTTGCTTCGCACATAGCACATTGGAAGCTCTAGCGCTTCACTTACCCATGCTGCATGAGGAATACCAGCTGTAGCTGTACCAGCAATCACTTCTGCATTGGCAAAATACGTTTTAATTAAATGCTGCAGACCTTTTGCAATTTCTTTTCGCACTTTTGGGTAGCTAAGCGTTAGACGGTTGTCACAATAAATAGGCGACTTAATTCCAGAGGCCCACGTAAACGGATCGTTCGGTTGAAGGCTTACTGCCTCAATATCAATTAATTGTTTTGCAATTTCTTTTCGTAGTTTTGTCATCGCGTAATACGCTCCCCTTTCCACTGCTGTAACATCTCATAATATGCTTTAAGCGGGTCTTTTGCTTTAGTAATAGAACGTCCAACCACAATGGCACTTGAGCCATATTCTCTCGCTAGCTGAGGCGTTGCTACGCGGACTTGGTCATCTACTGAATCTGCGCCCATACGAATACCCGGCGTTACGGTCAAAAAGTCCTCTCCTGCTGCTTTTCGAATCGAAGGCACTTCATGAGTAGAACATACAACGCCGTCTAGTCCGCTTTTTTTAGCAAGCGCTGCATAATGCGTAACCACTTCTTGCATCGAGTGCGTAATCAGCTGCTGCTCTTTTAGCATTTCATCCGATGTACTTGTTAGCTGAGTAACCGCAATACAATCCGGACGTTTTTTGCCAGCAGCGGTTCCTAAGTCAAGTCCTTCAACGGCTGCTTGCATCATATTCGTTCCGCCGGCTGCGTGAACGTTAACCAAATCCACTTCAAGAGAAGCCAAAGACTTCATTCCTTGCTTTACCGTATTGGGAATATCATGAAGCTTTAAGTCTAAGAAAATCTGGTGGTTTTGCTCTTTTAATGCAGAAATAATGGATAGCCCTTCTTTATAAAACAGTTCCATGCCTACTTTCACAAATAATGATTCTTGTTGAAAAGGCATTAAAAACTGCTGTACATCGTTAATTGATGAAAAATCAAGAGCAATGATTAACGGTTGCTTCACGCTTTTTCCAGCTCCTTCCGATACATTCTGAAACATGCTCGTATCCTAATGATGTTAATAGCCTTGGCAGTTCGTCAATGATGGTTGGGCATACATACGGATCGACAAAGTTTGCTGTACCAACCGCTACGGCACTTGCACCTGCATATAAAAATTCAAGTGCATCTTCAGCAGTCGTCACTCCGCCCATACCGATAATTGGAATGTTTACTTTTTGGCTCACTTCATACACCATTCGAATCGCTACCGGTTTAATTGAAGGTCCTGACAGTCCGCCTGTGCCGTTCGCTAAAACCGGCTGAGCTGTTTTCAAATCCAGACGCATCCCGAGAAGCGTATTGATCATCGTTAAGCCATCCGCGCCAGCTTCTTCAACAGCCATGGCCATGTCTACAATATTGGATACGTTTGGTGATAGTTTAACATAAACTGGAACATTTGAAACATCTTTTACCGCTTTTGTTAAACGAGCAGCGATGACAGGATCTATGCCAAACGCAATTCCGCCTTCCTTTACGTTAGGACATGAAATATTCAATTCAAGTGCTTTCACATTTGATACGGTTGAAATTTCTTTTGCCACGTGCACATATTCTTCAATTGAAGCACCGGCTACGTTCGCGATAATCGGCACATCATATTGCTGAAGCCAAACGAGCTCTTCATTCATTACTTTTTCTAGCCCAGGATTTTGTAATCCAATCGCATTTAACATTCCTGCAGATGTTTCCGCTACGCGAGGAGTTGGATTGCCAAAACGAGTTTCAGCAGTAGTCGCTTTAATCATAATGGCTCCAAGTGCATCAAGTGAATAAAATTGAGCATACTCACGCCCAAATCCAAAGCAGCCGGATGCTGGCATAATTGGATTTTTCAAATCTAACCCTGGCAATGTCGTTTTTAGCATACTCATAGAAGCACCTCCCCTGCTTGAAAGACGGGACCGTCGCTGCAGATTTTTTTATACGCCGTAGAATCTTCACTTTCCCTGCATACACATGCAAAGCAAGCGCCGATTCCACAGCCCATTCTTTCTTCTAAAGAAATGTAAAGCGGCTTGTTTGTATAATTATTTTCTAGTGCTTTTAACATCGGAGTTGGACCGCATGAAAACATAACGTCATATGAAAACTGCTGCTCGTCAATCACCGTTGTGACAAAACCTTTTGTTCCGTAAGAGCCGTCTACCGTTGCAATATATGTTTCTCCTAAAGCTAAAAACTCTCGTTCATAAAATACGTCTGCTTTTGATTGAAAACCCAGGACGTGGATAACCTGCACGCCTTTTTCACGAAGTCTTTTTGAAAGCTCATAGAGCGGAGGCACTCCAATGCCTCCCCCTACTAATAAAGCCGTTTGACCTGACTCTATTGCATCTAATGGAAAACCGTGGCCAAGGGGACCTAACACGTCAATCGACTGGCCGGCTTGTTTTTCGGCCAGCAGCGATGTTCCCGCCCCTTCTGCACGGTAAATCATCGTAAATTGTTCGTGCGTTTGATCAATTTCTGCAATACTGATTGGTCTGCGAAGCAGTGGCAAATAGTCGTTGTTGACGCGGATATGCACAAACTGCCCCGGCTCATTCATGAAACGAACAAGCTCGCCTTGAAGGGTTAATTCATATACATTGTGTGTTAACGGTCGCTGACTGACGACTTGCATCATTTCATGTTTGATCATACGGTTGTCACCTCTTTGGTTGGACGAACTTTTTTCATTGGCGTTGTATGGAAGCTGATCGTTTCAAGCACTCGTAAAATCGCTTCTGCTGTATCAAGTGATGTTAAGCAAGGCACGCCATTTTCAACTGCTTCACGGCGAATTTTAAATCCGTCACGCGCAGGCTGTTTTCCTTTTGTTAGCGTGTTGATGACCAGCTGGGCTTCACCTTTTCGTATCACATCTAAAAGATTGTGATCTTCATGATGAATTTTATTTACTATTTTTACGCGAATGTCTTCTTTTGTAAACGTTGAAGCTGTTCCTTCCGTTGCAATCACCTGGTAGCCAATATTAGCAAAGCGCTTTGCTAACGCTGTTGCCTCTTCCTTATCTTTATCCGCTACTGTCATAAGTACTGAACCGTACGGCTTAATGGACATACCTGACGCAATTAGTCCTTTATATAATGCTTTTTCGTACGTTGAATCTTGCCCCATTACTTCTCCAGTAGATTTCATTTCAGGTCCAAGCGTAATATCTACGCGGCGCAGCTTTGCAAATGAGAAGACCGGCACTTTTACGTAGACGCCTTCTTCTTCAGGGTGCATGCCTGATTCATAGCCAAGATCTTTTAAACTTGTTCCTAAAATTACTTTTGTTGCCACATTCGCCATCGGAATACGCGTGATTTTACTTAAGAACGGCACCGTACGGCTTGAACGAGGATTTACTTCAAGAACAAACACTTCTCCTTTTGATAAGACGAACTGAATGTTAAGCAGTCCAATAATGTTTAAGCCTTTTGCAATTCGTGTTGTGTAATCAATGATCGTATCTTTTACGTCCTGTGACAGAGTTTGCGGTGGGTATACAGCGATGGAGTCGCCTGAGTGGACACCCGCGCGCTCTACATGCTCCATGATTCCTGGAATAACCACTGTTTCACCGTCTGAAATGGCATCGACTTCAATCTCTTTTCCTGTTAAGTAGCGGTCGATTAATACAGGATGATCAGCGTGTACTTTTACCGCGTGTTTCATATAATGAAGCAGCTCTTCTTCTTTGTACACAATTTCCATCGCGCGTCCGCCCAGTACGTATGAAGGACGTACAAGCACCGGATAACCAATTTCTTTTGCCACAACCACTGCTTCTTCAACTGAAGTAACCGTCTTTCCAAGCGGCTGAGGTACTTCTAAACGCGCTAGCGTCGCTTCGAATTTTTTACGGTCTTCCGCTGCATCTAAGCTTTCAAGCGACGTACCTAAGATCTTGACTCCTCTTGCTTCTAGCTCATCCGCTAAGTTGATTGCTGTTTGACCACCGAACTGTACAACCACACCTTCTGGTTTTTCTAAATCGATGATATGCATCACATCTTCAATCGTCAGCGGCTCGAAGTATAATTTATCTGAAATACTGAAGTCAGTTGACACTGTTTCTGGATTGTTATTGACAATAATCGCTTCGTATCCAGCTTCTTTAATCGCCCACACCGAGTGAACCGTTGCATAGTCAAACTCAATTCCTTGCCCGATGCGGATCGGACCTGACCCTAACACTACAACGCTTTTACGATCTGTAACAATCGATTCATTTTCATCTTCAAACGTACCGTAGAAATATGGTGTTGTAGATTCAAATTCTGCTGCACATGTATCTACAGTTTTGTATACTGGCATCACGCCGTTTTGTTTGCGGAAGTCGTATACTTCACGCTCTGTTTGATTCCATAGCTTAGCAATCGTGCAGTCTGCAAATCCCATTTCTTTTGCTTCCTGTAAAACTTCTACATTATGAATCTCTTCTTTTAACACATTTTCAAAAGCAATCACTTTTTCAAGTTTTACTAAGAAGAAAAGATCGATTTTGCTCCACTCGTGAATTTGCTGAATTGTTACGCCGCGGCGAATGGCTTCTGCGACGTAGAATAATCGCTCATCGCCAGCTTTGCGAATACGTTTTTCAATAATGGCATCATCAAATTCATGCGCATCTTTTAGCTCTAAGTGATGAACGTTTGACTCAAGTGAGCGTACGGCTTTTAAAATTGACTCTTCGAACGTGCGGCCAATTGCCATTACTTCCCCTGTTGCCTTCATCTGTGTACCTAGTTTACGGTTAGCTGATTCAAATTTATCAAACGGCCAGCGTGGAATTTTAGATACGATGTAATCTAGTGCAGGTTCGAAACATGCGTATGTCTTCCCAGTTACCGGGTTCATCATTTCATCTAATGTTAACCCTACCGCAATTTTTGCGGCTAATTTTGCAATTGGATACCCTGTTGCTTTTGATGCTAAGGCCGACGAACGGCTTACACGAGGGTTTACTTCAATTACGTAATACTGGAAGCTTTCTGGGTCTAGTGCTAGCTGAACGTTACATCCGCCTTCGATTTTAAGCGCTCGGATAATTGTTAGTGACGCATTTCTAAGCAGCTGATACTCACGGTCGCTTAGCGTTTGGCTTGGTGCTACAACAATTGAATCTCCCGTATGAATACCGACCGGGTCAAAGTTTTCCATATTACATACTACAATCGCATTATCGTTTGCATCGCGCATTACTTCATATTCAATTTCTTTAAAGCCTGCAATGCTTTTCTCAAGTAAGCACTGTGTTACAGGACTGTGTTTTAACCCACTTGTTACAATTTCAATCAGCTCTTGCTCGTTGTTACAAATTCCGCCTCCTGTACCGCCAAGCGTATAAGCAGGACGCACGATTACCGGATAGTTTACTTGTTCAACAAACGCATACGCTTCGTCTAGTGAATGAATGATTTCACTTGCTGGGACAGGCTGATTTAGTTCATTCATTAATGAACGGAACTGCTCACGGTCTTCAGCTTGTTCAATCGCTGATAATTTTGTCCCGAGAATTTCTACGTTAAATTCTTCTAAAATGCCCGTTTCGTGTAATTCTACCGCTAAGTTCAGTCCCGTTTGACCGCCAAGCGTTGGAAGCAGTGCATCCGGGCGTTCTTTACGAATAATTGAGCTTACAAATTCAACCGTTAGAGGTTCAATATATACTTTGTCTGCCATTTCTGAATCTGTCATGATTGTTGCAGGATTGGAGTTCACAAGAATAACTTTGTATCCTTCTTCTTTTAACGCAATACATGCTTGCGCTCCTGCATAGTCAAACTCTGCCGCCTGTCCAATGACGATTGGTCCTGATCCGATTACGAGAATTGTGTTAATATCTTGACGTTTTGGCATTAGCAATTACCTACTTTCTGATTGTTTTTCATAAGATCCATAAATTCGTTGAACAATCCGTTTGCATCTTCAGGTCCCGGTGATGCTTCAGGGTGATACTGAACCGTAAATGCCGGATATTCTTTATGCTTTACTCCTTCAACTGTTCCATCGTTAAGCGCAACGTGCGTCACTTCTAATGGCGTGTTGACAAGAGATGGCTCACACACTGTATAGCCGTGGTTTTGAGATGTAAGAGCTACTTTATTGGTTTTTAGATCCTTTACAGGATGGTTGGATCCACGATGACCAAATTTCATTTTTTCTGTATCTGCTCCGCATGCTAGGGCAAACAGCTGATGTCCTAAACAAATTCCGAAAAGCGGAACCTTCCCTAAAACCCCTTGAATCATCTCGATTGCTTCCGGTACGTCTTTTGGGTCTCCAGGTCCGTTGCTTAACATGATGCCATCTGGATTTAATTGAAGAATTTCTTGCGCAGTTACGTTATAAGGAACCACAATCACGTCGCATTGACGAGCTGTTAATTCACGTAAAATTCCGTGTTTCATTCCAAAGTCAACGAGTACCACTTTTTTACCTCTGCCTGGGCTTGGGTAAGGCTTCACCGTTGATACTTTTTTAACTGAATCAGTTGGAAGTTCATGATTTTGAAGCTGTGCTACCACTTCTTCTACATTGACTTCCATGCTGCATACGCGTCCGCGAAGCGCACCGTGCTGACGAATTTTTCGCGTTAATTTTCGCGTGTCGATTCCAGCTAATCCTGGAATATCTTTTTGTTTTAAAAATTCATCTACTGATAGTTCGCTTCTGAAGTTTGAAGGAGCATCACAAATTTCTTTTACAATCAAACCGTGTACAGCTGGTTCAATCGACTCAAAGTCATCGCGGTTAATACCGTAGTTTCCGATTAAAGGATATGTTAATGTCACAATTTGTGCACAGTATGATGGATCAGATAGAATTTCTTGATATCCTGTCATTCCCGTGTTGAAAACAACTTCTCCTGTCATTTCTTTGTCGCTGCCGAATCCTTTTCCGATAAATACTGTTCCATCTTCTAAAATTAGTTGACGTTGCATGCTTTAACATCCTCCCATACTCGTTTACCTTCTACTAATGTCATTACCGGCCAACCTTTGCATACCCAGTTAGCAAACGGCGTGTTTTTACCTTTGGATACAAATTCTTCTGGATTAATTGCTTTTTCTGTTTCAAGATCAATGATGGTTAAATCCGCTGTTTTTCCCACTTCAATCGTGCCATAAGGAAGATTGAATGTTTCAGCCGGCTTGTTTGTTAAATACGATACTAGCTGCTCTAGCGTCATTACTTCTTTTAATACCAAGTTTGTATAAAGAAGCGGGAAAGCTGTTTCAAGTCCCACAATTCCAAACGGCGCAAGCTCCATTCCTTCTGCTTTTTCGTCCGCTGTGTGCGGTGCGTGATCAGTGGCGATAAAATCAAGCGTTCCGTCTAATAAAGCTTCAATTAATGCCTGTTGATCATCTTTTCCTCGAAGCGGCGGATTCATTTTGAAATTCGAATCAAGTCCCGGGATATCTTCTTCATTTAGTAACAGATGATGAGGCGTTACTTCTGCAGTTACGCGAATGCCTGCTTTTTTCGCATCACGAATGGCGCGAATGGATTCTTTTGTACTTACGTGACACACATGGTAGTGACAGTTTGCTGCTTCAGCAAGCAGGACATCTCGTGCAATTTGAACGGCTTCGCAGATAGATGGGATACCGTTTAGTCCATGTTCTTTTGCAAATTTCCCGTCGTGTACGCAGCCTTTGTTAATTAAATCATTATCTTCACAGTGTGCAACGATTGCTTTGTTTAATGAAGCGGCTTTTTTCATCGCTTCTAGCATCATTCCTGTTGACTGAACCCCTACTCCATCATCTGTAAAAGCAAATGCTCCCGCTTCTTTTAAGCCTTCAAAGTCCGTTAATTCTTTTCCCAATTGACGAGTAGTAATCGATGCGTACGGTAATACGCGCACATGTGCTGTTTGTTCAATGCGCTTGTTTACCCACTCCATTTGTTCAACAGTATCAGGCACTGGACGCGTGTTCGGCATTGCAGCAATTGCTGTAAAACCGCCCTTTGCAGCTGCTAGAGTACCTGTTTCAATTGTTTCTTTCTTTTCTCCCCCTGGCTCACGCAAGTGAACATGAACATCGATTAAACCCGGTGATAAGAAGTTCCCGCCTGCATCAATGACTTCTTCATTCTCTACGTCAATGTGTGAAGCTATTTCAGCAATTACACCATTTTCAATTTTCAGTTCGACTTTTTCAATTTTTCCTTCATTTAACCATGTAGCATTTTTGATAATTGTTGTCATTATTAAGTCCCCTTTCAATTGGTTGTAGCGCTCTTGCTAATACTGCCATGCGAATGTATACGCCATTTTGCATTTGTTTAAAAATTCTTGAGCGTTCACATTCAACGAGCTCATCTGCAATTTCGACTCCTCTGTTCACCGGAGCTGGATGAAGAATAATGCTATGTGATTTCATTTTCCGCTCTCGTTCAACGGTTAATCCGAAGCGGCTATGGTAGTTCTTTGCAAGCTCTGAAGTGTTCTCTTCATGCCTTTCAAATTGAATACGCAGTAGCATCACAACATCGACCGTTTCGATTGCTTCATCGATATCAAGATATGTACCGTGTCTGTTCTCTTCATCTTTCCATTCTTCAGGTCCCGCAAAATATACGGTCGCCCCTAGTTTTGTCAGCATTTCTGCATTCGATCTCGCTACGCGGCTATGTCGCAAATCTCCGACTATTGCGACTTTTAATCCTTTAAACGAGCCGAACTCTTGGCGAATTGTCAGTAGATCAAGCAGACACTGAGTTGGATGCTGACCGCATCCGTCTCCTGCATTAATGATGGGAATCGATACTTTTTCCTGCAGTGCTTCATAATAACGATCTTGCGGGTGGCGAATAACAACTGACTGAACACCGATTGAAGCTAATGTTTCAATCGTGTCATAAAGCGTTTCTCCTTTTTGGACGCTTGAAGTTGTTACTTCAAACGGAATTGTTGTTAATCCTAGCTGCTGTTCTGCCATTTCAAAGCTGCATCGAGTACGCGTGCTCGCTTCAAAAAATAAGTTGGCAACAAACATTTTCTCTTCCGGTTTCCATCCTTGTTTATTCGTTCGATAGTTTTCAGCGCTGTCTAAAATCTCTAGAATTTCATTTGTTTCTAGTGTTGAGACTGTCACTAAATGTTTCATATCGATTCCCTCCATTTTTGCTTTCCTCGCATTTCTTTATAAAAAACACCCTTTCTAACTTAGAAAGGGTGTAAGAAAACAAGCTTCGTCTATAACGCGCTTTTCACACACCCTTAGAAACCTCTCTGGATTTCAATTAAAAGGCGTTCTATGAAATTTTTCGTGCTGACGTTTGTTGAACGTTTTCTGCTTCTTTTATCTTCTCTTTCGGCAGAACTAGATTCAGCAGAACTCCCATGATAGCAGACAGTGCCATGCTATCAATCTTTACATGTTCTGAGATATCTAAGTGTGCTCCTCCGATTCCTAACACTAAGATAATCGAAGCAATCATTAAGTTTCGTTTTGATCCAAGATCTACCTTTGCATCCACCATCATGCGCAAGCCTGATGAAGCAATGATTCCGAATAAGAGAATTGAAATCCCGCCCATGACCGGCGTTGGTATACTTGAAATAAGAGCGTTGATTTTGCCGACAAACCCGAACAAAATCGCGAAGACTGCTGCTCCTGCTATTACAAATACGCTAAGCACCTTTGTGATGGCTAACACTCCGATGTTCTCACCATATGTTGTGTTTGGAGGTCCGCCGATCAGCGCAGCAAGCATAGTGGCTACTCCGTCTCCTAAAATCGATCTGTGCAGCCCTGGCTTTTCAATATAGTTTCGATCCACAATCTTATTTAAAACAAGAATGTGTCCAATATGTTCTGAAAGTGTTACGACT
Organism: Priestia sp. D51; assembly: GCF_053345675.1. NCBI lineage: Bacteria > Bacillati > Bacillota > Bacilli > Caryophanales > Bacillaceae > Priestia > Priestia sp. D51. Next base: position 625,536 of record NZ_JBLTIR010000001.1, on the reverse strand, counting down.
GCTACAGGTACCATGATAAGCACAATCCCTAATGAAATGGACGGCGTGTATGTGACGAACGGCACGTAGAAGTGAGGTATTTCAATCCACTCTGCTTTCATTACCTTTGAAAAGTCTACCAATCCTTGTGTATAAGCGAAGATGTATCCGCCGATAATTCCCATCAGTACCGGAATCAGGCTGATAATGTTTTTAAAGAAGATTGAGCAAGCAACTGTTATCGCTAGTGTCACAAGCGCAACCATCAGGTAAGTTAAGCTGTAATTTCCTTTTGCATCGTTCATCGCCATGCCTACTGCTGTATTAGCTAATCCTAAGCCTATAACCATAATAACTGGTCCTACTACAACCGGAGGAAGCAGCTTCATAATCCAATTGATTCCTGTTCCTTTTATAATCAAAGCAACGATTCCATACACAAGTCCGGCTAAGAAACAGCCAACCATCGTTTCTTCAGGTCCAAACGAAGCTTTTGCGAAAATGATTGGCGTGATGAACGCGAACGATGAACCAAGATAAGAAGGAATTTGACCTCTTGTAATGAGCAGGAAAGCAAGCGTTCCTATCCCGCTTGAAATCAAAGCGATTGCCGGGCTGAATCCGACTAGGAACGGCACTAGCACCGTCGATCCAAACATTGCAAACAAATGCTGCAGACTCAATGTTAACCAATTTACTGCTTTTGGTTTATCATGTATATCAAGTACAAAATCTTGTTGTTGACTCATATGTTTTTCCTCCTATCACTATAAAAAAACCTCTTTACGCAGAGGCAAAGAGGTTTTCAGCATACAAGGAAGACGCTATACCGCAGTACAGTTTTCCTTGTATAGTGACCCCCCTTTTGCAGCCTCACGGGACTACTATTTAAAAGGGTATATAATTTATTTTTCGTAAATAGACACGTGGTCTTTTTCGTCTACTTCCATCAAATGCACCGCAATTTTTTCACTTTTAGCTGTCGGTACGTTTTTACCAACATAGTCTGCTCGAATCGGCAGCTCGCGGTGTCCTCTATCCACTAAAACAGCCAGCTGAATGAGTTCCGGTCGACCGATATCAATTAGTGCATCAAGTGCTGCTCGAACCGTACGGCCCGTATATAACACATCGTCTACTAAGATGACGTTCTTATTTGCAATATCTGTCGGAATATCTGATCCTTTTACGAGAGGCTCATCATTGCTTGTCACTTTCGATAAATCATCTCGGTAAAGCGTGATGTCTAGTTCTCCGACTGGCAATGTATTTCCTTCAATTTGTGCAATTCGTTCTGCTAAACGTTTTGCGATATAAATACCTCGCGTTTTAATCCCCACTAGCACACAATTTTCGATTCCTTTATTCTTTTCAATAATCTCATGTGCAATTCGAGTTAAAGCGCGGCGAATAGCCTGTTCGTCAAGTACGGTAGCTTTTACGTTCACTGTTTTTCACCTCAAGTTGTTGACATAAAAAAATCCTCTTGCCTTGAGGCAAGAGGATTTGGTTTTAGATATATTTCTTCAAAAAGGCTATAAGTATGCCTTTTCTGCACCGTTTCCTTCTCAGCCTCTCTGGACTGTTCTTAAAGGTTCTTATTAAGTTAATACAAGTATGCCATCACTTATGACAGTTGTCAACTTCTTTTTTCAATAAGCTCTAGCATCTCATTAAACTCTTTTGGAGCCGGTGCTTCAAATTCCATATATTCATTTGTACGAGGGTGAATAAAGCCTAATACACCTGCATGAAGCGCTTGTCCGTCAATCGGAAGCGTTTTTTTCGGTCCGTACTTCGGATCCCCGGCAAGCGGAAAGCCAATATACTTCATGTGAACGCGAATTTGGTGTGTTCGCCCCGTTTCTAGCTTACATTCGACAAGTGAAAAATCTTTAAAACGCTGCAATACAGTAAAGTGCGTCACTGCATCACGACTGTTTTCATCAGTGACCGTCATGCTTTGACGATCTTGCTTATCTCGGCCGATTGGCGCATCAATTGTACCGTGATCGTGCGCAATTACTCCGTGAACGATAGCTTTATAGCGGCGCGTCACTGTTTTAGCTACAAGCTGACTAACTAGTGATTCATGAGCTAAATCATTTTTTGCAACCATAAGTAAACCGGACGTATCTTTATCAATTCGATGAACGATACCAGGGCGCATAACGCCGTTAATACCGGATAAATCTTTACAGTGAGCCATTAAGCCGTTTACAAGCGTGCCGCTATGATGACCTGGAGCTGGATGTACAACCATGCCGCGAGGTTTATTTACAACAAGCACATCTTGATCTTCATAATAAATATCTAAATCCATTTCTTCCGCTACCACATCAAGCTCCTCTAGTTCCGGCACTTCAATAATAATAGCGTCTCCTGTTTTACATTTATAGTTTCCTTTAACGGTTTTATCATTCACTTTTGCATGACCTTCTTTGATCCACTGCTGCACTTGTGAACGTGACCATTCTGCATTTACAGTCGAAAGTACTTTATCAATACGTTCTCCCGCTTGTTCTTCATTTATAACTGTTTCAATTACATTCATTCTTTGTGCTCCTTCTTCATTTTCCCTTCAAACAGCGTCATAATAAACATGATGATTACTCCGACGACAAGTGCCGAATCAGCTACGTTAAAAATCGGAAAATCATACGTAAAGATGTATGTATTTACGAAATCAACTACTTCTTTACGGACCACTCGATCAATAAAGTTTCCAATGGCGCCGCCTAACATTAATGCTAGCGCAATACCGAACCATTTATCTTGTTTTTTGAGCTTTTGAATATAAATTATTAAACCGACTACCACAACCACCGTAATGAGATAAAAGAACCACATCTGTCCTTGTAGAATACCCCACGCGGCTCCTCTGTTACGATGAGAGGTAATGTAAAGAAAGTTTTCAATTACGGTAATGCTTTGTCCATAATACATTTCTTTTACAATCATCCATTTTGTTACCTGATCAATAAGTATAACAGCTAAAGCGATAAGATAATAAAACACAAACGTTTTCCTCCCGCAATAAAATCAAACGAATCCATACTAAAGCATTTTAGCACATAATTCATTTTTTTTCTCGCTTCTCACCAGAAAACAAATAAATCTTCGTTTGTGCGGGCCGTCGGCATTACTTTTAATTTATGAATAGACATCACTTCGCCAGTTAGTTCATCAATTCCAAACGCACCAACGTCAAGCTTTGCTAGCGCGTGTTCTACATCTTTTAAATCGGCTTTAATCATTTCTATTACGTAACGTTCCTTTTCATCTATATAACCAGATTGTTCTGTAGCATATCTCAATAGGCGATCTTGTAATTCTTCTTTGATAAGAGCTAATTCCTGTCCAATGGAAAGATAATTTTCATACATGCAAACGCCTCCTGTGCTGATAAGATGAAGTATTAATGATGTTAGGTTTACCGAGTTTTCCATCGAATCTACAACACAAGTTTTTCCTAAGGCTTTGAATGCTTTATACCATTGTATTTGGGAATTTCGTACAGCAAAAAACACGCCCAAAAAGGACGTGCTTTTGTTCATTACTGCTGAACGTAGTGATTTTTCACAACATCCGCACAGCGTGTACATAAAGTTGGGTGATCTTGATCTTCGCCAACTGTTGGTGATACTACCCAGCAGCGCTCACACTTCTCACCTTCTGCTTTACTTACAACAATTGAAGCATAGCTGAATTTTTGTGCTTCAGCAGGCGCTTCACCTTCTGCTACTTCAAGATCTGAAACGATGAAGAGTTGACCTACATTTTCAGAAATAGAGGCTAACAGCTCTTTCGTATCTGCTGTTGGATACAGCGTTAATTTTGCTTCTAAAGACTTACCGATTACTTTTTCATTACGAGCTTGTTCTAGCGCTTTTAAGACTTCATCGCGAAGCTCCATGAACGCATCCCATTTCTCTACTAATTGATCTGCTCCTTCAATTTCTTGAACCTCTGGCATATCAACTAGCTGCGCGCTTTCTTCCGTTACGTTCGGAATGTGAACCCATACTTCGTCTGCTGTATGAGAAAGAATTGGAGACACTAATTTCGTTAACGATAATAACGTTTCATAAAGAACCGTTTGAATGCTGCGACGCTCTACATTCTTTTCTGCTTCAATGTACAATACATCTTTTGCAAAGTCTAAGTAGAATGAACTCATATCAATTGTACAGAAATTATGCACTGCGTGATAAATGCTTGAGAATTCATATGAATCATAAGATTTTTTCACTTTATCAATTAATTTGTTCAGCTTCACAAGCATGTAGCGATCTACTTCACGAAGGTCTTCAACGGCTACAGCGTCAGTTGTTGGATTAAAATCCGCTAGGTTTCCTAGTAAGAAACGGAACGTGTTGCGGATTTTACGGTATACTTCTGCTACTTGTTTTAAAATGTTATCAGATACACGAACATCCGCTTGGTAATCTACAGAAGCTACCCATAGACGTAAAATATCCGCACCTAGTTGTTTCATTACTTTTTCTGGAATTACAACATTCCCTAATGACTTACTCATTTTGCGACCTTCACCGTCTAAAGCAAATCCGTGGCTAAGTACGCCTTTATAAGGTGCTTCACCTGTTACAGCTACACTTGTAGAAAGACTTGAATTAAACCAGCCGCGGTATTGGTCAGAACCTTCTAAATACAAATCAGCCGGACGCTGTAAGTCTTCACGCTCTTCAAGAACAGCTTGATGTGAAGAACCAGAGTCAAACCATACGTCCATGATGTCTGTTTCTTTTGTGAAACGGCCATTTGGGCTTCCTTCATGAGTAAAGCCTTCTGGAAGCAAGTCTTTTGCTTCACGCTCAAACCATACGTTTGATCCATGTTCTCTAAATAGATTTGATACGTGCTCAATTGTCTCGTCCGTAATGATTGGCTCATCATTTTCAGCATAAAATACTGGAATCGGAACGCCCCATGCACGTTGACGAGAAATACACCAGTCTCCGCGGTCACGCACCATGTTATAAAGTCGCGTTTCACCCCAAGTAGGCACCCATTCTGTTTTTTCTACTGCTTTTAATAAATCTTCACGGAAATCTTTAATAGACGCAAACCACTGTGCTGTTGCACGGAAAATTGTTGGTTTCTTCGTACGCCAGTCATGTGGATATGAGTGGGTAATGAAACTTAATTTTAACAGCGCGCCTTCTTCTTCTAGTTTGTCGGTAATCGGCTTATTCGCTTTATCATAGAATAATCCTTCAAATCCTGGTGCTTCATTCGTCATATGACCCTTACTATCAACTGGACAAAGAACTTCCAAACCATATTTTTGACCAACGATAAAGTCGTCTTCCCCGTGTCCCGGTGCTGTATGAACACAGCCAGTACCAGCATCAGTCGTTACGTGATCGCCAAGAACAACTAAAGAATCGCGCTTGTAGATTGGATGTTCAGCTACCACGCGTTCAAGTTCTGAACCTTTTACTGTACGAAGTGTCTTATAGTCAGCCCATTCAATTTCTTTAGCAACTGTTTCAATACGTTCAGTTGCTACTACATATTTTGCTCCATCTGCTTCAACTACGCTGTACTGAAGCTCGGGATTGACAGCAATCCCTTGGTTAGCTGGCATTGTCCATGGTGTTGTCGTCCAAATGATGAATTTTTCATCTTGTTCAAGCACGCCTTTACCATCTTTCACATTAAACGCTACGTAAATAGAAGCTGAACGCTTGTCATAGTATTCAATTTCCGCTTCTGCTAAAGCAGATTCACTTGAAGGGGACCAGTATACAGGTTTTAATCCTTTGTAGATATAGCCTTTTTTCGCCATATCGCCAAATACTTTGATTTGCTGCGCTTCGTACTGTGGCTGAAGCGTTACATATGGATTATCCCAATCTCCGCGTACGCCTAAACGCTTGAACTGCTCACGCTGGCCGTTTACTTGTTCCCAAGCATACTGTTCGCAAAGCTTACGGAATTCAGCTACTGTCATTTCTTTGCGGTTTACTTTTTTATTTTTTGTTAAAGCCGTTTCAATTGGCAAGCCGTGTGTATCCCAGCCTGGCACATAAGGTGCGCAGAAGCCTGACATCGACTTATAGCGAACGATAAAATCTTTTAAAATTTTATTTAAGGCATGTCCCATGTGAATATCGCCATTGGCATATGGAGGTCCATCATGCAGGACGAATAGCGGACGGCCTTCCGTACGTTTTTGTACTTTTTCATAAATATTCATTTCAGCCCACTGTTCTTGCATTTTAGGCTCGCGGTTCGGTAAATTTCCACGCATAGGAAATTCAGTTTTTGGCATCAATAATGTATCTTTATATTCCATGTTTTACCCTCCAAAAAAAACGTAAATTTCATATCTTTTTGCACCATAACAAAAAGACCTCCTCATCCCAAAAAGGGACGAGAAGGCCTCCCGCGGTACCACCCTAGTAGATTTGCTGCACGCAAATCCTCTTTGCATTCGTAACGTGAATAAACCGCCACTGCTTACTATCATCATTTCAGCAATGGTACTCTAGGGTGATTTTCACTTTTTTGTTTGTTATCGAGCTCGCACCATCCTCGATTCGCTTTGACAAACTAAAAAAGCTACTGTCCCTGTCTCCGTACTGTTTGATATGAAATTTCATCTGTTACCAAATTATATGACAACAAAACGTGAGAAGTCAAGATGATGTCTTGACTAGTCAATTTTTTCTTCTAGCGCTGGCATCTCATAATCCATCAACTGATCCCAGTCATCGCTGTTTAACATTTCAAGCTGTGCTTCAATTAACATTTTGAAACGAGTTCTAAATACTTTAGACTGCTTTTTCGTCTCCTCAATGTCCATCGCAATTTTACGAGACTTAGACAGTGCTTCATTAATAATACGGTCCGCATTTTTTTCTGCTTCTTTTATAATGAGCTTCGCTTCTTTTTCAGCGTTTCGCTTTACATCTTCCGCTGCTTCTTGAGCAATTAAAATTGATTTATTTAACGTTTCTTCGATGTTAGTAAAATGTCCAAGACGATCTGTTAATTCAGATACTCTTCCTTCTAACTCCTTTTTATCACGCATTACCAGCTCATAGTCTTTAATTACTTGGTCAAGAAACTCATTTACTTCATCTTCATCATATCCGCGAAACCCGCGATTAAACTCTTTGTTATGAATATCCAAAGGGGTTAAAGGCATCTAGGCCACCTCCGTGTTGTCTCATTACATCATTAGTAATGGTTTATTCGACATATTTTTAAAATTTCCTGCTAGTAGATTTCTTTATTTCTGCTTCCCTACAACAATTCGCCATTTTTCTTTTTTGGTTTTGCCTTCAAGTGAAACGATACGACTTCTGCCGTGGCCACGAAGCGACAAAATATCACCTTCATGACATTCAAAAGAAGGCTGTTCAATGACTTTAAAATTTACTTTTACCGCTCCATTTGCAATAAACGGCTGGACTTTTTGTCTTGATAGATTGTGAATGGTCGACAGCAAAACATCAAGCCTCATTGAAGAAACTGTATAAACGTGTTCAATCAGCTCTTCTTTTACCACATGCAGCTGCTCTCTTTGAATAGAAGAAAGTGAAACTTTGGCTTTTCCAATTGATGTTAAATTCATCTCAATATAAGAAGAAATTTCCTCTGCAGCTACAAGCTGAATATCGTCTCCCGCGACCAAAATATCGCCAAATTTTGAACGGCGCAGTCCTAAGGACATCGCCGAACCAAGAACTTGAGGATGTTCAATCGTCACAAACTTTTTAGGATAATTCAATTCGTACATATGCAACTGAAAATCTTCGCTTTCAGGCACATAGTAATCCGGATATAGCAGCGCACGCTTGCGTTCAGCAAACGGTTGTCCACCATCAAATGAAACTTGAACCTCTCCTTCAGTCCCAACAATAGCCGTCACAATCTGCTGCTCTCTTGGATCTAAAAAGTCCGTTAATTTTGGGCTGTATTGATGTAGGACATCTTCTTTCCACTGAAGAACTTGATCAATAAACCCATGTTCTTCTTGCCTAAAATGTTCATAAATAGACATATTATTACTCCTACTATTGGTATGTAAAAAAGGAATCCAGCGATTCCTTTTTTAAATAAACCCCATCACATTATTAAGTGAATACACGCCTCTTTCCGCAAATCGTAGTAAAAAGATTGCAACAAGAGGTGAAATATCAATCATGCCAATAGGCGGAATGATTTTACGAAAAGGCTCTAAGTAAGGCTCGCAAATACTGCCAAGCAGCTGACCAAACTTAGAGGCCCTTACATCGGGTACCCAAGACATCAAAATGTAAATAATCAGTGCCCATGAGTAAAGCCCAATCAATTTTGCGAGAATCCCAAAAACGATGTCCAAAAACTACCACCTCTTTACGTTTGTTGTATCGTGTTCTCCCATCATATCTGAAATGCTTCCGCTTACGTCTACATTATCAGGTGTACATAAAAAGATGTCGGTTCCAATTTTTTGAATGTCCCCGCCTAAAGCATAAACTGTACCACTTAAAAAGTCGACAATTCTCACTGCTTGATCTCGTTGAATGCGCTGTAAATTAACAACTACGACTTTACGATTTTTTAAATGATCCGTAATTTCTTGTGCTTCGGCATAGACGCGAGGTTCGCAAAGCATCATTTTTGATGATTTTTGAACGCTTTGTAAGCTAATCACGTTTTGCTGCTGATTCGGCTGCTGACTAGCTTTCACTGCTGGTCTCGACTGCTGTACAGGCTCTTCTACCGACTCTTCTTGTTCGTAATGTTCTTCTACATATTCAGTATCGTCATCAAGAGCAAAGAAACTTCTAAAGCGATTTTTCATACTCATCTTGAATTACACCTCCTTAACGTTCATTCCCAACTAACGTGGTTCCTAGTCGAATGAATGTTGCTCCTTCTTCAATTGCAATTGCATAATCGTTTGACATTCCCATTGATAGCTCCGTACACGGTGCATATTGCAAGTTTAGTTCTTGTATACGACTCTGCAATTTTTTTAGACCTTGAAAACAGCTGCGAAGCAAGGACTCGTCATCTGTGTGAGGAGCCATGGTCATTAATCCAACTACTTGGATATTTGTAAATGTTTCAAGAGATTGAATAAATGGAATTACCTCTTCTACAGCAAGGCCATGCTTTGATTGTTCTTCGGCAACATTAACTTGTACAAAACATTTTATACGATGTCCTGCACGTTTATCAATTTCTTTTGCTAAAGATAATCGGTCTAGTGAATGAATATAGTCAACTTTATCAATCACATGTTTTACTTTTCTTGTTTGTAAGCTTCCGATAAAATGCCAGGTCGCTTTCTCACCGATTGATTCATACTTTTCTAGAAGACCTTCATCCCTGTTTTCTCCAAGATGTAAAATGCCTGCATCCACTGCTTCTGCTGCTCGTTTTGTGGAAACATATTTTGTTACAGCAATCAGCTCTACATCTTCTCGATTTCGATTAACTTTTTTACATGCTTCAGCAATTGTTTGTTGAACTGCTTCTAGATTTTCACTTACGCTAGCTGTCACTATGTAATTACTCCTCCTTAAAGCCTATGAAGTTAAACATGCGTCCTGTTTTCCCTTGGTCGCGGCGATGTGAGAAGAACAGGTCATCTTCACAGCTTGTACAATACGACGATGTTAAAATTCGTTCCGGCAATACGCCTGCGTTTTGAATCAGCAGCTTATTGACTTTTTTTAAATTAAGCGCGTATTGTCCAGGGCTTACTTCTTGATATCCATTTTGGCCAACTACTTCGTTTACTTGTGTAATGACGCGGTTATCGACAACATAACAGCAATCTTCAATCGAAGGGCCAATCGCCACGTAAATATCTTCAACCGGAACATTTTCTTGCTCTACCCACCGCCGAATCATATTTCCTGCAATATCTTTTACTGTTCCCTTCCACCCAGCATGAGCAAGACCAACTAAATGGTGATCAGGCGCATAGAAGTACAGCGGAACACAATCTGCATAACATAAAGCTAACAAAATATCAGATTCATTTGTATAAATGCCATCCGCTGCTTTTATGCCCTCTTCATACTTGTAGAGTCCTTTTGTACAGTCGGCTTTTGTTACTTTTTGAACAGTTGCTTCATGTACTTGTTCAGCACATACAAAGCTTTCAAAAGACATGTCTAGTTCGGCTGCTAAAATTTTTCTATTTGTAATAACATCTTCTACGTTATCGTTTACGTGAAGCCCTAGGTTAAAAGAAGCAAATGGAGGTTTACTCACGCCACCATTTTTTGTGGTGAAACCAACAACAAGCATATCATTCTTTTCTACCCAAGGGCTCAGCCACATAAACGACTCGTGATGGCTTTTTTTTAATGGCTCAGGATTCATGTATGTGACACATCCCTTGTTTCATTTATTCTCACATATTGTACCACAGATTGCTAGGTGCTGTTGACAAAAAACTAATTCTCTTCAGGCTGAAATGCGTCTTTATAACGTACTAAAATGACATCGGAACCAATTTTCACAATATTTTTCCACGGAATCACAATTTCATCATCTTTTCCAAAGAAGCCCAATACACGAGAGCCTCCGATAATGACGGCCTGTATTTTTCCCGTTGTTAAGTCAATATCAATATCCCCTACATTTCCAAGTTTTTTGCCATCAGCTACATTCACTACATCTTTCAGCTGAAACTCTGAAATCTTTAACATGCTCTCTCCTCCTATAGCCAACTTTATTCCTTAGCCTATATATATTTTCAAATTTTCATTTCATGAAGGAAAAGCTTATTTTTTCTCTGCCATTCTCTTTCTATAAGCATTTTGTTCACTAATTACACAGTTTTTCATCAAGAGACATTCTCAACAAGCAGCGAGAAGTCCTCATAGCAATAGGAAATCTAACATGAATATCTTTTGGTCATATATTCATTGATACATACAAAATAAGCACCGTGTCCGTTTTTATAGACACGATGCTTATTAAGTTGAACATCAAATAAAGTGAATGGTATTGATTGTATGAACACGGGCAGCTGCCAGTTTAGAGAGCTTTTGTTAACTTTGAATATTTTTATTCATCTGTTTAATAGCAGCTTTTTCTAAACGAGAAACCTGCGCTTGAGAAATACCAATTTCTTCAGCCACTTCCATCTGTGTTTTACCTTGGAAGAAGCGCTTTCGTAAAATTAGTTTTTCTCGCTCGTTCAATCTTCTCATACCTTCTTGCAAAGCAATTTCTTCAATCCAAGTTGAATCACGGTTGCGTTCATCGCTTAGCTGATCCATCACATAGATTGGGTCTCCGCCATCATTGTAAATAGGTTCAAATAAAGAAACCGGATCTTGGATAGCATCTAAAGCAAACACAATTTCTTCATGCGGTACTTCTAGGACTTTTGAAATTTCCTCAGCTGTAGGTTCCTTGGATGTTTCACTCATAAGCCTTTCACGAACTTGAAGAGCTTTATAAGCAATATCACGAAGGGAACGAGAAACACGGATTGGATTATTGTCACGTAAATAGCGGCGAATTTCCCCTATAATCATTGGGACAGCATATGTAGAAAACTTCACGTTTTGACTTAAATCAAAATTGTCAATGGATTTCATTAATCCAATACATCCAACCTGAAATAAGTCGTCAACAAATTCTCCACGATTGTTAAAACGTTGGATCACGCTGAGTACGAGACGTAAATTTCCGCTTACTAGCTTTTCTCTTGCTGTTCCATCTCCAGCCTGCATTTGTTTAAACAACTTTCGCATTTCTTCATTTTTTAATACGGGAAGTTTCGAAGTATCTACTCCACAAATTTCTACTTTATTTCTTGTCAACTCTTTCCCTCCTAACAGGAGATGATGTTCTGAATTCAGTATCTCCTCAGAAGGAAAAAATATGCACTTTTACAATTTTGACAATTCCACGCTAAAAAAGCTGATTGTATAAGATGCTTCTCAGCCCTTATACAATCAGCTTTTTTACTTAAACCATTTTATTAAATTCTTTTCGCAGCCGTTTAATAATTCGTTTTTCGAGCCTTGAAATATAAGACTGAGAAATGCCTAGCATATCAGCTACATCTTTTTGCGTTTTTTCTTCTCCGCCGGCTAGCCCAAAGCGCAGCTCCATAATTTGCTTTTCCCGATCATTTAATTGGTGCAGTGCTTTCAACAAAAGTTTTCGATCTACATTGGCTTCCAGGTCTTTTGTGATAATATCTTCTTCGGTTCCCATCACGTCAGACAATAACAGTTCGTTTCCATCCCAATCAATATTTAACGGCTCATCAAATGAAACTTCAGATCGAATTTTATTGTTGCGGCGCAAATACATTAAAATTTCATTTTCAATACAGCGAGAGGCGTACGTCGCTAGCTTAATTTTCTTTTCAGGATTAAACGTGTTTACTGCTTTAATTAAACCGATGGTGCCGATGCTAATTAAATCCTCAATATTGATTCCCGTATTTTCAAACTTGCGGGCAATATAAACAACCAGTCGCAAATTACGCTCAATCAACAGTGAACGTGCTGCTTCATCTCCTGATGGGAGTTTTTTCAGGAGCACTTCTTCTTCATCTTTTGTCAGCGGCGGTGGAAGAGCTTCACTTCCTCCTATATAGTACACTTCATCTGTTTTTAGCTTAAGTTTAATTAATAATTTGTACCACCATAATTGAAATCGAATTCGATATGTAGCCATTCTGTATCCTCCTTTATTTGTTCACACCTTTTACGATGCGGAACTTACTTCTCCAATAACAATGAGCTTCGGATGAACAATACATTCATATTGCTTCTCCACTGAAAGCGTTGTATGACTAATACCTACTAATACTTTAGTGACTTCAATCGTATTGGACTGATGCACCAGCCTTACCATATCTGGCTTTAGAGCAAGAAGCAGCTGATTGGCTTGGCCCACGCTTCGATAAGGGACAAAGCGGACTTTTGAATACCACTCTTGATCAATATCTTCGCTGTGTGAAAAGGATTGGACATTTTTGCTTAATTCCATTAAGCCTTCAGGCAATATTTCTTTTAAAGAATCTGCTGTAACAATCATAACCGGGGTTTTCGTCAGCGGATCTACAAGCTGATTCCCACTATCAATAAGTCCTTTCATCGACAGCGTCTGTTCGTTTAAAATAACTTCTACATCTACCAGCTGATCAAATGTAATATTTTTCATTCGCAAATCATCAACTCTTGCTTTTGAAAAATAAGATAATAGCGGAAAACCAATAAGAACAAATATCCAGCTAATAGGATCACCAAACTGTGGAGATTTCGTATCAACCATTTGATTAAGAACAAGGAACTGATCTTGAAATAAAAAGTGAACGCCCATTAACCCTCCACCCACAACAAAGGTTGCAAAATAAAACGTTAATAAATTCTCAAAGAAAAAGCGCAGTCGTTTATAACCAAACGCCATCAATACCATAAAAAACGAGAATAAAATTTTAATAGCAGGATGAACCATAAGATGAGAAAAAGGTGTAAACATAAGAAGGACAATCAATGAACCGATAAAGCCGCCAAGCAAAAGCCGCCACCACTTGTAATTCCGTTTAAGTACAACAGCACATAACATTAGTAAGATCGTATCTAACCCAAAATTCAGCATCCATATTAAATCTAAATAGATTGGCAATGTTTATAACCTCTCCATTCTTTCTGAATTTTTCTGTTAAAAATTAGTATATAGTACATCCTATTAGAAAGTCTGTCAGTTCATGCCGAGAAACAAGCAGTATTTTTGAGGAAATCATTCGATATTTGTCACACCACTTTTAGAAAGAAAACACAAACCCTTTGAAGGCGTCATATTGACCATGTCGAATGTTTTTTATACTCTTTTTGAGTTTTCTAGATTCATTGCATAAAAAAAGACCTCTGTATAAAACAGAGGTCTTGGCTTTTTATTTTCTTAGCGTCTACGATTACGGTTTCGTAAGAATGTTGGAATATCTAGCGCATCTTCAGACTGCGGCTGAGATGGACGCGTATATTCTTGCTGTACAGGTTCTTCACGCTTTATTTCACGCTTCGGCTGTGGAGCCGGTTGCTGTGTCGATTGCTGCATGCGATTCGCCGATAACGAAGGACGACCTGGTTTTGGCTGTGATAAATCTTGGTCACTAAAGCCAGTTGCAATAACTGTAACAACAATCTCATCTTTTAGGTTTTCGTTAATAACAGATCCAAAGATCATGTTCACTTCTTGGTCAGAAGCCGAAGCAACGATATCTGCAGCTTCTTGTACTTCGTAAAGACTTAGGTTTGTACCGCCTGTGATATTCATTAACACACCTTGAGCTCCATCGATAGATGTTTCAAGAAGTGGACTTGAAATAGCTTTTTTAGCTGCTTCAGCAGCGCGGTTTTCACCAGTCGCAATACCGATACCCATAAGTGCAGATCCTTTGTTAGACATAATTGTTTTCACGTCAGCGAAGTCTAAGTTAATTAATCCAGGAACTGCGATTAAATCTGAAATACCTTGCACACCTTGTCGTAATACGTTATCAGCTTCACGGAACGCTTCTAGCATTGGCGTGTTTTTATCAACGATTTCTAATAAGCGATCATTTGGAATAACAATCAGCGTATCCACTGCTTCTTTCATTGACGCAATGCCGCCTGCCGCTTGAGTAGAACGCTTACGGCCTTCAAACGTAAACGGACGAGTAACAACACCTACCGTTAGTGCTCCTAGCTCACGAGCAATTTGGGCAATGACTGGAGCTGCACCAGTTCCAGTTCCTCCACCCATACCAGCTGTTACGAAAACCATGTCTGCACCTTTTAGTGCTTCTTGGATTTGTTCCTTACTTTCTTCAGCTGCTTTTTTACCAACTTCCGGATTAGCACCTGCACCTAATCCTCTTGTTAATTTAGCGCCGATTTGCATTTTTGTTTCAGCTTTTGATAAATTTAATGCCTGTGCATCTGTATTAACTGCAATAAATTCTACACCTTGGACGCCATGTTCAATCATTCGGTTAACCGCGTTGTTACCGCCGCCTCCGACACCGATTACTTTAATCGTCGCTAATTGGTCTACACTTGTATCAAACTCCAACATGATAGTTCCTCCTAATTCTTCGAAATTACCAATCCGTAACGTTAATCAAAGAAGTATCCAAAAAACTTCTTCATTAAATTTTGGTCATTTTTCTTTTTCGGCTGCTCAGCTGATTGTTGCGGCTGCTGTGGTTTCGGGCTAGGTTTAATCATTTCTTGCTCAATCGGCTCTTCTTCCACAACTGGCGCTCCAATTTCCCGGCCTTGTATTTTAGCATTTTTGTATGCAAATTTTATTAATCCTACGCCTGTTGTATAATGCGGCTCACGTACTCCAATATAATCAGGCACTGCTATGCGCACGTTATTCTTTAAAATCACTTGAGCTAGCTCAAGAATACCAGGCATCGCTACTACTCCGCCTGTTAGAACAAATCCTCCTGGAATATCTTTGTATCCTAGGCGGTTTACCTCCTGCGTAATCATATCTAAAATCTCTTCTAATCTAGCTTCAATAATATCAGAGATTTCGAGCTGATTAAACTGCTGATGCTGATCGCTTCCAATGATCGGTACACTAAATACTTCTTCTTCAGAAGCATGATCGTAGAAAGCATGTCCATGCTTTATCTTAATATTTTCCGCATCTTCAGTCGATGTGCGAAGGCCAATCGATAAATCTTTGGTAATGTGCTCTCCGCCAACAGCTAGTACATTTGTTACTTTCAAATGTCCTTGGTCAAAGATCGCAACCGTTGTTGAACCCCCACCGATATCTACCAGTGCGACACCTAAGTTTTTTTCATCACGAGATAATGCAATTGAACCAGCGGCTAGAGGCTGTAAACAAATATCACTGATTTCTAAACCAGCTCTTTCTACACAGCGTAATAAGTTATGTAAAACCGTTCTAGATCCCGTTATGATTGTGCCTTCCATTTCTAAACGTACCCCAATCATACCTCTAGGATCGTTAATACCTTCTAAGCCATCTACAATAAATTGCTTTGGAATAACATCAATGATTTCACGATCTGGCGGGATAGACATGACTTGAGCAGCATCAATTACTCGATGAATATCTTCGTTTGTAATTTCACGATTTTCGCTTGACACGGCTACTACTCCGTGACAATCCTGTAAAAATACATGATTTCCGCTTATGCCCACTACAACCTTTTTAATTGTAATGCCTACCATTCGTTCAGCTTGTTCTACTGCTTTTCTAATAGATTGAACTGTTGCATCTATATCAACGATAGAACCTTTTTTTAGTCCGTGTGATTTAACATTCCCTACACCAATGATATTCAATGAATCGTTACTCATCTCTCCGATGATTACTTTCACACTGGATGTACCGATGTCTAAACTAACGTATATTTCATTGCTGTTCATTCTTTGGCACCTCCTTTTTCTTTCTGCACATGTCATCTTAATAAATTAAGAAGAACAACAATATTAATTTTTTATTATATGAAAATATTCAACAAATACATCTGTTTCCCTTTTGTAAAATCAATTTTTTTCAAGTTTTTCACAGACTTTATCTCTTTCAAAGAACAAAACGTTCTGGTTTTGACTTTTTTTTAGATTTAAGCCTAAAATTCACTGAAAAAAGCTATTTAACTACAAGTCTACACTAAGATGTACACTGAGAAAAGCGAAACTTACCTAGAACAAATATTACATTTCCATTTCACAGCACCGGAGAAGAAAATCATATGTATGCAGAATACTTGCATGTGATTATACAATGTACAAGGGCTAGTTTGCCAGTCTCAACTCATCTATTTCCTTTAATTAACACTTATAAAAAATAATTACTGCTTGCTCTTTTTATAAGGTTTAAATGCATATCCTTCTTCTAAATCAATAATACCTTTTTGATCATCACTCAATTTACTTGCAATAGCTGGGTAATGAACAATTTTATCAGAGAAGTTGCTAATTTTCCCGCTTACTTCACGCGTATCATTCATAAACACCTCGATGTGAAGAGGTTCTGATTTTGTCGGCGCATAGTAAATCTCAGAAATAGCCCCTTTTATGCTCTTAGGCGTTTTAGCTAATTCTTGAACCATGCTTTGTATAGCGTCTCCGTCTTTCCAGTCAATTAGCAACGGAGCGTCGGATGACACTTTCTTAGCACTTACTTCTTTTAAAACTTTTCCATTTTCATTCACAGGGAAATATTTATTCCCCGAGGTTACATATGCAATTCTTGCGTACTCTTTTACGTCGATTACAACCTTATTAGGAAATGTTTTATGAATGACAGCTTCCTTTACCTCAGGGTTTTTTTCGACTTTTTCTTGAATTTGATCAGCGTCAGCTTTCCAGTAGCTGGTTTTTTTGGACAGACCACTCGCTTTGACAATATCCTTATCACTTACATGTTTATTCCCTTGTACTTCAATGTTAGAAACATTACTCAGAGAAGATTGAGAATATACAATAAATAAAATAAGGATGAAAAAGAGTGATAAATACAAAATAAGCCGTCTATTTGCTTTTTGCTTTCGCTGTTCTTGCAGCTTCGGTACACGATCTTCTAAAACAATTAACTTACCTTTTTCCATTTTTTTCACCCTTATCCATTTGAGAAAATAAACGAGGACTTACCATCTATTTATTTCCAATCTTTGCTTCATGAGAATATCCCCATTATAGCATAGAATAAACACATAAAAGCTACCTTTTCACGCATAACCATACAGCGAAGGGCTGAGTAATTAGCGACCGATAATCTCAACTTCTGTATGAATATCAATATCGAATTTCTCTTTAATTGTTTTCTTAACATGAGCAATTAAATTCAGCACGTCTGAAGCCGTTGCATCTCCTGTATTGACAATGAAGTTCGCATGCTGTTCACTAATTTGCGCACCGCCTACTGAAAAACCTTTTAAGTTGGACTTTTCAATTAAGTCTCCTGCATAATTTGGAAGCGGATTTCTAAAAATACTTCCTGCACAAGGGAAATTCCAAGGCTGTGTTTCACGGCGATAGTCTTTATTTTTCTGCATGACCGCCACAATATCATCTTTCGTTCCCTTTTTCAAACGCAGCACAGCTTCTACACATACTCCAGGACGGTCTTTTTGTAGAATGGAATGACGATACGAAAATTGAAGCTCTTCATTTGTCAGCCACTCCAGAGTGCCATCTTCAAATAAAATCAGCGCTTTTTCGACTACATGAGACATATCAGAACCATGGGCACCTGCATTCATATAAACAGCGCCTCCCACAGATCCAGGAATTCCACTTGAAAACTCCAATCCAGACAGACCTTGTTTTGTAATAACTGTTGCAAGCTTGATGCTAGGGTATCCCCCACCTACAGTAACCGTCTCTCCATCTACTGTTAAATCATCTAATCCGGCTCCGAGCTTAATGACCACACCTTCAATTCCCTTATCAGAAACAAGAAGATTAGATCCTCGACCAATCGCTCTCCATTTCACGCCGTGTTTTTTAATCATATCCATTGTAACTTTTAAGTGATCAACAGAATCAGGTTCTACAAGCACATCTGCTGGACCACCAATTTTCATTGTTGTATGTTTTGCTAGCGGTTCATTTTCACGAACCTTTCCAATATTCGCTTCGACTAACTCTTTTACTAACGCTTCCATAAGAACCTCCTAAAACCCTCTTTGCTGTTATAAAACTTTCATGTCAATGCGCCCTTACTTCTAATGCATAAGAATAATAAGAACAGATTCATAACTAAGCAGCAGCACCTTGTAAGATACCTTTTTTCTACGAAGGCACTCTATTCTGTTGTCAATTTCATCATTTTTATTTATCGTATGACATTCACCCATAGAATGTACGTTCATCTGCTATATAAAGTAATTTTGATTGTTTTTTTATCGTTTTTCATTTAGAAGTTAAACACATGCTGACAGTCATAAAAAAACGCTACGCTCATAAGTGCACATACGTTCACCTACTCACTAAGATAAAACATTTAACCTTACACATCATACCATAGTTGGACTCAAAATTGGTTATCACAACATTACATTTTAAAAACATTTCATACAAAAATATCATCTATCTGTAAAAAATCGAAAATAAACCGCCAACAAAATCCGGCGTGCACTTGGATTTAAGATGACGGTTTACTTCAGTAGACCATTGCCTACTTGACATTATACAATTTTTTTCAATTAATAGCGAGAATATCTACTAACATTTAACAAAACTCCAACTGCTGCCAGCATGAGCGTCAGCGACGATCCGCCGTAACTTAAAAATGGAAGCGTAATTCCCGTAACAGGCATAAGACCTGTTACCACGCCTATATTGATCATGACTTGAATCGCAACCATTGAAATAATTCCTAAGGCTAAGAACGTTCCGTAAAGATCAGGTGCTCCCAGCGCTACTTTAATTCCTCTCCAAAGCAATAAGCTAAACAAAAGCAGAACAAGTGTTCCTCCGATGAAACCAAGCTCTTCTGCCAGAATAGCAAAAATAAAATCAGTTTGAGGTTCCGGCAGATAAAAGAACTTTTGTCTACTTTGCCCTAACCCTAATCCAAGCAATCCCCCCGGCCCAATTGCATAAAGAGATTGAATGATTTGAAACCCGCTTCCAAGCGGATCTTCCCAAGGATTTAAAAATGAGGTGATGCGTTTAATCCGATAAGGAGCTGATAAAACAAGCCCTACAAAACCAGCAACGCCAAGCAACCCAAGACCTGCAAAGTGACTTACCTTTGCTCCTGAAACAAAAATCATGACTAAACAAGTTCCAACAAGCACCGTTCCAGTTCCTAAATCCGGCTGCATCATAATAATGCCAAACGGTAAGAAAACCAGTAATAACGCCGGTAACATTCCTTTTCTAAAGGATGTAATTTTCTTCTGGTTTTCTGATAAATATTTCGCTAAAAATATAATCATAGCAAACTTCATAAATTCTGAAGGCTGAATCGAAAACGCTCCAACTCCTATCCAACTTTGCGACCCATTCCGTACTAGCCCTACTCCCGGAATCAATACAAGTACCAGCATAACAAAGCAAATGATTACAATTGGCTTTGCCCACGTACGCCACATCCAATAATCAATATTCATGATGACAAACATCGCGCATACTCCAAGCCCTGCAAATAAGAGCTGGCGTTTAGCAAAGAAAAAAGAATCATTAAACTTGTATGTAGCCCATACCGCACTTGCACTGTATACCATGATAAGGCCGATGGTTAGCAAGGAAAGCGTAACGATTATGAGAAAAAAATCTGGGGTAGACCTTTTTGTCGACACTGTCACACACCTCTAAAAATAGATTAGGGCTAGTGTATTTTCTAGGTGTTTAGACAAGCCCTTATTTCAGTTTATGCACAGATTCAATAAAGATGTCACCACGTTCTTCAAAAGTTTTAAATTGATCCCAGCTTGCACAAGCAGGAGATAATAAAATAACATCTTCTTCATCTGAACAAGCATATGCTTCTGAAACTGCTTGTTTAACATTATCGACACGTTTTACAATTTGTATTCCCTCTTCTTTGGCTACGCGTTCAATTTTAGGAGCCGTTTCACCAAACGTAATAACAGCTTTCACATTTTTAAACTCTTCTTTTAAATCATCAAACTCATTGCCGCGATCGAGTCCGCCTGCAAGTAGAATCGTCGGCTGTGAAAAAGCGGAAAGAGCTACTTTTGTAGCAAGCATATTTGTAGCTTTAGAGTCATTATAAAACTTACGTTTGTTGATTGTCGTGACATATTGAACGCGGTGTTTAACACCAGCAAACGTTGTGAGCACGGAGTAGATAGCTTCATTTGAACAGCCGTACAGCTTCACAACGGATACAGCTGCTAAAATATTTTCTTGATTATGTTTGCCTGGCAGCACCACATCTTTTAACGACATCACTTCTTCATCTTTAAAGAAAATCGTTTCGTTTTTAATATACGCTCCTTCTGTCGTTTGAGCTGTAACAGAAAAAGGTACTTTTGTCGCTTTAATATTTGCACTAGCTTTCATCACTAGCTCATCATCCGCATTAATAACGGCAAAGTCTTCACTTGTTTGATTGTTAAAGAGATTTGCTTTCGCTTTAATATATTCCTCTTTTGTACCATGATAGTCTAAGTGAGCATCAAACAAATTCAATAATAAAGAGATTTTCGGACGGAATTTTTCAATTCCCATCAGCTGAAAAGAAGAAAGCTCCGTTACAATTACATTGTCCTTTGTTGCTTTTTGCGCTACTTCACAAGCTACTGTTCCAATATTTCCAGCAATCAACGGCTGCTTTTGATCTTCTTCTAACATTTTATAAATGAGCGTTGTTGTTGTTGTCTTCCCATTGCTTCCCGTAATTCCGATAAAAGGAGCTTCGCTAATTTCATAAGCTAATTCTACCTCTGTTAAAATCGGAATATGTCGCTTTAATGCTTCTTGCAATAGAACATTTGAATACGGAATCCCAGGGTTTTTTACAATAACGTCCGCTTTGTCTAAAAGCTCAAGCGGATGATGTCCACAGACAACTTCAATGCCCGTTTTTTCTAATTCCTGTGCTGCTGCGTTCTCTTCGTACGGTTTTTGATCATTAACGACTACTTTAGCACCAAGCTGTTTAACTAACTGAGCGGCTGCTAAACCGCTCTTGGCTAATCCTAAAATAAGTACTTGTTTACCTTGATACGTATTGACTGATTTCATTTAAATCCACACCTCGATATAAATTCCAAGCATTGCAAATAATAGTCCTACAGCCCAAAAAGTCATAACTACGCGCCATTCCGACCAGCCGCTTAGCTCGTAATGGTGATGAAGCGGGCTCATTTTAAACACACGTTTTCCTGTTGTTTTGAAAGATGCGACTTGAATAATAACAGATAATGTTTCAATAACAAACACACCACCGATAATAACAAGCAAGAATTCCATTTTCATTAAGACAGCCACCGTAGCGATAGCTCCTCCTAGCGCTAAAGAACCCGTATCTCCCATAAACACTTTTGCAGGATGGGCGTTAAAAACTAAAAATCCTAACACAGCTCCTACTACAGCAACTGAGAAAATAGATAGTTCAAACTGCTCTGCATTCCAGGCGAGAACTGCAAATGCACCAAAAGCAATCGCACTTGTACCAGATACAAGTCCGTCTAATCCATCCGTTAAGTTGACCGCGTTTGAAAAACCAACAAGCCAGATGATGAGGAAAACAACATAAAACCAACCTAAATCGATTGGGTCTTTAATTCCTGGAATCGTCACTTCAGTTGAAAACTCAAACTGTCTTGCAATAAAGTAAAAAATAATTGAAATGACAACCTGACCTAAAAACTTTTGTTTAGATGTTAATCCAAGGTTACGCTTTAACACTACTTTTATAAAATCATCTAAAAATCCTAATAAACCAAATCCGATTGTGACAAATAATAATAGAAACGTCTTATATGTAAGTTCTGCATATTGATTGACCATAATAAGAGTTGCCACAATAATAGATAATAAAATCATGATACCGCCCATTGTAGGTGTACCTGATTTTTTTTGGTGAGATTTCGGGCCTTCATCACGAATACTTTGACCAAACTTTAATCTTCTTAAGAAGGGAATAAAAATCGGCGACAATACAACCGTAATCAAAAAGGCTACGCCGATTGTCAATAAAATTGATTGTTCTAGCACGATGCCCCCTCCTTAACTTCCAACTCATTCCGACTCATTTTGTTCTCTACCCATTTCATTACTACTTTCGCTCCTCAATCATTTTGCGTGCTACTTCTCGATCGTCAAAATCGAATACTTTTTTACCAATAATTTGATAGGTCTCGTGCCCTTTTCCAGCAATGACAATAACATCATCTGCATGCGCTGTTTCCACTGCATAGCGAATAGCTTCTGCACGATCAGCAATCGTCACATAGTTATCTGTATCCAAACCTTCTTCCATATCTTTTAAAATAGCCAATGGATCTTCACTTCGTGGATTATCAGATGTCAAAATAGCTTGTGTACTGTATTCAGCTGCAATCCGAGCCATGATTGGTCGTTTTGTACGATCTCGATCTCCGCCACAACCAACAATAACATATATATTGCGTTTTGCGAATTCTTTTACAGTTTTTAACACGTTCTCTAAGCTGTCCGGCGTGTGGGCATAATCCACGATAACCGTAAAATCTTGCTGCGCATCAACCACTTCAAAACGCCCAGACACACCTTCTAACACTTTTATTTCCTCGACAATAACTGACAGAGGGAGACCAGATACTAAACATGCAGCCGTAGCCGCTAATACGTTGTAGACGCTAAATTTCCCAATAAGCTTCATTTCTACAGAAACCGTTTCTGTCGGTGTTGTCAAATCGAACGTTGTGCCGCTGTTTGTAATTTGAATATTCGTTGCACGAATATCACTTTCACGGTCAATACCATACGTAATCACTGTAGCAGCCGTGTTTTTAATATATTCCTCGGTTGCCGCATCATCGACATTAAGAACAGCAAATTTAGGACGAGTATGGTTATAAGCATTTCCTAACTGTGCAAATAGCAACCCTTTCGCACGACGATAATCTTCCATTGTATGATGATAGTCGAGGTGATCTTGCGTTAAGTTACTAAATACCGCCACGTCAAAGTCACACCCGTGTACGCGTCCTAAGTCAAGCGCGTGAGATGATACTTCCATCATCGCTACTTCTACATTCTCTTCCACCATTTGATTAAATGTTTTTTGAAGAGTCAGCGATTCAGGCGTTGTGTTTTTCACATCATAAGACGTATCACCAATACGAATTTCAATCGTTCCAATTAGACCCGTCTTTTTATGCTGTGATTTAAAGATATGCTCAATTAAATGTGTAATCGTTGTTTTTCCATTTGTGCCTGTTACACCAATTAAATGCATTTTTTGTGTGGGCTGATTGTAGAAAGCATCCGCCAGCACTGCCATTGCTCGCTTTGTACTCTTCACGCGTACAACGGGCACTTCTACATCCACAGGCTTTTCTGCTAAGATTGCTACTGCCCCTTTTTCCACAGCCATCTGTGCAAAGCTATGACCATCAACCGTATAGCCGTCTATACAAATGAACAATGCTCCGGGCTTAACTTCTCTTGAATCCATTTCAATTGACGTAATATCAATATTCTGTTCAGGAAGCTGAACAAAATCATGTAAATGTGTTAGTAGTTCTCGTAAATCCATTCCTACCATGTCCTCTCTATTTGTAAAGTGAAACGTTTGTTATAAGACGCTATGGCAACTATTCTTCTTTTTCTAGCACCCAACCTATTACATTTTACAGAAAAAGAAGCCCGGAGGGAACACCCCCAAGGCTTATTTGTTGATTTCATGTTCACACGCAGCGTAACCTGCTGATTATCATGCAAGGAAGAATAATAGTTTATAGAGATTTTTATTTTCCCATATAAATTCTAACCGTTTCGCCTTCTTTAACTTTCGTTCCGGCTGCAGGAGACTGCTTGACCACTTTATCTCCTTCGCCACTCACATCTAATTTTAAATTAAGTAGCTGTTCTTGTAACTCTTTTTTTGACATTCCTACGACATTTGGTACTTTTATCATTGGTGTGTCCAGCCACGTTAACTCTTTTTCAATTTGTCCTTTACGCGGTTTAACGTCCATCACACGCAAACTGTCTTCAATCATTTTACCTACAATCGGAGCTGCTACCACTCCACCAAACTGAATGGTGCCCTTTGGATTATCAACCGCAACATACACGACAATTTCAGGGTTATCTGCTGGTGCAACACCGATAAAAGAAACGATGTGATTATTTTTTAAATACTTTCCATTTTGAGCTTTCTGCGCCGTACCCGTCTTTCCTCCAACGCGGTACCCTTCCACAAAAGCTCCTTTTCCGCTTCCTTGTGCGACTACACTTTCAAGAGCAAAACGCACTTGCTTAGACGTTTCCTCGGAAATAACTTTTCGCTTAGCAACCGGTTTATGACTGCTTACAACTTTTCCGGTAGTTGGATCCACCCACTCTTTTGCAATATAAGGTTCATAAAGCGTTCCACCGTTTACGGCTGCTGAAACAGCAGCTACTTGTTGAATAGGAGTAACAGCAACCCCTTGCCCAAAAGCTGTTGTAGCTTGTTCAACCGGCCCCACGCGCTCAAGCGGGAACAAAATTCCTTTTGCTTCCCCTTGTAAATCAATACCTGTTTTTTGACCAAAGCCAAATTCTTTAATGTATTTGAACAATTTCTCTTTTCCTAAACGTTCCCCAAGCTCCACAAAACCAGGGTTACATGAGTTCTGTACAACTTCTAAAAAAGACTGCTGTCCGTGTCCGCCTTTTTTCCAGCAGCGAAGTCTCGCTCCTCCAACTTCCGCGGCTCCATCATCGTAGAATTGATCTTTTAGTAAATCCACTTTCTTTTCTTCAAGAGCAGCTGCCAGTGTAATAATCTTAAACGTTGATCCGGGCTCATATACGCTCCAGATTGGAAGATTGCGATTATACACCTCAGGCTTCACATTTTTAAAATCCGTCGGATCAAAGCCCGGACGACTTGACATACCTAAAATTTCACCGTTTTTAGGATTCATGGCAATGGCTATCATACCATCTGGATTATAAGCTGTCTGAGCATTATCCAACTCACGCTCCATGATTGTTTGCACACGTGAATCAATGGTCAATCTCAAATCGAGCCCGTCCACAGGCGCTGTGTAGTCATCGGCTATATTGGGCATCTTTTTACCTTTAGCATCAGAATACAATTTAACTGAACCTTTTTGTCCTTTTAGCTCTTTATCATAATATAATTCAAGGCCCGTTAATCCTTGATTATCTACTCCCGCAAAGCCTAATACATGCGACAAATAACTTCCAAACGGATAGTACCGCTTCGAATCCTCAGCTATATATACGCCTTTTAAATTTAAATTTCGCACTTCATTTGCTTTCGCATGTGAAATTTTTCTTCCTTCAGGACGCAAATATACGCTAGAAGAAGCTTTTGTTATTTGTTCATATACTTTTTCTTTTGATGCTCCCAGCACTTTTGCTAACTTTTCAGCCGTAACAGCTGGATTTTCAACTTGTCTTGGCATAACTAAAACGGTCGGTGCACTTTTATTTGTAGCAAGTGCCACATCATTGCGATCTAGTATCTTTCCTCTTTCAGGTTCAAAAGGAATATTCCGACTCCATAAGTCTTTGGCTTTTTCAGTTAGCGTATCCCCAGTCAGCAACTGTACATATCCAAGCCTTGTATCAATAATCAAAAACACAATAAAACCGACAAACAAAACAATGGCTAGCCTTTTACGAACTGTGACTCCTGATACCCGCATATATTAGAACCTCCTCTGAATCGGCTCGTTCCAATATATGCTTGTACAGGATTCACTAGAACTTATTTTCTAGTCAAGTTGCTTATCGTCTTTTTTACTATCAGATTCACTTTTTTCCGTTTCTTTTAACTTATTTAACGTGCTTGAAAATTCTTTAGGCGTTTCAAGTTCCACTTTCAGGTACGTGCCTGCTTTTAGCGGATCGCCTGCTTTAATACTTTGACTTACAACATAACCATTTTCAAGTGCGCTAGGTCGAACGTTGACAAATTCACTAAAGCGAATAACATCACGATGTGAAAAACCTGTTAAATCAGGCATTGTGGCTTTTCCATTTGTCTTAATGAACACGCGTTGACCAGTGACAATAGTATCAGAAGTAGGTGATTGGCTTTCTACCGTATCTCCTTTACCTATTACAACAGGAACAAGTCCTTTTTGTTTTAAGTCTTTCACGGTACTATCAACTGATTCATTAACGTAAGATTTAAGCTTGATTTCTGAATCCACTTTCTTTTCTTTCGTTTCTTTTCCGTCTTCATCCGTTTTTTGAGGCTCCACTCCTAAATACTGCAGACTATTTTTCATCACCGGATTAAATACGGCTGTAAGCGGCGCAGTACCCGTCTCTTGAGGCGTGAGAGTTGGATTTTTAACAGCTACATAGACAAGCAGCTTTGGATCTTTAGCAGGTGCAAAGCCCATAAAGGAAATGAAATTTTTTCCGTGTCCATGCAAGTAGCCTCCGGTAGGCCCAGGAATTTGAGCTGTTCCCGTCTTTCCAGCGACATCGTATCCTTCAATCGCGTAAGGTTTGCCTGTTCCATCATCAGAAGAAACAACGGTTTCTAAAATACCTAGCGTTTCGTTCGCTGCTTTTTTAGAAATAGGCTGGCCTACTACGGTAGGTTTTGTTTTCTTAATTGTTTTCTTATTTGTTTCATCGACTACTTGTTTAATCACGTAAGGCTTCATCATTTTCCCGTCATTCGCAATCGCAGTAGCCGCTTGAATTTCTTGAATAGGCGTAAAAGCAGACGCCTGTCCAAACGCAGTGGTTACGCGGTCTCTCGGGTACTTCGTCACTAACTTGCTAGAAGCTTCATTTGGCAAGTCAATTCCCGTCTTATCCATAAAGCCAAACTTGTCCAAGTATTTATACAAACGGTCGGTACCTAATTTTTCGTTGGCTAAAATGGCAACCGCTACATTTGAAGACCTTTGAATTCCTTCATTAAATGTAATAGCTCCCCAGCCGACTCCGCCGTTGTGATCGTTAATCGGAACGCTGTTTTTCGTTACTTTATAAGATCCCGACTGATAGCGGTCTTCGCCGTTATAAACGCCTGCATCAATCGCGGCTGCTAGCGTAAAGATTTTCATCGTTGAACCAAGCTCATAGCTGTTTTCAACAAACGGATTGCGATAAGAAGTGATATCACGAATATTTGGATCAAATGAAGGTCGGTTTGACATCGCCAAAATTTCACCGGTTTTCGGATTCACTACCGTTGCCATTAGCTCTTCTGGTTTATATTCTTTAGCAGCAGCTGTCATCGCATCCTCTAAAAACGTTTGAATTTTTTCATCAATCGTAAGCGTAACGCTGTCTCCGTTTTTAGGAGCTACAATTGACTCTTTTGGATCCGGAAGCTTAATTCCATTTTTAGCAGCTTCGTATTTTACATATCCATCTTCTTCAGAAAGCTGCTTATCAAATACTTTTTCAATTCCCATTTTCCCTACGATTTTACCCGTATCATCTTTTTGTGCATATCCTAAAATACTTGAGGCAAATACACCGTTTGGATAGAAGCGCTTCGAATCGCGTAAAAACGTGATGCCCGGGAGATTTAGCTTCTCAATTTTTTGCTTTAGCACGTTATCAATATCACGTCCGCCTGGGCCAAGTTCTACTTGGAAGGTACCACGTTTAATTCCTCTCGTTAACATGCTTTCAATTTTCGATTCGTCCATCTTCAACAATGGGGCTAATTTTTGAGCCGTTTTTTCTGGGTCTACCACATGTTGCGGGTGATCTTTATCTTTTGTTTGTTTTTTATCTAAAATCGCCACAACCGTATAAGCACCCGTGTCTTGGGCGATTGCTTCTCCATTTCGATCGTAAATCGTACCGCGCTGTCCTTCAATTTTAGACGTTCGCGTATGCTGTTTTTGTGCAATTTCGGCTAAAGCTTCTCCGTCTGCTTTGCCCGTCGCTTGGATGTAAAAGAACCTGATGGCTAATACAAAAAAGAGCAATGCAAATATTAAAATTAATATTGCTGCTCCTGTACTAATATTGCTATTTTTTCTTGGCGTAGTCATCGCAATTAATCGTTAACGACTTTTACGTTATTTTCATTCAATTTTAGTCCAAGTTCTTTTGCTTTTGTCCAAATACGATCGTATGCACTTAACTCTGTTACCTGTAATTTTAACTCATTGTTTTTTGCTTCTTGCTTGTCAATCTTTCCATCGAGTGATTGCACTTCTTCACTGATGCTATAAAGCGAAGATTGATTTGAAATGATTTGCACAGACCCAAACAGCATGAGTGCGACAAACCCAGAATACACAATTTTTTCACCAACCGTGATTTTTCTTTTTGTCTTTCGAACAACTTGACGTACCGTCTTTTGCTGCTTCTGCTGCTGGTCTTGCTCTCTTACTTTGTATGCTGCATTGTTCATTCTCGTCCCCTCCTCTTTGATTAAACCCTTTTATTGGACTAATTTCTCAACAATTCGAAGCTTTGCCGAACGCGCGCGCTTATTTTCTTCTACCTCTTCTTCTGAAGGTAAAATAGGTTTTCTTGTAATGACTTTCATTTTAGGTTTAAATTCTTCTGGAATAACCGGCAGTCCATGAGGAAGCTGCGGAACCGTGCTTGCATTTTTAAACGCTACTTTACAAATTCGGTCTTCAAGTGAATGGAAGGTAATAACACTTACACGTCCACCTTTTTTGATTACATCCATGGCCTGTTCAATTGCATCTTCAAATACTTGAAGCTCATCATTTACAGCAATGCGAATAGCCTGGAAAATCCGTTTTGCCGGATGTCCACCCGTTCGTCTAGCTGGCGCTGGAATACCATCTTTAATAAGATCAACCAGCTCTAGCGTTGTTTCAATTGGTTTAGACTCTCGATATGCCTCAATTTTGCGGGCAATTTGTTTCGAAAACTTTTCTTCTCCGTATTGGAAAAAGATTTTTACAAGTTTTTCATAAGGCCATTCATTTACTACGTTGTACGCAGAAAACTTTGAGTTTTGATCCATGCGCATATCAAGCGGGGCCTCATGATGAAAGCTGAACCCTCGCTCTGGTGTATCCAACTGAGGAGACGAGACGCCTAGGTCAAACAATACTCCATCTACTTCTTCAATTCCATGTTTCATTAGCTGCTCTTTTAAATAGCGAAAATTACTTTTGATTAGAATAACTCTGTCTAGATACGGGGCTAATTTTTCTTTTGCATTTTCAAGAGCAACATCGTCTTGATCAAACGCAATTAATTTCCCTTTTTCTGATAGCTGTTTTACGATATATTCACTATGACCTGCTCCGCCAAGCGTGCAGTCGACATATACTCCATCCGGCTTAATATTTAAGCCTTCCGCTGCTTCTTTAAGCAAAACAGTTGTGTGATTAAACATTATGACACCTACTTCTTTCTAAACTACTTAGTTATGTATACAAAAAGCAAAAAACGGTGTTTTTCTTTGATATATATACACGTTTATATTATATATCAAAGTTCAACATTATTTCAGCTATTTATATAAGAATTAAGTAGAATTTTGTCTTTTTGTCACAAATAGTGTCATTTTGTTAAAAGTAGGACATATTCGTAGAATAAAATGTAAGGAATATAAGGTTTTTTTGTGTAATTAGAAATAAATACCTTATAAGGATTCAATTGGCTGACATTCACCTTGTAAACTTGTTCTCTTTTCCAAAATAAAAATCCTGCTTTTCAGCAGGATTTTATTAGACATAGCAGACTTTTAACTGGTGATTTAATTCGACTTCAGCACTTAGTAAATCTGACACAAATTGCATACCATAGCCGTTTAAATAATACATAATATTCCACATGCGTTCTTGTGGAGCATTGTAGGGACGAAGAGCAAGTTCAATTTGAGCATATTTTGAATGCTTCACATCGTGCTTAATGAGCTGTTTGGATTCGACAATCTTTTGAATGGTTTCAAACTGCTTTTGAATAATCGCTCGATTTTTAAGCATGACTTCATCAAATGTTTTGTCTTCTTTTTGAATATTTTCACGAAGAGTTTTATGAATTTTTTCAAAATCTTCTTTCGCTTTTTCAAAATACATTTCGTACGGGTTGTGAACTTCTGTCTTAAGCCAGTGCTCCCTCTCTGCATCCACGCCTTTGTTAATGACATTCGAAAGGTCTAACTGAAGTTCATCCATATACTTCTCGATATGTCTTTCTACGATTGCATAGGATAACCTCGGAACCACGGGAGGCATTTTAAAGCTAAATAAAGAAAATGCTTTTTCAAGCTCTGCCCAATACGCTACTTCCCCTGGACCTGCAATAAACGCAAGGGTAGGAAGTAAGTACTCCTGCATAAGGGGTCTAGTCACAACATTATTACTAAGAAGCTCTGGCGTTTGTTTAGCAATTTGAACCAGCTCTTCTTTAGACAGCGCGAGTTCATTTTGCTTTCCAACAAACTGCTCTTGCTCTGCGTCTCTTTCTAAAAGTACTCTGTTTTCGTTGTGTGAATAAAAGAGATGGGCCGTTTCTTCTCCCACTTCAATCATTCGTCCGTATTGTTTTTGAATCTCTGTTTGCTGTTCCATAACGGCTGACGATAATTTGTCATTTTGTTCAATTAACGTCACAAAGAAAGAAGATTCAATGCTGCGCACTTCTTTAGAAGCTGCATCCATTAAAATAAGACCTGACTCTGCAAACAATGTGGTAACCAAATGAGCAAAGAAATCGACATAGGTACGTGATTTATCTAACGCCTCTAAAACAAAGTGTAACACCTGATTTGTATGCGCCGTTTCGTTAAACGTTTGAAAAACATCACGAACCCAGCTTCTACAGGCTTCATGATCTAATTCGATTTGAGAAACCATTTGCTTTTTCTTTAAAGAATGCTTTAACGTTTTCTTTAAAAGCTGGTTTTTATGCTCTGTGTATACATGGTTGATCTCAGCAAAATCATGATCTTCTCCAGCAATCCAAAATACCGGAAGCACGGGCACGTTTAGAGCTGCCTCTTGTTGTTTAGCTAGCAGCACAATTGAAATCACTTTATGAATGGTGTACAAAGGACCCGTAAGCAGCCCCGCTTGCTGACCTCCAACGACCACTACGCTGTTAGGATCTTTTAGCTTTTCAATATTTTCAATCGTCTCAGAAGATGCTCCGTAGCGCTTATTAAAATCAAGCAGATACTCAGCAAGCTGTTCTCTTGGATAAGACTGCTTTTGAACGTCCGCTAAACGTTTTTCATATACGTCTTTTTCGTGTATATTATAATGAAAAAAGGAAAGTGCTTGCTTTTCACCTTTTATGTAATCGTTCGTTAGTTTGTTTCCCGCCTTTAAAGAGACGTCTGTAATCTCCATGAAAGAACTTCCTTTCTTTTCCTAATACTTATATTCTCTACATATAGCTTCATTATCCATAATGTAACTGCTCACGTCTAGTAACATGCTTTACAGAGAGGAAATACGAAAAGCGATTCCACCTATATTTAACACAATATGTGCAATAAGAAACAAAACGAAATTCATCCGAAAGAACCCTTTCGCAATAAGCTTCATTTCTAAGTCATGTTTGACTTTCCAATGTACAAACATCATAATCATTGCCACAACTAAAAGGACTAACGCAATCAACCACAAAAAAGAGTGCCCAAAAATTTCCACAGCTGCATAATGCACGGACAAAATAAGAAAAACCGTAGTAATGTACGTTGCTATGTGGACAGATTTCCTTTTATTTTTCGTCAGTTTGCGTAAAAGCATGTATAGAATAAAAAAACCGACGAGCGGCAGAGTGACAAACGTCGCAAAAACGCCAGCAATAAAACTTCCCATGTTACTCACCCTTTTCTTCTTCGATTCCTTTTATTGACCTATATAAAAAGTCAACAATAGGCGTCGACGTTCTTTTTTCAGCAGCTTGTGTTTGGATATAACCTAAGATAGCATCAATCTCGGTTTGCCGCCCCTCCTGTATATCTTTTAGCATAGAAGATTGATTTGTACTCGTGCGCGAACAAACCCCCATCGCATTTTCCCAATAATTAAAAGCTGAATCCAGTTTTAACACATCTGCAATCTCTTCATACAATAGACGCATCGTTTTATAAAAGTAGCTGTTGTGAATCAGCTGCCCATTTTTCACGCGATACAGCGCCGTAAGAGGATTAATGAGCGCATTTACAACTAATTTCTTCACCAGCATCGCATACCAATCTTTTTCAATTACCCAAGGAAAATTCACAATCGGTAAGATAGACTCCATTTCTCCTCTGTACAAAGCAATACGGGTTGTTCCTATTCCTGTATGATGGACGCTATCCATATTTGTACGCATTGCCCCATGTTCAACTGTACCCAAATAGAGAGTGCGCTGCGGGAGGTTTTTGAGAATTTCAACATGGCTCATACCGTTTTGGATAAACAAAAGGGGAGTATGTATAGTAAGGGTTTTAATAAAAGGAATAATCTCTTTTAAATGATACTGTTTTACAGTAATAATGATTAAATCTGCTTCTTTTATGTTTTTTTCCAGAGAGATAGCACTGACTTTTTTCGTGTGATGTTCCCCTTGTCTATGTAAGGTAATTCCATTTTCGTTAATACACTTTGCTTGAGTTGGTGTTTTCGTGTACAAGGTTACATCATAACAATCTGATAAATACGCGCTAAACAACAGACCTAATGATCCGCCTCCAATAATACCTATAGTTTTCATCGTATTTTTTGTTCCTCTTTCTATTATTGAGTTTCATTTTAGCAAAAAAATGCTTTGAATTAAATGCATTCTTTAAATTTTACCTATTCATATAGCCCGTGTGATTAAAAATCACCGGGCTTATTGTAAATTATTTAGAGTGATCCCGTTTTTTTCTATTATACGGGATACACCGGATGTTTACGACGGCTAAAGGTCACATTCTTTGTTTCATATAAGCGAAAGCGGTCAATTAACGTTCGACGCAGTTCGTTAGCAGGAACGATATCGTCAATAATAAGTTCAGATGCCAGCGTATAGATATCGATGTGTTCTTTATACTCTTGCTGTTTCTGTTTAACAAACATGAACCGCTCTTTCGGATCTTCAATTTCATTAATTTTATTAGAATAGACGGCATTTACTGCAGCTTCAGGACCCATTACGGCAATTTGAGCAGTAGGCAATGCAATGCAGCAATCTGGTTCAAAAGCCGGACCAGCCATAGCGTAAAGCCCTGCGCCATAAGCTTTACGCATGACTACGGAAATTTTAGGAACTGTAGCTGAACTCATCGCTGCAATTAATTTGGCTCCATGTCTAATGATGCCAGCTCTTTCTACTTTGGTTCCAATCATAAATCCAGGCACGTCAGCTAAAAACAGCAAAGGAATATGGAATGCATCGCACAGTTGAATAAATTTTGCGCCTTTATCTGCTGAATCTACAAACAGCACTCCCCCTTTAACTTTTGGCTGATTAGCAACAATCCCTACTACTTTTCCATCTATTCGTGCAAGCCCTGTTACCAATTCGGCGGCAAACAGTTTTTTTATTTCAAAAAAGCTCCCCTCGTCAATAAGGGTATCAATTGCTTCATAGATATCAAATGGAACATTTTGATTCTCCGGAATTAGTTCTACTAAATCCTTTGTCTGCTTAGGCTCTTTAGCTTTTTGTACTTTAGGCTTTTCTTGATAGTTTTGTGGAAAATAGGTTAAATAAGATTTGGCATACGAAATAGCTTCTTCTTCAGAATAAGCCAGTACATCTCCACATCCGCTAACGCTGCAGTGCATATGTGCTCCTCCCATTTCCTCTAGCGTAACCTTTTCTCCAATAACGGCTTCGGCCATACGCGGCGAACCTAAGTACATAGAAGCGTTTCCATCTACCATCACAACAATATCACAAAATGCAGGGATATAAGCCCCTCCAGCTGCTGACGGACCGAAAAGCAAACAAATTTGAGGAATGACGCCGGAAAGTTTTACTTGATTGTGAAAGATCCGTCCAGCTCCTCTGCGGTTTGGAAACATATCTAATTGATCCGTAATACGCGCTCCAGCAGAATCCACTAGGTACAGCAAAGGCACATGCAGTTTTTCCGCTACTTCTTGAATCCGAATAATTTTCTCTACTGTTCTGGCCCCCCAAGACCCTGCTTTTACAGTAGAGTCATTAGCCATTACACAAACCGTTTCACCGTTTACTTTTCCAATTGCGGTTACAACACCGTCTGCCGGCAACCCTTGGGCTTTATTATTTGCAAACATACCGTCTTCTTCATATTTCCCGTCATCGAATAAAAGGGCTAAACGATCTCTTACAAAAAGCTTCTGTTGTTTTGCAAGTTTCTCTTTGTACTTTTCAGCGTTGCCCCGCTCTACTTTTTGACGGTTTTCATCATATTTTTTCTGAGATTCACCTGTATGTATCATGATATCTCCCCTTTATGAGTTATGAAATAGTCACCAAAACGTCGCCTTCGTTAACAAAATCCCCCACCGCTATATGGACCGTCTCTGCAATACCGGCTTGATCGCTTTCAATAGGAATTTCCATTTTCATAGATTCTAATACAACAACAACTTCTCCTTTAGTTACACTTGCTCCTTGCTGAACAAACACATTAAATACCATGCCTGCCATTGTCGCTTTGATTTCACTCATTGTGGTGCTCCTCCTTTATTTAATACTGTTGATAATAACGATGTGTTGTAGGCGCCTTTTTCATATAACTCTTCATTTAACAACTGCTTAAATAGAGGAATATTTGTTTTGATTCCCTCTACAACAGCTTCTGTAAAATATGATTTAGCTAGTTCAATTGCATTTGAACGCGTACGACCAGTAATGATAACCTTTGCAATCATTGGATCATAAAAAGCTGTAACCGCATTCATATCACTGTAGCCGCTATCCACGCGCGCGTAGGTTCGCTCCGGCAAGTGATAACCCGTAATTTTCCCCGGAGCCGGTAAAAAAGTAAACGGATCTTCTGCATAAATTCGAAATTCAATGGCGTAGTTATTTGCTGCTATTTCCTCTTGCATACGAGGAAGCTTTTCACCGCGCGCAGCTAAAATCTGCCACTTAACTAAATCGACCCCTGCAATTTGCTCGGTGATCGGATGCTCAACTTGCAGCCGCGTGTTCATTTCAAGAAAATAAAAATTTTCGTCTTCATCCACGATAAACTCCACCGTACCCGCATTATAATAGCCGATTGCTTTAGCCGCTTGAACGGCTTGGTTTTGCATGGCTTGTCGCGTACTTTCTTTTAAAGCAAGCGCAGGGGCTTCTTCAATCACTTTTTGATTTCTTCTTTGTACGGAACAATCGCGTTCAAAAAGATGAACGACATTACCATGCTGATCTCCAAACACCTGTACCTCGATATGTTTTGCGTTTGTGATAAGCTTTTCAATAAACATTCCTTCATGACCAAAATATGCTTTTGCTCTTGCTTTTGTTGAGGCATATACTTGTTTTACTGCTTCTTCGTTATCGCAGCGCACCATCCCAATTCCTCCGCCGCCTCCGCTTGCTTTTAACATAACGGGATATCCAATTACCCCCGCTACTTTACAAGCCTCTTCAACTGACGTCACATCGCCCTCGCTGCCGGGGACAACGGGTACACCCGCTTCTTTCATCGCAGCGCGGGCAGCGATTTTGTCGCCCATCATCGAAATGATTTCGGGAGAAGGACCGATAAAACAAAAACCTTCATCAATCGCTCTTTTAGCAAATGCACTATTTTCCGATAAAAATCCATATCCAGGATGAATGGCGTCTACTTTTTCTTCATGACTAATTCTAAGCAGCTCTTCCACATTCAAATATGACTTTTGCACAGGAGGCTCTCCAATTCGACGTGCTTTTGTAGCCGCTTGAACATAAGGAAGTTCTGCATCTGCATCGGAATAGACAGCCACCGTTTCAATGCCCATTTGTTTGCATGTATGAATAATACGAAGAGCAATTTCTCCTCGATTTGCAATCAGTATTTTTTTCACCTTTCTCTCCCCTTTCCTCAAATTTCTACTTTCCCCCATATAATTCTACAATAATTTTAAAACTCCTCTACAATTTTTGAAAACGCTTTCTATTTGAATTCTGTTTCCCTTTTGCCTCCTTTCTAAAAAGTGATGTTTATAGTAATGTATTCTTCGTATTTAACCGAAAGAATTCATTTTTCTTTGTGCGCATTGAATATTCGTTCACCAATCACGAAAACAGAATATTTTGTATTTTTGTTATATAATATTAGATGAACGAACCAATCCAGTTCGTTCATCTAGCAAGGAGACATAACAAGGGGGATATGGGATGAATTACGAAGTGAAGCATTTAAAAATTAATTTTAAAACGCTAGAAGAGTTCAAGAAATTCAAAGAATATGGCATTCAAGAACTTTCAATGCTAGAAGAATTACATGCCAAGATTTCCGATAATGAAATAAATTCTCCGTTTTACGGCATTTATTTTGGAAATAGCTTAGTGGCTCGCATGAGTCTCTATAAACGAAACAAACAGTACGATCAATATTTCGAGCCGCCTCAAACGTATATTGAAGTGTGGAAACTTGAAGTGCTCAGCGATTTTCAGCGCAAAGGATTAGGTCAAACGCTCGTTGAATATGCCAAATCCTTTCAATTACCTATCAAAACAAGCCCGCGAGTAAAATCGAGTGATTTTTGGTCAAAAATGGGGTTCGTACCTGTAACGTATGATATCGATCGTGATTTGGGAGAAAACCCTCTTATTTGGCTACCAAACGGTGTAAGCGAACAAAAATAAACAGCTGATTTCCAGCTGTTTATTTTATATCTATGTGGTATATATGATTAACATGAGGTAGGGAGCATTCAAGCTTTCGCTTTACTTTTGAACTTTTTCTAAATTTAAATTTTTATCCACTTGAAATTTCACTTTTCTACTTTTTTCATCCTCTTTTAATACAACCATTTTACGAGCCCTCTCCATAATTTCAATAAGAGCTTTATAGTCATCTTCCACAATTAACAAATTGTTTTGCAAAGCTTTTTTTTCTTTTTCCAAAATCGTTACTTTCTCTTGTAAACGTTCAATCTTTTGCTGAAGTTCTTCATTAGCTTCGAGAAGCTCCGACGAGTGTTTTTGCCCTTGATCTACATTTTCTAAATACTTAATTACCTCATTAAGCGAAATATGTTTCTCTGCTTCCATATATGATAAGCGTGCAGGCTGCTCGTCGTCTTTTGAAACAGTTCTTGCTTTTAATTCTTTTCTCTGTTTTTTCGCAAGGTCAATACCAGTCTTGTATTGTTTGCGCACAAAAGAATTCCAGCGGAAGCCACAAGCTGCTGATGTTCGTGTAAGTTTCTTCCCCACTTCTTCAAATGCAGCTAGCTGAGTGCCACCTTCACGTATATGACGCAGTACAATTTCTGCGAGTAATAAATCTTCATCATGAGTCCATGCATCTTGACGAGAAGAAGTCATTTTTCTATCCCTCCTTATCCGTACTTATTAAATGAATATGCACCTACTAGATAAGATAGACTATTGTTCCTCTTCTCAATCAAGAAAATCTTTCATATACTTTGAAGCAAAATGGGAAACCCGTGATTCTTTCATCTTTTGCTTATTAACTATATTGCTATGGAAATGCAGTTCATAACTATGTTTTTTTAACGATGACCTTTTGAACCGCTTCTTCATGCTCAGGCGATTCCCACAATATCGAACAGCGATGAATTTCTTGTTCCATTCGATTCCAAACCCGGCTTTGCTCCCATTTCTCAATAGCGATTTCTTTGTAAGCTTGCAATACTTGGGTCGATTTATGAGTAATAGGAGCTAACCACTCCTCACACCTCATAGTTAGCTCTTTAAACGACGTAACATAGGAAAGAAATCCAATTTGCTTTGCTCGTTCTACTCCATACAGCTGAGCACTGTAGATCATTTCCATCGCTTCTTGATACCGCAGCTTTTCAAGAAGAATGGTTCCTCCTCCCCAGCCTGTTGTAATTCCTAAATTCCCTTGAATAAAGCCCATTTCGCTATGTGTTGCACTTATACGGAAGTCACATGCAATCGCAAGCTCACACCCCCCCCCAACCGATGTTCCATTCAAAAGGGCAACTGTTGGTTTTGGGAGCGTTAAAATTTCATAAAGAATTCTCCCCATTTTCGTTAACATTTGAGACGCCTCTTTCGAAGTCTTTAGCTCATGAAATACGCTTAAATCTCCTCCACTGCAAAATGCGTCTGAACCAGCACCTGTAATTACAAAAGCTTTTACTAACTGATTATGTTTCACATAATCTACAGCTTGCTGCAGTTCATTCATCACATCATAATCAATGGCATTACGCTTTTCAGGGCGATTAATCACAAATGTAGCAATGCCTTGGCTTGTAGTAAACAGCTCGCTTTTTTTCATGCTTTTTCCTCCTTATGAACAAGGTATGAATCCTTTTACAACAGTAATTGTTTATTTAAAAAGAGTTCTTGTTCTATAAGAAAAATCCTTCTCTTCCAAAGGGCAGAGGAGGAAAAAAGGCAAAAAAAATAAAAGACCCTTTAAGAGGGTCTTTTATTTAAATAAGCAATTATTTGCTTACTACGTCATTTCCTTTGTAAGTACCACAAGCTTTACATACGCGGTGTGATAGTTTCATTTCACCACAATTTGGGCACTCTACCATACCAGGAACTTGTAATTTAAAGTGCGTACGACGCGTTCTTTTCTTCATTTTAGATGTTCTTCTAAAAGGTACAGCCATTATTCCCACCTCCTTAAAAGAATTTTAAAATCATATGAAGGCCCGAAAGCCGGATCTTCGCATTTTTATTTCTTTTTGTCTTTAAAGAAATTTTCGAGTACGGCTAAGCGGGGATCTACTTTTTCCTGCTGTTCTTCTTCGGTAACAACTTCCCAGTCTTTTCCTGACTGTGGAGCTGCTCCTGCCGCTTGCTGATTTTCACTAAATACCTGCAGAGGAATTTCAACAATAATTAACTCTTGAATCAAAGGTTGTAAATCAACCGTTTCTCCCTCTACAATGCGTACTTCAGCATCTTCTTCATAATCAGCATTCACATTCAATAAAAACGTTTCAGTTGCGTTAATTTCAAACGGATACGGAACGTCAACTAATGTACGAGCACAAGGCAACGTCATTTCTCCTGAAATTTTAAGGTGAAACGTTACTTTCGAAGAGCTAATGTCGGCTCTTCCTTTCACGTTTACATCTGACATTCTACGAATTTGAGGATCAGCATTCATAAACTCTTTGCCGTCAATCACTTCGTCAAATGTTAGACCTTTATTTTGCAACTGATACAATTGATGTATTGTCCATTTCATTGTTAATCACCTCAAGGCAACAAAGGTTATTATAGCTTTCACAAGATTATTTGTCAATATTTTTTCTTTACACTATAATATACTTAAATATGCTTTTTTGTAAAAATTTCTTACTTTCATAAAAAAACGTTTTTAAAACAAAGAGCTAGACTAAAAATAATAAATTAAAAGGAGACATTATGCAAGCAGTTGGAATAATTGTCGAATATAATCCTTTTCATAACGGACACGCTTATCATTTGCAGCAAGCCAAACAACAAACCGGAGCAGATTGTGTGATTGCTGTGATGAGCGGGCACTTCTTGCAGCGCGGAGAGCCTGCTCTTGTATCGAAATGGTCCCGCACAAGAATGGCTTTAGCCGCTGGTGCAGACTTAGTCGTTGAATTACCCTATGCTTTTTCTACTCAAAAAGCTGAAACATTCGCAAGCGGCGCTATTTCTATTTTGGAATCCCTTCACGCTGACTTTGTATGCTTTGGCAGCGAAAATGGCAATATTGACTCATTTACCCGCACCGCTGATTTGCTCGAAGCTCATGAATCAGAACTATCTGCCTTAATTCAACAAGAGATGAAAAAAGGAAACAGTTATCCAAAATCAGCTTCCAATGCTTTCTTACAGCTTTTCACGGAGGCTCCTATTGATCTATCTCAGCCAAATAATGTGCTTGGAATGAGCTATGTAGCTGCCATAAAAAAACAGCATGCATCTATTAAACCATATACAATCACTCGAATTCAATCACATTATCACGATGATTCCCTGTCTTCCTCTTTTATTTCAAGCGCTACAAGCATACGTAAAGCTATTTTTGACAGCAGCAGCCATGGGGACCTGGGCAGGCATATGCCAGTTAGTACAGCAAATGAATTAGCAGCTTACAAACAAGCACACGGACAGTTTCATCATTGGGAGCACTATTTCCCATTTTTGAAATACAAATTATTAACTACTCCACTTTATGACTTACAGCGTATTTATGAAATAGAAGAAGGTATTGAACATCGACTGCTATCTTATATTTCTTCATCTACTTCATTTGAAGATTTTTTAACAAATGTTAAAACGAAGCGATATACGAGAACCCGTTTACAGCGCATGTGCGTTCACCTTTTAACCAATACAACAAAAAGTGAGATGCAACAAGCTGATCCTTATATTCGCTTATTGGGAATGTCAAAGACCGGACAAGCCTATTTAAAAACAATTAAGAAAAAGCTGTCCCTTCCTATTGTATCCACTGTATCGCAATGTAAACTAAAAGAAATTGATACCGATATTAAAGCGACACATGTTTATAGTACGCCGTTTCAGGAGCCTCTGCGCTCTCAGTTTATGAAACAAGAATATACGCAGCCTCCTATCATTTGGCCATAAAAAAATCGTCTGCAAGAGACGATTTTTTTATGGTTTCAGCTTTTCTAAATAGGTTACGGCATCCGAAAATGAATCTACGGGTACAATTTTCATATCACTGTTTATTTTTTTGGCTGTCTTCACTGCTTCTCGGTAGTTAGAGCCAGCAGCCCCTTTTTCATTTGGTGCAAAGAAAATCTCTGCTCCTTCTTTATCTGCGGCTACAATCTTTT
Organism: Priestia sp. D51; assembly: GCF_053345675.1. Classification (NCBI taxonomy): domain Bacteria; kingdom Bacillati; phylum Bacillota; class Bacilli; order Caryophanales; family Bacillaceae; genus Priestia; species Priestia sp. D51. The sequence continues at coordinate 584,039 of NZ_JBLTIR010000001.1, read as the reverse complement.
GTGAAATACCTCCGATTGGTCCTACCTCTCCTTTATCATTGATAGTCCCTGTACCTGCAACGCGGTGGCCTTTTGTCATGTCCTCTTTAACAAGCTGATTATAGATTTCAAGTGAGAACATCAGTCCCGCTGAAGGCCCTCCTATTTTTTCAGTATCAATATGTATATCGGGCTTGACTTTTAATTCTTGGTTCGTTTCTAAGGCAATTCCTAGGCCTACTCGTTTCGGCTCGTCAGGAAATGCTTTAACTTTTAGAGTATGTTTGCTTTCTTTGCCATCTCTTTTTACATAAATTGATACTGAATCTCCTGCTTTTTTAGTCGATACGTAGTTGATTAAGTCCTCAGCAGTTTGAATTTTTTTCTCATCTACTTTTGTCACGACATCTCCAACATGAAGTTTTCCATGTGCAGGCATATTTTCTACAACATATGTAACATATACGCCTTTATTGTGGTAGGAAACGCTCTTTCCAGCTGCTTCATATGCTACTGAAATAGCGGCATTTTTTGACGTATCCATCATATGTAATTGCCTTGTCGAGTAATCTTCATCGCTTTCACCCTGCTGCAAAATTTGCTTTGTAGGGAAAATTTCATGAAAGTCCTGTATTTTCGCAAGACCATATGAAAGAGGAGTTGCTCTGCCCATTCTTACAGTTGTAAGCATAAACGTCCCTTTTTCATGGTATCCATCTTCTACCTTAATAATAGGCGCAAGTTCTTCTGCCATTCCAGGCTTTGTAATGTAGTACGGCAATGGATAAAAACAAAGCATTGCCACCACTGCAATAACAGCCAAATATACCAAAATTCTAATTCTAGATTTCACTTTTTTTGTTCTCCTTCCAATGATCAATTGCTTGTAGAATAGAAGGCAACTGCTCATGTGCTGCTTGTTCACCAATTGACATCATTTCTTGAATGTTTGTAAATGCTCTGGAACTAAAAGTATCGAGATTAGGACGAATCATAACGTCTGAAGCAATAGTTCGGTGAGCTACTAGCTCATCTTGCAAAATATCTAAACTTTGCATAATGACATCAAAAATGGAGCTGATTTCTGCATTCACTTTCGCTTTTGATACATCGACTCCAATGACAATATCAGATCCCATCTCTTTTACAACCGATACAGGAATACGGTCCACTACCCCGCCGTCTACAAGCAATCGCCCATCAATTACTTCGGGAGCAAAGATTCCTGGAATTGAAATACTTGCTCTCACCGCTTCAGCGATAGGTCCTTTTTTAAACACCACTTTCTCTCCTGTTTTCAAATCTGTCGCTACAATGGCAAACGGTATAGATAACTGTTCAATGTTTCTATTTTGCGTAAAAGTGCGAACCAACGACTTTACTCTGTTGCCCGTAATAAATCCCATTTTTGGCACGGTAAAATCCAAATAATACTTTCGTTTGAACGTTAGCGCCATTTTATAAAGAGTTGCCAGTTCAATACCTGACGCATATAGTGCACCAACTAAAGCTCCCATGCTGCTGCCAGCTAGAAAATCAATAGGAATGTTATTTTCTGTTAGCGCTTTGATTACTCCTAAATGTGCAAAACCTCTAGCTCCACCTGAGCCTAACGCAACTCCTATTTTTGGGCTTTCCACTTTACCTGCCCCCTCGTTTTACCTTATAGACTTCTAAAAATGTAAAAATGTAAAAATGTAAAAACTTTTGATGAGCTTCTCTATCATTGTTGCCCTGTCTTCAATAGGACTATTCTTCATTTTCTATTTGTTCATTTTGTATGAAGCTAAAGATATGTTTTGCTCAATCAACGGTGGTTATTAAGCATTATACTATACTGAAGGTTGTTTTAAGAAATTCTTACTCTTCTCTTGCTGCGTATACGTTTTTTTACTCCTTGACTATTCTAGAAGTGCATTGATTTATGTATATGAATTGTATTTCCAAATGTGACAAGACGCCTTTTTATTCAGTATGAATTTATTTTCTCCTTACACATAGGCATAAAGTCGATGCATAGCTTCGTATATTGATATATAGAAGAACTTGTACATTTGCCTAAAACTCCTCATTTCATTCCTATCAAAATGACGTGAGCTTAGAAAAGGAGATGAATCGTTCGTTGAATAAATCGATGGTGAAAACACTTCTGCTCGGGACGAGCGTAACACTTCTCGCTATTGCGCTTATTGTATATCCAAAAGAAGCGCTAGAAGGTTCAGTAAGAGGTCTCAACACATGGTGGAAGGTCGTCTTTCCTTCTCTGCTGCCCTTTTTTATTGTTTCAGAAATGCTTATTGGGTTTGGCGTAGTGAAGTTCATTGGGATCTTATTAGAGCCGTTTATGAGGCCTTTATTCCGAGTACCTGGAGTAGGGGGTTTTGCTTTAGCAATGGGCATGGCTTCTGGGTTTCCTTCAGGTGCAAAAATCACTTCCCGGCTGCGCCAAGAAAAACAGCTAACAGCTATTGAAGCTGAAAGGCTCGTATCATTTACTAACTCATCTAACCCTATTTTTATTTTTGGAGCTGTGGCAGTTGGCTTTTTTCACAATCCAGCTGTCGGTATCATATTAGCTCTCTCTCATTACATAGGGAATATTTGTGTAGGACTGGTGATGCGGTTTTATGGATCAGCAAAACCTAAAGGACAAGTAATTCAAAAACCTTCTTTATCGTTAGCTTTTCACGAAATGCATAAAACGCGATTAAAAGATAAGCGTCCTATCGGGAAGCTTTTAGGAGATGCGGTTACTTCTGCAGTTCAATCTCTCTTAATGATTGGCGGTTTTATCATTTTATTTTCTGTATTAAACAAACTTTTATATGTGACTCATATCACGGCCGTTTTAAGTAGCGGTCTAGCTTATTTATTTTCCCTTTGTCATATAGGGACTGAGCTGAGCCTTCCCTTTATTTCGGGGCTTTTTGAAATTACATTAGGAAGCCGCCTAGCAAGCGAAGCACCGGACACGCTGCTGTTTCATCAAATTATCATCGTTAGCTTTGTATTAGGCTTTAGCGGTTTCTCTGTTCAAGCACAAGTAGCTAGCATACTCGCCGAAACAGATATTCGATTTTTCCCATTTTTTATTGCCCGAATTTTTCACGGCTGTTTTGCGGTAGTATTCACTATCTTTCTATGGGGTCCTCTTCGGGAATCCATTACTACTTTTCAAGCATCTGAAGGAGCACTGCCGGTTTTTTCTCACTTGGAGTCCGTTACGATTCTATCGCAGTGGCTAAACGTGTACGGCCCGCTCCTAACGATTTTTACGCTGTGCTGCTATATTTATCTATATTCAAAACGAGCGTTTCTTCATCGTTCCTAGTAAAAAAAGAACGTGACGTTTTCTTATCGGCAAAGAAAACGTCACGTTCTTTTTTATCTTATTTTTGAGACAGCTGTTCAAATTTTTCTGCAAGCGCTTCTCTAACAGGGGGAGGAACTAATTCAGAAATATTCCCGCCATATTTAGCTACCTCTTTTACAATACTAGAACTTAAAAACGAGTATTGATTATTTGTCATCATAAATAACGTTTCGATTTCTTTATCTAATACGCGATTTACAGATGTGATTTGCATTTCGTACTCAAAATCTGATACTGCACGCAAACCTCTTAAAATAGTCTTTGCCTGCTTTTCTTTTGCATACTCCATTAATAATCCGCTGTACGACTCTACTACCACATTAGGAAGTGATTTTGTTACTTCTTTCAGCAAAGCTACTCGCTCTTCCCCTGTAAATAGAGGACTTTTTGAGGAGTTATTTAAAACAACCACATAAATCGTATCAAATACATTTGCGCCTCGTTTAATAATATCAAAATGTCCATTCGTAACTGGATCAAAGCTTCCTGGACAAACAGCTATACTGCCCATACGTATCCCCTTTCTACATCTAACAGCTCATTGATTTATTCAACTGATTCTTCTTTCTTGTATGTATAAATAGAAACACCAATGATACCGTACGTTTCGCTTTTTATTTTTTCAAATAAACCAATCTCATTATCTAAATGTACATCATGAGAATGCTCCGCTACAATAATTCCTGTTTTTGCCAGAAGATTTTCTTCACTTACCGTTTCGATAAGCGCTTTCAACTTTTGTGCTTTATACGGTGGATCAAGCAAAAGTAAATCGACAGTCAGCTCCCTTTTCTTTATCGCTTTCAGTGCACGCTCTGCATCATTTCGATACACTTCAGCGCGGTCTTCTAACCGACAGGATGCTAAGTTTGCTTTAATCGTCTGAATCGCTTTGCCATCCCGATCCACAAAAATGACTTTATCTATTCCTCGACTTAGAGCTTCAATTCCCAAGCCACCGCTTCCACCGAACAAATCAAGAGCTGTTCCACCTTCAAAAAACGGTCCAATCATATTAAAAATAGCTTCTTTCACCTTATCTGTTGTAGGGCGGGTTGAGTATCCTGGAACCGCCTTTAACGCATGGCCTTTATATAAACCTGCTACTACTCTCATCCTTATCACTACCTTACTTTTACTTCCTTATTCTTCATTATCCTAACATATTTTGAATTACAAAGACTAGCAAAAATCCTCAATTTATTCAATGCTGTATGCATTCTGTGCAATAACCCAGCAGCTTGCTTTTATGCTGGACTTTTACGACCGTCTCCTTAGATACACCTATGCAGATCATTCGGCATTTCGTTCATAAAAGATTTCCTTTACTTTAATATGTCATCATAAACGTAAATTTACCCTTTTCTCTGTCATGTTATCAGTCTTTTATATTTTAAAAAGTGAATTTCACGAGACAGGTATATGAACGTTTAAAACGGACATACTGACTAGTAACAACATCATCTAACCGATGTTGTTGCCAACCGCGGAGAAGACTTACGTTTCCCCATAAGTTCTTCCTCCGGTTTCTCCTCTCCCTTTGCCTTCATCAAGGTGCTTGTAATCGCAGAGGTGATTACACCCCTTTATTGAAGGGCCCTACAATGAGTAGTTGTAGGGATTTTTTTATTTACTCCTAAAATATTCAGTGATACATTAAACTACGTGAGTTTGCTTTTTTAATACATAGAGGGGGAAATACATATGATTCAGCGTTTTATTGAGCTCGGAGAAGGGTATTCAGATATTTATGAGCTGTTAGAGATTGTCAAAAGCAACAAACATCGTCTTGCCCATCTTATTATGCTGCGAACAGTAAAAGAAGATCGACAAGTAGCTTCTTTTGTCGCTGTCTTGCATCCAACAGCTGAAGGGAATTTCCAACCGCTTTACGTTTGCCGAGAAGGAATTGTTTTAAAACAAAACGACAGCAAGCGCGTTGAGTTATTTAAACGAGCAGCTGAGGAAGCGGGAAAAGAAATTGTGGTACTCGATGTCAAACCATCTACTACCTTTCCAGAAACAGCACTATACTATCAGCACCTTATTGGCATTTTGCGAATGAACCGCTTTATTCCGCCAATGCAATAACCTCATCCCTGCCTATTCGTTTGCTAAGGCCAAGTAAAATAAAAAAAGGAATGTACATTACATTCCTTTTTTGTTTAAATTCCTATCTTATAGTCATATTCCTTCGCTTTATCCGGCTTTGAATTTTCGAATTCTGTTTTTAAAAACGGCCGATAAGAAGGATCTACTTTCTTCACAAAAGGTAGAGACTGAAGTTTATGGATTGTTTTTTCAATGCCATCTTGGTTGCAATATAAGACAACATACTTTAATTCTTTAGATACGTAATGTACATTTCCGTACTTTCGCAATGCTTTTGCTTGCTTAACAGAATGCACATACGCCACAATTCCTTGACGTTCAACAAACATATTTAGTTCCCCTTTTGCATACGTTATATTGGTTTTCTTTATCATAAATTCTTTTATATGAAGTAGGTGCTTTATGTATGAATTTAGATGATATCTGGATGCTCTTTCTTACTCATTTTAACGAGCACAGAGCTATTGAACAAGTCATTTTCAAAAAAATCACAAATATACCCTTTTTGTATATAAACACATCAATTGAGCGTAGAAAAATAGATGAGCTTCTAGAAGCTTCATCTATTTTTGCTACATCCAATACAAATGCTACGTGGCGCTCAAGTTTTGTCAGAAGTCAGCATCTTACTTATGTCTATCAGCACAGGTTTTACGTTCCACAGCGTAAAATGGCCTGCTGCGGAAATTCCTGTGCTGATTGCGTTCGATTTATACAGTGAACGGCTTATGCGCTGCACCCGCAGCTTCCACCAGATCCGCAGCCACCGCCGCAGCTGCTTCCCGTATCAAAAAACGGGTTTCCCGTCGGTACTTTAACATGCTCTGAAACAGCTTGACCAAGGATAACGCTAATTTCATCAAGCAGTTTTTGCAATTCATTTTCTGCTTTTTTGAACGCAGCGATTGTCGCATGTAAATCAACTTGACGCTTTACATCACGTACTTGTCTCGTAATGGTTTTATAGTCAGGATGATATTTTCCAAATCGCTGAACATCCTCATACTGTTCCTTTATTTTCACAAATTGAGCAATTAATGCCTGTGCATGTGAATCTTTATTTAATCTATATAAACATTGACGATAGTTCTCGGCTACGTCTGATTGTAACACCATGTTCGCTACGTGATCAGACTCGTCGAGTAATTCAACAGTTCTCATTGTTGTCAGCATGGCTGTGCACCTCCGTTTTTATCTTATCACGTTTTGGATCTAAAGAAAAAGAACTTGCTAAAACAGCTTACACTGATTTACTACAAGTTCTACTTTTTAACTATATAATTTCAACCGTAAAGGTATTCCTCACTTGATAACTTTCTTCTTTAGATTTCATCAGTTCAATCGTAACAGTATGAGATCCTTTTGGAAGATCACTTAAAACAAAGGCTGCTTGTTTCATTTCTTTAAATGGTTTTCCATCTACTGTGATTTGAAGGAATCCACTCTCTGTTGAAAATGAAAACCCGCTTAGAATACATTCGACGTATACGTTCTGTCCTTTCACATGCTGGTGTACCATCAGTGAAGGTTTTGTATTCATTGCACCAAACGTTTCAGCTGCCCGCGGTTGAGAGGAAATTTTAGTCTCAGGTTTTGGTTTATCATGGTTGCATCCTAGCAGAGAAACTACACATAAGGCCGTCGTTAATAGTAAGCGCATAATACCATTCCTTTATCATTCGTTTCTCCATAGTGTTTACAAACTCTTTATTTTTACTCATGACGTGCAAAAATCTCTGCATCGCTATGTATGCAGAGATCATTGATTTTTCATGGATTGAAACATATGAAACATCATGTTTGCCATTTGAATCGAATTCGAAAACTTTTCAACTTTATGAGGAATGGTTTGCTTGTAGTAGTGTTTGGATTCTAATTCAAATTTCTCCAGTTCTTCAGGATTCCTAGATAAACGCCGGTACCACATTGGCTGTTCACGAACGAAGTCGTTGAGTTTAGGACGAGACTGCATATACTCGTATATATCTTTTCTCATTGCGTTTAATCTTTCCTAAAGCCAAATGGATTCCCTGGCCCGGAAGCTGCTCCTCCACCGGATGGCTTAGATGGCTGAAATTGCTGCAGTACTTGTTGAATATTCGAAATAGCGGAATTTACATTTGTGATATGATTTTGCATTTGATTCAAGTCCATGTTTTTCAGCGAGGATACGATTGTACCCATAATATCTTTTTTCTCCTCTGTGGCAGCAGCTGGTTCAGCCTTTTCACTTTCTTCTGAACGATATGCCTCCCACATTGGGTCTTCTGCACCGAATAAATACCAATCTTCATAAAGCTCTTTCCACGTTTTTTGCTGCTTTCGAACCTGTTCTACTAATTTGGGATGTGATTTTACAAATTGTTTAAATTCCACAACGGACGGATGAAGCTCTCGTTTGGTTTCCTTCACAGTCACTCACCTCATACTTAAATATAGCCTACTATATCTTAGAAAAAGAGAGCTCGTTTCGTGCGCCTATTTCAAAAATTTTTTATAGCTGTTTTTTTGAAGAAGCACGAACTGTGAACCAGTATGTAATGAAAATAGATAAAATGCTTAGCCAAAATGTAAAATAACCAATTTCAGACATATACGCATTGAGCATGCTGTATCTTGGCATCATAGAAAAAACGTAATCAATGATATCATTATGTACGGCCCATACAGCGGCAACCGCTACATGCCATAACTTAATCCGGTAAAACGGTACATATAAAAGCCCTTGAAAAGCCATTGCTGCATGAGAAGCCATTAACATAAGCATCATCCAATCAATGTATCCTGTTAACACATAGACCAATACATTCATTATAACGGCCCAAATCCCGTATTTAAACAGCGTGACCATGGCTAAAGCTTCAAATAGTGAAAAATGTTTTCCAAGTAAAAGACCGATAAGTACGATAACAAAAAACAAGCTTGCCGTTGGACTATCAGGTACAAATAATAAAAACTTCTTAGGTGTTTCCGCTAATTGACTCCCATACCAAATATATCCGTAGATTGTTCCTAGTATATTTACAATCAGCAAAAGCGTTAAAAAACGCTTATCTTTTAAGGTATACCATAACCAAGCCATTCAGAAAGTCTCCTTTACATTTAATCTCTTCTTTATTATGTACAGTTTTTGGACAATAGCAAGCACCTATCTCATTGATATAAACCACAACATTAAATAAATTCAAAAAAAACCAGCCTTTTGGCTGGTTTTCATTATTCTTTTCCTAAGTTTCCGACAAATTCCGAGAGCGTTTTCAATTCTTTATCTGAACCTTTGAAAACACCTTTTGGCATATTGCCTTTACCATTTTTTGCGATATTGGCGATTTCTTCAGGAGATAAATCAATTCCTGTTAAAGCCGGAGCCGCAGGGCCTCCCTGTAAATTATCACCATGACAGGTCAAGCACGTTTGCTTTTGCATAATTTTGTAGCCTTCTGAATTTTTGTCAATCGCTACTTCTTCTCTAATTTTCCCTTGCTCTTCACGTGCTTTCCAATCTACCTGTGTCGCTGACTGCCACGTTAGGAAAAAGACTGCTGCTATAGCCAGAAGCATGAATCCTGTCGCAAACGGCCTCTTAGCCGGTCTTCTTTCCGGTCCGCGATCAATGAAAGGAGCAAGCATTAATGCGCCAAATGCAATCCCAGGAATAATAAATGCACCTATAATATTATATGGACCAGAAGCAAATGAATATTTAAGCAATTGATATAGGAACAAAAAATACCAGTCGGGAAGAGGCAAGTACCCCGTATCAGTCGGATCGGCAATACGTTCAAGCGGAGATGGATGAGCGATGGTTAAACATAAATAACCAATTAAAAAAACTGCTCCTACCATCCATTCTTTTAGTAAAAAGTTTGGCCAGAATGCTTCTGTTTTCCCTGGAAATTCAGAGTAATCTTTTGGAATATTGGGTTTTCGTTCTGCAGGAACACGTGAATCTCCAACAAACTTCATCCCTTTACCACGATGCATGTTCTCCCTCCTTTTTCTCACTGTTCTAGTGAAAGTACTAACAACGGAGTATGTGCTTGATGCATATGATGACTAGTGTGATTGACTAATTGAATAAAGCGTATAAACTTTTATAGTGGTCCTGAAATTCCTTGTTTACGAATCATTAAGAAGTGGGCACCCATTAAGCCAAGCAGGGCTCCGGGTAAAAAGAATACGTGAATGGCGAAAAAGCGAGTTAGCGTTTGAGCACCAACGATGTCTGGATGTCCTGAGAGTAATGTCTTCACTTGCTGGCCTATAATTGGTGTGGATTCAGCAATTTGCAAACCTACTTTCGTTGCAAATAGCGCTTTCATATCCCACGGCAACAAATAACCTGTAAAACCTAAACCTAACATAACAAAGAAAATTAACACACCCACAATCCAGTTTAACTCGCGGGGTTTTTTGTATGCTCCTTGGAAGAAAACACGAAGTGTATGTAAAAACATCATGACGATAACCAAACTTGCTCCCCAGTGATGCATACCTCGAACAATTTGTCCGAAAGCGACTTCATTTTGCAGATAATAAACGGATTCCCATGCATTTTTTATATCTGGTACATAATACATGGTCAAAAACATGCCTGATAAAATTTGAATAACGGTAACAAAAAACGTCAATCCACCAAAACAATACACAAATGCTGAAAAGTGATGTGCAGGATTTACGTGTTCTGGCACTTCATGATCGGCCACATCTCGCCATAAAGGAGTAATATCTAGCCGTTCATCCACCCAGTCATAGATTTTATTCAACATTTTCTATGCCCCTCCTTGTGGTTTGGCTTTTCCTAGATATAACGTACCGCCTTTTACCTTTTGAACGTATACATCTAACGGTCCCATCGGTGGTGTCCCCGGTACATTTTTACCGCTTTTTTCATACATTCCCCCATGACAAGGGCAGTAGAAACGATGTGGATAGTTTTTGTCACCAGCCCAGTTAACCGTACAGCCTAAATGCTTACAAATTGGTGACAGCGCGACGATTTCACCTTTATCAGTTTTGTACACCCAAGCCGATCTTGGTTCTTCTGATTTATGCCACGCATCCACTTGCTTGATTTTAAAATCGACACGTTTCGGCTCTTTTGTAATGTCTTTAACCTGCGCTACAGCTACTAAATCCTGACCCGCTTCTTTTTCCAAAATTGGATCTACTGCAAAGCGCACCATTGGCATTAACATTCCAGCAGCCATAAATCCCCCTACACCAGTGAGCGTATAGTTTAAAAACTGTCGTCTTGATACCCGATCACCCATGCTTTTCCCCCCTTTAAAAAAGTTCAGTCCAGAGAATTTTGGACACATGATGGACCATTCTATTAAACTAGGACATAATCATGATATATTAATATTTCTGGAAGGTCAATACAATAAAAACCTAAAACATGGAAATAATCTTTATTTTTCTAAATTTTTCGTCATTATTTTGTTTGCGCTTCCATTGCTTATTCTACAGCCTTTTTAAACACTCCATTTCTCTACAAAAATCGGCAGGAGCTGTTGGACTTGTTCATGTATGAGCGTATACTTATGCGAGTCGTCTATATGCTCAAGCGGTAAAGCAGGTATCCAAATGCAGTGAGCCCCTATTTCTTTTTCATACTGCAGCCAATCTCGGTCGCTAGTAAGCACAAAAAGATGATTGACTTCATTGTCATTTATATGCTCATTCCAGCGAAGTAATGTTTCATAAACAGCAGCTACTCCATCTTTTTTTAAGTATGTAAAACTAGGTGTTAAAATCACTCTTCCTTTAAATTGTCTCTCTAACTCTTCAGTAAGAGCAGTCGTATATTCACTCATAGATGCAGTAAGCTTTAAATCTTCTCCGAAATCAATGGGAATGAGTGGAACCAATACGGTATCAACATAACTTTTGGATTGTAAATACACATCCATTTCCTTCGCCTGCAGCTTCAACTTTCTTCTCCTCTCAGCAAGCTTGCTAAGGCTTGTCTTATTTATTTTTCAAACTGAATAAGGAGATAAAAAAAGAGATTGACCTTTTTCTAAGAAGCTAGCCAATCTCTCGTTTATCTACTGTACATAATGGTTATTTAAATATTCGCTTAAGCGCTGAAATTCCTCTTTATCATTTTCATCTAATGCTTTATCAATTAGTTCCATGATTTTTGATCGTTGAAATTTCTGAATAGATTCTTCCAATATTTGCTCAGCTAATACTCTGTCTTTTTCATTTGTTTGATTAGCTTTTGGCATATACGGATTGTCTTCCAGTACAGCCACATATTGAGGCGATGAATACAACGATCGGAAGTTTAATTGAATATAAATGTCTTCTTCTCGATTCAAACGAATATCATGAAATGATTTTTCTGCATCGGTTGTCATGATATTTTCTTTATAAAAACGAAATGGAGGGTCTTCCACACAGTGCGTAGACATCACCATCCCGCGAGGACAAAACTGTGCTTGCTCAACGAAGTGAACTCGTTTCATCAATTGATCATGGCTCATCAAATAATTTAAAATCCATACACATTCTCTGCGCTTCAGCTGATAATTCGTTAAAAACCAGCGAACAAATTCTTTTTTCTCGTTGACAGTAACAGGGGTCGTCATATTCTCACTTCCCTCCTCTGTGTTTAAACTCTCAGTTAAAACACCTTTTACAGTTATTTATTCCACACGGCAGCAATAAAATCCTCTGAACTATTATTTATTCTTCTAATTGAAATAATATGTCTTGAATTTCATCTACTGTTGGATCCATGGCTAATAAAGCTTGGAAAATCCCCTTCGCTTTCGAGCGCTGTCCTTCTTCTAATAAGAAATAGCCATACTCTTCTAAAAACGCATACTCTTCTTTAAAAACAGTATATGCAGATTCGTAGTATTTTAGCGCTTCTTCATAATTTTCTAATTCCTGATAAGCTTTTGCTAAATCCCATTCAAAATGAGGGTCATGCTCATTATATTCTTTGGCGTGCTCGATATTCTCTACTACATCTTCATATCTCTCTTGACTCATATAAAGTTTAGAGAGAGTTAAAATAGCTTCAATGTACCCTGGATCTAGTGCAATCGCTTGTTGAAACGCCGATTCAGCCTCTTCTTCTAGACCGCGCTTTAATGCTATTTTGCCTTTAAAAAAGTAAAGTTCTTTTTGAAATTCATCCTGCGCAATACCTTCGTTGACAGCCACCGCAGCCTCTTCTAGCATCTCTTCATGTTCATATGACTTTGCTAAATATAAATAAAGAGAATGGTACTCACGGTCTAACTCTTTTAGTTCTGTAAATTTTTCAATAGCGGTCTGATAATGACCTGCTTGATACGCTGAAATCGCATATTCAAATAGTGTGTTAATCTCAAGCTTATCTTTTAACGCTTGATCAAAGTAAGGAAGCGCTTCTTCGAACTGGCCGATACCTGCTAGACTTTCAGCTAATCGCTGACGAAGATCCGTGCCGTTAAATTCTTTTTCTGTTTTTAGCAGCGTTTGATAAAAAGGAATTGCCTTTTGATAAATTCCTTGACTGCTGTAAAATTCACCGAGCCCAAAATCGATAACCGGCTCATTTGGAAGCATTTTTTTCGCTTCCATTAACTTTTGCTCACTTACTTCACTAAGGCCTTGCATTTGATATAAGTCAGCTACAAGAAGCAGAGCTGGCACGTAATTATCGTCTTCGCTGCTAATTTGATTTAAAATATGAATGGCTTCTTCTTCTTCTAAATCAATGAGCATTTCAGCTTTTAATAAATACAGCTCGCCTTCTTCTGGGTATTTAGCGATGAGCTCGTCTATTAAAGGCAGCGCATCATTTACTAGTCCCCACTCCTGCAGCTGTTCAGCCATTAAAAACTTTTCTTCGTCTGTAGCTTTATCTTTCAATTCATGAATAAGGGCAAGACCTTTTTCAATTTCATTGGATTCTACGTAACCTATCGCGCGGTCTAGTTCTTTCACACACAATTCTCCTTTATTATTACATTCACTTTTTATATAAAAATAAAACGAATTAATTTTCTATTTTTCCAAACTCGAAGCAAGAACACATGCTTCTATACACAATGATAAAATAGTTTGAGCGTTTGTTCAACAAATCAATTTGAATACGCTTACATTTTTTTAGGTAAAAACGAGATTGAGACATGAAACCTTCGTTCGCCATCTCAATAAAAAATCCGAACGAGTTTGATTTTTCATCAACAATATCAATTCCTCGTTCGGATTTCCCTTCAACCAAAATACGTTTGTTCCAGCCTCTTCCTTATTGGCTTAGCTCATCAAGATCTTCAAAAAAAGTAGGGTAGGAGACGTGAATGGCATCACTTCTCTTTAGCGTTACCTCTCCCGTTGCAATGGCTGCTGCGACCGCAAGCATCATTCCAATTCGATGATCTCCGTAGCTGTCTACTTCTCCGCTTTGTAAAACCGTCTTGCCTTCGATAATAAGTCCATCAGGTGTTGGCGTAACAGAGGCACCCAGCTTGCTTAGCTCGGTTGCAACCGTATCGATGCGGTTCGTTTCTTTTACTTTTAGTTCTTCCGCATCTTTAATCACCGTTTTCCCAGTTGCCTGAGTCGCCAAAAGAGCGATTACCGGAATTTCATCAATTAAACGAGGAATTAAATCGCCCCCAATTTCAATCCCTTTCAACTGAGACGTTTCAATCGTCAAATCGCCAATAGGCTCTCCATTTTGAATACGTTCATTGGAAATTGTAAGGCGTGCACCCATTTGCTGAAGCACATCAATAATACCTGTTCTTGTAGGATTGAGTCCGACGTTTTTCAAAACGATTCGGCTGTTTGGAACAATGGCTCCTGCAACAAGAAAGAATGCAGCTGAAGAAATGTCTCCAGGGACGTACACATCCGTTCCGCGCAGGGATTGTCCCCCTTCAATACTTACAGTCGTTCCATCTACCTCTACGTCTACTCCAAATGCGCGAAGCATACGCTCGGTATGGTCGCGTGATGTAAAAGGCTCGGTTACTTTTGTTGTGCCTTCGGCATGAAGTCCCGCTAGTAAAATCGCCGATTTTACTTGTGCACTTGCTACAGGAGAATGGTAATGAATTGCTTTTAATGCTCCTCCTCTAGTAGATAAAGGCGTATATTGGCCATGCTCACGCCCATCAATCTTTGCACCCATAGAGCGCAGCGGCACCGTAACACGGCTCATTGGACGCTTGGCAATCGACTCATCTCCAATTAGAGACGTATGAAATGGCACACCGGCAAGAATCCCCAGCATTAAACGAGTAGTTGTTCCTGAATTTCCTACATCTAAGATGGAAGTAGGTTCACTTAATCCTTCGATACCTTTACCTTCCACTTCGACATACTCGCCTTCTCTTTTAATCGATACGCCCATCTTTTCAAAACAAGAGATAGTACTTAAGCAATCTTCACCTGCTAAAAAATGATTAATCGTAGTTTTCCCTTCTGCCATCGCTCCGAACATCACAGCTCTGTGAGAAATCGACTTATCCCCGGGAATAGAAATTTCTCCTTGAAGAGATGAAAGATTCGTTTTTAATGGTTTTCCACTCATTTCATTCACACCTTTCGTACATTAAGAAATAAACGTCTGATATTGATGCTGATGGAGACACGCTCTTGCCCGCTTTCTATCTTCCTCTGTTTGAAAGCTCAAACGTAATACTCCGTATATATCTTCTCGTGTTTCCAAAATTCGAATGTTTGTAATACTGATTTCATCTTCTGCTAAATAACCGGTTACTTCTGAGATAATACCCGGATAGTCAGGAACATCCACATAGAGATCATAAAAGGATGGAATCGCTCCTTTGGTTCGTACAGGAAGCTGATCTCTAAATTGTTTCGCTTGTGAAAAATATGTATAGATATCATTCGCATCTTTTCGTTCGATCATATTTCGCACGTCGTTCATTTCTTCAAGCCAGTGGTCAAACATTGAAAGAAGCGCATCCTGGTTATGAAGCAAAATATCTCTCCACATCGCTGGACTGCTTGAAGCAATACGTGTAATATCACGAAACCCTCCAGCCGCAAGCTGCGAAACTAGCTGATTGTCTTGTTGGTAATATTCTGCTTGATGAACAAGGCTTGCAGCAATAATATGTGGAAAATGGCTAATGACACCTGCTAATTTATCATGTTCTTTTGGTGACATTACAATAATTTTAGCTTTTGTACCACTTAGCAATTCCTTTAAGCTGTTTAAAGCCTCCGAAGAAGTAGAATATGAAGGTGTTAATACATACATTGCATTTTCAAATAAATGAGCTTTAGAAGCAGCTACTCCGCTTTTATGAGACCCCGCCATCGGATGACCCCCGATAAACTCAATGCCTTTAGAAATAAGAGCCTCGGCTGTCTTCACTACTTCTTCTTTTGTACTTCCTACGTCTGTTACGATGACAGACTGTTTGAGCGTAAAATGTTCGAACTGTTTTAGCACTTCCGCTGCTTGGGTGACTGGAATAGCAATAACAATATAATCCGCTTGCTCAGCGCCTTGTTGCAAAGAAGAAGCCGCTTGGTCAATTACGCCTAGAGTTTTAGCGAGCTCCAGCTGCTCTTGATTAATGTCAAAACCTATTACATCAAGATGATGATGCGTCTTTTTTATATTAAGAGCAAGAGATCCTCCAATTAATCCCAGGCCTATAACAAAAACATTTTCTTTCACTTTCCTTCACCTCATTGTGCATATGAAGATGAGAGTGTGAAATCACACTCTCATCTTTTACTATATTAGGTATTAAGCTTTCGCCGTTTCTTGGTTAACAAACTGCTGAAGCAATTCAATGATTTGTTCATTTTGTTCTTTTGTTCCCACCGTAATACGAACGGAAGTTGGGAATCCTAGTGCATTCCCTGAACGAACGATAAATCCGCGCTGCAATAAGAATTGAAACACTTCATCGCCTTGACGGCCAAAATCAATTAGAACAAAATTAGTGAAAGAAGGATAATAGTTTAAGCCATTCTTATCACAGAAAGCATAGTACTGCTGCAAACCTGCTTCATTTTTCTTTTTGCACTCTTCAATGAACGCTTGGTCTTCAAGAGCAACGATTGCTGCTTTTTGAGCCATGCGGCTTGTATTAAAAGGTTCGCGAGCCGGCTCAATTTTTTGTAGCAATGATTCGTTTGAAATACCGTAACCAATACGCAAAGAAGCTAAGCCGTATGCTTTTGAAAATGTGCGAAGTACAATTAAGTTTTCGTATTCATTCAAAAGCTCTACCGTATTCGGATAGTCGGCTTGATCTGCTGCATACTCAAAATACGCTTCATCCATAACGATTAACGTATGCTTAGGAACTTGCTTCATAAAGGAAATTAACTCATCGCCCTTCACATACGTTCCCGTTGGGTTATTAGGACTGCATACCCATACAATTGTCGTATTTTCATCAATTGCACGAAGCATAGCATTTAAATCATGATCTCCCCCGCGCAGCGGTACTTCACGAATTTCTGCACCTTCAATTACGGCATTGTGCTTATATTGAGGAAATGATGGCGTTGGCATGACAGTGTTTGTATCAGCCGATAGTAAAGCTCGGCAAATAATTTGAATGACTTCATCAGACCCATTTCCAAAAATCAGCTGATCTTGATCTACACCTACGTGTTTTGCTACTGCTGCACGCAGTTCAGCTGCATAACCGTCTGGATAAAGCGCCATATTTTCAATTTCTGCAGCAATCGCCTCTTTTACTAAAGCAGAGCTGCCGTAAGGATTTTCATTGGATGCTAATTTTACAACGCGATCTAAATTAAATTCACGCTTCACTTCTTCAATTGGCTTACCTGGTTTATATGGAGATAAAGTTAGTAATTGTTCTTTTACTTTCACCGTGTTACACCTCGCATTTTTGTATAGGCGAAACGATGGATGCAACATACTCCTCAATTTGATTTAATCCGTCTCGGCGTGTATCCTTATTTAAAAGAACTTGTTCAAGCTGGCCAATTTTATTAACAATTGCACTTCCGATTACAATGCCGTCGCTGTGTTCTTTTAATACCTCTACTTGTTCGCTTGTTGAAATCCCAAAACCGACGGCAACCGGTATAGAAGCTGCTGCTTTCACATCTTCTAAAAAGGTGCCAATATCAGCCGGCAGCGTAGAGCGAACCCCAGTAACGCCTAAAGACGACACGCAGTATAAGAAGCCCGTTGCATCTGCAGCAATTTTTTGAATACGCTCTTTAGATGTAGGAGCAACCATTGAAATGTACGCAACTTCATTTTCAGCGGCAAGCTCCCGGATACGGCCACTCTCTTCGTACGGTAAATCCGGAATTAGCACTCCATCTATTTCATTTTCTCGCATTAACGCGAAAAAGGATTCTAAACCTAATTGTAACACAGGATTAAAATAGGTAAAGAGAATTACCGGTATTTTCACACCTTTTTTTCTCATCACCGATACAAGCTTAATAGCTTTTGAAATAGACATGCCGCCAGATAAAGCTCTTTTGGACGCCTCTTGAATAATTGGACCATCTGCTAAAGGATCGGAATACGGTACGCCCAGCTCTAAAATAGAAGCACCTTGCTTTTGCAAAGACAAAGCAATCTCCACCGTTGCATCTTCATGAGGATCTCCTGCTGTAATAAATGGAATAAATAATGTTTCATGTTTAGGTAGTCTCGCTTCAAACGTATTCATGTTCTTCTTCCTTCCCTTCTAGCAAGTTTACTAATGTATGAACGTCCTTATCTCCTCGACCTGATAAGCAAATTAAAATGGTTTCTTCTTTCGTCATGCTTTTAGCCAGTTCAAATGCTTTTGCCAGCGCATGGGCGGATTCGATAGCCGGGATGATTCCCTCCGTTTTCGCCAGCAGCTGAAGAGCTTCGATTGATTCATCATCCGTTACACTTTCATATTCTACTCGTCCAATAGATGAAAGGTGAGAATGCTCTGGACCGATACCCGGATAATCCAAACCTGCTGAAATAGAATAAGGCTCTGTAATTTGACCATTTTCATCTTGAAGTAAATACGTGAGCGTTCCGTGGATAACACCTTTTGTGCCTTTAGCCATTTTAGCAGCATGAAGAGCTGTATTTAGTCCTTTCCCCCCTGCTTCTACTCCAATCAAGCGTACATGTTCTTCTTTAATAAAATCATAAAACATACCGATTGCATTACTACCGCCTCCGACGCATGCCACGACAGCATTTGGAAGTTTTCCTTCTACCGCTGTAAACTGTTCTTTTGCTTCTTCTCCAATAATTTTTTGGAAATCTCGAACCATTTTAGGATAAGGATGCGGTCCAATTGCCGAACCAATTAAGTAAAAATGATCTTCACAGTGTTGAACCCAGTAGCGGATTGCTTCATTTGTTGCATCTTTTAGCGTTTTTGTTCCAGAAGTTGCAGGAATGACTTCCGCTCCTAGAAGCTTCATGCGAAAGACGTTCAACGCCTGACGTTCAATATCTTCTTCTCCCATGAATACTTTACATTCCATTCCGAACTTTGCAGCTACTGTAGCTGTGGCTACCCCGTGCTGACCCGCTCCTGTTTCAGCAATAATTTTTGTTTTGCCCATCCGTTTAGCAAGTAAAATCTGTCCAATGGCATTGTTGATTTTGTGAGCACCCGTATGATTTAAGTCTTCACGTTTTAAATAAATTTTTGCCCCGCCGAGTGTTTCGGTAATATTATCAGCATATGTTAAAGCCGTTGGTCGCCCTGAGTAATTGACGAGTAAGGATAGATACTCATCTTTAAATGCCGGATCTTTCGTTGCTTGATTCAAAGCTGCTTCTACTTCTTCAAGTGGTTTCATTAATGTTTCAGGTACGTATTTTCCGCCAAATTCACCAAAGCGGCCAAATTCATCAGGGTGATTGTATGTCATAGTATGATCTTCCTTTCAATCTCTATAATTTTTGTATAGTCCTTCGTTCCATTTGTTTCAATACCGCCAGAAATATCAATCGCCCCAGGCTTGTAGGGTAACAAGTTCTCAATGTTAAAAGCATTGATTCCTCCAGCAATAAAGCATTTTTTACCTAACTTTTGTGCAGCTGATTCATACTGAGGAACGAAGCTCCAATCAAAAGCGACGCCCGTTCCTCCGAATTGTTCTTTAACCTTGCTATCAATTACATAACCGTCAGCTTCTTCATATACATGCATTTGCTGTAGCGTCTCGTTATTGTGCGGGAGTGCTTTCCATACTTCATATCCACGCTGCTTTAACTCACGTACTTCAGCAGCAGTCTCTTGCCCGTGGCACTGAATCACATCTAAATTTGTCACGGAGGCAATTTCAAGTATTTGATCCACCGGTGTATTAACAAATACCCCTACTAGCGAGACTTGTTTTTTTATTTCATCCGTTACAAACTCATTTACTCGTTCAGGCTTTACATATCGTTTACTTTTAGGGTAGAAAATAAAGCCAATGTGAGTAGCAGCCGACTTTTCGATTAAAGCTATATCTTGTTTTAATCGAATACCGCAGTACTTAATAAGCATATTCACTTTCCCCAAACAGCTTTTTAATCGCTTTGGTTTGATTATCCTGTCTCATAAGCGATTCTCCTACTAAAATAGCTTTTGCTCCAGCTTCTTTTACGTAGGAAACATCATCGTATAAGTAAATGCCGCTTTCACTTACTAAAAGCTGATCTTTTGGCACGTGCTTAGCGATTTCTTTTGTCTGCTGCACGCTGGTTTCAAACGTATGAAGATTTCGATTATTAATCCCGATAATCTTCGGTGTAAATACAGCTAACAGCTGTTCAAGCGTTTCTAAAGAATGCACTTCTACTAAACAATCTAACTCTTTTTCAGCAGCTTGAAGATAAAGCTCTTGCAATTTTAATGGTTCAAGTGCTTCTCCGATGAGTAAAATAGCATCGGCACCGATTCTTGCACTTTCTTCCACTTGAATGGAATCAATGATGAAATCCTTACGAAGCACAGGAATAGAGACATGCTGTTTAATATCACTTAAAAACGTTCGGTGTCCTTGAAAATAGTGCTGATCCGTTAACACAGACAAAGTATCTGCTTTTCCTTCCTCGTAGGCTTTAGCAATTTCCACAGGCTGAAAATTCTCCTTTATTAATCCTTTGGAAGGAGAGGCTTTTTTTACTTCTGCAATAAGAGCCAGCTCTCGATTTGGATTTGATAAAGCTTCTAAAAATGATCGTTTTGTAACATTTTGCTGTTCGGGTAACTGTAGGTTTTGAATTTCTTCTTTTTTTGTTTCAATAATTTTATTGAGCATGTTCAACCACCTTTTTCGATTTCAATCGTTGTAATTGCGTGTATGCAGCACCTGATTCAATTGTTTCTAAAGCTACAGCTACTCCTTCTTCAAAAGTAGAAACGTTTCCGCTAACGTAAATAGCTGCAGCAGAGTTCAACACGACTGCATTTTTAGCAGTTACATTACTTTTATTTAAAAATAGCGATTCAATGAGCTCTGCACTCGATTTCGCGTCTTCTACCACCAAGTCTTCAAGCTTCCCTCTCTGTAAGTGTACACCCTCTGGTGCAAGCGTATATTCTGTAATAACATTGTCTTGCACTTCTACAATATCCGTTACATCCGTGGCACTAATTTCATCCAAACCGTCCCTGCCCGCAACGAGAAGAACGTGGTTAGCTCCAAGTACAACAAGCGCTTCTGCTAATTTCCGTGCAAGCTCAATAGAGTAAACGCCAATTACTTGCTTTGTGCAATTAGTAGGGTTTGCTAACGGACCTAATGCATTAAAAACGGTTCTAAACCCTAATTCCTTTCGAGTAGCAGCAACGTGCTTCATAGCAGGGTGATAAAGCGGCGCAAATAAAAAGGACATGTTGAGGTCAGACACCGCATTTTTCACTTCTTTTTCATTTCCTTGAATCCATATATCCAGATGTTCTAACACGTCTGCACTTCCGCTTTTAGAAGACACCGCGCGATTCCCATGTTTCGCAACCTTTACTCCAGCAGCAGATGCCACAATCGCACTAGCCGTCGAAATATTAAACGTAGAGGCGCCGTCTCCTCCCGTACCGCACGTATCTACTACGTTTAATTCTTCTAGAGAAATAGCATTCATGTTGTTTTTCATACCCCGGACAAAACCAACAATTTCATCGACGGTTTCTCCTCGGTACGTTAAAATGGTTAGCACGCTAGCAATTTGAGCTGCCGGGACTTTACCGTTCATAATATCATTCATAATTTTTTCTGCTTCTTCCGCTGAAAGTGACTCGCCGCGCAAACACTTTTTCAACAATTCTTTAAACATATACATCCTCCTTTTTATCGTAGATGTCTTGAGCTAATTGAATTGTTTTAATTAAAGCGCTAGCTTTATTGCGGGTTTCTTTCCACTCAAGCTCCGGTTTTGAGTCAGCAACCACTCCTGCTCCAGCCTGTATATAAGCGGTTTGGTCTTTTAAAAGAATGGTACGAATTGCAATGCACGAATCAATGTTTCCATCAAATCCGAGATATGCTACGGTTCCTGCATATACATTTCGCGCAACTGGTTCAATTTCATTTAAGATTTGCATCGCCCGCACTTTTGGAGCGCCAGATACGGTACCCGCTGGAAATGCAGAAAGCAGCGCATCAATAGGATGTACTTTTTCATCAAGGCGTCCTGTCACTTTAGAAATCAAGTGCATGACGTGCGAAAAATTAACCTGTTGCATTAATACCGGCGTTTGGACACTTCCATACTGTGCAACTCGGCCGATGTCATTTCTTGCTAGGTCCACGAGCATATAGTGTTCTGCCCGCTCTTTTTCATCGTTAATTAAGTCTTCATACAGGCGCGCATCTTCTTCTGCATCTCTGCCGCGTCTTCTCGTTCCTGCAATTGGATGAATTTCTAAATGGCCGTTTTCAATTTGAATCAACCGCTCAGGGGAACTTCCGATCAATTCCACTCCCTTTACTTTCACGTAAAATAAATAAGGAGATGGATTAACTAATCGCAATACTCTGTAAATATCAAATCCAGCTACGGTCGTATCAATTTGAAATCTCTGCGACAATACGGCTTGAAAAACATCTCCGCTTTTAATGTATTCCTTAATTTTTTCCACATCTTGCACAAATTTATCTTTTTGGTATGACGATGTCACGCCTTCAAAGCTGACTTCGCGCTGCTCGCTTTCAAACATCATTGGCTTTTCTTTCACCGTCTGCGCTATTCTTTCAACATATCGATTGATCTCTGCTAGAGCTTCATCATGTTTTTCTTTTTTCTGCTGTTCTTTATCTTGCTCATCAAGCTGAATGTAGTGAATCACCATAAGCTCTTTTGTTTGGTGATTATAAGCGAGCATCGTTTGACAATAGATAAAGTGAAAAGTAGGCATGTTCAAATCGTTTTGGGCATGTACGTTTACTTTTTCAATTTGCGATACTGCGTCGTAGCTGATAAATCCTACTGCTCCTCCTTTAAAAGGAAGTGCAAGGTCTGGTACTTTCACTTTCAGCTCTTGCTGAATTTTACAAAATACCTCTTTAAAGCTGTCTCCTTGCAGCACAGGTTGAAGCTGCTTGTTTTTTGCTAGATAGGTTCCGTTCTCTTCTTCTACATACAAAAACGGATTCAAGCCAATAAAAGAATAATTGGACCATGGTGATGATTCATCATTGCTTTCGAGCAAATATACAGCTTCATCTTTTACTTGCTGAAAAAGATCAACAGGTGTCATGCTATCGATAAATATTTTTTTTATGATTGGAATGGTTAAATACTTTGTAGAGTCTTCTAAAAAAGAAGTATACGTGTTCGTCATATCTTTCAATCCTCCATTTCATGGAGAATGAGAATAGATGAGGTTATATAAAAGAGGATATAATAAATAAACCCAAAGACACATCAAAAATGGGCCTTTGGGTATACGAATGGTAAAATTCACTCAACTAAACTCTGCTCAACTGTCTCATTCTCGTCTACCCTAATCTCAACTAAACTGTCTATTTTTTTCTCATAACTAAAATCTCTAAACTAACTTGTTACCAATTGTAGTACGTTTCAAATTCATTTGTCAACTACTATCTACTTGGCTTTTGAAGAAACTACGCTTGAAGCTCTTCATTCAGCAGCTTAAGAATCACTTCATCTTCTACTTGTTGAACAAAAGGTTTTCCTATGCCTTCAAGCAGTACCATATGAACATTGCTTGATTTGGACTTCTTGTCTGCTTTCATTCTCACGAGCAGCTTTTCAGCTGAAAGGTGGTTTGGAACAGACGTCTCATAGCCAAATTTTTCAAACCATTTCACAATTTCAGCTACAGGGAACTCGCTTTTCCCAAGCGTATTGCTGACTTTCATAGCAAACAGCATCCCAATGGCTACGCCTTCTCCGTGACTGATTTGTCCATAGCCGCACTCTGCTTCGATCGCATGACCTAACGTATGTCCAAAGTTCAGGTGAGCGCGAACGCCAGCTTCTGTCTCATCTTCTTTTACAACAGATGCTTTGACTAAAATACCGCTTTGAATAGCATAAATTAATTTTTCATCTTGTAAATCAGTCAGCGATTGTATATTTTGCTGAAGCCATTCATAAAATGCTTCATCGTGAATAAAAGCATGTTTAATCACTTCTGCAAAACCAGAACGCCACTCTCTTTCAGGAAGCGTTTTAAGAAGATCAATGTCATAAACAACCGCTTCAGGCTGATAAAAAGCGCCAATCATATTTTTTCCAAGCTCATGATTAATGGCTACTTTACCGCCTACAGCACTATCGTGAGCAAGAAGCGTCGTTGGCACTTGAATAAACGAAACCCCTCTCATGTATGTAGCGGCTACAAATCCAGCTAAATCGCCAACTACCCCTCCGCCGAAAGCAATAACGAGCGCATTGCGGTCAAGCTGCTGCTCGAGTGCAAAAGTCTGACAATCGTAGTAATGTTGAAATGACTTTGCGTGTTCACCGCTTGGTACTACGTATTTAGCCACTTTAAACTGCGTCTCAATCGCTTTTACAACCGCTTCTCCATAATATGAATCTACAGCTGAATCAGTGATGATTAATACCGACGACAGATTAGGTTTTACACTCTCAATAATAGAAGGCAGCTTTTCAATTAATCCATTTCCTAAATAAAGAGGATATGTTTTGGATAAAGTTTGAATATCAATTTGCAACATTAAAACTCCCTCGCATGTACACGCATTTTCTCAATATTTTCAGCAATTAAATCAATTCGGTCTTGTCCAAACTGTTCGATTAGCGCATCAGCCAATTCCCAAGCTACAACGGCTTCTGCTACAACGCTTGCTGCCGGCACAGCACAGCTGTCTGAACGTTCGATGCTTGCCTCGAAGGCTTCTTTTGTTTCAATATCAACACTTTTTAACGGCTTGTAAAGCGTTGGAATAGGTTTCATTACACCGCGTACTACAATTGGCATACCTGTTGTCATGCCACCTTCAAAGCCGCCTAAGTTGTTTGTTTTACGGGTATATCCATTCTCTTCATCCCATAGAATTTCGTCATGAACTTCGCTTCCTGGTCTGCGAGCCGCTTCAAATCCAATCCCAAACTCAACGCCTTTAAATGCATTAATGCTCATAACAGCTGCAGCAATCTTCGCATCTAATTTACGATCGTAATGGACATAGCTGCCCACTCCTGCTGGCACGCCTTCAATAATAACTTCTACTACGCCTCCGATCGAATCGCCGTTTTTCTTAGCATCATCGATTGCTTGCATCATGTCTTTCTCAACAGCTGAGTCAAAACATCTTACTGGAGAAGCTTCAGTGACTTCTTGAAGTTCCTCTAAGCTTTTGTATTGAGGAGGATTTGCCTGTACGCCGCCAATTTCTAATACATGTCCAGCTACAGAAATCCCGAACTGAGCAAGGATTTGACGAGCCACAGCACCTGCTGCTACCCTTACAGTTGTTTCACGAGCTGAAGAACGTTCTAATACATTTCTCATATCGCGATGACCATATTTAATAGCGCCGTTTAAATCGGCATGCCCTGGTCTTGGTCTTGAGATTTTACGCTTTACTTCTTCTGATTCTTCTTCAGAAATTGGCTCGATGCCCATAATTTTTGTCCAGTGTTTCCAGTCGTTATTTTCTACCGCTAACGTAATAGGAGATCCTAGCGTATAGCCGTGGCGAACACCGCTTAAAATTTCCGCTTGATCTTTTTCAATTTGCATACGTCTTCCGCGACCATGACCTTTTTGTCTTCGCGCTAAATCTGTATTGATGTCTTCGGCTGTTAAAGGAAGCCCTGCGGGAACACCCTCTAAAATAGTAGTCAACTGTGGACCATGTGATTCTCCTGCTGTTAAATATCGCATAATCGTACCTCCGCTTAATATGTATTATTCGTCAGAATTTTTCCATTTTTAAATATGACTATACCATACTATAACATAAGAATATATAAAAAGTTTCACCTCAGCTTGTAAGAAATCGCTTCAGGTTATCTCAATTAAATGGTCTTTACTTTTCTGTAAAAAAACGTATCAGCCGTTTCAAACCCATACTTTTGCGGAGTGAAAATCTGCTCTGTGCTCCCTACAAATAAGATGCCTCCAGGTGCTAAAGCTCTGCTAAACTTTTCATATAAAGCATGCTTTGCTTCATCGGTAAAATAAATAAGCACGTTTCGACAAACAATCAAGTCAACGTTTTTAGGAAAAGAGTCTGACAGTAAGTTATGTTTTTGAAAAATAACTGTTTTTTTGATTTTTTCATCTAATAAATACCCGGTTCCTCTTTGTTGAAAGTACTTATTTTTCATCGAAACAGGCATTTCCTGAAGTGAACGTTCATCATAAAAGCCTATTTTTGCTTTTTCTATCACTTTTTCATCCAGATCGGTCGCCAATATAGAAATACGCGAAAGCGGAAAAAATGTTGATAAAACCATCGCTAGTGTATACGGCTCTTCCCCTGTTGAACAGGCAGCGCTCCACACTTTCAGATCTGATTTTCCTTTTACAAGAGTCGGTAAAATTTTTTGCTCCAATATATCCCACCGCTGATAGTTGCGATAAAACTCTGACACGTTAATCGTCATCCGATCTAAAAACTCCTCAAGCAGTTCGTTGTTACTGTTCATTGCTCGATAATATTCAAAAAAACTAGAAAAACCTTTTTTTTCATACAGCGAGGTGAGGCGGCGGTGCATTTGAGACTGCTTATATAGTGATAAATCAATGCCTGTTTTTGTTTTTATTTTCTCCACAAACGCGTCGTATTCATCTATCATTTTTGACTCTCCTTTCTCATTCCTATACGTTTATGTTAGACGTATAAAGAAATAAAACCTTTATATACGCTTAGCTTCTTATTAATATATCGGAATACATTATGAAAATGTTTATGCGGGGAAATCTTTGCACTTAATAGCCTAGAAGCCTGTTTATACACACAATAAAAAAGACGAATGAAAATTCATTCGTCTTTTTGCGCTATCTAAATTAGTAAATCCAAGCGTCTGCGTCTTTTTTATAGAAAGTCAGCTCTTCACTTTCAAAGAATAAGCTGATTTCACGCTCCGCACTTTCTGGTGAATCTGAGCCGTGAATAATATTCTTATCCACAATCAGTCCATAATCACCTCGAATAGTTCCAGGAAGCGCTTCTTGAGGGTTAGTTTTCCCCACCATTTGACGTGATACTGAAATCACGTTTTCACCTTCCCATACCATAGCAAAAACTGGACCTGATGTGATAAATTTCACTAACTCACCGAAGAAAGGTTTCTCTTTATGTTCACCATAGTGTGTTTCAGCTAATTCCTGCGAAATATGCATAAGCTTAGCTCCAACTAATTGAAAACCTTTTTTCTCAAAGCGAGAAATAACCTCACCAATAATGCTTCTTTGTACCCCGTCTGGTTTGACCATTAAAAACGTTTTTTGTATCATTTTACTCTCCACCCCTGAAGTTCATGATATGTAAACAAGTTTTGAAAGCGCAATCACACCTCATGAAGATATTAACATTGTTTCGAGCAGTTTACAACTTATGAAAGTAAATAAATCAAAATTTCCGTTTTCCAATGTACTTCGCAATTTGATGCAGCGTTTTTTTCGCCTTGTTTGGCGGCAGTTCTTCTAAAATGCTCATCGCTTTTTGCAGATAACGATCGCTCATCTCAAATGAACGTTCAATGGCGTTAGAAGATTTAATATCAGAAATAATTTCATCGATCAGCTCTTGCTCATATTCCCTCTCGAAAAGCTGTTCTACTTTATCTCGAAACTCAGCATTTTCAATGGCATACAAAACTGGCAGCGTAATATTTCCTTGCAGTAAGTCGCTGCCAACTGGTTTCCCAAGCTGTTCTTCTGATGAGATAAAATCTAAAATGTCATCCGTAATTTGAAATGACATTCCCACGTAATATCCAAACCAAAATAAACGTTTATGTATATCTTCAGGAGCTCCCGCTGCAATTGCGCCTAACTGACAGCTTGCAGCAATTAGCAGTGCCGTTTTACGTTTAATTCTACGCAGATACACGCGTAAGTTTTGGTTTAGGTTGTATTTGTCCTTAATCTGTTCAATTTCACCGAGCGTTAATTCCACCATCGTATTAGATAAAATTTTATGTGCTTCCACATCTTTAACCTCACTCATAACTTCAAGTGCACGAGCAAAGATGTAATCCCCTGTATACATAGCAATGCGATTGTCCCATTTTGCCTTAATTGTTGGTTTTCCCCGTCGCTTATCAGCGTCATCAATAACATCATCATGAACAAGAGACGCCATATGAATCAGCTCAAGCGCTACTGCCACATGTTTGATTTGGTCGATATTGTAATGCCCAAATTTAGCTGCCAACAAAACAAATACAGGGCGAATTCGTTTCCCCCCTGCTTGTAAAAGGTGAAGAGAAGCATCTGTGATAAGTGTTTCATCGGTATGAACAGTTTGTTCAAGTTCTTTCTCAATAAGGGTAATATCCGTATTCAAAAAAGCGTACATCATTTTTAGTTTCATTGGACTCACCTTGCATTATATATTCATTCTTTACTCCTTATCCTACAGGCTGTTGCACCTGTAGGACAAGCTTTTTCTCTTTTATCGTTTGTACCCTAGATGCATCGCCGCTACTCCACCTGTGTAAGATTTCACTTCAACATCTGTCAAACCGGCTTCACGGAACATATCAGCCAATTGCTTTTGACCTGGAAAGTCCCTAGCTGACTCTTGAAGCCATGAATATTCATCATAGCTTTTAGCGACCATCTTTCCAAGCGCAGGCATAATGTACTTAAAATAAAGCAAGTACATTTGTCGGTAACCAATCATCGTTGGCTGAGACGTTTCAAGGCAAACCACTTTTCCGCCAGGTTTCACGACGCGCTGCATTTCCTTTAAAACTTGAAGGTAATCGGGCACGTTGCGCAGTCCGAATCCAATCGTTACATAGTCAAATGAATTATCTTCAAAAGGAAGCTCCATTGCATTGCCATGTAGTAAAGTAATATTTGAAAAAGGTGAGTTTTTTACTTTCTCTTCACCAATCTTTAGCATATTTTGACTAAAATCCAGGCCAACTGCCTCTCCTGTTTCTCCAACTGCTTCAGCCATAGCTAGCGTCCAATCCGCAGTTCCGCAACAAACATCTAAAGCTTTTGTTCCTTTTTGAACATTCATTCGCTTCATCGTATCTTTGCGCCATGCCTTATGACGCTGAAAACTAATAACAGAATTCATTTGATCATAATTTTTGTATATTTTTTCAAATACGCCATGGACACGCTGTTCTTTTGATTGCTGCATATCTCTATCCTTCTCCTACGACATTTTTCAACACTTCTAAGCTAGATGTAAGTTCATCTAAGTGCTCTCTTAAAAACTCATTCATCGCAAATTCACTTCGTAAGTACCCTCTAACAATATTTACAGACTGTTGAGTATACGAATAAAGGTATTCTTTTATTTGTTCTTGATTCATGCCAATTTGTTTGCAATAGTTTAGCAAGAGAGTAGGCTCTTTATGCTGTAATGACTTTAATTGCTTTAATATCCCATTCAAATACGCTGCATGTTTTAAAAGTTCTTTCCACTCTTCACGTTCAAAATAGTCACATAAGCATCTTACAAACGATGATTCCGCTGCTAAAAAACTATTCATAACGTCGTGTGGATTAGTAGAGCGATTGTTATAAATGTGTATCTTAGCGATATTAATTTCTTTAATAGCAGATGCTATAACTTTCATTAAATTCAGCTGGCTGCTTTGAGCTAAATAGTAATAGTACAGGCCGCTGTAATAATCTCCGGCCAAAACTACCAGCTGCCTCTCATGCAGCTTCCCTTCATTTCCGCTAACATTTTGAGTGGAGACTAGATCGTGGGTATCAAGTGCGGTTTGAACGAGCATCACAGATAGCACAGAGCTGTTCTTTTTTTCTTCTTCCATTGAAAGAGTATCTAAGAACGAACACATGTACAGTAATCTATTTTCATCAATACGCGGATGATGAATATATTTTTTTACATATGGATGACTTAATTCAACATGAAGCTGTTCTTTCATGTTGGCCACAATATCATAGATGGTTTTTACGCTCATCATCCTTGTCTCCCTTTCCATCACTATTTGTTTAAAGTTCTTTTAACTCCAAATCGATAGTGTCAATTATAACATAATTACATTATAAAATATCCTTTAAATTCTTTTGAAGCTTTTTCACGGTTTAAATCCTTTAGCTGCTCATCCGCTTGAACACCGTTCATCTACATACCATCTTGATTTCTTAGACAGTAATTTAAGATATTGCTTTTAGTTTCACCATGTTTTTCCTGTTCTTATTCATTTATTTTAAATATAAATAAAAGCAGGAAAATCCCTGCTTATTTTTTCGTATCGGATTCAATTTCTCCGTGAACAGTCTGAACGACGGCTTTGCCACGAATTTTAATTGCGGATGTATGCTCAGTAAACTGCGCAATCATCACTTCGCCTTTATCTAGTTTTTCTGAATGATGAAATCGCGTATCTGCTCCTCGCGTTAAGCCAATTACGTTAACTCCATCTTCGACCGCTTTAATGACAATATACTCTGGCGTTCCTTTTTGTGTCATATTCTCTTCTCCTTCATCATCCACATTATGATTTAATCAATGATAAAACTTCAGCTCTAGAACTTGCATCGTGTTCTAACACTCCACGCACAGCAGAAGTGATTGTCATAGCCCCAGGCTTTTTAATGCCTCGCATGGTCATACACATGTGCTCTGCTTCCACTACTACCATTACCCCGTGCGGCTCTAATGTTTCTACAATAGAATCCGCCACTGTAGATGTAATTCTCTCCTGAAGCTGAGGACGTTTCGCAACAGCTTCTACCGCTCTTGCCAGCTTACTTAAACCGGTCACTCGTCCGCCTTTTGGAATATACGCAACATGAGCTTTTCCGTAAAAAGGCACTAAGTGGTGTTCACACATAGAGTAAAAAGGAATATCTTTTACAAGCACTAGCTCTTCATGATCTTCTCCAAAAACTGTTTTAAAATGCTCTTTTGGATCTTCATTCAACCCGGAAAAGACTTCCTCATACATTTTAGCTACTCGCTTTGGTGTATCTAATAATCCTTCACGGTTTGGATCTTCGCCAATTGCTTCTAAAATTAGTCTCACAGCTTGTTCGATCTGTGGTTTATTTACAGATGACATGTTGTTGCCCTCCAATTCGTTGCATTACGACTTTATGAAAAAAATTCTAGCATATGTATATACCAAAGGCAAAAAAGAAAGGTCGCAAATGTGCGACCTTTCAAAGCTCTTCATCAACGGCTATGAATAAAGCCATTTTATGTAGATATTATTTTACAGCATCTTTAAGAGCTTTACCTGGTTTGAATGCAGGAACTTTGCTAGCAGGAATTTCGATTTCTTCGCCAGTTTGTGGATTGCGTCCTTTACGAGCAGCACGTTCACGTACTTCGAAGTTACCAAAACCGATAAGTTGAACTTTGTCCTCAGCTTTTAAAGCTTCTAAAATTGTATCGAAAACAGCATCAACTGCTTTTGTAGCATCCTTTTTTGAAAGCTCACTTGCTTCTGCAACAGCATTAATTAATTCTGTCTTGTTCATGCCATTCACCTCCTCCCAAAATCGGATCATATAATAACTAAAAACCTTGTTAGAAAAGGAATCTAGTAATTCGTTATATCTCATTCTTTAACAAAACAAATGGATATTATACATAACCTATGTATCGACAAGCCTAATCATAAACGATTGAACTAAATAATTCAATGTTTTTCATTCATCTGCCGTATGTATGTAGTGAAAACAGTATGATCGATCGATTTCTGTTAAAAGATTAACATATTGAACAAGGCATAGCAAGCAGAAAATAACGCAGGAATAGGATAACCACGCGATCTATCACAATATATGTAAAGTTTTGTATGATCTATCCAAAAAGAAGAGGCTCCTTTATGAGGAGCCTAACCTTATATTCTTATAAAATAATCGCGATTAAACCTCCAGATCCTTCGTTAATAATCCGTTCTAGCGTTTCTTTTAACTTATATCGCGCATTTTCAGGCATCAGCGACAGCTTTCCTTGAATCCCTTCTCTTACGATTGAACTTAGAGAGCGGCCAAATATATCTGAATTCCAAATTGAAAGCGGATCATCTTCAAAGTCTTGCATCAAATAACGAACTAATTCTTCGCTTTGCTTCTCCGTTCCGATAATCGGCGCAAATTCTGATTCTACATCCACTTTAATCATGTGTATAGAAGGTGCCACTGCTTTTAAACGAACTCCAAAACGCGATCCTTGACGAATAATTTCAGGTTCATCAAGGCTCATATCTGAAAGTGAAGGTGCAGCTACACCATAACCCGTTTGCTTAACCATGCGAAGTGCATCAGAGACTTGATCATACTCGGTTTTTGCATGCACAAAGTCTTGCATTAACTGCAGCAAATGATCTCTTCCGCGAATTTCTACTCCCACGATTTCTTTCAAAATCTGATCATATAAGTCATCTGGAGCGTATAAGTCAATTTCGGCAATCCCCTGCCCCATCTCAATTCCGGCTAATCGAGCCTGATCGATAAACTCAAACTGGCTAAATTGCTCTACTACCCGTTCAACGTCTCTCAGTCTCTTAATATCTTTTACCGTTTCTTTAACAGCTTCTTGATAGCTTTCACGCAGCCAATGTTTATCTTTTAAAACCATTACCCAGCTTGGTAGATTAACGTTGACTTCTAATACAGGGAACTCGTATAGTGCTTCTCTTAATACGTTCATCACATCAGTATCGCGCATGCTTTCCACACTCATCGCTAATACTGGGATATCATATTTTTCATTAAGCTTTGCACGAAGCTTTTCTGTATCGGGATGATATGGCTGTACGGTATTAATAACCATGATAAAGGGTTTGCCTACTTCTTTTAGCTCATTAATGACGCGCTCTTCTGCTTCCACGTAATCTTGACGAGGTATATCTCCAATTGAGCCATCTGTTGTAATGACGACACCAATCGTTGAGTGTTCTTGAATGACCTTTCTCGTTCCAATTTCAGCCGCTTCGTGAAATGGAATTGGTTCTTCATACCAAGGTGTATTGATCATTCGAGGTCCATTTTCATCTTCGTACCCTTTAGCGCCTGGCACTGTATATCCTACACAATCTACTAACCGTATGTTAACTTCTAGCCCGTCATCTACCAAAACATTGACTGCTTGATTCGGTACGAATTTTGGCTCAGTTGTCATAATCGTTTTTCCAGCTGCACTTTGTGGTAGTTCATCTTGTGTGCGAGCTCTTTCTGCCTCGTTCTCGATGTGAGGCAGGACCACCAGCTCCATAAACTTTTTAATAAATGTAGATTTTCCTGTTCGAACTGCTCCCACCACACCTAAATATATATCGCCTCCTGTACGTTCAGCGATATCTTTAAATACATCCACCTTTTCCAAAAGATCCCCTCCGATCTATGAGTTCATGGAATATGACATCCATTGCGAGAGTAAATTAGGACACTATATAGTTATGACGTTGTCCTATTAAAATATGACTTTTGATAGAAAAATTTATGATTTTTTTCATGCACATGCTGACTTAGTCATTCTGATTTTCATTATTGGTGTACAAGAAAGAGAAAACCCCTTCTCTCTGAATATTATTCAAGGAGAAGGGGTTCATGACTTATTTTTTAAAAAATATTGGTTCATTCTTATCGTTAACTGTATAAGGAAGAGAGTAAGCAGGTACAAAATCACTGTTTTCCACAAGGAGCTTTCGGATATCTTCACCCGGTTTGTAGGAGCTTTTATGCTTTTGAATGGCATCATACAAATCAGGACGATAATCTACAAATACATCTCCCTGCCCATTAACAATTAAAGAAAGACTATTCCCTGTATACGGGCTAGTAACGACAGGGGGTTCTTTCATATTCAATTTCTTATAGTTAATAGAGAATACGCCGGGAGCGATGACGTCTTTAAACGGTACGTACCCTTTATGGTTTTGACGGTATATATTCAAATGTACATTAACATCTTGAATCGTATCCGCCATCCGTAAGTCTAATAATTTAACCGTGGGCTTTGTTTCTGCATCCACAAGCACGTACGCAAATATCCCTCCGCTTTCATACGAATTCCCAGGTGCGTCTTGCATGTATCTAGGAACAATTTTTGTAAAGTCAATCGGATATTTTTGATAAATCGGCGTGTCCATATCTTTCGTTTTTATCGGCAATAAGCCTCCGCTTTCTTCTTTAAATTGATCAACGGCCGTTTGTACGGAAGCAACTTGATCTTTATAAGGAACTTGATTTTGAGACATTCTTTCCGTCGGGTATAAACAACCGGATAATACAAAAATGGTTAACCCAACCATAGACGTTAGCATGAATTTTTTCATTTTCCTCACCCTACCATATGTACATTAAGCATCTGTTGGACCGCTGAATACAACAATTACCATAATAAGACCTGCTACAATCATGAGCGAATAGGCAATGAAAGCGAGTACAATTTTACCAACGCGGTTCGTGATTTTATAACGACTAAAGTAAATAGAAAATACCGCAATAAACATAAATACAATGGAACCCAATGAAATCCACATCTTTAACAAACCTGGCGACAAATTGCATCCACTCCTTTTTTCACCGTTATTATAACATAAGGACTTATAGTTAAGACGGATATTAATAGAACATTCTAAATTAACTATTTATTTACCTTCCATTGATTTACGCTCTATAGTAATTACTTTCCTATTAAATTGACAAATTCCTGCTTTTTCACATAAAAAAATCGAAGCGAAGGGGGCTCTTCGCTTCGACCGTAACTAAATATTCCCATACTAACAGTTCTACTCATCTTTATTTACACGTTATTTTATGCAAGTAAATGATTTTGGGTATCACCAATTGCCTATTTTTTCATATTTCTTTGCACTTAATTTAATTTTTCTCCTAAAACATTCGCTAAATCTTCCATTTCATGTGTTTTAGTACGAGACATAAGCGCGTCTACTGCATCTTTTGTCTTCACATCATTAAACAGTACATTATATAAAGCATCAGCAATCGGCATTTTCACGTCGTATTTTTGAGATAGCTGGTAAGCTGCTTTCGTCGTGCGTACACCTTCTACAACCATTCCCATATTTTCTAATACTTCGTCTAAATTTTTGCCTTTTCCAAGAAGATTACCAGCGCGCCAATTTCGAGAATGAACGCTTGTACACGTTACAATCAAGTCTCCAATCCCGGTTAAACCTGAGAACGTCAGAGGATTGGCGCCAAGCACCGTACCTAAACGAGCGATTTCAGCTAAGCCACGAGTCATAAGAGCGGCCTTCGCATTGTCACCATATCCAAGTCCATCCGTAATACCAGCAGCAAGAGCAATAATATTTTTTAACGCTCCCCCAATTTCCACACCAATCACATCAGGATTTGTATAAACACGGAAGTACTGTTGATTATTAAATAAATCCTGTACTTTTTCTGCTGCTTGTATATTTGTTGAAGCTGACGTCACGGTTGTCGGCTGCCTTCTACTTACTTCTTCAGCATGACTCGGACCTGATAAGACAACGATGTCTTTTGTATCAATTTCTTGTTGAATCATTTGAGATATACGTAAAAGAGAATCCGGTTCAATTCCTTTACTTACGTGAACAATTGTAAACAGTTCATCGGTAAGGGATTTTAGCTGTTGCAACACTTCACGAATGGCCTTCGTTGGAACAGCTAAAATAAGGGTTTCAACACCCTCTATTGCCTTTTCTAATGACGTAAAACCTTTAATCTGATGAGGAAGCTCTACACCAGGCAGATATTTTTCATTCTGATGCGTCTCGTTGATTTGATCAATGACTTGTTGTCTATGTCCCCAAATGCGAACATCGTGTCCATTTTCCGCCAATACGAAAGCTAATGCAGTTCCCCAACTCCCTGCTCCTAGTACAGCTATTCTTTCCACGCCGATCACATCCTCTGTTATTTTCTTGGTCTTGCAATAATTTTAATTGGAGTTCCTTCGAATCCAAAAGCTTCACGAAGCTTATTTTCTAAGAAACGTTTATATGAAAAATGCATTAGCTCAGGATCATTTACAAACACAACAAAAGTTGGCGGCTTGATTGCTACTTGAGTTGTGTAATAGATTTTTAAGCGGTTGCCGTTATGAGTAGGCGTAGGGTTCATTGCTACTGCATCCATAATTACATCGTTTAAGATGCTTGTTTCTACACGTACAGCATGGCTTTCGCTTGCAAGATCAATCATTGGCAATAGCGTATGCGTACGTTTTTTCGTTTTAGCTGAAAGGAATACAATTGGAGCATATGTTAAGAACTGAAAATGCTCGCGTATATTTTCTTCAAATTTTTTCATTGTTTTTTCATCTTTTTCTACTGTATCCCATTTGTTCACAACAATGACGACAGCTTTTCCAGCTTCTTGTGCATAGCCAGCAATTTTCTTATCTTGTTCAATAATACCCTCTTCAGCATTTAATACAATTAAGACAACGTCTGAGCGTTCAATTGCCTTTAATGCGCGAAGTACGCTGTATTTTTCAGTACTCTCGTACACTTTTCCACGCTTTCTCATTCCAGCTGTATCAATAACAACATATTCTTGATCTTCTTTTGTAAACTTCGTATCAATAGCATCGCGTGTCGTACCGGCGAGATCACTGACAATAACACGATCTTCACCTAGAAGAGCATTAACTAATGAAGATTTCCCTACGTTAGGACGACCAATCAATGAAAATTTAATGACTTCTTCTCCGTAGTCTTCGTCTTTTTCTTTTGGAAAATGCTTAGCTGCCTCGTCTAACAGGTCACCTAAACCTAAACCATGGGTTCCTGAGATTGGGAACGGTTCTCCATATCCTAGTGCGTAGAAATCATAGATTAATTCTCTCATTTCAGGATTATCTACTTTATTAACGGCTAGGACGACGGGCTTTTTGGATTTGTATAAAATTTTCGCCACTTCTTCATCAGCTGCAGTAATTCCATCGCGTCCATTCACTAGAAAAATGATTACGTCCGCTTCATCAATTGCAATTTCTGCCTGCTGTTTGATCTGTTCTAAAAATGGCTCATCTCCAATATCAATACCGCCAGTATCAATAATGTTAAAGTCCAAATTCAGCCACTCACCTGAACTATAGATACGATCACGAGTTACACCCGGAATATCTTCTACAATAGATACTCGCTCTCCTACAATTCGGTTGAAAATTGTTGATTTTCCTACGTTGGGACGACCAACAATCGCAATAATTGGTTTTGGCATACGATTCTTCCCTTTCCTTGATCTTTTTTATGTATCGGCAACCAGTCTTTAATCGACTAAAGGTATTTATCTACATGTACAAATAAATAAGATCATTCGTTTTTCAAAAATTGAGGCCATGCAGCGTGGCATGACCTCTACTAATCGATCATAAGCGATAAAGCAGGATTTTTATCAGCTCTTTCTTATACTGAACTGATTAACTGCCTATCCGCTGAATAAGCATTACTCTTTCAATCAAACAATTTTATCAAAAATCACCGGTAACAACAATATAATTTTACGAAATCTCTTCTTCTATTTGTAAGTACTTTGCTTTTGCCTGTGAGACTTCAGCACGTACAAATCTAAATAAGCAGAGAAATAAACCAGCATCTCCCAAATAAACATCGCTCCTACTGCTGTGGCTAAAACGTCGAGTGTACGAAGAGACCCTATTTCATAAGATGCGATATCCCGAATGACAACTGCGTATAAAAAGTCTCCTCCAACTACACCTAAAATGATTGCTGCGAATCTTTTTTCAGCATCTTTAACCACCATAAAGCAAATATATAAGATAAGTCCAGTCAAAATCCACTTACGATCAATAAAAATCCAGACAGGATCATAGAGCTCAAGTAAACAAAAACTAGCATAGGCAATTATTATAATGCCGCATACAATAACATAATATAACTGCTGAAATCGGCTGTAGCCTGAAGCATACACACACGCTACTCCCACTAAAAACAAAGCGGTGTAGCTACATGAAAACTGAGTCATATGCATGTTCATTCCGCTTAGGAGTATACTGATTAATATAATGGCTGCTACCTTCCAACGCCTAGCTGTTTTGGGCATAAGAAAAGTCGCAACAATCCATCCCATCCACGAAAGCCAATAAAAGAAAATTCCGTCCACTGAATATGGCACCTCCCCTATCTGTCATCAGTATGTATCAATTTTGGAAAACTTAATCGGGGTTTTAGAATAGAACCGCTTATTTTGGACAACCTATCAGAAAAAAGGAGGGAATATAAAATGGGAAAAGATCGTCAAGAGAAAAAATTAAAGGAATCAAAACGAGTTGAATCTGACCGTGATCAAGGACTTCACTATCCGGGAGCAACTAGCTTGCAAAGTCCTGAAGAAGCGCGCGAATTAAATGAGCATAAATAAAAAAATGCGCTGACTAAGTCAGCGCATTTTTTATTTTAAAACTGGATGTGAAACAGGATAGGGACGTTCTTTCTTTCCTGTAAACAAAAAGAGAACTCCTCCCACTAACAATAGTGCTCCTGACAAATAAAATCCGAATTCCATACTTCCAAGTTTATCTGCAAAATATCCGGTAATGTAAGGTGCAAAGATCGATGACAGCATGCCGCTGAAGTTAAAAAAACCGTACACTTTAGAGTACATGGAAGAGGGAGTAATATCCGCCATATACGAAATTAAAATCGGATCTAATGCTAATTTCCCTATCAGACCGTACACAATTAAGCCGATTAATAGCCAAGAATAACTCTCTGTATAGGGAATAAAAAATTGACATAAAGCGCCCGCTACTGACAAACTCACAATTAATGCTTTTTTATTTGCAATTCGATCCGATATATATCCAAAGAAGATTGCTCCTGGAATAGACGCCCACGGTACTAAAGATGCTATGATGCCTGTTTGAGACCCTTCTAAGCCGCGCGAGTGCTGCAAATAATAAGGAAGCCACGTCAGCATTCCAAAAAATCCGTAAAGAGAGCAGAAGATTAAAATGTATACGAAAATATGATTTTTTGTAAATAATAATTTTAGCGACTGCTTTGTTTCTTTATTTAGCGAATTTTTTTCTTGATCCCTTTGCTTATCTTTTACAAAGAAAGCTATTAAAATAGCTATTACTATAGTCGGAATAGCAAATAAGTAAAAAGTAAACTGCCAGTCTTTTTCTAACGTATATGTAATGTATGTAGAACCGATAAAACCAAGCGATATACCAAAAGCCATTCCACTATTGATGAGCGCAGACACTAGACCTCGGTATCGTTCAGACGTGATGCTTGAAGAAATTCCGTATTGTGAACCATAATACGTTCCTTCTCCAAGTCCTGTCAGCGCCCGCATGAGCAAGAACATACCGAAAGTAGTCGTAAGTCCTGTAAAGAATGTGGCAACTCCAAACAAAATGTATCCAGCCACTAAGATCTTAACGCGACCAAATCGATCTGCCAAAAAACCCGTTGGAATCTGCATAGCTGCATACGCTGCAAAAAACACGGTAGACATTAGACCAAGTTCAGCTTTATTAAGGTCCCACTGCGCACCGATATCTCCCATAACTGGAGATAAAATATTACGATCTGCATACATGAAAACCCAGCCTAAAAAGAAAAGAAAAATTGTAAATATAGGATGTCCCTTTTTCATTACGTCACCTATTTTTCTGATTTTTCTGTTTATTTAACTTATTATAAGTGGCTAACGTTTGGGATTTCATGCTTTTTGTCACTTCTTCTGCCAATATTTTTTGTTTTTTTAATGAAAACGCGATCATTCATCTTCTAAGGAAATAAAAAAGCAAGCAGTTAACTGCTTGCTTTTTTATCATCTGTTATTAAATGTTTCTATAGATACATTTCGCTGAGTCAGCCAGCTATGGGTATCCCCTGTAATAACTAGAGGCATTTGCTGAAGCTTAGCAATAGAAGTTGCTCCTAATGCAGCCATGATAAACGTTAACTCCTCATGCAGCTCGGCTATCTCTTCTACGACTGCTTCTAAACCAGACGTCATTAAAATGGATAGAAAATATCCTGCCATTCCCGTTGCAGAAGCTCCTAACGCAATGGACTTAGCAACATCCATAGAGGTTTGAATACCTCCTGAACCAATAATGGATATACCTTCTACGTGCTGAGATACTTCCGCTAAAGAAGCTGCTGTGGAAATTCCCCAATCATTAAAGAAGTGAAAATGTTTTGCTCGTCTTTCATTTTCGATTTTCGAAAAATTGGTACCACCGTACCCACCAATATCAACGATTTCAACACCAACATCTTTAAGTTTTTGCACTGCTTGAGCGCTCATCCCAAAACCTACTTCTTTGACAATTACAGGAACGGTTACTTCTCGGACAATTCGTTCAATACGACGTAATGCATCGGTAAAATCACGATCTCCCTCTGGCATGACCAGTTCTTGTATAACATTTAAATGAATTTGAAGTCCATTTGCTTCAAGCATATCAACCGCTTTTTTAGCTTGTTCAACTGTAGCTTCACTGCCTAGGTTGGCAAAAATAATTCCGTTAGGGTTTTCTTGACGCACTACTCTGTATGATTGTTCTTCCTTTTCATCTTTAATCGCAGCCATCTGCGATCCAACGGCCATTGCTAATTGACCATGATGAGCAATTTGAGCAAACGAACGGTTAATCCGTTCCGTTTCTTGTCCGCCTCCACCCGTCATAGCATTTATAAAAATTGGCGAACTTAACAAAAGTTCGCCAATTTTTGTATCAATATGAACATCGTGCACGCCTGTATTTGGTAAGCTATTATGAACGAAGCGAATATCATCTAGCCCGTGCAGCCGATGCTGTCCCGTTTGAATCGCATGATGAATGTGATCAATTTTACGTTTTGCTCTGCTCACAAATCATCACCATTACTTATCTTAATTTTTTTAATTGATCCCCAATCATATCACCTAATTGGAAGCCTTTTGACTCTTCTTGTAATTCATAGTCACCGTAATCTTCTTGCTCTTCTTCCTCAAGGTCACGAATGCTTAACGAAACGCGTCGTTCTTGTTCATTCACATCAAGTACTTTTACCTTCACTTTTTCGCCTTCAGAAAGCACTTCATGCGGTGTCCCGATATGCTTATGTGAAATTTGAGAAATGTGTACAAGTCCTTCTACTCCAGGTAGAACTTCCACAAAAGCTCCAAAAGATACAAGTCTTTTAACAGTTCCATCTACTACATCACCTTGGCGAAGCTTCGTAGAAATGTTGGACCATGGACCTTCTAACGTATCTTTAATAGATAATGAAACACGACCCGTTGATTTGTCAACAGATAATACTTTGACTTTCACAGTATCTCCCTCAGCTACTACGTCTGAAGGCTTTTCTACACGCGTATGTGAAAGCTGAGAGATATGCACTAGCCCATCTACTCCGCCTACATCTACAAACGCACCAAAGTCTGTTAAGCGCTGAACGGTTCCTTCTAAAACCTGACCTTCTTTTAATGACTCAAGAACATTTTCTTTTTGTTGTACAAGCTCTTCTTCTACAACTGCACGATGCGAAAGGATTACGCGATTTTTTTCTTTATCTAATTCCACTACTTTGACTGTAAGAGTTTGATCTTGATATTCTGCGAAATCATCCACGAAATGAGTTTCAACAAGAGAAGCTGGAATGAACCCTCTTACCCCAATGTCTACTACTAATCCGCCTTTGACAATTTCTTTGACTACCGCTTCAAACACTTCACCTGAAGAAAGTTTTGCTTCTAAACCGTCCCATGCTTTTTCAGCATCTACAGCCCGTTTAGATAACACAAGCACATCGTCTTCCACTTTAATTACTTTCGCTTCGACTTCGGCGCCTTCTTGGATTACATCCCCTGCTTTTTCAATATGTAAGCTCGCTAATTCACTAATTGGAATAATACCGTCTAGTTTGCTGTTAGGCACATCTACATACACTTGCTTTTCTTCTACTTTTGTAATAGTACCTTTTACTGTTTC
Source organism: Priestia sp. D51 (assembly GCF_053345675.1). NCBI lineage: Bacteria > Bacillati > Bacillota > Bacilli > Caryophanales > Bacillaceae > Priestia > Priestia sp. D51. The sequence continues at coordinate 542,062 of NZ_JBLTIR010000001.1, read as the reverse complement.
TCCTACTTCTAATGACGTTACCTCTACTTGATTCATATCTTCTGTCATCGTCTTTTCCTCCTCCAATATCCATCTACAATATGTATTCCCTTGTAAGAGTTCTTCACTCTTTTAGCTCATCATTATTGTATATAGCTCTGTATAGAAAAAACTCTCTTTGTTACTAACTTCTAATAAATAGAATCTTTTGTCAAGTCATAAGGTTACAAACTATTGATATTTTTCAATTAATTCACCAATGCTTTTCATAATAACTTCGGTTACTTCCTCGGCTGATGCCTTTCGTTCACGAAGTTCATCCATCTGAATTGGCGGTCCGTACACTACTTTTAACCTTGCAAAACGCTTATATGGACCAATAACAGCACAAGGAACAACAGCTGCTTTTGAACGCAAAGCAAAAAAGCCTACTCCAGCCATTCCTTTTCCTAATTTTCCATCTTTACTTCTTGTTCCTTCTGGAAATAATCCAAGCACTTTTCCTTCTTTTAAAATCTTTAACCCTTGGCGCAAAGCTTCACGATCTGCCATCCCCCGCTTTACAGGGAACGTTTCTAACTTTGGCAGAACCGTCTTCAGAAAAGGTGCTTTAAACAGCTCTGCTTTTGCCATAAACGAAATAGGCCTTGGACATGTCACACCTACCGTAGGCGGATCTAAGTTGTCAATATGATTTGAACAAAGCAAAACTCCGCCTTCTGAAGGGATATTTTCTGCACCGATTACCTCATAACGGTAAACTGGTGTTAAAATACCTTTTACAATGCCACGTGCAAACATATAAAAGCTCAAAATCATCCAATCCTTTCGTTTGTAATAGAAAGTATTTTTTCTACAACTCCTTCAATCGATAAGGAAGTTGTATCGATTTCAATTGCATCTTCAGCTTTTTTAAGAGGTGCTACTTCACGCTCAGAATCCAGCTTGTCTCTGCGGGCAATTTCTTCTTTTAAACGCTCTAAATTTGATTCAAAACCTTTTTTTATGTTTTCATCATGGCGTCGCTGTGCTCTTTCATCCACAGACGCTAATAAAAAGATTTTAACTTCTGCCTGAGGAAGCACGTGTGTACCGATATCACGTCCATCCATTACAACGCCTCCATCTTTAGCAAGGCCCTGCTGTCTCGCTACCATCTCTTCGCGAACTGCACGATGTTTCGCGACGATGGATACAGAGTTAGTTACTTCTGCGGAACGAATTTCACTTGTAACATTCTGTCCATTTAAGATGACTACCTGCCCAGATTCAGACGGTTTTAAATCGATTACTGTTTCATTAAGCAAATGCAATAGCTCTTCTTCATTTTGCAAATCCACCTGGTTTTTCTGCGCTTGATACGTTAGAGCACGATACATCGCTCCTGTATCAACATAAATATATGATAAGGTTTCTGCTATAATCTTTGCCACTGTACTTTTCCCAGCAGCTGCAGGACCGTCAATCGCGATTGAAATTTGTTTTTCCATAAGTGCCTCCCTTAATTTCAAAACAGGAACAAACCACTTTCATCTTTTATACAATGAGCCATTTTATATGAAACGTTTATAAACGAAAAAAAGAGCAGGGGGTCTTCTCCTGCCTGGTGTTCACTGCATGTTTCTTTCCTAGTTATTCTACCATACGTCCGACTACTGGTCGAATGTTTCAATAATTTTATTAAAATTATTTTTGCTAACTCCCTCATACTGAATGACCTTTGAGAAATATGTACTATGACTGCTAGATAGTAAAATACATTGGGCAATTATTAAAAACACAAATTGAATAACCACTAATTTAATTAAAATTCGTTCTATTCGATTCATCTTTTTCTCCTTTTGTAAGAAGTAGTACCTTTGCTTACAGTTTAGGAAAGAGAAGTTTTTTTTATACGCTAAAGAAGACCTTTTCTCCTTAGGTCGAGCTGACGCTTTAAGGTATAACGAATCATCATTTCTTTCGTTTGTTTTTCAATGTCCATAAATTTAATAGATAGCTGACCTACTTTACAGGAAGTCGGGGCGGTAATTCGTACAACTTCCCCTTTTAATTCAAGATGCTGCAAAGTTCCCTCACGATTAGGAAGACTTAATCGTACAACAACGGAATCTTTCTCATTAAAAAGCAGCGAATGATGGAAGGAGCCGGCTACTCCACCTGCACTGATGTTTTTAGTCATGATTTCCATTACGGCCTGCTGTCCTTGTTCACTTTCTATCACCGCCTTCACTGTAAGCGGCACACGGAAAAGATTTCTTCTTTGGATGGACTTTAACTTTTTATCGCCCGGGTAAAAGAGCTTCACAACAGGCATGCCTTTTATTTCGCGTCCTGTTACTTCAGTTGGAAAGGTATATACATTTTGATTATATCCAATAAACGTAGCCAGCAATTTTGTACCTTTTAGTAAAAAAGCACTTCGCTGCGTTTCTTCATTTAGCGGATAGCTAATATAAATCACGTCTTCCGTAAACTCAACTACCTTACATCGATACGTTTGTTGTAAGGTAGACTCTCTGTGCCCGCTCTCTAACGTCAACCTCATTCCCGCTTTTATCATCTTCTCTCTCCTTCAGTTCCACTATATACACTTTTTCCCTTTATTTAAACATAGTCAAATATATTTATTTTGTAAATAAAAATTAGTCATTTAGACTCAAAAAACTTATACGACACAAAAAATCGGTGTCTATAGACACCGATTTCTCAGCTTTATACTTCATTATATAAAGGTTCTGAGTTTTGCAGTTTTTCGACTTTCTCTTCAAAACCCGTATCGGCATTGATAAAAATACGATACGTATCATTTTTAATTGTCCCTAAAAACTCATAGCATAGCACTTCTTCGTTTAAATCATTTGTAATAATTGCCAAGCGGTCTTCCATCACTTTTACATTCGAGTTCAGCTTGGTTTTTGCCTGTTCTTTCGAAATTTTAGGTTTTGGAATATCTCTTGTACGATGTTTTAATAAGAAGTCTTTAGCTGAGAATCCAATCACAGATCCATCTTCTAAAGACATTTTCATTTTAACTGAATCCGGATAAATCCGAACTCCACTTTCCGTTTGCTCTACGAATGTAAAGACTCCCATGTTATCGTATTGAGCGCTTTCAGCCATCACTAGGCTTTCAAAACGATGATCTTTTAAAAACTTAGTCGCTTTGTTCATAGCATCGTTTAAACTAATATTTTGTTTTTTAATATCTCGATCTTCGAGCACCCAAAGCGGATATCCACCTTTTTGGGTAATATCCATATACGTCTCTTGTTTAGTCTTTGGATCTGTAATGGTTAAGCTGTACACCTCATAGTCGGCATCTTTTCCGCTCTTTACAATATGAATTTGTTCATTTCCTTTTAAATTCAAAAACGAACGCGCCACTTGTTTGGCAACATCTTCACTAACTTCTCTACCTTTTAATTGATGAAAAGCGTTTTTTTCCTGTTCATTCGTTGCATTCATAACGCCTAAATCTGTTTCGGCAAAAGAATCCATACTTTTTTCAACGGTTTTTAATCCGTCAATAATCGTATTGTCCCCTTGCTTTTCTTTTGTGGCTAGAGCTAGCTCAACATCCATCCAGCGCAAGTTATTATCAATGACTAGATGCTGTACTTGGCGCATTTCATTTTGAATTTCGCCTGACTGATCATAAAGCGAATTTAACGTTTTATACTCTTTATCTGTTAAGGGAGATTTGCTTAAATCCCTTACCGCCACTTTGTACGTAAAGTCACCAACATCTGAAAGAAACTCTTCTGTTTTATTGAACGGTAAAAGCGATAAAGGCAGCTGTCCTACATTGTTATGAGCTTCAGAAGTTAAACGCCATACTTCTGCAAGCGCGGGCGAAAGCTGATCTCTCGAACTCATGGCAAGCGTGCCACCGATTTTATCATTTAATAAATCTAGCTGATATGACAAATCATGAAATGCTCGTTGATACGTATTCTCCGCTTGAAGCAGCACAGCATCTTTTTCTTGATGTTCGCTGTACCCCCAATACCCTACACCTACAACACCAATAGCTAATAATACAATTAAAATTGTTCGAATCATGTTTCCTTCACCTCTCTTTATCGACAGAAAATGTGTTTCCCGATTTGCTTAATTTGAGGACGTGACCAAATCCATGCGCTTGTTGCTGTATCCGGATTAAAGTAATAAATAGCATTCCCAGTAGGATCCCATCCGTTAATCGCATCCATAACCGCTTTTTTAGATGTTGGATTGGGTTCAAGCCAAATTTGCCCATCTGCTACGGCAGTAAATGCACGCGGTTCAAAAATAACTCCAGCGACTGTATTTGGAAATGACGGACTGTTAACTCGGTTTAAAATAACGGCCGCTACGGCTACTTGGCCATTATATGGTTCACCCCGTGCTTCACCATGCACAGCATTTGCCATGAGCTGAATATCATTTTGTGAAAACCCGCTCGGTACATTCACCGCTGTTGGCTTTTGTGCTTTTTCTTTCTGTTGTTCAGAATTTCCTTTAGACGTATTACGCTGCGGCTGACTGGCAGGTTTTTTTGCTTGAGAAGATCCGCTTTGTGCTTTTTGCTGACCATTGTTCCCGCTGCTTTTTCCACTGCTACCGCTTCCTTTAGATTGCTGATCAAGAGGCTTACCGCCATAGTGCGTAAACTTATTGCCTTTTCTAATTTGATTTTTCACATAGCTTTCGTGATATTTTGTTGCGTTAGCTAATTTAATCTTTGTTTGCCAGCCTGCTAAACCGTCAATCTTTTTAATGCCAAATTCATATTGAAAATTGCGCAGTGCCCAATATGTGCTCCATCCAAATACACCGTCAATTTTCCCGTTATAATAACCTAAATACTGAAGTCTCGACTGCAGCTCAATAACGTCATCTCCAACTGCTCCGTGTTGAATGACTTGATTTGAAAACGCGTGAGCGGCCTTTGGACTCACAACGGACGCTGCAATAAATGAACATATGCATATGAGACATGCATACTTTTTAAAACATCGAAATGATAACATGACAAAACCTCCTACATCGTATGTAACTGATAAGATGATAGGAGTATTTTTTGTAAAGGTTGTTTTTTTATACAAGATGCGCAAAATTTACCGAAATGAAAAAACTCAGCTCGTAAATCTCTCAAAAAAGATTTACAAGCTGAGCCTAGACAATCGATGGCTGTTTGGCCTTTTTTACTTTTCTTAATGCCAGCCACCATAAATAAATCATAAATGGAATAATAATAAATACCCAATGATCCATTGTTTTTAAAATATAATCATATGTTCCATGTAAAATGAGCGGCGCAAATACGGAATACAGCGTCCACTTCGTTTTTTCCTTTCCTTCAGAAAACTTTGCTTTTCCTAAATAATACCCCATAATGACGCCGAATAAAGCATGACTAGATACGGGTAAAATGGCTCTTCCTAGCGCTGATTCTAAACCATTTGCAAATAAATATAAAATATTTTCAACGGTAGCAAAACCTAATGAAACAGCTGCCCCGTAAACAATTCCATCGTAATGCTCATCAAATTCCACATGCTGATAAATCGTGAAATATAAAATGAACCATTTGAAAAATTCTTCTAAAAAGCTTGTCGTAAAAAATGCTTCAAGAAAAGGTGATTGAAAAACGTGTTCTTCACCAAATACATATTGAATAAACATAATTGGCAAAACAAGCATTGCTCCAAAAATAAATGTTTTTAATACCATTGAAATAGGCTCAGTTTCATATTCATCTTTCAAATAAAAAAAACTTAACAATGCCAATCCTGGCGCAATGCCTGCAGATACAATCGCCAACATAAATAGCGCCTCATCTCCTCTATTTTTTTTAATAGTAACATGTTATCTTTAGGATGAAAATCTCCGTCTATAATGTCCTTATCTTTATATGTAAATGCTCACATAACTTGCTGTCGATTTACAAAGCCTAACAAAGACCTTAAACAAGTATACCAAAAAATGTATCATACTTATACGAAAAATTGAAAGGAGCTCTCTATGAAAACTGTTTATATTCTTCACACCGGCGGCACAATTTCGATGAAAGAAGACATGGAAACTGGAGCGGTAGCACCAGATATTCAAAACCCGCTTCACCGCTCAACATCATCTGTTTCAGGTATGGCCAATGTAATCGTAGAAGAAGCATTTCATCTGCCTTCTCCTCACATTACTCCTAAGGAAATGCTTATACTTTCAAAAAAAATACGCGATAAAATTAATGAAGGCAAAATTGATGCAGTCGTGTTAACCCACGGCACGGACACGCTGGAAGAAACCGCTTATTTTTTAGATTTAACAGTGCATACAGATATTCCAATTGTCTTAACTGGAGCTATGAGATCAAGCAATGAAATCGGTTCAGACGGTCCTTATAATTTTATATCTGCGGTTCGGGTGGCTATTAGTGACGGGGCAAAAGGAAAAGGTGTCTTAGTTGTGATGAACGATGAAATTCATACCGCTGAAAATGTGACCAAGACCCACACAAGCAACGTGGCGACATTTCAAAGCCCTCAGTACGGGCCAATAGGATTAATCACAAAACGCGGCGTATCTTTTCACCACATGCCTACAGAACATGAATTTTATCCTGTTAATCAAATAGATAAACAAATCACTTTATTAAAAGCTTATGCAGGAATGGACGACCATTTATTTCAAGCAGTGGCTTCAATGAATGTTGACGGACTTGTAATTGAAGCCCTCGGTCAAGGAAATCTGCCTCCTCTCACCATTCCAGGAATTCAATTGCTTTTGAAGCGAAAGATACCCATCGTGCTCGTTTCTCGCTGTTTTAATGGAATTGCTCAAGATGTATATGGGTATGAAGGCGGTGGCAAGCTGTTAAAAGAGATGGGCGTTATTTTTTCAAATGGCTTAAATGGTCCTAAAGCACGCATTAAACTGTTGGTTGCTCTCCAAGTAACAACGAATCATGATGAGCTGCAGCAGCTATTTAATCATTAGTAAAACAACGCATAGAAGCCTATGCGTTGTTTTTGTTGATAATATGAGAAGCGATTGATTTCCCATGAAAACGTCCATTTTCAATAAAAATCTCATTAGCATTGTTTCCTGCAGCAATCACACCAGCGATATAAATTCCTTCCACGTTTGTTTCCATCGTCTCTTCGGTAAAAGAAGGGCGGCCTGTTTTATCATCTAATTCCACACCCATTTTTGTTAAAAACGAGTGATCAGGGTGATAGCCAGTCATGGCAAAAACGAAATCGTTACTAATCGTAAATTCTTTCCCTTCCTGCTCATATGTTACTGCTTCATCCGTTATCTTTGTTACATGAGCGTTAAAATGCATCCCAATCGTTCCATTTCGAACCAGCGCTTCAAATTCAGGCAATATCCAAGGTTTTACGCTAGGGGAGTAATCTGAGCCACGATAAATAACCGTCACCCTTGCATCACACTTCACCAATTCCAGAGCTGCATCGACGCTAGAGTTTTTTCCGCCTATAACGACTACATCTTTATCAAAATACGGATGCGCTTCTTTGAAATAATGAAATACCTTTGATAAATCTTCACCAGGAACATTCATATAATTAGGATGATCGTAATAGCCCGTAGCTATAATGACATTCTCCGCTTCATATGTCTCTTTGGATGTTGTGACAATAATTTGGTTTTCCGCTTGTTTGTCTACTTGCAAGACACGTTCAAACGGCTGAATTCGAACTTGCTTGCGCTTCACCACTTCTCGGTAGTAAGCAAGAGCTTGGTTGCGCACAGGCTTACGATTTTCGGTAATAAAAGGGACATCCCCAATTTCTAGTTTTTCACTTGAACTAAAAAACGTTTGGTGGGTCGGATAGTTATAAATTGCATTCACAATATTGCCTTTTTCAATTACAAGGGCATCAATACCTGTATGTTGAAGCTCAATAGCTGCTGAAAGCCCGCATGGTCCTCCGCCAACAATAATTACTTTTTCTTTCTTCATGCCTGTCACTCCTTCAGTTGTAAACGCACCTTTTTTTTATTTTAACGCAGTGTAAAACAAAAAAATCTCCTCATTAATGATAGGAGATTTTTTCTATTTACGCAATTGTTCTGCTGTTCTGTTTTTAAATCCAGCCTCTGAAGCGAGAGCCTTCTGCCATTTTTCTTACGCCTATCATATAAGCAGCTAGACGCATGTCGACTTTTCGAGTTGTAGAAGTTTCGTAGATGTTATTAAATGATTTCACCATTACTTTTTCAAGCTTTTCTTCTACTTCTTCTTCCGTCCAATAATAACCTTGGTTATTTTGCACCCATTCAAAATAAGAGACTGTTACACCGCCCGCACTTGCCAAAACGTCTGGAACTAATAAAATCCCTCTCTCTGACAAGATGCGCGTTGCTTCAAGAGTTGTTGGTCCATTTGCTGCTTCCACCACAATACTCGCTTGAATGTTATGGGCATTTTCTTCTGTAATTTGATTTTCAATCGCAGCTGGAACTAGGATGTCACAGTCAAGTTCAAGCAGCTCTTTGTTGCTGATAGTATTATTGAATAATTTCGTTACTGTACCAAAGCTATCGCGTCGATCTAATAAATAATCAATGTCTAAACCATTAGGATCATGCAGCGCTCCGTATGCATCAGATATCCCTACAATTTTAGCACCAGCGTCGTGCATGAACTTAGCTAAAAAACTTCCTGCATTTCCAAATCCTTGTACTACTACCCGTGCACCTTGTAATTCAATGCCTCGTTTTTTCGCTGCTTCACGAATACAAATAGTTACTCCTTTTGCAGTCGCTGTTTCACGGCCGTGCGAACCACCTAAGACAAGGGGCTTTCCAGTAATAAAGCCAGGCGAGTTAAATTCATCAATCCGGCTGTATTCATCCATCATCCAAGCCATAATTTGTGAATTTGTAAACACATCCGGCGCTGGAATATCCTTTGTTGGTCCAACAATTTGGCTAATCGCACGAACATATCCGCGGCTTAAACGCTCTAATTCTCCAAAAGACATATTTCGAGGATCACAAACAATTCCACCTTTTCCTCCACCGTAAGGAAGGTCAACGATTCCACATTTTAAACTCATCCATATAGATAGAGCTTTTACTTCTTTTTCAGTTACGTTTGGGTGAAAACGAATTCCACCTTTCGTAGGACCAACTGCATCGTTATGCTGCGCTCGGTGACCTGTAAAAATCTTAACTGATCCGTCATCCATACGAACAGGAATTTTTACTGTCATCATTCGTAATGGCTCTTTTAATAGTTCATACACTTCATCAGGATAGCCTAGTTTTTCTAACGCTTTATGTATCACTGTTTGTGTAGATTTTAAAACATCATGCTTCTCTTCTTGACTATTTTTACTGTCTTGCATCTTGTCGGCTACCATCTGTAAACCTCCTAAAATGTATCGAAAATTATTCGTTTTTAATTGAATGGTGCTTCTTTCATGACATAGTATACACCCTTAGTTTTACATTGCAAAGGAAAATATCGAACTTTTAGTATTTTTTGTGTTCTTCTAAGAAAACGCTTCCAATAACTTTACAAGGTATGCTACAATGTTTTAAGTCTGCCTCTTTCCTAGTATGCGTTAATCGTCTTAAAAAAATAAAAAACACCCGGTGATAAAGAGTACTTTCAACAACTTTGTACAAGCTGAAAGTGCAGCCACTCTTATTTTAATAAAAGTGCTTTATCCTTCACGGGTGTAATTATTTCAATTAAACAGTTAAGAAAAGACAGAGTTAATATACTCCAGAGCTCTCTTTTCTACTAATATTTTTCCATATTCATTTACGCGGTGCTTTGTAATTGTAGAGGGATTTCCATACTCCGCCAAAACCGCAATCATATTCCCAACTTCAGCCGGTGACAGCATGTGATAATCCAATAGCACGTAAAAACGTTTTTCGAATGAATAGAGCACGCTATCCGTATCGTAAAAGTTTGACATGCGCTTGGTCAGCTGAATGACATCTTCAAATGAATCAAACTCAAAAAACATGTCTTCGCTTTCATCTAGCATGACCTGCATTTCAATGAAGTCCTCGAACTCGTCTTCATCGAACTCACCGTAGCTGGTTTCTTCTTCATACTGCTTTGTCACAAATACAACCATTCCCTGTGCTTGAAGTGAAAAAACTTCTACCGAAAGAGAATTTGTAGGTTCAAAGTTCAGTTCTTGAGAAGCTTGCTCTATCATCTCACGAAAGAGCTGTTTTACTTTGAATGTATCTGTCCATAGATCTTCTTTTGTTAACCCTCTTTCTTTTAAATCATCGTAGGTCAAAAAAACTTTTAGCTTATTATAGTTTAATCGTTCAAGCCTCATTAGCGTCCCTCCCCGCTTGCACTCATAACCACATGGTTCGATAATGCAGTATATGTATTTTTTGGAAAACGGTTCGTGATGTTTACTTACGAGTTTACAGGTTTATGAAAGGAAAGACAAGCTATTCTCAATCAATTTCTGCTAATTTTTTTGTTAGCCAACTGTTCCACTCTTCTTTTGTATTTCCTAAAATAAACGGCTGAGCCTCGCCTTTTCTTTTGCTATCTAAACCATCAAACACATAACCGCCTAATCCTACTTTAAGATGCGGGAATTTCTTTATCATTTGGTTCGTCAAATTCAGTGTTTTCTCGGCATTTTCCATCATCGTGCATGACATAAATAAAAACGTTGGGTCTACTTCTTTAACAATTAGCTCAACATCTTTATCTTCAATGCTGCTTCCTAAATAAATAACCTCAAACCCTTTACGGCGTAAAAATAGCGTAAAGACTAGAAGTCCAACTTCATGTGTCTCATTAGGCCCACATACAGCAATCGCTTTAGGCAATAAGCCATTTGAAGGCAGCGAATAAAAAATCATGCTGATACGCGTTTTTAATACTTGAGTCGTATAATGCTCATGAGCACTTGTGATTTGCCCTTTTTCCCACATATCTCCAACCGTCACGAGTAGAGAACCCAAAATATCAATAACCACTTTTTCTACCGAATACAGGCTAAACGCATGATTAATTAAATCCTGTGCTTTTCCTTCTTCAAAAGATAGAAGCATCGTTAACAGCTCATCCCTAATTTTCTGAGGGGAATCTACTTCTCCTTCTTCTTCAAACGCTCCTACTGTACTACTTTCCGTTTCTAATAACGAAACCGCTTGACTAATCGTAAAACCTCCGCTCACTTTTTCCGTGAGCCATTTTAATTTCCGCAAATCTTCCTCTGTATATAACCGATGCCCCGATTCATTGCGGACAGGATTTAAAATTTGATAGCGTCGTTCCCATGCACGCAAAGTTCCCGGCTGGATCCCGACCATATTTGAGATGGCTTTAATATTATACTTCCCTTCGTGAGCCATACGTAACCTCCAACTACTCTTCGTGAACTGTTTCTATTAATTGAATTATAGGATAAGTTATCCTGTGTGTAAAATTTGTATATGCTATGTAAAGAGTTTGTTCAAGGCTATTCTTTCCTTTTTAAAGTGATATAATGCGTTTGTGCTCTAGCTTGTAAACGGAGAGGCAGGGAGGTTGTACCATATCCATTACTAACAAAAAGAGGAATCTGTCTTTTCTCTTTCAGCCCTCCTAATTCATACATACCAAAATTAAATAAGCGTATCTGTCCTCCGTGTGTATGTCCGCTCAAAATTAAATCTACTTTTGATTCTTCATCTACATAATAGATAACATCAGGATTGTGGCTTAGAAGAATGGTAAGCTGGTCAGGTTCAATGGAAGAAACAGCTCGCTTTAGATCCATCTCACCTTCGGATAAATCATCTACTCCCGCAAAATTGCATGTAGTACCATGTTTAGAAACTGCAGAGACATGCTCGTTTTTAAGGGTAATAACTCCCTCATCCTTAAGCATCTGCTTCAATTGCACTTGACTTACTTCGTAATCATTATTTCCCCATACAAAATAGACCGGTCCAAGCGTTTTAAGCTTTTGAATATTTTGACGAGCACGCAATAAAGGTACTCCTCCTTCTAGTAAGTCACCGCCTATGATCACAAAATCTACTTCACCAGGTATTTTTTCCAACAGCTTCGACGAAACTGTTCGCTTATGTACATCCGATATAAAAAACAGGCGTAAAGGCTGCTGATTTCCGGGAAATGTTGATAAATGAATCGTTCTTTCTTCTACATATGTACGATGGGCTTCTGAAAACATAAAAATCAGCAGGCCTATGCCTAACGCTAAAATAATTAAAGAAATAACCATATATTCTCCTTCTTTTCATTTTATACACGGTGTGTTTCTGTTAAAGAAGAAAGGGCATAAATTGTCGCAATTGTTAACAAACCTACTACTTGATAAAGCGCAACTGTACTTAACGATAAAACTCCTATCACACATAGACATGAAACAAGATATTCATGCCATTTTACCTTATAGCCTTTTAGAAACAACCGACTTTGCAGAAACACTTTACGAACTGCCGCCGACAGACAAAAAAGAGCCGTGAAAAATAAAATTATAATACCAAACACATCTAACGGATGTAAAATCATTTGAATAAGTAAATAGGTTAACGAAGCTTTTGAGCCTACAGCCGTTAAACTGCTGATATAATAACTGCATAACCACGCAGCCAGCAAGTTAAACCAATCTCTCACAAAAAAACCCCCTTCACTAAACTTCTATGTAAAAAGAGGCTTTTTCATGCGATTCTATTTATTTTCATGATATAAATTAATTCCATAAGTGGACTGCATCCAGCGGAACGTTTCTTTTCGGTTCTCCCATGTTTCAGGCGTCGCCCATAGCTCTTTGCTTCTTTTAATAATCTCACAGCGCAAGTCTTGAAAAGTCTTTTCCGCTTTCTCGCTTTTTTTCTGCAGCTGTACAGTATAAAAATAAAGGGAGACGGTAAGCAATAGAAACATCAAATGCCCTATGTTACCTAACAAAAATGAGAAAAATTCGCTAAACGTCGTAAAAAAACCGCTTTGAAATATGAAAAAAAAGTAGCTAATAACAGCCGTTACGCTGGCTAAAAACAAAAGCTTCCATCTTTTCTCTTTAGCTTTCAGCTTATTAACCGTCTCTTTTCTTTTGATAACGCTCGCTAATATATATTGAAGTGTTTCATCGCTTTCAAAGTCTATCAACTTGTTTTCCAACATTCCACCCCCTCGTATGCTAGTACAACATATGAGTGAATATAAAAGATTATGTGGATAACACTGAAAATAATGGCTGTTTCCTTAACCTTTACTGCATGAGTTCTTCTGGCTGTACAGATTTCCCTTTTGACTTTCGTATCTGCAGGCCTAATAAAAAATCAATGAGAAAATGAGTGAAAATCGTGACATACAAATTTTCAGTCCACCAAAACAGCAACCCTATTAAAAAGCTTAAAACCACAATCGAAATAAAAAGAAACCACTTTTTTAAATATCGAATGTGAACGAGTGCAAATACGATACTCGCCCAAAAAAGGCCAAACTGAACTTGTATAACCCCTCGAAATAATATTTCTTCTGAACATGCAACGATTAGGCAAATAAGGGCTAGATGAGGAATGGAACGATTAGCAAATAAACGTTCATTAATCCCTCCGTCATCATATAAATGCTCGGGTACACATTTCATTAGAAGCATATCTCCTCCTACTACCAAGAGAGCTGTACCTCCCCCGTACAATAAAATAGAAGCCCAATCCAGCTCAAAAAACTGTAAAAAGGAATGCCACGAATCAAATGTGAAAAAACCGATGCCTAAAGCAATAAAGCAGATGAGCAGCTGCGTTACATATAAATTTTTAACCAGCTCTGCATCCGTCATGGATGAAATAAGCTCTTGCTGTGACTTTGCCATTATATCTCTCCTTGACGAAGCAAACGAGCTAATTCTAATTCCCAGCCTTGAAATGTCCATTGCTCTTGCTCACCATTTGTTTTTTTATAGGCTTCTAAATCCAATCCGCAGCAATCGCAACAATTCTGAAGCTCTGATTTTCCCAGCTCATTGAAATAGCCAAGCAGCACCTGACGACGGCATTCTTTTGCCTCAATAAACTCCTTCATCGCACGGTACTTGTCATGTTTGTTTCGAAGACGTTTATTTACAGCTGCAACAATCGTTTCATGCAGCGATTCAGGGATTTTCCTAGGTTCAACATGTTCATTTTCCACTACATTTTCTCTGTACAAATAATAACGAATAAATCGCCAATGTGTTTCTTGAATACCCACTGTATAAAGAAAATGAGACTCTACTTGTTTTAAAGGAATGGCCTGATCATGATTTCGTAAATACGACAGGCAGTATAAGATGATATCTGAAGAAGGAAGCTCAATTTCAAGTAAAGAATGAGCAAAATCATCGTCTCCTTCAGCATAAAGCAAAATCGCAATACTGTTTTGCTGATCGCGTCCACTTCTTCCAATTTCCTGTACGTATGCTTCTAGCTGCGTAGGTGTATGAAAATGAATAACAAAGCGAACATTCGATTTATTAACCCCCATTCCAAATGCACTTGTGCAGCAAATGATATCCAGCTGATTTTCTAAAAATTGCTGTTGAACAAGCATTCTTTCATTCGGTTCCATTCCCCCATGGTAATACTGCACTCGCTGTATCCCATTTTCCTTTAGAAGCTGTGTTAATGCTTCTGTCCAAGATCGGCTGGAACAATAGATAATTCCTGGACTTTGCAGTTCACTAACGTACATCAGCAACTTCTCTTTTTTCTCTTCAATACTTGCAACAAAATCAACTTTCATCGCAATATTACTTCGATTCATGGAATAGATGTGCTCGTTGACAGCAGGCAGCGATAAGTAACGCTTAATATCTTCCACTACTTCCCTAGTCGCAGTTCCTGTTAGTGCCAGACATAGCGGACTGCCAAGTTCCTTCCATATATCTCCTAACTGAAGATAATCCAAACGGAAATCATGTCCCCACTGAGAAATACAGTGCGCCTCGTCCACAACGAAAAGGCCTACCTTTGCCTGTTTTAATGCTTCTACCACAACAGCGTTTTGCAAAATTTCAGGAGATGCATAAATAAAACGATAAAAAGCTAAATCTTTTAGCGCCCGTCTTTTTTCTTCTTGTTGTAGGAAACTATTTAAGGCAATAACTCTCTTTTCTCCACTTGCCTTTAGTTGTTGAACTTGATCTTCCATCAGTGAAATTAAAGGAGATACAATCAGCACCGGTCGGTTCAACACATAAGCGGGGAGCTGATAGCACAATGATTTCCCTGTTCCTGTAGGAAGAACCGCTAACACATTATGACCTGTTAAAATATCTTGAATAATCTCTTTTTGTCCTAGTCGAAATTGGCTATAGCCAAATTGTTTCTGTAGAAGTTGTTCTATCTTCACATCAAACACCACTTTTTTTAGTATCAGGTAAAATGTTTTGCTAATACGAGACGAATCTGAAAATAGGTAACGTCGTCTTTTACTTCTTCCTTTATCGCCTTTAATTTATTTGTACGCAAACTTTCAAAAGCCGAGATAATTTCTTCCTGCTGCTTAGGCGATACGTATGCATCGATTGAAAAAGATGGAACAAACAGAGCTAATTCTGCAATATGATCTTCAATTGTACTTTCTTTTAAACGCCTTATATAAGCAATTTCTTCAAGCGCCTTTCCTTTTTGAAGCCAGCTATACGTTTTTAACGTCGAGCTTGTCAAAGGCAATTCTAAATATAGATCATGCAAAAAAGAAGAAAGTACATGAAAGCTTTCATTATTTTGACTCACTTTTTCAATGATATGATGAATAACCCCTAAAAGTTGAATATGCACATAATGCTCATCGAGTTCATATTGATATGCTAACTGATTTTTTGTAAAGCCTACTCTTTCGTATCCAGTCAGTTGCAAAACAAAAAGAGACGCATCCCGTTCCGTACAATCTTTCAAGCACGTTCGGAGCTCTTTGAATAGCTCGGCGGCTAACTCTTGACGCGTTTGCTTTTGAGACATAATATACGTTTTGACCCATTGAATGACCTCAGGATTTTTGGAAATGGGTAAAAACCCTTTTTGAAAATACTGTAGGTTTGATAAGGTCTGAATGAACAAAGTGATTCTTGCTAAAAATAATTGAGTACTGCTTGCGAATTTCCATCCGTCTAAAGCTGGATGAAAGGGCCGAGCCGTCAGTTCATCTTCAAGGCGTGTTCGTCCCTTATCTGTCATCACATACTTTTGATTTTCAGTTTCTTCGATATACTGCTGTTCTTTTAAATATGCAACGCAGGTTTCAAAAGACCGTTTATCTAAGTAAAGAAATGACTGAAAAAGAAAAGAGATTCCAAAAATTTTTCCGTCTTGAATTGTTTGTGCTGACTTTTTACCTGTTAATAAATGATAAATACCATAGGCGGTTCGCTCACCTTTTAACTGTTTTATACAAAATAAAATGCTAACTTGAATATAATTCAAAGGTGTCAACTTCCTTTCTCATTCATTGTACCAAAAGTGACCAATAGCATGTGAGATAAAGGCTTTTTAGCTCTTTCCTTTATGTATCAAAACGTTTGGATAAGTGAAGAAACCTTGATTTGATAAGCATTCTCAGTGACTTTTCTATTGAAAAGTTTTATAAATCATTTTACAATGAATAAGGAGAAATTTCACTCTTGATTCGCGAAGAGATTATATAATGAGAAATTTTCGAACACTTTACAGGAGGTCTTGTTATGCCAAAATATACAATTGTTGATAAAGATACTTGCATCGCATGCGGCGCTTGCGGAGCAGCAGCACCAGACATTTATGATTATGATGATGAAGGTATTGCATTCGTAACATTAGATGATAACCAAGGTGTAGTAGAAATTCCAGAAGATCTAGAAGATGATATGATGGATGCAATGGAAGGCTGCCCTACGGATTCAATTCGCGTAGCGGATGAAAAATTCGAAGGCGATGCTAATAAATTCGAATAAGTATTGAACAAACCTGTAGTATAGTACATGCTGCAGGTTTTTTTATATATAAAAATCGCTCTCCCCGGGAGAGCGATTGAATTAAACAGCAACGCGGCGCGTGATCCATTGCTTCATTTTTGAAAACAATAAGACAAAAATAACCCCTGTTGCTGCTCCTTTTATTAAGTTAAACGGCAAAATACCTGCAACGATATATTGACGCGCTTGTTCACTAGACATTTCTGGCGATTGTAAGAAGATTGTATACGCCGGTAAAAAGACATAATAATTTAAGACAGCCATGAGTACCGTCATTACAACCGTACCCGTAACCAAACCTATCGTTACGCCTTTAGCTGTTTTAAATCGACGGAACATATATGATACAGGAAGAACGAACAGTAAACCAGCTACAAAGTTCGCCACTTGACCAACCGGAACCCCTGTAGCACTTCCTTGAATTAAATAATTCAATAAATTTTTTATTCCTTCTACTATAACAGCAGCCATAGGTCCAAATACAAGTGCTGCTACGAGTGCAGGAATTTCGCTAAAATCAATTGTTAAAAACGGAGGTAATCCAGGAATCGGAAAATTAATCATCATTAAAATGTAAGCAATACTGCTCAACATTCCTAGTATAACCAGCTTTTGAGTTTTCTTACTTTGTTGCATCTTGCCTCTCTCCTTCTTTGTGATCCACTCTTCAAAGAAGAAAGGTTCAACTTCATATCCCCACGCAAAAACCTCCCAACAAATGATTCGTTGAGAGGAGACATGGCAGGCATATTTAATAAACGTTCATCACATTAGGTTTTGAACGCTGAACCTCCACCTTCTCCCATCCAGACTGTACTGTCGGCTTTGGAATTTCACCAAATCTGCTCGTATGTATTACATATAAGCTCGCGGGCTCAAAACAATTTGTTTTTTTACCGCCGGTCGGGAATTTCACCCTGCCCCGAAGATAGACCAATATTTAATTATGAATTTATTATATGTTATCTCGAATTAAAAGTAAATAAAGAAGTTTTTTTAATTCCTATTAAATTGATGTCTTTTATAAACTTCATTACTGTTTTATATGTAAAATAAGGAAATAAGTGCATAACCAACAGCATTATGACATATTTATAGTTTCAATTTTACGTTTACAATTGTGTATTTGATAACTAATTGTAAAGTTTAAAAAATATAATTGACAGAATTTTTTTAACATGGTAAATTATCAAATATTTGATGATAGTAAAATCCAAGGGAGATGTTCACGTCATGTATAACGTATTAGTAGCTGATTCAATTAGCAATGAAGGTCTTGCTCCACTACTCGAAGCTCCTCATGTGAATCTTACGCGAAAAAAAGTTGAAGAAGTTGAGAATGATTTGCATACGTACGATGCGCTTTTAGTACGGAGTGCTACGACGGTTACAGAGGATTTGCTGGCAAAAATGCCGAATTTAAAAATTGTTGCTCGCGCTGGAGTAGGTGTCGATAATATTGATATTGAAGCCTCAACCAAACGAGGGGTTGTCGTTATTAACGCGCCGAACGGAAATACCATTTCAACGGCGGAACATACATTTGCTATGATGGCTAGCTTGTTTCGGCATATCCCCCAAGGAAATGCTTCAGTCAAAGCGCGCGAATGGAACCGCTCAGCATTTGTTGGAACAGAGCTTAATCGCAAACACCTGGGCATTATCGGATTTGGACGAATTGGCTCAGAGCTTGCTAAACGCGCAAAAGCCTTCAATATGAGCGTTCACGTTTACGATCCTTTTTTAACCTCTTCCCGAGCTGAAAAGCTAGGCGTAGAACTATTATCCCTGGATGAATTACTAGCAGCAGCGGATGTAATTACCGTACACACTCCGCTTACGAAAGAAACCAAGGGATTGCTCAATCATGAAACATTAGCCAAAACAAAGAAGGGTGTATTTTTATTAAACTGCGCACGCGGCGGGATCATTGATGAAAAAGCCTTAGTTCATTATTTAGAAATTGGCCATGTTCAAGGTGCAGCTATTGACGTATTTGAAGTTGAACCGCCGATTGATAACCCTTTGTTACATTTTGATCAAGTTATTACAACTCCCCATTTAGGAGCTTCTACAAAAGAAGCCCAGCTTAACGTTGCTGAAGACGTGGCACATGACGTTCTGCATTTTCTAGAAGGTAATCCTGTAAGTTCATCCATTAATTTACCAACGCTTTCTAAAGAAGTTTTTGAAAAAATTCAGCCGTTTACGAGCCTTACTAAACAAATGGGAGCTATTTTATCTCAATGCATGCGAGAACCCGTTCAGCATATCTCGATCTCCTACGGAGGTACAGTGACGGATTTAGAAACCACTTATATTACACGGAGCTTGTTATCAGGCTTTTTAACCCATCGTATTGACTCACCTGTTAACGAAGTCAATGCTTCTATGATTGCCAAAGAACGAGGAATTACATTTGGTGAAAAAACATCGGAAGATACGCAAGGATATTCTAATATAATTGACGTTACAGTAACAGGCGAACAGCGTACATTTACGATTACGGGCACTTATATAGCAGGATATGGACCTCGAATTGTTAATATTGATTCGTTTGATATTGATTTTTATCCAGAAGGACATCTTCTTTATATCCGTCACAGTGATCAGCCCGGAGTTATTGGAAATGTAGGGAAAGTACTTGGAGATTTACGTATTAACATTGCTACCATGCAAGTGGGCCGTAAGCAAAAAGGCGGAGAAGCCATTATGATGCTCACGTTTGATAAACTTTTAGATGATTCTGTCATCACTTCATTAAAACAAACAAGCGAAATTGTGACCATACAGCGCATTGAGTTGTGACATTGAAAAAAGAGCCTTAGCGGCTCTTTTTTTATGGACTTATTTTTAACACTTGTCCTGCATTTAAAGCGGTGTTCTCTAAATGATTCCACTTTCTTAGCTGCTCCACATCGACTTCATATTTGGCCGCAAGTTCAGATAATGTATCTCCTTGATGGATAAGAATACAGTTATCAGAAGCCTGATGTAACTGCTGAAAAACCGTGGCAGCTAAATCGTTTTTTACGTATGCCGATAGTTTTTGCTTGTCCAATTTGGCGAGTGGGTTTACCGCATTGGTTTTATCCGGATTCCAACTTCCTTGATGAACTTCAAAATGCAAATGTGCACCTGAAGATCGTCCTGTATTGCCAACCCATCCAATGTTTTGACCTGGGGCTACAGAATTTCCTTCTGCAACAAGTCGTTTCTCTAGATGAGCATAGACCGTTTCGTATCCATTCGTTTGTTTGATAAAAACAACTTGCCCGTATGTATTTGAATAATAAGAGCGGCTCACCACTCCTTTTGCAACAGCATACACCTGTGTACCAACAGGTGCTGCTATATCGATTCCAAAGTGTTTGGCGTGACGAGAACCAAATATATCAGTTAAGACTCCTTCAACCGGCCACTCCCACTGCTTCTCTTCTGCCTTTACCATTTGCCCGCCCAAAAATAAAAGACCTATACACAATCCCATCACTAATACAACCAATATTCTTCTTAACACGTCAATCATGAAGAAAGAACCTCCTATGTAGATCATTGCACACAAAACATACTATATGCCAATTCCTTCTCTTTTAGACTTGTTTACAGAAAAAATAAAGAGATGTGATTCTCCAATGAATCACATCTCTTTGCTATTCTTATTATTTCAGCCGAAGACAAACTGTTATTTAGCATGTGTTTACTTTGGCAGTTTGATAAAGAAAGTTGTTCCTTCATTTAATTCACTTTCAACTGCAATAATCCCTTGATGTGCCTCCACGATATTTTTAGCGATCGCAAGCCCAAGACCAGTTCCTGACTTTCCTCTCGTTCTGGCTTTATCAGCTTTATAAAATCGCTCAAATACAAACGGAAGATCTTCTTTTGGAATCCCTGCTCCCGTATCTTGAACAGAAAGATGGATTTCGGATTGACTTTTATCAAGATGCAGCTTTACTTCTCCGTAGTCATCCGTATGACGAATGGCATTATCAATTAAGTTTGTCAGCACTTGTTCCATACGGTCTGAATCAATCATCGCTTCAAATTCATTTTCTATTTTTCCATTAAGAGACAGTTTAATATGTTTTTCTTTAGCTAACCCTTGAAACTTGCGCAAAACACGTTCTGTAAATTCAACCATTGCTACAGATTCTAAGTGAAGCTGCACATGTCCCGCTTCCATTCGCGCTAAATCTAAAAGTTCATTTACAAGCCGGCCCATACGGAGTGATTCATCATAAATCACCTGTGCAATTTCTTTCTTTTCTTCATCCGTACTTGCAATATCGTCAATAATAGCTTCACTATAACCTTGAAGCATAGAAATAGGTGTACGCAATTCATGAGACACGTTTGCAATAAAATCTTTTCTTGATTTATCAAGTTTACGCTCTTCAGACATGTCTCGCAGTACAGCTACAGCACCGCGGATTTTCGTTTGATTATAGAGCGGTGACATTAAAATGACCCACGTTTTCCCTTGAATTTTCAACTCTGCACTTCGCTCCGTTTCAGTCTCTACTACCGTTTGAAACAAATGCACGACGTTTGCTGGAAGCTCAGGCACCTGCTGGTTGTTCACATCCTGCTCGTAATACCAAGTCTGAAGAAAATGCTCCGCTGGGGGATTGGTAATTAAAATCGATCCGTCTCTACTAAACGTAATAACACCGTCTGCCATACTGCTTAAAATACTTGAAAGCTGTTCTTTTTCCTGATTGAGCGCATTGAGATTAAACTTTAACTGCCTGCCCATTTGATTAAAAGCAATCGCTAACTCTCCAATTTCATCGTGAGTTAAAATAGGTACTTTTGTATCAAAATTCCCTTTTGTTACTTCAAATGCCGCCTGCCTCATTTTTCTAAGAGGTGCTGTAATTCGAGTGGATAAGAAAAAAGCAAAGATAGTAGTTAAAATAATAGCAATACCTGCAGCCAATAAAATGAACTTAGTCGTATATTGAGCGGGCTCTTCAATTTCAGAAAGAGATTGATACAAATAAACGCCGCCTGTCGGTTTATTATCTTTCATTAAAGGTACACCGACAACAAACATTAAAGGCTCATCACTCGTGTCTTTCTTTGTGGTCATGTACATTTTTTCCCGTATTACTTTACCTTTTTCAACCACTTGATTTAGCTGATCGTTTTGTTTAACAATGGCCGAAATAGCTTTCTTATTTTCTTTATCAGGATGTGTGGAATGCCAATAGAAATCTTTATCCTGAACAATAACTACACTTGCTTGATCTGCAAGTTCACGAGCAATGGATAGTCCTAGCTTTTCATCCTCTGTTTCCTGCACAATGGTAGAGATTTTAGCAGCCGTTTTAGTTAAACGGTTTTCTGCGTCTACAACATGATAATTTTCAAAAAACTGAAGCAGTAAAATGGTCAAAATAAATAAAACAAGCGTAACGAGCAATAGGATAGTAAACCATAGTTTACCAACTACACTTCTCCAAAACATCAGTTATTTTCAACCTCAAATTTATACCCTACTCCCCAAACGGTTACGATCATTTTCGCCGCTTGTGACGATACGCGATTTAACTTTTCACGCAAACGCTTGACGTGCGTATCTACCGTACGAAGATCTCCAAAGAAATCATAATGCCACACTTCACGCAGCAGCTGCTCTCTGTCGTATACTTTATCTGGCGTTTTTGCAAGGTAGCACAATAATTCATATTCTTTTGGAGTTAAGTTAACTTCTTTTCCGTCTGCTGTAACGCGATGTGCATCATTATCAATCGTTAAGTGATCAAAGACAATAAGGTTTTTCACGCTCGTTTCTGGCTGAATAAACGTTGCTTGAGAAGAACGTCGAAGCAGTGCTTTTACGCGAAGAACCACTTCTCTTGGGCTAAACGGCTTAACGATGTAATCATCTGTACCTACTTCAAACCCTTGGACTCTGTTTACTTCTTCACCTTTAGCTGTAAGCATGATAATAGGAGTTGCTTTTTTCTCGCGAATTTGTTTACAGACCTCAATACCGTCTATGCCAGGCATCATTAAATCTAATACAATCAAATCATAATCTATGTGTAACGCTTTTTCGATTGCTTCATGCCCGTCGGCTGCTTCTTCAATGATGTATCCTTCTTTTTCTAAGTACATTTTTAACAATCGTCTAATGCGATCTTCATCGTCTACTAGCAGTAATCTTTGTTCGTTTTGCATGTATTTTCAACCTCCTAGTCTTAGTGTACAAAAAAAAACCGGCGAGTTCTACTTATGTTACCCAAACAATGTGACAATTCGTGAACACCTTTATGAAAAATAGCTTTTTTCCTCAAAAAAGAGGTTGAGACATATCGAAATCCATCCAATCTACAGATGGACAGATAAAATACAGGAGCTAGAAGCAACTACATATATGAAGCCTCCGTTCACCATGCAAATAAAAAAATCCGAACGAATGTGATTCTCCATCAAGAATCTCAACTCATCGTTCGGATCTTCTTCAACTAAAATATCTTTATTTCAGCCTCTATTCTATTTTTAAAGGTTACGCATATGAATGTAAACCTGCAATAACTAGGTTCACGGCCACTAAGTTGAACATGATGATGGCAAATCCGCCAACTGCCAGCCAAGCTGATTTTTCACCGTGCCACCCTTTAGACAGCCGAAGATGAAGAAAAGCGGCATAAAATAAAAAGGTGATCAGCGCCCACACCTCTTTGGGATCCCATCCCCAAAAGCGCGTCCAGGCCATCTGAGCCCAAATCATAGCGAAAATAAGTGCTCCTAATGTAAAAATAGGAAATCCAATCGCCACTGCTCTGTAGCTTACTTCATCAAGCAAGTCGCTGTTTACCTGCTTCACAAGCGGCTGCAGTGCGGCTCCAATTCGCTTCCGTAAAATAAGACGAATCAGCCAATATAAGACAAACCCACCGGCTAACGACCAAATAACCGTATTTAATTTTTTAGCATTGATAATAGCCGGCATATCAACAAGCGGCTGTATGTCGTTCCCGTCTGTCCACTCACTTTGATGAGGCCCCACTAGCGGAACCATATGATATACGACTTGCTCTTGTTCGCCACTTTTATTAACCCAATTAAATGATGACTCGTAGTGAGCCGCATTAAAAGCCAGCGTCACCGCTACAAACCCAAGCGTACTAATAAGCGTATACAGGATGAATTCCAGCCAAAATGCTTTTTTATTTCGCTTGGATTGATCAATTGTTTTGATTAAATAAATCAATCCTGCAACAAAGCTAATGGAAAGCACGGCTTCACCCGTAGCTGCGGTTGTAACGTGAATATGCAGCCAATTCGTCTGGAGAGCTGGTATCAGCGGCGTAATTTCAGTTGGAAACATGCTTGCATAAGCAATGATTAAAAGAGCCACCGGCAAGGCAAAAAGTCCAAGCATGCTAAGACGATAAATAAAGTAAATAACAATAAATGCGCCAACAAGCATCATGCCAAAAAACGTCGTAAATTCAAATAAATTACTAACAGGAGCGTGGCCTGATGCAATCCATCTTGTAATGAAATAGCCAATCTGTGCAATAAAACCGATGATGGTAACCGCAATTCCAAACGTTGCCCACTTTGTTTTCTTTTGAGCTGCTCGCTTATCTCGAATAGCTCCTCCGAAAAAAAAGGTTGCAACTAAATAAGCAATAAACGCCACATACAGTAAATTACTACTTATACTCGCGTAATCCATGCTTTTTCCTCCTATTTTGTTTCTTTATCATTTTGGTCCTTCAGCTGTGTGAGGGATGTGGATTCTAATAAACCATTTAATTCTTTTTTAAGACCATACCAGTTTTTATTTGTATGTGCGGCCAACCATATCTCATTATTGACTTTTTGAATCCACATGCGGCGATGATTCCAATACATCCCTTGAATCACACCAATCATAAAGATGGCTCCGCCAATCCCTAAAAACCAAAGCGTATAGTCTCTGCGAACGGTTAATCCCGTTACATTTTTCGTTTCCACACCAGCAAAGGTCATTTTATAATCGTTATTTCCTAGTGGTTCCAAGTTCTCTCTAATTCCAACAAAAGCAACTTCGCCTTTTTTATGCTGAGGCGTAATCATTTTAAATACAAAAGCCGGGTTGTTAGGCACTCTTGTTTTTGTATTTGGGTTTCCTTCATCATCAAAGAAAAAGTCTGGAAAGTAGCTCATGAGCTTGACTTTATATCCGTTTTTTAAATCATATGTTGCTTTTGGATTATGTAAATCTACTGTAAGTGAACCAACGTTTTTATTTGCATTTTTATCTGTTAAATGGAAAGACATAGAGCTAAACTCATTTAACTTGAAGTCCACTTGGTACATGGCATATCCTTCAAACTTAAGCGGCTGATTCACACGAATCTCTGAATCTTTTATTTTTTTTAGCTTTGGATCTGCTCCCGGTATAAGCTTTCCTTCGCGCTTATACAGACTAACATCCGCTTCATATTTTTTGGCTACTTTATTATTCCCTGCGCGATCAATTGCTTCTTGAAACACGGCGCTTTCGCTATCTTTATCATACGTTTCCACAGTAAAACGATGGTTTTTCAAAAAATACTCTCCGTTCGTCCCAGGAATAACTTTTGTTTCACCTTCACGGATCCAAAGAACTTCATCTATATACATACCTGGTACAAATCTAAGCATAGCACCTAGTAAAAAGATAATGAGACCGATATGATTAACGTATGGACCCCATCTTGAGAAGCGTCCTTTTTCAGCCAGCAGATTGCCCTTTTCTTCGCGAATAGAGTATCTTCTTTTTTTCAGCATGCTTTTTACATGTTCATAATCTTGATCCGTCCACGATGATGAAGTGCTGTATAAACGCTGTCTCTTTAAGAAGTTTGGATGTTTTGTTACGCTCTGCTTTTTTAGAGCTCGGTACAAAGGCACTACTCGATCTAAACTGCAAATGACTAACGACATTCCTAAAGCAGCAATTAAAAGCAAGTACCACCACGATTCATAGAGATGATGAAAACCTAACTTATAATAAAGCTCTCCTGTCCATCCATATTCCTTTTGATAATACTCACCTGCTGTCACATTAGGAGGTATGTAAGCTTCTTGAGGATAAATGGTTCCGACTGCAGACGCAACAAGCGTCACAATAATGATCCAAATGCCTACCTTTACAGAAGATAAAAAATTCCATATTTTATCGATAACTGTTTTATTGTACGTTTGCGATCGCCTTGCGCTTCCTTCATAACGCATATCTACTAATTTTTCAGTTGTTTCTTCTGCAATTGGTTTACCACAGGCTTCACACAAAATCGTACCATGCGGGTTAACGTGTCCACATTCACATTTTACGTGTTTCATTGTCAACACTCCCTATGGTTTAATTTCTTCCATATATTCTTTTATTTTAGATTCTTCTAATCCGCCAATAAAGCTGTCTACAATCTTTCCGTTTTTATCAATTAAAAACGTAGTCGGAAGAGGATCTATCCCGTACGCACCCAACACTTGTGAATCTTTATCCATCAAAATTGGAAAAGATAGCCCATACTGTTTAGCAAACTGCTCTACCGCTATATTCGTTTCTGCAACGTTAACAGCTAAAATTTCAACGCCTTGCTTTTTATATGCTGCATACTGCTTTTCCATCGCCGGCATCTCTTGTTTACAGGGCTTGCACCATGTTCCCCAAAAATTCAAAAAAACTCCTTTGCCTTTGTAATCTGATAGCTGATGAGTTTCTCCATTAATATCTCTTAATATAAAGTCAGGTGCCTCATCTCCTACCGATACCTTTTGTTTATCAGCAAAAAATTGAGCATAAAGGGTATATCCAACCGCGCACAGTAAAACTGCTAATATAACTGTTCGAATAATCAAGCGCTTTTTTTTCATAGCACGAACTCCTTTTAACCGCTTTCAATACGCTTTTTTTCTACCATTATATCATTTTTTTGGTAGTGGCTTTCCGATAATATTTCGACGTTTCTGTGAAGTCTTCCTCTCATTCTACAAGTTCGACATTTTTTCAAAAAACCTTGCTTGATTTTCTAATTCACGACATTTTTCATAAAAAAAACAGGTAAGTGAAAATTACTTACCTGTTTGAGACATTGAATATAATTGTTTGACTTCATGAGCCGTAAGCTCGCGTGCTTCTCCTGCATTTAATCCGCGTAAGTCTAAAGGTCCGTA
The DNA here is from genome assembly GCF_053345675.1 of Priestia sp. D51. NCBI lineage: Bacteria > Bacillati > Bacillota > Bacilli > Caryophanales > Bacillaceae > Priestia > Priestia sp. D51. The sequence goes on along the minus strand of NZ_JBLTIR010000001.1, from coordinate 514,967 downwards.
GCGCTCACGTTTTAACTTTAATACAGAATGTCCGATTGCATCGAACATGCGACGTACTTGACGGTTTTTCCCTTCGTGAATCGTCAGTTCTACGATTGCCGTCTGCTTGCTTTTATCAATGGAAAGAACTTTTGCACGAGCTGGTGCTGTTTTTCCGTCTTCAAGCATCACTCCGCGCTGCAGCTGTCTGATGCTTTCACGACTTGGGATTCCTTTAATTTTAGCCACATACACTTTATCCACTTCAAATTTCGGGTGCATTAGCTGATTAGCAAATTCACCATCATTTGTTAAAAGAAGTAGACCCGACGTATCATAGTCCAGACGTCCAATAGGGTAAATTCTTTCTTCTACATGTGGAAAGAAGTCAACGACTGTTTTTCTTCCTTTGTCGTCGTTAGCAGCTGAAATCACGCCTCTTGGTTTGTATAGCATAAAATAAACGGGCGCTTCGCTTTCTACCGGCACTTCGTCTACTTCAATTTTATCGTTAGGACCTACTTTCGTGCCCAATTCTTTTACAACTTTTCCATTTACTTTCACTCGGCCTTGGCCGATTAATTCTTCAGCTTTACGTCTTGATGCTACACCTGCGTGAGCAATCACTTTTTGTAATCGTTCCATTAACACTTCACCTCTTGTAACATCTTACTTGTTTACGAAGTAATACACAAGTCTATTTGCCACACAGAGGTAGAATTTTCGATTTCTTACCGGCCAAATACAAGGATTACGATCACAACTGATGCAATAATCCCTACCAAATCCGCCAGTAAACCAACCTTCAGCGCATCTCCCATTTTTTTAATACCTACTGCTCCGAAATAAACCGTTAAAATATAAAACGTGGTATCTGTACTTCCCTGCATGGTCGATGCCAAACGACCGATAAAAGAATCAGGTCCATATGTAGAAATTAGATCCGTTGTGATACCAAGGGCAGCCGTTCCAGATATCGGTTTAATAAGAGCTAAAGGTACAATTTCAGCCGGAACGCCGACTGCTTGCAGCATAGGTTTTAAAACAGATAAGAAAAAATCAAGGGCTCCTGAAGCTCGAAAAATAGAGATGCTCACTAACATGCCGACTAAGTAAGGAATGATGGAAAAAGCAATTTGTAATCCGTCTTTCCCTCCCTCTACAAACTTTTCATACGTAGGAATTTTTTTGTAGGTTCCATAAAGTAAAATACATCCTACGATAAGAGGAATAAACATCAATGATACTTGATTAAGCATCGTCATTTTCGTTTTCCTCCTTTTCGCGTACGTCGATAATAAAAGAAGCGATCGATGATGATAGCTCCTATTGTAGCTACAACAGTTGCTAAAAGCGTAGTACCCACAATTTCAGTAGGATTAGCCGAGTTATACGTAATTCGAATGGCAATAACTGTGGTCGGTATAAGCGTTAAACTGGTTGTGTTAAGTGCTAAAAGTGTGATCATAGAACGGCTTGCTTCGTCTCTGTCGCCGTTCAGTTTTTTAAGTTGCTCCATCGCTTTAATACCAAGAGGAGTTGCCGCATTCCCCAGCCCAAACATATTCGCCATCATATTGGATAATATGTATCCTAAGGCCGGATGATCTTTTGGAACATCAGGGAAAAGTCTAGTAATAATGGGTCGAAATAGTTTCGCTAACTTGTCGAGAAGCCCTGCACTTTGAGCAATATTCATCATACCTAACCAAAAGACCAGCACGCTGATTAACCCAATGCTGATGGTCACCGCTTCGCCTGCACCTTGAAAAATTGCTTTGTTTACATCACCAATTTTCCCATTTATAATTGCAAAAACAATTCCGATAATGGTCAGCAACATCCAAATAATATTAACCATCTGTTTTGGCTCCAGACTGAATAAACATTAATCGCTTCACTCGATCAAAGAAACCTTCTTGCTGCTCGGCCTGCTTTTCGAAATAAATAGGAACACTGTCAATCGTTTCTCCACTTCTATAAATATCGAGCTTCCCTACAACATTGGGAACTTTCCCTGTTTCTTCCCACTGCTTTTTAGGCTGAATTAACGTTGTTTTCACTTCTACAGAGCTCTGTTCTTTCTTTGTAAGAGGATAGACGACATTTCGTTTAATATACAACTGATCTTTATAGAAAGAATCTTTTATATCTGCCAATTCGCCTTTTGCAGCTAAACTGGTCATATCATATTTATCAAATGCATTTTCATACATGGAAATGTGATCGTTCCAATCATCTGGCGCATTAATCGTTACGGCGATTAAATCCATTCCATCTTTTGTAGCAGTTGTCACAAGCGTTCGTTTTGCTAATTTTGTATATCCTGTTTTTCCGCCAGTACAGTATGCATATAGTGTTGTCAGCAGTTTATTTTTGTTTTTCCACACTCGATCCCATTTCTCTTCAGGGTGCTTCATTCGATAGACTTTTGTTCCTGAAATCTCTTTGAAAATTTTATTATTCATTGCATAGCGCATAAGCAGAGCCATATCGTGCGCTGTTGAGCGATGATTTTCATGATCGTCTAATCCATGCGGATTTTGAAATGTTGTATTCGTCATGCCAATTTCTTCTGCTTTTTTATTCATCAAATAAACAAATCCATCTTCGCTTCCTCCAACGGCTTCTGCGATAGCTACAGCAGCATCATTACCTGAGCGAAGCATCAGGCCATACACTAAATCTTTTAATTTTATTTTTTCACCTTCAACTAAATACACAGAAGAACCTTCAACGCCAACTGCGTTGTGGCTAACGGTAACTTTTTTATTTATTTTGCCAGATTCAATCGCCAGTATTGCTGTCATAATTTTTGTGATGCTAGCAATTCGGCTAACTTGATCTGCATTTTTAGCGTATAACACTCTTCCTGACTTCTGTTCCATCAAAATAGCACTATGAGCACTTACACTCCCTGCTGCAGATGATACGGAAGGCCAACCGCTGAGACATAGCAATACAATAAATAGATAGATGATACTTTTTTTGCTTCTTTTCATGTCATCCCCGTCCCTCTACCTGTTTGTACAAGTTTATGCTCGTCTTTTTTGGTTATGAATGAAAAGATTTGTCCATACAAAAAAGAACATAGAAAAACTCTATGTTCTTTTACGGTTTCACTTCATTTCTTGAAACGATTGAAAAAATAAATCTGCCTCTTGATCGGTTCCTTCTTGTAACAAATCTTCTGGAAGCGGCGGCAGCTCTTCGATACTTTTAAGCCCAAAATAGCCTAAAAATTCTTTTGTCGTTCCGTATAAGATGGCACGCCCTGCGCCTTCCGCTCGTCCCACTTCTTTTAACAGAACCTTTCCAATTAAAGTTTGAAGAGGTCTTTCCGTTTTCACTCCGCGAATCTCTTCGATTTCAGCTCTTGTAATTGGCTGCTTATACGCTACAATAGCTAACGTTTCAAGCGCTGCTTGTGACAATGATTGATTAGCAGGAGCTTCTACGAGCTTCTCAATATATGGTGCATGCTCTTTTTTTGTAACAAGCTGATAGGCCCCGCCTATTTCAACAAGTGTAACTCCTCTGAACTTACACTCTTGCTCTAAGCTTTCCAAAGCACCTTGAATGTCTTCATGAGGCTTTTCTATAATCTCAGCTAACCGGCTAATAGACAGACCTTCATCACCAGAAACAAAAAGTAAGCTCTCAATAATAGCCTGTAAATTATTCGTTGTCATTCCTCTTCATTCCTTTCTCGATACGATACATAAAGCTCGTCTAGATTGTGCTGCTGTTCCACAACGATTTCATTTTCTTTCATTAATTCCAGCACAGCTAAAAACGTTACAACAATATGATCACGCTCTTGATAAGGAAACAGCTGATAAAAACTTTTTTTCCCTTTAAAGGCTTTTAATTCATTCACAATTTCACTCATGCGCTTGTCAATTGGAATATCTTGTCTTGCTATTTTCGTCTGCACAGGCTTTTTGTTTTGCTTTCGTTTCATTAACTTTTGAAAAGCACTTAGCATATCATACAGTGATATATCCAATCCTTCGTCCTGAGGCTGCGTACGTTCTTCTGCATTTATTTGCACATTACTTGGAGGTTTTGTATACACATGACTTTGGTCTTCTTCCAGCTTTTGAAGCTCTACTGCCGCTTCTTTAAACTTTCGATATTCAATTAAGCGCTGCATCAATTCTTCACGCGGATCTTCTTCATCGACCATTTCAATTTCATCCATATCTTCTTCATACGTAGGCAGAAGCATTTTACTTTTAATTTGAAGCAAAGTTGCTGCCATGACTAGATACTCACTGGCAACGTCTAGCTGAAGCTCATTCATTGTATGTATAAACATCATATATTGCTCAGTAATTGTCGCTACTGGGATATCGTAAATATCAATTTCAAATCGGTTAATCAAATGCAGAAGAAGATCTAAAGGTCCTTCAAACGCATCTACTTTTACACTGTACTCCACTTTTATCTCACCAACACTTTTCAATTGCTTATCATTTCTGCTGCTTTATATAACGTTACTATCATTAGTATAGAGGATTATAGACACATGTCCAATACAAATTAACGTAAAAATAGGTCATTTGCCCATACAAAAAGTTTAAACATACATATGATGTCAAGGTAATAACATTTTCAAATGGCTGAAGGAGGAACTCGCATGGGTGGAAAATCTTGTGGATACGGTAGCGGTTTCGCTTTAATTGTTGTACTGTTTATTTTATTAATTATTGTTGGTTGTTCTTGCTTACGCTTCTAACCACACATATTGAATAAAAACAAACGTGTTCGCCATACCTTGAGCACGTTTGTCTCTTTAAAGGCACAGCGCTGATGAATAGCTAATTTTTGTGATACACTACATATAGAGTCTTACCAGGAGGGAACAAGATTGTATTCACAAGCCTATATTGATTATTTAGTTCATTTTCATGGCGACCGGGATTACTTTGAATGTCATGAACTGCTAGAAGAACACTGGAAAAAAGACGAAAGAGGACACCGCAATATTATTTGGGTTGGCCTTATTCAAATTGCTGTTTCACTCTATCATCATCGACGTCAAAATTTCGCCGGAGCCAAAAGAACGATGCAAAAGGCACTGGCAATTTTAACGAAGGAAGAAGAAAACATTGCACAGCTTGGACTTAATTATCCTTCACTGCTTAAACTTCTTCGCAAACAATTAGCTTTAATCGATACCTATCAGCCATATAAAAGCATTAACTTACCTATTGAAGATCCAGCATTATTACGAGCTTGCAAACAAAGAAGCACTGATAAACAGCTTGTCTGGTTATCAGCTTCTAATCTGCAAAATGATGCGATTGTTCATCGTCACAGTACACGAGATCGTTCAGATGTGATTGCGGAAAGACAAGCGAACTTATTGGCAAAACAAAACAACAGGTAGCTAGAAGCTACCTGTTGTTTTATGATGACTAAGATGTGAAAGACGCTTTCGCACCTCAACTAATCATGCTTTTTTTTATTCATCCGCCTGACACTTTTCATAAAAAGGAGCGATGATTTCACTCGGCTTAATTTGTGCAGTCGTATACATTTCTTTAAGAGCTTTAATCATTTTTTTGCCAATGCCCTGTTGGCGGTGTGAAGGGTTTACACTGACGTGTTGAACCTCAATCAAACTTTTATCGAGCATGGAAATGCCAACAATTCCAATAATATCTTCTTCTTGCTTCCAAAGATACAGCTGCCAATGTTCGTTTTGCTCATATTCTTTCATCGTTTGTTGAAGTTTTTTTAAATCTTTTTCCGTAGGTACAAACGATAGAAGACCCATGGCAATTTTTTCATAGTTTCGTTTATAGCGAATAAGCATACGATTCTCCCTCGTCCTCAAACTTTCCTACAAATTAATGCGCTGCGTTTTTTACTGCTTTTATCATACAAAATTTATAAGTAAATAGCAATATTACACAAAAGCTTGTCATATGTCACGCGTGTATGAGAAACCTAATCTATTACGCTTTTTGAGCTGTTGCGCGAAGAAAAAACGCCGTAACCCCCTGTAAAAGGTTGTTATGACGTTTTATTAGCTGATATCCATTTCTAGCAGTATGCTCTTATTCTTCCCACACTTTTACTTCTTTCATTACGTCGCCATTTTTCATTTTCAACACTGTATCAAGTCCTTCTGTTACTTTTCCAAATACAGTGTGAACACCGTTCAAATGAGGCTGTGGCTCATGAACAAGAAAGAACTGACTGCCGCCTGTGTCTTTACCAGCATGCGCCATTGATAGAGAACCCGCTTCGTGTTTGTGAGGGTTTCCTTCTGTTTCACATTTAATTGAATAGCCAGGGCCGCCAGCACCTGTACCAGTTGGGTCTCCTCCTTGAGAAACAAATCCAGGGATAACGCGGTGGAACGTTACGCCGTTGTAGAATCCTTCATTAGCTAACTTTTCAAAGTTTTCTACTGTTCCTGGTGCTTCGTTCGGAAATAAATCGATTAGAATTTTTTCACCATTTTCCATTAAAATACTTGCTTTTTTCATATAAATGACCTCCAATATATGTATTAGTACCGCTACAGGCTCTATCTTCCCCGTCAAAGCGGCAAAACGTAAAAGTTGTAAATGCCACCTAGAGGCAGAACACTTACATTTATAAACTCACTCTATTCTACTACAAACAAGCTCATGAATTCAATGAATGCACTTTTTCACTTTCTTATCGTAGGGCTCTAAATAAAAAATAGTAGTTGTGAGATGAAACTTTTTATAGTATCATCCGTCTAATACAGTGATGGAGATACATAGATTTCATTTTATATAGAAATCTACGCCTCTAGACTGATTTATGGGAAAATGATGAATTGACTCTGTTACTTCAGACCTGCCCGTATTATAATAGGGCAAGTATGGGATTAAAGGAGGAAAAAGGTTTGAAATTAACGATAAAAGCAATGATGGTGACATTAGGTCTTCTTCTATTCCTAACCGCACCCTTAAAAAGTTTTGCAGATGCTGCTCCGGGCGATGTGATTATTACATTAGGTCAGGACTTAACCAGCTCTCAGAAGCAACAGGTATTAAATGACCTTGATGCACCAAGCAATGCTCAAACAGTAACCGTGACAAACCAAGAAGAGCATGAATACTTAGGTGACTTTATTCCAAAGGCTACTATTGGATCTCGTGCTATTTCATCTTCTAGTATTACCCTTGGTTCAAAAGATTCTGGTTTAAGCGTATCAACTCAAAATATTAATGGTATTACAGATGACATGTATATTAATGCTTTAATGACCGCCGGCGTTAAAGATGCAAAAATCCAGATTACTGCTCCATTTGAAGTATCTGGTACAGCCGCTTTAACAGGTATTATGAAAGCATATGAAGTTCAAACAGATCAAAAAATCCCAGAAGAAGTAAAAAAAGCAGCCAACGAAGAGATGGTCCAAACATCTAAACTTGGTGAAAAAATCGGTAAAGAAAAAGCAGCGCAGTTTATGGCAACGATTAAAGAAGAAATTGCTAAAGAAAATCCTCAAACAAAGGACGATTTACGCACGTTAATTCAGCGCGTGACTGATGATTTAGGTATTAAATTAACAGATTCAGAGCTTAATACACTGGTTGACTTTTTCAATCGGTTAAAAGATATGAACATCGATTGGAACCAAGTAAAAGACCAGCTTTCTGCGACAAAGGAAAAAGTAACAACATTTCTTCAGTCAGAAGAAGGCCAATCATTTCTTGATAAATTAAAGCAATTCTTTGTTGATATTATTGATGCTATTAAATCGTTATTCTCATAAAAAAGAGCCTCTTGAACAAGAGGCTCTTTTTTTACGTTAATCACTCGTTACTTTTTTACCGTCACTTTGTATTTCACGTCATTTTTTACAATGTCTTCATACGTTTCGCGTTTTACGACTAGCTGTGCTTCTCCATCTTCTACGAACACGACAGCTGGCTTTGGCAAACGGTTATAGTGACTTGCCATAGAATAACCGTATGCGCCTGTACAAAACATCGCTAATAAATCATCTGGGTTTGCTTTTGGAAGATGTACATCCCACATCAGCATATCCCCCGATTCGCAGCACTTACCTGCGATGGATACGAGCTCATCACTCTCATCATTCATTCGATTGGCAATGACCGCTTCATATTTCGCTTGATACAGTGCGGGACGAATATTGTCGTTCATGCCTCCATCAATCGCTACATATTCACGTACATTCGGTACGTGTTTACGAGAACCGATTGAATACAGGGTCGTTCCAGCATCTCCTACAAGAGAGCGCCCGGGCTCAATCCAAATTTCAGGAATTTCTACTTCTAACTGTTTGGACTGCTTTTTGACCTCTTCTATAATAACTTCCACATACTGAGAAACAGGGATAGGCTGATCTTCTTCCGTATAACGAATGCCAAAACCCCCGCCTAAATTTAATACTTGCGGAACAAATTTTATACGTTGTTTCCACTCTTTCATTTTTGCAAAAAGCTTTTGAGTCGCCATAATAAATCCCGTTGTTTCAAAAATTTGCGATCCTATATGACAGTGAATCCCTAAAAGTTCTAGCCCCTTGCTATTTTGCACAAGACGCACAGCTTCGTCTGCTTGACCGTTTTGAAGATCAAATCCAAACTTCGAGTCTTCTTGCCCTGTCAAGATATAATCATGTGTATGAGCTTCAATTCCAGGTGTTAATCTGAGAAGAACAGGCATCTTTTTTTGATACTGTTCCGTTATTTCCTCAAGCAATGCAATTTCATAAAAATTATCAACTACAATGCATCCTACATCTTCTTTGACGGCCATTTCTAGTTCTGCTCGGCTTTTATTGTTTCCGTGAAAATGAATCCGTTCTTTTGGAAAGTCAGCTGCTAAAGCCGTATACAGTTCTCCCCCCGAAACAACGTCTAACGAAAGACCTTCTTCATGAACGACTTGGACCATTGCAATTGTCGAAAAAGCTTTGCTTGCATAAGCGACCTGTGCTTTCACCCCATGCTTTTCAAATGTTTCTTTAAATCCTCTAGCACGCTGCCGAATTAAAGCCACGTCATATACGTAAAGTGGTGTCCCAAAATTAGATGCTAATTCAACTGTATCAACTCCACCAATTTCCAGATGCCCCTGCTTATTTATGCGACTTGTTCCGTGTAAAAACATGTTTAGACCCCGTTCCTGTGTATAGTGTAAAAAAGACAGTTAACGGCAATTCGCTGCTAACTGTCTAAATATTTATTATTTTCCATATTTAAAACAAATCTATCACATCTTCATACAGGTTTCAACCACATATTTTGTTTAAGGTTTTGCAGGCTGGCGGTCTTTATCCTGCGGATGCACAATACTAGGTCGCGGATTCGCTCCAGGAACCGGTGTGCGGATGAGAATCTGCCACAAAGCCTGCGGATTAAATGGAAGAAACGGCCACAAATAAGGCGTATTTAATGATTTTAGTCGCGCCATGTAGAGAATGATACACGTTGTCGCAATAAGAAACCCTGGGGTATGAAAGACCGCCACAAAAATTAACAGAAACAATCGCAGCATTTTATTTGCTACCGCTAACTCATAGCTTGGCGTCGCGAATGAACCAATTGCTGCAATAGCTACATACAAAATAACCTCCGGAACAAAAAGACCTACATCAATAGCAATTTGCCCAATAAGCGCAGCGGCAATCAAGCCCATCGCCGTGGCAAGCGGCGTCGGCGTATGAATGGCCGCCATCCTCAGAAATTCAATCCCAAAATCAGCTAGGAAAATTTGAACAACAGTTGGAATATTTGTTGCTTCGTTTGGTCCAATAAACTGCAATTTTGACGGCAGCAAGTCTGGCTCAAGTACAAATAACAGCCATAACGGTAATAAGAAAAGAGAAGCAAGAATTCCTAAAAACCGTATCCAGCGGATAAACGTACCGACAGAAGGAGCCTGCCTGTATTCTTCCGCATGCTGCACGTGATGAAACAGCGTAGTTGGCGTAATAATAACGCTTGGAGACGTATCGGTAATAATGATCACATGCCCTTCTAGCACATGAGCTGCTGCTGTGTCCGGTCGTTCTGTATAGCGTACCATTGGAAAAGGATTAATTCCTTGTTTGACTAAGAACTCTTCAATTGATTTGTCAGCCATAGGCAAACCATCTATATCAATTGCTTCCAGTTCATCTTTTATCAGTTTAACCAGCCCTGGATCAGCTACGCCATTTATGTACCCAATCGCTACGTCCAGTTTTGATCGTTCGCCTACCTTCATAATTTCAAAACGAAATCTTCCGTCACGAATTCGTCTTCTTGTTAACGCTGTATTGATAATGATGTTTTCAGTGTATCCATCTCTTGCTCCGCGAATCACTTTCTCTGTATCCGCTTCTTCAGGGGATCTGCCAGGATATGTACGCACATCGACTTCAAAGCCAACTTCTTCACCGTCAATTAAAACGAATAGCAGTCCTGATAAAACCGATACCATTCCATCATCCAGCGTCTTTAAAGGCTTGACTTGCTGATGAATAAGACGGTTTTCAACAATATCCTTTAACTTTGCCCGTTCAACTTCATTATCATTAATTTGAATGAGTACTTTTGCAATTTCAATAATAAATGAACTATCACACAGCCCCGTTACGTAGTAAATATGAACTTCTCGATCCAAAATAAGCAGTTTACGTACGCCCACATCAAAACTTGTGTTCATACTAGCGTTTTCCTTGAACCACTGATCGTTTTTTTGCACTTTTGAAAAAATAGCTGTTTTCTTCTCTGCTAGCTTACCCAAACGAACCGCTCCTTTCTAAAATAAGCCTTGCTGCTTTTTCAGTAATAGGACATCCCAGTTTGACATCATCCATCCTAGCCATTTTGCCGATATCTCCTATTCCTACAACTAAGGGAATATCGAGCTGATCCAAGCAGTAAACTGTATCTCCATTAATTCGTCCGACTTCTAACTCTTGAATTCCGCTTTTATCCACGCCGTAATGCGATATTTCCCCAAAACGATCAATGGTCACATCCACTCTTGTCCATTCGCTTTGATGAGTTCGTGATGCAACGGCAATCACTCCAAGAACTTCTACTTGAGGATGCTTTGCTACATGCAGCAAAGCAATTTCCCCAGGTCCTTCCTCTAAGAAACCGCTATCGTCGAACATCACAAAGACGGGATCATATGGTGCTTGAAGAATTAAATCTACCGTTTGACTACCTGTTAACGTAGTAGGGTTTCCATATGACCTCGAAATGCACCTGCCACCAACCGATTTAGCTACATGCTCAATTGCTTTGCGCGCATATTCATCGCCATCGGTTACAATAATGATCCTTCTTTTTTTCATAATCTTTTATCCTTTCGGTTTAAAGATTAACGCGATAATAAAAGCAAATAAAATAGCTGCTGAAATTCCAGCGGAGGTAAGTTCAAAAATCCCAATCCCAATCCCGATAAATCCATGGTCATCTGCTTGCTTCATCGCTCCGTGCAGCAAGGAATGACCAAAGCTTGTAATTGGAACCGTCGCTCCGGCGCCAGCAAATTCAATCAACTTATCATAAAGACCAAATCCATCTAAAATCGCTCCTGCAACTACAAACGAACTCATAACATGCGCTGGAGTAAGTTTAGCAAGATCCAGCAGCAGCTGCCCAATAACGCAAATGATTCCTCCTACAGCAAAAGCTATTACATACTCCATTGATCATCCCCCTCCCCAATATGTTCTAAGACGACGCCATGAGCAATCGTTGGAATTGACTCTTTTTGCTGAATCATCGTTGGACTTAAAAGAGCTCCTGTTGCCACCATAAACACTTTCTTTAAGTTTCCCGATTTTAATTCATTTAAAATATGACCATACGTGACAATAGCCGAGCAGCCGCAGCCGCTTCCTCCTGCAAATACATTTTGGTCGGGGCGATATACCATTAATCCGCAATCATTATGATTGGTTGATATATCGTAGCCTTCGTCCTTGAGCAGCTGTTTTAAAATTGGACTGCCTACACCAGATAAATCTCCTGTTAAAATAAGATCATACTCGTTTGGAGCGACGTTTAAGTCTTCCAAATGCCTTTGAATGGTATCCGCAGCAGCTGGTGCCATAGCAGAACCCATATCGTTTGCGTTTTTAATCCCATAATCCATTACACGCCCAATCGTTGCAGACGTGAGACGCACAATACCTTTTTCTTTCGAGACCAGTGCTGCCCCTGCTCCCGTAATGGTTGCCGTTGCCGTATCTGGTTTTTGTCCTCCGTACTCGGTAGGATTTCGAAATTGGCGCTCAGCGGTTGCGTTATGACTGCTCGCTGATGCAATAACACGATTAGCAAATCCCGCATCCACAAGAGCTGCCCCTGTTGCCAGCGTTTCCATTGATGTGGAGCAAGCGCCAAACATGCATAGAAATGGAATTTGGTTATGTCGAGCTACAAAATTAGCCGTTACGTTTTGATTTAATAAATCTCCAGCCAAAAACAAATCAATGTCTTCATAGGATAAATTTATTTTTTGCAAGCAGGAGTCAATGGACTCCGTCATCAGTCTTCTTTCAGCTAACTCCCAGTTGTCTTCTTCACAGTGCAAATCTTTATGTGTAATATCAAATGTTTCTCCCAACGGTCCATCTGCTTCTTTTGGCCCTACTGCTGTTCCTGTAGCATTAATGTAAATAGGATTTTCATAAACCCACGTTTGCTTTCCAGTTTTTCTCATAATCCCCCTCTTTTCATAGCAAATAAGTTTTAAAAAGGTAGCGAATGATTCCTACAACGTAAGCCGAAACCGTCCCAAATACAATGACGTTTCCAGCCAGCTTGAACATGTTGGTCGCAACGCCGAGAACAATTCCTTCACTTCGATGTTCAAGCGCTGCACTCGTCATGGAATTGGCAAAACCCGTAACAGGAACGGCTGAACCTGCACCTGCGAACTGACCAATACGATCATATATCCCAAACCCGGTTAAGAGCGCAGATATTAAAATAAGGGTTGCGACGGTAGGATTACCTGCATTTTTTTCATTAAAGTCAAAAAATGCAATATAGAAATTTTGAATTGCCTGTCCTAATGTACAAATGATCCCCCCTACCAAAAAGGCCTTTAGGCAATTTGCCACATATGAAGGTTTAGGCTGAAATGGTTTAATGCTTTCTTGATAGTTATCTTTTAATTTTTGATTATTTGCCATGTTACATACATCCTTTTCTTATTGATTAACAAAATAAATCCAATGAAATAATGACCCGCATACTTTGCCTAGTACAATGGCCATTAACAATAAAATAAGCTTGCCTTCCATTCCTATTCGTTTCGTTAACGTCGGCAATACATTAAGCACTTCTGTTAAAGCCGCTGCCAGCATCCCAATAAAAATACCGCTCGTTAGACCTATGATCATAATAAGCACCGCAGGAAACTGCCACGTGTATTGATGAAGACTGCACCAACCGCCTGTAACGGCACCACCTACGACTCCCCACTCATATGCTTGAATGTATTTCATGGTTTTGGTCAGCTGCATCAAACGCGGAATAATGCCCAGCACCGTTAAAAATGCTACAAACCCAGCACCTGCAGCCAATCCTCCCGCAAGTCCAATTACAATGGTCATCACAATGTTAATGATCATCAATTTTTTTCATACTTTCTTTATTCTCGTGCATAATGACGTATTGATCTAAGTCTTGCTGGTAATTAAACATTTCGACTTCGAGAGGACTAGGCTCTTCATTAATTCGTTTTCTAAAGACGTGGTTAAAAAACAGAATCATTCCCAACCCTAAACCGATAGAGTAAGGCACTTGAATCAGCAAAGGCTGCTTATCTCTCAGACCGGTCAGCATATAGAACAATTTTTGATGTACTTGTCTCATACTCACATCTTCGTGAAAGTTCATAATTGCTAAAGCAGCTCCGATGAAGAGAAGAAACCAAACAGCTAGAAAAAACAAAAAGGAATATTGTCTCTTTTTATACACGACCTCTACAATTGTTTGAGCGGGTCCAATCGTCTGAATGTCTAAGTGCGGATACTGAGAGGCAACTTTTTCAATTACCTTCATTAAATCAACAATGATAATATTTCGATCACTCATACTTACTTGATAGACAATTAGCTTTTCAATTTGTTTTTGAACAGAATCTCCTGCTATAACCATTGCTAATTGTCCAATATTTACAGCTTCATCAGGTTTTACTTGAATACGATGCCTCATTTTAAGATAAAGAACGTTTTCCATTCATATCACACCTTACGATTCATTATCTCCCTGTACGTGTAGTATGGATTTTCTTAAATTTTCTAATTCACGTTTCTGAACAGACCATTAATTACCAAATAAAAAAAGCAATCCGTTTCACTATTCTTCTTTGAATAGCAAAACGGATTGCTTCTTAAGTATTACGTATCATTCATATGCAGCTTCATTTGTTTTAAGATTTTCTTCTCAAGCCTCGATACCTGAACCTGAGAAATTCCCAGCCTTGCGGCCACTTCGGACTGAGTTTGATCTTTGTAATACCTCAAATAGACAATGAGCTTTTCACGCTCATCAAGTTCTTCAATTGCTTCTTTTAAAGCAATTTTATCAAACCACTTCGCTTCCGTATGATCAGCAATTTGGTCAAGAAGGGTAATTGGATCTCCATCATTTTCATAGACGGTCTCGTGAATAGACGAAGGAGCACGATTAGCTTCTTGAGCCAGCACTACTTCTTCAGGAGTGAGATCCAAATGTTCTGCAACCTCAGCGACTGTAGGGACGCGTCCAAGCAATTTGGAAAGCTCGTCTTTTGCTTTACGTATTTTATTGCTCATTTCTTTCAGAGAACGACTAACCTTTACCGTGCCATCATCACGAATAAACCGCTGAATTTCACCAATAATCATAGGAACAGCATATGTTGAAAATTTAACATCATACGATAGGTCAAATTTATCAACGGACTTTAATAGTCCTATACATCCAATTTGAAATAAATCATCGGGCTCATAACCACGGTTAATAAAACGTTGAACAACCGACCAAACGAGCCGCATATTTTTTTGGACGATTGTATCTCGTGCAATTTGATCACCTTGCTGACTGCGCTTGATGAGGTCTTTAACTTCATGATCCTTTAAATACGGTTCGTTTTTATTTTTTTTGACCTCCACATCCATTGGCA
The DNA here is from genome assembly GCF_053345675.1 of Priestia sp. D51. Taxonomy (NCBI): domain Bacteria; kingdom Bacillati; phylum Bacillota; class Bacilli; order Caryophanales; family Bacillaceae; genus Priestia; species Priestia sp. D51. The sequence continues at coordinate 499,844 of NZ_JBLTIR010000001.1, read as the reverse complement.
AGTCTCCTTAATTACATAGCGCTTTACTATTTGTTAAGTGCTTTTTTAAATATAAGGTCGTACCTTCTAATACAGTAGACTCTACTCGAATTTCGTCCATAAAGTTTTCCATTATGGTGAAACCCATTCCAGAGCGTTCTAGATCTGGTTTCGTTGTGTATAAAGGCTGCTTTGCTTCATCCACGTTATCGATACCAATTCCTTCATCACGAATCATCAGCTCCACTACACCGTCTTCATGAAGCGTCACAGAAATATATACCACACCATCCGGATTGCTTTCGTAGCCGTGAATAATAGCATTTGTTACTGCTTCAGATACGACTGTTTTAATTTCTGTTAACTCATCCATTGTTGGATCTAACTGTGTAATAAATGATGCTACCGTGACGCGGGCAAACGATTCATTTTGACTAAGCGCGGAAAATTGGAGGTTCATTTGATTTTTCATTATGCCACCCCCAATTTTTGAAGCGCGTTTTCTTCATTAGGTTCAAAACGAATAATTTTAAATAAGCCTGACATATTAAACAAACGTTCTACAGCAGGAGAAATAGCGCATACAACCATTTCCCCACCGTTATTATGAACTTGTTTGTATCTCCCTAAAATAACCCCCAAGCCAGAGCTGTCCATAAAGGTTAAATGCTGTAGATTTAAAATCAAATGGCTGATAGATTCCTTCTCTATCGCTTGGGTGATTTTGCTTCTTAGCTCTTCTGCCGTATGATGATCTAATTCTCCTGTTAATCGAACCAACAAGACATCTTGTTTGAATTCCAATTCAATTGAAAGACTCACTATACAAACCTCCTCGGAAATCTTATAGTCAATCTTTCGCTGCCAACAGAATAGAATCCTTCTCACCGACAAAACTAGTTCTATTTCGTCACATTTAGCTGTTTAAGATGTTTGAGAGAAAATAGAGAACGTACGTTTAAATAGCTTCCACCAAGAAGCAGCATCGATATCTTCTTTTGCAAGAAGCGGTGAAGAACTCATTACTTTGTTATCCTTCTTAATGGTCAACGTTCCAATTTTGTCGCCTTTTTGAATAGGCGCATTTAACTTCTCGTTCATTTTCACTTCTGTTTTAACATCTTTGGCTGCATTTCCTTTTTTCAATAAAACAGAAATAGGCTCTGACGTAACGGCTGTTACCTGATCTTCACTACCCTTGTTTACATCTATCTTGGCAATAACGTCTCCTTTTTTGTATAAAGGCTTCGTTGTATATTGACTGAATGCGTAGTCTAACATTTTGGTTACTTGATTATTGCGATCTTTTGGCGTGCTTGCACCGAATACAACCGCTAACACACGCATATTTCCCTTTTTAGCGGTAGCTGTTAGGCAATACTTAGCTTGACCTGTAAATCCCGTTTTGAGTCCATCAACCCCGGGATAAAACTTCACTAAGCGATTCGTATTTACTAACCAAAACTTCTTATCTGTATCCGTGCGTAAATAAGCTTCGTATTTACTTGTATAGTTAATAATTTTTTCATACTTTAGTAGCTCTCTGCCCATCATGGCCATATCATGAGCTGTACTATAGTGATTTTCTACAGGCAGGCCTGTCGGATTTTGAAATTTTGTATGAGTCAAACCAAGCTCTTTCGCTTTTTGGTTCATCTTTGCTACAAATTTTTCTTCTGATCCAGCTAAATATTCAGCCATTGCCATAGAAGCATCGTTACCAGAACCTATCGCAATCCCTTTTAGCAAATCATTTACCGTCATTTCTTCTCCGGGCTCTAAAAAGATTTGTGAGCCTCCCATTGAAGCGGCATATTCACTTGCTCGCACTTTATCTTTTAAGGTAATTTTCCCTTTATCCAAAGCCTCCATAATTAAAATCATTGTCATAATTTTAGTCATACTGGCAGGGGGAAGTTCTTGATTACTATTTTTTTCGTATAGAATTTTTCCTGTATCCCGTTCAATTAAAATAGCTGACCTAGCACTGTCAGCAAGCTCAGAACTCTTTTTTTCTGCGGCTAAAACAGGTTGCGTCATAAGTGGAAATAAAAATATGACAACGAGTAACTTTACAATAGTTCGCTTCATCTCCACAAACCTCCATTCTTTATACAACCTATTTTTTCCAAGGTATAATCGATTTATACTAAACGAAATAAAAAAAGCATCGAGAAATTCTCGATGCTTGAAGTCATATTTTCTTCTTATTTTTGATCAGCTGGAAGTTGCTTTACTACTTCTTTTACAAGCGATAAAAACTGCTGTTTTACTTTTTCAGTCGTTTCAATCACTTCTTCATGATTTAAAGGCTGATCTAAAATACCAGCTGCCATATTAGAAATACAAGAAATACCCAGTACTTTCATACCTGCATGGCGTGCTACAATAACTTCTGGTACTGTAGACATACCGACCGCGTCTCCCCCGATAATGCGAAGCATGCGTACTTCAGCAGGCGTTTCATATGTTGGACCTGTATTTCCTACATATACACCTTCTTGTAAGGCGATATTTAAATCAGCTCCTACTTTCTTCGCTAATTGACGAAGGTCCTTGCAGTAAGCAGTTGACATATCCGGGAATCTTACGCCAAAATCAGAGTCATTAGGTCCAATCAAAGGGTTCGTTCCAAAGTTATTAATATGATCAGAAATAATCATTAAGTCTCCTGGATTAAAGGATTCGTTTACTCCGCCTGCTGCATTCGTTACAATCAACGTTTCTACACCGATTTCTTTCATTACGCGCACTGGAAATGTTACTTTATCAAGGGCGTACCCTTCATAAAAGTGAAAACGTCCTTGCATAGCTACAACCGGTACGTCATGAATGGTGCCAATGACTAATTGACCAGCGTGACCTTCAACTGTTGAAACCGGGAACTCAGGAATGTCGTTGTACGGAATTTTTACCGCGCCTTCAATTTCGTCAGCTAATACCCCTAGTCCAGAACCTAAAATAAGACCAATGGTTGGTGTAACAGCTGATTGATTTTTAATATATGCTGCTGCTTTTTCGATATATTCTTTTTTCATACTCCATTCCCCCTGCTTAATTCAGCTCTTGTAAAAAACTTTTTCCATGCTTAGGCATTGCTACGCCAAAATTTTCTGCTACCGTTGCGCCAATATCCGCAAACGTTTGACGAATAGAAAGTTCTTTTCCTTCTTTCATGCCTTTATTGTACACAAGAAGCGGCACGTATTCACGCGTATGGTCTGTCCCATGATGAACAGGGTCATTTCCATGATCAGCTGTAATAATCAATAAATCATCTTCTTTTAATAAATCAAATACTTCTTCCAAGCGTGCATCATATTCTTCAAGCGCTTGCCCATATCCTTGTGGATCGCGGCGATGGCCATAGAGAGCATCAAAATCAACTAAATTTAAGAAGCTCAAGCCTGTGAAGTCCATGTTTAATGTATCAACTAGCTTATCCATGCCGTCCATATTCGACTTGGTACGAAGAGATTTTGTGACCCCTTCTCCGTCGTAAATATCAGAAATTTTACCAATAGCAATAACATCGATGTCATTGTCTTTTAATTCATTCATTACTGTACGTCCAAAAGGCTTTAATGCATAGTCATGACGATTGGATGTACGAGTGAAGTTACCTGGTTCACCTAAAAACGGGCGAGCGATAACACGTCCAATCATATATGGATCATCAAGCGTTAATTCACGAGCAATCTCACAAATTTTGTACAATTCATCAATTGGAACAATTTCTTCATGAGCAGCAATTTGCAAAACAGAATCCGCTGATGTATAGACGATTAAGTCACCTGTTTCCATATGCTGTTTTCCTAGCTCATCTAAAATTTCTGTACCAGATGCTGGTTTGTTCCCAATAATTTTACGGCCTGTTTTTTCTTCTAATTGTGAAATCAGCTCTTCTGGAAATCCGTCTGGAAACACATTAAAAGGCGTATCAATATTAAGGCCCATAATTTCCCAATGACCTGTCATTGTATCTTTTCCGGCAGAAGCTTCCTGCATTTTTGTATAGTAAGCGAGCGGCTTTTCGGCTCTATCAATTCCTTTAATTTCACGGATATTGCTTAGACCAAGCTTAGCCATATTAGGCATATGAAGACCGTTGCAGTGTTCTGCAATATGACCAAACGTATCGGCACCTTTATCATTGTATTTTTCAGCATCCGGTGATTCACCGATACCTACTGAATCCATGACAACTAAAAATACGCGTTTATATGTATGCGCCATTTTATTCCCTCCAAATATCAATTTATTTATTCTCTATAAAATTCCCGTTTGGAAATAATTTAACCATCTTCTCTTATTGGTCAGAAGTCTGACCTCTCTATTAGTATAGACGCTTTTTATTTTTTTGTACACAGGAATGAAAGTGTTCTCAATCAAAAAAACCAATGTCTATGAACTTACTGGACATTGGGATCTTCCTACGCTCGCGGGTGAAACTGATTGTATACATCTTTTAAACGAGCTTTTGTGACATGTGTATAAATTTGAGTGGTCGAAATATCCGCATGCCCGAGCATTTCTTGAACAGCTCTCAAATCCGCGCCGTTCTCTAACAAATGAGTAGCAAACGAATGGCGTAACGTATGTGGAGTTATTTCTTTTTCAATTTTTGCTTCAGAAGCTAACTTTTTTAATATTTTCCAAAACCCCTGCCTTGTCAAGCGCCTTCCATGATGATTAACAAAAAGTGCTTTGTCCTGTTCCTTTTGCTTTGTTAAAATACTCCGGCCATGCTGTAAGTACTCTTCAATCGCCTCTGTTGCCAACCTTCCGATGGGGACAATTCTTTCTTTATTCCCTTTTCCGATACACCGAATAAATCCCATCGTCAAATGTGCATCATCAATATTTAAGTTAACGAGTTCAGATACACGAATTCCAGTAGCATAAAGCAATTCAAGCATCGCTTTGTCTCGTATGCCAAAAGGCGTCGAAGTATCAAACACATTCAACAGCGCCTCTACTTCCTCTGCATTTAGCACTTTTGGCAGCTTGCGCTCAAGCTGCGGAGTATCAATATGAACGGATGGATCTGTATCCGCTGCTTTTTCTCTTAGTAAGAATTGATGAAAAGATCTAGTTGAAGCCACATGTCTCGCAATCGTTTTAGATGACTTTTGCTGATCACTTAAATATTTCAGAAAATTAACGATGTGGAGTCTTGTTACTTCATTAAATGATTTCAGCTGCTCTACATGCTCTAAATATTGAGCATACTTTTTTAAATCTCGTTCATACGAATCAATCGTATTTTTCGCCAGTCCCCGCTCTACTACTAAATAATGAATAAAATCTTGAATTTGATCATTCAATAGCCTCTACTCCCCGTTTTGATAAAACATAAATAAACGCTCCAGCCACGTCTGATCTTTGTTCACACTTGCTTGCATGACTTTAACTGCTGAACCCGACGGCTCATCATAACGTTTATAATTTTGATACTCTTGAGATACCCATATCATTCCAAAATAAAACAAAAGAGTAAACCCGGTAAATAAGATAAATACTTTACATGTATTATATACCATTTCAGCCCATGATTTCATGAAACAATTCCTCCAATTTTTGATTCTATTAGAAGATATGCCAATTGGGACAGGTTTTATACATGTTTCTTGCCTTTATACGCTGAGTTCTCTCCTTGTCATTTCCTTCCTTTCTATAAAACCATATAGCTTGTAACCTCGTTATTTTTTCTATTTATGTACAACAAAAAACCTTCTCCATTATGGAAAAGGCTTTTACTGCTTGTCTTCTTTATCCTGACAGCGATGGCAAATGCCATGAAATGTCAAGCGGTGATCTTTAATTTTAAAATTCCATTGCTTTTCCACAATTTCTTCAACGTCTTCAAGCAAATCTTCTTGAATTTCGTCCACAGATCCACATTCCATACACACAAGGTGATGATGAAAGTGTGCGGCTCCTTCTTGTCTTAAATCGTAGCGAGAAACGCCATCGCCAAAGTTTATTTTATCAACAATTTTAAGTTCAGTTAACAATTCTAACGTACGATAAACAGTTGCCAATCCAATTTCCGGAGACTTTTCCTTGACGAGGAGATATACATCTTCGGCACTTAAATGATCCTCTTCATGTTCAAGAAGTACTCTTACAGTCGCCTCACGTTGAGGTGTCAATTTATAGCTAGCTGAGTGCAACTGCTGCTTAATTCGCTCAATTCGACTTTCCATAATTATTCCCTCCCTCGCCATTCACTAATCCATTATATCAGATGTGTCGAGGGTGTCAAAATAAAGTTATTCTTAATAAGAAAAAAGAATTCTTTTTATTTAATACTTATTCTTACTTATTTAATAGAGCCATTACACTTTTCATTAAAGTAGGTGATACATAAGCTTCAACTGTAGCTGCACAGGCAACCAAGCATATCATTGCAATCATCGTGCCGCTATAGCGTAAAAAGGATGCAGAAATAGGCTCCGCTGCTTTTTTAAAAAACTGCTGCCGCACGAGCTTCAAAGAAAAGGCAACTGAAGCTGCAGACAGAATCAGAAATGCCGGTATGAGAAAGATATTTTGCGGCATAACAGATACAAAAGATAGCGCAAACCCAGAGAGTCCCATTTGATTGACTAAAAAGCCTACGGTAAAACCAATCACCATTCCTTTTAAAAACAGCAGAATTAACACTACAGGCAAACCAATAATAGCAATTCCTAGTATCCAAATGAGCCCTAAGTATTTAACATTGTGAAAAAAACTTTGCTGAAACATTTCAACGCTGCTTGCTACTTCCCCACTCTTTACCTGTCCGAAAAACCGGTTTAAATAGAAGTACAGGTCTTCTTTTTGATCAAGCGTCAAACTATTTACAACAATAGCCCCAAAAATGATTCCCATTAAAAACAGCACGGTTACAAATAAATAAATAGAACTGTTTTCTTGAAAATGTCTTGCATACGATAATGGCAATTGTTTTTTTCTCATCGTCTTCCTCCTATTAATCGCTTAATAGAGTGTATGATAGAGTACAAAAACTATGCCAAGAATCTTTTAAATCTATCACATAAAAAAGAGATTAAGACATAATGAAATTAATCTAATCTAAATAAGAACAAATGAGATAGTATGGACAGCTTGTGACACCGCTGTTGATTTTCATGCAAGGCTTCGCTTTCCGCGGGCGGCCGGTGAGCCTCCTCGTCCCGTACGCTCCTGCGGGGTTTCACCTATTCCGCTTTTCCCGCAGGAGTCTTCGCCTTGACCTCCAATCAACCGCTAGAACCAACTACATAAATGAAAGCTACGTTCACCATCAACTTAAAAAAATCCGAACGAATTTGATTCTAAATCAAGAATCTCTATTTATCGTTCGGATTTTTCTTCAACTAATATATGGTTGTCACACATTTTTTAACCTAGAGATACGCGCATGCCTGTTTTTTCTCACATCAAATGACGTTTCAATGTAAACCTCTAAATTGCTAGATTGCTGTACGTATGTAAAAGAAAAAACTCTCTTACTCTCCTAATCCGCTTTTTAACTGTAAGTACTGCACAGCATATGCTGTTTTTGCATCGTAAATTTCTTTGTTTTGAATAAGAGTAAGGGCCTCATCTACAGTAACTTCCATCACTTCAACAAATTCATCTTCGTCCAATTCCGCTTTGGTGGTCATCACTTTTAAATCTTCTGCTAAATAAACGTGAACCAACTCATCTGCAAAACCTGGCGATGTGTAAAAAGAAATAATATGGCTAAGGGAATCTGTTGTATAGCCCGTTTCTTCTTCTAACTCACGTTTTGCCGTTACAATCGGCTCTTCTCCTTTTTCCAGCTTGCCGGCTGGAATTTCCACTAAAATACGATCCATCGGTCTGCGATACTGTTTGACCATAACCATTTTATGATCGCTTGTTAACGCAATGACAGCGACAGCTCCAGGATGCTTAACTACTTCTCTTGTACTCGTTTTTCCGTTCGGAAGCTCTACTTCTTCTAAGTACAAATCAATCACTCTGCCTCCAAACAGCTTTTCAGAAGACCGCATTTTTTCTGTTAAATGATCCATTTTCTCCACCTCGTTCTATTTTTTTGACTCTTACATATATTCTATCATACGAATCTTGGGAGGTAGAAAAAATGAAAGTTTATGTTCACGAGAAGCAAATCATTTTAGTCGGTAAAGCATGGGAAATTAAGCAAAAGTTAAAAGAATACGGCGAACAATTTCAGTATGTTGATGAGTGGACGAACGCTATCTCTCAAAATTTTAATTCTTACAAACAACAAGCAGACTGCAGACACTAATTGTGCTGCAGTTTTTTAATCTTCTTATTTGAGTTTCTCTCTATCATAGCGCTACAATAGATAGAAACAAGTAAAAAATAAGGAGTGGCATATATGGAAAAAAGACGCTTAGGTACTTCAGATTTGCTGGTCAGTACATTAGGTTTAGGATGCATGTCTCTTGGCACGGAACAGAAACACGCTGTCAATATGATTGATGAAGCTCTGGAATATGGCATTAATTATTTTGATACAGCAGATTTATATGACTTTGGCTTAAACGAGGAGTTTGTGGGACAAGCTTTAAAAAACCGCAGACATGATATTGTTTTAGCCACAAAAGTAGGAAATCGCTGGAATGATGCAAAAGACAGCTGGACGTGGGATCCGTCTAAAGCTTACATAAAAGATGAAGTAAAAGAAAGCCTGCGCCGGCTTCAAACGGATTACATCGATTTATATCAACTGCACGGAGGGACTGTTGAAGACAATATTGAAGAAACGATTGAAGCATTTGAAGAATTAAAACAAGAAGGCGTCATTCGCTACTATGGTATTTCATCTATCCGCCCGAATGTGATTCGAGAGTATGTGCAAAACTCTTCTATTGTCAGTGTCATGATGCAATACAGCTTGTTAGACAGACGTCCTGAAGAAAGTGCACTTCCCCTTTTGCACGATAACGGCATTAGCGTTGTAGCCAGAGGTCCAGTAGCCAAAGGGCTGCTAACCGAAAACGGAGAGCAAAAGCTTGCTGCATTCGAAGGTAAGGGATACTTAGACTATAGCGGTACGGAATTATCAAAAACGATTGAAGCATTTCGTCACGTACGACCAAATCACTCTCTGAATTCAACTGCACTTCAATACTGTTTAGCTAATCCTGCGGTAGCCTCAGTTGTAGCAGGAGCAAGCTCTTCTTCACAGCTTCGTGAAAACGTAAAGGCTGTCGAGACCTCCCCGCTACAGCCTACTGAAGTGAGCAAGCTGCACTCGATTTTTAAAGCAAATCAATATGAAGCTCATCGTTAAAAAATAAAAGCGCCTTTATCGGCGCTTTTATTTTTTAAACTCGGACCAGTTCATATCACTTTCATTTAACAGTTCTTCAAACGATTTATTTTTTTCTTTTTCTTTTCGAATTCGAGCAGCTTCTTTACGTTCTGTTTCTTTCTGCTCTTCTTCTTTTAAAGAAAGCGCCTGTTTTTTAGCCTGAAGCTGTTTTAATAAGCTATCATTTAGCTGATCTTTGATACTGAGCTGATCATTTTGTTTTTGTGCTGATTGTTTTTGCTTTTTTTTAGCCATCACAATTCCCCCGCTACTTTAATTGAGAGATATTGTATCATATTCTTGCTTTTGTTACCAAAAATCAAAATGCATCTAGTTTTACATGTTCATCAATGATTAAAGTTGGCTCTGTAGACTGTTGAATATCTTCTACCGTATAGCCTTTCGCTACTTCGACAAGTTTTAGGCCTTCTGCCGTAATGTCAATTACCGCTCGATCTGTAATAATACGATCTACTACCCCTTTTCCTGTCAGAGGGAGGGTGCACTCATTTAAGATTTTAGGTTGGTCTTTTCTCGTCACATGTTCCATAATAACAATGATGCGCTGCGCTCCATGAACTAAATCCATTGCACCGCCCATTCCTTTAATCATTTTTCCAGGAATCATCCAGTTAGCTAAGTCACCAGTTTTTGAGACTTCCATGCCTCCTAAAATCGCAATATTAATATGCCCTCCGCGAATCATGCCAAACGATTCAGCACTGTCGAAGTAAGAAGCCCCTTTTGTCGCCGTTACGGTTTCTTTGCCTGCATTAATTAAATCAGGATCTACTTCTCCTTCTTTCGGATATGGTCCAATGCCTAACAGACCGTTTTCGGACTGAAGCACAACCGTTTTATTATCTGAGATATGATTAGCCACAAGCGTTGGAATACCAATTCCAAGGTTTACATAAAATCCGTCCAAAATTTCTTTTTCAGCACGTTTTGCAATTCGCTCTCTCACGTTCACGCCGTTTTCAATCATGAAAAATCTCTCCCCTTTTGTTATTTTTGAACGGTTAAACGCTCAATACGTTTTTCTTGTTCACCAATAATTAACGATTGAACATATACACTAGGTGTGTGGATAATATTTGGATCAAGTGAACCTGTTGGATGAAGTTCCTCTACTTCTGCTATCGTCACTTTTCCTGCTGCTGCAATCATTGGGCTGAAATTGCGCGCTGTCTTGTTATACACTAAATTCCCCATATGATCGGCTTTCCAAGCTCTAACCAAACTAAAATCAGCTTTTAACGCCTCTTCTAGTAAATATTCTTTCCCATCAAACACACGAACTTCTTTTCCTTCAGCAATGGGTGTTCCCACTCCCGCTGGTGTATAAAATGCAGGTATGCCCGCTCCGCCGGCGCGAATCTTTTCAGCTAGCGTGCCTTGAGGTAGCAATTCTACTTCAATTTCTCCTGACAATACTTGTCTTTCAAACTCTTTATTTTCTCCCACGTAAGAGCCAATCATCTTTTTAATTTGTTTGTTTTTCAGAAGCAGTCCAAGTCCCCAGTCGTCTACGCCGCAGTTATTTGAGATTACGGTTAAATCTTTTACCCCCGTTTCAACTAACGCTAAAATCAAATTCTCCGGAATTCCACATAAACCAAAACCACCGACCATCATCGTAGCACCGTCGTGAATATCTTTCACCGCTTCTTTAAACGACGTATGTACTTGTTTCATACATAACCACCCCTTCGTTATTTTTGAAAACGCTTTCTAATCTATTATAAAAGATTTTTATTTCTTTTTAAATATATATATAACTAAAAATTATAATTTAATCATTTTTTTGTCAAAAAAGTTATATTAGTAGACAAAATTCAAAGAAAAACAAAAACGCCACGAGTTCCAAAGCAGTATGTTTGGAATCTGTGGCGTTGTGATATAGCTTTAATGTTTGTTAAAGCTATATCAAAAATTAAGGACGTTCAACGATTGTTGCAACACCTTGGCCTCCGCCAATACATAACGTTGCTAAACCAAGTTTTGCGTCGCGTTTTTGCATTTCATGAATAAGTGAAACCAGGACACGTGTACCACTTGCACCAATAGGATGTCCAAGCGCAATTGCTCCACCGTTTACATTTAAAATATCATGGTTAAATTGAAGTTCACGATCCACAGCGATTGACTGTGCAGCGAATGCTTCGTTTGCTTCTACTAGTTGAACGTCTTCTAATGAAACAGCAGCTCTTTCAAGCGCCTTTTTCACTGCGCTTACAGGACCGATTCCCATAATGCTTGGGTCTACTCCAGCAGTTGCATTAGCTTTAATAGACACTAATGGTGTTAGGCCTAACTCGTCTGCTTTTTTACGGCTCATTACCACTACTGCAGCTGCACCGTCATTGATACCAGATGCATTACCAGCTGTTACTGAACCGTCTTTTTTGAAAGCTGGACGTAGCTTTCCTAGACTTTCAGCCGTTGTGCCTGCGCGTGGGAACTCATCTTGTTCAAAAATTGTTACTTGGCCTTTTCTTCCAGGCACTTCTACTGGCACAATTTCATCTGCGAAACGGCCAGATTGAATAGCTGCTTCTGCTTTTTGCTGACTTGAAGCTGCAAATGCATCTTGTTCGTCGCGAGTAATTTCATATTTATCACACAGGTTTTCAGCTGTAACGCCCATATGGTAGTCGTTAAATGCACACCATAATCCATCTTGGATCATGCTGTCGACTACTTTTTGATCGCCCATTTTAAACCCGTTGCGTGCATTTTTTAATAGGTATGGTGCTTGGCTCATGTTTTCCATTCCACCAGCAACAATCACATCAGCATCCCCAGCAAGAATCGCCTGTGTAGCGAGATGTACTGCTTTTAGTCCTGATCCGCATACTTTATTGATGGTTAATGCTGAAACAGTTTCAGGTAACCCTGCTGCTAAAGTTGCTTGTCGTGCTGGATTTTGTCCTAAACCTGCTTGTAAGACATTTCCCATAATAACTTCATCTACTTCGTTTGCTGATACCCCTGCTTTGTTTAAAGCTTCTTTGATTACAGTACCACCTAAAGTTGTTGCGGATACATTTTGTAAGCTTCCCCCAAAGCTGCCGATTGCTGTACGTACAGCGCTTACAATGACTACTTCTGTTTGACCCATGTCGAAAACCTCTCCTTACTGTTTGATTACTGTGATTAACTGTCACTTGTATTAATTTCGACATCGCTTGCGAAATTCCTCTTTTTTTGTAAAAATTTATAATTTTTATTGAATTTTAATTTTTTAGAATTAAAATAAATATTAGTAAGCGTTTACATTGTGGGAGGAGAGCGGTTTATGGGATTTCCTGAAAAAGTAACAATTATAGAAGTTGGTCCACGAGATGGACTTCAAAATGAAAAAAATTTTGTTCCAACTGATAAAAAAATTAATTTTATCAAAAAATTAAAAGATGCTGGACTATCTGAAATCGAAATTACATCCTTTGTTTCTCCAAAATGGGTTCCTCAAATGAAAGATGCTTCTACTATTGCACCTATATTCCAGCCTGATACATGCCGAAACATTGTACTGGTGCCGAATCAAAAAGGCTTGGAAAAGGCACTGCAAGCTGATTGCCGCTCGGTTGCGCTTTTTATTGGCGTAAGCGATACTTTTAATCAAAAAAATATTAACAAAAACACCGAAGAAGCTGTTCAAACGCTGCTTCCTCTCATTCAGCAGCTTAAGCAGCAAGAATGTTTTATTCGCACCTGCATTTCCACCGCCTTTTATTGCCCATATGAAGGAAAAATAAATGAACGTGACGTGCTGAGCCTTTGCGAAAGCTTTGTGGAAGCTGGAGTAGATGAGCTAAGCGTTGCCGATACAATTGGCATGGCAAATCCTAAAGATGTATTTTCACTTTTCTCGAAATTAAAACAAAGTTTTTCCCACACGCTACTTGCTGCGCACTTTCACGATACGAGAGGATTGGCTATTGCAAATATCTATGCAGCTCTGCAAGCCGGTATTAACAGGTTCGATTCATCCGCTGGCGGGCTAGGAGGATGTCCATTTGCTAAGGGAGCAACGGGAAACGTAGCTACCGAAGATCTTGTCTTTATGCTTCATGAAATGGGTATTTCCACTTCTATTAATGAAGAAAAGCTGCTCGAAGCGGTCGATTTTATCGCTCCTTACATTTCAAGACCGATTGAAAGCAAGCAATACTCTTTATTTGCACAGCGTTAAAAATTAGGTTTTTATGAGAGCGATGCTATAATAACTAATAGCTATATTAACAAAAGGAGCCGCTAATCATGAAAAAATGGCTATTATTAGTAGGAAGCGTTCTCGGAGCATTTGCCGCTCTTGGCATCTTTTTTACAAATCAAATGATGTACATCCGTAAAAAGACCGACAAAGTTATTATTGACCGCGATACGGAAGATGGCTTTTATGATGAGAAAGTCTATAGCACTCTTCCTAAAGAAGCATTTGTACTTCCTTCTTCTCTAGGCTATAACATAGCTGGGACCGTTATTAAACAACACGATCACAACCGATTTATGATTCTTTCGCATGGAGTCACAGTTCATTCACTGAATTCTATGAAATATGCTCGGCTTTTTCTGAAGCTTGGATGGAACGTCGTTCTTTATGATCATCGCCGTCACGGCAAGTCTGAAGGGAAAACAACGAGCTACGGCTATTATGAAAAGCTGGACCTTCAATCTGTTGTTCACTGGGTAAAAGAACAATTCGGTTCAACTATTTCCCTTGGGATTCACGGGGAGTCTATGGGAGCTGCGACCACTCTTTTGTATGCTGGAATGGAAGACGGAGCTGATTTTTATATTGTCGACTGCCCTTTTTCAGACTTGGAAGAACTTCTTGCCTATCGCTTAAAACAAGATTTCCATCTGCCCAAACAGCTTGTGATGCCAGCAGCCAATATTATTTTAAAATGGCGAGAAGGCTATTCATTTAAAGACGTATCCCCCATTTCAGTCGTAGATCAAATAAAACATCCTGTTCTGTTTATCCATAGTAAAGAAGATGACTATATTCTTCCTAAAATGACGGAGCAGCTGCATGCCAAAAAAATGGGTGCAAAACGGATGTATTTGGCACCTGTAGGCACTCATGCCCGCTCGTATGCTGATAATCCAGGGGAATATGAACAAGTTATTGAATCATTTTTAGAAAAAATACAAAAAGAAGCGCATTAAAGCGCTTCTTTTGTTTTATCGATGAATGACATGCGCGGATTTAAAATTTGAGAAGGACATTTTAGCATAAACGCATATGCACTTTCATTGTAGTCAACCGTCATATTATCATCTAGAAATACTTGCTTTGTTTTTTCGACAAGAACGGGAACAAAGTTCGTCTCGATGGTCACATCATCGCTCTCTTTTTCATCAACAATCCATAGCGTCGTTACACCGCTCACCACACAGCCGCATCCATCCGTATCGTATTTCAATTTTAAATATAGTGAAGAATCTTTTCCGTACTTTTCTTGTATTTTTGTTATTGCTTTATCTGTAAAGGTAATATTCATTTTCCTTTAACTCCTTTTAAACTAATTGTATAAACAAACGAAAATTGCTTATATAATGAGTATAATACACATCTTGCTTTCATTAAACTCTGGCGCTTCATATAGGTGTGTACAAAAAGGAGGTTTTTCTATGTCAAAAGTACAAATTAAAGTAATGGATAACGGTTCTTTCCGTGTCACTGGAGACGTTGAATTAATTGATGCAGACGGCAATAAATTTGAAACAAAGCCGACATTTTCACTATGCCGATGTGGCCAGTCGCAAAAGATGCCCTTTTGCGACGGAAATCATAAAGGAAAATTCGACTCTTGTGTGCGCGCTGCAAAAGTTTTAGACGAGCAGTAGATTCATAGAAATACAGCTTTACTGAACGAAAGCATTAACGAAAAACATTGATAACCTGTGATTAAAGCACAGGTTATTTT
The DNA here is from genome assembly GCF_053345675.1 of Priestia sp. D51. NCBI lineage: Bacteria > Bacillati > Bacillota > Bacilli > Caryophanales > Bacillaceae > Priestia > Priestia sp. D51. The sequence continues at coordinate 484,604 of NZ_JBLTIR010000001.1, read as the reverse complement.
CTATTAAACGCATCCCCTGCCAATTTTTCTACGAGCCCCGGGGCAAGCTGATACACCTTCGAACCCATGTTCATCCACTTAGGCAAGTTGACTTCTCGTTTTGGTTTCCCAATAATATTGACCGTTTTTTCAGCTACGTATTGAGGTTTTAACATAAACTTTTCTACACTTTTTTCATAGTTTCCTGACTGATCCGCTATTGAAAAAAAGTTGGTTTGAATAGGACCTGGATTCACTGCGGTTACATAGATATCCGTTTTTGCTAATTCCATTCGCAGGCTGTTGGTAAACCCTAGCACGGCATGTTTAGAAGCTGAATAGCCACTGGATTTAGGCGTTGCCAGTTTGCCTGCTTGAGAAGCAATGTTAATAATATGTCCTTTGTTTTCTTTTAGCATATAAGCTAAAATTTCTTGTGTACATGCAATTAATCCAATAACATTGACTTGAAACATTGATGCAATTGTCGAAATGGATGCTTCTTTCACTTCTTCAAATACACCAAAGCCTGCATTATTAATCAGCACATCAACACGCTTAATTTCACTTATCATTTTCTGAACAACACTTATGACTTCCTCTACGTTCGCTACGTCAGCTTTATATATGTAAGAGGTAATCCCATACTTTTGATTAATTTGCTCAGCTACTCGCTGCAGCTTTTCTTCTGTACGTGCAAGTAAAACGGGGACGCCCCCTCTTTTGGCCACTTCATAAGCTAAATGTTCTCCAAGACCTCCTGAAGCGCCTGTAATCACGACATGTTGGTTCTTTAACGAGGATTTCAAATATAACACACCTTTTTTGTAAGTTAAGAGCACACAGAATAAATAAGCGTACTTTCCTTTTCATGTGTACTGATTTTATTTGCATCTTCTAAAAAATCGAGCTGACCAATTGTTTCAGAAAGAGTTAGCCCTAGTTCTTTTTCATAAATAGTAGGAAATAGCTGTTTGCAAATATCAAACGCTGTTTGAGGGCGTTCTTTTATCATGCTAAGCACTTTATCCGCTCGGTCGCTTTGCTTTTGTAACCTCTCTTGTACAAGTTCACGGACATGTAATACTTCATCTCCATGACCTGTATAGATACAGCTTATCTCTAAGTCAAGCAGACGTCTTAACGAATGATTATATTGAAGAAGCGTTTTAGGCCGCTCGCCGCTTGGTTTCATAGGAGGTTCAATAAGCGGATTAGATGAAATATGCTTTAACAGCAAATCTCCTCCAATCATAACCGCTGTTTTTTCATTGTATAATGCAATATGGCTTTGAGCATGACCGGGCACTTCAAGCACTTTCCAACTCTCTAGGCCCGGAATGTAATCTCCTTCCTGCACAGAAGTTGTAAGAGAACGGTGACATGAATACTTCATTGATGCTTTTAAACGTTTTAAATAGGGGCGAAATCTTTCATCTACACCCGCTTTCATAAAGTGATCTTCAAAAAACGCATCGTACCACTCAAAAAAATCCGGATTCTGAGAGATCCAAGGCTGATTTTTCGCATGACCGACTATGGCGATATCTTTATCAAAAAAATCAAGCATTCCTACGTGATCAGGATGGTGATGAGTTAGGACAACTTGTTTAATATCATCTGGTTTTAATCCTATTTCATTAAGCTTTTCTTTAAATACAGACCACGCTGCCTCCGTTTTAATACCAGCATCGATTAGCGTAACGGTCTGACCTTTTATAACAAAAACATTCACATCTCCTACCGCAAAAGGAGTAGGCAGCACAATTTTATACAATTGCTCATTCATCTGTATTTTTGCTCCTTTACCATCGCATTTTCTTTTAAGTTTACACGATTTTTCCCCTTATTTATACAATTGCTTTCGTTTTCTGAAAATTACATTGACATCCCTCTCTTTTTCATTGCATAATGACAGAAATATAGTGAAGTTTTATTCATATCTTTAGATAACTATGCATTTTATAAAGAAGAGATACACAAACACAAACCTTTAACAGATACTGAAATTTCAGTATCTGTTTTCATTGGATAGCAAATGACTGGAGGAAATTTTAATGAAAACGGATTTAAACATCGCCTTTATTGGAGCTGGATCAATGGCTGAAGCCATGATCTCAGGGCTGCTGTCAGATAAAAAGCTTCGCCCCAATCAAATCACCGTAACAAATCATAGCAGCGATAAAAGACTTCACGAACTTCGAAACGCCTATGGAATTAACATTACGCGTAATCATGCCTTGTTAATAGAAAAAAGCGATATCGTCGTGCTTGCTATTAAACCAAAAGACGTAGCCGAAAGCATCAATACGATTAAGTCCTATATTCGTCCCCATCACCTCGTTCTCTCTGTTTTAGCGGGTGTATCGACTGCCACAATTGTAAACTTGTTTGACCAAGAAGTAGCGGTTGTAAGAGCTATGCCAAATACATCTGCTTCTATTGGATTATCGGCTACAGCCATTGCACCCGGGAAGTTTGCTACAGCGGAGCATATGAACGTTACTACTGCTTTATTTGAAACGATTGGTACGGTTACAACTGTAGAGGAAGAGCAGCTTCACGCTGTAACAGGACTATCTGGAAGCGGCCCAGCGTATGTCTATTATCTAGTAGAAGCAATGGAAAAAGCAGCTGAAAAACAAGGCTTGGATACGTCAGTGTCAAATGAACTAATTCTTCAAACGCTTATCGGTGCTGCAGAAATGCTGAAACAGTCACCTAAAACACCGGCCGTACTTCGAAAAGAAGTTATGAGTCCTGGCGGTACAACAGAAGCAGGAATCGAACAGCTTATTTCTCATAACTTCCAAGAAGCGATGATGCAGTGTATTGAACAAGCTACCATTCGCTCTAAATATTTAGGAGATACGATTGACGAAAAAATCTCGAGTAAACGTTCGTAAAGGTTCACCTCTTTCTAAAAAAAGAAAGAGGTTTTTTTATGATTAAAAATGGATAAGCAGATTATGTGAAAGATATTTCAATGCGGTGATATAATAACTTTTGTTTAGAGTATCGAAATAATTGGAGGTTAAACCGAATGACAACAAAACTATTTTCACCTTATACAGTGAAAGACGTAACATTAAAAAACCGAATTGTAATGTCACCAATGTGCATGTATTCATGCGAAAAAGAAGACGGAGTAGTAACCGACTTTCATATGGTTCACTACACAACTCGCGCGGTTGGACAAGTAGGTCTCATTATGGTTGAAGCCTCAGCTGTCGTCCCACAAGGTCGTATTTCAGCTCAAGACTTAGGGATTTGGAATGATGAGCAAAGAGATGGATTAACAAAACTTGTGACACAGCTAAAAGAAAACGGTGCAAAAACGGCCATTCAACTTGCACACGCAGGACGTAAAGCAACTGTTGAAGGCGATATTTATGCTCCTTCTGCGATTGCTTTTGATGATAAAAGTAAAAAACCTGTGGAAATGACCACAGAACAAATTCATGAAACGATTTCTGCCTTTAAAGAAAGCGCCCGACGCTCAAAGGAAGCTGGATTTGATATTATCGAGCTTCACGCGGCACACGGTTATTTAGTACATCAATTCCTATCACCGCTAAGCAATAAACGCAGCGACGAATATGGCGGCAGCGCAGAAAACCGCTATCGTTTCTTAAAGGAAATTATTGACGCTGTGAAAACAGAGTGGGACGGTCCTTTATTTGTCCGTGTTTCTGCTTCTGACTATACAGAAGGCGGATTAACAGTCGATGATCACGTTGTATTTGCAAAATGGATGAAAGAACAAGGCGTCGACTTAATTGACGTTAGTTCCGGTGCTCTTGTACATGCTCCAATTAACGTATACCCTGGCTATCAAGTTCCGTTTGCAGATAAAATTAAGCAGCAGGCAAATATTGATACAGGCGCAGTTGGATTAATTACAACTGGACGACAAGCTGAAGAGGTTTTACAAAGCGAACGCGCTGATTTAATTTTTGTTGCGCGCGAACTTCTGCGCGATCCGTACTTCCCGCGCACGGCGGCAAAAGAATTAAATGAAACACTTTCAGCACCCGTTCAGTACGAACGCGGATGGTAAAAAAAGACGAGGATATCCTCGTCTTTTTTTATGAAATCGTAAACCTTTTTAAGTCTTCTGCTATATCGGTATTCGGAAAAATTTCTTTTGCTCCTTCTGCTAACTGGCTGACTGCGTCTCCTTGGTAACGCGAACTGATATGAGATAAAATAAGACGCTCGGCCGATGCTGTTTTAGCAATTTCAGCAGCTTCTGTTGCAGTAGAATGAAAATAGTTGTAAGCAAGCTCCTCGTCTCCCGCTGCAAACGTAGCTTCATGGATTAACACATTCGCATGCATAGCAAGCTGAACACTTTGCGTGCACCTTCTTGTATCTCCTAAAACCGTGATGACCTTCCCTTTTTTAGGTTCTCCTACAAACTCTTGTCCATTGATTAGACGCCCATCTTTTAATACTACTTCTTTCCCTTCTTTTAACTGCTGATAATGAGGCCCTGGGGGAATATTCATTTCTCTTAAACGCTGAACGTCCAGTGACCCTGGCAAATCTTTTTCGACAACGCGATATCCATAAGATAAAATGCCATGTTCAAGTTTGCCAAACTCCACTGAAAAAGTTTCATCTTCAAAAATCGTTCCACTTTCACTTTCCTCTTCTATTTCAACAACCTCTAGAGGATATTGCAGATGAGTTTGACTTACAGCAAGCGTGACTTCAATAAATTCTTTAATTCCTTTTGGCCCGTATACAGTAAGCAGCGATTCTCCGCCTTGAAACGAACGGCTTCCAAGGAGTCCAGGTAAGCCATAAATATGATCACCGTGAAGGTGCGTAATAAAAATTTTTTCAATTCGTCTCGGTTTAACGGTTGTATGTAAAATTTGATGCTGCGTTGCTTCTCCGCAATCAAAAAGCCACACCGCCCCTCTTTCTTGCAAAAGTTCGAGCGCAAGAGATGAAACATTCCGCTGTTTTGCCGGTACTCCTGCACCCGTTCCTAAAAATAACAATTCCATTTTCTACTTCCTCCTTCACACGCACAAAAAGCCTGTAAGTATATTATACAGGCTTTTTGCAAACTTACCTATTTGATGCTGTCAAGCGCATACGTAATAGTAGCTAATAACAGCTCAATATCACTTTCCTCAATGTTGAGCGGCGGCGAGAGCGTGAGAACATTATTATAGCCGGCTACCGTTGCTCCATTTTTCCCAATAATGACTCCTTTGCTTTTACATTTAGCAATCACTTCATTTACAAGATTAACGTCTAGCGGTTCCTTCGTTTGCTTATCAGCTACAAGTTCAATTCCGATTAAAAGCCCTTTACCTCTTACATCTCCAACGTATGGGTGGCTATCAATAAGCGGCGTTAGCTCACTTAATACGTAAGCCCCGAGCTGTTTAGAACGATCAAACAGATTTTCTCTTTCCATAATTTCTAAATTCTTTAATGCCAGTGCACACGCAGCCGGGCTTCCTCCAAATGTATTAACGTGGCGAAAATACTCGTACTGATCGCTATCTTTGAACGCTTCATAGATTTCTTTTTTAACAGCAGTTGCCGAGAGCGGAAGATATGCGCTTGTAATTCCTTTTGCCATGGTAATGATATCTGGTTTTACATCGTAGTTCATAAAACCAAAGGCTTCTCCTGTACGTCCAAAGCCGCAAATAACTTCATCTACAATTAGAAGTGCACCGTGTTTTTCACACGTTTCTTTTACGCCTTTCATATAATTTTGAGGCGGTAAAAGAATTCCTCCACCTGTAATAATTGGCTCCATAATAACAGCGGCAATCGTTTCGCTTAGCTCCCACGTCATGACATTGTCAATATCTTTTACAGATTGAAGCTTCTCTTTTGGCGCATGGTAGTCATCTTGCCCTCGGTATGAATCAGGCGGCGCAACGTGAATAAAGCCAGGAGCAAGCGGTTCATATTTATATTTACGCTGAGCTTGGCCCGTTGCTGCTAGTGCGCCCATTGAATTTCCGTGATACCCTCGGTAACGCGAAATAAACTTGTAGCGGGAGTGCTCTCCTTTTTGCTGATGGTATTGACGCACAATTTTGAAAGCCGTTTCATTTGCTTCAGATCCGCTATTTGAAAAGAAGATAACATAGTCATCACCTAGCATTTCATTTAGCTTCTCTGCTAGTTTGATAGCAGGTACGTGAGATTGCGTAAGTGGAAAATAAGCCAGTTCTTTTAGCTGCTCGTAAGCTGCAAGCGCTAATTCATCCCGTCCATACCCGGTATTTACACACCAAAGCCCTGCCATTGCATCTAAATAGCGATTTCCTTGTTCATCTGTAATCCAAGCACCTTTTGCTTTTGTAGCTACCATCGTTGCATCCGGACTGTATGGTTTCATTCCATGCCATACATACTGCTCATCTTTTGCACGCAGATCTTTTTCATTTTGACTGACCTGTACCATCTTATCCACTCCCAAATCGCTAGCGCGTTATTTTTTTCTGTATGAAAAGACTTCGACAAAATGCCGAAGCCACTTGCTATATTCATCTATATGTTAAAAGTCAAAGCGTGATGTAACCATCTTTTTACGTGTAAAGAAGTTCAAACCGTCTTTGCCGTTTACATGCAAATCTCCATAAAAAGAGTCTTTCCAGCCGGAGAATGGGAAGAAAGCCATGGTAGCAGGTACTCCTACGTTAATGCCGAGCATACCCGCATCTGCTTCTTCTCTAAATTGACGCACGGCTTTTGCATCTTTTGTATAAATCGTTGCTCCATTTCCAAAACGAGATTTTTCCATATAGCGAAGTGCTTCATCTAATGTGTCAGCGCGAAGCAAGCTTAGTACAGGTGCAAAAATCTCTTCTTTAGCAATGGTCATATCAGGAGTTACGCGGTCAAAAATGGTTGCCCCTAAGAAGTTGCCTTCCGTATGCTCATCCATTTCTTTACGTCCGTCACGAATGAGTTCCGCCCCTTCTTTCATGCCAAGTTCAATATAATCCAGCACCTTATCACGGTGCTCTTTTCGAATCACGGGCGTTAGAAGCACTTCATCATCAAAGCCGCTTCCCATAATTAATTCATCTGCTTTTTGCTTTAATTTTGCGACGAATTCATCGCCTTTTTCACCAACTACGACCACGGCGCTGCACGCCATGCATCGCTGGCCGGCACTTCCATAAGCCGAGCTGATAATATGGGATACCGCTTTATCCATATCGCAGTCTGGCATCACAACATGATGGTTTTTAGCTCCGGATAAAGCCTGAACTCGTTTCCCTTGAGCTGCAGCTTGTTCATAAACATACTTTGCTACCGGCTGCGATCCGACGAATGAAATCGCTTTAACTTTTTCGTGCTCTATTAATCCATTCACGACATCATGTGCCCCGTGTACAATATTTAATAATCCATCCGGTGCTCCTGCTTCTGTAAAAAGTTCAGCAAGTCGCGTTGCTAAAAGCGGCGTTCGCTCAGACGGTTTTAATACAAACGTATTTCCACATACAATGGCAAGCGGGAACATCCACAGCGGTACCATCATTGGAAAATTAAAAGGTGTGATGCCTCCGACAACACCAAGTGGGAAACGGAACATTTCAGAATCAATTTCTTCCGCTATGTTATTTAATGACTCTCCCATTAATAAAGTAGGAGCACCCGCAGCAAACTCCACGCATTCAATACCGCGCTGTACTTCACCGTAAGCTTCTTTAAAAGCCTTGCCGTTTTCTTGTACAACTAATTTCGCTAACTCTTCGTGATGCTTAACTAGTAGATGCTGAAACGCAAACATTAATCTTGCTCGTTTTGGAGCAGGAACGTTACGCCATGTTTCAAATGTTTTTTGCGCTGTTTCCACCGCATTGGCTACGTCTTCTTTTGTAGAAAGCGGTACTTTTGCAATTACTTCGCCCGTCGATGGATTAATTACCTCTCCAAATTTTTGCCCTGCCGTATCAACCCATTTTCCGCCCACGTAATTTTTTAAAACTTGCGTATCATTATTCACAACTGACATATCGCTTGGCCTCCTCAAAAAATAAGAAATGACAAATCTACCTTTATTATTGAATAAATAAATGGTGGTTGCATTAGACAAAATGTGAAACAACTCTAGATTCTCGTTTCACATTTTGCGCAGTGAACTCGGAGAAAGCATGAACTAAAATGAACATATAGTAAAATCATCCTCAGCATAAAAAAACAGCTGTTTCCAGCTGCTTACTTATCCGTTTATAAATTCCGCACGCGACTTTTTCATCATAAACAAATATTCATATGCCATAATCATAAATTCAATCGCCAATCGTTTTTCCGGCTCCATAAAATCTTCACCCAGCAGCTTTTCTAGTTTTTCAATGCGGTGATACAGCGTTTGCCGCACAATGTATAAACGCTTAGCCGTCTCTTGTTTAGATCCGTTGCATGCTAAATAAATTTTTAATGTTTCCATGAGTTTTGCATTGTACGTTTCATCATATGTAATAACGGGCTGCAGATATTCAAACACCACTTCCTGTAAGTCTTCATGCTGATGTAAAAGCGAAATAATTCGGTACATATGCAAATCATCATAAAAATGAATAATGGTTTGTTTTTGCAGCATTTCTTGAATCGAAATTGTTTCTTTAGCCGTTTCATAGCTTTTATGCATACAGTCAAGCTGTTCACAGTATTGGCCAATTCCGATAAAGCTAATAGCGTTCCGCTTTGAGTTTTCATCCGATTCGTATTGATTCATCCAGCGGTGAAGGCTGCTTTCTAATCTCTCTCTCCACGTGCTAACCATTCGTTTGTTCAAAAGAATAAATAACACTTCGCGATTTCGCTCGGAGACTAATAAGTGAAAGCCTTCTTGTTCAAAGATGCTTCGTAAGATCAGCTTAAAATACGTTCGATCAAACTTTTCCCGTCTTTGCCACTTACAGCAAACAACGATACCCCCGCGAATAGGAGAATCTGAACACACCTCGTGCATAGAATCTTTTATTTGTTCAAGAGTTAGCTCTCCGTTCATCCATTTCGTCATCCATTCAGTTTCATCTACTCTTTTTTTCTCTTCGACATACAAGTCCTTCAAAAAATGCTGAGCAAGTGCAGTTGCCGTCCGATCAACGGTGAGCACTTCAAGTTCTGTTAACGCTTCATTTATAGAGGCGACATACAGCTGAGCATAATCTTGTCCTAATAAATGAATAGGCTGCTCAGTAAAATGCGGACTCTCATTTTCCCTGCTTATATAATGAAGTAGAAGCTGCTGTTTGAGTAAGTCCATCTCCGGAGCAAAGGTAAGTAATTCATTTGAAACTTTAAGGCCGACAAGAAGCCCCGTAGATTCATATAAACACTGTAAGATAACGGCCGGGTCATTAACTGTTAACAGCAGCTGATTTAGCCGATGAGAATACTGTTCTAAATCGGAAATCATTTGATAATGCTGATTAATTAAAAGTGAGTGAACATCTTGCGTAATTTCAACGAACGGAACTTCTTCGTGAAATAAAATAATCGGAAAATCACATTCGTTCGCTTTATCAATGACAATTTGCGGAATCTTAGAAGTATAAGTGCCAAGTTCAATACACAGTCCTGATGCCTTACAAGAAATTAATTGCTGAAGAAATGATAAACAAGATTGAGGATCTTCTCCCCAGCCTACCCCTGTTGATAAAATGAGCTCGTTTCCTTTTAGCAGCTCATTAATGCGCGTCACTTCCATCACGTGCACCCACTTCACAGAATTAGTAAGCCCTTTCTCTCCAGCTATTACTTCACAGTTTACAAAATGTTTCCTTGTTAAAATCTCTGTTACTGTTAAATATGATTTCAAGTCAACACCGCCCCTAGCGAATTTCACATCATGTCTCCTGGATCATTAACGCGTATTTCGCATATGTGTAGAACAAAAGCTATATCTTCTTACATTATATTAAATATTTAGAAGAAATAAAATATTTAATAAAAGAAACGAAAAAAGCTGTAACGATAATGGATCGTTACAGCTTCTGAGCCGTTTGCTGTAATTTATTAAAAAAACCGTGGCGCTTAACCGCTTGTTCTTTAATTCGGTGAATTTCTTTTTTATAAAAACGCAAATCTTGTAGTGACACTGCATTTAACATTTCCATTTTTAATTTATCAATAATTTTTGTTTCTTCTTGTGTCATACACTGCGTAGCTTGATCCATCCGTGTCACACCCTTTTTATATTTAATAGATTTATTGTGAAAACGTTCTACTATAATATTTACTACAATTTACTAGATAACTAAACCTTTTCTCTTTCGATGTAAACGAAATGTAACAACTGTAATACAGTCAATGGATAATATCTAGTTATTTTGTTTCACATCCAAAACGAAAAAAACACAAAAACGGATCACTTTTGTCAGCCAATATAGTAAAAAACTTATAGGTCTTAGTAAAAAAAGAAAGGGATTGAGACATAACTAAATTACTTCCATCAACATCTAGGAGCACCTGCATACGTGAAACCTACGTTCACCCTACCAATAAAAAAATCCGAACGATTCATCGTTCGGATCTTCCTTCAGCTAAAATAATTTTGTCTCAGCCTTCGTTTTTATACTTGTTGAATCAGTACGGATGAAAAATACTTTCTAGCATCCGCCGTCAATATATGAAGCGTTTCTTGTTCGGTTTGATTCTTTTCGATGCGTTCAAACGTCACAAACGCCCCGCTTAGATTCTCTGTTACAGCCGTTATTTTAAATCCTTTTTGCAGCAAAAAATCAATCTTTTCCCGCTCTGCCATATATTCATGGTAACTTGACATTCCCCTGCCTCCAATCTATTTTGGCATCTGTTTTTATAACGTTAATTTTTCAGCTTCGTTAGCCGTGTTTAACTCATTAAACTTTGCTCTTTTTGTATACTGTCCATAGCCTTTTTGACCGACAAACTGCTTATCTTTTACGACAAATTCTCCTCGGCAAAGCACTGAAACCGGCTCACCTGTAACTTTCATTCCCTCAAATGCGCTATAATCAACTGCCATATGATGCGTTTTAGCTGAAATCGCACGTTCAACAGAAGGGTCAAATATAAGCAGATCCGCGTCTGCACCAACTGCTATCGTTCCTTTTTTCGGATACAGTCCGAACAGCTTCGCGATTTTTGTTGATGTTATATCCACAAACTGATTGATATTAATTCGGTTTTTCACTACTCCTTCTGAAAATAAAAGGCTCATGCGATCCTCAATAATAGGTCCTCCGTTTGGAATCTTTGTAAAATCTCCTTTTCCTAGATCTTTTTGACCGTTAAAATCAAACGAGCACTGATCTGATCCAATCGTTTGCAAGTCGCCATTACGCAGGGCATTCCACAAAACATCTTGGTTCCATTTTTCACGTAAAGGCGGCGACCATACGTATTTTGCTCCTTCAAAATCCGGTTTCTCTAAATAGGTTTGGTCAAGCGTCAAATACTGCGGACACGTTTCGCCCCAGATATTTACGCCTTTTTCCCTTGCTTCAGCAATCTTTTTAACCGCTTCAGCGCAAGATACGTGAACAACATAGAGCTGTGAGTCAGCAAGCTCGGTTAGCACTGCGGCTCTTCCCGTAGCTTCTCCTTCTATTTCCGGAGGACGAGTGAGGGCATGATAGATAGGATCAGTTTGTCCTTGCTCCAGCGCTTTTGCCGTTAAATACTCAATAACATCTCCATTTTCAGCATGTACCATCACAAGCGCCCCTAGTTTTTTAGCTTGCACTAGCGTTTGGTAAAGGGTAGCATCGTCTGCTTGAAAAACATTTTTATAGGCCATGAACACTTTAAAAGAAGTAATTCCTTCTTTTTCAATAATCGTAGGAAGCTCATTTAATACATCTTCCGTGATTTCTCCAATCATTAGATGAAAGCTGTAATCGATAGCCGCTTTTCCTTTTGATTTTTCATGCCATGTGCCGATCGCTTTTTGGAGCGGTTCGCCTTTATTGGTTAAGCAAAAATCAATAACAGTTGTCGTACCTCCAAAAGCTGCTGCTCTTGTACCTGTTTCAAAGTCGTCTTTTGTAACGGTCCCTCCAAACGGCATATCTAAATGAGTATGGGGATCGATGCCTCCTGGGAATACATAGTTGCCTTTTGCATCAATCACTTCGCATCCCTGTTCTTCAAAAGCTGAGCCAATTGCCGAAATCACTCCATTTTCAATTAAAATATCGGCTTTATACGTATCTGTTGCTGTGACTATGACACCATTTTTAACGATTTTCTTCATTTCTTCATCCCCTTTGTATTTATACGTCCAATCGCTGTGCAGCCGTCGCTTGTAAAGCAGCTTGGCGTTCATTCCACGTCATTGGCGGTTGTTCATTTGGTAATTCAATCATGGATATAGCTCCGTCCACAGGACATACAATCGAACATAAATTACAGCCTACACAATCTTCTTCTCGTACTTTTAAATAAGGTTTCCCTGAAGGATCTTTCAACATATCAATACATTGGTGAGAAGTATCTTCACAAGAAATATGACACTTATTGCAGTTAATACACGTATCAGGGTCGATGCGAGCCACTACTTTATAATTGAGATCTAAGTTGCCCCAGTCGGAATATTTTGAAACGGCTTTCCCTACAATATCGCTTACTTTTTCGATTCCTCTTTCATCCAAGTAATAGTTGAGACCTTGAATCATATCCTCTACAATGCGGAATCCGTGATGCATAGCAGCTGTACATACTTGCACACCTGTAGCACCCATGAGCATAAATTCCACTGCTTCTTGCCAGTTCGAAACGCCTCCCATACCAGATATTGGAACGTTAATAAACGGACTTCTTGCACATTCAGCAACCATGTTTAATGCAATCGGCTTAACAGCCGGGCCGCAATAGCCTCCGTGAGCGCCTTTTCCCGCTACGTGTGGAATTGTATTCCATGAATGAATGTCTACTCCTGCTAAACTATTAATGGTGTTAATCATACTAACAGCGTCGGCACCACCTCGAACCGCTGCTTCTGCTGTAACGGTAATATCTGTGATATTTGGGGTTAGCTTAACAATGACCGGCGTTTGGGCTACTTCTTTAGCCCAATACGTTTGTTTTTCAACTAAATCAGGGACTTGCCCAGAGGCAGCACCCATCCCTCGTTCTGCCATTCCATGCGGACAGCCAAAGTTCAGCTCTAATCCATCTACTCCTACATCTTCTACTTTTTTGACAATCTCATGCCATTTTTCTTGCTGAGGCTCTACCATAAGAGAGGCAATAATTGCGTGGTTAGGAAACTTCTTTTTCGTTTCATAGATTTCCTTCAAATTAACTTCAAGCGGACGATCGGTGATTAGCTCAATATTGTTAAAGCCGGCTACGCGCTGACCGTTGAAGCCAACGGCAGCAAATCGAGAGGAAACATTTAAAATCGGATCACCAAGCGTTTTCCAAACTGCGCCTCCCCATCCTGCTTCAAATGCACGCTGCACTTGATAACCTGAATTGGTTGGCGGTGCGGATGCCAGCCAAAACGGATTTGGTGATTGAATACCTGCTAAATTTGTTGTTAAATCTGCCATAGATTTCTCCTCCTCCTGATTTTAAGCTGTTTCCATTGTTTCTTTTGTTAACTGCATATGAATATTTAACGCCGTTTGTTTTCCTTGCTGAGCAGCGGTCACAACCATTGCTTCTCCTTGTCCTTTACCAAAAATGACGTCTCCGCAAGCAAATACTTTTGGATTTGATGTTTGGAACGTCTCTTGATTGATTAAGACAACTCCGTCTTCATGGTTCAGCTGGAATTGTTGAATCAAGGACAGGTAACGTTCTTGACCAATTGCTTTAACAACAGCATCCACTGGAATGGTAAACGTTGAACCTTCAACCGGAACAGGCTTCCTGCGGCCGTCTGCATCTGGATCTGTTAGGGTCATTTTTACGCATTCAATTCCGCTCACCTTACCATTTTCATCTCCAATAATTCGTATAGGAGCCGTTAACCAGCGGAATTCAACACCATCTTGTTTCGCAAATTCAAATTCAAAATCATATGCCGTCATTTCTTCTCTTGTACGACGGTATAAAATTTGAACATTTTCAGCTCCTAAGCGCACGGAACACGTAGCACCATCAATCGCAGTATTTCCCGCACCAATGACGGCTACACGCTTACCAACAAATTCTGTTGATAGCGCTCTTGACTTCGTTTTTTTCACAAAATCAATCGCATCATACACACCGTCTAGCTCTTCACCTTCAACATGTAGAGAAGGCACCTTACTCATACCAATAGCTAATACAACCGCGTCATATGACTGCAGTAATTCGCTTGGAAGAATATCTTCTCCAATTCTTACGTTTGTTTTAATTTTCACATCTAAGCTTTTTACTTGTTCAACTTCCCAGAATGAAATCGCTTGAGGAAGACGGAACGACACGATTCCATATGTATTTAACCCTCCTGCTTGTTTTTCCGCTTCAAAAATGGTTACGTCGTACCCGAATCGGGCCAGTTCTCTTGCTGCAGAGAGACCAGCCGGACCTCCCCCAACAATCGCTACCTTTTTGCCGTTGGCTTTTCCTTTCTCAAACAGCACCTGTTCATTTTGAATAGCCCAATCCGTTGCGTAGCGCTGCAAATCTCCAATCATAATTGGTTTAGTTGAATGGTTTAGCACACACGCTCCTTCACATAGTTCATCGGTTGGACAGACTCTCGAACAGCTTGCTCCTACTGGATTCGAAGACATAATCGTTTCGGCAGAGCCCTTTAAATTGCCCGATGCAATTTTTTTAATAAACGTCGGGATGTCAATTCCTGTAGGGCATGCCTGAATACAGGGTGCATCATAACAGTACAAACATCGATTAGATTCTTCGACTGCTTCTCTATTGGACAACCCTTTTTCTACTTCATTAAAGTTTTGAATGATGGACTGCAAACTTTCCGGTGATCGCATTGCATCAACCTCCCAAGAATATCTGTTGATAAAACTTAAATTGAAAGCGCTTACATATTTTTTATATACGTTATTTTCAACTTCTACTTTGTAAAATGTATTACTAACTTTATTGTACAAAACGACCGTCTTTTCTTCATTATACATTATGTTAAAAAATTCAGACTATTTACTATTCACTATGTAAAAAGCCTTGCTTTTATATAAAAGCAAGGCTGCAACTATTATTTTGCTACTTCTTTAATAATCGACACTACTAGTTCAGATGTCTTCACCAGTTCTTCTACCGGAATTTTTTCATTGGTTGTATGAATGTCTTCATAACCAACTGCTAAATTTACTGTTGGGATATCAAAGCCTGCGATTACATTTGCATCGCTTCCGCCTCCGCTTTGAAGCAGGCGTGAAGGACGATCGATATTAGCCACGGCTTTTTTAGCAACTTCGACAACATGATCTCCATCGCCAAATTTAAAGCCTGGATACATCACTTTAATATCAACTTCTGCACGTCCGCCCATTTCTTGTGCAGCTGTTTCAAACGCTTCTTTCATTTTCGCTACTTGTGCTTCCATTTTTTCTGGAATTAATGAACGAGCTTCTGCTAAAATATCGACGCGGTCACACACGATATTCGTTTGCGTTCCACCTTCAAAACGTCCAATATTCGCTGTAGTCTCTTCATCAATACGTCCAAGCGGCATTTTAGAAATGGCTCTTGAAGCAATCGTAATAGCAGAAACGCCTCGTTCAGGAGCTACACCCGCATGAGCTGTTTTTCCATAAATTGTTGCATTTACTTTTGCTTGCGTCGGCGCAGCAACAATAATGTCTCCCACTTTGCCATCGCTATCTAAAGCATAGCCGAATTTTGCCGTTACGAGACTAGAATCAAGAGCTTTAGCACCCACTAAGCCAGATTCTTCTCCTACTGTAATAATAAATTCAATTTTGCCGTGCGCGATGTTTTCTTCTTTTAATACGGTGATTGCTTCTAGCATTGCTGCTAAGCCTGCTTTATCATCCGCTCCAAGAATTGTCGTGCCGTCACTTTTAATATAGCCATCTTCAATAGATGGTTTAATACCATTTCCAGGTACGACTGTATCCATATGAGAAGTAAAGTAGATTGTGTCTACGCCTTCTTTTGTAGCTGGCAGTGTGCAGATTAAGTTGTTGGCTCCGTGGCCTGTTTTTTCTTTGGCATCATCTTCTACTACTTCGACGCCTAATGCGGTAAATTTTTCTTTTAGTACAACAGCGATTTTTTCTTCATGCTTTGTTTCTGAGTCTACTTGTACTAATTCAATAAATAAATCAACGATTCGTTGTTCATTAATCATAATATGTAATCCCTCCAAAAATAACCTACAATGGTATGTTACCATGTTTCTTTGCTGGACGCTCTTCCTTTTTATTGTGCAACATTTCAAGCGCTTGTATTAATTTTATTCGTGTTTCCCGAGGATCAATCACATCATCGACCATTCCAGCGCTTGCCGCTACGTAAGGATTAGCAAATTTTTCGCGATACTGCTCAATTTTTTCGTGTCTTGTTTCATCTGGGTTTTCGCTACCTCGAATGTCGTTTGCAAAGATAATATTTGCAGCACCTTGAGGACCCATAACAGCAATTTCTGCATTCGGCCACGAATACACAAGGTCGGCTCCAATCGATTTACTATTTAAAGCTACATACGCACCTCCGTACGCCTTTCGCAAGATCACCGTGATTTTCGGAACGGTAGCTTCGGAGTATGCATATAAAATTTTAGCACCATGTCGTATAATTCCGCCATGTTCCTGCTTGATACCTGGGAAAAAACCTGTAACATCTTCAAATGTAATAAGTGGGATATTAAATGAATCGCAAAACCGAATAAACCTTGCTGCTTTATCTGAGGAGTTAATATCTAAACTGCCTGCCATTACTTTAGGCTGGTTACACACAAGTCCGACAACTTTTCCATCTATGCGGGCAAAACCAATGACAATATTTCTAGCAAAGTCTTTTTGCACTTCAAAAAAGGAGTGCTCGTCCACTACTTGGTGAATGACTTGACGCACATCGTAAGGACGCACGGCATCAAACGGGACAACGTCTAATAAATCCGGACGGTAATGATCACTCTGTGCCTCTGAAGTTAAAGGAGGCTGCTCTTGACTAGACTGCGGAAGATAGCTTAAGAGCGTTCGTACTTGTTCTAGTACCTCTTGTTCTGTTGAACCTCTGAAATGGGCGTTACCGCTAATTTCGTTATGAACAGCTGCTCCTCCAAGATTTTCAGAGGAAATGCTTTCCCCCGTTACGGTTTCAATTACTTTTGGTCCGGTAATGAACATTTGACTTGTTTCTTCTACCATAAAAACAAAGTCCGTAATCGCCGGTGAGTACACGGCTCCGCCTGCACAAGGACCCATAATAACAGATATTTGAGGCATAACACCTGAATAAATGGCGTTTCGATAAAAAATATGACCGTATCCATCAAGAGACATGACGCCCTCTTGAATACGAGCCCCGCCTGAGTCATTTAAACCAATAAACGGCACGCCTGTTTTAGCCGCTAAATCCATTACGTGCGCAATTTTTTTAGCATGCATCTCACCTAACGCGCCTCCAAATACCGTAAAATCTTGCGAAAACAAATAGACTGAGCGACCGTTTATCTTGCCGTAGCCTGTTACTACCCCGTCTCCTGGTCCTACTTGATTATTCATACTGAAGTCAGCACACCGATGCTCAATAAACGGATTTAACTCGACAAATGTATGTTCATCCAAAAGAATTTCAATTCGTTCACGTGCCGTTAGCTTCCCTTTATGGTGCTGTTTTTCAATTTTTTCGTCTCCACCGCCTAACTCGATTTTCCGGCGCTTATCGTACAATTCATTTAATTTATCATAAATGTCAACCATGCTTCTTCTCCTCCTCTAGTGTTTTTTCACAGAGCTCATAAAGAACACCGTTTGCTGACTTAGGATGCAAAAAAGCAATGGATGCTTCCCCTGCGCCTTTTCGCGGAACATCGTCAATCATTTGTACACCTTTTTCTTTTAACTCGTTAATCCGTTCTTCAATCGTACGTACACCTAAAGCAACATGATGAAGGCCTTCACCTCTCTTTTTGATAAACGCGCCGACCGCACTGTCTTCAAAGAGTGGCTCTAATAATTCAATTTTCACGTTGCCGCACTGAATAAAAGCCACTTTTACTCCTTGTTCTTCTACTTCTTCTACTTTTAATAGAGACAGTCCTAATACCTTTTCATAAAATGGGAGGCTGCCTTCAATTGATTTTACAGCTATTCCTATGTGGTCAATTCCTTTTATCACTTTCTCACCTCTTAAAAAAGCGTTTTCATTTACACATATTCTTGAAAACAAAAGAAATCTCCTGCTCGCGTATGTACAGAAAGTTGCTTGTCTAAGCAGCGGAAGACATGTAAAATAAGAAAAAAAACGTGTAGGAGGACTTTGGTTGTATGTCTAATAAGAAAATCCAAAAAACCATTGTGTTTTTAATGCTTCTTGTCATGTTAATATCTACGCTTCTAGCGGGACTTGCGATGTGGTTTTAATCGAGACTGATGACTAAAAACATAGATGCACTGCTGTTTCTTTGTGCAATGCAAACATATAAAAAAGACTGGTGACTAGTCACCAGTCTTTTGCTGTATATTCACAATGCCTTTTTGAGCGGCTAACTCTTCAAAAGATTGATCTGTAGATACAATCCATACTTTTGTACCTAACGGGACTTGATCATATAAATGGCTTACTTCACGATTTTCTACGCGAATACAGCCATTCGATACATATTTACCGATGGAATCCGGCTGATTTGTACCATGAATGCCATAAATACGTCCGTCAGTCTCTCTTGCATCAAACCCAATCCACCTTACACCTAGAGGATTTTGAGGAGCGCCTCCTTCAATGTTACTTCTCCGATAGTAAGGATTAACAGCTTTTACTGTTACCGTGAACTCCCCTTCGGGCGTCAGATTAACTGTTTTCCCCGTTGCTACTTTAATAATTTGTTTAATTTCTTTATTTTGAATATAAGCAAGCTCATTGCTTTGTTTATTAATAATAATATAAGGATCATTTGGCAACGGATTTTCTCCTAATGGCCAAACCGGAGATAGTAGTAAAAGGATAAAAGCAAACACATGCACGTAATCCACCACCTTACGTTAGTCCTAAGTAAAAGACAAGAGAGACATCTCTTGTCTTATTTAGTGTTCGTAAGCAAGATACACAACATGCATGCTGTTTAACTTATTTTTAAGGTTTGTTTAATAACCAAATATTGTTCAATTTCTTTGACTACGTGCAGTAAATCGGCACGCGCTTCAAACTCTTCCCGCGTTTTAGGAAGCGGCATCTCTGCAAACGCTTCTCGTAAATGCTGAAGTTTGGCTAAAAATAATTTTGCTGTATTACCGGGGTGGATGGATAGACTTAATTCTTCAATGAAATCGGCAATCATGTAGCGCTGTTCTACCACCAAATCAATAGCGGTAATGAGAGGAAGCGTACGCTCAATAATTTCAAGCTGTTTTTCACGAATTTTAAAATAGCGGTAATAATAATTTTCCCCACGCACAAAATGATTTTCTACATCACGAAACGCAAGGCTTTTTGCTTTTTCTAAAATTTTTACCGTATCTGCAATTTCCTTACCGTCCCAGCTGCTGTCATTGGTTCTGAGATACAGGGCAATTTCCTTTAACATCGATCGGAAATTTTCTTCAATTTCTTGCTGATACGTGCGAAGCTCTTGATCTAAACTTGGCATATATAAATTCACAAGCAGGGCAACCCCTATCCCAATTACAATTAAGCCAAGTTCATTAAAGACGATTCCCCACGTCATATTGCCTTTGGAGTAAATATGAAGCAAAATAACGGAGCTTGTAACAATGCCTGCATTAACTTTGAATATAACCGTAACCGGGATAAACAAAAGCAGCATCAGTCCTATAACAAGTGGATGATAAGCAATCCCTTCAAAGAATATAAACGAAAACAGAATGGATAAAGAACAAGCAATAAAACGATCGCTTGCGCTTCGCAGCGATTTTTTCTTTGAATTTTGAATGCACAAAATGGTGATAATTCCAGCTGATACAAAAAACTCGAGGTGAAAGAACTGAGCTATAATAATAGCCAGTGATGTACCGACGGCTGTTTTAATTGTCCGGTACCCAATTTTAAATTTCATTTTCTAGACTCCTACATGTTGGTTTCTTTTTAGTGTGATAAAATACTCTATTCTTTATTAACACGAATAGAAAAATAACACAACCTTAAATCTTGCTGTACTTTATAAATTTCAATAAAAAAAGTGCAGAAAAGATCGTACTCTTCCTGCACTTTTTTTATTATAAAATCTTTTCTAAGAAATCTTTAGCACGCTTGCTTTTAGGGGCTGAGAAAAATTCGGCCGGAGGCGCATCTTCAACAAGCACACCGCCGTCTAAAAACAGCACACGATCCGCTACTTCTCGTGCAAATCCCATTTCATGCGTTACAATGACCATCGTCATTCCTGTTTCTGTTAGCGACTTCATTACATCTAGCACTTCTTTTACCATCTCTGGATCCAATGCTGATGTTGGTTCGTCAAACAGCATTACTTTCGGCTCCATTGCCAATGCTCTTGCAATAGCTACACGCTGCTTTTGACCGCCCGATAAGCGACTTGGAAACTCGTTGGCTTTTTGAGCAAGTCCAACTTTTTGGAGTAATTCTTTGCCTTTAGCAACAGCCGTTTCTCTTGACACGCCTTTTACCGTCATCGGAGCATACGTCAAATTTTCAAGCACTGTCATATGTGGAAACAAGTGAAAATGCTGAAATACCATTCCTACATTTTCACGCACACGCATAATGTTTGTTTTTTTATCTGTAATCACTTGACCGTTAATGGAAACTAATCCGCTCGTCGGTTCTTCAAGCAGGTTCATACAGCGTAAAAAAGTAGATTTACCAGAACCAGAAGGGCCAATAACAGCTACGACTTCTTTTTCCTTAATCGTAGTTGAAATACCTTTTAAAACGTCATTCTTACCAAATGATTTGTGTAAATTTTCAACGTTAATCACCTTTTCTCATTCTCCTCTCGACTGCTTTACCAAGGAGCGTTAAGCCCATTACCATTACATAATAAATCAACCCTGCAAAAATTAACGGTTCAAGGTAGGCGAATTTTTCTCCCCCTACAATGTAAGCACGGCGCATAATGTCGAGTGCTCCAATAACTGTAACGATAGCTGATTCCTTTGTTAATGTAATGAACTCATTCATTAAAGCAGGTAAAATATTTTTAAGTGCCTGTGGCAAAATAATTTGTCCCATCATGCGGCGATAAGGAATTCCTAACGCTAATGCCGCTTCACGCTGTCCTTTATCAACAGCTAAAATACCAGCGCGAATAATTTCAGATATATATGCTGCAGAGTTTAGCCCGAACGCAGCAACGGCCGCTGGAAACGGGGCAATATCAAACCCAAGCAGCTGAGGTAATCCAAAGTATATTAATAATAATTGCAGTACAAGCGGTGTTCCGCGAAACACAGACGTATATGCATCCGCAAACCATTGAAGAGGCTTATTGCGGCTGATTTTACATAAAGATAAAATAACTCCCAGCACAAACCCTAAAATTGCTGAAGCTAGGACTATCTGTATCGTTACCCCTATCCCTTTTAAAATATAAGGCATAGAAGGCACGATTTGCGAAAAATCCAAATTCATGCCTAGTTCCATTCCTCTCTAACTATGATTCTTATTTTTGGTCGTCAAACCACTTAACGATTAATTTATCCAATTCACCGTTTTCTTTCATTTTCTTTAATTCACGGTTAAAGTCATTCGTTAGCTTGCTGTCTTTAGGAAATGCGATTGCTGATCCTTTACTTGAATCGGGACGTCCTGTATCAGACATTTGCAAGCTTTTGTCTTTGTTCACATACCCTTTAGCTACTGTATCTTCAATAATCGCTGCATCGATACGATTTGATTTCATTTCTTGAATTAGTTCTGGAATACGGTCACGCGTTGTTACATTTACTCCGTCAACTTCTTTTGCAATTTCTTTTGCTTCGTCTGCTTGAATAGAAGAAGTTTGTACACCGACTGTTTTTCCTTTTAGTTCTTCTGCGTTTTTAATTGGCGCATCTTTCTTCGATACAATCATGTTTTTTGCTTCATAGTATACGTCTGAGAAGTCCACGTTCTTTTTACGTTTTTCAGTTGGCGTCATACCGGCTAAAACTAAATCGACTTTATTAGATTGTAAAGCTGGAATTAATCCGCCAAATTCCATATCCTTTACCTGCACGTCATAGCCTAACTTTTTACCGATTGTTTTTGCTAAATCTACGTCAAATCCGATTGCTTCACTATCACCTTTTGCCGTATCAATATATTCAAATGGTGGGTAATCTGCTGATGTTCCCATTACAAGTACTTTTTTATCTTTGTCGTCGCTGCTTGCTCCGCCATTAGACGTTCCTTCTCCTGCTCCGCATGCAGCTAAAACGCCTGCTGTTAAGAGACCAATTGCCGTTACCGATAACCACTTTTTCAATTTCATCTTCGTTCCCCCTAGTTTATTCCTTACATTATTTTTTAAAAATTAATAATATTATGAAATAAGTTTTTTACTATTGCAAGTAAATGTCGAAATTTAAATATATATTCATATAAATGTATTTTAACACAACATTATAAATATGCAATATCTTTTTTAAATATAAGTTTCACTATTTGAAAATACCTTTTCTCAACATTTTCCACTCATTAGAAAGCCTGCATACAGACGGGTAAAAAAATGCATAAAAAAAGAAGCCGTTCAAAACGGCTTCTCTCTTACACTTCTTCACAGTTCTGTTCGAACGCTTCTTGCAGCTTCATCACAACTGACATTGGCTCATGGCCTTCAATTTCGTGACGCTCTACCATTGTGATAATTTTTCCGTCTTTTAATAAAGCGAAAGATGGAGATGAAGGTGGATAACCTTCAAAGTATTCGCGTGCACGCGCAGTTGCTTCTTTATCTTGCCCAGCAAATACTGTAACCAAGTTTGTTGGACGTTTATCATAATGTACAGCGTGCGCTGCAGCAGGTCTTGCAATACCTCCTGCACAACCGCAAACTGAATTCACCATTACAAGCGTTGTGCCAGGCTGTTTAAACGTTTCATCTACCGCTTCAGCCGTCGTTAATTCTGTATAACCAGCAGCTGTAATTTCTTTACGGGCCTGACGAACAACGTCGTTCATAAACAAGTTAAAATCGATATTCATTTTCATACCTCCCTTTTGCTATCTATCCTTTATCATAGCAAACGAAAACTAAAAAGGCGATTGCTTTGACTCATTTTTTCTTGGTAATCAAGATTAAACAAGAAAAGAAATGGTGATACTGTTTTTACAGCTAGAAAACCATACTCTTAACTCCCTAGTGTAGAAGGATCCGCATAAAATGCAGGATCCTTTTTTACATTTCTTTCATCGCCTGCTGATAGATTTTAATCAAGTGTTGGAGAGCTTCAGCCATTGTGGCATCTCCGGTCATCATTTGTTTTTCAACATCCCCTAATGTTTGCTTAACTAAAGGATGTTCATAAAATGATTCTTGTAAATATTCATTAACACTTGCTTGTAACCATGCCTTCATTTGCTTTTGTCTTACTGCATAAAACAGATCTTTTTTATTCATCCATTCCTTATAGTCACAAATTATCTGCCATAAATGTTGAAACGACGCTTCTTCATAAGCAGAAGTTGTGATGACCTGTGGTTTCCACCCTCCGGAATGACCGTGAAGAAAACCGATGACACTTTTGTATTCTTTTGCAGTCACTTCTGCTTTTAGCCGGTTATCCCCGTCTGCTTTATTTACACAAATTAAATTAACCCATTCAAGCAGCCCTTTTTTAATTCCTTGCAAATCATCTCCTGCTCCGGTTAAAGCAAGCAAAACAAAGAAGTCTACCATCTCTTTTACAATCATTTCACCTTGGCCAACACCCATCGTTTCGACAAATATGATGTTATACCCAGCCGCTTCACAAAGAAAAATGGCTTCTCTCGTTTTAAGATGAACACCTCCAAGCGTTCCTTGAGAAGGTGAAGGACGGACAAAAGCGTTCTCTTGTTTGGCAAGCAGCTCCATTCTGGTTTTATCTCCTAAAATACTTCCTCCAGACAAGGTACTGCTTGGATCGACTGCTAAAACTGCAACGGAATGGCCATTTTTGCATAGATACGATCCAAATTTGTCAATCAGCGTACTTTTTCCTGCTCCTGGTACGCCAGTAAAACCAATGCGCACTGAATGCCCCGTATGGGGATAGATTTCTTTAATCAGCTGTTGTGCTATTGCTTTATGCTTCGGCGCTTTACTTTCAATTAAAGTAATGGCTTGAGCTAACGCTGTTCTTTTCCCTTCAAGCAGCCCTTGTTTATAATCTTGTACCGTTTTTAATTTCACCAATTGTCTTCACCAACTATTCTTCTAACCGTTTCTTTATTTCATGTAAGACGGAAACGGCCGCTTTTGGGATTACTGTTCCAGGTCCAAAGATTGCAGAAGCGCCATGCTCTAAAAGAAATGAGTAGTCTTGTTTAGGAATAACGCCTCCGACAATAACAACGATATCGTCGCGCTCTAATTTCTTTAACTCATCAACAAGCTGCGGCAGTAACGTTTTATGCCCGGCTGCCAAAGAGCTTATCCCAATCACATGTACGTCGTTTTCTACAGCTTGCCTTGCTGTCTCTTCAGGCGTTTGAAATAAAGGGCCAATATCCACATCAAATCCAAGGTCAGCAAAGGCTGTTGAAATCACTTTTGATCCTCTGTCATGACCGTCTTGCCCCATTTTCGCCACTAAAATCCTTGGGCGTCTTCCTTCTTCCTCTAAAAATTCAGCCGTGAGCTTTCGAACTTCTTCGATTTGATCTCGATGCGCAAACTCCGCACTGTATACCCCGCTGACTGACTTAGAAGTAGCCTGATGTCTTCCAGCCACTTTCTCAATCGCTTCTGAAATTTCACCTAGTGTAGCTCTAGCTCTTGCAGCTTCAACCGCAAAAGCAAGGAGATTCCCTTCGCCTGTTTTGGCACAAGTGGTCAGTCGATTAAGCGCTTCAAGTACCGCTTGTTCGTTACGTTCACTGCGTATTTTCTTTAGCTTTTCCAGCTGCTTCATTCGAACTGCTGTGTTATCAATATCAAGAATATCAAGCGGTTCTTCTTGCTCCGGCTGAAACTGATTCACACCTACAATAATTTCTACCTGCGAGTCTATTCTTGCTTGTCTGCGCGCAGCAGCTTCTTCTATCTTCATTTTAGGTACGCCTGCTTCTATTGCTTTTGTCATTCCGCCGAGCTGCTCTATTTCTTCAAGGTGCTTCCACGCTTTTATCATTAATTCATTCGTTAATGATTCCACATAATAAGAGCCTCCCCAAGGATCAATGACGGAACAAATCTCCGTTTCATTTTGCAAATAAAGCTGCGTATTTCGAGCAATTCTAGCTGAAAAATCAGTCGGAAGAGCAATCGCTTCATCCAGTGCGTTTGTATGAAGCGATTGCGTATGTCCTGACACTGCAGCCAGAGCTTCGACGCATGTTCTAATAACATTATTAAATGGATCCTGCTCGGTTAAGCTCCATCCGGACGTTTGAGAATGCGTTCTAAGAGCAAGTGATTTAGGGTTGTCCGGCTCAAACTGTTTCATGAGTTTTGCCCACAGCAGCCTCCCCGCTCTCATTTTCGCTACTTCCATAAAGTAGTTCATTCCAATTGCCCAGAAAAAGGATAGTCTCGGTGCAAACGCGTCAATTGAAATTCCTGCTTTCAAGCCGGTTCGTACATATTCAAGTCCATCTGCAAGCGTATAAGCAAGCTCTAAGTCTGCTGGAGCGCCTGCTTCTTGCATATGATAGCCTGATATACTAATACTGTTAAATTTCGGCATATGCTCCGCTGTATATTTAAAAATATCCGCAATGATTCGCATGGACATTTCAGGAGGATAAATATACGTATTGCGCACCATATATTCTTTTAAAATATCGTTTTGAATCGTTCCAGCCAGCTTTTCTTTTTTTACTCCTTGTTCTTCAGCTGTTACGATGTAGAAAGCTAAAATAGGAAGAACCGCCCCGTTCATCGTCATCGACACGGACATTTGATCAAGCGGAATCCCTTCAAACAGCTGCTTCATATCAATCATTGAATCAATTGCCACTCCTGCTTTTCCTACATCTCCAACAACTCTTGGATGATCAGAGTCATAGCCGCGGTGGGTAGCTAGGTCAAAAGCAACAGACAGTCCTTTCTGTCCAGCAGCTAGGTTTCGGCGGTAAAAGGCATTGCTTTCCTCCGCCGTTGAGTATCCTGCATACTGTCTAATCGTCCAAGGCCGATTCACATACATCGTTGCATACGGTCCTCTCACAAACGGTGGAATACCAGGTGCAAAGTGAATAAAGTCGAGGTCATCTCTGTCTTTTTTTGTATATAATGATTTTAATTCAATTTGTTCATTTGTTTGAAAAGCAGTGAATGAACTTTGAGTCACGTCCTCTTCCCTTTGCTGCTTTGAAAATGATAATGGAATATTAGAAAAAGAAGGCTTTTTATACATGAACTTCTACCTCCAAAGCACATAATAACTTCTTAACGCATTGAATAACATTTGTCTTAGGATGTATGACGCTCATTACACCTTTTTGCTGCCACTGCGTTTTGCGTGATACGTATTCTTCCCCTACTACGTACACATAAACGGAATCTTCCTCAAAATAAGTCATCGCTTTTGTTAAGAGCTTTTCCACGAGTTCATCACTTCCACAGATTACATATGCTTCGTGCTTTTGTTCATTCATCCAATCTGCTATCTCGACGTAGGAATCTATGTTTTTAATTGTTTCACACGCAAAGCCTGCGCTTTCAAATAAAGACCGGGCAATCTCAGCTTTTTTATGGCTGCTAGGATCGGCGAGCTCCATAATGCCAATGCTCATTCCCTTTGTATAAACCCGTATTTTTTCAAACTTCTCTGCTGCTCTCCACTTAGTGAGCGGCACAACACTGTCTGGCTGTGACTGCTTCGCCATTTGTTTTAGCATCCACCCTGCTGTTACCCCTTTAGATGCTAGCTTTGTATAGTCCTCTAGCGAAAGATTTGATAAAAATTCCGAAGTGTTCTGGTCACTGTATTTATTCATTTTTCTTTCTTCTTTTTTAGACAGAGTGCTTTTTATCTCTTCAGATGCAGCGTGTTGCTTAGGAGCATAGTGTGTGACTCCGATCAAGCGCTCAATTCGGCACTCTATATCTTCTTGTCTTTTTACTCTCATTTGTTCAACTTCATCTTGAATTCGCCCTTGTTTTAAAGCTTCTTCCATTCCGCCGTGGTCTTCAATGTTGCCAAATAACTCCCAAGCTTTTGTCATTAATTCATGTGTGTAAGCTTCAACGTACCAAGAGCCTCCGGCAGGATCCATTACTTTTGATATATGTGTTTCGTGCTGCAAAATTAAGTGAGTATTACGGGAAAGGCGATGAGCGAACTGAGAAGATGAGGATGTAACGGAATCATATGGTTCAATATGCAGACTATCCGCTCCTCCTACAATAGAAGCAAACGCTTGAACCGTGCTCCTTAATGCATTTGTATACATATCTTCTTTAGACTGTGTAAGACGTGACGTTTCCGTATGAATAAACGGCACTGAAACGGCCGTGTCATCAAAAGCACGAACTACATTTGCCCAAAGCATGCGAAAAGCACGAAGTTTTGATATTTCCATAAATAAATGTGAGCTAACTGAAAAAGAAAAGGTCATGTGAGGTAAAACTTGATGTAAGGACAGACCGCGTTTCATGCATTCATCAATATACTGCACTCCTGTAGCAAGCATATAAGCTAGTTCTTGAACAGCGTTTGCACCGCTGTTATGGTAAGGAATGCTTGATACAATGATCGTTTTGAGCTCTGGAACATTACTGTGAGCCAAACGCGTTGCGTAAGCTAAATGATCGTATAAATCTCGAGTAGAAAGTGGAACTCTCCCGTATTCAGCAAGAGTGCCGAGCGGATCCATTCCAACCGTACCTGTTAGCTGTCTCATATCAAAGTTATGATCAACACAGTATGCTTTTAGAAACGAAAGAAGTGGAACGGATGTACATCCCGTATTTAAAAATAAAGGCACAGCTTCAAGAGCTACATGCTGAAACAAATGAGCAACATCCTCTAAAGTAGAAATTGTAGCGCCTGAGGCTACTTCAGCTTCAGTTGCTTCATCAACGTCTTTTCCTTGCCTCATTGCTTCACTGCACGTAAAAGCGGCCGTATTTTGTCCATTTCTTAAACTGTGTAAAAGAAGTTTATTGCTTTCTTTAATAGAAGGTAAGTCGATTTTTTGGGTGATTTCCCATTCCCCTAGTATGTATGATTCTTTACCGGCTCCTCTTAAACAATCTATTCCCGCCGGACTCTGCTGCAAGTAGTCTAAATGTGCCGTATCACTTTCAAAATAAAGCGGTTTCAAAAAGATGTTTTCTAACGTTTCTTTTGAGCGGAGCGCGGTGTTTTTGCTAACTTCCTGTGCCCAATCTTCTTTAGGTGTACGTGTAAATTCATGAAATGATAATGTATTTGTTTTCATTTCCATGCCCCTTTACAGTTAATAGCTGCCTGCTAGACCTAGATGATTACACTTTGAAGTTTGATGATTCTTCTTTTATTTTAATACATCTTTTACAAATTGTTCAATCATTGCTTCAAAATAAAAAAGCAAATGGAGAAAGCTCCATTTGCTTTTTTTAATAGACGGACGTATTCTCTTTAGACGTAGATTCTAAAATCTCTTTAACTCTTGCCAAGAACCTGCCGCACACCAAGCCGTCCAACACGCGGTGATCAAGTGATAAACATAAGTTAACCATATCTCGAACAGCAATCATGTTATCAATAATAACCGGACGTTTTACAATAGATTCTACTTGTAAAATAGCCGCTTGCGGGTAATTAATAATCCCCATTGATTGCACGGAACCAAATGAGCCTGTGTTGTTAACAGTAAACGTTCCGCCCTGCATGTCTTCAGACTTCAATGAACCCGTACGAACTTTTTGCGCAAGCTCTGTAATTTCACGCGCAATGCCTTTGATTGTCTTTTCATCGGCTTGTTTAATAACCGGCACAAATAAAGCATCGTCTGTTGCAACAGCAATAGATACATTAATATCTTTTTTCTGAACAATACGGTCTCCTGCCCACATTGAATTCATTTGAGGGAATTCTTTTAAAGCCTGAGCCACTGCTTTTACGAAGAACGCAAAATAAGTTAAGTTAAAACCTTCTTTTTGTTTGAACTCCGTCTTTAATGCATCACGATAAGAAACTAAGTTCGTTACATCAACTTCAACCATTGTCCATGCATGCGGAATTTCGTGTTTACTGCGAAGCATATTTGCTGCAATAGCTTTACGCACGCCTGAAACAGGGATTTCTTGATCTCCGGCTGCAGACACAACCGGCGCGGGTTGCTTCGTTTTCGGAGCAGCTGCCGCTACGGGTGCTTCTGGCTGAACTGTTGATGCAGGTGTTTCTTTCACTTCAGCAGCTCCGCCTTTTTCGATAACAGCTAAAATATCTTTTCTCGTAATGCGGTCGCCCGCTCCTGTTCCTGTCACGGTATCTAAATTAATATTATGTTCTTGTGACAGACGCATAACAGCTGGAGAGTATCGGCTTTTATTGGATTGACTGTCCGCTGTTTTTGGCGCTGATTCTTCTACAGTCTTATCAGACGTTTTCTGTTCTTTTTGAGGTACAGTTCCTTCTACTTCAATTAAACAAATCACTTCTCCCACGGGTAAAGTATCATCTTCACCTGCAATTAACTCTTTAATTGTTCCACTAAAAGAAGAAGGCACTTCAGCATTTACTTTATCCGTCATGACTTCAGCTAACGGGTCGTACTTATTTACGTGATCTCCAACAGAAACGAGCCATTTGCTAATTGTACCTTCTGTTACACTTTCACCGAGCTGCGGCATCGTAATTTTTTCAATAGCCAATTGATACAACTCCTTTTAAAATTGAGCTAATTCTCTCATTGCTTTTTCTACTTTATCTGGATTCACCATAAAATATTTTTCCATTGTTGGTGCATACGGCATAGCTGGAACATCAGGGCCAGCAAGGCGCTGAATTGGCGCATCTAAATCGAATAAGCAGTGTTCAGCAATAATAGCTGCTACTTCGCTCATAATGCTGCCTTCTTTGTTGTCTTCCGTTAAAAGCAGGACCTTACCTGTTTTAGAGGCTGCTTCAATAATAGCTTCTTTATCAAGCGGATAGACCGTTCTTAAATCTAAGATGTGTGCTGAAATACCGTCTGCTTCTAGTTTTTCAGCAGCTTGAAGAGCAAAGTGTACACAAAGACCATATGTAATAACCGTGATGTCGTCTCCTTCTCTCTTTACATCTGCTTTGCCAATCGGCAGGACATAATCATCTTCAGGGACTTCTCCTTTAATCAAACGGTACGCACGCTTATGCTCAAAGAAAAGAACTGGGTCATCATCACGAATAGCTGCTTTTAATAATCCTTTTACATCATAAGGCGTAGAAGGCATCACAATCTTTAACCCTGGCGTATTGGCAAACAGTGCTTCAACAGATTGAGAATGATAAAGAGCACCGTGAACTCCGCCGCCGTACGGAGCTCGAATTGTAATTGGACAACTCCAATCATTATTAGAACGATAGCGAATTTTCGCTGCTTCTGACACGATTTGATTGACTGCAGGCATAATAAAATCAGCAAATTGCATTTCCGCAATCGGACGCATGCCGTACATTGCCGCTCCGATTCCTACGCCTGCAATGGCGGACTCTGCAAGAGGTGTGTCAATGACTCTTTCTTCTCCGAACTGTTCGTACAGTCCGTTGGTTGCTTTAAATACGCCGCCTTTTTTCCCTACGTCTTCTCCTAATACAAACACGCGGGAATCTCTTTCCATTTCTTCACGAATGGCCATTGTTACTGCATCAATATATGAAATAACCGGCATATATTCTCCTCCTTACTCACCGTACACGTATTTTAAAGCCGATTCCGCTTCTGCATAAGGAGCGTTTTCAGCATAATCTGTTGCATCATTAACGATATTCATAATATCATCAAGCATTTGTTTTTCTCGTTCATCGGTTAACACGTTAACCTCTTTTAAATAAGCCGCAAAGTACGCAAGCGGATCACTCTTTTTAGCTTCAGACAATTCTTCTGCTCCGCGATATGCACGATCATCGTCATCACTTGAATGGGCAGTCAAGCGCTCTGAAACAGTTTCAATAAGAGTAGGCCCTTCTCCTCTGGATGCACGATCTCTTGCTTCTTTTACCACTCGGTATACTTCAAGGACGTCGTTTCCATCAATTGTGTAGCCCGGCATACCATATCCAATCGCACGATCAGATACTTTTGCGCATCCTAGCTGCTTTTCAACCGGAACAGAAATCGCATACTTGTTATTTTCACACATAAAGATAACAGGAAGCTTATGAACACCTGCAAAGTTCGCGCCTTCATGGAAATCTCCTTGGTTAGAAGATCCTTCTCCAAACGTGACAAACGTGACTAAGTCTTTTTTCTCCAACCGTCCTGCTAAAGCGATTCCTACTGCATGAGGCACCTGTGTTGTAACGGGAGAAGATCCTGTTACAATTCGCTTTTCCTTATGGCCAAAGTGACCTGGCATTTGACGACCTCCTGAGTTTGGATCTTCTGCTTTAGCAAACCCAGAAAGCATTAAATCGCGCGCAGTCATTCCAAATGCCAGCACAACCCCGAGATCGCGGTAATAAGGTAATATGTAATCATTCTCTCTGTTTAAGGCAAAAGCTGCGCCAACTTGAGCGGCTTCTTGACCTTGACATGAAATAACAAAAGGCACCTTCCCTGCACGGTTTAATAGCCACATACGCTCATCAATTTTTCGTGCAAGCAGCATAGTGCGGTACATTTCAAGTACTTGTTCATCAGTTAATCCTAATGATTCATGACGGTTTTTTGTCATGTTTAAACCTCCTTTAATCATCAAAAATGAATCGCTTTTCCATCTACAGCTAATGAAGCTTCTCCCATCGCTTCTGAAAGGCTAGGATGAGGATGAATGGTATGAGCAATTTCCCATGGTGTAGCATCCAATACCTTTGCAAGACCCGCTTCAGAAATCATATCCGTCACGTGAGGTCCAATCATATGCACACCAAGAACATCATTTGTGTCGGCATCGGCAATAATTTTAACAAATCCCTCTGCCTCTCCATATACAAGAGCTTTTCCAACGGCCTTAAACGGAAACTTTCCAACCTTCAGCTGAAATCCTTGCTGTTTTGCTTCTTGTTCTGTTAATCCTACACTTGCTGCCTCCGGGCTGCTGTATACGCATTTAGAAATTGTTGTGTAATCAATCTTCAAAGGCTTGTCACCGTGTAAATGCTCAACAGCTACGATTCCTTCGTGAGAAGCTACATGTGCAAGCTGCAGTCCGCCAATCACATCTCCAATTGCGTAGATATGAGATTCTTTCGTTTGATAAAAATCATTTGTGGCAATCACACCGTTTTCTACTACAATATCGGTATTCTCGAGACCAATTCCTTCGACATTCGCTTGACGCCCTACAGATACAAGCAGCTTTTCTGCTTCATATTCTTGCATATCGTCTCCTACTTGAGCAGAAATTTTCACCTGACCACCAACAGACAGTGTATCAGCCATTACTTTAGCAGAAGTAATAATGGTAACTCCTTTTGCTTTTAAAAGCTTCGTCATTTCACGGGAGATATCTTGATCTTCTGTTGGTAAAATTCGATCGCTGTATTCAACAACCGTTACATCAACATCAAAATCTGTGAGCATTGACGCCCATTCAATTCCAATGACGCCGCCTCCCACAATAATAATAGAAGCAGGAAGTGTTTCCATCTTTAATGCTTCATCTGAAGTGATTACTTTCTCTCCATCGATTGTTAAACCAGGTAATGTTCTAGGGCGAGACCCTGTTGCGACAATTACATTCTTTGGAATAAGCATTTCGTTTTCTTCACCGCTTTTTAATTCAACGGAGATGGTTCCTGGCATAGGAGAAAAAATAGAAGGTCCTAAAATACGTCCAATTCCTTCATATACGTCAATTTTACCTTTTTTCATTAGCTGTTTGACACCATTATGTAACTGTGAAACAATTTCTGACTTTCGTTCTTGTACACGAGCATAGTTCAATAGTACATTGGACGTTTCTACGCCAAATTCACTGCTTTTCTTAGCCGTTTGATAGACTTCTGCACTTCTTAGTAAAGCTTTGCTTGGGATACACCCTGCGTGCAGGCATGTGCCGCCTAACTTATTTTTTTCCACAACCGCTACCGATAGACCTAACTGAGAGGCACGAATAGCTGCTACGTACCCTCCGGTTCCACCGCCGAGAATGACCAAATCATATTCTTTTGCCACACTGCTTCACACCTTTCTGCAAACGCTATTAAGCGCCTTTATATTCCTTTACTTCTTCTTCACCTGTAAGCACTCGGAGAGCCCCTTCAGCTAGCGCTTGAAGCTCATTTTCTCCAGGATAAACAATGACATCTGCAATCCACTTTACATGATTAATAATCAGCTCAACAAACGCTTTTGAATAAGCAATGCCTCCCGTTAGAATAATGGCATCTACTTTTCCATGCAATACCGTACTGGCAGCTCCAATTTCCTTCGAAATTTGATAAGCCATTGCTTCGTAGATAAGCTTAGCTTTTTCGTTTCCATTTTTCACTAGCGCTTCGACTTTCTGCACGTCAGATGTGCCCAAATAACCGACAAGTCCGCCTTTTCCTACAAGCATTTTCATAATCTCCTCGCGGTAATACTGACCTGAAAAGCAAAGACGAACTAATTCACCAACCGGTACACCGCCAGCGCGCTCTGGACTAAAAGGACCGTCGCCGTGCAGGCCATTGTTCACATCAATTACTTTTCCGCACTTGTGAACTCCAACCGTAATGCCCCCGCCCATATGGGTAACAATAACGTTCATTTGTTCGTATGTGCTATTCATTTCTTTAGCCACTTTTCGAGCCACCGATTTTTGATTCAGCGCATGAAAGATGCTTTTCCTTTCCATAAAAGGAGTTCCTGAGATACGAGCGATGTCACTTAGCTCATCTACCACCACTGGATCAACAATGTATGCTGGAATATTTAATCCAGATGCAATCTCAAACGCTAAAATCCCGCCTAAATTTGAAGCATGATGGCCGGCATAACCGTCTTTTAAATCTTTGAGCATGGCTTGATTTACTTCGTATGTGCCTCCTTCAATCGGGCGTAAAAGCCCTCCTCTTCCACATACTGCACTTAATTTAGATAAATTAATCCCTTCTTCATCAAGTGCCTCTAAAATCGAGTTTTTACGGAACTCATACTGTGCATATATCGTCTCAAACTGATTCATTTGCTGTGAATCGTAGCGGATTGTTCGATCAAAAATTGGTTTATCGTTGTGAAACACGCCAATTTTTGTGGACGTTGAACCCGGATTTATTATCAGCATTCGATATTCGTACATATCCAACACATGTCCTCCTACCTTATCATTCTCATAAACGAAGGCTAGGTCGAAAGGATTTCATTTATTCCTTTTGCCTAGCCTTCAGCTCAAACATTAGCGCGTATGACGTCTACTTAAAATATGCTGTCCATTTTGTAAAAATTGACTGCGTGAACGACGCAGCTTTTCAATTCTTTCTTCAGCTAAGCGATCTGCTGCTAGATAGGTTGGAATGCCATCTCGCTTTGAGATTTCAACTACCTTTTCAATATTATCATAAATACCTTCAACTTTTTTCAGCGCGCGCTCACGGTTATATCCAACTAGCTCATCAGCTACGTTAATAACGCCTCCTGCATTAATAACATAGTCCGGTGCATATACAATGCCTAATTCATGAATTAAATCACCATGACGCGTTTCTTTCAATTGATTATTAGCTGCCCCTGCAATAACTTTTGCTTTTATTTGAGGGATCGTTTCATCGTTAATCGTTGCTCCGAGTGCACAAGGAGCATAGATATCACATTCTACACCATAAATATCATTTGGGTCTACTGCTTGCGCACCAAATTCTTCTACCGCACGCTGAACAGCTTCTTTATTAATATCCGTTACAATAAGTTTTGCCCCTTCTTCGTGAAGGTGGCGGCATAAATTATATGCTACGTTTCCTACACCTTGGACAGCTACTACTTTTCCTTCAAGCATATCTGTTCCAAATGCTTCTTTTGCTGCTGCTTTAATTCCTCGGTATACGCCGTAGGCTGTGACTGGTGATGGATTGCCTGATGAACCGAAGGCAGGAGATACACCCGTTACATAATCCGTTTCCTCATATACAATATCCATATCCTCTACCGTTGTGCCCACATCTTCTGCTGTAATATATCGACCATTTAACCCTTGAATAAAGCGGCCAAATGCACGGAACATCGCTTCATTTTTGTCTTTGCGAGGATCTCCGATAATAACCGTTTTTCCTCCTCCTAAATTCAAGCCTGCTGCTGCATTTTTATAAGTCATTCCGCGTGATAAACGCAGCGCATCTTCAATTGCAGCCTCTTCTGATTCATATGTCCACATTCTCGTACCGCCTAGAGCTGGTCCAATTGTTGTATCATGAATCGCAATAATGGCTTTTAAGCCTGAATCTTTATCTTGGCAAAATAATAACTGCTCATAATCGTATGTTTCCATATAGTCAAAAATTTTCATTGTTAGTGCCTCCTAAGAATTCTGTTGAGCGACGCTGATAGCAAGCGCCAGTGAGTATAATTTACTTTCTGATGAATCTGCTCTGGATGTTAAGACGACCGGAGCTTTTGCCCCCGCTAGAATAGCTCCAACTTTTGCTTTAGCAAAATAAATAAGGGATTTATATAAGACGTTCCCTGTTTCAATTGCTGGAACGAGTAATATATCTGCTTGACCGGCAACTTCACTTTGAATGCCTTTTTGCTTGGCTGCTTCTATGTTAATGGCATTGTCGAGTGCTAAAGGTCCATCAATAACGCAGCCTTTAATTTGTCCTCTGCGGTTCATCTGTGTAAGAAGTGCAGCCTCTACTGTGGCAGGCATTAAAGGGTTCACAACTTCAACCGCTGCAACAGGAGCTACCTTTGGCACCTCTATCCCAATCGAGTGAGCAACGTTCACCGCGTTTTGAATGATTTGAACTTTCTCTTCCAGAGATGGCGTAATATTCATAGCTGCATCTGTTACAAGAATAGGGCGGTCATAGTGAGGAACGTCAAACACAGCTACATGTGATAAAACATTTCCCGTACGCAAACCATGCTCTTTATTTAACACAGCTTTTAAAATAAGCGATGTGGATAAATTCCCTTTCATTACGATATGAGCTTGACCTTGCTGAACTGAGCGCACAGCCAATTGAGCCGCTTCTAAAACGGACTCCGTATGTACGACCGTCACAGCCTTATGAGTGAGTAAGGATGGGCGGTACTGCCTGAATAATTCATTAATTGTTGTTTCGTTGCCAAACAAAATAAATTCAGAAACTTCCCTTGACACAGCTTCATACACTGCCTCAATTGTTTCTAAGTCTTCAGCTGCAGCAACAGCAACAGTCAAAGAAGACTGCTTAGCAACCCGAGATAAGATGGTAGCAAGAGTCATGGAATGTTCGACCTCTCCTTTTTCATTCTTTCTTTTGCCCCTTTTTAAAGAGCATACTGCGCGTTTATGCAGTCACTTAAAATATATGCAAGATTTGTGCCACACTCTGCATATATTACATAATATAGCTGCTTATATCCGTTTCTACGCACAAAAAATTTTTTTTATTGATTCTAACGACAAACAGAAAAAAAGAATACCTCTCTATTTATATGCAATAACTTGCACACCATGCATTTTATTGCATGCTGTTATTTGCAAGATTGTATTTTTCCAACTTATAATACAGAGAACGCAGGGAAATATTGAGCTGTTTTGCTGTTTTCGTTCGATTATACTCGTTTGCAAGCAGCACTTTTTGAATAAGTTCAGCTTCATAATTTTCCATCATGTGCGCCAAAGTCTTCCCTTCGAATACTACCTCTTCATTCGCCTGATTTTTTTCTTTTTTGCCCTTTCCTTCAAGTGAAGGGAGATGAACAGAATCAATCATTGTTTCCGTATAGTGCATATAAATAATGGCTCTGCCTAATATGTTTTCAAGCTCTCTGACGTTTCCTGGCCAGTCGTATGATCTTAATGATTGTAAAGCCCGTTCTGTTACCCCTTCAACATGTCGGCCGTAATCTTGATTGATTTTTGTAATTAAGTGTGTAACAAGCGCTCCAATATCCTCTTTTCTCTTCCGAAGAGGAGGTATGTGAATCGGAATTTTGTTGAGCCGATAATACAAGTCCTGTCTGATGCTTCCATCAGCCATTCCTTTTTCTAAATTCACATTCGTAGCTGCAATCACGCGAACATTCACCGGAATAGGGGTCGTGCCTCCAACGCGAATAAGCTCTTTTTCTTGAAGCACCCGAAGCAGCTTAGCCTGCATATGAGCTGAAAGCTCCCCAATTTCATCCAAAAAGATGCTACCGTTATTGGCTTCTTCAAACACGCCTCTTTTCCCGCCTCGTTTTGCCCCTGAAAAAGCTCCTTCTTCATACCCAAAAAGTTCACTTTCAAGCAAAGACTCAGAAAGCGCAGCACAGTTGATCCGGACAAATTTATTAAACTTTCGGCTGCTCGCATTATGAATCGCATGTGCAAACAACTCTTTACCAGTTCCAGATTCACCTCTAAGTAAAACAGTAGCTGGTGTTTTAGCAGCAAGTCTAGCCTGCTCAATTGCTAGCTGAAATTCTTCAGACTGACCAATGATATCAGCAAATGAATATTTCGCTTCAAGCGTTCGGATAATTTGACGCGCTCTTTTGAGTTCATTTGTAAGCTCTTGAATTTCAGACATATCATGAATAACGCCAACGCTGCCTTTTAATTTTCCATCGACAATAACAGGGGCAACATTCACAACTACGTCTCTTTTACTCGGACCAAGCCTCATTCTTACACCTCGAACAGGACGTCTTGTTTGCAGCACCTTCATGTGCATACTGTCTCCTTCAGAGATATCGGCAGTCGCGGGCTGACCAATAATATCCGTCTTTTTTAAACCCGTAATTCTCGTATAAGCAGGATTAATTAAAATCCCTCTTCCTTCTTCATCGACAACCGAAATAGCTTCTTCAGAAGATTGAATAATAGCTTGAAGCATAGTTTGTACTTCTTTTAAGTTCGTAACTTCTTCTGCCAATCCGACAACGTCCGTAATATCTTTAAAAATCGAAAAGGCACCAAACAGCTCTCTATTCTCGTCGAGTATCGGTATTCTAGTCGTAATGACCTTCCGTCCGCTATCTAACACAAATTCACTATTTTGATCAATCGTTTTTGTATGAAGAACATCAACAAGTTTACTATTTGGAATAACTTCATGAAGATGCTTACCAATTACATCTCTGTGTGAAAAGTTCGTCAAACGCTCGGCACTTTGATTAAATAGCGTAATATATCCATTCCTATCAATCACGACCATCGCATCATGAGCCGCGTTAAAAATAAGATCATATTTATACGATTCTTGCTTTAACCGCTGAATTAACTCTTCTTTTTCCTCCATCAGATTGGCCATAATTTCAGCAACCAATCCCGGAACTACCAGTGCATCAGCAGGTTTGCTTCTCTGCAATTGTTGAAAAACACCTTGTTTACCTGTTGTTTCAACAATGACATCGAGCTGCTTTGTCATATAAGGCTCCCAATTCATTCCGGTTGAAATATCTTGTTCTTTCGCATGCAAAACAGCCGGCGCGTCAGCTCGTACGTCTACTACACCAATCACTTTCATAAATTCGGTTTCCAACAAGATTTTCAGAATAGCTAATCCGCCTTTTCCTCCTCCAACGATCAACACATTTTGCATATTTTTTCACCTTTTCTACTTAATATGTACATGTTCCGTGCAAAATATTGCATATACCTATCATATAAAAAAAGAAACGCTCTTGACAATTTATTTAGTTCTTTTATGATTCAAGTATAACGGTTTTATAATGTAAACGCATTCATTTTAAAAAAGAGAAGCGAAAGGAGAAGCTATGGTTCGAATTATTGCCCTGCTAATCTTACTTATTCCTGGTATACTCGCTGGATATGGCATTAAACTTATGAGAGATATGATTTTTGGCATCCTGCAATCCCCGTTCCCTTCTTTATTTTTGCAATTTTCAGTCGGCCTTCTGTTATTTGTAATCGGCCTTGGATTTGTTGCTGGCTTTATTCTGCACAGAGACCGCAAGCGAAACAAAGTTCAAAACAGATTTCAAAAAGATAAAAAAACATCGCATTAATGCGATGTTTTTTTACGAAAAGCGTCCCCAAAATTGCTTCACCATTTTTTCAGGATAATCAGTAATAATGGATTCACATCCATATTTCCGAAGCTGCTCAGCTACTTTTACATCATTTACTGTGTAAGGTCGCACTGGAATTTGACAATCTTTTGAAGCGGCTACATTTACTTCATTCACGGTACGCTGATTAGGGTGAAGAGCTTTTGCGCCAAGATGCTGCGCATATACCCAAGGCTCATACATCGGATAAGAATATAAAATAGCTGTTTCAATCGTAGAATCCAAAGAACCAATTCGGGCTAAGCTGTTATGATTAAAAGATGAAATCATCGTTCGATCCTTCATCTTGTATAAATAAATTAAATCTAAAACTTTCATTTCTAAGTATGGATAGTCAAATATATTGTTTTTCAACTCGATGTTTACGCTAATTCCTTCACTTGAAGCCCACTCCATTACTTCATTTAACATGGGAATTTTACATGCCCCGTACTTTTTTTTGAACTTATAGCTCGCATCTAATTTTTGTAAATCTTGATACGTAAAATCTTTTACATACCCTTTTCCATTCGTCGTTCGATCTACTTTTTCATCATGAATTACAGCAAGTTCCCCATCCTTTGTCATATGCACATCAAGTTCAATTCCGTGTGCTCCGACTCTCGCTGCTTCTTTGAAGGAAATCATCGTATTTTCAGGAAACGTTCCAGCTGCGCCGCGATGACCTATTACAAACATACTTGCTCAACTCCTCTATTATCACTTATTATTAACTTTAGCATTACTTAATAGTGAAAGCACGAATTTACTGTTTATACTTCTTCACTTTCATTACTTTATATGCAAAAGGAGGTCGTTGTGTATGAGACCACTGCAAATTTCTCCGGATACAGCCGTAAAATTAGCAGAACAATTAAATATCCCCCTCGAGCAATTGATGCATATGCCTCAGCATATTTTGCTGCAGAAGCTTGCTGAATTAAATGCGGGCGAAGATAAAAAAGGATCTGAATAACAGATCCTTTTTTCTTTCGAATTTTCGTTTCCAAAAATAGTATTACTTTCTTACTTCATTTCCCATAACATATATTAGAATATTTAATAATATAAATGTATTTTTAAAAATGCTTTTAAATAAGTAATTTAATACTTTTTTGTGTATATTTAATTATTTTTTGATTTTTCCATATAATTTCATTGACGAAATTATTGTTTTTCTACTAAAATAAAAATACATTATATTTATTCCAGTACTTATATTCTGATTTTTTGATCAATTCAAATAAAAGAATTAAATAGTATGAGAGAAATTTTAGGGGGACTTCATTATGCAAGCAGCTGTACAACACGAAAATCAGCAGCCAAATGAGTCTAGGAAAAAACACCCTCCTGGACTGTACTTATTATTCGCGACTGAGGCATGGGAAAGGTTTAGTTATTATGGAATGAGAGCCATTCTGGTTCTTTATTTAACTGCTACCGCTGCTCAAGGTGGACTCGGGGTAGATAAAGCAACTGCACTGAGCTTATATGGAACATTCACTAGTGCTGTTTACATTACGCCGATGATTGGCGGATATTTAACAGACCGCTTCCTCGGAAGAAGGCTAGCCATCACAATCGGTGGTGTGATTATGGCACTCGGGAATTTTTCCATCTTCATTCATCAAAGCGTAGCCGCTTTGTATATCGGACTTGCTTTATTAATTATCGGAAACGGATTTTTCAAACCAAATATCTCCACATTGGTCGGAGATCTTTATGCAGAAAATGATCCTCGCCGTGACGGTGCTTTTACCATTTTTTATATGGGTATTAACTTTGGTGCATTTTTCGCCCCATTAGTTGTTGGATTAATGAGTTATAAATACGGATTTTTAACAGCAGCTATCGGAATGGTTGTTGGACAAATTTTATTTAACCTACTGGCTAATCGCTATTTAGGTGATATTGGGAAAGAGCCTACAGGAAAAGTTCATGCAGCAGCATCTCAAACATCAACTGCTCCGCTGACAGCACGAGAAAAGAAAAGAACGGTTGCTATCGTTATTCTAGCTTTCGTTGTTATTGCTTTCTGGACAGCTTTTGAACAGGCTGGAAGTTCTTTAACGCTATATGCTCAAGATCAAATTGATCGTCAAATCGGTAGTTTTACGGTTCCAACAGAGTGGTTCCAATCATTGAATCCACTGTTTATCATGATTTTAGCACCAATTATGTCACTTGTTTGGTACAAGCTAGGAAATTCAAAACGCGGTGATTTTAAAACACCAACAAAAATGGGTATGGGACTTGTAACAGTCGGATTAGGATTCTTAATTTTAATTCCAGCCGTTATGTATACTGGTAATGACCCAGCTTTAAAAGTAAATATCCTATTTATGATTTTCACTTACTTCCTGCACACGCTAGCTGAGCTTATGATTTCGCCAGTAGGGTTGTCTATGGTAAGTAGACTGGCTCCATTAAAGCTTGCTTCTCTTTTAATGGGCGTATGGATGGCAAGCTCTGCTGTTGCTAATAAGCTAGCGGGTGTTCTTGCATCTTATACACAGTCGTTAGGTTATTTCGACATCTTCAGCTTAATCGGAGCTGTAACAATTGTACTTGGAATTATTGTTTTGTTCCTTTCAAAACCGATTGCTAAATTAATGGATTAAAAAAAGCAGCCTTTTCTGAAGGCTGCTTTTTTTATCATTTACTTATCCATATATGTAGATGAATTTTTTAACACATCTTCTAAATCTTCTTTCAAACACAAAGCCCTCATAACAATTAAATAAATTATTTCAATAAAATACACTACTATGGATCACAAGATGTACATTCCCTTAACCTCCCTATTTCCAACTCTTAAAACAAAATGAAAGGACCCATGAATGATTAAAATCCATCGGCCCTCCAGTAAAAAGTTTATTGGTTTTCAGTTTAATATCTAGTGTAAATTCCAAAAGTTTATCGGCATGTACTCTGTATTACAAAAGGTATCAGCTCACTCAAAACCCCGTAATTCCAGCAGTCCTATCCCTTTCAACTCGCTTTATGTTCAAGGCGTAATTTATCCGCAACCATGGCGATAAATTCACTATTTGTCGGCTTTGCTTTTGACATGCTGACAGTATATCCGAATAATGAAGAAATGGAATCAATGTTTCCTCGGCTCCACGCTACTTCAATAGCATGACGAATGGCGCGCTCAACGCGGCTTGCTGTTGTATTGTATTTTTTTGCAATGTCAGGATACAGCACTTTTGTAATCGACCCAAGCAGCTCAATATCCTTATATACCATTGAAATGGCTTCTCTCAAATATAAATAACCTTTAATATGAGCAGGTACACCAATTTCGTGAATGATGCTCGTAATGCTTGCATCTAAATTTGCTGGTTTGCTGTCGCGATGCGAACGCATGGAAGAAGATGAACGTTGCATAAATGAAGATGTTTGTCCGCTAACTTGACGAATATGATTCACTAAGTTTTCCATATCAAACGGCTTTAGAATAAAATAAGCAGCTCCTAAATCAACCGCTTTTTTCGTTACGTCTTCTTGCCCAAATGCTGTTAGCATGATGACATTTGGATAATTTTCTTTTTTCATTTCTTTTAACTGACCTAAAACTGCTAATCCATCTAGATGCGGCATAATAATGTCTAATACAAGAACATCCGGATCTTTATCTTTTAAAATGGATAAACACTCTTGTCCATTATAAGCTACTCCGATTACTTCCATGTCTTCTTGCTCTGAAATATAATCTTCAAGCAAACCAATTAGTTCCCGATTATCATCAACCAAGCATACTTTAATTTTTTTCAATGCAGCTTCCTCCTCAGTCCTTTATGTTATACGTCGTTTCCTACGTGTCTCTATTCTTTATTCTAAAGGACAAATTCGACAATGCAACATTATTTCCTTTATTTTTTTAGAAAAAAGTCTTTTAAATGGAATTTATTCGATTTTCTCTTATTTTCTTTGTTTTTCGACGTTTTTCTCGTACATTTACGACAATAATTTTTATCAAAAAAAGCGAACTAATGACAACATTAGCTCGCTTTTTTTCGATTATTTTTATAAATATCGATTCCTGCTTCGTTAAGCATCCATTCAATATGGACACCGTAACCGGAGGTAGGATCATTTACAAAAACATGGGTAACCGCTCCAACGACTTTACCGTTTTGAATAATCGGACTCCCGCTCATTCCTTGAACAATTCCACCTGTTTTCTTTAACAATTTAGGATCTGTAATTTTAATAACCATTCCTTTAGTAGCCGGAAACTTTTGAGGTATAGTACTCATAATTTCAATATCAAATTCTTCCACTTGATCATCATCTACTACCGTTAGAATTTTAGCCGGTCCTTCTTTTACTTGATGAGATAGAGCAATTGGCATTGCTTTATCCATTATTCCGTTTTCCATCGTTGAAGACAATTTTCCAAAAATACCGAAAGGACTATTTCGTGTAATATTTCCAATGATTTGTCTATCTTCAGAAAACCTCGCTAGCTTTTCGCCGGGAACGCCATTCGAACCTTTCTCAATTGATGTAACGGTCGAACGGACAATTTGTCCATCTTCTACTACGATTGGCTTTTTTGTATCCATATCCGAAATAACATGGCCTAAAGCGCCGTACTTTTTAGATTTTGGATCATAAAAAGTCATTGTGCCAATTCCTGCAGCTGAATCACGGATGTATAAACCGATTCTGTACGCATAATCTTGCTTATCTTTTAACGGATAAAGCTTCGTGTCAAACTGCTTTTTTTCTCTTAAAATATGCAGATTTAATGGTTCACCCGTTTTCCCTGCCTGCTGAATAAACGGTGTAATATCACTCATTTTTTCAATGGTTTTACCATTAATCTTCGTAATCATATCTCCAACTTGAATACCCGCAATTTCGCCAGGAGATTTTTTACCTTTTGCTGTATCTACCTGATGATAGCCTACAACAAGAACACCTTTTGAATTTAATTTCACACCGATTGATTGTCCACCAGGAATGACTTTAAAATCAGATAATACCTGCACGTCTACACGCTTTACAGGAATACCGGCTAAATGAAGCATCAACTCTTCTTTGCCTACCTGTTTGCCTGCTACGGTCAGCTTCGCCTTGTTACTTGTTACATCGTAAACAGGTGATGAAGCTTCTACGCTAAGCGGTAATGTCGTATTAATTTTTTCTTTTTGCTGTTCAAATAAGACGATTTGTTTTGGAATGTGTATATATTGTTGCACAACTGGAATAAATCCTACAAAAATGAACGAAACAAGGAGAATCGCACCAATTATATGTCTGTATCGATTTTGCATGTTTTCACTCTCCTCGCTTCCTCGCCTAAATGGCTACACATTTAATTTAGCCTTCTTAGAGCGCATTTATAACAGAAGTTCAGAGAAAAATGAA
Source organism: Priestia sp. D51 (assembly GCF_053345675.1). NCBI lineage: Bacteria > Bacillati > Bacillota > Bacilli > Caryophanales > Bacillaceae > Priestia > Priestia sp. D51. The sequence continues at coordinate 439,745 of NZ_JBLTIR010000001.1, read as the reverse complement.
AAGAAGTGCAAGGAAACATTTTCAGTTCCTCCATTTTGTATAAAAAAACACCTTTAACACATACTGTTACGTGTTAAAAGGTGTTTTGTTAAATGGTCTGCTTCATCTTATCCGCTAAATCTAAAAGCTCTTTGGCATGCTCCTTCGTTAAGCTTGTAATTTCAGCTCCTGCAATCATTCGACCAATTTCTTTTACTTTTTCATCAAGAGTTAATGGAAGAACAGATGTCGTTGTACGATCACCTTTTATCTCTTTAGCAATAAAGAGGTGAGTATCTGCCATAGCTGCTACCTGCGGCAAATGAGATATGCAAAGAACCTGCGAATCAACGGAAATGGCATGTATTTTTTCACCGATCGATTGAGCTACTCTTCCACTTACGCCTGTATCAACTTCATCAAAGATAATGGACGTCACGCCTTGATGCTTAGAGAAGATGCTTTTTAACGCCAGCATGATCCTTGACAGTTCTCCGCCTGATGCTACTTTCGCAAGAGGCTTTAACGGTTCACCAGGGTTGGTAGAAATATAAAACGCTACGTTGTCAATGCCGTCTTTGGTGAATTTTATTCTTTCGCCATTTACTTCAACGTCATTTTTACCTGCATTTACGACAGAGAATTTAATTTGAAATACGGTTTTAGCCATATAGAGTTCTTGAAGCTCATGATGGATGCTGTCCGTTAACTCCTGAGCAAGTTTTTTTCGAATAGCTGAAACGTTGTTAGCTTCTACTAATAAATCCTGTGCTACGCTGTTTAACTGTTCTTTGATCTTGCTCACGTGCGTATCTCGATTTTCAATACGATCAATTTCATCTTCAATTTGCGCTGCATATTCTAGAATTTCATCTACACTTTGACCGTATTTACGCTTTAAATGATTAATTTCATTTAAACGCGCTTCAATAAAGTCTAAGCGTTTCGGATCAAATTCTAATAAATCCAGCTGCTGACGAATTTTATAAGATGCGTCTTCTAACTGATAGAAGCTCGATGAAATAATCTCCGAAATTTCGGCATAGTTTTTTTCCAGTGACGAAATATCCTCCGTATGATTCATTGCTACGCCTACCCAATCCAGACCTTGATGTTCACCGTGCAGCGCATTGTACGCATCGTTTAGCGACGTATAGATCTTTTCAAAATTGGAAATCTTCAAACGCTCTTCATTTAGTTCCTCGTCTTCATTGAGCTGCAAATTTGCGGCTTTGATTTCATCTAATTGAAATTGAATAAGATCGAGGCGATGTGCCATCTGCTGCTCATTTTCAGTTAATTGATCCAACTGCTTTTTTAGCGACGTATACCTCGAAAATACCTCTCGATACTCCGTCAAAGCCTCTTCTACTTTTTCTCCTCCATATTGATCAAGAAGAGTTAAGTGACGATCTTGATTCATTAAATCTTGGTGCTCGTGCTGTCCATGTATATCAATTAACGTCTGTCCGACTTCACGTAGGATAGCTAACGTTACGAGCTTCCCATTGATACGGCAAATACTTTTCCCATTTGTAGTGATATCTCGGCGAAGCACAATCATTCCATCTTCCACTTCCAAACCGACTTGTTTGGCTTTTTCGTGACTCGGATGCTGTTCTTCATCAAATAAGAAAAGCCCTTCAATTTCGGCTCTGTCTGTTCCATGGCGGACAAACTCCGAAGAGCCTCTTCCACCTACTAACAATGAAATGGCATCAATAATAATCGACTTTCCCGCTCCTGTTTCGCCTGTTAATACCGTTAAGCCTTTTTCAAATGAAACAGAAAGTTCATCAATAATCGCAAAGTTTTTAATGGATAATTCAGCTAACAACCTGCTTCACTCACCTTTATAACATTTCTAAGAATCGGTCTGATATAATTTGCGTATCTTCAGGAGTACGGCAAATAATCAAACATGTATCGTCTCCACAAATTGTTCCTAATATTTCATCCCAGTCCAAATGATCAATTAATGCGCCAATCGCATTTGCGTTTCCCGGCAATGTTTTCATCACCAGCATATGCCCGGCTGAATCAATTTTTACAAATGCGTCCATAAGAGAGCGCTTTAACTTTTGTAAGGGATTAAAACGCTGATCTGCAGGCAAGCTGTATTTGTATCGTCCGTCCATCAAAGGCACTTTGACTAAGTGCAGTTCTTTAATATCACGAGAGATTGTTGCCTGTGTTACATTAAAACCTTGGTTTTTTAAAATATCTACCAATTCATCCTGTGTTTCAATATCATTATTCGTGATAATGTCACGAATTTTAATATGTCTTTGCCCTTTATTCATGTTGGCACCTCACATTAATATGTAATCTTCTTTTTGTTTTGTTGTTTATAAGTCTTTCACTAATTAAGTATCATAATGTGTTCAACTTGATTATGCACCTTTTGTATAAAGAGTCATAATCAAATCGCCAATGCTAAGTTTTTGCTTAACATTGGCCATTATTACTTTTTCTCTTTTAACGTCTTATGTGCTTCTTCGACCACTTCACGCACAGTAAGCGGAGCTTGATTTTCACCAAGTTCACGCTCGCCTTTCCAGCTCAGGTGAAGAAGAAATTCGATATTTCCATCTCCTCCTGTTATCGGTGAATACGACATGTTATATACATCGTATCCTTGACGAAGGGAGAAATCCACCATTCCTTGAAGGACTTCTTCATGCACTTTTGAGTCACGCACGATTCCTTTTTTCCCAACTTGCTCTCTTCCAGCCTCAAACTGTGGCTTAACAAGTGCAACAACATCGCTGTATGGAACAAGAAGTGTTTTTAACACAGGGAGAATGAGTCTTAAGGAAATAAAAGATACATCAATAGAAGCGAATTCAGGCAAGCCTCTTGATAAATCAGCTGGTGTCACATAACGGAAATTTGTTCGTTCCATTACTTCTACTCGCTCATCTTGACGAAGCTTCCAAGCTAGCTGATTATAGCCTACGTCTAGCGCATAGGACATCTTCGCTCCATTTTGAAGCGCACAATCGGTAAAGCCTCCAGTAGAAGAACCAATATCAATCATGATTTTATCCGCTACATGGACATTAAATTCTTTAATCGCTTTTTCAAGCTTAAAGCCGCCTCTGCTGACGTAAGGCATCACTGCACCTTTAATTGTCAGCGGCGTATCGCGTTCAATTTTCTCTCCCGGCTTATCCAAACGGACTTCATTCGCATAAACAAGTCCTGCCATCACTGTACGCTTTGCTTTTTCTCTTGTTTCAATCAAACCTCGTTCTACTAACAATACATCTACTCGTTCTTTTTTTGTCACTTAACTTCAAGCCTCTTTTGTGTTGGTGTTACGAGTTTTTTAACTCGATTTATAATCTCTTCTTTGGTTAAGCCAATTTCTTCTAAAAGTTTTGTTACGCTGCCGTGCTCGATAAAGCGATCTGGAATACCCATACGTTCAACGCGAGTATTATAATAGCCGTGCTCTGATGCAAACTCTAACACCGCACTTCCAAAACCGCCTTGAAGTACCGCTTCTTCCACCGTAATCACAGGCTTATTCGTTTGGAAAATCTCGTGAAGCATTTTTTCATCCAGCGGTTTAATAAAACGAGCATTGACCACTTTGACGCTGATTCCTTGCTTCTCAAGTTCTGCTGCTGCATCCATCGCCATTGAAATCGTTGTACCAAACGTTAAAATGGTTGTATCCGAACCTTCTTTTAATACGTCCCATGTACCGATCGGAATGTTTTTCAGTTCTGAATCTAGTTCAACACCTAATCCGTTTCCTCTCGCATAGCGCATCGCAATCGGACCTTCTTCATAAGTCAAAGCAGTGTGAACCATGTGCTGACCTTCATTTTCGTTTTTTGGCATCATAATAACAAGGTTAGGCAAATGACGTAAAAACGCAATGTCAAATACACCTTGATGCGTTTCACCATCAGCACCTACTAGTCCAGCTCGATCAATCCCAATAAATACATTTAGCTTCTGACGGCAAATATCATGAACCACTTGATCGTATGCACGCTGTAAAAACGTCGAATAAATAGCTAAAAAGGGCTTCATATTTTGAGTTGCAAGACCAGCGGCCATTGTTGTTGCATGCTGCTCTGCAATCCCAACATCAAACATGCGATGCGGAAACTCTTTTTGAAACGCTTCAAGTTTTGAACCTACAGGCATTGCTGGCGTTACTGCTACGATACGCTCATCTTCTCTAGCCATTTTCAATACCGTATCACTTACTAATTTACTCCAAGCAATCGGAACATTTTTGTCTTTAATAAAGTCACCGGACTCAATTTTGTAAGGGCCTGTACCATGCCACGCTCCGCTTTTGTCGCTTTCCGCTGGCAAGTACCCTTTCCCTTTTTTCGTAATCACATGAATCAGTACCGGTCCTTTTGTTTTCTTTGCATATTGTAACGTTTCCAATAAATCGTCATAGCTATGGCCGTCAACCGGTCCTAAATACGTAAAGCCAAGATCTTCAAAGAACATGCCTGACACAACCATGTACTTTAGGCCATCTTTTACACGTTCTGCCGTTGCCGCGAGCTTACCGCCTACCGCAGGCACTTTTTTCAGTAGAACTTCAAGCTCATCTTTTACCCAGTTGTATTTGCCCGCCGTGCGCAAACGCCCCAGAATGCTGTGTACAGCCCCGACGTTAGGAGCGATAGACATTTCATTGTCATTTAAAATAACGGTCATATCCGTTTGCTCGTGCCCGATGTGGTTAAGCGCTTCAAGAGCCATACCACCTGTTAAAGCTCCGTCACCAATGATAGGAACAATGTGAGCTTTTGTTTTTTGCAAATCTCTTGCAGCAGCCATTCCCATTGCGGCTGAAAGAGATGTAGAACTATGTCCCGTTTCCCATACATCATGCTCACTTTCATCTCGCTTTGGAAAACCGCATAATCCTTTATATTGACGGATTGTATCAAACTCTCCCGCTCGTCCTGTTAAAATTTTATGGACATACGACTGATGCCCGACGTCCCATAAAAATTTATCTTTTGGACTGTCGAACACTTTATGGAGTGCAAGCGTTAACTCAACAACCCCTAAATTTGGCCCTATATGACCACCAGTTGCAGAAAGCTTTGTAATTAAAAAACGACGAATCTCTTCACTTAGTTCTTCTAATTGTGTTACTGACATTTTCTTTAAAAACTCAGGATTTTTTATCGTTGTAAGATCCAAGGTGGATCACTCACTTTCGTACTTGTTATAAAGTTACCTTAATACATTGTCTATTGTTTTATACGTATAGTCAATTTTTAGTATTTCCTTATTACTTACAATACCTTTGATATTCTATCAGTAAACCAGTGATATTCAAAGGAAAATAGTGAAAAAATAGCCGCTAACACAAATGTGATAACGGCCACCAAGATATTGTATATGTCTTTCAAACCTATGCACTACGCTTTTATACAGTAGTAAAATCATTATAGCATAGCCCCTATTGGGACTCAATCTTATTTTACTGTATCACTCAAAAAACCTGACAGAAATCGTCATTAACTATCACGTTTTGCTATATATAAACAAATTTCTTCTAGTAATCCGTGCTTAATTTGAGCTTGACGTAACGAGAGAAGTGCTTGTTCAACATGATACTGTAACTTTTCTTTGGCCGCTTCCATACCTAATAAAGAAGGATATGTCGTTTTTTCATTTTCTGTATCACTGCCAATTGGCTTTCCTAACTTTTCTTCAGACCCTTCCACATCCAAGATATCATCTTGAATTTGAAACGCTAACCCTACATGCTTACTGAATTCTTCTAATAATTCTTGCTGTAGAGGCGTAGCTTTTGCAAGAATTGCTCCTGCTTTTACACAGAATCCTAGCAGCTTCCCCGTTTTATGAAGATGAATATATTCAAGCTCATCTAGCGTGAGCTGCTTTTTTTCACCTTCCATATCTGCAACCTGTCCGCTGATCATACCTTCTGTTCCGCTTGCTTTTACCAGTTCTGTAATGAGCTGAAGTTTCATATGTGATGTAATTTCAGGATGTACCGCTTCAGAAATGAGCTGAAAGCTATTTGTTAAAAGAGCATCTCCAGCTAATATAGCCGTTGCTTCGCCGTACACCTTGTGATTTGTCGGTTTACCTCTTCTTAAGTCGTCATCATCCATACTAGGTAAATCATCATGAATGAGCGAATATGTATGAATCATTTCCACTGCACAGGCTGTTTCTAATCCCATGCTCTCGTCTTTTCCAAATGCATGTAGCGTTGCAAACAACAGCACTGGGCGAAGTCGCTTTCCTCCTGCCGTAAGCGAGTAAAGCATGGATTCCTTTAAGTTAACCGGAGCATGTAATGCCTTTACCACTTCAGGCAAGCGTGTTTCTACTCGATCTTTTGTAAAAGAAATATACTCTTTTAAATTCATTTCATTCACCATCACTCTTCCTCCTGTACCGAGAATGGCTCAAGCGTTCCGTCTTCACGTAAAATAGTTTCCATTTGCTTTTCAATATGCTGAAGACGATCGTGACAGAATTTTGAAAGAGTCATTCCTTCTTGGAATTGTTGAATTGCTTCTTCTAAAGGCACGTCGCCTTCTTCTAGCTTGTTTACGATGGTTTCTAACTGCTCCATCGCCTCTTCAAACGTATACTCTTTATTTGTCGCCATTTTTCATCGCTCCTCTATTTTCGAAACTTCACACTGCAACTGTCCATCGGTCAAACGAACGTTTACCACATCACCTTTGGATACTTGTTTGGTTGATTTAATTAACTCTTTTTCTTTATCGTATACTAAGCTGTAGCCTCTTTCCATTGTTTTTAATGGACTAAGTGTATGTAATTTTGACGTTGCCGTGGCAAATAAAAGCTGTTTTTGCTTTAGCAGCTGCTGCATCTCTTTTGTCAGCATTTTCGTCAGCTGCTGTTGACGGTCTGCCGCTTTCGTTAACTGATGCTCGGGGTGATTGCGCAACAAAGCGGCTGTTAGCTGCTCGTAGTTCGTCCGTTTATGCTCAATGTACCTTCTACCTTCACGATAAAAACGCTCCATCAGCTGATCTAACTGCTGCTCTTTTTGCTCGACCAACTTTTGAGGGTAACGAAAAGCATATGATTTCTGAGATCGTTCAAGCCTGCGGCTACTAGACTGAAGCATCTCTTTCATCGAACGAAGAAGACGGATATTTCGCTGAGTCAATCTTTCTGTAATTTCACTGATATGAGGTACTGCCAGCTCCGCAGCACCCGTTGGAGTAGGGGCTCGCAAATCTGCTACAAAGTCTGCAATTGTAAAATCGGTTTCATGTCCAACCGCTGAAATAACGGGAATAGTAGAAGTGAAAATTGCACGAGCTACGCTTTCTTCGTTAAACGCCCAAAGCTCTTCAATTGACCCGCCGCCGCGGCCGACAATTAATACGTCTGCTTCTTTACGACGGTTTGCTTCTTCAATTGCCTTGATGATAGACGGTGCCGCATTCACTCCTTGAACAAGAGCGGGCATAACAATAATGTTCGCGTTATATCTGCGCTTTAATGTCGTAATAATATCACGTACGGCGGCTCCAGTAGGAGATGTAATCACACCTATTGTTGTTGGATACTTCGGAAGTTTTCGTTTTCTAGCATGATCAAACAAGCCTTCTTTTTCCAGCTTTTTTTTCAGCTGTTCGTAGGCCAAGTATAAGTTTCCAACGCCGTCAGGCTGCATTTCTTTTACGTACATTTGATAATTTCCGCTTGGTTCATAAACCGAAATTTCAGCTCGAATCAGTACATTCATTCCTTCTTCAGGCTGAAAATTAAGCTGACGGTTATGCCCAGCAAACATAACGGCTGCGATACGAGCATTTTGATCTTTTAAGGTGAAATACATATGTCCTCGACTATGACGTTTAAAGTTAGAAATTTCTCCTTTAATCCATACATCTTGCATGTGAGGGTCTACGTCAAACTTGCGCTTGATGTATCGTGTAAGAGCCGTAACGGTTAGATAACGCACTTCACTCATCATTTTGCCTCCTTTGCAGTCACCCTCTCCCCTTTATATAAAGGAGAGAAGCATTTTAGTCACTTGATTTGGCAAGATGAACGTTTATTTAGATAAAGTTGTTAACACTTTAGACAATACGCCGTTGATAAACTTGCTTGATTGATCATCGCCAAATGTTTTTGCTAATTCAATCGCTTCATTTAACGTAACGCTCGTAGGAATTTCTTCTTCATACTTCATTTCGTATACGGCAATACGCAGGATTACGCGGTCTACAGTAGCTACGCGGTCTAACGTCCATTTTTCTAAATGATTGCGTAAAAGTTCATCAATTTCTTGCTGATGCTCAACTACACCTAGCACAAGACTTTCTAAAAATTGATCAGACTTTTCGTTTTGTACAACATTTCCGATTGCCTCCATTGGCTCGGTTTGCCCTAAATCATGCTGAAATAGTGCTTGTAATGCTTTTTGGCGTGCTGTATGTCTTTTCATTATTTTTGCTCCTTTATTTATCTTCTTCAACTAGTATACCTAGATAATAGCATAGTTTATGAAACGATACTTGATTGTTCTTATACGAAGTTTGTAGAACACGAAAAAGACCGTCTTTATGACGAGACAGTCTTTTTCACTTTACCATAGCTTGTGTTGAAAAGGAACAAGTAATCATACGTTATTCCATTTTAGCAACAGCCGTTAGGTAAACGTTTGTTTTATTCAACTTCTTCAATATCAGTTTTTTGCGTATCAAACTGAATCCCTACGATATGAATGTTTACTTCATCGAGATCAATAGCTGTCATATTTTTAAGGGCTTGACGAATGTTATCTTGTACTTGCTGCGCTACGTTTGGAATAGACACACCAAACTTCATCATACAAAACACGTCTACTTTTATCCCGTTTTCTGTTAAGTCCACTTTTACACCTTTACCGTGGTTTTTCTTTCCTAGTTTCTCCACAACGCCAGCTGCAAAATTTCCTCTCATTGCAGAAACGCCTTCTACTTCAGAAGCAGCAATACCCGCAATGACTTCAATAACCTCAGGAGCAATTTCTACTTTGCCAAGAGAATTTGGGTGTTCTTCCATTTCTAATACATGATTTTCATTCATGTACAGCACCTCCTATAGTTTATATTATACTAAGAATTCATTACGTCATATAGCTCAAGAAACTTCGTGTTGAATTCACCGCTAACAAATTTTTCATGATTTAATAGCTTTTGGTGAAAAGGAATAGTGGTCGCAACGCCATCGATAACAAATTCATCTAACGCGCGCTTCATTCGTTCAATAGCTTCCTCACGAGTTGGCGCATGAACAATCAATTTAGCCACCATTGAATCATAGTAAGGTGGGATTGCATAGCCCGGGTATGCAGCAGAGTCTACGCGCACTCCGTAGCCACCTGGCGGCAAGTACATTTGAATCGTACCTGGTGATGGCATAAAGTTTTTCTCTGGGTTTTCTGCATTGATTCGGCACTCAATTGCCCATCCGTTAAACGTCACTTCTTCTTGCGTAAACGGTAAAGTTTCACCATTTGCCACGTTGATTTGTTCTTTAATTAAGTCAACTCCTGTCACCATCTCTGTAACAGGATGTTCTACTTGGATACGCGTATTCATTTCCATGAAGTAAAATTTGTTTTCACGATAATCATAAATGAATTCCACGGTTCCGGCTCCTGTGTAATTAACGGCTTGAGCGGCTTTAACAGCAGCGTCGCCCATTAATTCACGCGTTTTTTCGTCCAACGCTGGAGAAGGCGTTTCTTCAATTAATTTTTGAAGACGGCGTTGAATCGAGCAATCACGCTCTCCTAAATGTACAGTATTTCCATGAGAATCAGCCAACACTTGGATCTCAACGTGACGGAAATCCTCAATGAACTTTTCAATGTACACACCAGGGTTACCGAAAGCTGTAGCAGCTTCTTGCTGCGTAATTGTAATACCTTTAATAAGCTCTTGTTCATTTTTCGCAACGCGGATTCCTTTTCCTCCGCCTCCTGCCGTTGCTTTAATAATAACAGGATAGCCAATATCATTAGCGATTGACATACCGTCTTCCACTGACTCTACAATTCCAGTGGAACCAGGAACAATTGGAACACCCGCTTCACGCATCGTTTCCCTCGCTACGTCTTTTGTTCCCATTTTGTTAATGGCTTCCGGACTTGGTCCTACAAATGTAACGTTACACTCTCTGCATAGCTCTGCAAAATCAGCGTTTTCAGCTAAAAAGCCGTATCCAGGGTGAATGGCGTCACAGCCCGTTAGCATCGCAACGCTCATAATATTTGTAAAGTTTAAATAGCTGTCTTTAGATGACGTTGGTCCAATACAATACGCTTCGTCTGCTAATTGTACATGCAAAGAGTCGCGATCAGCTTGAGAATGAACAGCTACTGATTCTACACCTAACTCTTTACACGCTCGAATAATTCGAACCGCAATTTCTCCTCGATTCGCAATTAATAGCTTTTTAATCATATTTACCGCTCCTTATTCAGGCTTTACTAAGAAAAGAGGTTGACCGTATTCTACAAGTTGTCCATTTTCAACTAATACGTCAACGATTTCACCTTTAACTTCTGCTTCGATTTCATTAAATAATTTCATTGCTTCTACGATACATACAACCGAATCTTTTTGTACTTTATCTCCAGGCGTTACGTATACATCTGATTCTGGCGACGATGACGCATAGAATGTCCCTACCATCGGAGATGTAATTTTATGTAAGCTTTCATCAACCGCTGGGGCCGCTTGTTCTTCTTTTGGCTGAGCAGACTGTGCTGCTGTGGCTGGCGCTGGAGCCGCTGCTGCCTGCGGTGCAGGTGCTGCTGCTTGTTCAGGTGCCGAAACCACTACTTGCTGCGCTTGTTTGGAAACAATTGCGTCTTTTTTCTTCATCTTGATTTTGGAGCCTTCGTGCTCATAGGTGAACTCCTCGATTGATGATTGATCAACTAGTTTAATGATCTCACGGATCTCTTGAATTTTTAACATATTGAACACTCCTACCTCATGAAAATAGAATTCTCTACAATGTTAATAATACGATAAATGGCTACAGCCATTCAATTCGTTTGGCAAACATTAAAAAGAAGTTCCACTTACTCTATAATAACTTTTTAGCGTTATTGTTTTATAAATGGAAACATAGCTTTACAGATGACAATACTTATGAAAACATTTGTCACCTAGTACTAATATAAGATTATGAAACCTATTATAACCGAAGTAAAAAAAGAAAGCCATGTTAAAATTTTTCCCGTCTCGCTTAGATTTTAGTCATTTCATAAAAAAAGAAGTGTAAACAACCCCAATTTGCGGCTGTTTTACACTTCTTTTATTCCCTTTATTTAGTTGGCTGAAACTCTACCGCTACTTCTTTTGGACCCATTTCTTTTTTGACTAGCTGAATGATTTGATTGGCTTTTGTTTTTGAGTGTTTTTCTGTCTTAACGGTAATTTGCACTTGTTTTCCATCTGCTCTTACTAGCGCGTCGCTGTATCCTTTTGCTTTAATTAATGTTTCGAGTGTTGCTTCTTTTTCCCCGAGCTTTGATAATTCATCGATTTTATCCATCGCTTTGCTTACTTCTGCAGGCGTTACATTTTTTGATGCCGCTACTTCCTGATACTCTTCTTTCAGCTGACTTCTTTCATCATTTAATTCCAAGCGGAGCGCCGTAAATAGCTCGTCGCTATCTGTGCTTGATACAACCGCTGATTCTTTTGCATTTTTAGCCGTTTCCTTTTTTACATCTTCTGCTGAGCCTTCAGTTTTTGAACCTTCTTTTGTTCCTGATTTCTCATCTGCCTGTTGTTTTGTATCTTCTGCAGGAGCCTTGTCATCAGCCTGTTTTTCGCTTTGTTTTTCATTGTCTACTAGCGCAACATTACTCTGAGGATTTTCTGGCGTTGTCATATAGTACACCGATAACACAACAACTAAACTTAACATTGTTAATAACCAAACCGTTTGCTTTTTTAATAACATATTCATTTCCCCCTCATCCTTTTTTCGCTAATACTGCTACTCTATGACTTGGTATATCGAGCGCTCTTGTCACGGCTTCAATAATAGATTTCTTTACCTCGATATTATCAGCTCCTTTAGCGACAACTAACACACCTCTGACTTTTGGCTTTTCGGTTTTGACTACAACAGGCTTTTCTTGTTCTCCACTTCTTACAATGACCAGCTGTTCATCTGTTGAGGAATCTTCAACTTTACGAGTCCCTCCTTCACGGTCCGTCTCGTTGGTCGTTTGCGATTTTGTCACGCTGTTTTTTTCATATATTTTGGATTCTGTTGCATCTAGGTTCACAATTACTTTTACCTTACTTACGCCTCTAACTTGATCTAAAATATCTTTCAATTCTTCCTCATACCGCTCTTCATAACCTGTCATCGTTGTTGTCTTTTTGGAGCTAAAAGCGGGAATATCTTGTGATACGGGTGGTGCGCTGGTTTCTTTGCTTGCACTCTTTAATAATCCGCCTGAATTCATAGATGTTGTGAGTGAGTTGCTAAATACCATAAAGATAACGCCTGCAGCTAGTAAAATACCTATATACATTAACTTTGAAGGTTTCTTCGTAGTTGATGACTGTTTAAATGAAAAGAACCGCTGAAAAAATGATGGGTCACCTTTTTCTGGCTTTTGACTCATTTCGTGTCTCCCTCCTCCATATTCACAACAACTTGGCCTTGTTTTACATCCCATTTTGCTGCTAAATAGTTGGATAATTTCTTGGATTCTGTTGGTTTGTTTGTTTCGATCGGTGTGGAGGTATCAATAGAAATAACTTTCACAGCTGAAACAACCTCGGAATCACCCGATGCTTTTTTACTTACGGCAACTGAAATGGATTTAATATTATCAGCGGTAGGTTCGTCGTTCGGCTTTTTTGTTTCAATGTGAATTCGATCAATTGCTACACCATACTGATCCATCAACTCCTCTTTTACATCTGCCTCCATTTGGACAGCCATTTGTTCTAAAATATATGCACGTTGTGAAGCTTGTATTTCTTTTTTCTGATTTTCTATTGAATTTTCTACCTGTTGATCGGATCGAATAGATGATAAGCTAAGTGATTTCAGCATTTGATTAACATCCACTTTAAAAATTTGAAAAACGGGTGTAATAATAATCAGCATCAAAAGAAGTCCAACCACCAGCTTCGTATACTTTTGAAAACTAGAATTGGGCAACAGTAAATTAATAATGGTAGCTAATAAGATAAAAAGAACGATATTCGTAATCCACGTCGTTAAGGCCTGCAATTTCTTCACCTCACCATCATTGTGACGTTGCTCGCTGTAATGATGACCGTTAAACATAAGAAAAACATAAGCGAGACAACAGCAAGCGCCGCAAAAATATAGATGACGCTTTTGCTGATAATGCTCAAGCAGGAAATGACCGGTCCTCCTCCAATGGGTTGAAGAAGAGCTGCTGCTAGCTTATAGATAAAAGCGAGCGTTAACACTTTAATAGCCGGAAATGCGACGATTAACAGTAAGACTGCTACTCCAGCAATCCCTACTGAATTCTTTAATAGAAGCGAGGCACTGATGACTGTATCAGCCGCATCTGTGAACACACGTCCTACAACAGGTATAAAGTTCCCTGTGACGAACTTTGCCGTTCGAATCGTAATACCGTCAGCAACAGCTGATGTGGCACCTTGGACGGATAGCACACCTAAAAAAACAGTTAGGAATATTCCAAGCACGCCAACGCTTATATTTCTCAACAGCTGAGCAAGCTGTGTAACCTTATGCTCATCTGAAATCGTACTCACAATGCTAAGCAGTGCTGAAAGAAAAAGCAGCGGCATCACTACGTATTGAATAAGCAAACCGCTGGTGTTCATTAAAAACAAAATCATCGGATGAAAAAAGGCTGCCGATACAACTCCTCCTGATGATGCCATTAAGGCAAGCAGCAGCGGCACCAGAGCTAAAATGAATTTGGTCATGGTCTCGATCGCTCCTGTTGCATAAGAAATAGCAATTTGAAAACTATTAAGAGCAATGATGATCAAAACCATATATACAAGCGCATACGCTACTTTACTTACGGTTTGCTGATTAAACGCACTTTGGAGCGTTTGCAAAAACACGCTAAAAACCGTTAGCATAATGAGTGTACCGAGGAGCTTTCCATTCGCTAATACTTCGTGAAATAAAAACTTTACAAGACCTCCTAGCCATTCTTTAAGAGAGAACTCTTTTTCTCCTTTTAAAAAATCGACTAAACTTCCCTTCTGACTCTCGGGTAAAAAGCCGCCGTATTGGGTAATAATATCGTCCCAAAACTGTTTGACTTCATCGATACCGAGCTTATCAATTTGTTCATTGACAAGTTCTTGCTGCTTCGGGGGTTCGGAAGCTTGTACATTTTCTGGAAAGAAAAAAAAGAGGAACAAAAGAAGAGCGAGTATATTCACTTTAAACGTCCACCGCTTCATTTCGTCACCTCATATTAAGTAAAATTAATTGGGCAGCATTGAAATAATCGTTTCAATAATGACCGTCAAAATAGGAATTGCCATGGAGAGAATCAGCACTTTTCCACCTAATTCAATTTTAGAAGCAATGGCACCTTGTCCTGCATCTTTCGTAATTTGAGCACCAAATTCGGCGATATAGGCAATACCAATGATTTTCAAAATGGTTTCCACATAAATCATGTTAACGTGGGCATTGATCGACAGCCGCTCGACCATCTTAATAATCTCGTAGATTTGATCAATTAAAAAAAGAAAGATCACGGATCCCACGAATACGACAAGTAAAAAAGCAATAGGTGATTTATGTTCTTTTAAAATGAGTGCCAAAAATGTCGCTACTAATCCTAAGCCCACAATTTGAAGCATTTCAATGGCAAATCACCCCTCTACCCTTGAAATAAAAAAACCGATTTGATTTTTTGAAATAAGTCCTCCACAATCGAAGCAACCATAAATAAAATATAAATAAAACCGATGAGGGTAACCCAATTCGCGTAATCTTTTTTTCCCATCTGTTCGAGTACGGTGACTAAAAAAGCTACGACGATACCAATCCCAGCAATCTGAAAAATGGTGTTCATATCAATTCCCACATTCAATCCTCCTCCATCGCTACATCAATAGGATGACCAGTAGCAATCCAGATAGAAAGCCTAAACTTTTAACCATTTTTTCATAGCGATTCTGCTTATCAACTGCATCTTGTTCTTCGCGTTCGAGATGGTTCAGCGTCAGCAAAATATGCTTTTGCTGCGAATAACGATCATGCTGACCAAGCGTTTCACCAAATTGTTTTAAGATTTCCAGTTCTCCTGTTTTAAGTGCGGTTTGTTTCCAAAATTGGTCCAACGTCTTTTCCCAAGATTCCTTGACACTTTCAGTACCTTCTTTTAATTTCATTGAAAACTCACTAAATAAAGAAGCTAAAGGGTTAGGAAGCTGTAGAGATAACAAATGAGCAACTTCTTGAAGAGGCCGGTTGCTGTACATAATTTCCGCTTCTAACGACCGAAGAGCCGTTTTTAATTGCCTGAGCTGCCTAGGTCTTT
Organism: Priestia sp. D51; assembly: GCF_053345675.1. NCBI lineage: Bacteria > Bacillati > Bacillota > Bacilli > Caryophanales > Bacillaceae > Priestia > Priestia sp. D51. The sequence goes on along the minus strand of NZ_JBLTIR010000001.1, from coordinate 424,210 downwards.
CGCTAAGCTGCTTTGCAAACTCAAATCCTGTGTAAGTGGAAGCAAATAAGATAAAGATGGCACCAAACAGTTTCATACACCATCACCCTTTACTATTTTCAATAAGCGACTTTTCAGCGGTCAATTTCATGGAGTTATAATGCTCATCATAGATAGCCTGAAGTGTTCCAGGACCTCGGCTGTTCGATAGCACAACATACTTTTTAAATACGTGAAGTTTCATTAAAGCTTGCAAAGTGGGACGCTTCATTAAATCGTCAATGTCATACCCATGAACAGTCATAATGACACGAACACCAGCATTAACGGCTTCAAGTACGGCCTTACAATCTTCTTCACTTCCAACTTCATCCACGATCAGTACATCGGGACTCATGGAGCGAATCATCATCATCATGCCTTCAGCTTTCGGACAGCTATCTAATAAATCCATTCTAGATCCGAATGTATGCTGAGGAACCCCTTTAACAGCCCCAGCAATTTCTGATCGTTCATCTACAATCCCTACTTTAAACGGAGGAATCTTAGAGCGCTCTATGCCAGTGCTTATTACTCTGGCTAAATCACGAATCATGGTTGTTTTTCCTGTTTGAGGAGGTCCTATAATGACCGTACTTTGCCAATAGCGATTGTATAAAAAAGGAATAAGCTGATTCGAAATGCCAATCTTTTGTTTAGCAATCCGGATATTAAAGGATGATACATCACGAATCACACGAACCTGTCCATTTTCCGTTACAACTTTTCCCGCTAGTCCAACCCGGTGTCCGCCTTCAATGGTGACATATCCTTTTTTTAATTCTTCTTCAATCATATAAATCGAAAACTGGCTTAGTTTATTTAAGATAAATAAAGCATCTTCTGCACTTGGAAGATACGATTCGAAATAAGGCTGATTGTTGATTGTAAATTCGACAGGTCTTCCTATGCGCACTCGAATTTCTTCTAGCACATGAGAATGGTTTGTGACATAAAATTCAACAGTCTTTTTTAAATTAGGCGGAAAAATTGCAAGTATTTCGTTTAACATATTCATCCCCTCATATTTGAACTCACTTCAATGTATTATGAGCTTGACCATTTTATGCCTACCTTTTATTTAAAAACACCGATTAAAATGAAGAGCACTCCTATTACAATCATGATTAATTTTCCAAAAGATAATTGATCTGCTACGGACACTAAACCAATGGTGAAAGAACTCACCATTACAATCGGACCAACAAGCGCTAGCATTCCATTAATCATTAACGCTTTTTTCACATCATTGTTTGTGACAATTAAAATAGCGGCAATAAACTCAATAAATGAAGAAATAAATCGAAGGCACGCCATCGTTAATACCGTACCGTTTAAATGATCCAACCACTGCTTCATAAGCCCCTCCTACATCTCTGCGTTGTTTAGTACAACCTATGCAAAATAAGGAAGGGTTAGCACAAAAAAACACACAAAAAAGGCAGAGAATCATTCTCTGCCTTTTTCGTGTGTTTACAGCTTGCTTACACGACCGAATTACGCGCGTGATACGTAGCTGCTGTCTGTTGTGTTAATAATTAATACGTCGCCTTCATTTACGAAGAAAGGAACGTTTACTGTTAAACCAGTTTCAACAGTTGCTGGTTTTGTACCGCCAGAAGCTGTGTCACCTTTAATACCAGGTTCAGTTTCTGTTACTTTAAGCTCAACTGTGTTTGGAAGTTCAACACCTAATGTCTCACCTTGATACATCATAATTGCGACTTCCATATTTTCTTTTAAGAATTTTAGCTCATATTCAATTGCACTCGCCGGAAGCTCTAATTGCTCATAAGACTGGTTGTCCATGAATACGTGCTGATCGCCGCTTGCATATAGATATTGCATTTTACGATTATCAATTTGAGCTTTTCCTACCTTTTCACCTGCACGGAACGTTTTTTCTTGCACAGCTCCTGTACGAAGGTTACGTAGTTTTGAGCGAACGAATGCAGCGCCTTTACCAGGCTTTACGTGTTGGAAATCCATTACACGCCAAATACCCCCGTCTACTTCTACTGTCAAACCTGTACGAAAATCATTTACTGAAATCATGAAGAAATCCTCCTACATTTTATAAAATAATGAACTCTTTTGATGAGTGCGATAATGCCTCATTACCTTCTGCTGTGACGACCGTATCATCTTCAATACGAACGCCCCCTAAGTCTGGTATGTAAATACCTGGTTCAACGGTTACAATCATACCTGGCTGCAGTACATCTGTAGATTTCACAGAAAGCGATGGGCCTTCATGTACTTCTAACCCTACGCCGTGACCGGTCGAATGTCCAAAATACTGGCCGTATCCGTGTTCTGTAATATAATCACGCGTTAGCGCATCTGCTTCTTTACCCGTCATACCTGCTTTGATACCGTTCATTCCGTTAAGCTCTGCTTGCAGTACGACATTATAAATTTCTTTTAGCTTATCACTTACTTCACCGACGGCAAATGTTCGTGTGATATCTGAACAGTAACCATTATAGTATGCGCCAAAATCAAGCGTTACAAGTTCGCCTTTTTCAATTACTTTGTCAGAAGCAACACCATGCGGTAAAGCCCCGCGATGCCCTGAAGCAACAATTGTATCAAAAGATGAAGATGTTGCGCCTTGTTTTCTCATAAAGAACTCCAGTTCATTCGATACTTGAAGCTCTGTTAAACCAGGACGAACAAAGGTTAAAATATGTTCATATGCTGCATCTGCTATTTTTGCAGCTTCCTTTAATATCTTAATCTCTGAGTCACTCTTTATCAAGCGTAAGTTTTCGATTGCGTGCGAGATTGGAACAAGTTCCGCTCCGATATGCTTATCAAATAATTGATGCTGTCCATATGTAACATAATTCTGTTCAAAACCAAGCTTTTTAATTCCAAATTGTTTCACTACATTCGCTACTTCTTCTACAATAGGACCCTTGTGCTGAACGATATCAAAACCTTCTGTTTGACTAGTTGCTTGTTCAACATAACGAAAATCTGTTACAAATGCCGCTTTGTCTTCAGAAATGATAACGACACCAGCAGATCCTGTAAAATTGGTCATATAGCGTCTGTTATATTCACTTGTAACGACAACACCGTCTACATTCAACTTTGAAAACTGTTCGCGTAGTTTTTCGATTTTCATTTTATTTCCCCCTTAATTGTAAAAGTGCCTGCAGAGCAAGCTCGTATCCGTATAAACCTAACCCGACAATTTGACCATGCGTAACAGGTGCCGTCACCGAATGGTGGCGAAACTCTTCACGCTTATGTACGTTCGAAATATGCACTTCAATAACAGGAACAGATATACTGGCAATCGCATCTCGAATGGCATAACTGTAGTGAGTAAAAGCACCAGGATTGATCATAATCCCATCAAACTTCTCATCCGCTTCGTGAATCCAGTCGATAATTACACCTTCGTGATTAGACTGTACGCACTCAACTTCTACCCCATGGTCTCTGCCTGCTCGCTGAAGCTTCTCTTCAAGATTTTGAAGATTATCTGTCCCATATACCGCTGGTTCGCGTACGCCTAAACGGTTTAAATTAGGACCGTTTATTACTAAAATCTTATTCATCTTATTTCAACACTCTCCCCTACTACGAACCCTTTATGCAGCTCACTTGTGTGAATCTACACTTTATTTTTCTTTTTAAATCATTATATAGAATATATTAGCATACGTTGGAACATTCACACTACTTATTCGCCGTTTGAAAATCTGTAGATTCGTCTTTTGTTTGAAGCTCTGCCGCTTCAAAAGAAATGGAATATCCGATGAATACACCATATAAAATATAAATACAGAGGGATGAAATAATTGTGTTAGCTGGAAGCTCTCCAATTGTTTTCAAGTTAGGAAAGAGCGGATTCAAAACAACGAATACGATTGCCCACCATAATAAGCCGTAAGCAAAACCTATCCAAATTGTTTTAAACTTCTTTAATAGGACGTAGTATAACAACCCGACAACAATAGATAATACCCCTATGAGAAAAATACTGACGATAACACCTATTCCTTTATCCTTCCAATCACCTAATGCCCATGGATCTAAAAGCATATTTGGATTGATAACACTAAAGCTAAACAGATAATTTAAATAGCCAATAAAGCTCCAGAAAACCCCTCCAAAAAAGGAAATAAAGATGGCTTTAAATAAAAAAGATATTTCCTGTTTATGCGTAGGTTGGTTATCCTGTTTTTTTTCATGCTGTTCTTTAGGTTCTGACATATTAATCACCTCTTGATGTAGTATGAACTTTTTTCTCATTTCCTACCGACTCATTTCTAAGTTTTTACGTTTATTACTCTTCCTATACGCAAGAAGGGCGCCTGATATCGCAGAGACATTTTAAAACTACTTCACACAGAGTTTCATAAACAAATTTTATAAATGAAAGGAAAAAAATTCATATGAAGGGTGTGGAGATGAAAAATATTGGCTAAACTAGATAACATGCATCCGCCTAGAGGTTTATTTGATTTTGCTGTAGAATATAAAATACTAAGAAGTCTAGTCTAGTTAAGTTAGGTTGGTGCCTGAAATGTCTAAATTACAAAAACCTGCGTATGGTGGTCAAGCCGTTATAGAAGGTGTCATGTTCGGTGGCAAACGTATGATGGTGACGGCTATTCGCCGCAAAGATCAATCTATTGATTATTTTCATTCAAAAAGAAAATCAAATTCCGTACTCACTGCTTTAAAAAAAATTCCTTTTTTACGAGGAATTGCTGCTATTGTTGAAGCCAGTGCAAACGGTACGCAGCACTTGAACTTTTCCTCTGAACGCTATGACGTGAATCCAGAAGATGATGCTCAAGTAGCAGCAGAACAACAAAAAAAGAAAAAAGAATCAAAACTATCTTTAATATTTGGCGTTGCAACTATTGGTGTAATATCCTTTCTTTTCGGGAAAGTACTATTTACATTGATTCCTGTGTTTTTAGCACAATTGACACGTCCTGTTTTCACTTCAAGTGTAGCTCAAGTTTTTATTGAAGGAGTATTTAAACTATTATTGCTCCTTGGCTATATTTATGTGATTTCACAAACGCCACTTATTAAACGGGTGTTTCAATATCATGGAGCAGAACACAAGGTCATTAATGCATATGAAAACAATGCTGAACTTACGGTAGAAGCCGTTCAAGCACAATCTCGACTTCATTATCGCTGCGGAAGTAGCTTTATCCTCTTTACCGTAGTTGTAGGAATGTTTGTCTACCTACTAGTTCCAACGGATCCTCTTTGGTTACGAATTGTGGATCGCCTTGCATTAATTCCAGTTGTCCTTGGTTTATCATTTGAAGTGTTACAGTTAACCAATAAAGTTCGTCATGTCCCTCTTCTTCGCTTTTTAGGTTATCCCGGTTTATGGCTTCAGCTTTTAACAACCAAAGAACCAAAAGATGATCAAGTTGAAGTTGCGATTGCTTCATTTAAAGAACTTTTACGCGTTGAAAATGAACTTTCTTCTACCACTGACGAACAAGTTGTCTAATCCACACCGTTTTGCTTTCTTTTTTTACTATTTTAGGAGGTGAACAAAATGAGACGTCCATTCGTGAAACCACTTGTATATGGTCTAATCGGGTTAGGAGTCATTGGCTTTGCATTTACGTTGATTACAGATCCAGCTGTTTTATTACGTCAAGCAGGTTATATTTTTCTGTTTATCATTTTGTTTTACTTAGTTTATCGGTTTATTCTCCGCCCTTCTCAGACAAAAGGTCAAGATAGAGGCTATGTGCGCGCAGTAAAGCAATCGAAACTGCGTCAAAAAGAAAAAGAGCGAGGAAGCAACAAAGTTGATATGCATACGTACCGAAGCTCAAATAAGCGCCCGGTATCCAAATCAACGAAACCGCTAAAGAAAAAGAAAAACAACTCACACTTGACCGTCATCGAAGGTAAAAAAGGAAAAAAGAAAAATAGAGCATTCTTTTAAAAAAACAAGGAGAAAAGCCTCCTTGTTTTTTTAATAGCACCATTTTTTCAAAAATGCCCTTGTACGCTTTTTGCCAAACGCAATCAGCTCTTCCTTCCGTTCTTCTGTGAGGGTAAATTCTGTCGCAAAAACTTGATTAACAGGTAAAAAGATAATATTTTTCTCGTGACGTTTTGAAATATGTCTTGCATCGTGCGCATCTTTCATCGTCTCAAAAAGCGCACTGAATAAACCAACGGCATTTTTAATTTTATTCCGTTCTCTCTCTTCGTCCTTCGGACTCAGCTTCACACCAATTACCGGTCGTTTCTTCAAACTTTTATCATCATCAAATAAAAAAATTGGAAAGTTGCTTAACACTCCCCCGTCGACTATTAAACTGCTTGGAGTAGATTTTAATTTAACCGGCTCAAAAAAATATGGAATGCTGCAGCTCATCCGAACGGCTCTTGCTACAGAAAAACGATTCGGATCAATGTGATATTTAGGCAAATCATCTGGAAGAACAAGCATCGTACTGTTGGTCAAATCTGACGCAATAATACGCAGCGACTGATCAGGCAAATCAGCAAATGTACGAATTCCTCTGCTCCGCAACTTCTCAGCAATCCACTTTTCAAGCCTTTCTCCTTTATATAATCCCATTTTCCAATATAAAAACAGCCATTTTGTCAAGCTCGATGGTAAAAAGGACATTCTTTGATCTAGGAAAGAAGATAACTCAATTTCATTCATCATTTCAACGATTTCTTCACTTGTATAACCAGCTGCTACAAATGCACAAATAATGGAACCCGCACTCGTTCCCGCTAACCGCCGAAAAATAAAGCCTTTTTCTTCTAGAGCTTGTAACGCACCAATCAGTGCAAGCCCTTTAATACCGCCACCTGAAAATACTCCGTCGACGTACACAGCCTCTCCTCCAAACTACCTACTCTACATTTGTAGTCGACTCAGCAACAAGTTATGATAAAAAGAAAAAAAGCAGTGACGCTATTGGCCGCTGCTTTTTCCTTATAATTTTTGCTCTTCTTCATTTCGTTTCTGTACATTGCGAAGATCTTGAATACGGTTATGATTTTCTTCAAAGTATTGAACCAAGTCCCCAATTCGATCAATGGAATTCCAGCTTAAATGATGTTCAATTCCTTCTACGTCATCATAAATATTCTTCTCATCCACGCCAATGATTCGCAATAGCTGCTCTAAGAGCTCGTGGCGATAAACAAGACGTTTTCCAATCTTCTGTCCCTTAGCTGTTAAAACAAGGCCTCGATATTTTTCATAAATTAAGTACTCATCTTTGTCTAGTTTTTGAACCATCTTTGTTACAGATGAGGGGTGAACCGCCAATGCATCAGCAATATCAGACACTCGAGCGTATCCTTTATCTTCAATTAGCATATATATTTGTTCAATATAATCTTCCATACTCGGTGTAGGCATGAAATCTCCCCCAATTAATATTATGTATTGCTAATAATAAGTCATAAATGTCTGTTTCTTATAGTGATATCGTGTTCATGTTTGATAATCTATGTGAAAAAAACGTGTAAATAAAGCGATGTCATAAGATAAAACTGGATAAAAGACATTCAATTAAAATCATACTACAATGCTTATACAAATACAAGAACCGTTCTCCCGCTTCTTATTTATGCCCCATTTTCATACATAATAAAAGCCGACTCACTTGAGTCAGCTTTTACTAGTCAATCATGATTAAAAATTAAAGGCCGCATTTCAGCTGTGCACCACAGTTTGTACATGTGTTGCATCCGCCCATTTCCTCTACCGTTCCTTGACGGCAAACCGGACACGTATTACCTACTTCAGAACCGATTGTTACATCAGTTGAACGAATTTCATTAATTGTATCAACTAACACAACGTGTGGTTTTGTTTCTTCTTTTGGCGCTTCAATTTCTTCATCAAACGTATTTTCTTCTGCTTTTAGCGTTAAGACTTGTGCATCACGGCTTCCGTCTACGTACACCGTACCGCCTTTTGCTCCGCCTTTATACAGACGCTCGTACACTTTTTGAACTTGCTCTACCGTGTAACCACGAGGAGCGTTTACTGTTTTACTAATTGAGCTATCAATCCAGCGCTGAATCACACATTGCACGTCCGCGTGAGCTTGTGGTGCAAGTTCCATAGCTGAAATGAACCATTCAGGAAGATTGTTTGGATCTGCTTCTGGATGCTGATCTAAATACTCTTGAACGATATCAGCTTTTACTTCAATAAATTTACCTAAACGGCCGCTTCGGAAGTATGAGAATGAGAAATAAGGTTCAAGACCCGTTGATACTCCAACCATCGTTCCAGTACTGCCTGTTGGCGCTACTGTTAATAAATGCGAGTTTCGGATACCGTGATCTTTAATGTTTCCACGAATATCTTCAGGCATTTTTTTCATGAAGCCTGTATTTGTGAATGCTTCACGTAAAGAAGCCGTTTCAGCATCTGTTTCGCCCACTAAGAACGGGAAGCTTCCTTTTTCTTTTCCAAGCTCTACAGACGCGCGGTAAGCCGTCGTTGCAATTGTTTCAAACACTTTATCTACTAACTCATTGCCTTTGTCAGAGCCGTATTCTGTTTCACAATAAATAAGAAGATCGTGAAGACCCATTACACCAAGACCAACGCGGCGTTCGCCAAGCGCTTGCTTTTGGTTTTCTTCTAAGAAATAAGGAGTTGCATCAATAACGTTATCTTGCATTCTAACGCCCGTTTCAACCGTTTGACGTAGCTTTTCAAAGTTAACTGTTTTTGTTTCTTTATCTGCCATTTGCGCTAAGTTAACAGCAGCTAAGTTACAAACAGAGAATGGTGCAAGTGGTTGTTCACCACATGGATTCGTTGCAACAACGTGCTGACCATATGCTTGAGCATTTGTCATGTCATTGGCATTGTCGAAGAAGAAAATGCCTGGTTCAGCTGAGTACGTTGCACAAATATTAATTAAGTTCCATAGCTCTTTTGCACGGATAGTACGGTACGTACGAACTTTGTTTCCTTGTTTTGCCCACTCGCGCACGTCGCCTACTTCGTGCCAGTTTTCATTGTAGTTAGCCATTTCTTCTTTTGAATAGCTTTCTACGTCTGGGAAGCGAAGTTCGTATTCACCGTCGTTTTCAACAGCATCCATAAAATCTTTTGTTAAGCATACAGAAATGTTTGCTCCTGTTAAAAACTCTGAGTTATGAACGCTGTACGTTCCGCCAGTTTGCAGCTTTTCTTCTGCATCTTTAATGATTTTTTCATTAAATCCACCAAGACCAGGAATTTGTTTATAGTTAATGATTCCTTGGTACATTGCTTCTTCAGACTCTGTTAGCGGCGTGAACTTCAATTTATCTTGCGCGTGCTTTTTAATCATTTCGTCATTTGTGTTTTCAATTAAGAAACGTAAAATGCGAGGGTTTTGCATTTTAGAAATAATAAACTCTACAATGTCAGGATGCCAGTCGGCAAGCATGATCATTTGTGCCCCACGACGCGACCCACCTTGCTCAACAAGATGCGTCAGTTTAGCAATATCATCTAACCATGAAACCGAACCAGATGATTTGCCGTTTACACCGCGAGCCAGCGTGTTGCGCGGGCGAAGAGTTGAACCATTCGTTCCAACACCGCCTCCGCGGCTCATGATTTCCATTACTTGTTTGCGGTGTTCTGAAATACCTTCACGTGAATCTTTTACATAAGGCATTACGTAACAGTTAAAGTACGTTACATCCGTGTCAGCACCTGCACCGTAAAGAACGCGGCCAGCTGGTACAAAGTTTAGCTGAACAAGCTCTTGATAGAACTTTTCAAACCACTCTTTGCGCTTTTCTTCTGTTTTTTCCACAGAAGCTAAGCCTGTTGCATTACGTTTTGCAATTTGCTCATAGAAGACCTCTAGAGGTTTTTCAATGACATCTAAAGAACGAGTAATTAACCCATTTTCTGCTTCTTCAGGTGATAAAGCTCCTCTAAACTCATCTTCTACCTTGACAACAGCGGTTTTTTGCTCAAAATTAATGCTTTCCACATAGCCAAGTCCTCGTGCTGGAAATTTTGGGTCTTCTTTTACAGTTAGAACAACAAAATCTCCTTCTGATAACGTTAATTTTTCCGTATCTTTAAACGCATAGCGGTCTAACATTACCAATCTTGAAACACCTTTATGAGTCAACTTCATATCCGGTGTAATCGGATGTACTTGCGGAAAGCGTTCAATATCTGAATTGAGCTTTTCAACATTCATATTCACTTTTTGATTTAACAAAACAGTCATTCTCACAACTCCTTACCTATCGAACATCTATAAATTTATTAACTCTATTTCCTTTTAAAGGAAATAGAGTTTTTCAATCAACTATCAATAACTTACCACACGGCTTGGACGAATTCAATATATAGTATTTGACACTTCTCCAAACATCTACATATAGAAGGGTGTCAAGTGAAATATTTTTTTTTTCGTAAAAAAAGTGTTTGACTTTTCTTCCCTATGTATTCTATTAGCCAAGCATTGTTTCTAAAAATTCCAATAAAAAGTGCAACTTATAAGAAGTTGCACTTTTATCTATTTACCATCCGCATTCGTTTAGCGCTTAAAGTTCCATTCATCCGATCCGTACTTTGTGCGCGCTAGTTCTTCTACATATGCTTCCTCTTCTTCAGATAGTATATACGGTTCTAAATCGATATCAAGAGCAGAAGCAAATCCTTTATAAAACGCTTCTTTTGCTTCTTCGATAGAAATTTTGCGACCCGCAATTGCATTGATGGCTACCGCTTTAGAACGAAATGCGCGCTGCATTCTTTCTTTCACGCGGTCATTTGGATAATTAAACACGCTGAATAATTTATCTTCATCAATCTCTAACAGAATAGAGCCGTGCTGTAGAATAACTCCTTTTTGTCTAGTTTGGGCACTTCCAGCAATTTTGCGGCCCTCTACAACAAGTTCATACCAAGAAGGAGCATCAAAACATACAGATGAACGAGGGTTTTTTAAGCTATTTTTTTCTTCTTCTGAACGAGGAATAGCAAAATAAGCCTCGAGCCCTAACGAACGAAATCCTTCCAGTAAACCTTCAGAGATGACGCGATATGCCTCTGTAACTGTCTTAGGCATATTAGGATACTCTTCAGATACAATGACGCTGTAAGTAAGCTCTTCATCATGAAGCACGCCCCTGCCGCCCGTTGGACGTCTCACAAAGCCTAATCCTAATTCTTTTACTTTATCAAAGTTAATTTCTTTTTCAGCTTTTTGAAAATAACCGATTGACAGCGTTGGAGGGTTCCATCCGTAAAAACGAATCGTAGGTGGAATTTCCCCTTTACTATGCCATTCTAATAACGCTTCATCTAACGCCATATTGTAATAAGGCGAACGGTTGTTGGAATCAATAAATCTCCACTTTGCTTTCATCTACCTCATCCTCAGCTATATGTAATATAAAAAATAAATCCGTTTTTTAGTCTACCAAAAGATTGAGCTAAGGAAAAGCAAAGAGCAACATAAAACTGCGAATTCAAATGTGGTAGTTTTTTCATTTTGGGGAAGAAATCCGCTAGATTCAAGGCAAAATCGCTTTACTTCTAATTTCATTCACTTATATAATAAGAGTATGGATTTTGTCGAAGAAAGGAAGAATCAGCATGTCACCAATTACAGCAGTACTCATTTTACTTGGAGTAATCATCATATACTCTGTCGTTATGTTCTTTATCCAACGTCGCATTATGAAAACGTTAACTGAAGAAGAATTCCGCAGCGGCTACCGCAAGGCACAGCTAATTGATATTCGCGAACCGAATGAATTCGAAAACGGACATATTTTAGGCGCACGAAATATTCCTCTTTCACAGTTCCGTATGCGCATTAAAGAATTTCGTCCAGATCAGCCTGTGTACATCTATTGTCAAAGCGGAATGCGCACAGGACGTGCAGCACAAATGCTTCGTCGCCACGGTGTTCAAGAAATCTATGATTTAAAAGGCGGCTTCAAAATGTGGAACGGTAAAGTAAAAAAGAAAAAATAATGGTATGTATATAGAAAAACCTCGCCTTTGGGCGAGGTTTTTTGTTAGACGTTTTGAACAGCCTGTTCTTTCTGATAGCGAAGAACTGGTTTTCTCGCTGCCAGCGTTTCGTCAAGGCGCTTCACAACCGTTGTATGCGGAGCTTCCTGTACGAGTTCAGGCGTCTCTTCTGCTTCTTTTGCAATTTGAATCATCGCATCGATAAACGCATCTAGCGTTTCTTTCGACTCCGTTTCCGTTGGTTCGATCATCATGCACTCTTCTACGATAAGAGGAAAGTAGATAGTCGGCGGATGATAGCCAAAATCAAGCAGTCGTTTCGCGATATCCAATGTGCGCACGCCAAGCTTTTTCTGACGTTTTCCTGATAAAACAAATTCGTGCTTACAGTGACGGTCAAACGGCAGCTCATAGTGTTCTGCTAAACGACGCATCATATAGTTGGCATTTAGCACAGCGTTTTCCGTTACGGCTTTTAAGCCGTCTGGACCCATTGAACGAATATACGTATAAGCGCGAACGTTGATACCGAAGTTGCCGTAAAACGGCTTTACGCGTCCAATTGACTGAGGACGGTTATAGTCAAAGTGATAGCCTTGTTCTGTTTTCACAAGCACTGGTTTAGGCAGATACGGAATTAAATCTGCTTTTACCCCTACCGGACCAGAACCAGGACCGCCGCCTCCATGAGGACCTGTAAAGGTTTTATGAAGATTTAAATGAACAACGTCAAATCCCATATCTCCAGGACGAGCTTTGCTTAATACTGCGTTTAAATTTGCACCATCATAATAAAGTTTTCCACCTGCTGCGTGAACAATTTCAGCCATTTCTAAAATATCTTCTTCAAATAACCCCAGCGTATTTGGGTTTGTTAACATTAAAGCGGCTGTATCTTCTCCCACTACGCGGCGTAAATCCTCTAAGTCCACTAAACCATGTTCATTTGATTTTACCGTTACCGTTTCAAATCCCGCAACTGTTGCCGAAGCAGGGTTCGTTCCGTGAGCTGAGTCTGGAACAATGACTTTTGTTCGCTGCGTCTCACCATTTGCTTCATGATAGGCACGAATCATCATAAGCCCGGTCCACTCGCCATGAGCACCTGCTGCTGGCTGAAGTGTTACTTCATCCATTCCCGTAATTTCTGTTAAATGCTCTTGTAAATCATATAAAAGTTCGAGAGCACCTTGAACCGTTTGCTCATCTTGAAGCGGATGAATATGCGCTAACCCAGCAATCCGTGCTGCTTGTTCATTCACTTTTGGATTATATTTCATCGTACATGAACCAAGCGGATAAAACCCTGAGTCCACTCCGTGATTTCGTTTTGAAAGCGCGGTGTAATGACGCATAATATCAAGTTCTGATACTTCAGGAAGCTCAGGAGCTTCGGTACGGACATACGCTTTTCCAAGCAGCTCTTCAGCATTTACTTGCGGAACATCTAACTCCGGCAATGAATAGCCGATTCGCCCTTCTTTACTGCTTTCAAAAATAAGTGATTGATTTTGATTAAGCATGAAGATCCCCCAATTCATTTACAAGTTGGTCAATTTCCTCTTTTGTACGGAGTTCTGTAAAAGCAAGCAGCATGTGATTTTCAAGTGCTTGGTTATCACGGCTAAGATCATAACCGCCAATTATTTTTGATGCTAATAAATGATTGTTTGCTTCTGTTACCGAAACAGGAAGCTTCACGACTAGTTCGTTAAAAAACGGTCCTTCAAATGCTACATTTACCCCTTTTGCCTTTAACGCTTCATATGCATAATGCGTTTTTGATAAGTTTTGCAGCGCCATTTCTTTTACACCTTGCTTGCCTAAAGCTGTCATGGCAACTGATGCTGCTAAAGCATTTAACGCTTGATTTGAACAAATGTTAGACGTCGCTTTATCACGGCGTATATGCTGCTCACGCGCTTGAAGGGTTAAAACAAACCCTCGCTTACCGTTTTCATCCACCGTTTGCCCTACTAATCGTCCTGGAATTTTTCGCATAAGCTTAGACGTAGTTGCAAAGTATCCGCAGTGCGGGCCTCCAAATTGACTTGGAATACCAAATGGCTGTGCATCTCCAATGACGATGTCCGCTCCGAATTCTCCAGGAGGCGTAAGTAAACCTAATGATAAAGGATTGCTTGAAACCACAAACATACATTTTTCTTGATGAGTCATTTCTTCAATTTCTTTTAACGGCTCGATTTGTCCGTAGAAATTTGGATACTGGACAATAACAGCTGCCACGTCACTTCCCATCTCTTTTTCTAATGCAATCATATCTGTTACGCCGTCTGCTGCAGGGATTTCTACCACTTCAATGTATTGACCCTTCGCATACGTTTTTAACACATCTTTTGACTCAGGGTGAACAGCCGCAGAGACAAGTACTTTTTTCTTTTTTGTTTGACCCGCACTGAGCATAGCGGCTTCTGCTAAAGCAGTTCCTCCGTCATACATAGAAGAATTGGCCACGTCCATCCCCGTTAACTCACAAATCATTGTTTGGAATTCAAAGATGGCCTGAAGTTCTCCTTGAGAAATTTCTGGCTGATACGGAGTATAGGCCGTATAAAATTCCGAACGAGAAATAACATGATCAACAATAACCGGCATGTAATGATCATAAACTCCCGCTCCTAAAAAAGAAGAATATTCTTTCAAATGAGCATTTTTTGCAGCCATATTATTTAATTCTTTTAAAAGCTGAGGCTCTGAAGCCGCTTTTTTAATATTGTATTCTCCTTGAAAACGAACGCGCTGCGGAATATCTGAAAATAAATCATCAACAGACGAAACACCAATTGCTGCTAACATTTGCTGCTGATCTTGTTCTGTCATTGGTAAATAGCGATGTAACATGTTAAATTCCTCCCAAAAGCTTACTTTGAACGTTTATAAAAAGGTGTTGAAACCACTTTTGCTTTTAAGCGTTTTTTCCGAACCTGCACTTCCACTTCTTGACCAAGCTCTGTATACTCTGCTGATAATAGCGCTAAACCGATGTTTTTCTTTAATGTCGGTGACTGTGTACCTGTTGTCACAAATCCAATTTGTTCTTCACCTGCAAATACTTCGTAACCGTGTCTTGGTATACCTTTATCAATCATTTCAATTCCTACCAGCTTACGAGGTGCCCCGCTTTCACGCTGTTCTTTTAACACTTCTTTTCCAATAAAGCTGTCTTTGTTCGTCTTTACTGCAAATCCAATTCGAGCTTCAATGGGCGTAATATCTTTTGAAAGCTCTTGGCCATATAAAGCCAAAGTAGCTTCAAAACGAAGCGTATCGCGAGCGCCTAGTCCGCAAGGCAACACACCTTCCTCACTTCCTGCTTCTAAAATAGCCGTCCACAAGTGAGAGGCGTCAGCTGAAGAACAATAAATTTCAAAACCATCTTCTCCGGTATATCCAGTACGTGAAACGAGAGCATTTACATTCGCTACTTCTACATCATCAGCAAATGTAAATGGCTTTAATGAAGCTAAATTTTCATTCGTTAACGTTTGTAAAACTTTTTCTGCTAAAGGACCTTGTAATGCTAGCTGCGCAGTTTCATCAGATTGATTAACGAGCGTTACATCTCCTTGTTTGTGAGACACAAGCCACTCATAGTCTTTTTGAATATTAGCAGCGTTTACGACCAGCAAATACTCTTGATCTGCTTTTTTGTAAATCAGCAAATCATCTACCGTGCCTCCGTCTTCATAACACATAGCCGTATACTGCGCTTTTCCATCTACAAGGGTAGAAACGTCATTTGTCATCGTATGCTGAAGAAAAGCTAAGCTATCAGCTCCTGTCACAAGAATTTCTCCCATATGAGAGACATCAAAAAGACCTGCCTTTGTACGTACAGCTTCATGCTCTTCTTTAATAGAAGAAAATTGAACGGGAAGAGCCCATCCTCCAAAATCAATTGTTTTGGCACCATATTTTTGATAGATATCATAAAGCGGCGTTTTGTGTAATTCTGTTGTCATATTTATGTCCTCCTCTTTTTCACGTGAAACTTTTCATAACGGGGAGTTTTCAAATAGTGTGGGGATCACTATGTATCCAAACAAAAAAGGACAGAAAACCCCCTACTGTATTTAGTAGGAAGTCTCTGTCCTTTTCACCTGAAAGTTTACCTATAAACGAATAGGTTTGCCTCGTGGGTGGTCTATAAACGCATAGACACTCTCCAGAGCTGCGTCAAACAAGAGTCTTTTTGCCTGAGAGATTCACAATTTTATTGCTTGCTCCTTCGGCGCTACATTCAAGTAGTCTCTCCCCGTGTCGTCATTCGCTTCTATAAAGTTGGTAAAGTTGGGCATACTACTGAAAGATGTATCTATCTTTATTCACACAATCATTTGTAAAGTGCTAATCTATTTTCTTTTTCAAATTTTCTAAATATATTTTTATCCTACCTGATTCTTATCATTTGTTCAATAAAAATTTTTTACAAAGGAGCATTTTTATCATGAAAGTGAAATTAAACATCGATGAAACATGGGAAGCAGCCTTCTCAACTAAATTGGAGCAAGACGGCCCTTGGTCAGCATGGGATTTGTATAAACTTGCCTATGAAATAGAAGACCAAACGCTTATCTCAGAATTTGAAGGACTACAAAGCCCAAAACATCTAGCCGATTTAACGCCGCTTCCTCATCAGCTCGAAGTAGCCAAACAAGTAGTTGAAACAATGAATGGGAAAGCCATTTTAGCAGATGAAGTAGGACTGGGGAAAACTATTGAAGCAGGGTTAATTTTGAAGGAATATATGATTCGCGGACTTGTTAAAAAAGTTCTCATTTTAGTTCCAGCTTCGCTTGTTTCACAGTGGGCCATGGAATTGAATCAAAAATTTTATATTCCCGCAGTCCCTCAAAGGAAATCATATGTGTGGGATCAGTGTGACATCGTTGTGTCTTCAATTGATACAGCAAAACGTTCTCCTCATCGAGAAATTGTGCTAGAACAAGACTACGACCTCATCATCATTGATGAAGCTCATAAACTTAAAAACAACAAAACAAAAAACTATGAATTTGTGCAAAGTCTAAAAAAGAAATTTTGTCTGTTGCTAACCGCAACACCGATTCAAAATCGAATTGAAGAAATTTTCAACTTAGTCTCTCTTTTAAAGCCTGGCCATCTCGGCAATAAAGACTATTTCGAAGAATTATTTTCTGCTAAAAAACGCTCTTTGCAAAACGATGAGCACTTAAAAGAGCTTGTTAACAAAGTTATGATTCGAAATCGCCGCCATGATACTGGTATCGAATGGACGAAGCGAATTGTTCAAACCATTCCTGTTGAATTCTCGCCAAAAGAACGCGAGCTATACGATGCGATTACGTCTTTTAAAGGAAACGGACTGCACCCTTCAAGCGCTTTTTCAATTTTAACTCTGCAGCGAGAGGCCTGCAGCAGCCGCGAAGCGGTATATATGACATTAAAAAACATGCTGGAACGTCAGGAAGATCAAAACAGCGCATTAACGGAACATATGATTACTCCGTTAATGGAACTACTTCAGCAAGTACCGCAAAATGCAAAAGCAGAAAAAGTGCTAGAGCTCGTTCAAAAAATTGATGACAAAGTCATTATTTTCACTGAGTACAGAGCAACTCAACTGTATTTACAGTGGTATTTAAAACAGCATGGAATTACCTCTGTACCGTTTAGAGGCGGATTTAAGCGAGGTAAAAAAGACTGGATGAAGCAGCTTTTTGAAAGCCACGCGCAAGTATTTATTGCCACTGAAGCGGGCGGAGAAGGAATCAACCTTCAGTTTTGTCATCATATCATTAACTATGATCTACCGTGGAATCCAATGCGTCTAGAACAGCGAATTGGAAGGGTCCATCGTTTAGGTCAAAAACATGATGTTCACATTTACAATTTAGCCATTCAACATACGGTCGAAGAACATATTTTAAAATTGTTATACGAAAAAATAAACCTTTTTGAACGAGTTGTTGGAGAGTTAGATGATATTTTAACAAAGCTTGATTTAAAAAATATCGAAGAGCATATTCAGGATATTTTATTTCATTCACGGAGTGAAGGAGAAATAAAAATCAAAATGGAGAACTTGACGTCTATTATTCAATACGAAGACAGCGAGGAGGATCAGCATGCAGCAAACTGATATTCATCAATTTTTAAAGCGTTACTTTCTAGCTAATAATTGTTCTATTGTCACAGAAACACCATCTTATCTAACGGTTCAATTAACAATCGAACTTGACAAAGAGTTGATGAATCGTCCATTTTATTGGCATTATGTTGAAAAGACAGGCGGAGAAGCAAATCCTGCTTCACTCACTTTCATTACAGACCCAGCGTTTGAAGATGATTCTGTTCAAGGAGAACGAATTCATTTTGGCTCACCTAGGCTGCATCAAATTTTCGCTTCTACTCAAAAGCTAGGCGGATTTATTCACTTGTATGAACAAGTTTCATCAGCTCAGCCAACAAATCAGCCTTTACATCCTTGGCTTGCGTTAAATATTAAAGTCTCGTACAAATGTGATCGTAAAAAAGACGAGCTCTTGTCGCTTGGCATTAATTTAATTAACGGACAAATCATTGAATCATTTCATGAATTAATCATTAATCAAAATTTGTCATCTAAAATCTCGGACTATTGCTTTACTCTTTCACCTTTTATTAAACCGAAAAGTGCGATTGCACGACTCACATCATACGTGACTGACTACGTTAAAACTCAACCGACTGAATGGGCAGAAAAAGCGCAGGAAAGATGGTACGAAGACTTAGCGCTTCTTGATCATTTTTACGAAACAGCAGAAGAGCTGCCAGAAATATATATGACCGAAAAAACAGCGCTTCAAGAGCTGTACGAACCGACCATCTTATTTAAGTTTATAAACGGTGGCTTATTTTACATATCGCCCGAAACGATGTCACGTCAATTTAATAAAACACAAGCCGGTTAAAAAAAGATGAGCATATGATATGCTCATCTTTCTTTTTTCTTTCGGTACCACAGCATAAACGACAGCGGAATCATTCCAAACCATCTGTTCGCAAAAGGTGCTCGCTCTTCTTTTTTTTGAATCTTTTTCGTTTTCCTCTCTTCTTTTGGCTGATCCATATATTGTACAAATTGCTGAGTCATATATTTTACATAATCATTCGTTTTCATATAATCATCTCCTCAGCACTATTATATCCGGAGAGAAAGAGACTTAATCCGTCCACTTCACAATGTGCTGGTCCTTTTTTTGAATATATGCGGTTTCTGTCAATGCTCTTCCTTGCAGTGTTTGACACTTTATTTTTAGGATAATCATCTGTTCATCTTCACTTACTACGTCGTATGAAACCGTACCCGTTTCTAACACTAAGGGTGCAGATGGAGATTTATTATGTTCTTTTATTTCTTTTTTTACATGTACAACCGCGTTTTCTAAAAGATGCTGCAGACGATTTTTCTGCTCTACTTCTTGATAAAATGAACTTTTCGTCACAAAATAAGTAGTTTGCTGAGCTACTAACAGAAGAAAAAGCGCACAAAATGCCAACACAACCGGGAGAATAAACCCTTGCTCATTATGTTTCATAAGCAAGCATCAAAAACGTCGTAATGGTTTCTTCTCTAACTTTGTTAACACCATCTGTTGAACGAATCAGCAGCCTTTCTTTTTGCTGTTCATACATGATATTCTTAATATGCTGCAGCACAACTTCATGACCGCTTTCATCCACTCGTCTTCTTATCTTGTCTTCGTATCGTTCATAAGTGATGATCTGATTATTTTCCATTTTCAACGTAAGCGTAGTCGCATGAATTCTCACTTCTTTTGCTTCTCGATATTCCATAGCAAGTTGATTCACAAAAATTTCCCACTCCATTTCATTCATACTAAAGTCTGGATTATATGTTTGCTTAGCTAGCGGAATGATAATGGGGAAAAATGAAACAATGATCAAAAAAAGACCAAAACTGACTAACATCTCTACAAGCGTAAAGCCTTTTTCACTTTTCACTTCAACATCACATCACACTTCTTTTTCATTTTATCAGCGGAATCTGTCCATTCTACACAAAGCTTTTGAGCACTTTCTCCGTTCCACTTCAGATAAAACACAACGTTTTCTTTTACGATTTTTTCTCGCCGTTTATATCCTGTTTCATATTTATATTTCAATAGTTCTTCGTGTAAGATAGCATCAGCTTGATACGAAACATATTGCTTCTTTTCTTCTTCCTTCATCTGAACATACAAAGGAATAATTGTACCGGTTAGGAGTAAAAGCATGCTAAATGAAACAAGCATTTCTAACAAGGTATAGCCCTGCTGACCCTTACATCTTGTCCACATAAAAACGCCCTCTACCTATTTGAAAAGTAACTTTGTATTTAAACTTTTGACTGCTGATAAAAATGGTCTTTGCTTGAGAAATATTGCCGTTTTTGTTGTATTGTATCGTGGAATTGCCGCTTCCAAACGTGATATGAATGGTGGAGTCATAGGCGCGCTTATAAAGAACGGCACGAGAATCAGAAACAATATATTCTGTTCCCTTCGGTGCAAAGTTAATTTTAATTGGAGATTCTCGATTCATGGCTGTCTGCTGCACATAAAACGTGTCGCTTTGCAGCTGTCGCAAGAATAATGTGATTTTGTAATATTCCACAAGCGGCCGAATGGTTACGATAATGGAAAACATCATCACTTGCACAATAAATAAAACCATCAGCATCTCAATGAGGGTAAATCCTTTTTGCTTAAGAAGAACCACTAGCCGTAACCTTTCCGGTACCGTCAATTTGAATAGCTTGACCATTTGGACACACGGTGCCTTCTTTTAAGTAGCCTCCTGCTTCAAGCTCTTCTAGACTTGGTTTTTCGCCGTTTTCAAGCTCATATACTTGTACCTCAGCCTCTACGGTTTTGACAAGAGCTGAGCAGCCTTTGTTGTTAATAACCGTATTATGCTTTAATACATTTGGAATCATAATGAGCAAAAGCACGGTGATAACGAGCATAACGATTAACATTTCAATAAGGGTAAACCCTTTATTACTTTTTAGAATCATATTCTTTCACCCTTCTACAAGCTCGACATCACTTCTAACATCGGAAGCATAACGGACATATACATAAGCAGAATGACCATTCCGATGAACAAAAATGTAAGCGGCTGTACATATTTTAAAATACGAAAAATAAATTGTTCCATTCTTTCCATCATAAATAGACTGTAATCATACAGCTCTTGAGAAAGCTCACCGTTCTGCTGGCCATGCACAATAACATGAGCCAAGTCTTTTTCATAATGAGATTTAGCTGAAACGATATGATCTAATCGCATTCCTGAGGAAAGTTGATCTGTAAAAGCAAAAGCTTCCACTTGAAAGAACGGATGATGCTCCTGCTTTTGAAAAAGAGCAAAACATTCATAAATAGATAAACCACCGTTTAATAAATTGCTCATATGAACAGAAAAAAAGTAGGAGTTAAATAGCCGTGTGAACGTTCGGATAACGGGAACTCTCATAAAAAGCTGCATTTGAACTACTGGAGGCAATTTTTTAATGTAAATTACATAAAACAAATAAAGGATGATTGGCATACTGATGACTGCAGGTAACACAAAAGGAAAGAACGACATCGCCTGCATAAATAAGAGGATAAACGAAGACTGCTTGTTTCCAAAGGATAAGTACAGAGCTTCAAACTGCGGAAGTAAAACCGTACTTAAAACAAATAAAATGGAAAGAATAAACAGAAGTAGCAATACGGGATATTGAACAAGCTTTTGAAATTTTTTACGATGCCTTACTTTTTCTTCAATCATTGAGCTACTTTCTTTTAAAGCAAATTGAAGGTTTCCATGCTGTTCCGCAAAATATAAATAGCTTAAAATATCACGGTGAAACTGAAGTTTAACAAAAGCATCGTGCAAAGATTCTCCTCGTTTTAACTGCTCAAGACATTTTTCAATATCCGTTTTTTCTTTGTTAGATACTTGAAACGTCAAAAATGAAAGAGCTTGAGAAAGAGTGTAGCCTTTTTCTAAGAGCTTGGAGACCTGCTTAAGAATTTTTGCTTGCTGAGCGAGAGACCACCTTTTTTGTCTATTTGTCTTTACCCCCATCCGTCTAGCGAATGCGGATATAAATAGCCTAGCGCGATTCCTTTTAGAATAACATCTCGGAGCGTCTTATAATCATAATCCGCATTTTCTCCTTTCACTTCTCTCATCACTGCGCTAAGCTCCTTGCCATAAAGCAATTCGTATATACTGGACTGACGATGCTTCCTCATTTTTTTACAAGCAGGGTGGCATTTTCCCGAACACAGCGGACAGCGAATTTCTACAAGACGCTGTGCAGCTACTGCTACAAGAGTCTGCTCCATTTCTTGAAAGCTAACGCCAAACTCAAGCAGCCTGTACAAAGATCCTTTTGTATCTTTAGTATGCATCGTTGTCAAAACCAAGTGTCCCGTAAGCGCTGCTCTCACAGCAATTTTGGCGGTCTCACTATCTCTTATTTCTCCCACCATGATAATGTCTGGATCATGGCGCAATATAGCTTTTAAACCAGTCGTATACGTAATCCCTGCGCGTTCATTTACCTGCACTTGAAGCACGGTTTCACTCGGTTTTTCAATAGGATCTTCTAGTGTAATAACATTTCGATTAAAAAGGTGCTTTACTTCGTGTAAAAGAGTATATAGAGTAGTGGTTTTACCTGATCCTGTAGGACCGGTAAAAATAATTAATCCATGAGAGAATTTCAAGAGAGAAATAAGCTTTTTAGTATGTTCAGGAAAAAGAGATAAATGTTTGAGAGAGGTAGATTGTTGATGAGGCAAAAGCCGAATAACAAGACTTTCATCATGAGAAGTAGGAAGAGTTGATAAACGCAAATTTACTTGATAGTGATCAACGGAAGTGGTCAATGCACCATTTTGAGGTTTTCTGCGCTCCCCAATATCCATTCCCCCTAAAAATTTAAAATGCGAAATGAGCCGTTCAGACATTTCCTTTGAAATAACCCTCTTTAAAATAAGCTCCTGGTCAATTCGCAGCTGAATCACAGCATCTTTCTTTCGGGGCACAATATGCACATCAGAACTTCGACACTCACATGCATCTCGTATAACGTAAGTAGCAAACTGTTCAATTTCGGTCAAACGATCATCACTCCTTTATTTGTAATGAAGATGATTCTTAAAACACCTAGAAACAGTAATTTCGACCTTTTTCGAGATTTTCCTTCTTCTTTTTTCATTTTTATAATTTTTTTCGTATACGCTTCTTTTCTTCGCTTCAGTCCTTGTACACGATGTACAACTTCTGTACACCTCTAAACGATTACGTAAAAAAAGACAACGTGATGTAAAACTCTACGCTGTCGTTTTATTCGTTATTTACTGAATTGAGCTTCTTCATCATGTATGCTTACACAACTAGAGACGCAAGACTTGTTTTTTTCTTGACCAAATTTTTAAGTGCAGATTCGTTATAACCTACTACAAGCTTTTTGCCATCCGTTAAAATGGGGCGGCGAAGCAAACGAGGATGTTCAATTAATAGATTGACTACTTGTGATAACGTCATGCTGTCCACATCAACATTTAACTTTTTATATTCCTGACTTCTTTTAGCAAGAAGTTCATCCATCCCTTCTGTTGTCATAGAAAGAAGTTCAAGCATTTCTTTATGAGTAGGTGTTTCTCTAAATAAATGACGCTCTTTAAAATTTACATCTTCCTTCACTAGCCACTTTTTCGTTTTACGACATGATGTACAGCTCGGGTACGTATAAAATTTAATTTCTTCCATATGAAACCCTCCCGTTTTTTAGTTATAGATTGTTTATATACATTGTACACGTTTTGTATAACTTTTGTATAGTATTTTGCATACGTTTTGTATAACTTTTTTTCTTCTGTCGTATTTCAAGGAAAAGATAGCGTTTTCAGGAAAGAAAGGATGTATTATAATGGAAAAGTATCGATATAGTTTCATAAGTGCTTTCTAGTGCTTACACAGCGATGACATTCATCATGACACTAACTAAGTTTGATAAAGGAGGAAATGGACGTGGAACGAATGTACCGTGTAATGGGGTTCTGGACAGCAATTTTCACTGTAATGTTTTACCTCGGTCACATGCATAAGACTTCTTTACTCTTTTTAGCTCAAACAGGCTTTTTTGTAATTCTTAGTTATTTAAAGCTGTCTGAAAGAATGTACATTTACGTTTTTGGAGCATATTTGACCGTCTTTTTTGTGGGGTTCACGTACTGGTCAACTTTTATGATGACACCAGGACAGTAAAGAGAAAAGCGATGGGCTTCCATCGCTTTTTGTATTCTTAAAACCCATTTAGAAAAGGATTTTGATCCATTTCGTGTCCCACAGTTGTTTCAGGTCCGTGACCGCTTAGTACAAGCGTATCTTCTGGAAGGGACAGCAATTTTGATTCGATGCTTTCTAACAGCTGGGCTTGGTTACCTCCAGGTAAATCTGTGCGCCCGATGCCGCCTGCAAAAAGCGCGTCACCAGACACTACAAAGTTACCCGGTTTGAAATAATATGAAACGCTGCCAGGAGAATGACCAGGCGTTTCATACACCTCAAATTGGAATGAACCGATTGTTAAATTGCCTTCTGATGAAATAATATCGGTTGCATCTGGAGCTGTAATTTCTCCTAGGTCAAAAAATTTCGACCCGTTTAAGTCACTATTATGAAGCCATTCTTTTTCGTTTTTATGTACATAAAGCGGGATAGAGTAGTGATTCATCACCTCATCTACTCCTCCAATGTGATCGAAATGAGCGTGTGTCAGCAAAATAGCTAATGGTTTATACGTTTGTTTTTCGAGAAATTCAACGAGCTGTTTTCCCTGAGCTCCCGGATCAAAAATTAAACATTCTTTTTTTTCGTTAGCAACGACATAACAATTCGTTTGAATAGGTCCTAGCGGTATACGATGATAGTTCATAATGTGTCCTCCTTGTGTAAATTTATTTCCGTTATATGCATTATCATACACACATCATCTTATAAATGAAAGTAAGGACCTTTCTAAGCCAAAGAAGCAAAAGAAAGATTGGTTTTCATCTCGACAAACGGTTAGAAAAGTTTTACAATTGAAGGGATAAGCTAATGATAGCGCTTTAATTTTAAGTTACCTAAAGGAGGTTTCTTCGAGTGGGTCTTATGATTATTTTTGCACTAACAACATTGCTAGGCGTATTTGCAGCTATTTCATCTTTGAGAAATAAAAACATATTAGGCATTGGTTTTTCGGTACTAACATTCGGTGTATTCGGATGGTTTACCGTGATGACCATCATACATCACGGCTATCCGGCGGTACATCATTAAAAAAGCCATGCAAAGCATATGCTTTGCGTGGCTTTTTAAATAGACAGATAATCCATTGCCGCAACTAAAATAGCTTTAGTCGGATTATATACGCGCGATATTTGAGATAAAGGCAGCGGATTAATCCCTTTCCCCAATTCTAGGGTGAACCCCAGCTTTTTCTTTTCTAAAATAAACCAATCCTTAAATCCCGCGTGGCTATCAATCGTTTTGACAGCTTTATAACCGCTTACCCTTTCAAAATAGCTTGCTATTTCCTCTGCTTCCTCAGGCTCTTCATTCATATACCCCCAATAAAATTCTTCTCCTTGGGTATGTAAAGCAATCACACAATCAAAATCATGACGCTCAACGAGTTTTACCATTGCCTGAGCTTCAGGTTCAGAGAGAGATTCATAGCCTGGAAAATCTCGATAATGCGGCGCTTTAGGTTCTTTACGCTTTTTTTCGATTTCCCAATAAGCCGGAAACTGATTGTTTAAGTCCACCCCTCGGATATTTGCTTTCCAGCTTTGAAAATCTGGAAAATCTCTCCCTATTTTAGAAAGAAACGACGCATAAGGTTCGCCTACACCAGGACCTTTTAAGACCAGATCTACTCCGTCTGGGTTAACAATTGGAACTGCAGAAAGCGTAATTTGATTAAAAAGAGCTCTTGAATCTTGCCCGTTCAACGCCTGATCATAATGAAGAGCAGCTAAATAATCTTCCATAAACTGTAGAAGAACATTTGTCGTAATCCATTCATTAGCATGAAACGACGCATTGATATGAACCTTTCTCTTTCCGTTTCCAATTAAAATATGAGGAATCGGCTTTCCAAGCACGCTGCACCCTATCCATTCAAGAGAACCATAGGGATAATAAGTCAAAAGTGTTTGTATGTCTTTTATGGTTCGCTTGTAATCGTAAGGCTTTTGGATATCTATAATTCGCATAATCTTCACTCCTTTACACTATGTATATGTAAAGATTGAAAAGATGCATGATAAAAAAGCGCTTTGACATTTAGTCAAAGCGCTTTTTTATCTCAGTTAGATTCATGCTTATTATTCAAAATAAGATTTAACTAACCAAGCTCCTCCAATAATTCCCGCATCGTTTCCTAAAGTAGCGATTGCTAGTTCAGCACCTTGCGCTACGCGAGGAAATGCAAAACGTTTGAAATAATCTCTTACCGGTGCAAGTAATACCTCGCCTGCACGAGACACACCGCCACCTAGAACGATTTTCTCAGGGTTTAATGCATTAGCAGAGTTTGCTAGTGCTAGGCCTAAATGAAAGGCAACTTTATCTACAACATGCATAGCTAACTCGTCTTTTGAACGAGCTGCATCAAATACATCTTTAGATGTAACTTGTCCGTTTTGTTCTAACACTGTGCGAAGCTCACTTGGTTTGTCCGTTTCCGTTAACTCTTCCATCGTTAAACGTACAATTCCAGTTGCTGAAGCAATTGTTTCTAAACAGCCGGTTTTGCCGCAGTTACACGGTGCCCCGCCTTCAGGAATAGATGTGATGTGGCCAATCTCACCAGCTGCTCCATTTACGCCTTGTACAATTTCACCGTTGGCAATGACACCGCCGCCAACACCTGTGCCAAGCGTAACGCACAGCAAATCTTTTGCTCCGTCTCCAGCACCTTTCCACATTTCTCCTATCGCTGCAATGTTTGCATCATTGTCTACTACAACAGGAAGAGAAGTTTCTACTTCCAAGATATCTTTAATAGGGAATTTTTCCCAACCTAAATTGACAGCTACTTCAATCGAACCGTTTGCAAAGTTGACAGGCCCCGGTGCACCAATACCAATTCCCACCAACCTTGACTTTACTTCTCCAAGATCGTTTAACTTTTTATCAATTGCTTTTGCAATATCTGTTGGAATTTTACGGCCTTGCTCGCTCACATCCGTATTAATTTCCCACTTGTGAATGATTTCTCCATAATGATTAATAAAGGCCATTTTTATTGTTGTACCGCCTAAATCAACTCCAACTAACCATTTGTCATCCATGTTCATTCATCCTTTTTCTCTTTTTGTTGTTTTAACTCTCGACGAAGCAAAAGAATTGCCATTTGGTAATCACGTACATCAATCAAATTAGACTGATATAATTCTTTTACTTCCGCTTCCATCAGCTCTAAATCAGCAGTACGATCGCCTACGTATATAAAAATGCCGAAGGACTTTAATAATTGTTGTACATCATATAACGTATTCATTCTGTCACCTTTATCCTATTTTCTAGGTGATATGATTCATTTATTTTGAGATAACTCAACAGTCATTCAGTCATAAACAGCGGCCGTATTTAACGCCCACTGCTAGGTCTACATATTAATATTCTAGTAAACGTTCTCACAATAGTAAAGTATAAAATATTAAATTCGTCATTCAACAGTTTTAATTTTCTAGCTGTCGCTTCAGCTTTTCATATTTTTTACTTTGTGGTTCAAGCGCAATTGCTTTGTCGATATTTTGTGTGGCCGCTGTAATATCATTCAATTTTATATTCACCAAAGCTAAATTGTAATACGCCTCATGAAAAGTTGAATCATACTTTACAGCCTGATTCAATTGCTGTTTAGCTTCTTTATAATTTCCAAGATAAAATTCTGCGCTAGCACTGATAAAATATATGTCACTATTGCTTGTCCCTTTTTCAATAAAAAGCTTGATGGCGTCTTTTGCTTCTTCATACTGCTTCTGCTGAAGATACGTAGCCGCTACGCTGAGTGCATATGGCTCATCTTGATAAACAGAACGCTCATGATATCCGTAAAAAAGCAGACTTCCTACTAATAAAAGCGTGCAAATGAAAGCCGGAATCTGAATATACAGCTTTTTTTGTTTCGGTAAACTAACGATGCTTGCAGCTAAAAATCCGCCAATCAAACCGCCAATATGCCCTGCATTATCGACGTTCGGCGCAACAAATCCAAAAATCAAGTTAATCACAATGATGACAATGAAACTCGATCCCATTGTTCGAAAAAAGAAGCGTGGATTTGTTCTTGCTAAAAACAGTAAAGCTCCAAAGCAACCGAAAATGGCCCCTGAGGCTCCTGCGGAAATAGACGTATTCCATATAAAACTTCCTAGAGATCCTGCAAACCCGGCAAATATATAAATAAAGACAAAACGCCCGCTGCCATATATCCTCTCTACAAGCGTTCCTAAATAATACAGGGCTACACTATTCATAAGCAAATGCAGAAGTCCTATATGCAAAATTATAGGTGTAAAAAAACGCCACCATTCGCCTTCTATCATTAAGGGGTTATATTTAGCTCCGTATTGAATCAGAGTGAGTGTATTTTGCGTACTGCTTTTCCACTCCAGAAATAGAAACATTAAGATTTGCATCGCTAAAAATATATATGTAAAAATAGGCTTTCCGTATCCAGCTATTTGCTGTTCTTCGCTTTGTTTTTTCTGCACAAAAAGCACAATTTTATGTTTCCACTGTTCTATCTGCTCAGCCTCTTCTTCGGAAGAGAAATTGTCTGCGCTTTCTAATGTAAGACCCAGCCGTTCGAATAGAGGTTCATAAGCGCTTGCTTTCTCTGCCGTTAGTTGTTCAACATAACTATTCACTTTAGAGGGACTCGGCGCACTTTCTAAGGACTGCTCTGTATAAAAAGGATCAAAATCAGCAAAGTAAATTGTGTTAAGAGTAAGCGTTGATTTACCGCTCTGCTTTCGCACATTCTCAGCTCTTTGTAATGCATACAATACATCTTTTTGCTGCTCAACGACTGATTTGAAATTACGGCGGACTATGCGGATTATTGACTTATCTTTGCGATAGTGAGATTGAAACCATAGCTCTGAAGCATCAGCTTTCATCGAAATCAGCTCATATGAAGAATGGCCAAGCAATTGCTGTGCCACCTGCAAATAATAAAAATCTTGCCTAGACAAATAGTCACCTCCTCACACTCTCTATATGTAAAGATGGCAGAAAGCCAGGAAAAAAGCAACGATTTTCCCTTTTTCTTTTTCTACGAAAAAACACCTTACATGTCTGTAAGGTGTTTTTTATGTATCTTTCGCTCTTAGCGAAAGACCTGCTTCATTAAACGATCCCGAACAAACGGCAAATTAAAAAATGAACGAACAGCTAGACTGCGGATAAATGAATTTCCAAACAGCGAATTTAAAACACGGTATCTCATTTGGTAGCCCAGCGTTCCAACAACTAAAAGCGTAAGTACTAATACAATATGTCTCATTTTCAAGCCTCCTTACGTTTACTTTGCTCCTATGACGAACATTTTATGCTCTTATATAGGTAAAAGCAGGATAAGGATTCCGCCTGTAAAAGCAGCAAGCAAAATAGCGGCAAGATTCACAACATCATTGTTAAAGAACGTTATTCCTTTTTCTTTTACGGTTGGCTTGCCGCAATGATCTTTCCGTTCCGTTTCAATACCGCAGCTTTGACAGCGAAAGCGAACTTGCACACTTGCTCCAAGAAGAGTGTCTATAGCGTTTCCAATAAAACCAAAGCACCCAACTAGCAATATACTACTCAGCGATACGGATGGAAAAGCAAAATAACAAGCGGCAGCAATAAGAAAAGCTCCGGCTGCTCCGGCTGCTGTACCTAAAAGTGAAACGGCTCCTGAAGTACCCGCTTCTACTCTCTTTAACGTCCAAATGTAAAACGGCGGCTTCTTACTAAGAGACCCTATTTCAGATGCCCATGTGTCAGCATTAGCAGCTGAGATACTAATCATAAACATCCACATGTAAACAGGCAAAGCTGTTGCAGCATATAACAAACCGCAAGCAGCAGCTACACCTCCATTAGCAAGGACTTGAATGTAATCTCGCCTGTCGTGCTTCTCTAGCTTTTCTTCTAATGCGCGTTTTTTTTCTTTTTTATACTTACTACACAACGTAGAAGTGCTAAAAAATAAGAGTAAGAGTAAAAAACCTTGAAGCGAAAAACCGATATAAACGCTCGCTCCTACGATGAAAGACATGCAGGCTCCCGATACTGTCAGTGCTTTTGCTATGTAGCCCGCTCCTGCCATGAGCAATATCACGATTATCATGACAGCATCAAACGGATTCACAGCAAATAAGCTCCTTCTCTGTCAAAATATATTCAACGGGAATATCATGAGATTCATATGGAACCTCTGAAACGACTTGACAATCAAACGCAAGGCTTAGCTTCTGTCCGGTATAATCTGTTAAATAACGATCGTAATAGCCGCCTCCATAGCCGATACGATATCCATTCTTGCTATATACCACGCCAGGCACAAGGAGTAAATCAATTGAAGATTTTGAAATGGGAACCGTTTCTTCAACAATTGGTTCGGCTAACCCGTAGTACACTGTTTCAAGCTGTGAAAAATTCGTAATCTCGTAGAAAACCATTTGAGATGTTGTGGGGTTGCATTTTGGAACAGCTACTTTCTTTCCATCTTTCCAAGCCCGTTCAATGATGGCTTTCGTACTAACTTCTTTATTTCTTGAAACCGTAGCTGCAATGACTCTAGCCTCTTTCCATAAACAAGTTTCATACAGTGCATTTGCTATGCTCGTTGAATGTGCCTCGTGCTGCTCTTCAGAAATTAAATTAAGAACGCGCTTCATCTCTTTGCGCAGATGAGATTTCATTTTAATTCCCCCCTATAAAAAAAAACAGCAGGATTGTACTCCTACTGCTTACTTTGTTTCACGATGAAGTGTAACTTTTTTAAGTCTTGGGCTGTATTTTTTTAACTCAAGACGATCTGGGTTATTACGCTTGTTTTTAGTTGTAATGTAATTACGGTCACCAGTTTCAGTGCAAGCTAATGTAACGTTTACGCGCATCTATTTTCCCTCCAAACATTATAAACATAAATCAGACTTTAATATAATATCATTTTTCGAAAGGAAATGCCAGTCTGTTTTTTTGAAGAAAGTCATTTAATTTCATTTCTTCACTTTTTCTTTCCTCTTAGAGTCCTCAGCTCCTTCTCTGCTACGCCTTATATATAGATGAAGTTTCTTAAAATAGGCGGAACTCTTTTTATGAGAGGCGTACTTCCTTTCTTTTAAATAAAATCCATTATTTACACTTTTTGATATTCTTGTATTTTTTCTACAAAATATGCCGACAGCTTCTTGGCAGTCTGAGTGTTTAACGCCTCTGAATAAATATTTAATACAGGCAAGTGACCATCGGGCAAAATAAGCGTCCATTCATGAGGATCATGGTAAATTTTCAAACCATCAATGACATACACTTGTTTACCGATTGCTTCTTCTAATAACTTCTTCATCACTTGTTCTTGAATTTCTATCGGACATGAAATATAGCGCCAGTTCATATAAGCGTGGGGGACATATTGAATCATTTCAGAAATTTTCCGCTGTTGCACCATAATTAATTCGATCAGCTGACATAAAGCGTACATGGCATCTAACTGAAATTGAACAGGCCCCAAAAGACTAAGCAAGTCACGTTTTTTTGCTTTTGTCCTCATAAATGATTGATTGAGAGATTGAGCAAATGTTTCTAGTGTGGATGAATAGTGTATAGGAATAGGAACGAATGCTACTTTTTTTGTCATGTATACGCTATAAATATAAAGCGACATAATTTCTGAGTCATTTACGCTGCAGCCTTTTTCATCATATAGAGCAAATGTTTCTCCATCTTCTTTAATCTGAATACAAAAAGACAGCTTATTTCGTTTAATTATTCGTTTGGTTTCTTCTGTTTTCTCCCACTTGTTTAAAAATAACACATGGACACGAAGACGCTTACATAATAATTCGACAACTTCCTGTATAAACGGTGAACAAATCACACCAATCCGCGTACTGTCTTCTAATAAAACATGCTGATTAATTGATTTTACTAAAGCATCACAATATTCTTCCCTGATATTTCCTATGCTTGTTTCTTTAAGTGAAACAGAAGTCGTTATGTTTGCTTTTTTAGGTTGAAGATACATCCGCTCAATCTTTTTTTCAATAAGCTGATTAACTAATTGTCCTTTATTATCATATATTTCTAAAAACAGACCGCTGTTTTTGCTATCCACACCAATATAAATACCAATGCTCGCTTGTGAAGTCATCATGTAATATCGAAATACCGGAAGAGCTTCTTTTTTAATATCATACACAGCTGAATGATTACTCCGTAAAAAAGAAAAGCATTCTTTGCGAAGTTGAGTGGCTTCTCCTTCATCATCGCTTGCTAGACAGAACGATCCTTGATGTTTGCATACAAGTAATAACGCATTGTATAGTCTTTCTCGATCAACAGATGAATGTACATACAGGCGACCGTTTTTGAAGATAGAAACATCTGGTTTTACAGAAAGGTGAGGTAGCACTTGATTTTCAGCTACTGTATCTTGGACATACGTAGTCATTGCTTGAACATTTACATACGGACCTATCGTAGCGTTGTATAAAAACGATTCTGCCCCCACCGTTACGTTTTGAAGCAAAATCGTTTTATCGATTGCAGCATGTGCTTCTATGATACTATTGGTTCCGATAATCGTGTAAGGACCAATTGAAGCACCTTTTCTAATCACCACATTTTCTCCTACGTAAACCGGATCGTAAACAGTCACCCCTTCTTCTATAAGCGCGTCATCTGAGACAATACTTTCCTGTCTATTGCCGAACCACTTGCTCCACAGATCATAGTGTGCTTGACGATAATGGTGGATTTGCCCAATATCAATCCAATAATCCTTTGTTACAAAACTGCACACAGTATGATTATATTCCAAAAGAAGCGGGATAATGTCAAAGCTAAAATCTGTAGGACCATAAGAATTCACGTAATCAAGAACGGATTTTTTGATCACATACACTCCCGTATTAATCAATCGGCTATTGGCCTGTTCGTAGGTCGGTTTCTCTACAAATCCCGTGACTCGATTCCCTTCATCTATCGTCACCACTCCATAACCCCGCACGTCGTTTACTTCTTTTGTAACAATGGTCATTTCGCTTTTTTGTTCATAATGAAAATGAATAACGTCTTGAAGATTAATTTCTGTTAAGGCATCTCCACTAATAATAATACAGTCTTCCTCAATAAAGGCCTCTGCTCGCTTAATTCCGCCCGCTGTTCCAAGAGGCTCTTTTTCGATAAAATAAGTAAGCGTCACTCCCCACTGAGAGCCATCCCCAAAGTATTCAATAATTTGTTCATGCCTATACTGCAGCGTAATCCCAATCTCTGTAATTCCATGTTTCTTAAGCAGTTCAATGCTATATTCCATCACAGGTTTATCGTAAAGCGGCAGCATAGGCTTTGGAATCGTGTAGGTCAAGGGCTGCAGTCTTGTTCCTTTACCGCCAGCAAGTATAATGGCTTTCAATTTTTTGCCTCCCTCCTTTTTTTATCTTGGCAAATGTGATGTTGAAACAGCTTACTTGTATCAATAGCGATTTTCTCCCAGCTAAACATCGTTGTTGCTTTTCTATACCCATTTTCGCTGATTTTCGCAGCTATTTTTTCATTTTTTAACAAAAATTCAATACAGTTGATTAATTCGAGCGTATCTCCTCTGGCAAACGTCAGGCCCGTGTCGAAATGTGAAACAATATCGCTTAGACCTCCTGTATCCGCAACGATGGTTGGCTTCTTGGCTACCATCCCCTCTAAAGCCACAATTCCAAAAGGTTCATATAGACTTGGAAAAACAACCATTTTACAAGCTTGAAGAAGCTGATTTCGTTCGTTATCGGTAATGTATCCAATAAAATACACGTATTTGTCTAATTGCTTTTCACTTACCTGTGTTCGAAACTCATGAAGTAAAGGCCCTTTTCCCGCCACAACAAATTGAACATCTATTTGTTTTTTCTTAAATAGTTCCGCTGCTTCAATAAATAGCTGAAATCCTTTTTCATATACAATTCGTCCAATTGAAAAAATAATAGGGGCCTTTCTAAAATTATATTTCTTTTGTAAACTTTCTTTTAACCGCTCATTTACTGCGTCGACTACCAGCTGCTTGTCAATTCCATTTGGAAATATAGCAATTTTATCCTGTTCTACGTGAAATAAAGTGATTAATTCTTTCTTCATATAGTCGCTGCAGACAATGATTGAGCTTGATTGTCGAATCAGCTCCTCTTCTTGCAAGTGAATTTTCTGCTGCATGTCATTATGAATACCATTATTGCGCCCATGTTCTGTCGCATGAATGGTCGTAATTAGCGGCCTATCCGTTTTATCTGCTAAACATTTTGCTGCGGATGCAACAAGCCAGTCATGAGCATGAATAACGTCAAAAGACAGCTTGTAGCCTAACTGCAGTCCTCTAAGAGCCATAGCCACGTTCAAACTGTTTACCCATGTCAAAAAATCCGGATGATGAGGCTGCAGGCTTTTAACTCTGTAAACGTGAACACCGTATAAACGTTCATATTCCGGCAGCCCCTCTACATAGGTCGTTAATACACTAACGTGATGGCCCGCTCTAGCTAACGCTCTGGATAAATCAAATACATGTCGTGCAAGTCCTCCGATAACTAGAGGAGGGAATTCCCATGCAAGCATTAAAATGGAGAGACCGCCTTTATATTGATTTACTGATAAAGCCGACGGCTCTATCTCTTTTACAGGGTATAAAAAAGAACTTCCTGAAAGAAAACTGTTTTCACTATCCATCCTTGGATTCTCTTCGTGACAGAGAAAATCAAACAGCTTTATTTGCCTTTCGTATTCACCTCTGACTTTTTCAAAAGTATAAAGCCAATCGCTGCTACTTAAAAGGAGCCACTGTCGGTAGATAGCATTCACCACGCTAGGATGCTTAAAATCGATCACACCTAGCATCGCCTCTGACTTCTGTACGGTTGAAATAAACAATTGATTTTTCTCACTGACAAATTCGGCGCTTTTTGTTGCACCGTAGAGTGCAAGAGTTTCATTTTGATAAAACTCTATATCCCTCGCGTAATCTAAAGGATATTGAAATGTACCGCTTGCTGCTTGCATTCGCTGAAAGCCAAGCGTGTCCTTCGCTTTCAAATCCAAAACAGCGCTCGCTTTATTCATTGTTCCTTCCTCAACTTGTTTTCCTTGCTTAGGATATGGAAACAAGATAATACCAGCAGGGGACTTTTTTAGTTCATCTGTTGATGACTTCACAAAGGTATAGCGCATTTCATGAGATTTCAGGAGCATATCTACTTGATGAGTATACTCTCCTTGCTGTATAAAAAAACCGACGGGCTTTTTTTCAAAAAACTGTTGAAAAACACGTATTGCTTCTGTAATTTGGAGATTTAATGTTTGTTCTGTTTTAAGGATGGAAACGAACGCGTTCGTTACGGTAGTAGGAATACATTCCAGCATGTCATGCTGAAAGAAATATTTGCAGGCTGAGAACAAGCTCCCGTCCCATTTTTTTAAAAAAGTGAGTGCTCTCTGATGCTGCCGGCTTGAAAACTGGTGTAAATACTGAGCGTAACGAGTATTAAACTCCTCGTCGTTTAATACGTTCAAAAATACACAAGACATCACAGCTGTTGCACCTATCAATTTTTCAGACTCAATTTGATCTAAAAAAGGGATGAATTCGTTCGTTACTTGTTCAAACAGCGGATACTCACTCTCTGCTTGAAGTACATGTAGCAACGGATAATGCATATAAGTTAAAAGAATACAGTCATCACTATTCATATTGCTTCTTCACCTGCTCCAAGTCATTTGAATATAAGGAATATGTGCTAAATTCATTTTGAACACCCTGGTGAACTTTTACAGGTTCGTACATCCAGCTCAACGACGTTACATTCACTTGTTCATGCTGTTCTTTCATCAAATAAACCGGATTCGAACGAAGAAGGGAAAAAAAACTTCCTTCTTTATCTTGAATACCAATATCTATTACATACGTGCGCTCACTTTCCAAGCTATTCATAAATATGAAGTCTTGCTTAGGAGTAAGACCCTTCATATAATAGCGGTTTGATTCATGGCCGTTAAAATGAAGGCCTGTTATATCATACGTACACATAGCTAGATTCAATTCTTCCCATCGTGTCGAAAACATACTTTCTACCATTTCTCGAATATGCTCTGAAAATGACCAGTGAACATAAATACGAGATGAGTCAAGCTGAGTAGCTATACACACATTTAAGTTTTGAATAAGATTAGGAGCCAATGTTTTATCACTTCGTTTCTTAGATTGTTTTTTCTACATATAAATGCCGTATAAACTTATTAACATCTTACCATTCAGAAAAAGTTGCCACAATAAACGCAATTTGTCGATTTGTGTTAAAAAATCCAGGCCAGCAAATTGGATGCATGAGCCCGTATGAATCGTTTGTTACACCGCTGTTGATTTCCGTGCAAAATGTCGCTTTCCGAGGGCGGCGATGAGCCTCCTCGTCGCTTCCGCTTTTCCTGCAGGAGTCTTTGCCCTTCCCTCTCATTAACAGCTAGAAGCAGCTACATTAAACCTACGTTTCTCGATACAATGAAAAAAATCCGAACGATTCACCGTTCGGATCTTCCTTCAACTAAAACACTTTTGTCCCAGCCTCTTTTTCCACTATTCATTTAAATCGTAGCGTTTGCCTTTTACAAGGTAAAATACGCTTTCTGCTACGTTAGTGGTATGATCAGCCATACGCTCTAAATAACGGGCTACAAATAAAAGCTGTGTAATTTGGTTCATAGCCTCCTGCTTTTCTTTAGCAAGACTTAAAAGTTCTTTAATTGTTATTCCGTAAAGCTCATCCACTTGATCGTCCATTTCCGCTACTTTTTTAGCCAACACAAGATCTTCTTCGTGATAAGCTTTTAACGAAAGGCTCAGCATTTCAATCGAAATATCGTGCATTTTCTTTACATGTTCTAACGGCTTAATTAATTCTTCGTTTCCAATTCGTATAGCTGATTTTGCTACATTAACGGCAAAATCTGCCATACGCTCAACATCCGAAGCAATTTTAATTGCCACAATAATACGTCTTAAATCAATAGCCACGGGCTGCTGCTTTGCAATCAGTAGGATAGCTAGGTCATTAATTTCTTCTTCTAAGTCATCCACGTATGAATCACCGTCGATAATTTCTAGCGCCAGCTCAACGTTACTTGTTTGCAACGCTTCAATTGATTTTGATAACGCCTCATGCGTTAAGCGCCCTATTTCTAATAATTTTTCACGTAATATCTTTAAATCACCATGAAACTTTTCGCGTACAACCACTCATCCCATCTCCTTGTATGTCTTAACCGAAACGACCTGTAATATAATCTTCTGTGCGTTTATCAGATGGCATTGAGAAGATTTTATCTGTTTCTGCGTACTCTACCACTTCTCCATTTAAGAAAAATGCTGTTTTATCTGAAATACGTGCCGCTTGCTGCATATTATGTGTAACAATAATAATGCTGAAGTCTTTCTTTAATTCTTGTACTAACTCTTCTACTTTTAATGTCGAAATTGGATCGAGTGCAGAAGTAGGCTCATCCATTAAAATAACGTCGGGTTCAATAGCCAAACAGCGCGCAATACAGATACGCTGCTGTTGTCCACCTGACAACCCATTCGCATTTTGATTCAAACGATCTTTAACTTCGTCCCAAATAGCTGCTCCTCGTAAACTTTTTTCAACAATTTCATCTAGTTTTTTCTTGTTGCGAACGCCATGAATTCTTGGACCGTACGCGATATTATCATAAATAGATTTTGGGAACGGATTTGGTTTTTGGAAAACCATTCCTACTTGCGTGCGCAGCTCTTCCACATGGTACGATTTATCAAAAATATTTTTTCCTCTATACTCAATTTCACCTGATGTACGGACAATTGGCGTCATTTCTACCATACGATTTAACGTTTTAATATATGTTGATTTTCCGCAGCCCGATGGACCGATGATCGCGGTAACTTCGTTAGCATGAATGTCTAAATCAATATTTTTTAAGGCATGTGTGTTGCCATACCATAAATTCAAACCTTTTGTTTTATATACAATTTCTTTTGTTTGCGGAGTATTTACTTTTTCTTTGTTAGTCAATTCCATTGTTATTGCCATTGGATAATCCTCCTTCA
This sequence comes from Priestia sp. D51, assembly GCF_053345675.1. Lineage (NCBI taxonomy): Bacteria > Bacillati > Bacillota > Bacilli > Caryophanales > Bacillaceae > Priestia > Priestia sp. D51. The sequence goes on along the minus strand of NZ_JBLTIR010000001.1, from coordinate 385,760 downwards.
TCGTCTTTAACCGTTTTGAGCACAATAAAAGTCTCTCTATGTCTATTTAATATCTATTGTTTACTATTAGTGTAAATACATACGAGAAGCCGAACGCTTCCCCTTATTTTGATCATTTCTATTAATCCTTACACTTACAGAATAATAGCCGACTATTAATTGTGTTTTAACTCAATGTAAAGCTTTTGTAAACGAAGGCCTATCTGCGTGTTTTTTAGGTAAAAAACTAGTTCTTACGACCCTTAAATTCAATAAAAAACCATATATGTAAATGTTTCTAACAAAAAAAAGAAGAGGTTGAGACATAACTAAATTAATTTGATATAAAGATAAGTAAATTAGATAAATAAGCCAGTACGAATCACTTCTGACACCACTGTTGATTTCCGTGCAAGCAGGCGGCCGATGAGCCTCGTTGTCGCTTCCGCTCCTGCGGGGTCTCACTTCTTCCGCTTTTCCGGCAGAAGTCTTCGCCCTGCCCTCCAATCAACCGCTTAAAGCACCTACTTACATGAAATCTACGTTCACCCTCTCAATAAAAAAATCCGAACAGCGTTGATTCTTAATCAACGTCGTTCGGATCTTACTTCAACTAATATGCTTTTTCCCAGCCTCTTTAATTGGCGTCGTTTGCAATGACAGCCTGTTGATTCTCTTCTTGATCTTTTACTTCTTGTTCACCTTTTTTCTTTAAATCAAAATACGTATCGAGCGCAGAACGAGCAAGCTCTTTTGTAATGGTATTTGGTGCACTTGGCACAAATGCCGATGGTACCACAACAGCTACTGCAATTTCAGGATCATTTGCCGGAGCAAAGGCCACAAAGTTTGAATTATTAACTTTAATTGGATCCCCTCCGCTTGGGTTTTTCTCATAGGCTTGTGCCGTTCCAGATTTACCAGCAGGATTATAGTTCGCTGTATGGAAAGCTGCGTACCCTGTACCGCCTTGTTCCTGCGTAACCCGCTTAAAGCCATTTTGAACATCTTTAATGTATTCTTCTTTCATCGTGATACGATTTAACACATCAGGTTCAAAGGAATGCTGCGTACCGCCAATTTCATCGGTCTTTATCGTTGGTTTTCGGATTTCTTTTACTAGCTGCGGCTTGATGCGATACCCTCCATTAGCTATTGCAGAAGTATATTGAACAAGCTGCAGCGGCGTGTACGTATCATACTGGCCAATTCCTAAATCAAGCGCTGTACCTGGAACATTGCTTCCTCCTTGTACACCTGTTGATTCGTTATCGAGGTTTATGCCTGTTGATACGCCTAAGCCGAACTGACTGTAGTACGAACGCAGTTCGCTGAATGTGTCAGGTTTAATCGGTAAAGTCATGTTCTTGTGGTACTGTAATCCAGCCATCGCCATTACCGTTTTAAACATAAATACGTTGGATGAATATTTTAACGCGGATGAATACGTTAAGGGTCCTAACCCCTCAGCCTCAGCTGATTTCTTAATTGGTGTTCCTTTAATTTTTAACGGTTCATCAACGAACACTGTGTTTGGCTTAATAGCTCCTGAATCTAAGCCAGCTAGAACCGTTGCCCCTTTTACAACAGAGCCCATTGTATAAGATGTTGAAATATTCCCTAATGCAAAATCTTCTATTTTAGGTACCCCAGTCTTCTTATCAATGGTGTATTTTTTACCTGCCATTGTTAAGATTTCTCCTGTGTGAGGATCCATCATAATCACAAAAGCACGGTCTAAAAACTGCGTTCCTTTCATTTTCTTTTTGGCTAAAAGCTGGTCCGTAATTTGTTTTTCTACCGCTTTTTGAAGCTCCATATCAATAGTTAAAACCAAATCACTGCCGCGTTCGCCTTTCGACACTTGAATTGTATCAAGGAGATTTCCTTTATCATCTGTTACATACTGGACTTTTTCTTTTTGACCGCTGAGCTGAGCTTCGTATTGCTTCTCTAAATAGCTCGTCCCAACTTGGTCATTTCGACTATAGCCTCTTGATAAGTAATACTGTACTTTATCTTTGGGCAGACCCTCGTTGGCAGAGGATACATTTCCAAGCAAAGTACGGAGAGTGCTGTTTTCTGGGTATGAGCGATCCCAATACGTTGTTGTATCAACACCCGGAAGTTCATCTAAATGCTCACTTACAACGGCATACTCTTCATTTGTCACACCGCTTTTAACAATTTGCGGGGTGTTAGAATAACCTGCCTCCATTTGGCGCTTAATAGCTAGAACTTCTAAATCACTCTTTAAACTTTCTAAATCTTTTTTAGAAATGCGGTCTAACTGACGTTGATACAGTTCGTCATCAGTCATTTCACCATCTTGAACTTTTTTGCGATCAGCTTTCGTAATTTTCTGCTCCGCTTCTTTAGGGTGAAGCATAATCCAGTAATCCTTCATGTCGCGTTCTGTAATTTTTACCACGTTTTTAGCATCTTTATTCTTTCTATTTTCTGGAATATCAATCACATTTGTGGTGTAAGGAACATCGATCATAGTGGCTAACTTTTTAGCGATGCGCAGCCTTTCTTCAGCTGTATTTCCTTGAAAACGAGTATATGTAATCGTATTTAAAGAGGTATTATCTACAATTACGCGGTTATACCGATCGTACATTTTCCCTCGAGGAACAGGCGTACTGACTGTAACGTCCTGTGTTTTTTCGACTTCTCGTTCGTAATTCTCACCGTACACAATTTGAACAAGTCCCAACCGCAAAATTAATACGGAAAATAGGGCAAATACGGTCAAGAAAAGTAAGTTCACACGAAAAGGCACGTGACTTTTTCTTCTTTTTTTCTTTTTCATACCAACACCTACACTTTATAAAACATATATACCATAACACCATAAAATCAGACATTTAGCAAATAAATAGACACCTGGCAGGTGCCTATTTACACAACGTATTTATTCTAAAAGAAAAGAGAGGCATTTTCCATAGTACAAATGAAGGAGCTGATAATACTCTAAGCTGGAGACTCTCCGTCTCCTTCATTTAATACTGGAGGAGTAACAGTCGTTTCTTTTTTGTGCAGAGGCTGTGAGATATGTCTTACACAAAAATAAATGATCGTATGCCCTGCTCCAACAATAGATAATAAAATAGGAATACTTTTTGCTTCATCAAAAAATAGTACGGCTATTAAAAATAAAGATATGGAAACGACGCGCCCAATATTCAGAAATACTTCTCTGACAACAATGTATTCGATTCTTTTTGAAACAACGTCCTTTGCTCGTCCAATCACATCGTACGTTAGAGAAATGAATGGAACCAACAAAATAGGATAGGCAATGGCAATACAAACAGCATATATAATTAACTTTGGATACGATAAGTTAAAGATAAGCAAAAAGACTGCTCCATAGAGAAGGAGGCCCCCGGTGAAAATAAATCGAAGGCGATTTTTTTGCTTAATAAATCTTGAGGCTACATAGTATCCTACAAACGCCACCGCTGAATTCACCAGTCCATAAGTTCCTAAAGCTAATTCACTTCCCGTCGTAATAAATACCATAACGGATACGACAAAAATGAACGTACCTTCACGCAATCCTTGAAAGAAATGAGCCTGTAATATTCGATTCCAGTCTTTGTTGACTTTTCGTTCAGCCCACACTTCTTTAAATTTGTATACTCCTTCAGCTGCGCGTCTTGTAATAAAAAAACTAAGCACAACGGCACCGACAAACAATAGCAGAGATACACCAAACACAATTTTATACCCAAGTGATTCATACAAAGCGGAAATAACAAAGCCCGCTCCTAAAGGACCAATCATCCCTGCAAAAGAGTTTAAGATCCCTAAAAATCCGTTAAAAAAGTCTCTTGTATCAGGTTCTGTAATTTCAAAAGTTAGCACATTAAAAGCTAGCCAATAAAAGCCATATCCTATACCCAGCAGTCCACCAAGCAATACTAAATACTCGGCTGCGTTAGCTCCACTGACCAATACAGCGATATAAAAAACAGCTAAAAAAGATACGCCTAACCTTAAAACCACAACCCGGTCAATTCGTTTGGCCCATTTACCTGCTAAAATAAACGTAAGGGGCTGAAGCACCACTACCGCTAAATTATAAATAGCGAGATCCGAAAATTCTCCTGATTGTTTCCACAGATAAATGTTAACAAACGAATTGGAAATTGAAATAGCCAAGGCATAAAGACCGCCTATAATTAAAAGCAAAAGTAAATCTTTACTAACTTCTACATCTCCAACTACTTTTTTTAATAAAGGCATATCAAAAAACTCCTTTTCTCTTCTACACCTAGTGTGTGAAAAAGAAAAGGAGATATGTAAAAGAATTGGAAAACAAAAAAGCCAGTAAAGGTAATAATTACTTTACTGGCTCTTAAATACGTCTTCAGCTTATTTTGCAGCGTCGTAACGCTTAGCAACTTCGTCCCATTTTACAACATTAAAGAATGCTGAAATGTAATCTGGACGGCGGTTTTGATAATTTAAGTAGTAAGCGTGCTCCCAAACGTCTAGACCAAGAATTGGCGTTTTGCCTTCCATTAATGGGCTATCTTGGTTTGGTGTGCTTGTTACTTCTAATTCGCCGTTGTTTACAACTAACCAAGCCCAGCCAGAACCGAAGCGAGTTTTAGCTGCATTTGCAAATTCTTCTTTGAATTGATCAAAGCTGCCGAATTTGCTAGCGATAGCGTCTGCTAATTCACCAGTTGGAGCACCGCCGCCGTTAGGGCAAAGGATTGTCCAAAATAATGAGTGGTTCGCATGACCGCCACCGTTATTGCGTACTGCTGTACGGATATCTTCAGGAACAGCATCTAAGTTTGAAATTAACTCTTCAATACTTTTGCTTTCTAAATCCGCTTTGCCTTCAACAGCAGCGTTTAGGTTTGTAACATATGTGTTGTGATGTTTTGTGTGGTGAATATTCATTGTTTCTTTGTCGATATGTGGTTCCAGTGCATCGTATGCATAAGGTAGTTCTGGTAATTTGTAAGCCATGAATAATTCCTCCTTCAAAATATGTAAGCATTTTGGCGCAAAAGCACCATATACGTTTAGATTAGCAAATTTACCCTACTCTTTCAAATAAAAAGTACCTAATCCATGATTTATATTTACCTAATTCCCATTCGCTATTCTTTTAAACATAAAAAAAGCTTCTTTTTCTCAAAAGAAGCTTTGAATAGACAATAGTATGGCGGAGGAAGAGGGATTCGAACCCCCGCGGGCTTTAACACCCCTGTCGGTTTTCAAGACCGATCCCTTCAGCCGGACTTGGGTATTCCTCCAACCCTATAAATGGTGGACCCTGCAGGACTCGAACCTGCGACCGGACGGTTATGAGCCGTCTGCTCTAACCAGCTGAGCTAAGGGTCCACGTGGCTCCACAGGTAGGACTCGAACCTACGACCGATCGGTTAACAGCCGATAGCTCTACCACTGAGCTACTGTGGAACAATATGAATTATGTATGTCACAAACGTAAATTGGAAAATAGCGGCGGAGGGGATCGAACCCCCGACCTCACGGGTATGAACCGTACGCTCTAGCCAGCTGAGCTACACCGCCATGGCTCCACAGGTAGGACTCGAACCTACGACCGATCGGTTAACAGCCGATAGCTCTACCACTGAGCTACTGTGGAACAATATAACATTTACTAGCGACATTAAAAATTTAACATGTTTCTGGCCTAAAGTCAATATATTATTTTAAAACAGCGTATAAAAAATAGGCAATCATCAACAGTTGAATAAATCCTTTCGAGATAGCGCCACTAAAAAAGCCAATAACCGAACCTACTCCAATTTTTACTGCGTTGCTAATTGTGGTCCGATGAACAATCAGTTCTCCTACAATCGCTCCGATAAACGGCCCTAAAATAATTCCAAATCCCGGAATAACAAACGGACCCACAAGCAATCCAACTGTACTTCCCCAAACGCCTGCTTTAGTGCCTCCGAATTTTTTCACACCAATAATATTAGCGATATAGTCTGCTAAAAAAAGTGCGACAACTAACAATCCTTGTATCACCCAAAATAACCAGCTATAGGAGCTAAAATCATAAAATAAACCGTATATAACAAATCCTAGCGCTACAAATAGCACGCTTGGGATGATGGGATAAACCAACCCAACAAACGATACAGCAAAGCTAATGATAACTAATGCCCAACATAAAATAGCCATGCCCGCACCTATCCTTTTTATTATTACTATTTATCATACAATAACCACTCCTATAAAGAAAGACCTTGCACCACGAGACCTTCCTTTATTTTACTTTCAAATATATCTTCAGATAACGATTTTCGAGTGTACCACTGCACTATTAACAGCACAGTCCTCAAACTGCCCGTAATATCCCCCAAAAACAATGACAGCAAAATCTGTACATATAAAGAAATGCTTTTGACAAAACGCTCCATCGCACTATTGTAATTGGTAACGTTTTCTAAAATCTATTGTAAACCTTAAATTTCCGCTATAAAATAAGGTATAATCAGAATTTTCAATAATAGGAGGCTTTACAATGAGCATGCTGAAAAAGATAGCATGGAGTTTTACTTCCTTCAAAAAAATAAGATCGCTTCGCTTTGAGCATACGAATAAAACAATTGGCTTTGTGCTGTTTTTAACATTCATTTCTTTGCTGCCTACATTTTTCTTTATGACTTTGACGATTGTAAACGGCTATCATACCGCGACTACAGATCTCCCGAAATCTGTTTCTTCTTTTTCTATTTCAAATTCACAGCTTACGTCAAGCCAACCTTTCACAAAAAAAGTAAACGGTACCGCTTTTATCTTAGACCCCTCACAGTCTATTGAACGGTTTCATTCCCCTGCTCATGCAATTGGTTTTTTAAAGGATGGAATTTACATCACGACTAATTCACAAACACAAACGTATTCATATGAGTTGCTAAACTGGCATCATAAAGATAAAAATGAACTGTTAAACTTGCTGCACGAACAAAAATTTTCTTTATACATACTTGTCCCTATCGCTATGCTTTTACTGTACGTATTAACATCTGGACTAAACTTCCTTTCTATTACCTGCCTTGCTTATCTTGGAAAACTGATTGGACTCATCACTAAGAAGCAGCTTCCTTTCAAACAGCTATGGGCACTGAGCGCTTATAGTACGGTAGCCTTCACGCTGCTTTATACGCTTTTTGAAGCTTTTTCTTTGTCTCTAGCAACACATAGCTCTCTTTACTGGATAGGAACGTTCTTCATTTACTTATTGCTCGTCACAAGGGTTCCTATGAGAAAAAAGGTAAAACCTAATAAAGCGATTGAAACATAACGAAATGAATCCAATCAACGGCTAGAAGCACCTACATACATAAAATCTATGTTTACCCTGCCAATGAAAAGCTCCGAACGAATTTAATTCTTGATCAAGAATCAAATTTGTTGGGAGCTTCTTCAACTAACATACTTTTGTCCCAGCCTCTTTATTTCTGTACAACTTTTCTTCTCCCCATTGCAGAAGAAAAAATTTTCAACTGATACAAAACCCACAAACCTCCTGCTGCGAGCAAACTAAAGCTATAAATAAACATCAGCCTTTCAGTATGCATCCACACTTCAAAAACAACGGGTCCCAGCGCTACTCCTAAAAATCTCACCGTTCCATAAATGGATACAATAAATCCTCTTTCTTCGTCTGAAGCCGCTGAAGTAATCATCATATTAATACAAGGAAGAACAAATCCTAAGCCGCCAAAGGCGACTGTCAAACAAAACATCAGCACAGGAAGCGTATAAATCACCGTTAATACTCCAAACATTACGAATAAAAGAATCATTCCTACTATCATCAATTTTTTCATGAGCACTACATCTGTTTTGATTCGCTGACCGGTCCAATAAGAAACGAGCGTCATCGCGCCAAGAGGAAATAAAAAAGCGGTTCCTTTGAAAAAACCGTCTATATGATACGTTTCCTCTATTAAAAAAGATAAGTAATATAAAATGCCAAATAATAAAAACAACCCCAGTCCCCCGACAAAGAATAAAGGAAAAAGCGATTTTCTTTTATCATAGACAATCCCAATGGCTCTCTTTAAATACTCTCCAACAGATACTGAATCTGAACCTGTTTTCGCTTCTCTCACATACAAGGCTATACCTACTAAAGCAGCACCTGCCGCTAAAGGATACACAAAAAATGCGGCATACCATACAACGAGTGCCGCCGTTGCTCCAATTATAGGTGCAACCACTTTTCCAGCTCCATTATATACTTCTAAAATCCCAAGGACTTTTGCTCTTTTTTCCCCTGTAAATACATCTCCAGTTAATGCCATTGCCAACGTTGTAGTACCAGCAGCGCCAATCCCTTGAATCACTCTTCCAGCCATCAACACAGCAAAGCTTCCAGAAGAGACCAAAGCGCTACTAGCAGCGACAAGGCTACCGATTATCATCACGATGAGGGAATACATAATTAATTTTTTACGTCCATATCGATCTGATAAAATTCCTACCGCAGGAATACACAATGCAGCCGGAATCGAAAATACACTCAGTATCAAACTGGTTTGGACTCCACTTAAGTGAAGTGACTTTTGAATGCTTGGCAGCAGAGGAATGAGCATGGAATTTCCCAGCACCATGATGAAAGGCAATAAGCCTAATGAAACAATCATTAATTTTTCTTTCAATTTTCGTTCTCCAATCATATTTAAGTAAGACAAGCATAGGCTTTACACATAAGCAAAAGAATGAAGGAGGAGCGTAATGAAAAAGCTATGTGCATTAGCCGCTTTCGCTTTTATCGGATATATTTGTCACTACGACATTAAATACGGTACCATTCCTACTGCGACTGAAGCAGTTCAAGTCAGCAAAGCGCAGCCTGCAGAAACAAAAGCCGCCAGCTCTTCTTCCACCTATACAAAAATAAAAATTAAGCCAGGCGATACAGTTTTGTCCGTCATTGAAGAGCTTACAAAAAAATCGATACCGGTTTCTATGAACCAAATGATTAAAGACTTTAAGAAGTTAAATAACGGTACAGCGCCTGAAGATATTCAAATTGGAAAAACGTATAAGTTCCCTATTTACAAGTAATGACAGCATTCTTCTTGTCAAGATGGGATAGTCATTGTTAAAATAGCTAAGGTAGTACTTTCTACTAGTTATTTTGTTCATAAAGAGTTATTCTATTAATGAATTCAAATTCTTGATTTCATTTTGAAGGAGAGATTATCACGTGAGTGAAATTATACATCGTACAAAAACACGCCCCGTCAAAGTTGGAGATTTAACAATTGGGGGCAGTAACGAATTAGTTATTCAAAGTATGACAACCACTAAAACACATGATGTTGAAGCAACGGTTGCAGAAATTAAACGTTTAGAAGAAGCAGGATGCCAAGTTGTTCGTGTTGCTTGTCCAGATGAACGCGCAGCAGATGCAATCCCTGAAATTAAAAAACGCATTAACATTCCATTAGTTGTAGATATTCATTTTGACTATCGCTTAGCGTTAAAAGCAATTGAAGGCGGAGCGGATAAAATCCGTATCAACCCAGGTAATATTGGACGCCGTGAAAAAGTGGAAGCTGTTGTAAATGCTGCAAAAGCTAAAAATATTCCAATTCGTATTGGAGTTAACGCCGGTTCACTGGAAAAACGTATTTTAGATAAATACGGCTATCCGACAGCAGATGGCATGGTAGAAAGTGCACTTCATCACATTAAAATTTTAGAAGACCTTGATTTCCATGACATCATCGTTTCAATGAAAGCATCCGATGTTAACTTGGCAATTGAAGCATATGAAAAAGCTGCTCAAGCTTTTGACTACCCTCTTCACTTAGGAATTACAGAATCGGGTACATTATTTGCGGGAACTGTAAAAAGTGCAGCAGGTCTTGGCGCTATTTTGTCTAAAGGAATCGGAAATACATTACGTATTTCTTTAAGTGCGGATCCTGTAGAAGAAGTAAAAGTTGCACGCGAGTTGCTAAAATCATTCGGTTTAGCTTCCAATGCTGCAACGCTTATTTCTTGCCCAACTTGCGGACGTATTGAAATTGATTTAATTAGCATTGCTAATGAAGTTGAAGAGTATATTTCAACTGTAAAAGCACCGATTAAAGTAGCGGTACTTGGCTGCGCTGTAAACGGTCCTGGCGAAGCTCGTGAAGCTGATATCGGGATTGCAGGAGCACGCGGTGAAGGTCTTCTATTCCGCAAAGGTGAAATCGTACGCAAAGTTCCGGAAGAAACAATGGTTGAGGAACTAAAAAAAGAAATTGATAAAATTGCTGCTGAATATCACGCAAAGCAAGAAGCTGAAAAAGCTGCAGCTAAATCATAACCAAAAAAAGCGAGGCGCATATGCGCCTCGCTTTTTTTATGAAAAGAACGGTAATATAAACGTACCGACAATAATCGATACAACTCCGATCCCTATTGCCCATGCTCCTAGCGTAAGTGCTCCTTTTCTGCGTGCGATAAACCCTAGAATAATCCCAGCGGCACCAAGAATAATTGGTAAAAAGAATAGTGAAAGAATCGAAAGCACGAGTGCGAAACGACCGTATCCCGTTCCTTCTCCTCGTCCAGCGACTTCATGATTGCGATTGCGGTCAATATCTATAACTTCACGCTCTGCATGTGGCTCTCCTACTCGGTAAGGAACGCCCACTTCAGCTGCAGTTTCTTCCATGAAATCAGCTTCATATACATCTTTTCTACGCCTTTGTTCTTCATTCTCCATGCTTAATCCCTCGCTTTCGTAAATAAGGAGCATTTATAGTATCTGAATGCGAGAAAAAATTATAAGTGTTAATCTTATACAGCTGCTCATTTTCTTGCAAAAATAGATACCTGCACGATTCCCACACCGTATAATCATCCTTATCTTTTTTCTTAAGGAGTATAAAAAGTATTACTGTTTCTCTTTAGGCTTTATGTTACACTAGACAAGAATAATCAAGCACCTAAGTAGAATAAACGTATTAAAGGAGTGCACGTAGTTGACAAAAAAGTTTGGAATTGACATTGATGGAACTGTTACCTCTCCTGAAACTTTTGTTCCTCATTTAAATAAAGCCTTTAACTTAAATTTAACACTTGAAGATATTACAGAATATGATTTCAGCCCTTTTGTAAATGTATCACCTGCAGAACTCGGGAAATGGTTTAAAGCAAATGAACGCTCTATTTACGAAACCTCTCCACTTGCAGACGATGCAAAAGCGGTTTTGCAAAAGTGGCATCAAAAGCACGAATTATTCTTTATTAGTGCAAGGCACGATCAGCTATTGGACGTCACGGAAGAATGGTTTCAAAAAAATGAGCTATCGTTTCATCACATTGAGTTAGTCGGCTCTCATTTTAAAGTTGAGACAGCAAAACGATACGATGTTGATATCTTTTTTGAAGACAAACATGATAATGCTTGTGAAATCAGTGAAGAATGCAATATTCCCGTTATCTTATTTGATACTCCTTATAATCGCTTACCTGTTCCAAAAGGAGTGGTTCGCGTATATAACTGGCTAGAAGCAGATCAGTGGGTAGCCGACTGGTTAAAAGAACAGCAAAAATAAAAAAGAGAGGTGCATAGCACCCTCTCTTTTTTATTGATTACATTCGATACATTGACCGTAAATTTCGAATTTATGGCCTGTAATATTATACCCTCGCAAATCCTCGTCTACATACTCCATCGGACAAGCTTCAATTTCTTTTGTTTTTCCACAATCTAAACAAATGAAGTGGTGATGATGATGAGCAGTTGCACATTTAAATCGAAAGTGCTTTTCGCTCGAAAGCTCCGTCATTTCAAGTACGCCTAACTCCACAAATAATGATAAATTACGGTAGATTGTATCAAAACTTAGACCAGGATAATCAGGCTTCATATATTCTAATACATCTTTTGCCGTTAAGTACTTATTTGATTTTGAAAACAAGGCAAGCATTTCTTCACGTTTTCCTGTATGTTTATATCCTTGATCTTTTAATAAATGAATGGCTTCAGTTAAATTCATTTTTGTTTCCCCTTCCGTCCTTTATTAATCATAATAGATATGATTAAAATAACAACAGCAATGACAACAATTGTACCGCCTGGTGCTAAATCCAAGTAGTACGCTGAAAATAATCCGCCTAAAACAGATATTTCACCAAAAATCACCGAAAGCAGAATCGTTTGTTTAAAGCCTCTAGCTAAGCGAATGCTTGCTGCTACAGGAAGAGTCATAAGCGATGACACCAATAGAATACCGACGATACGCATCGATACAGCAATGACAAGAGCAACCATCACGATAAATAAAAAGTGCATCCACTTCGATTTAATTCCAGAAGCAGAAGCATGCTCCTCGTCAAAAGATAAAATAAACAATTCTTTATATAAGAAAAAGACAATAGCTATTACAAATACGGCTATGACAACAACTGTCCAAAGATCCGAACGACTAACTGCACTCACGCTTCCAAACAAATAATTCATTAAATCATTATTAAAACCGTCTGCCAGCGAGATACAAATTGCACTAATACCAATTCCGCCCGATAAAATAATCGGAATGGCAAGCTCTTGATAGTGCTTGTAGACCCCTCGAAGCTTCTCGATAAAAAGAGCCCCTGTAACGGAAGACACCATTCCTAAATAGACGGGGTTCACTCCTTGCATAAACCCTATTTTCTGACTAAGAAGCAAGCTCGCAGAAATTCCGGCTAGCGTCACGTGACTTAACGCATCTGCAATTAAAGAAAGACGTCTTACTACGATGAACGTGCCCAATAAAGGAGCTAAGACGCCAATAATCATACCTGTTAAAAATGCATTTCGCAAAAACTCAAATTGAAATAAACTGCTTATCATACGTGCTGCCCTCCATGATGATGATCATGGGTTAACACATGAACATTATGACCATAAAACATAGATACGTCATGTTCACAAAGCTGTTCGAATTCTTTGGCATTCCCATGAAAGTGTAAAAATTTATTTAAACAAGCAACGTGGGTTACTTTTTCCGAGACAGTTCCAATATCGTGAGTAACAAGCACAAGCGTAATTCCTTTTTCTTTATTTAACTTTTCAAGAAGCTCATAAAAAGTGTATACATTTTGTGCATCCACTCCGACCGTAGGCTCATCTAAAATTAACAGCTCGGGCTCACTTACAAGCGCGCGTGCAATAAAAATTCGCTGCTGCTGACCACCGGATAGCTCTCCTATGTTTCGATTTAAAAATTCGCTCATCCCCACTGCTTCTACCGCTTCTTTTACCTTTTGTTTATGAGAAGCATTCATAAAGCGAAACAAACCTAGTTTTGAAGTAAGGCCCGTGGAAACCACTTCAAAAACGGTAGCAGGAAAGCCGCTGTTGAAACTATTCGCTTTTTGCGATACATATCCAATTTTACTTCGTTCTTTAAACCTTCTCTGATCTTTTCCAAATAAACGAATTGAACCTTGAGATGGTTTTTGCAAACCAAGCAAACATTTGATTAGCGTTGATTTCCCAGAACCATTTGGACCAACGAGCCCCAAAAAAGCTCCTTTTGGAATTGAAAAACTTATATCTTCTAATACATTCACTCCATCATATTGAAATGATAAATGATCAATTTCAATGATATCAGGTGTATTCATATGCGCCTCACCATTCTTTTTTTATATTTCTCCATACAAAAGAGGGCACGGTTTCTATCGTATACTCCGTTACCCATTTACTTTCTCAGAATCATTACGATTTAGTCATTAATGTAGTATACAGGATTGTGTTTTATTTGTAAACTAAGCCGTTTCACTCTTTCGCTTTCTTACCCCCGTAGGTTCATCCGACTCAAAATGTTGTTTTATTACACAATATAGTCACATCTTTCTTTTTTATTCATAAACTGTATATGACGAGGAGGTAATCATATGAAAATTGTACAGCAGATTGTCAATAAGAAAGTAAACAATATTACCCCGAAAGAGCTTTTAAAGTATAGCAAACAATACAACATCCCCATTACAGATCAGCAGGCACACACCCTTGTATCTGTCATTAGACAGCAACCCGTAAATATTTATAACCTTGAAGAGCGCCGAAATTTAATCAAACAAATTGCTCAAGTAACAGATCGTGAAACTGCCAGACGCGTGAACGAATTATTTCAGCAGTTAATGTAAAAGAAGAGGTCATGTCTGTAGACATGACCTCTTTCAATCACATATGAAATTACATAAGCTTTTGTTTTAATTCTGAATCAAAGCTTTGTGCACGAATCATATCAATTTCCAATTGATATGGCGCTTTTTTATTTTTCTTATCTTCTCCTACATAAGGAGTTTCTAGAATTTTAGGAACTTCTTTAAACGCTGGGTGATGAACAATATAATTCAGTGCACCAAATCCGATTTCACCAAACCCAATGTTTTCATGACGGTCTTTTCGAGCACCGCATACATTTTTACTATCATTGATGTGAAGCACTTTAATTCGCTGTATTCCTACGGTTTTGTCAAATTCATTTAATACACCGTCAAAGTCTTGAACGATATCGTAACCAGCATCATGTACGTGACATGTGTCAAAACAAACAGAGAGCTTTTCATTGTGCGTCACACCATCAATAATTTGGGCGATTTCTTCAAAGCTTCTTCCACACTCTGTTCCTTTTCCAGCCATTGTCTCAAGCGCAATTTGAACTTCTTGATCAGCTGTCAACACTTCGTTTAGACCGTTGATAATTTGCTGAATACCAGCATCTGCTCCGGCCCCCACATGAGCCCCTGGATGAAGAACAATTTGCTTTGCGCCAAGAGCATGGGTGCGCTGAATTTCAGACGTTAAGAAATCTACTCCAAGCTCAAATGTTTCGGGCTTTGTTGTATTCCCTAAATTAATGATATAAGGAGCATGTACAACAATATCTTTCATTCCATGCTCTTTCATATGCAAAAGACCAGCTTCAATATTAAGCTCTTCAATCTTTTTGCGACGAGTATTTTGTGGAGCGCCTGTATAGATCATAAACGTATTTGCTCCATAAGAAGCTGCCTCTTCACTTGCTCCTAAAAGCATCTTTTTGCCGCTCATCGATACGTGAGAACCAATTTTCAACATTCTTTTTTACACCTCTAACCTATTGCGATTAACGATTGTTGCGTCTTTCACTACGCTTTTTCTTTTGCACGTACTTTGTAATTTCACGAGCACGTTTTTTCTTATAGCCAGGCTTTACTTTCTTAGGCTTTTGAATAAAACGATGTGCCTCTTCTCCCACTTCATCCGCTTTCTTCACACGCTTTTTACGGCGGTTACGGTCATCAATAGAAACCCATTCTTGCTTTTGAAGATCTTTGTTTACAAATTCGATTCCCATTTTCTCTAGCTTATTTACTGCATCTTCATCTTCCACATCGAAGATTGTAGCAGCAATTCCAGAATGACCAGCACGAGCTGTACGGCCTACGCGGTGAATGTAGAAATCTAGATCTGAAGGAAGCTCAAAGTTAATAACGTGTGAAATCCCTTCAATATCAATACCGCGAGCTGCTAAATCTGTCGCTACTACGTATTGAAATTCTAAATTATTAATTTGCTTCATCATTTTCTTACGGTCACGAGGAGATAAGTCTCCGTGAATTCTTCCTACTTTTAAGCCTTTAGACAGTAGGTCATCTGCTACTTCGTCCGCCATTTTCTTTGTATTTGTAAAGACGATAGCTAAATAAGGATTATACGAAATAAGCATATCGTGCAGCAGCTTAAACTTGTTACGATGACGTAGTGGAACTAATACATGCTCTAATTTAGCCGCTGCTGCTTGCTTCGGCGAAACATGCGTAAATTTTGGATTTTCCATGTATTTTTTTAAGAATGGCTTTAATTTTTCAGGAATCGTTGCTGAAAAAACAAGCATCTGTAATTTTTCAGGCATGTTGCTTGCCAAACGGTCCACATCTTCTAAAAATCCCATATCAAGCATTAAATCAGCTTCGTCTACTACTAACGCCTTAGTTGTATACACAACTAACGCTTTTTCATTTACTAAATCAAACAAACGAGCCGGTGTTCCTACAACCACTTGAGGCTGTTTCTTTAATTTGTCGATTGTACGCTGCTTATCTGTACCGCCGATAAAACATTTTGCTGAAATTTCTTCTCCTTCAGCACTGTGTTTTGTTAGCTTTAAGACTTCTTGATAAATTTGAGAAGCAAGCTCACGAGTTGGAGCGGTAATTACAACTTGTACTTCTTCTTTTTTAGGATCTACCTTTTCAAGTAAAGGTAATAAATAAGCGTGTGTTTTGCCCGTCCCTGTTTGTGACTGACCAATTACACTTTCCCCTTTTAAAACGGAAGGAATTAAGCGCTCTTGAATCTCTGTAGGCTGATAAAAACCTAATTGTTTAATTGCTTCTATTAAAAATGGTTGAAACTCAAAACGTTCAAAGTTTGTTTTTTCCATAATAGTCTCCTTTTTTACATTCACGTTCATCTTTTAAGGCACAATATATGATTATAATCGATTTTTCCTTCTGTGACTACTTCTCATTCATATTACTAAAACTTATTACCTGTTTCAAAAACATTTTATCGCGAGTTGCATACGATAGTAAAAGAAAATCTACTTTACTAAAGGAGGTGCGTCCTTTGCTACAGCGAAGACCACCATTTCCACCCGGTATGCAAAGAAGAATGATGCCAGGAATGCCACCGCAAAACGGTTTTGGGCAACAACCTGGTAACTTTGGCCAATTTAATCCATTACAGCAGTTTCGTAACTTTGCCCAGCAAACAAATGCTCAACAATCATTTTACCCGAATCAGCAAGGCCTGAACCGTGGAGGAGGTAACTTCTTAACTCGCCTATTCCGAAGAGGCGGGAATAGAAACATCCCCTTTCAACAAGCAGCAGCTGCTGCTCCTCGAGGTTCTTTGTTTTCAGGCCTTTCAGGAGCCCAAGGTGCTGCAGGAGCGACCAACTCTTCTTCCCTGCTTGGAGGTTTACAAGGTTTAACGAACCCTGCTAACTTAAGCTCCATGATGGGAAATGTTCAGCGAGTATTAAAAGCTGCGGAAACGATGGGACCTATGATTCAACAATACGGACCTCTTGTCAAAAATGCTCCTTCTCTATGGAAAATCTATCAGGCCCTGCGCTCAAGTGACGATACAGATGAAGTACTCGAAGCAGAAGGAACAGAGGTTGCTGAAACTGATGAAAGCAAAGACAGTAAGGTTTTGTCAACAGGCGCAGAAAGCACGGATTCATCTGATGATGAGCTGGATTTCTTCGAAGAAGAAATTGAACTTTCCTCTAGAGATCGAGTGTCTAAACCAAAACTTTATATTTGATAAATCTGCTAGTTCCGTAAGTAAAGACAGTAAGTAAAAAAAGAATATCTTTGTATTCTTCCTTCCTCTTTTATATAATAGAAGCGAGTTGAATTGCTCGTCAGGATTATGATGAGGAGGAAATTGAAATGAAAGTTATTAAAATCGCACCGCGCGGCTATTGTTATGGTGTAGTAGACGCAATGGTCATTGCACGAAACGCCGCTTTAGATAAATCATTGCCTCGACCAATCTATATCTTAGGAATGATTGTTCATAATAAACACGTTACAGATGCGTTTGAAGAGGACGGCATTATCACACTGGACGGTGCTAATCGCCTAGAAATCTTAGACCAAATAAATGAAGGAACCGTTATTTTTACGGCGCACGGAGTATCTCCAGAAGTAAAAGAACGAGCAAAAGAAAAAGGTTTAACAACAATCGATGCTACATGTCCGGATGTTACAAAAACCCACGACCTTATTCGCCAAAAAGAAAAAGAAGGTTATGACGTTATTTATATCGGAAAAAGAAATCACCCTGAGCCAGAAGGTGCACTTGGCATCGCACCAGATATCGTTCATTTAATTGAAAAAGCAGAAGACGTAGCCCATTTAAATATTCAACGTGAAAAAGTCATTGTAACCAATCAGACAACAATGAGTCAGTGGGACGTTGCAGATGTCATGGAAAAAGTAAAAGAAAAATATCCGCACGCTGAAGTTCACAAGGAAATTTGTTTAGCTACACAAGTTCGCCAAGAAGCTGTAGCTGAGCAAGCAGGTGAAGCAGATGTTACAATCGTAGTAGGAGATCCTAAAAGTAACAATTCAAACCGTCTAGCTCAAGTATCAATGGAGATTGCCGGCACTGAGGCATATCGCATCGGTGACATCTCAGAGCTTCAGATCGAATGGTTGATGAACGCGAAAACCGTAGCTGTTACGGCAGGCGCATCTACCCCTACTCCAATCACAAAAGAGGTCATCAATTTTCTAGATCAGTTCGATCCGGAAGATGAAACAACATGGACACGTGAAAAAAGTGTGCCTCTTTCAAAAATTTTACCAAAAGTTCGAACAAAAAAATCGTCTTAATAGACGCAAAAGAAGGTGTTGACATTCGTCAACACCTTCTTTGTTACATAAACGTAAATGGGTTTGTGTCTACTTTTGAATCAAATACTTCACACTCAAAGTTTTTCGCTTCAAAAAGACTGTTTAATACGCGTGTTACACCTTGTCTCATGACTTTTTCAACATGATGACCAGGATCTACAACGTTTAATCCCATTGCCATTGCATCATGCGCAACGTGGAAATACAAATCACCTGTTACATAGGCATCTGCTCCGCTAAATTTTGCGTTTGTAATATATTTGTTTCCGTCTCCGCCAAGAACAGCTACTTTTTTCACAGTGGCATCCATAGACCCTACTACTCTGACACCATCTACATCCAATGCTTGTTTAACGTGATCGGCAAACTGTTTTAACGTCATCTCTTCTTTTAACTTACCAATTCGTCCAAGTCCAAGCGTTTCGCCCGTTTGTTCCACTGGATAAATGTCATAGGCTACTTCTTCGTAAGGATGAGCACTGAGCATGGCACGAATAATTTTATTTTGTTGACCCGCTTCAAAAATAGTTTCAACTTTTGTTTCATTGACACGTTCTAGCTCTCCTTTTGAGCCAATGTATGGATTGGCTTCTGAAGAAGGTTTAAATGTGCCTTCGCCTTCTGTTGAAAACGTACAGTCGCTGTAAAGGCCAACATGTCCAGCTCCCGCATCACAAATAGCTGTGCGCACTGCTTCAGCGTCATTTGAAGGAACAAATACAGCTAGCTTTTTCAATTGAATCGACGTTGTCGGAACCAGCACTTTTGTCTCTTGTAGCCCCAACGCTTCGGCTAACAAGTCATTTACTCCGCCTTTAGCTATATCTAAGTTTGTATGAGCAGCATATACGGCAATATCATGCTTAATGCATTTCTCTAAAATACGCCCTTCAGGACGATCTGTAACCACTTGTTTTAGAGGTCTAAAGATAGGAGGATGATGAGCAATAATTAAATCCACTTGTTTTTCAATTGCTTCGTCTACGACCGTTTCAAGAACATCTAACGTTACCATTACTTTTTTTACAGGCTTGTTTAACGTTCCAATCTGTAAACCAATTTTATCTCCTTCAACCGCTAAATGCTTGGGAGAAAATGATTCAAATGCCTCAATTACTTGAAATCCGTTAGGGATTTTACTCATTTTAACGCCTCCTCAATTAATGAGATGTCTTGGGTAAGTTTTTGAAGTTTTGCTTTGCTTTCCTCTGACTGAGCCTGTTCCATTTGACTGACAATTTGTTTAAGATGATTTAGTTCATGCGTCCACTTTGTCATAAAAGCAGAAGAGCGCTTTTCTTTTAAAATAGGGCCCATTAACACGCCGGCTTCCACTTCCCCGTTATACGGAGCTAAAGGGTTTCCAGGTTCAGCGACGATGACTTCATACATACGACCGTCTTCTTCGATGATTTTTTCATCAATTATTTCCCAGTTGTGTTGAATCAGCCAGCTGCGAATATGATGTGAACCAATATTTGGCTGAAGCACAAGTCTTTTTACTCCTTCTAATTTTGCCTTTCCTTCTTCTAAAATCATCGTAATAAGCGTTCCGCCCATTCCGCAGATTGTAATACAGTCTACTTCATTCGGCGATATTACTTCTAGGCCGTTTCCTTTTCGAACATCAATAACATCCGTTAAGCTTGTTTTTTTCACCTGCTGAATAGCCGATTGCAGGGGACCTTCTGTAATTTCACCTGCTACAGCGCCGCTAATATATCCATTTAAATAAGCAAAACATGGCAAATACGCATGATCTGAGCCAATGTCTGCTATCTTTGCTCCCAAAGGAATCGACTTTACTACTTCTTCAAGTCTTGTTGATAAGTTTAATTCATTCATTTTGTCACCTATTCTCTATGTGATTACTGTTCATTATTTTAACATAGATAGCTGCATGATTCCTATTTCTCTTCATGTTTTCCTTCTAGCTGAATGCGTATAAAAAAATCATAAAAAAAAAGCCTGCTTTATAAATGAGCGGCTTTCCAGAAAATCATGTTTCTGAACTCTATTTAATTTCGGATACCCATTTAGCCATTTCCTTCGCTTTTTCCGGAGGAACCAGCCCGGCCGGCATGTTTCCTTTACCGTTTACAACAATATTTGCAATTTCTTCTTGAGAAACTTTTTTCCCAATTCCTTTTAACGAAGGACCTACTCCACCTTGATACTGATCACCGTGACAACCAATACAAGTTTTTTGATAAATTTCTTCTGGTTTAGCTGAAGCCTGCTGTTCCGCGCCACCGCCTTCTTTTTCAGCCGCGATTTCTTTTGCATTGTTCAATCCGTTGAACGAAAGCGTTAACATTAAAGCAATCCCAATTACCGCAATTAATAAAAATGGTATTAGCGGATTTCGCTTCACTCACTATACCCCCTTTATGTATTCCCATCCCTAGAAATAACAAAATAGTATAAGCACTTTTATTTTACTTGAAAATGCTCATAAGTGAAAGGGTTTTATTTACATAATTAACTAATTTCTTATTGCTTATCTTAACAGCCAATTTGCCTTGCAATAACAGAGCGCTGAATTTCCGAAGTTCCTTCTCCAATTTCTAAAAGCTTGGCATCCCGTAAATACCGCTCCACGTGATACTCTTTCATGTAGCCGTATCCTCCATGAATCTGCACAGCTTGACTGGCTACTTCCATACAAATTTCAGAAGCATACAGTTTACACATAGCTGCTTCTTTCGTAAATGGCTTTCCTTGGTCTTTTAACCACGCTGCTTTATACACCATATTTCTTGCTAACTCAATTTTCATGGCCATATCAGCTAATTTAAACTGAATCGCTTGAAACGATGAAATAGCTTTCCCAAACTGCTTTCTTTCCTGCGCATATGACAGTGCTTTTTCATAAGCCGCTTGAGCGATTCCAACGGCCATTGCCCCAATTCCAATTCTTCCCCCGTCAAGCGTCATTAGAAATTGTTTGAATCCTTCTCCTCTTACACCGAGTAAATTCTCTTCAGGCACTTCAACATCCTCTAAAACGAGTTCAGTTGTATTTGAAGCATGTAGACCCATTTTCTCGTAATTGTCTATTACAGTAAAACCTCGAGCTTCTGTAGGCACGATAATAGCTGAAATTTCTTTTTTACCTTCTGTACGGTTTGTAACAGCTGTTAAAGCTAAAAACTTTGCATAGCTGGCATTCGTAATATAGCATTTACTTCCATTAATCCTAAATGTTCCATCCTTCAACACTGCTTCGGTCTCCGTTCCCCCCGCGTCACTTCCTGCGTTCGGTTCGGTTAAACCAAACGCTCCAAAAGATTCCCCGGAGCATAAAGCTGGTAGGTACTGTTCTTTTTGCTCCTTTGTTCCGAATAAATAAATAGGTGCCCCCCCGAGCGAAACATGAGCTGAGTATGTAATTCCTGTAGAGCCACAAGCTTTACTTAACTCCTCTACGACAATAGCAAAACTAACCGTATCTGCGCCTCCGCCACCATATTCTTCAGGAAAAGGAAGGCCCATTACACCAAGCTCACTTAACTTTTTAAAAACATCAAGCGGAAATTGCTTACTTCGATCGCGCTCTAGTGCATTTGGTGCTACTTCAGCTTCTGAAAATTCTCTCAGCGTCCGTTGAATCATCTTTTGTTCATTGGTTAATTCATAATTCATTTTTATTCCCCCTAAAAAATGTATACGCTTACATTATCTAATTATAATTCATTTTTGTAAATTTTCTCAACTTTTAAAACGTTTTAATTTTTTCATGTTATAATAGAGGAGTATTCATCAATGCAAGAATAAAATGAGAGCGATTCCATTTTTTTCGGATGTTTAAATGAAATTTGAACATCTTACGCTTCTATAACAAAAGAATATAAAGGAGCATTTGCAAAACGAAGGACAATTCAGTAAAATATATGAAAGAAGAAAAGTTGGTAAAAAAATCAATATACTTCTTTAAAATGCGTTTTCATGAAATTTATTCCATAAAAAAACAGATAGCCTCTTTCCGCAGGGAAAGAAGCTATCTCATAAGCGCTATTTACGCTTTTATCTATTCTAAGAAATCTTTTAAACGTTTGCTTCGACTAGGGTGACGAAGCTTGCGAAGCGCTTTAGCTTCAATTTGACGAATACGCTCACGCGTTACGCCAAATACTTTTCCTACTTCTTCAAGCGTACGCGTACGCCCATCGTCCAGACCAAAGCGGAGTCTAAGAACATTTTCTTCGCGATCTGTTAACGTATCAAGGACGTCTTCTAACTGCTCTTTTAATAATTCATATGCAGCATGTTCAGAAGGTGATGTTGCATCCTGGTCTTCAATGAAGTCACCTAAATGAGAATCATCTTCCTCACCAATTGGCGTTTCAAGAGAAACCGGCTCTTGGGCAATTTTTAAGATTTCACGAACTTTTTCTGGTGTTAAGTCCATATCTTCTGCAATTTCTTCAGGAGATGGTTCGCGACCTAAATCTTGTAGAAGCTGACGTTGAACACGAATTAGTTTGTTAATCGTTTCAACCATATGAACAGGGATACGAATCGTTCTTGCTTGGTCAGCAATCGCACGAGTAATAGCTTGACGAATCCACCATGTCGCATACGTACTGAATTTATAACCTTTGCGATAATCAAATTTTTCTACCGCTTTAATAAGACCCATGTTTCCTTCTTGAATTAAATCAAGAAACAGCATACCGCGTCCAACATAGCGTTTAGCGATACTTACCACAAGACGTAAGTTTGCTTCAGCAAGACGACGTTTCGCTTCTTCATCGCCTTCTTCAATACGTTTTGCTAAATTGATTTCTTCCTCTGCCGACAATAAGTCAACGCGTCCGATTTCTTTTAAGTACATACGAACTGGATCATTAATTTTCACACCAGGAGGTACACTTAAATCATTTAAATCAAACTCTTCTTCTTTTGACAGTTCTTGAATATCGGGATCGGCATCGTCATCATTTGCTTCAGATTCACTCATTACTTCAACACCTTGTTCTCCAAGGTATTCATAATATTCATCCATTTGATCGGATTCAATTTCGAAGTTCGCCATACGCTCTGCAATTTCTTCGTATGTTAGCACACCACGTTTTTTTCCGATTTCGGTCAATTGATCTTTTACTTGTTCAATTGTTAAATCTGAATCAAGTTGTTTTGATTGAGCTGATTTTTCAGCCATCAGATCCCCTCCTTCCAAAATTTTAAGGAAAACCTTCTAAAAGTGGGACTAATACGCAACATCGTTTATTTTAACGTTTTTTTCAACTGTAAAATTTCCATTGCTATTGTCGCAGCTTTTAAATAATCTTTTTGACGCTCTGCTTCTTGCTTTTCTGCTTCTTTTTTTTCTATCGCTACCCTTTGTGGATAAATCAATATCGTTTGGATATAATCATTCAAAGCTTGCTCCGACAATTCATCATTGATTGACATCATCGCCAATTCTGAAGCTAGACTAGACAACGAAGATTCGGGCAACCGCTCAATAAATCCGCTCGGATTAGGCTCGTGTCCTTCCTCGTAATAGGCATACAAATATAGAACAAGCGCACGATGTTCTTCGACATTGAACTGACCTTGAAGTCGGTCTTGAATTCTAAATGCTACATCCTTATCTTTCAACATATGAGCGATCAAAAAACGTTCTGCATTTTGATAAGCCGGTAATAAGCTTCTCTTTACGACTGGTTGTCTATTTATATTATTTCGATTTGGAGAATCATTATCCTTTTTCTTTTTTTCCGTTCGATACACTTGATACTGCTGTTCTTTAAGCGCATCTAATGAAATGGAAAACTCTTGTGCCAATTGGCGTAAATAATGATCTCGCTCTACAGCTTTTGTAAGGAGGCTTATTTCTTTCAAAACGTCTTCAATGTATTGCATACGTTCAGATTCATTTTGTAGATTTCGCTTTCGGCGGAGATACCTCATTTGAAATGCCATAAAGGTCAAGCTGCTATTAATAACATCATTTTGAAACTTCTCTGCCCCGTATTCTTTAATATAATCATCCGGGTCATAACCATCCGGCATCACAGCAATCTTAACGGTACAACCCACATTTGTTAAGATAGCAGTTGCTTTGTGCGCTGCTTCAATTCCAGCAGAATCTGCATCATAGCAAATGATAACGGACTCTACATTTCGGCGAATAATTTTGGCTTGTTCTTCTGTTAAGGCAGTTCCCATTGTTGCAATTGCGTTTGGGCACCCCGCTTTAACAGCTGAAATAACATCTGCAAATCCTTCAAATAAAATAACCTGCTGATTTTTGCGTATATGTTTTTTAGCGCGGTGAAAGTTGTAGAGTGTGCGACTTTTGTTAAAAATAGAAGTTTCGGGACTGTTTAAATATTTAGGCTGCCCTTTTATCTCTTTTAGCAGGCGCCCTGAAAATGCAATTGTTTTGCCTTGCAAGTCAGCAATAGGAAACATAATTCGATCGCGAAAACGATCAAAGTACGTTTCATCTTGGTTGCGTTTAATGATTAAACCTGCATGTTCCATCTCTTGCGGATTAAACCCACGTTTTGTTAAGAACTTACTTACAAATTCCCACGAATCTAAAGCAAAACCTATCTCAAATTCATCGATAATTTCTCGTGAAAACCCTCGATTTATTAAATAATCATAAGCATCTTGGCCTTCTTTTGTATTTACCAATAAATGATGGTAAAATTTCTTTAAAAGCTCGTGTGCTTCAATCATTTTATTGCTAGGCTTTTGATTATCTTCTTCATGAGGATGTATCTCATGTTCAAAAGGAATATCTCCTTTTTCAGCAAGCTGCTGAGCTGCTTCCGTGAAGGACAGTCCTTCTAATTCCATTATGAATGAAAATGAATTCCCTCCTGCACCGCATCCAAAGCAATGATAAATTTGTTTATCAGGCGATACTGAAAAAGATGGTGTGCTTTCCCCATGAAACGGACAGAGTCCAAAATAATTGCGCCCTTGTTTTTTTAGTTGTACATAATCGCTTATGACGTCGACAATATCTACTGAATGCCGAATACGGTCGATTACTTCATCAGGAATTCGATTTGCCATAGTAACAGCTCCGTATTTCATATAATATTCTTCACTAAGTGCTAAATTCCTGCAAGTTTCGACAACATTTTTTCAAAAGCTTGAATGAAATGCTGGCGATCTTCTTCACTAAATGCCTTTGGGCCTTTAGTATGACGCCCTGACCGTCGCTCTTTTGCAGAAACATAGCGAAAGAAAAGCACCGTATTCATTTCGTCGTCATTATAGTACTTTCCACGAGGAGACAGTGCGTAAACCCCTCGACTTACTAACATGCTTGCTAAGCCAGTATCTTGAGTTACGACAATATCCTGCTTGGCTGCGTGATTTAAAATATATAAATCTGCGGCTTCCTTTTCTGCATCTACATAGACCCATTTTCCTGGTGTAGGATTTGTTTGCATGTGAGCATAGGAAGCAACAAACACAAGCTCGATGTCATATGTATGTGTAAGTTCAACGATTTCTGCTTTAACAGGGCATGCATCAGCATCGACAAAAACTTTACTTTTTCTTTTGCTATAACTCTGTATTCTACATCCCTCCAGAGATTCCTTCTAACAATTTGTTATTTCCTGTAGATGGCATTTGTCGAATACTTTTTTCGATTTTGACTTGACTTTTATATAAATAGTTTATTCGTTCTTAACAAAGTCTAAACCTAAAACTATTCTTTTTTATCACAATTTTTTATTATAATATAAACAACCTATATTTTCTATACCAAAGTCACTTGTTTTTAAAAGTTCTGTCATATTCATCTTTGGTATATTTTCTTAGGCTTACAGCATACAAACATAAGAAAGCAATCTCCTTTCTGTCACGCACGGAGGAGATCCATCGTTTATTTCTTTTTGATGGTATTGAGAATGATACCAGCTGTTTCTTCTACGGCTCTGTTGGATACATCAACCACTTCACAGCCAATCTTATCTACAATTCCTTGGAAGAATTCAAGTTCTTCTTTAATACGGCCAATATTAGCATAAATTGCTTTATCGTTTAGCCCAAGAGACTTTAAACGCTCTTTACGAATATCGTTTAATTTTTCAGGACTAATAGTAAGTCCTATACATTTCTCAGGTGATACGTGAAACAGCTCTTCTGGCGGATCTACCTCAGGTACAATCGGAACGTTGGCTACTTTCAAACGCTTGTGTGCTAAAAACTGAGAAAGAGGTGTTTTAGACGTTCTTGATACACCGATTAATACGATATCCGCTCTAAGAATGCCTCTTGGATCACGCCCATCATCATATTTCACTGCAAATTCAATCGCTTCTACTTTCTTAAAATAATCTTCGTCTAACTTTCTAGCCATTCCAGGCTCATAGCGAGGAGAAAGTTGATAAGAAGATTGAATTTTATCAATTAAAGGTCCAATAATATCAAATACCTCTACCCCGTTTTTGGACGCTTCTTGAATTAAAAATTCTCTCATTTCGGGCTTTACTAGCGTAAAGCCAATAATAGCGTTGTTCAACTTCGCTACTGAAACCACTTCTGAAAGTGTTGCGATGTCCTCTACGTAAGGTACTCTTTTAATTACAAAGTCCGTCATATTGAACTGACTTGATGCAGCCTTTACAACTAGTTCAGCTGTCTCACCTACAGAATCCGAAATGACATAAAGACATGGGTTGTTCATATTTTGTGCATCCCCTTTTTAATCCTTTTTCACTTATAATACTTCATCATTTGCTAGTGCTACTAGTAATTTTGTAATATTTGTTTTGGTAATGCGTCCCACCACTTCAAAATTGCCGTCTCCCTCTTTAATAACGGGCATAGCATCAATCTGTTTTTCAATTAAGATCTTAGCAATATCCATTAACAAATCTTCGCGATAACAATATGTAATGTTGGGCATTCTCGTCATGATAATATGAACAGGAATAGATGTGAGCTCTTGCTTTCCGATACTCGCGCGCAATAAATCTTTACGCGACAGTACTCCCACTAGCTGTGATTTCTCATCCACTACAAAAAGGGTCCCCACGTCTTCTAGAAACATTGTACAAATAGCATCATATACCGACACATTTTCGTTCACGACTACAGGGATAGACTGATATTCTTGCACCTGTATTTTTTTTATTTTATCTGTAAGAAGCTGTGCTCCTGTTTTACCTGTGTAAAAGTAACCTACGCGCGGTCGCGCTTCTAGATAACCAGCCATTGTTAAAATAGCCAAGTCCGGTCTTAGCGTGGCCCGCGTAAGGCTAAGCTGATCTGCAATATGCTCGCCTGTAATAGGGCCTTCGTCTTTGACAATTTGTAAAATTTGTTCTTGTCGTTTGTTCAGTTCGATTGTACTCACCACCTAATCATTAAATGTGACATACTATTTATAAAACATTATATACTTTTTAAGCAAAAGTAAAAGCTATAACTTATTAATTTTAGCATTTTATCTTTTTAGAATGCCGTTTATTTTACCATGGCTTCTCAAAAAAAGCAGACATTACGCTTACAATAAGCGAAACTATCCCTTCGCTCCACAGTAAAAAGGGTGTCCTCTACACACTACGAGGCACCCTAGCGACAGCAATTCCTTGCATATCACTGATTATCTTTTCTATTTCTTATCAGAGAGCGATTGTTTTAAAGACTCCATCTGATTCAAAAACCGCTTTGTTTTTAAAAACAATCCTGAATATTCTTCATAATATTGATCAATTACAAACTTTAATTGTTTTTTTGTTTCGGGTTTAACAGAAATAGAACCTAACCGCTTTAAATCAATGTAATAAAATAGCCTTAATAGTTTAACCGTCATCGGACTAATTTTCAAATGATAAGGATCTTTTTCTAAGCATCGATGACAAATAAACCCGCCTTCTCGAATGGAAAAATGAAATGTTCCTTCACCTTGATGGCAGACTGCACATCCATTTAATGTAGGATGAAGACCTAGAACGTTTAACATTTTCATTTCATAAATAAATGTTAAGATCTCTGCATCATACTCTTCGTTCATATAATGAATGGTTTGGTGCAGCAGTTCAAATAGAAATGGATTTGGTTTATTGTTCTCAGTAGCTTTATCTGTTAATTCAAGAATATAAGAAGCATACGCTGTTGTGAAGATATCTTCGCGTATGCTTCTCATAGATGAGATAACTTCTCCTTGATGGAGAGTACCCATTCCTGAACCTGCTTGTATAAAAAAGTATCCATACGTAAATAATTGTGTGACGGAAGCTAAGCGACTACTGGGCTTTTTTGCCCCTCTTGCCATAAGACCCACTTTTCCGAGTTCACGTGAATAAATGGTGACAATTTTATTTGATTCACCGTAATCATTCGTTCGAATGACAATTCCTTCACACTTTTTAAACAATCATCATCACCGCCATCTTACAGAAGGCTAAGACAAGGGAGAATTGAGACTTTCGCTGTTGTCCTCATATGTTTCGGGTCTTTCTTTCACTTCATTTTCAAGTTCCTTAAAAATGAGATAAGTATCAATGCTACCTGTTTGTGAAAAAATGTTCCAAGTAAAATTCAACATAGAACTCCCACCTTTCTAACCATAAAGATCAGATACATATTTCAATTCCTTATGTTTAGAATAGCCTTCCGACGTAAAATCATGTAACACAATTTTTTACAAATTACCTTCTTTTATGAAGGGGTATAAATCGACGCCAACAAGAACTCAAATGATTAATATTCGTCTTCTCTAAATCCAAAGTCACGGAGATGCGACGCTCGGTTTCGCCAATCTTTTTGCACTTTTACCCATAGTTCTAAAAATACTTTTGAGCCTAAAAGAGCTTCAATGTCTGCTCTTGCTTTTCTTCCTACCTCTTTTAACATCTTTCCTTGCTTTCCAATTACGATGCCTTTTTGTGAATCTCTTTCGACGATAATTGTAGCGCCGACGTAAACAGCGCCATTATCTCGTCTTTGCATAGAATCCATCACAACGGCAATAGAATGAGGTATTTCTTCCCTCGTTGCATGCAGTACTTTTTCACGAATTAATTCCGTAATAATAAAGCGCTCTGGGTGATCTGTTACCTGATCTGCCGGGTAATACTGCGGACCTTCCGGCAATCGCTGCTTGATTTGATCAAGCAAGCGCTCCACGTTATTTCCTTGTAAAGCTGAAATTGGCACAATTTCAGCGAAAGGATATAAGTCTTTATAATTCGTGATAATTGAAAACAATTCGTCTGGATGAATTTCATCAATTTTATTAATCACAAGGAAAACAGGCGTTTTTGTATCTTTTAAACGCTCGATAATAAATTCATCGCCTCGACCTAAACCCTCTGTTGCGTTAATCATAAATAAAATTAAATCTACTTCTTTAAGCGTATTTTGCGCTACCTTCATCATAAAGTCGCCTAATTTATGCTTTGGTTTGTGAATTCCTGGTGTATCAATAAACACAATTTGCGCCTGATCTTCCGTGTACACACCCTGAATTTTATTTCTAGTTGTTTGCGGTTTGTCACTCATAATCGCAATCTTTTGACCGATTACTCGGTTCAAAAAAGTTGATTTCCCTACGTTTGGTCTTCCAATAATTGAAACAAAACCTGACTTAAATTCATTATTACTCATGTAAATCCTCCGATGAAAATGCTCCTGGAAGTAATTCTTCCACAGTTAGTTCTTGTATGTTATTTTTTAAATTGGTTAATATAACTTTCATTTCTTTTGGACAAAGCTCAGAGATTACTTGTCTGCATGCTCCACACGGAGAAACAGGACGATCAGTATCAGCTACTACAGCAAGTGCTGCATACTCTTTATCTCCTTCTGAATAGGCTTTAAATAAAGCCGTACGCTCAGCACAATTGCACATGCTATAAGCCGCATTTTCAATATTGCAGCCGCGATAAACCTTTCCATCTTTCGTCAATAAAGCTGCACCAACTTTAAATTTTGAATACGGTACATAAGCCATTTCACGAGCTTTTTTCGCCTCATCAATCAGTCCGGTCTTATCCATTTATCCGCTCTCCTTTTGCGCTTCTACATGTCTTTTAACTTGTCCTTTTTTATTATACCACGGGGGTGTAAAGAACCAAAAAGAATCCTTTTTAAAACAAATACTTTAAGAAAATAATTCCTCCTATAAGGACAGCAAAACACGCATAGACCAACACCGCTGCTGCGGCTGCATCTTTTGCGTGTTTTGCTAGTATGTGATATTCAGGAGAAACTAAATCGACAACTTTTTCCACCGCTGTATTCATTAACTCTAAGCTGAACATGCCTGCAATGAGAAGCAGCACAACCGTCCATTCACCAGCTGTAATTGACAGCACGGCTCCTAAGAGAAGGACGATGAAAGAAGCTGCTACGTGAATTTGCATATTTCTCTGTGTTTTACAAACATAGAGAAACCCCTCTATTGCATAACCAAAGCTACTGACAACTTTAGCTATCCCTTTTTTATCGCGAGAGTCCATATTGTTCTAAAATATCTTTTTGACGTGTAAACATCTCTTTTTCATCTTCTGATGTTTCATGGTCATACCCAAGCAAGTGCAAGAAACCGTGAACCGTTAAGAATCCTAGCTCCCTCATGAACGAGTGATTGTATTCTTCTGCTTGCTCATGAGCTTTTGGAATCGAAATGACAATATCCCCCAGGACTCTTGGCATCTCATCTCCGATAATTTGCATTTCATCTTCGCCCATTTCTTCTAGCGCAAACGATATTACATCCGTTGGCTGATTTTTATGGCGGTATTGATGATTGATTTCTTGAATTCGATCATTATCCACAAATGTAACGGATACTTCTGCATCCTCTTGAAGATTTTCATATATAGCAGCGGCTTCAAGCAGCTTCTCAAGCTCTTTTTGCTGCTCTTTACTCACTTCGTTTGTTTCATCAATAAAATCAATAACTAAACTCATACCTTCACCTTCTCTTTTTTTATCTCTGGATATTCAATTCGGGAATGAAAAATCCCATTTAGCGTTTCACATAGTGCTTGGCGAATTAACTCTAGCTCTTTGAGCGTTACGTTACACTCGCTAAGCTGCTCATCCTGCAAGCGATCTTTAATAATATTTCGCACCAAGTTCTCAATCTTTTCCGGAGTCGGATTGGACATTGACCTTACGGCTGCTTCTACACTATCAGCTATGCAAATAACCGCTGCTTCTTTCGACTGAGGCTTTGGTCCAGGATAGCGATATTCTTTTTCATCAATTTTTTCTTCTGTTTGTTCAAGTGCCTTATGATAGAAAAACTTAAGCAGGGTCGTTCCGTGATGCTGCTCTGCAATATCTACAATCTCTTTTGGAAACTTGTGATTTCGCAAAATGGTCGCTCCATCTGTAGCATGTGCGATTATAATATTTTTACTAGTCTTCGGACTTAGTTTATCATGCGGATTGGTAATATTCATTTGATTTTCAATAAAATACTGCGGTCGCTTCGTTTTACCAATATCGTGGTAATAAGCCCCCACTCTCGCTAATAAACCGTTAGCTCCTATCGTTTCGCACGCCGCTTCAGATAAGTTTGCCACCATTACACTGTGATGATACGTTCCTGGTGTTTCGGTTAAGATTTTACGTAATAGCGGATGATTAGGACTCGATAATTCAATCAGCTTCATCGTAGATAAAATGCCAAATCCACTTTCAAAAAACGGAAGCAAACCTATAGCTAAAACGGAAGCAATAACACCAGATGCAATTGACATCATGCTGTAATAGCCAAGCTCTACAGTACCAATTTGGCCATTTTTAATAAAAATAATAGCAAAGCTAATAATTACGTTTACCATCGCCACAAATAGACCTGCCTGCAAAATCCGTGAACGCCTGTGCTGCCTGCTTAAAAATAAAATAGCAGCAATATTGCTAATTAAAAAGTAAATCCCAATGTTCATATTAAACGAGGTTGTCAATTCACCATTAAAAATAATGCTTCCACAAATAGCAAATACAATACTTGATAAAATAGCAATGCGTTCATCCATTAAAATTCGAATCAGCAAACCTCCCACTGCAACAGGAGCTAAGAAACCAATTTCCGATAAATCAATTTGCTGAAACACGCTTAAGATTTTCATGAGGCCAATCGTAATGGTTGCTACCAATACATACAACAACAAGGGCTGATATGTCTTGGTGTGAAATTCACGCAAATAGTAAATGAGGCCCGCTATCATCATCACAATCAGCAAAGCTAATCCCGCAAAAGGCTGAATAGATCCTTTATTATTCAACAATCCCGCGAGCTGGAGCTGGCGATATATATCAGGATTAATAAGCTGATTTTCTTCTACAATAATCTGACCTTGTTTAATTCGAACAGGCTCCACTTTTTCCACAGCTGCTTGACGGTTTTCAGCTGTTTTTTTGGGATCATAAATCACATTCGGAATGATAGCGAATTTAGCAATTGCATTCATTGAATCCTTTAGGGAGTTGCTGACATTGGTGTAAACAAGCTGACCTTCTACCTGGTCTTTTTTCTCTTCTACATCGCTAATCTTCACTTGATCTTTCATCACATGATGAACGGCTGTAACTACAGCGTCTTTCGCAATCGATAAATCACTGTTAGAAGACTGAAGCAGCTGCTTGATGGTATCCTTTGGCAAGTTTTTTTGAATGTCTTCAGGAAGCTTGTCCTCTAACATTTTTTGTTTGGTTTTTAATACGGCATCGATACTGTCATCTTCATGATCTTCTTTTTCATATTCTGTATTAACTTCCATCATCGCATCAAAAATAGATGCAACAAGATCGACTTGGTTCTGTGCGTATTCTGTTTTTTGTGTATACACATCTTCAACGGCTTGTTCTGCCTCTGCCCGTTTTTTCTCTGTGCTCTCTTTATCTTCAATGGTAACGGGTGAGTAAATGGTTTGCGGGGAAATAGACAATAGTCTGAGATCTAATTCCTGCGGCTTTACATTGCTATACATAGACGCAAACATCATTATACCTAACAAGGCATATAACCCAATTTGAATTAACCGTAATCGCTCGATCTGTGCCATTGTTTGCTTGATTATCCGAAACGTTGACACAAACGTACCCCCTTTACAAAAAATAGACCCTATTAAGAAAGGGTCTTTTGGTCAGCTTGTTCGTACGCTTGAATGATGCGTCCCACAAGTGGATGGCGCACAACATCTGACTGTTCTAGATGAACAAACGAAATACCTTTAACATTGGTCAGGATTTTCGAGACAGCCGCTAGACCAGACTGAGCTCCTTTTGGTAAATCAATTTGTGAAATATCTCCTGTAATCACCATTTTAGACCCAAATCCTAGTCGTGTTAAAAACATCTTCATTTGCGCCATCGTGGTGTTTTGTGCTTCGTCTAAGATAACAAACGCATCATCTAGTGTACGACCTCGCATGTAAGCAAGGGGTGCTATTTCAATAACTCCGCGTTCGATTAGGCGTTGCGTATGTTCTGTTCCTAATACATCATGTAATGCATCGTACAGAGGCCGCAAGTACGGATCTACTTTTTCTTTCAAATCTCCTGGCAAGAAGCCAAGACTTTCACCTGCTTCAACAGCAGGACGTGTTAAAATAATACGCTGTACGTGACCATTTTTAAGAGCATTAACGGCCATGACAACGGCTAAATACGTTTTACCGGTACCAGCAGGCCCAATTCCAAATACCAAATCATTTTTCTTAATAGCAGAAATGTAGTGACTTTGTCCTAATGTCTTAACACGAATAGTCTTACCTTTTACGTTTTTACCAATCTCTTCTTCATATACATCTTCAAAAAACTCGAGAGAATTTTTCTTAGCTAATTGAATCGCATACACAACATCTCGTTCAGATATGGAAATATTTTTGCGGATAATGTTCAGTAACTTTTTAAGCATTTCTTCCACTAGCTGAACATTTTCTGTACTTCCGGAGACTACAACAGTCTCACCTCTTGAAATGATCGAGACCTGCATTTCTTCTTCAATTCGCTTTAAATTCGCATCTTGTACGCCAAATAATGAAATGGCTTCGTTTGAATCATCAAGTTGTACGTTAATTGTTACTAGCTGTTCTGACATTCATCAATCTCCTTGAATAATTGGTTGAGTGTTCGCAATATTTTCTATAACTTGGTAATGTATTGATAATCTAACTTTACCATTGTCCTGTTCTTGGTGCAAAACTTTTTCACCTTTTATTTTAGCATCCTCACCTAAAGTTGATAGTAATTTTTTTCGACCGATTTCCAAAGCTTTTTCCACCGCCTCTTGTTTAGAATAGACGCGCTGCGAATTCTGTTCTTCTCGTACAGCAACTTTCTCATACGACAGAGGTAATTTCCATTTAAAAAAATAGAGTGGATGCTCCACTTTTTCTGTCAGCTTTGAGCCGTATTTCTCTTTGTTGAAAGCCCAAAGAGGCATTTTAAAAGGTTGAAAATCTAAATAGTGCTTCGTATATCCATTACCCGTTAATACTTGAAAATCAGTTTTTAAAGGCACTTCCACCTCAGACTTATACCATGTTTCACCGTAGACTTTTCCTTTAGCAGCTACTACTTTTTTATTTTTTTCGTTTCCAATAATACCGGAAACTAAGACCTCGCCTTCGTTGACAAAATCATTAACCTTGACTAAAGGTTGTCCTTTTTCGACAAACAAATTCGTAATAATAGCTTTCTTTTTAGCAATTAAATGTTGGTAAGGTGTTTTTTGCTGAGGCTTGGGCTCATTTTTTTCAACCACTTGGAAGTGATAAGAAGTGCCGCGCACTTCTACTCCCACCCAGGTAATATTGTTCATATTATCCGTTAAATAGCGCTGAATTTTTTCAGGACTCTCTAACAGAAATTGAAACTCTCCTCTTTTTACACCTATTTTGGCCAGCTGCTTCGTCATTTGATGTTCTGTTTGTGGTTCTGCACCGCTAATTTCCACTTTCCACACCATGTTGGAAAGCAAACCAAGAATAATAAAAAAAGAAAGAAAACCTAAAGCAAATCCACTATTTTTAATCACTCGTTTTGTTAAAAAAGGAAAACCTCGGCCTCTTATAAAATAAATTTTACAGTCTGCGTTGCGAATTAGTATACGAATTTTCTTTACATCTTTCAATAATATCGTTGCTGTCGCTAGCTGACCGTCAACTTTATGGACATTCGAAATCATAATCTGTTGTCTCACACAATTATTTAAAAAACGTTCAATTCCTTTTCCAACAATTCGAATACGTACGGTACCAATAACAAAGTTTGTCCATCCATTCTTCATTTTTTTCCTCCTTGTGTTATTGTTCTAAATAAAGAACTTGATTGATTTTACCTTCTAAAACCAGTTCTTCTGGCAGTATTACTTTAATGACCAGTCCTTCACCTCGAATTAACATTTGTCCCTGTTTTAGTAACACGCGTATTTCAGTATCAGAAAAGGCTAATAAACCTTTATGATTTTCAATATAAATGTGTATTTGTCCAACTAACGTAATACGGGGAAGATCCATTAATACATCAGCGGGTAGTTCCATTGTTTTTGTCATCCATCTTTTCATTTGGTGTCTCCACTTTTTGCTCATAAAAAGAACCCCCTTTCATCTCATGTTTATGAGAAAGGGGGTTAATGTATCACATCTATTTATCGTTTATATTTACGTTGTTTCGATTTTGGCGGCCCTAGAATTTCGGACCATATCACTCCTTGAACAGCTTCTTTACGAGAAATGGGCTTAAAAACGTTTTTCTCATCAGTTGTTTTTGGTTTTTCAACTGCAATTTTCTTTTGAATAGAAGGTTCATGATACGAACGGTTTTTTAGCTCTTCCAGTTTTTCTTGCAAAGGATTTGTTTCCGCTGAAGGAACAGTTTCTGGCTCCATACGAGCTGTTTTTGGCTCTTCTTTGACAGGGCGATATCTAGGTCTTTCCCGCCTTGAAGGATTGTTTACAGGAGGCATAGGAGCTCTTTTAGAACGCTGCTGTTCTTCCTCTTTTGACTGAGCCATAAAACGCTGCACAACGTTAAAAATAATCCCTCCAATGATGACAAAAATGAAAGCATTATTAATAATTAGTTTAATAAGCGTTTCAACGATATTCATTAGGAGAAAACCTCCTTGTTAAACTGATTCATTATTTCTCATCGTCTTCTTTAGACATTTTTCCAATTGAATCACGCATATCCGTATCAGCAGTCAAGTTTTGAATATTCATATAATCCATGACGCCAATATTGCCAGAGCGCAGTGCTTCTGCCATCGCTAATGGTACTTCTGCTTCTGCTTCTACTACTTTTGCACGCATTTCTTCTACTTTTGCACGCATTTCTTGTTCTTGAGCAACGGCCATAGCACGACGTTCTTCGGCTTTTGCTTGGGCAATATTTTTATCTGCTTCTGCTTGGTCTGTTTGAAGAACTGCCCCAATATTTTTACCAATGTCGATATCAGCAATATCAATGGATAAGATTTCAAACGCTGTTCCGGAATCCAACCCTTTTCCTAAAACCGTTTGAGAGATCATATCAGGGTTTTCCAATACTTTTTTGTGATCTTTTTGTGAACCGATTGTAGAAACAATCCCCTCGCCAACACGGGCAATAATCGTTTCTTCTCCAGCTCCCCCTACTAGTCGATCAATGTTTGCACGAACGGTAATTCGGGCTTTTGCTTTGACTTCGATTCCATCCATAGCCACCCCTGCAATAAAAGGTGTTTCAATAACTTTTGGATTAACGCTCATTTGTACAGCTTCTAGCACATCACGGCCCGCTAAGTCGATAGCTGCTCCGCGCTCAAATGTTAACTCAATATTTGCTCGGTGCGCTGCAATCAACGCATTTACCACGCGGTCCACGTTACCGCCTGCTAAATAGTGGCTTTCTAATTGATTAATGGTAATACCTAAACCGGCTTTACTTGCTTTAATTAACGGGTTCACAACGCGAGATGGTATCACTCGACGAAGTCTCATTCCGACCAGTGTGAAAATACTAATACGAACGCCTGCTGCTAATGCTGAGATCCATAACATAATCGGTACAAAAGTGAAAAAAACAGCTAAAGCAATAATTGCTAGGCCAATAACTACAAAAAACAATACGCTACCTGCTTCCATTAATTAAGGTCCTCCTTTTTCAAAGGCTCTGTAAGCTTCCGCACCACAACCCTTGATCCCTCTACTTTTATAATATTTACTAACACATCTTTGTCTAAATATCCGCCTTCAGTGACTACATCCACATACTCTTCATCGATGAGCACGGTGCCTGAAGGACGCAGCGGTGTTGTTGTTTTACCTTGTTTTCCTATTAATTCATAACGATTTTGATTCGATACATAACCAGATTCGGTATTAAGTGAATCATTAAGCACCATTTTTTTGAAAGGTGTAAGCTTTCTTTTAAAAAATTTCATCATCA
Organism: Priestia sp. D51; assembly: GCF_053345675.1. Classification (NCBI taxonomy): domain Bacteria; kingdom Bacillati; phylum Bacillota; class Bacilli; order Caryophanales; family Bacillaceae; genus Priestia; species Priestia sp. D51. The sequence continues at coordinate 347,972 of NZ_JBLTIR010000001.1, read as the reverse complement.
CAAACGCACCTCCCAGTGCCACCACTATTGCAATTACAAGAGAAATTCCCATTTCGACATTATTATCTGTTGACATAAAAAAACTTAAAATGATAGCTCCAAGCCCTAGCAGCCCTAAAACGCCGCCTGGCACTACAATCTCTAATAGAAGCAGTATAATTCCTGCTATAAATAAAACGACCGCTTCCATTCCTGCTAATCCTGCTACCATATGACCATAGAAAAATAAAAGAAGTGAAGCTACTCCAATAGAGCCCGCAATACCGAATGAAGGCGTAAACAATTCAATTACAATTCCTAAAGCACCAATGGATAATAAAATGGGCACAACAAGCGGATGGGTAAGAACACGAGCAATTTGTTCACTTACACTCATTTTTGCATACGTCAGTTTAGCATCTTCATAGCCAAGTACGCTCAGGAGATTATCTAAATTTTTTACAGTTCCTTCTGAATAACCAACTTGCTCGGCTTGCTTCGGAGTTAGCGTCAACAATTCGTTTCCTTTTAAGTTGAGCTCAGGTATGACCATCTTTGTGTTTGCCATCGCTTCTGCATATTTAGGGTTTCGGTTATTTTGTTCTGCTGCGCTCTTCATAGCCGATAACCAGTAGGACTGAGCTTTTTTTCCTGCTGCATTTCCCTGTTGGTCAATCACAGCTGCCGATCCCATTGTAGAACCGGGTGTCATATAAATTTGATCGGCGTTAAGTGCAATATACGCTCCGGCCGATAATGCTTTTTTGTCGACAAAAGCAGCGGTAGGAATAGGTGTTGAGGTTAAGCTTTTAGCTATTTCAGAAGCTGCATCTACAGCTCCTCCAGGAGTATCTATGTCCAATATAATCAAATCTGCACCGTCATTTTCCGCATCTTTAATGGATCTGTTTAGAAAAGAAAGCAGTCCATTTTCTACCGTTTTATTGACAGGAATAATGTGTACACGCTTCACGTCAGCGGTGCTAATAGTGGGGAATAACCCAGTGGCTAAAATAAGAAAGCACACGAAAGAAAATAAGGTTTTCACCGAATACACTTCCCTCCTTCCATAGATAGTATGAGTATGTATCTGTATATACGAATAACTTTAACAATAGTTTCAAATTTTTTAAAATTTATCTATTTTATTCTTTGCACTAGAGAAGCAAAACATACGTTCGGATATTATCTATATAAAAAACACCTTACACAAGGTAAGGTGTTTTTTATGATAAGTGTTGAAGGACAAGCTTATTAACAAGAGAGCCATCCGCTTTGCCTTTTACTTTCGGCATAAGCGCTCCCATAACTTTCCCCATATCAGCTTTAGAGGAAGACTGCGTTTCTTCAATCGTCGTTTTAATAATTTCAGATAACTCTTCTTCAGTTAGCTGTTTAGGAGCGTAAACTTCTAAAACCGCTAATTCAGAATGAATTTTATCAACAAGATCTTGACGACCTGCTTTCTCAAATTCATGGAGGGAGTCTTTACGTTGTTTGAATTCGCGAGAAATAACCGTCAACTCGTCTGCTTCAGTTAGGTCAGTGCCTAACTTAATGGCTTCGTTTTGAAGAGATGCTTTGACCATACGAATGACCCCAAGCTTCTCTTTCTCTTTGTTTTTCATCGCTTGTTTCATATCACTATTTAAACGCTCGAGAAGACTCATAAATCCACCCTCTTATTAGAACTTGCGTTTTCTAGCAGCTTCAGATTTCTTCTTACGCTTTACGCTAGGCTTTTCATAGAATTCGCGCTTTCTTGCTTCTTGTAACGTACCAGTTTTTGAAACTGAACGTTTGAAGCGACGAAGAGCATCTTCAAGCGATTCGTTTTTACGAACAACTGTTCTTGACATTCTAATTCCCTCCCTCCGAACAAAACCACTAACATCATAATGAAATGACATGTTAGACATGTCTTTTGCAATTATAATATAATGATTCCTTAAGGTCAACCGCTTTACATAAAGTAATGCAGTTATTCCCCCTTTATTTTATGAACTTTCTTGATAAAACATTACTCGTTCAGCTTTTTTATACGTATGAAAAAAGCTGCGTAAACACGCAGCTTTTCAATAAGTGTTATGAGCTCATTTTCACCTGATCTTGAAGATGAACCTCATCTAGCACGCGAACAAACTCACCTTCATTGTAAGGATATCCAGCTTTTGAAATTTTAACTTTTACAAGCTTTCCAACCATTTCTTCAGACGCTTTAAACACAACCTTTAAATAGTTATCAGTATACCCTACATATAAACCACTTTCAGGATCTTCTTTATATTTTTCTTCCGGAATTACTTCTAGTACTTCTCCTTCAAACGTTGAAGCATATTCTTTTGCCAATTGATTTGAAAGTTCAATTAAACGATGCACACGTTCATTTTTTACTTCTTCATCAATTTGGTCGGTCATACGAGCTGCTGGCGTACCTGTACGTTTAGAATACGGGAATACGTGAAGCTCTGAAAAACCGTGCTCTTTAATAAAGTTATACGTCTCCATAAACTCTTCTTCTGTCTCACCTGGGAAGCCCACAATCACATCTGATGTAATCGCTAATCCAGGAAGAGCTTCTTTCAGACGGTTTAAGCGCTCGCCAAAGAACTCCATTGTATACTTACGACGCATGCGCTTCAATACCGTATTTGAACCTGATTGAAGAGGAATATGCAAATGACGTACAACCATTTCTGATTGATCTAGTACCTCAATCACTTCGTCCGTAATTTGGCTTGCCTCAATTGACGAAATACGAATGCGTTTTAATCCTTTTACTTGCGACTCTAAATCACGAAGAAGCTGTGCAAGATTGTAATCTTTCATGTCTTCTCCGTATCCGCCAGTGTGAATACCTGTTAACACGATTTCTTTATAGCCTGCATCCACTAGCTGCTGTGCTTGTGCTACGACTTCTTTAGGATCACGAGATCGCATTAAACCGCGAGCCCATGGAATAATACAGAATGTACAGAAGTTGTTACAGCCTTCTTGAATTTTTAACGACGCACGCGTACGGTCTGTAAATGCCGGTACATCTAGCTCTTCATATACGCGTGTTTTCATAATGTTCCCTACACCATTAATCGGTTGACGCTCTTTTTTAAATTGTTCAATATAATCAAGCATCTTAACGCGATCTTGTGTACCTACTACGATATCAACACCAGGAATGGCCATAATTTCAGCTGGCGAAGTTTGAGCATAACACCCAGTTACACAAATAACCGCATCTGGATTTTTTCGCACAGCTCTACGAATAACTTGACGGCTTTTTTTATCTCCTGTATTTGTTACCGTACATGTATTAATTACATATACATCGGCAGTTTGTTCGTATTCAACACGCTCATAGCCTTGGCCTTTGAACAATTGCCAAATTGCTTCTGTTTCATAGTGATTTACTTTACACCCTAGCGTGTGAAAAGCAACTGTTGACATAATCGTCACCTCATTAACTCAGTTTGATAAGATATAGCAGACAGCGCATATAAAGGAGCTGTTTCTGCTCGTAAAATTCGCGGACCAAATCCGCTTATTGTAAATTCATTTTCTTCTAATACTTCTACTTCCTGCTCGGTCAAACCACCCTCGGGGCCTACAACCACAAGCACGGAATTGCCGGGTTTTAAAGCTGAAAGAACAGCGTGTAGATGAGATGTTTCTCCTTGCTTTGCTCTTTCTTCATAGGCTACAACTTTATGAGTATAATCACCGCTAATTTCTACTAGTTTTTTAAAAGAAATTGGGGCTTCTACTGCTGGTACAATCGTACGATGAGATTGTTCTGCAGCCTCTTTAGCAATCTTGTTCCAGCGATCTACTTTTTTTTGACTCTTTTTATCATCCCATTTAACAACTGAACGAGCCGCAATAAAAGGGATAAACCTATACGCTCCAAGTTCTGTCCCTTTTTGGATAATAAGCTCGAGCTTATCCCCTTTAGGCAGACCGTTCACAATTGTAACATGGACTGGAAGCTCTTTTTCTTCGCTTATCCATTCTATAATAGATGCTTTCACTTCGTTAGCGGAAATATTTTCAATTTCACACAATGCAGCTTGCCCCTGTTGATTACAGGCAATAAACTGTGATCCTTCATTCATTCTCATGACGCGTGAGATATGATGGGCATCATCATGTGTCACTATGACACTTTGCTCTTGAAATTGATCATTTGGCAGAAAATAACGTTGCATCTTGACACCTTCTCACTTGTTAAGCTTGTTTTTGCGCAATAATTGCTACCCAGTCTTCCATAAGCGTTACTTCTTGAATAACAAAGCCCGCTCCCGTTAACGCTTTTTTGACATCTTCTTTTTTCGCACTAATAATACCTGATGTAATGAACATGCCTCCTGGCTTTAATACCTTTGCAGCATCGTCTACAAAACGAACGATTACCTCAGCAAGAATATTCGCCACAACAATGTCCACCGGTCCTTCTATACCTTGCAATAAGTTGTTTTGACCTACTGTTACGATATTTCCAACTTGATTCAGTTCAATATTTTCGCGGGCAGAACGTACGGCTACTTCATCAAGATCTAGAGCTTGTACATTACTTGCTCCTAACAGGGCTGCGCCAATACTTAGCACTCCTGAGCCTGTACCCACGTCAATAACGGTATCTCCTGCTTTCACTGTTCTTTCCAATGCTTGAAGAGACATAACCGTCGTTGGATGCGTACCTGTACCAAAAGCCATTCCGGGATCAAGCTCGATAATCAATTCATCTGTGCTTACTTTTTCATAGTTTTCCCAAGTTGGTACAATCGTAAAACGCTCTGAAATTTTCACAGGGTGGTAATATTTTTTCCAAGCAGTGGCCCACTCTTCCTCGTTCACTTCACTGATCGTAACTTTGTTAGCTCCTAAATCAAAGTCGTAAACAAGCAGTCCATTAATTTCTTTTTTGATACCATCCACAGTTTCTGCTAAAAAGCTGTTAACTGGAAGGTATGCTTTAATCACTACACCTTCCTCTGGGTAGTCTTCTACGTTTAAATCATAGATTTCACCAAAAGTTGTATCTCTGTCCTTCACTAAATCAGCAGGATCTTCAATGACTACCCCGCTAGCTCCTGATTCATGTAAAATATGAGAGATGGGTTCAATTGCTTCTTGCGCTGTATGAATACAAATTTCAGACCATTTCATTGCTACCAACTTCATCCTTTCTGCCTTCAGTAATATAGGATTTTAAATATGAACATGACAGATGACAGGTTGGCAAAGTACCTTTACCAACCTGTCTCTGTTTATTATGAAAGACAATTATTCTCCTTTAATTGCTCGTTTTACTTTTGCAAAAAAGGAATCATGCTGCTCATCAACGGCTTCTTGACCGCTCAGTTCAGCGAACTCACGCAATAATTGTTTTTGTTTTTCTGATATTTTTGTTGGCGTTACAACGCGAACGTGAATATGCTGATCTCCTTGACCATACCCTCGTACGTTTGCCACACCTTTTCCTTTTAAACGGAATTTCGTCCCCGTTTGTGTACCAGCAGGAATCTTCAGCTTCACCTTGCCGTGTAGAGTTGGTACTTCTACTTCATCACCTAGTGCTGCCTGAGCAAACGTTAAAGGCATTTCGCAGTAGATATCGTCTCCATCACGTTCAAAGAATTCATGAGTGCGCACGTGGAACACTACGTATAAATCTCCCGGAGGACCACCATTTACCCCTGGTTCTCCTTGAGCACTAACGCGCAGCTGTTGACCATCATCTACACCAGCTGGAATTTTAACATTAATTTTACGTCGTTTTGTTACTTTACCGTCACCGTGGCACGTTGCACATTTGTCTTTAATGATTTTTCCCGTACCATTACAATGATGACACGCACGTCGATTTACCACGCGACCAAACGGCGTGTTTTGTTCAACGTTTAACTGACCTGAACCATTACAGTGCGAACATGTATCAACTTTTGTTCCAGGTTTTGCACCTGAACCGTGACATGTTTCACACGTTTCTTCACGTGGAATTTCAATTGTTGTTTCTTTTCCGAAAACAGCTTCTTCAAAAGAAAGTGTCATCGTGTATTGTAAATCGGCACCTTGTCTCGGAGCATTAGGGTCACGTCTGCGACCACCACCACCAAAGATCGAGCTGAAAATATCTTCAAAGCCGAAGCCGCCAAAGTCTGAGCCGCCTCCACCAAAGCCGCCAAAGCCTTGATTTGGATCAGTATGACCAAATTGATCGTATTGTGCTTTTTTTTGGTCATCACTCAATACTTCATATGCTTCTTTTACTTCTTTAAATTTGTCAGCAGCATCTTCCGCTTTATTAATATCTGGATGATATTGTTTAGAAAGCTTGCGGTATGCTTTTTTTATTTCATCTTTTGTAGCGCTCTTACTGATACCGAGTACTTCATAGTAATCTCGCTTACTCATCAATACTCACTCCCGAATCGTTTCACATAAACGTAATTGTATCATTATTAATAATTCCATAGCAACATAAAAGTTACTTTCTATTGCTCACGTGCACGCAGAGAGCCAAGAGAAAAACTTCCCCTTTCGCTTTTCCACGTTAAAAAAGTCAAAGCCAAGAAATAAGCTTGACTTTGACTTTTTAAAAAGATGTGAATCGCACCATGGCGTCATTCACGTTAGTCGTCAAGATGCATTATTTTTTGTCGTCGTTTACTTCTTCAAACTCTGCATCTACAACATCATCATTTTGAGCGCCTTGTTCACCTGCTTGCTGAGCTTGTTGAGCTTGCTCATACAATTTTACAGTTAACGCTTGAACGATTTCTTGAAGTTCATCTTTTTTCGCTTTGATTTCTTCAAGGTCATTCTTTTCAATCGCAGCTTTTAAAGCATCTTTTGCTTCGTTAGCTTTTGTTACTTCAGCTTCTTCTACTTTTCCTTCAAGATCTTTTAATGTTTTTTCAGTTGTAAACACTAGTTGATCTGCTTCGTTGCGTAGTTCCACTTCTTCTTTACGTTGCTTATCAGCATCTGCGTTTTCTTCCGCCTCTTTTACCATGCGTTCGATTTCGTCATCTGATAAACCAGTTGAAGATTTAATTGTAATCGCCTGCTCTTTGTTTGTACCTAAATCTTTTGCACGAACGTTTACGATACCGTTCTTATCAATATCGAATGATACTTCGATTTGAGGTACTCCGCGTGGTGCAGGAGGAATGTCTGTTAATTGGAAACGTCCTAGCGTTTTATTGTCTGCAGACATTGGACGCTCACCTTGAAGAACGTGAATATCTACAGCCGTTTGGCTATCTGCAGCCGTTGAGAATACTTGTGATTTACTTGTTGGAATTGTCGTATTACGCTCAATTAGCTTTGTAAATACGCCACCCATTGTTTCGATACCTAGTGATAAAGGCGTTACGTCTAGTAATACAACGTCTTTTACATCACCAGTTAATACGCCACCTTGAATTGCTGCACCAAGTGCAACTACTTCATCAGGGTTTACACCTTTATGAGGATCTTGACCAGTTTCTTTTTTGATTGCATCTTGTACCGCTGGGATACGAGTTGAACCACCAACTAAGATTACTTTATCAAGTTCGCTTGCAGAAAGACCTGCATCTTTTAAAGCTTGACGCACAGGGGCCATTGTACGTTCAACAAGACCTGCTGATAACTCGTCAAATTTAGCACGTGATAAAGATACTTCTAAGTGAAGAGGACCAGCTTCTCCAGCAGTGATAAATGGTAAAGAAATTTGTGTAGATGTTACGCCTGATAAATCTTTTTTCGCTTTTTCAGCCGCATCTTTTAAACGTTGAAGCGCCATTTTATCTTTGCTTAAATCAACGCCGTTTTCTTTTTTGAATTCAGCTACTAAATAGTCGATGATTACTTGGTCAAAGTCGTCACCACCAAGGCGATTGTCACCTGCAGTTGCGCGAACTTCAAACACGCCGTCGCCAAGTTCTAGAATAGATACGTCAAACGTACCGCCACCAAGGTCATAAACTAAAACTGTTTGATCTTCATCTGTTTTTTCTAATCCGTATGCAAGCGCCGCTGCAGTAGGCTCGTTAATAATACGCTCTACTTCTAAACCAGCAATTTTACCAGCATCTTTTGTTGCTTGACGCTCAGCATCATTAAAGTAAGCAGGAACTGTGATAACAGCTTTTGTTACAGGCTCACCTAAATACTCTTCAGCATAACCTTTTAAATGTTGAAGAATGATAGCTGACATTTCTTGAGGCGTGTATTGCTTGCCTTCAGCTTCCACCTTATGGTCTGTACCCATATGACGTTTAACTGAAATAATTGTGTTAGGGTTTGTAATAGCTTGACGTTTCGCTACTTCCCCAACTTGACGCTCACCGTTTTTGAATGCCACAACTGATGGCGTTGTACGGTTTCCTTCTGGATTTGGAATTACTTTTGGTTCGCCGCCTTCTAATACAGCGACACAAGAGTTAGTTGTACCTAAATCGATACCAATGATCTTACTCATTGACAATGACCTCCTTCATAATATGTAGTGTTATTGATTCACTTTAACCATCGCAGGGCGGATGATTTTATCTTTTAATTTGTAACCTTTTTGAAGCTCTTCTACTACCGTGTTCGGTTCGTATTCATCGTCTTCTACTTGCATCACTGCTTGATGCTCGTATGGATCAAATGTTTTCCCAACTGACTCAATTGCTTCAACACCTTCTTTTTGAAGTGCCTCTACCAATTGACGGTATACCATTTCTACACCTTGTAGCACAGATTTGGTTTGTTCGTCCGCTGTGTTAACTTGTAATGCACGTTCAAAGTTATCAAGTGCTGGTAAAATATCCGCAACCAATGATTGAGCACGGTATTTTTGAGCAGCTTCTGCATCGAGACGTGAACGACGACGGAAATTATCGAAATCAGCTTGTAGACGTAAGTAGCGATTCTCTTCTTCTTCAAGCTGTTGCTTTAATTGATCATTTTCTTGTTGAAGAGGGTTTACTTCCTCAGACGCTTCAGCTTCATTTGCTTCAGCAGCTTCTGTTTGAACTTCTTCAACCACTTCTTCGTTTTGTTCTTCTACTTGCTTTTCGTTTGACAATTCATTCACCTCCCTTAAATGTTTACACACATTTTCACATTTTAAACAACGATTTTTATTTTATCACAGGGAAAGGATGGAAGTAATATATTCCACCCGATTCCTTTATTCTTTATACAAGTTTGTTAACACTTGAGACATATCTGATGATAGCAGTGTAAGCAAACTAATCACACGCGCATATTCCATGCGGGTCGGTCCCAGTATAGCAATTGTGCCGAGCTGTTCGTGACCAAAAGAATAACTAGCTGTAATTAAGCTGCAGCCTACCATTTCATTCAACTTATTTTCATGACCAATTTTCACGTGTATGCCAGCCTCATTTGGGCTTAGCAGCTTATAAAACTGCTGTTCATGTTCAATAATGTTGAACAGCCCGCGAATTTTATTAAGATCATGAAATTCCGGCTGAGCAAACATATTCGTTTTGCCGCCAACTACTAATTTGCCATTCATGTTGAGCTTTAATGCATCATTGAGTATATCCATCGTCTGCTCATACCCTTGAATGTGGCTTTTTAAGAGCGTCGCTACTTCTTTGTACATTTTATCATGTAAATCAGTAATGCGAACGCCGATGAGCTTTTCGTTCAAAATGTTAACCATCTTTTCAATATCGGAAGGTTGAATACTGCTCGGTAACGTAATCGTCCGACTTTCAACGTGTCCTGTATCAGTCACAATAATGGCAACAGCTGACTGAGCCGTTAAAGGTAAAATCTGCAGCTGTTTTAACTTATGGCTGACCGCTTTTGGCCCTAGCACAATGGACGTTAAACTCGTTAAATCAGATAAAATTTGCGCTGATTTTTGAACGAGCTGCTCCAGTTCTACAATGCGCTCAGCAAATACCGAACGTACTGTAGAAACATCGCTTGCTTTCAAGTGCTGCGGGGACACTAGGTGATCAACATAATAACGATAGCCTTTCTCAGACGGAACGCGCCCTGAAGAAGTATGAGTTTTTTCAATAAATCCAAGTTCTTCTAGGTCTGACATCTCATTACGAATCGTAGCCGAACTAAAATTAAACTCTTCTTTCTTAGATAATGTTCGAGAGCCTACCGGCTGCGCAGATCGAATGAAATCATCAATAATGACTTGTAAAATTAATAACTGTCGATCAGTAAGCACGCTTCATCACCTCTGTTAGCACTCTAAAACTCTGAGTGCTAAATCTAATAATAAATTACCAAATCACTATAGCGATGTCAACGATTTGGTATTAGATTATCCCAATAAAGGCTTGAAAAACTTCATTCCCCAAAAATCGACCATTGTGTGTTAAAAAGACGGAGCTATTGTCTTCACCCAAAAGTCCTTTCTCTTTGTATTCTTGAATAGGTTCTCCAAATACATCTTTTAATTCTCGATTGAATTTTTGCTTAAACTCCTCTTTTGAGACTCCTTTCGTTTTACGAAGGCCCAAAAACATTTCTTCTTCCATTTTTTCAGCCTCGGTCACGCTCACTTCATTAAGATATGCATTTCCTTTTTGCTCGACTGAATCAATGTACTTTTTTAATGGTCCAATATTTGCTCGTCTTATTCCGTCAATATAGCTATGTGCGCCTGCACCAATTCCGTAATAATCGTCGTTGTTCCAATATGTTAGATTATGAATACTCTCGTAGCCTGACTTTGCGAAATTACTGATTTCATATTGATGAAAACCTTGTTTGTCCATTTCTTTCATAAGCAGCTCATACATAGCTGCTTCTTCTTCTTGAGCAGGCAGCGGCAGCTTCCCTTTATTCATTAAATTATAAAATACCGTTTTAGGTTCAATAATTAACGAATAGGCAGACATATGCTCTACCTCTAATGAAAAAGCGGTTTGAAGCGTAGAAGAAAAATCAGCTACCGTTTGTTCCGGCAAGCTATAAATTAAGTCTAAGCTTATATTCGACATTCCAATCTTTCTCGCTTGCTCAATACAATCAAATACCTGCCTATTTGAATGCACACGTCCAATTTTCTCCAATAACCTTTCATTAAACGTTTGTACACCAATACTTAAACGATTCACGCCATAGTCATGGAGAAGCTGAAGCTTTTCTTTTGTCAATTCATTCGGATTCGCTTCAAATGTAAACTCACCTTTCTCATCATAAGGAAGATACATACGAATGGATTCTAAAAAATACTCCAGCTGCTGTTCATCTAAGGCTGTGGGCGTTCCACCCCCAACGAATATCGTGTTCAAATTGGTCGTTGGATAACGTTCGACTGTTTGTTTCATTTCTTCTCGCATGCTTTCCAAATACGGCATAACGGGCTGATTTTTGAAAAACACTTTATTAAAGTCACAATAGTGACAAATATGATGACAAAACGGGATATGCAGATATGCTGCCTTCACCATGGACTTTCACCTCAATCACATTTATAAATGATAAAAATACCGCAGAGTCTCTCTGCGGTATTTTTATCTATGTTCGTTCACACTTATTTACAGCGCTCAAAACTCTTTACTATCGTATCAGATTCGCTTCATTTTCAAAACTAATTTGACATGTTAAATAATAGAATTTCAGCTATTAATCTTCGTCCATGCGAAGCACAGCCATGAATGCTTCCTGCGGTACTTCAACAGAACCGACCTGCTTCATACGTTTTTTACCTTCTTTTTGTTTTTCAAGAAGTTTACGTTTACGAGAGATATCTCCTCCGTAACATTTTGCTAAAACGTTTTTGCGAATGGCTTTAATTGTTGAACGCGCCACAATTTTTTGACCGATTGCCGCTTGAATCGGCACTTCGAACTGTTGACGTGGAATAAGCTCTTTAAGCTTTTCTACAATGACTTTACCACGATCATAAGCTGAATCTCTGTGAACGATAAAGGACAGCGCATCGACCGTTTCACCGTTTAAGAGAATATCCATCTTCACAAGCTTCGAAGGCTGATATCCGATAAGCTCGTAGTCAAACGACGCGTAGCCTTTTGTATTTGATTTTAGTTGATCAAAGAAATCATATACAATTTCAGCCAGCGGAATTTCGTATACAATACTCACGCGATTAGCATCCAAGTACTGCATATCAATAAAGTTGCCTCGCTTCTTCTGACAAAGCTCCATCACAGCACCAACATAATCGTTTGGTACCATCATTGTGGCCTTCACATACGGTTCTTCCACGCGTTCAATCTTTTGTGGGTCCGGCATATTAGAAGGGTTATCTACAGACAGATGAGTCTCGTCTGTTAAATATACGTCATAAATAACGCTTGGAGCTGTTGTAATTAAATCAATTTTAAATTCACGCTCAATACGCTCTTGGATAATCTCCATGTGAAGCAGTCCTAAGAATCCACATCGGAAACCAAACCCTAAGGCCTGAGACGTCTCTGGCTCAAACTGAAGTGCAGAGTCATTTAGCTCTAACTTTTCTAGTGCTTCACGAAGATCGTTATACTTCGCTGTATCAATCGGATACAGTCCGCAGTATACCATTGGATTCAGACGACGATAGCCAGGAAGAGGTTCACTTGCTCCGTTTTTGGCAAGAGTAATCGTGTCCCCTACTCGCGTATCTCCAACATTTTTAATAGCTGCTGTTAAAAACCCTACGTCGCCAACAGAAAGTTCATCTTTAGCAACGGCTTTTGGCGTTAACACACCTAGCTCCGTTACCTCAAACTCTTTTCCTGTTGCCATCATTTTAATTTTGTCGCCTACTTTTACTCGTCCCTGTACGATACGAATAGATGCAACTACACCTCGGTATGCATCATAAAATGAATCAAAGATTAGCGCTTGAAGCGGTGCATCTGGATCCCCTTCAGGAGCAGGAACTTTTTCAACAATTTGTTCTAAAATTTCTTCGATTCCAATTCCTGCTTTAGCTGAAGCTAATACAGCTTCCGACGCATCTAATCCAATTACGTCTTCAACCTCTTGGCGCACTCGCTCTGGCTCTGCGCTCGGCAGGTCAATCTTATTAATGACAGGTAAAATTTCAAGGTTGTTATCAAGCGCTAAATATACGTTTGCTAGTGTTTGAGCTTCAATACCTTGAGCTGCATCTACTACTAGAATAGCACCTTCACACGCGGCTAAACTTCGCGACACTTCATATGTAAAATCGACGTGTCCCGGTGTGTCAATTAGATGAAAAGTATACTCTTCTCCATCTTTTGCTTTGTATTGAAGCTGCACAGCATTTAATTTAATGGTAATTCCACGTTCACGTTCTAAATCCATCGAATCTAAAAGCTGAGCTTTCATTTCTCGCTGTGTTAACGCATTTGTTTTTTCTAAAATACGGTCTGCTAATGTTGACTTACCGTGGTCTATATGAGCAATAATCGAAAAGTTTCTGATTTTCGATTGTCGTTTCAATCTTGCTTCTCTATCCATATTTTTTTCACTCCTACTGAAAATCGGCAAAATACACTAAACTAAATTATAACAACACATTCGTCAACATTCAATAAGCATTCCATTGGGGATTTTTCCATACAAAAAAGCAGAAAGAGATTCTGCTTTTAATTAAGAAGATGATGGATAGCCTTAAAAGCTTTCCCTATTGTACTTTTCACGCCTTCCGCTAGACTTTGACCTAGCGAGGAGAAAAAGTTAAAAGCCTTTCGTTTTTCTAAAAGCTGCTGTTTTTCATCAATGTTCACAACTTTTTTTGAACCTAAAACAGCAGCTTCCACCTGACCATCTGACGTTTTAGACACATTAATAACATGTTCAATCGAAGGATCATTATATCCCTTCATTTTAATCAGCCCTTGCTGAGCCGTCTGCATTCCTAAAAATACGACGAACAGTAAAAAAATAGTTAGCACTACTGATTTTAAAGTAAATTTAATCATATTATTAGGCCCCTTACTTCTTTATCTTCTGTAGTACTAACCATTATGACTATATTCTGAAGAACTCATTCATCTAAAAGCGTATTAATGAGTATATGCCCCAAAGTTCTCTTGGTCCACTTCATGATGCAAAGCAGCGTTAAGTCCTCCTGCAACTACATTAGCCATATCTTCAATAAACATATCCACTTCTTTTGGTGTAACCATCAAATTATGACCTAAAGGTGCAAGCACTTCATGAATAAGACGTCTTTTTTCTTCATCGGGAAGAGTGCCAATCATACCGAGGTACGTTTGACGCTGCTCTTCATTGGGTAAATCATCCTCCGTGAGCTTCTTTTTTTCTCCAAACGTCATACCGGACGGAAGCAGCGACTTAGACGGCTTTCCCTGCTCTTTCATTTCTCGGCCGAAATGTTTTAAGATAAAGTCAATTGTATCGCTTGTAATGGACACAGCATCCACCACCGTTGGAATACCTATTGCAATAACTGGAATGCCAAGTGTTTCATAACTGATTTCTTTGCGCTTGTTTCCAACCCCAGACCCAGGATGAATACCTGAATCTGAAATTTGAATGGTAGCATTTACCCGTTCAATCGAACGAGCGGCCAGCGCATCGATTGCAATAATAAAATCCGGATTCACTTTCTTTACAACGCCAAAGATAATATCACTTGTCTCAATACCCGTCATTCCCATTACTCCCGGAACAATGGCGCTAACGGGTCTAAAGCCATCTTGCACGCTTTCAGGCTGTAACTCAAACAAATGTCTTGTAATCAACAAATTATCTACTGCCTTTGGTCCAAGCGCATCTGGTGTCACACTTAAGTTTCCAAGACCCACTACAAGACAGCTAGCATCATCTGGAATGTTGAGGCTTTTAATAAAAAAATTCAGCTCCTTAGCAAATACTTCTTCCATAGCCTCTTGCTTTTCAGTATCCTGCTCGCGAATGCCTACCGATTCAAGGGTTACATATCGGCCTTTTTTCTTACCGATTGCTTCTGCGCCCTCTTCCGTAATTTCTACCATTGAAATTTTGACACCTTGTTCTTCTTTTTCTTTTACAATTACGCCGTTGATTTCTGACTGGTTATTCGGTTTAGGCTGATTTTCTAACGCTATGTCTTTTGCTTCGACAGCTAGATCCGTGCGCACGCTATATTGACTTAAATCAAGTTCTTTTTCCATTTCTTAACCTCCTAGACAATCTTTGTTGAAATTATTGTCACCGAGGACTGGCAGATTCATGCATTTAAGAAACGAAAAGTAGAAGGAAGGGCGCAATATCAGCTACAAGCTTTTAAAGAGAGGTCTGTCAGATAAAATTCCTTGTCAAGGCTATTGCATTCTGTCCTTGTGTTTGATAAAATATCTTTTGTTCTTATTGTGAAGAATGTCGAGTTCTATATAATCTCGATTGTTATCATTTCGGGAGGTGAAACGGATGCCAAACATTAAATCAGCTATCAAACGTGTAAAAACTACTGAAGCTCGCCGTGCTCATAACATTCAAGCTAAATCAGCTATGCGTACTGCAATCAAAAACTTTGAAGCTTTAGTTGAAAACAACGATGTAGATAACGCAAAAGCAGCATTTGCTGTTGCTTCTAAAAAATTAGACAAAGCCGCACAATCTGGTCTTATCCACAAAAATGCTGCAGCTCGTCAAAAATCTCGCTTAGCAGTAAAACTTAACGGTTTATCTGCATAATTGAGACAAAAACGATCCCATTAGGATCGTTTTTTTATTGCGCTCTTTTTAATAAAAACAGCTGTAAAATAAGCGCTTTATCCATTTTCCCCGTCTTCATTTCATAATCTGCCTCTGCTAAATCCTTTAAAATTCCTTTAAGCTGCTGTTCCTCAAAACTTCTGCTCTGCTGCAAAGCGATTTTCACACGAAACGGATGAACCTTAATCGTTTGAGCAATTTGCTGCTGACCGTACCCTTGACTAGACAGCTGCTTCGTATGATAAATTAAACGAAACTGCGTCGCTAACAAAGATAAAATTTTAATAGGCTCTTCGTTGTTACGCAGCAAATCCTGATACATATTTAAAGCGATAGAAACCTTTCGCTGAATAACAGCATCAATAAGCGTAAATACGTTTTGTTCAAGCGTTTTTGTCACAAGCTTAAGCACCACTTCTTTTGTAATGACTCCTCCTTGTCCAACGTATAACACCATTTTTTCAATTTCATTTGTCACGAGCGTTACATTAAGCCCCACAAGCTGAATAAGCAGCGTTTCAGCATCTTCATCCATATTCACTCCATCTTTTGAAAGCAAATTATGAATCCACTGCTTCATTTCTTTTTCACCAAATTCGTTCGCTTCGATGTAAGCTGCTTGTTTTTTTAATAATTTTGTTATTTTTTTTCTTTCATCCAGCTTTTCATAAGGGGCTAGAAGAATTAACGTTGAAAAAGACGGGGGCTGTTCGACATATTGCTGAAGTTTTGCCAGATTATGCTCAACTTTATCTTTTGATTTTTCAGCCGTTAAAAATGCTGCATTTTTCGCAACCACTACACGCTTGTCTCCTAAAAAAGGAAGCGTTTCAGCATCTTCTAGAACTTGATCAATCGATGTCTCTTCTAAATCGTATAGGGACAAGTTAAATTCTTTATCTTCTTCATTCAACGTATAGTCGACGATTTTATCTCTAATCTTTTTACTCATAAATGCATTAACCCCGTGTATTAAATAAACGGGGGCGATATTATTTTTGGTAATACTTTTTAAGCTATCAACTGCCAACGTATATACGCTCCTCTTTTTTTATTCATCTATATTGATTATGTATAGTTACTGATAAACAAAATACAATTTCTATCGTAAAGGTGTTATGAGTTTTTGGCAACAATACAAAAGGAATTGTCTTAAAACGACAATTCCTCAGTTTATGATAAACATCAACAATATAAGCCCTAGGTTACTTATTTGTTAATGATTAAACCCTTATCTCTATTTTCTCCTCATGCTCATAAAGTATAGTTGTTAACTGTTGTCAGTTTGTGAAAACGCTTTTAAATTGTCTAGATTTTTAAAAAAAGTTAGATTATACTGTAAACAGGAGGGGTGTTAATGAACCAATTTGAAGAAAGTGTCCAAAGTAAACGCAACGACGCTGTCGATTCTGCCGTAGGATTTGGTGTTTCATTTGGCTTTTTCACTGCCTTATTTGTTATTGCAACTGTGATTCACTACTTGGGTTCGTAAAATTGCTTCAAGGCTGCTTCTTAGCAGTCTTTTTCAGTTCGTTTTTCTTACTATAGACTATGGAAGTTGCTGCGAAAACGTTCCTGACTTTTTTGTAAATTCATACATTACCCCACCATCTTCATCCGTTCGGTAAATATACACCCCGTAGCTTTTCAGAAGCTCTAATATTTCTTGATGAGGATGACCATAACGATTTTTTTGCCCCGCTGAAACAAGCGCTACTTTAGGGTTTAAATGTTGAACAAACCCTTCTGAAGTTGAGGTTTTACTGCCATGATGACCCACTTTTAATACATCTGCTTTAAGGTTGGGAAAGTCTTTCAATATTCTTTGTTCTCCTTCCTTTTCTAAATCTCCGGTGAATAGCCATCTTAAATTTCCTAACTTAGCGTCTATTACAATTGAGCCGTTGTTGCTCGTTTCTTCGAAACCTGTCGGAGAAATAACCTGAAATAAGACACCTCCTTCTTGCCAGCTATCTCCTTGTTGAACAATTTGAACAGGCACGCTTTGTTTTTGAGCAGCGATCACCAAGCCAGTCTCTACGTCATTTAATTCGGCTTTTTTCCCAAGCACCAGCTCTCCGACAGCCACTTGTGAAAATAAATGCTGTGCCGCCCCTGCGTGATCATAATCCCCGTGTGTAATAATCATTTTATCTACCTTTGTCATTCCTTTTGAATGCAAAAAGGGAACAAGTACGTCTTCTCCCACGTCAAAAGAAGAACGGCGTTTTTGCCATGGTTCTTTTGGAAATGAAACGGTTCCTCCGGTATCGATCATATACACGCCTTTTCGATAAGGAAGCTCAATGATAAAGCAGTCTCCTTGTCCTACATCGACCATTGTGACCGTTCCTTTTGGATTCAAATAAGGATACATACATTGTGCGGCTAACAATGCCGCGAGAAGAAACATATAGCGAACGAAAAATTCCCCTTCTTCGACCGCCACAAATAAAGCATAAATGCATAGGTACATGCCCAAAAACAGCAAAATGTGGGGTTTTCCCGTTACGAAATCAGCGGGAATCCACTCAAAAAAATCAAGCAATTTTTCACAAGCAAGTAAAAGAACATGAAGAATTTGCTCCAGCAATTCACTCACTCCCGGCAAGATGATACGAACAAAAAGAATGAGCAAACAAAGAGGTAATACAACAAGAGAAAACAACGGTACAAAAACCATATTTAATGGCAAACTGAGGAGAGATACTCCATAAAAATAGTACAACAATAAAGGAAGTGAACTGACTTGTGCAATCGCTGAAACAGCCATGAGCTGGCTGAAAGAAGAATGAAAACGAGGTAAAATTGTCTGACTCGATAAAATCAAGGCAAAACTAACGGCAAAAGAAAGCTGAAATCCTACATCAAATAAATAGTACGGTTTGAAAAGCAGCATGCTCATAAAAGCAAGGCTGATGCTATCAACCAAAAGAATTTTTCTTTGTATTTTTATCGATATAAGCATCAGCATACTCATAAAAACAGCTCGGACAACTGAAGCGCTGCCACCGGCCAAAACCATGTATACAGGAAGAAGCAAAAGTAAAAGCGTAATGGCTCGCTCGCGCGTTATTCCAATCCGAATGAGCAAATAAAAACACATCGCTGTCAGCAGTCCAACATGAAGACCTGATATGGCAAGCAAGTGTATTAAACCAAATTGCTGATAGCGCTTGATACTCTCTTCTTCGATCCCAGTACGCTCGCCGTAAATTAGTGCCTGCATAAATCCAGCGCCTGGATCCGACATGTTTTGTTGAATATAATTAATTCCTTTTTGACGAATAAAGGTAAGGTACGTAAGTGGAGTTAAGGTGGGGAGCTGGCATTTTGCCAAATCAAGTCTCTTGACGTTAAGCTGCCAATGAATAGACTGATGGTATAAATATTGCTGATAATCAAATGCATGAAGGTTGCGAGCAGATGAAGGAGAAGTTAATTGACCTGCTAGTTGACAAACTTGATGAATCGTTAGCTTTTCGAGCTGCTGTTTCTCTTCCAGCGTTTTTAGTTTATAAAAAGCCATGACTTCTTCATTTTGAACCGTAAACTTAAAAGTAAGCTTGTCGCCGTCACTATGAGGAACAGATGAAATTTCGCCTGTAAAAGTAGAAGATTCAGCTAAAAGAACCGTTTTGTTATGGTTATTTGCCTCAGCTAATAGGTAGACGCACAAAACGCTCAACAGTGCAGAAGCAATAACCACTTTCTTCGGACATTGTAGCCATTGAAAAATGAAAAGCACGATTAGCAAAAACAGGCTTACAGCGGAATAATTATCATATACATATAAGGCTAGCATCATGCTAAAAGCACAGTAAATATAATATCCTTTCACTTTTAGCTCCTTTCTTCCTTAAAAGAAAGAGGCTTCTTACTGTTACCAAGTAAAAAACCTCTTTTACCTTTAATTTGCCGTAAACAAAGCGAGAGCTTCACGCTGTAAATTCATCACTTCTGCTTCGTCAGCTCCGCTTTTTTCTAAACGAGCGAGAACATCCGTTACAAATTGAAGCTTCTCTTTACTTTTTAAGTCAATGATTGCTTCATCAAGTTCAACTTTTGCTGTTTTCACTCCCGCCTGTTCAAATAACTCAACAGCATACGGATGATTTTTGTAATCATTAGCATAATATACTGTTTTAATTCCCGCTTGAATAAGAGCTTTACAGCAGTTTAAACAAGGAAAATGCGTGACGTATACTTCCGCATCTTCTGTCTTCACACCAAACTTAGCACACTGCAAGAGTGCATTCACTTCTGCATGGACAGTTCTTACGCAGTGGCCATCAATTACATAGCAGCCTTCGTCAGCACAATGCACGCCTCCGCTGATCGAACCGTTGTATCCTCCAGCTATAATACGTTTATCACGCACCACTGTAGCTCCAACAGCCAGACGTTCACAAGTGCTTCTTAAAGCTAGCAAATGGCTTTGTGCCATAAAATATTGATCCCATGAAATCCGGTTCATCTCATTCCCTGCCTTTTTATTTAAAACTGAATAATGATACTTTTCTCTTTCATAGTGTAGCGTTTTTTT
Organism: Priestia sp. D51; assembly: GCF_053345675.1. Classification (NCBI taxonomy): domain Bacteria; kingdom Bacillati; phylum Bacillota; class Bacilli; order Caryophanales; family Bacillaceae; genus Priestia; species Priestia sp. D51. The sequence continues at coordinate 327,823 of NZ_JBLTIR010000001.1, read as the reverse complement.
TCCTTTTTCGTCAATAAGTCTCTACTGTACCGTAATTTGAGCTTTGATTTTTTCTAGCGACTTCTCGCCAATACCTGATACTTTTCCCAAATCCTCTACTGTTTGAAACAAGCCATTTTCCTCTCGATATGAAACGATGGCACTGGCTTTTGAAGGTCCAATGCCATTTAACGTTTGCAGTTCATCAGTGTTCGCTGTATTGATATTAACAAGGGGCTGATCATTTGAAGTTCCTGAGGAAGAAATTGAAGAAACTGGAGATGAAGGGGGGATTTCTTCTCCAGCAGCTGGAATATACACAGCCATTTCATCTTGTAGCTTGCTAGCTAAATTGAGCTGTCTTAAGTCCGCTTCTTTCGTAGCGCCTCCGGCTTGTGCTAGAGCATCTTTTACCCTTGCATCTTTCGGAAGCTGGTATACACCAGGCTTCTGAACAGCTCCTTTAATATCCACCATCACAAACGGGGAATCTTGGCTTGAAATTACTTGATTAGACGACTCTCCTTCTTTTTTTGTACCAGAAGATTCTGCCTTGATTATATCTGAGGTTTGAAGAGAACTTTCCGGTTTCTCTCCTCCTGTTCGATAGATATAAAAAGCCAACCCAACTGCTAAGCAAATACACCCAATTAGCCATTGTTTTTTTGAAAAAGTCAACTTGTACACTCCTTTGAATTTTGAAGTAACGTCATAAATTCCATTACGTCTTCATAGTGTTTAGAAGAAAAGGCTTTTGAAGGAGGGAATGAATCAGTGAACATAGGGTTTATCGGAACAGGAAACATGGGGAAAATATTAATTGATGCGTTTATTGAATCAAAAGCCGTACGTCCTTCTAAAATTACTATTATGAATCGTACAAAAAAAAGGGCCAAAGAGATTCAACAGCAGCATAAAAAAATTCATGTTGCTGATACAGCTGAAGAAGTTGTTCACGCATCCAAAGTCATTTTTATTTGTGTTAAGCCATTGGATATTCACCCCCTTTTAATAAAATTAGAACCACTGCTGACGAAAGATCACTGCATTGTATCCATTACCAGTCCAATTAGCGTAGAACAAATCGAACGCCTCATTCCGAGTCAAGCAGCTAGAATTATCCCTAGCATTACGAATAGGGCATTAGCAGGTGTTTCTCTTTTCACGTTTGGAGAAAGATGTACGCCTTTTTACCAAAATTATTTACATGAATTATTTTCATCTATGTCAAAGCCTGTGGCTATTGATCAAACGATTACCCGCGTATCATCCGATATCGTAAGCTGCGGTCCTGCATTCTTCAGCTTTTTGCTTCAACGCTTTATTGATGCAGCAGTTCAAGAAACAAATATTTCTGAAGAAGAAGCTACCGTCATGGCCAGCGATATGATTATTGGAATGGGAAAACTGTTGGAAAAAGAAATATTTACGCTTCCTACCTTGCAGGATAAAGTATGCGTAAAAGGCGGTGTAACCGGAGAAGGTATTAAAGTTTTAGAAGCTGAACTCGGAGAGATGTTTGTGCACGTATTTCAAAAAACACACGAAAAATTTGACGAAGACATTGAGCTTGTTCACAATCAGTTTGATAGTCTTATTCCATAATTTCTGTAGAAATCCTGCTTTGAAACAAAAAAAGAAGCCTCTACTCGGCTTCTTTTTTTTGCGCAGAGAAAAAGATGCGCTCACTGTTTGAAGTAGGCTTACTCATTTTGAAATCTGCACTTACTTCTATATTTATAAAACCAGCTTGGCTCAACCATGATTGATAATGGTCAATCGACCAAGTGCGCTGAGCATGCACCTCATCAAAGCGATGATATGCATCGATTTCTTCATCATAAGCAAAAAACGTAATATCATGCTCTACACGCATGTCTGTATCGTCATAGGTGCAGTTCCAAATATATGACACGTCTTCATCTACATAAGAAAAAGATTGATTTCCAAATACGTCCTTCATCTTGTGCACTGAATGAACATCAAATATAAAGAGCCCACCTGGTTTTAAGTGTTTATATACACGTTGAATGGTTTCTTGAACTTCTTTATCACTTTGCAAATAGTTCAAAGAATCACAAAAGATTACTACACAATCAAACTCTTTCAATAACTCAAGTTCCGCCATGTTTTGCTGAAAAAGAGATAGCGTTACCCCTGCTTCTGCTGCCTTCTCTTGAGCTACCATAAGCATATCATCAGACAAATCAACGCCGACTACGGAGAAACCTTCTTTTGCAAATCGAACGGAGAGTTCTCCCGTGCCGCAGGCAAGGTCTAATATACTGTTAGGCTTTGTTTTTGCTTTTGCCACCTGCTGATTAAAAAATTCAGCCCAATCGTCATACGGAACGTCTGCCATTAGCTGATCATATACGTAGGCAAATTCTCCGTACCTGCTCATAGCTGTAGCTCTTCTGAACTTACAAATGGTGCATCTCCCCATAAGCGTTCTAAGTTATAATATCCGCGCTCATCTTTATGGAAAATGTGAACCACAACATCTCCAAGATCAACAAGCACCCACTTAGCCTGCTCAAACCCTTCTAAACGCTTCACAGAAATGCCTTGTTCGTGTGCTTTTTCTTTAATTTCACGAGCAATTGCCTGCACTTGTTTATCTGAGTTACCGTGACAAATAACAAAATAATCTGCCACAAGTGAGATTCCTTCCATATTTAACGCTACGATATCGATTGCTTTTTTATCATCGGCTGCTTCTACAACAAGAGATAGCAATTCACGTTCAGTCATGTGTTTGACCTCCTAAGATTAAATCATTATATGTCATCATCGTATCGGGATAAACGGCCTGATGTTTGGTCATTAAAAAAGAAATAGTATTCTTTAATGATTGAATAAGTGCTGCATTTAAGTCGGTTTTAGCTAACTCCCGCACTTCATCAACACCTGGAAATCTCCTTCCAGGTTCAATATAATCAGCAACGTACACAATTTTTTCAAGTAACGTCATGCCAGGTCTTCCGGATGTATGGTAAGCAATTGCATCCAATACTTCCTTATCCGTAATCCCTACTTCATTTCTCACTAAAAACGCGCCTACTGGAGCATGCCATAATTCGGTATTGTATTCCAATAAAGAAGGGTTCATGTTTTGATCAATAATAATTTGCTTCATCTCTTCCTTTGGACGAAACTTGGCATAGTCATGAAAAATAGCAGCCAGTTCTGCTTTTTTTTCGTCTGCTTCAAAACGTTTAGCTAATTCAATTGCTGTTTCCATTACCCCGACAGTATGAATATAACGACGTTCTGTTAACTGTTTCTTTACGATTTCTAATGCCTCAGTTCGATTCATATAATTGATTCTCCTCGATATATTGTTTAACACCAGCAGGTATAAAATAACGAATGGTTTCTTTCTTTACTACTCGTTCGCGAATAAAGGAAGAGGAGACATCAAACTGCGGAACTTCTACTTCTTTTATCGGGTAAGGGGACGTAATGGTATACCCCGGGCGCTTTACACCTACAAATGTAACCAAATTGACTAATTCATCAATTTCATACCACTTCGGCAAATATTCTACCATATCAGCACCAATGATGAAATGAAACTGATACGTTGGATATTTCTCTGTTAGTATTCTCATCGTATCATATGTATATGAAGGTTCTTTGCGCTCAAATTCAATCGGCTGCAGGGTGAATTGATCATGTTCTTCAATAGCTAGCTTTAGCATTTGTAAACGATGATATGGCTCAATAGGCTCTTTGATTGTTTTATGAGGTGGAATATATGACGGCATGAACCATATCTCATCTAATTTCAAGGCATGCAAAACCTCATTTGCCATCATTAAATGCCCCAAATGAGGCGGATTGAACGTTCCACCTAAAATTCCAATACTCTTCAACAATCCCCGACTCCTTTAATTTACTTCATTTTTAAATAGAGCGGGTTTCCCCGCTCTATTTCATTTCACTTTTGGAAGCATTAACTGCTTATTTTCACGTGATTCTTTATATAACACAATTGTATTTCCAATCACTTGTACAAGCTCTGCTTTTGTTCCTTTTGTTAATCGAGCAGCAACCGTGTCACGATCTTCGTCACAGTTTTGCAGAATGCTTACTTTTAATAATTCTCTTGCTTCTAATGCATCAGCAATTTGACCAATCATATTTTCATTGACTCCACCTTTTCCTACTTGGAAAATTGGATTTAAATGATGTGCTTTTGAACGTAAAAAACGTTTTTGTTTACCTGTTAACATAAAAACCTCCGTTGTATCTTATCTCTTAGTTAGTGTTGAAAGAACAATGTGTTCCATTGCCTCTTCGTCAGGACGGACCTTCGTCCATTTTTCAAATGCAAGTGCACCTTGCAGTACAAACATACCGACACCGTTATGAGTGCCTGCCCCTTTTGCTTCAGCCTCTTTCAAAAGCTTTGTTTTTAAAGGGTTGTAAATAATATCGCTGACTACCGCTTCTTTTTGCAATAAAGTAAGTGCTAAAGGCAGCTCATCAACGTTAGGATACATCCCCACCGAAGTGGTATTAATAATAATATCGAATGTATCTAGTTGTTTTTCCGCATCAGAAATAGACATCGCCGCCGTTTTCGTCGAAAAAGGCAGCTCGTTAGCTAGTAAAGCTGCTTTTTCGACGGTACGATTGCATATCGCAATTACATCGGGAGCGTGCTGAGCTGCAATTGTATAAAAAATAGCTTTTGCAGCTCCTCCAGCTCCAATAATTAAAATGCTTTTTTGGGATAAGCCGCCTTCTACTGCTTTGAGTAAAGAAGTCACATACCCCTCTCCGTCGGTATTGTATCCAATATAACGCCCATCTTGATTAACAACTGTATTTACAGCGCCAATTGCCTTTGCTAATGAATCGACTTCATCCAAATGATTCATAATATCAACTTTATACGGAATCGTGACATTAAATCCTTGAATGTTTTTATCTTTTAGCTCTCCAATAGCTGACTCAAAATGAACAGGTTCAATTGGAAAAGCCTCATAATGCGCATCCATGTTCAGACGTTTAAAGGCATCATTTTGCATCAATGGCGATAGTGAATGCCCAAGCGGATAACCAACTAGCCCATATAATGTACTCAAGATTTTTTCCCCTTTTTGTTTAAATTAAAGAATCGCGCACAAATACGCCGACTCCTTTTGGTGCATGCGCCACAACTTTTGAACCTGACTCATTAACCGTCACCCAGCCAAGCCCTGAAAAAACAATATCCGTCTTTTCATTTTTGATTGTAAATTCATGTGCAACAAGTTCAGGAAACTCACTCATTTGCTCTGGGCGCGGCGGCTGAAGCAGTTCACCTGCTTGCTTTTCATACAACTCATCTGCTTTTTCAAGCTTTGTACGATGGATATGCAAATCATTCGATACATAACATGTTAACGACTTGCGGCCTCCCTGTACATAATCTAAGCGCGCCAGTCCTCCAAAGTATAACGTTTGCCCTTCGTTTAGCTGATAAACCTTCGGCTTTATTTCTTTTTTAGGAGAAATTAACTTTAAGTCTCGTTTATCTACATAGTGAGCCATTTGATGATGATTAATAATGCCAGGCGTATCATATAAAGACGCGCCGTTATCAAGCGGGATATCAATCATATCAAGCGTTGTGCCCGGATATTGAGACGTAGTAATAATATCTTTTTCTCCCGTTACTTCTTTAATAATGGCATTAATAAATGTCGATTTACCAACGTTTGTACATCCAACAACATATACATCTTTACCTTCGCGATAATGTTCAATGGCTTCGGCAATTTCTCGAATTCCTTGTCCTTTTTGCGCGCTCATGAGGAACACATCCACTGATTTTAGGCCAAGCTCTTTCGCTTCTCGCTTCATCCAATGAATTAGTTTATTTTTCTTTATAGACTTCGGCAGTAAATCTGCTTTATTTCCCACTAAAAGAACCTTATTATTTCCAACAAATCGATGCAAACCAGGTAACCAGCTGCCGTTAAAGTCAAAGATATCTACAACTTTTACAACCAAACCGTCCGTTTGACCAATTCCATTTAAGATTTTTAAAAAATCATCGTCTGTTAAGGAAACATCTTGTACTTCATTATAATGCTTCAAGCGAAAGCATCGCTGGCAAATAATAGCTTCTTTTTCTAATGCTGATTTTGGAGCGTAGCCAAGTTCATTCGGTCGTTCTGTTTGAATCTCCACTCCGCATCCTACGCACTGTATTTTTTCTTCACTCACGTTTTAATCCTCCCAGTTAATCATACCTTTTCGTTTCATCCAACCTAAAATTCTTCGTTCCATTTTACGGTTAAATTTCGTTACAAATCCATCTGTTTGCGCAACTGGTACAACCAAAACCGTATATACGCCTAGGCGATTTCCTCCTAATACATCCGTTAAAAGCTGGTCGCCAATGACCACAACCTCATCTTTTTGCAGCTCCATATCACGAAGAGCTCTTCTAAATGCTTTACGCATCGGTTTGCGTGCTTTATATACAAATGGAAGTCCAACTGGATCTGAAAACAGCTTGACTCGTTTCTCCACATTATTCGATACAATCGTAATTTTAATTCCACTATCTTTCATTAACTGAAACCACTCAATTAATTCCGGAGTGGCATCAGGGCGATCCCATTCCACCAACGTGTTATCTAAGTCGGTAATAATTCCTTTTATCCCGCGCTCTTTCAAATCGTCTGGCTTAATTTGAAACACGTTTTTCACATGTTCATTTGGTAAAAAAAGTTTCAACACGTATCATGCACCTCGAATATATAGTTACATACTAAAATTAACGCCGTCTATCATTATAACGACTTCTTGTTATTTTCCAACCTAAAATTTTATTCTCTTCAAAAACAGGTCTTTTCTTAGTATAAGGGATATGCCTTGTGAATGCTTTAACTTTATACAGAAAGTTATTGACAAAAGGCAGTAAACCTCCATTTGTTCGTGAGCTTACGATATATTTACCCACTGCAAACTTAAAATAAAAAATAGTGCAGAAAACGTTTATTACTTATCAAATAGGGTAAGTGGTAAACAAATTCTGTTAAAAGTTTTCGACAAAAAATGATAACCCCAACTATGTGGATAAGGTTATACACATTATCCTCTGTTATAGTTCAGCAATTAATGGTAATTATAAACAACATACCCACATTTTATCCACCGAAAGCTGTGGATAACAGAACGATTGTTCCTTTATTTGATTCATGTTAGATTATAAATAAGGAATTTATTAGCATTTAAATATAACTTTTTAGGATATTTATTTTAGTAGGAGGTGGCGGCAATCTTATGAGAAAATTATCAGATGAGCTGCTTATTGAGTCATACAGCAAAGCAACCGAACTGCAATTAAGCCCTGATTTTATAAAATTAATTGAAGAGGAAATTGAAAGAAGATCATTAAAGATTAGCATACAAATCCCTTCTTAACGAATAAAAGAGCCTTCTTAATAAAAGAAAGCTGCATCTTCATTTATCTATCTACTCTTTTATTATATAGGCTCTATTTTTTCAAATGAGCAATTGGTTCTCCACATTTTACGTAAGAACCTGAGTGGACGTTAGAATCAAAAGTGATTGAGTTCTTCTCAAATAATAAAATGACAGTCGAGCCAAATGTGAAGTAAGCCATTTCTTCCCCTTTTTCGACTACTTCTTTTTTAGAAACCGCTTCAATGCTGTTTATAAACATGGCTCCTACTTTTACCATCAGCATGTGACCATTTTCAAATGTTAACTCCGTGAGCTTCCGGAAATTTTTCACAAGCGGTTCTTTCCCATACTTGATTCCTAATGAATTTACTGGATAAGACTTTTGTCCAACGGTCCACGTATTCCCTACTTGTGCTTTAAGAGGACTGTGAATGCGATGATAGTCTTTTGGACTAAGATAGAGGATGATAAACTGTCCTTCTATATATTTTTCAAGAATGAGATCATTTGAAACCATTTCCTGTATAGAATAAGGTTTGTTTTTTACAATCATTTCTTTTTGAGGCGTAATGACTCCATATGCTTCTATCTTTGCATCTACAGGACTGACAACGCTGTCTTTCTGCTGATCGACCGGACGGGCAGAAGGCTTCAAACGACGAATAAATAGCTCGTGTAAGTTTTGATAATGATGCAGAGGCTTGTCCATTTCTTCTTTATTTACTTTAAAAACTTTTGTATAGGAGGGTATAATAAACCGACTCCATTTAGAGAAAGTGAATTTTCGAATGAGCTTCGATGATCCCTGGTGATTCGTAAGCTCAATAAACGTTCGATACAGGTGCTGCAACAATAATTTTACCTCCACATACTGAATAGTTCTTTACTAGAATAAGGTTTGCGTCTACAATGAAATTACCATTATTTTTACCTTTAGTTCATTCCATCCTTTAAAGGAGTGAGGAAATTGTTTTTATTAGACTATCTAGATCATACAATTAAAAAGCTGAGATCCCAAGCGGCAAACTCCTTAACGATTGTTAATTTAAGTTTAGGAAGCTTTGCTATTTTATTTGTCATGAAAAATGAATTGAACTTAAGTTTATTACTAATTTTTTTAGCAGCGTTAGCAGACCGATTCGACGGCATGGTAGCCAGAAAGCTGCAAATTGAATCTGAACTTGGAAAACAACTGGACTCCATGTGCGATATTATATCATTTGGCATCGCTCCAGCTCTACTACTTTATCAAAGTATTTTATCTCACTTTGGTGCTGCAGGTTCAATTGTTACCATCTGTTACATTGCTTGCGGAGCACTTCGTCTTGCCCGCTTTAACATCACAGAAAATACCGGGTATTTTACAGGGCTCCCTATTACCGCAGCAGGTTGTTTATTAACTCTTAGCTACTTGGGCGTCCCTTATTTGCCTTCACACTTTTATATGTTTTTAATTATCGTACTTGCTTGCTTGATGATTAGTACGTTCAAGCTAAAAAAAGTATAGAGCTCCATTTACTTTTACAAAGGAATATTATCATCTTGCTTCTTTTCTTAATTATAGAATAAATCATCTTCTTTAAGAAACAAAGCGAAAATCCCTTAAGAATTCTTAAAAATGAATGGTTCTATTCGGTAGGATATGTCATCTAAAAAAACTCATGCACATGCATGAGTTTTTTTTAACACCAGCAGCTAAAAAACCAATAGAAGCTTCCGAAAATTAATAACAGAACAAATAGAACAATCAACAATCCAAGTCCCCAGCCGAACCCTCCTCCGCATGGGTAAGCTGGATAATTAGGATAACAGCAGCCTCCGTAACCGTACATACTCTCCCTCCTTACACTGTAAACTACTACTAGCGTATGTACATACTTTTTCTCTGTATAGGCTGGTAACTATCTCTAAAGAAAAATCTATGGACTTTTTCAAACTCTCTTGTCCCTGGGGGGAATTTTAAACGTACAGGCAAAGACATCCTTCTTTTTACATATAGTGTAATGTTAGTCTCTCACAGGTTGATATCCCCTTATGGAGGTGTAGAGATGTCTGCATTATTTACCGCACTAGGCTATTTCTTTAAAGAATTGGTTTTCCTTGTTTCCTACGTAAAAAACAATGCGTTTCCTCAACCCTTGTCTGCTGCTGAAGAAAAGAGATATTTATCTTTAATGGAACAAGGAGATCAAGAAGCGCGAAACCTTCTTATTGAACATAATCTCCGACTCGTTGCGCATATTGTTAAAAAGTTTGAAAACACGGGAGAGGATGCGGAAGATTTAATTTCAATTGGGACAATCGGTTTAATTAAAGCAATCGAAAGTTATTCGCAAGGAAAAGGAACAAAATTAGCTACTTATGCCGCACGCTGTATTGAAAATGAAATATTGATGCACTTGCGAGCGCTCAAAAAAACAAAAAAAGATGTGTCGCTGCATGATCCAATTGGCCAGGATAAAGAAGGAAATGAAATCAGTTTGATTGATGTATTAAAATCAGAATCAGACGATGTAATTGATATGATTCAACTAAATATGGAATTAGAAAAAATAAAAGAATACATCGATATCCTCGATGATCGAGAAAAAGAAGTAATTGTTGGCCGCTTCGGTTTGGATTTGCAGGATGAAAAAACCCAGCGAGAAATTGCAAAGGAATTAAATATTTCAAGAAGTTATGTTTCGCGAATTGAAAAGCGAGCGCTGATGAAAATGTTTCACGAATTTTACAGAGCCGAAAAAGAGAAAAAAAAGAGCGGAAAGAAGGAGAATTAATCCTTCTTTCCGCTCTTTTTTTTAAATAATTTCCAAATGATAATCCGCAGCAAACACATCATTACTCCCCCTACTAGTCATTTAGGTGGAATCTTTCTCCACAAGCAGCCATACAACGATATATCCTTTTTGATTAATCATCATTCATCCACTCCTTTCCACTATTCAAATTAGAAATGACGATAAAATTCATACTTGCGGTCTTTTATTTCTTCTTCTAATTGTCTTACATACTGTTCATGCTTAATTTCTTCCTCCGAGTATTGACGGGACTTTATGGTAATAGTTAAAAAGAATATATTCAGTGTCATTCCAATCACCTCCTTATACAAAAAAAACCACAGTTATGCATAAGCATCCTGTGGCTGAAAGACAATAAAAACCACAGGGCTACTATTCGCACCTGTGGTGAATTAACGTGTTTTAACGATCAAGGTAAGAAAGTTACTTGATACAGGAACACGGCCGAATAGTATACATATATAGACGATTTTTGAACATAGCCCAAACTGAATGATCCATACCTGATAAACGTCTTAACATATGACTCGACCTCCTTTTAATAAAGTATTTTCCTTACAATGGTAATTATATCCACGAACTTATAAAAAGTAAACTGTTTTTTTAAAAAATAGGGAATTTTTTTATTTTTTTAACCCTCATAAAAAAAAGACGATGGATCATCGCCTTTTTGTATCTATTATTCTTTTTCTTTCATTAATTCTTTTTTTAGTTTTTTAGTTTGATAACTAAAATAAAAAGCAAGGGCGGTAAAAAGAATAACGATCGCTTCCATTATTCCAAGCTGCATATCACTTTTTTCACCTTGGCCAATCATAACACCAATATACAAGAATGTACTTACGGCTAGAAGGACGTAAATAAAGCGGCTGTAATCTTCAATTTTTGCTTTGATGTGTTGAGCTTTCATACAATCACCTTCTCAGTAGAATGTTATAACTCTACTCTATCATAGATCTATAGGTCTATAAAAATCCTATTTTTACCACCTTTATTCCAATGCTCTTTCTAAGTCTTCAATTAAATCTTCTACATCTTCAAGACCTACAGAAATACGAATTAATCCATCTGTAATTCCTAGCTCTTTACGTCGGTCGCTCGGTATAGAAGCATGAGTCATTTTAGAAGGAATGGAAATGAGGCTTTCGATGGCTCCTAAACTTTCTGCTAATGTAAAATACTTCACTTTGCTCAGTACTTCTTCCGCTTTCTCTTCGCTTCCCACATCAAACGAAACCATTCCCCCAAAACCTCTTGCTTGCTTTTTAGCAATGAGGTGGTTTGGGTGGGTTTTTAATCCTGGATAATATACTTTTGCCACAGCAGGATGGGCAAGTAAAAATTCTACTATTTTCCCCGTGTTGAATTCGTGTTCTTCCATTCGTATTCCTAATGTTTTAATCCCTCTCATTAAAAGCCAAGAATCCTGAGGTCCTAAGATGCCTCCAGTCGCATTTTGGATAAAATGAAGGTCTTCAGCTAATTTAGGGGAATTCACCACTGCTAGCCCTGCTACAACGTCACTGTGTCCCCCTAAATACTTAGTTGCACTGTGCAGAACAATATCTGCGCCTTTTTCGATAGGATTTTGCCAATACGGCGTACTGAATGTGTTGTCAACGATGGTAAGTAAATGGTGTTGTTTAGCTACTGAAGAAGCATGCTGCAAGTCAGTAATTTTTAGAAGAGGATTCGTTGGAGTTTCAATAAAAATGGCTTTTGTGTTAGGGCGAATTTCTTTCTCGATATTTTGGATATCGCTTGTATCAATAAAAGTAGCCTCAATGCCGATACGGCTTAGTACCTTTGTGATCACTCGATACGTTCCTCCGTATACGTCATCTGTAATTAACACATGATCTCCGCTGTTAAACAGCATGAACACGGCAGTAGTAGCGGCCATACCAGATCCAAACGCAAACCCAGCATATCCTCCTTCAATTTCTTTGATAAGTTCTTCTAGGGCATGACGTGTAGGGTTACCGGTTCTCGAATACTCATATCCCGTATGTTTTCCCGCTCCCTCTTGTTTATAAGTACTCACTTGATAAATAGGAACAGAGACAGCACCCGTCTGTTCATCGCCAACAATTCCACCATGAATCAACTGTGTTTTACGTTTCATCTTATCTTCCTCCACTGTAAATATTTTTACTTAAGTACCGTTCACTGCTATCCGGAAAAATCGTGACGATATGAGCCCCTTTTTCTGCATTTTTTGCTTCGATCAGGGCTGCTTCAAAGGCTGCTCCTGAAGAGCTACCTACTAGTAACCCCTCTTTTAAAGCCAGCTCTTTCACTCTTTGAAAAGCATAAACATCTTCAACAGTATGAATAGCATTAAAATAAGATCGCTCCATATAATCAGGGATGAACTCCATTCCAATTCCTTCAGTTAAGTGAGGACCGGATTTCCCCCCGTTTAAAATTGAACCTTCTGGCTCCACGATGACTGTTTTTAGAGAAGGATTTTTTTCTTTCAAAAATTTCGCTGTACCCATAAATGTCCCCCCTGTACCTGCTCCAGCTACAAACACGTCAACTTTTCCATCAAGCTGTTCATATATTTCTGGCCCTAAGGTTTTATAATAAGTCATAGGGTTGGCCGGATTAGCAAACTGTTGAGGACAATAAGAACCAGGGATTTCACGCAGCAGCTCTTGAGCTTTGTTTATAGCACCTTTCATACCAGCTTCAGTAGGCGTTTGAACCACCGTTGCCCCCAAAGCCTTCATAAGCTGCTGTTTTTCAATACTGAATTTTTCTGGAACACATAGTATGACGTTTATTTCGTACTGAAGAGCAGCTAAAGCCAGCCCGATCCCCGTATTCCCAGCAGTAGGCTCAACCAGCGTTCCGCCTCGCTTCAGTCTTCCAGAGCCAAGAGCTTCTTGCAGCAGTTCTTTTCCTAAACGATCTTTTACACTTCCTCCTGGATTAACATATTCCAGCTTGGCAAATATCCTGATTTCCCTAGGTAAATCAAATTGTGTAATCTCAATCATAGGTGTGTTTCCAATCAATTCATGAACGTTTTTGACTACCTTCATAATCTTGAACACCTCGCTATCGAAATAATATAACTTAACCTATAAATAAAGTAGGAATTAAGATGAAAATATAGTCTACACCCCATGTTATGACAAACGATGCAGAGTGTAGACGAAAACAAACTCTATATTTTATGAACAGCTTATTTTAATTTTGTAATAAAATTCAATACTAATTTTGTTGAATTAACAGCTGCTTTTTCTAAAAATTGCTCAAAAGAAACATTTGATTCTTTGCCGGCGATGTCAGAAAGAGCACGAAGAATAACAAACGGTACGCCAAATTGATAGCATACTTGAGCAACAGCCGCTGCTTCCATTTCAGCTGCATAAAGGTCTGGAAACTTAGAGCGAACAAACTCTACGCGCACAGGATCGTTCATGAACGAATCTCCTGTAGCAATTAATCCTTTTACAATTTTCATATCCGTTACTTCAAGAGCGCTTTCTTCAGCAAGACGAACTAGTTTTTCATCTGCTTTAAAAGCTGCAGGCAAGTTTGGCACTTGACCGTATTCATAGTTGAATACCGTTACATCTACATCATGATGACGAACTTCTGTTGAAATAACCGCATCCCCTACGTTTAACTCTGGATGGAAACCGCCTGCTGATCCTGTGTTAATAACGTAATCAGGTTTGAACTTCTCTAGTAAGATGGCTGTAGATAACGCCGCATTTACTTTTCCAATACCTGATTTTAATAATACAACCTCCACGCCGCTGATTGTTCCTGTTGAGTATTCACATCCTGCGATTACTGTTTCTTGACGATTCTCAATTTTATCGCGTAAAATCGTCACTTCTTCTTCCATTGCTCCAATGATTGCTACTTTCATTTTAAAACCTCTTTCTACTATTGTTTCGTTGCCTCCAATACCCACACAAAGTGATTAAATTGTGTAAAGGTTATGTGAAAACCATTGCTTTCAAAGATTTGCTTTAAGACAGGGATCGTTGTATAGTATTCCCTCTCTAGATCTTCTGCTAGTTGCGTATACCCTTTTTGTTTTGCCTGAACAATGGTATCAGCAAATGAATCCGCTGTTTCAAACATTGTATCGGCAAACACTATTTTACCACCGGTTTGAAGTAACTTTCCATAGTTTATCACAGCTTCTTCTTTTTCTTTATCTGTTAAATGATGAAATGCATACGTACTAACTAAGCTCTCTGCTGGAAACAACGATGTATCAAACTGTAAAAAGTCTCCCGGTGTGACTAAAACATCTGCTCCTAATTTCTGGTGTGCCAATTGTCTCATTGGCACTGACGGTTCAATTCCTACTACGGTTAGTTCCTTTTCTAACAGTTTTTTTGTTAAGTTTCCAGTCCCTGTTCCAAATTCGATCACATGCCCTATTGAACGATTTGCTACATACTCTAAGATTTCATTATAATTGCGAAACACTTCTTTATACTGTTCATCTTTCCCGCTTACCGATGCATCATACTCATTCGCCCACTTTTCAAAGATATCTAAAAACTCTAGACCCATAAAAAACGCCTCCTTATAACTAATAATTCTTATGGATATAGTATGTTTTTAGTCATCGTTTGTTCTTCATTTACAAATATTTTAAGCTTTTAACTTTCTATTTGCTATACTATAGTAATGAGGTAAGGAGGTCGTAAGATGAATTTTGAATTTGAAATGATTGAAGATAAAATAGAATTTTTTGAAGCGCCTGATGTTAAAATGCTTGAGAAACAAATTGCGGAAAAAATTGATCAAAATAAAGCGATTTTGCTTGAGGTGCACAGCGTATCTCATCAAATGTCTGTGGACTATGAACAAGGTAAAAAACTGTACTCTGCAGTTGTTCATTTCAAATTAAAAAAGCAGCGCTAGCGCGCTGCTTTTCTTATTGAAGCTTATCCACTACTGCGGGCTTCCAGCCTTCTCCATCTACCCATTCAATTTGAACGCGGTATTTTGTTGATGAGTTGCCTTTAGGACTAACCGTAGCTACGGCTTTACCTACGCCACCGTTATTCCCTAAACGCCATACGGTCATATTGCTTGGGCTAATGCCTGACCCTTCGCCTACAGCTTTTAGCATTTCGTTCCAATCCGTTGATCCTTTTTTATATGTTGCTGCAGGAGCATCTTGTGATGTACCTACTGAATCCCATGAAGGATCTACCTTGCGTTCTGCCACGCCAGGCTCTGGATTTTTCTCTACTTCAGCCTGTGAATCTGAGTCGTTTGATTCTTCATCTGTTGCTTGATCATCTTCAGAGCTTTGGTCATCTTCAGAGCTTTGATCGTCCGTTGCTTGATCCTCTGTTACTTGATCATCTTTCGAAGAATCATCGTCTTTTTTAGCCGTCTTGTCCGTTTTTTGGTCATTTGTTTGCGGATTGTTTTGAGTTGTTTCCGCTTGGTTATCCGATTTATCCTTGTTTCCAAGAATCATCGTACCACCGACAAATACAATTAAAACCGCTACGACAGCAATTAACAGATTATATAATCGGTTTACTTTTTTTTCTTTGTTTTCGTGTCTTGAAGAACGATTGTTATTCATTGCTACAATTTCCTCCAACTTTTATAATGCTTTATTCTAACATGTGTTTTCTTATACATGAAGCATCAAAATTTATTTGAAGTATATTTGTAATATTTTTTACAAATTCTTCTTGTTTTAACGTGTATTTAAGTCATACATCCCTTTAACAATATCATAAAATACGCTGTTTGTGGGAGATATCGCACTTTTTGTATTTAAATCCACTACTACCATTGCGTATTTTGGATCATCTGCCGGAAAGTAACCCGCAAACCATTTATTGACGATATCGGCCTTCACATTGATTTCAGCAGTTCCTGACTTTCCTGCCACTTCATAAGGAAGCGTTTGAAATCTTCTTCCTGTTCCTTTTTCGCTCTGTACGACGCCTTTTAAAAGCTGCTGCATAGAAGCAGCTGTGGCTTCATTAATCGTATCTCCTTTTAGCTCATGCTCTTTAAACGTATACAGTGACGTATTGTTTTTATAGTCCAGCGCATCTACCGCTTTTACCTGCTTCTTTTCTCCTCCCCGTGCAATTGTCGCCATCATATTTGCTACTGCAAGCGGAGTCACTTTTACGTCAAGCTGTCCAATTGCTGTTTGCGCTACAGCATTTGGTACTTTTTTTTCTCTATCATTTGTCCAAACTCTTCCCGATTTTTCTCCTAAAAACTGCTTAAAATGTTCAAAGTGAAACACATCACCCGTCCATCCTACAGGCTGAAGAAGCCCTAACTTATCAGCATATTGTTCAATGATATCCGGATTAGATATTATCATTTCTTTTGCTAGCTGGGCAAACGTTGCATTACAACTTTGCGCAAAGCTTTCTTCAAACGTCAGCTGCCCTTTTTGATGATCTTCTTCTACATTATTGCCATAAATACTTTTATCGCAGTTATAGGTAAAAGAAGGCTGAATTTTATTTTGTTCAAGCGCTGCAGCTGCTGTTACGGTTTTAAATATAGATCCAGGAGTTTGCGGCGTCAGCAAACGATTTTCTACGCTGTCTGAACCGTTTTGCTTTTTAAATGGATCTTTCTTATTAATTGAAGGCCTGCTGGCCATCGCAATTACTTTATTGTTTTTTATATCAATTAAGACGGCTCCTCCGTCTTTTAACTTATAATGATTCAATGTATTCTCCACTAGCTCCTGAGCAGACAAATCAAGCGTCGTACGCACACTGACTGGATAATAAGGGTTAGCTGTGCCCGTATATTTTACATCGATGCCAAACATAGGCCCACCTAGTCGATCAACATGATAAAGGAGCTTAGACTCTTGTTCAGGCAGCAAAAACTCGTCAAAAGCCCTCTGCATCCCTGAGATACCTACAGGCGTAGTTGATTTAATAGCTCCATTTTTCAATTTATCACTGTACTTCTCTTCAATTATTTGTTTGCTTTGTGCTTCTAGTCCGATTAAATGTTCAGCAAGCGGAACTGGACGCTCATCTTTTAGAGGAATTCCAAACACGCCAGGTACCTTTAATGCATTTATTTTTTCGACTTGTGCATGGGATAATTCTTTTGTAATAACAACCGGTGTTTTAGCATTCGCTAGTCTGTTCGTTAATTCCTGTGGTTGCATTCCCACAATTTCGCTTACTTGCTGAACGGGCCACTTCATTTTTTCTAAAAATGGAAACAGGACTAAGCGATTATGCGTGATAGATGTTAAAGACTGTCCATTTTTATCTTCGAATTTCCCTCGTCCGTCGTCTACCACCATTTCCTGCGTACGCTGTTTTACGCTTCCTTCAATTAAGTTAATATTTTTATCAGTAAAAGATTCTGTGCTGACAAGCTGGAGTTGAACAAGCCGTGCTCCCAGTCCACTAATTAATAATAAAATAAAAATAAGAGTAATATAAATTCGCTTGTGAATTATTTTCATGACTACACCTCACTCTTTACAAGTGTCGACGTTGCCATTACTTTTAAAACCATTATCTTAAGAAATATTCATTCTTTTTTTCATTCCATAAAAAAACTTGCTAATTCAGCAAGTTTTTATTATTCATTTTCCGTTAAAAATTGTTGAGTTGTTCGTAGCTTTCCTATTTTCGGAAAGATGTAAGAAAGAGTGGCTTCATGCTCTTCTTTTGTAAATGTCGCCATGGCATCCGTGATAAAAATTTGGTTATATCCATACTGAAATGCTTCACGAGCTGTGCTTTCCACACCAATATTTGTTGCAATTCCGCAAAGGACAATTGTATCAATTCCTCTTCGGCGAAGCTGAAGGTCTAAATCTGTCCCAAAAAAGGCTCCCCACTGACGTTTTGTCACAATGTAATCAGTCTCTTGAACATTAAGTCTTGGATCGAATTCTGCCCAGTCTGCAGGTCTTTCTTGAGGAGCAGATGGCTTTTGATCCGTTTCTGGCGTCAACGCATCTTTTCCATCTTGAAAATCTACTCGTACAAAGCTAATAAATCCATTTTGTTCGCGGAAACGATTCACAAGCTGAACAGATTTTTCTACGATTTCGTCTCCTCCAATTGGAACAATCCCTTTTTGTAAATCAATTAAAACAAGCGCTGTTTTAGTAAAATCGACATCTTTCATCTTCATCTTTCCTTTCCTACATATCTTTTCTATTCTCTCCGTTTTTTTAAATCATATAAAAAAAGCTGACGCGTGTCAGCTTTTTTACTTACGAGCATTCAGTAGAACGCTTCCAACCATATGTTTTACTTAACAGATACAATTTTCACTGACATATCTCCACCAGGAGTTTGAACAGTTACTTGATCTCCAATTTGTTTGCCCATTAGACTTTTAGCAATTGGTGAATCATTTGAAATTTTCCCTTCAAATGGATCTGCTTCTGCACTACCTACAATTGTATACGTTTCTTCGTCACCATCTGGCAACTCTACAAATGTTACAGATTTACCTAATGATACGATAGAAGAATTTTCTACATCTTCTTCAATAATTTTCGCATTGCGAATCATATTCTCAAGCGTTGTAATACGTCCTTCCACGAAAGCCTGCTCGTCTTTTGCAGAATCGTACTCAGAGTTCTCCGATAAATCTCCAAAACTGCGGGCGATCTTGATACGCTCTACAACTTCTTTACGTTTTACTGTTTTTAAATATTCTAGCTCTTGCTCTAGCTTTAGCTTTCCTTCTTCTGTCATTGGAAATACTTTTTCTTGTGCCATAATCCCTTCACTCCTTCTTGAACTCAAAATCTCTAGTGTATACAGTCGATTTCTGTATGTACAAAAAATTTTCCACTCTGTGGAAAAATCAGTTAATAGAGAAATGACAGCTTCAAAATAGAAGCTGCTCGTTTCTCTATTCTTTATAATGTTTGTGTTTAGTTAGCAGAATATGTCTGCATTGTCTTCAAAAAAATTCCTGCATCTATGCTATGTTATTATAAAATGGCATTTTGTTCAAGAATTGTTTGAATTTTAGTGACCATCAAGTCAATCGCTACGTGGTTTTGACCGCCTTCAGGAATGATAATATCTGCATAGCGTTTTGTTGGTTCAACAAACTGATTATGCATCGGGCGAACGACAGATACGTATTGATCAACAACTGACTCAAGCGTACGCTCTCGTTCTTTAATATCACGAAGCATACGACGAATGATACGAAGATCCGCATCTGTATCTACGTATAGCTTGATATCCATTAAATTACGCAAGCGCTGATCTTCTAGTACAAGAATACCTTCTAAGATAATAACATCTTTTGGTTCTTCTTTAATTACCTTCTCAGAGCGCGTATGAATTGCGTAATCATATACCGGTTTGTCAATGCTCTCATAATTTAATAAGTTTTGCAAGTGTTCAATCAGCAAATCATTATCAAATGCTAGAGGATGATCGTAATTTGTTTGCAAACGCTGTTCAAACGGTACATCGCTTTGATCTTTATAATAATAGTCTTGCTCAAGAAGCATAATAGAATGCCCTTTAAAATACTCATAAATAGCTTTGGTTACAGTTGTTTTACCAGAACCGGATCCACCAGCGATACCGATTACAACGGGCTTTTTCCCCATTTTATATTTAAATCCCCTTTCGCATCATGTTATATGAAAATAGAGGTTGGTCCACTTTAAATTTCACAATTTGCAGCGGATGACGCGCAGCATCTAGTTCATTGCCATCTTCGTCCCAAATTTTATCTATTTTTTGCGTAAAGTTTTTAATTTCCGGACCAAAAAATTCCACTTCTTCTCCCGGTTTAAAATAGTTACGCTGTTGCAATGTCACGATGCTTGTTTCTTCATCATAATTCAATACTAAACCAGCAAAATCAAATTTTGTTTTCTTGCCGTGTACGCCAAACATTTGTTCATCCACTCCAGGAACCCCTTCAAAAAAGGCGGGAGCCGTATCGCGGTTCGCACATTTGTCTAGCTCATCAAGCCATTCTTTTTGAATCACAAAATTCTCAGGATCTGCACAGTATGCGTCAATCACTTTGCGATATACGCTCACCACTGTTGCAATATAGTGGATCGACTTCATACGTCCTTCAATTTTCAAGCTATCAATACCCAGCTCAATCATTTGAGGGATAGATTGAATTAAATTTAAATCTTTTGGACTCATTGCAAACGGATCGTCTTGCTCATCAAATAAAGGCGTTTCCGTTTTACCGTCTTCTACTTTAAATAAATCATAGTCCCAACGGCATGATTGACAGCAGCCTCCACGGTTTGAATCACGCGCTGTCATGTGGTTACTTAGCACGCAGCGGCCTGAATAAGCAATACACATCGCTCCGTGAATAAAAGCTTCAATTTCAATATCCACTTTTTCTTTCATTTCGCGCATTTCTTCAGCACCCGTTTCACGAGCAAGTACAACACGTTCTAATCCTTCTTCTTTCCAGAATTGAACGGCTTTCCAGTTTGAAAGTGATTGCTGGGTACTTAAGTGTACTTCAAGCTTAGGTGCAACGCGTCGACAGGTTTCGATAATTAACGGATCAGCTACGATGATTCCAGAAACGCCAGCGCGCTCTAATCCCATTAAATAATCTTCAAGTCCGTCCATATTTTCATTGTGAGCAAAAATGTTTGTTGTAACATAAATACGTGCGCCGTATTTGTTTGCAAACTGAACACCTTCTGCCATTTCTTCAAATGTAAAGTTATCTGCATTTGAACGAAGGCCAAACTCTTTTCCTCCGATAAACACAGCATCTGCTCCATAGTGTACGGCAACTTTTAATTTTTCAAGGTTACCGGCTGGAGCTAACAACTCAGGCTTTTTAGTAATAACTCGTTTACCTTCTACTACAGTATCGATTTGAACAGCCATCGTTTGTACCTCCTTTGTTTATCTTTCTTTGCATGCTTTTTAATATACCGTTTCTTTAAAGAAAAACCCTGTGTCTAACGGGCGGTTAATTGGCTGCAAGCTTTCAATTTCTTCTAACAAATCGTCTTTAACGTTTTCGTATTCTTCACGGTCATCTACACATAAATCAATCGCTTGACGATATTTTTTTGTTACTTCTAAAATATATTGCGGTGACTTTAATACGCCGTCAATTTTAAATACATCTACTTCAGCGTCAATCATTTCGGAAAGCTCATCGATAATGCACATATCATTTGGACTCATAATGTGCGTTCCATTTTCATCTTCGAAAATTGGATACTTATTGTTTCGCTCATTATCAAGTAAAAACATATCTTTTTCTACTTTACGATTTTCAATTTCCATGACTTTTCCTTGATACTCAAAGTAGTTGCCAAGAAGTGAACGTTTCGATTGGAACATACACGTCATGCCATGCACCTGAACTTCAATTTCTACTTCGGCTTTTTCTTTGATATCAATGATGCTATCCATGCTTAGCTCACGAGCAAGAACTGCACGCTTAGCTCCTTTGCGGCCCCAGTAGTTACATGAATACCAGTTTGTTCCCGTTGTTTCAGTACTCCAGTGCATCTTCATTTCTGGAGCTGTTTCACGCACTGCCATTAATACAGCCGGATCTCCAAATACAATCGCATCCACGCTTGCTTCTTTTAAGAATAAAATATATTCATTTAATTCGGCGATTTTATCATTGTGAAATAATCCGTTCATCGCTACGTAGACTTTTGCATCATGCTGATGAGCAATATTTACAGCTTCTACGATATCTTCACGTTTGAATTCACCTGCTAAACGCAAACCGTAGCGCTGTTCACCAACCATAATAGCTGTTGCTCCAGCTTGTAGTAATGATTCGATTTCCGAAACTGCAGTTGGTGTCACTAATAGTTCTGGTTTTTTCATTCTTGGTCACCTCTTTTAATACTAATCGCGATTCCGTCTCCAATAGGGAGAATAGTTGTATAATAATCGGGATGATTCATCAGCCACGTATTGTATGCCTGAATTTTTTTAATTAAGCTACGGCGTCGACGTGTTTCTACTTCCGCCAAATCGGTCGCTACGTGACCTTTAAATAGTACGTTATCCGAAATAATCATTCCTTTAGAAGATAGCATCGGCTCATAATGTTCGAAAAAACGCTGATACTGACCTTTAGCTGCATCGATAAAGACTGCATCATAAGGACCATGACGTTCAATTTCATCTCTAAGCTCAAGTGCATCTCCAAACAACGACACAATTTTATCTTGTTTTCCCGCCCGTTCAATAAACTCTTGCGCTTTTTGGTAACGCTCTTCATTTCGTTCTACCGTAACCACTCGTGCCTCTGGAAGCGTATGGGTGATTCGAATAGACGAATATGCAATCGCTGTTCCAATTTCTAATATATGTTTTGGCTGATGAAGACGAAGAATTTGCAATAGCGTTTCAACACCAATCAATTCCATAATCGGAACGTGATGTTCTTCTGCATAAGCTTCCATTTCTTCAATAAGCTCCTGGCGCTTAGGAATAAGCTTTTCCACATACTGCTCTACGTTTTGTAAAAGCAAAACACTTCCTCCGTTCTCAGAAGTACATTTTACATTATGTTTTCATAACGTTTCATTACTGCAAAATAGTAAGACAACTAGTCTATTATAAGTTTTTTTCGTTTTTACGTAAACCCGATATATTTTAACATAAAAGATGGGGAATGCGAAGTATCGCGATTCCCCAATTTTAAATTTCCAATTATTTTTCGGTATTTTGCTTTTCTTTACCTGTAATATGCTTGGCTTTTTCTTTGTTATGTTCTTCTAACGTTTTGGTAAAAATAACTTTTCCTTCAGGTGTAGCCAAGAAGTATAAATAATCTGTATTGGCTGGATGTAACGCAGCTTTGATTGACATCAATCCAGAGCTGGCAATTGGTCCTGGAGGCAACCCCTTTACTTTATACGTATTGTAAGGAGAGTCCACTTCTAAATGCTTATAGAACACCCGGTCTTTATGCTCTCCTAAGGCATATAATACGGTTGGATCCGTTTGAAGAGGCATGTTTTTTTCAAGGCGATTATAAAAGACACTGGCAATTTTTTCTCGATCGACTTTCGCAGTCGCTTCCTCTTCAATTAGAGAAGACATGGTTAACAATTTATGTGCACTAAATTTTTTCTTTTCCATTTGCCCACTGTACTGACCTAATACATTATTTGTTTTCCCTACCATTTTATCCAATATTTCATCTAACGACACATTTTTATCATAAAAATCATACGTAACGGGATATAAATAACCTTCTAGCGGATGTTTAATATCTTTTTGCATCACTTCATCCGTTACTAAATCTGGATACTTTTCTTTCATTTTATTGATGAATGCCTTATCGTCTAGCTTTTTCATGACTTCGTCTTTTGTAAACTTTGTATTTTTGGCAATGATATCAGCAATTTCGACAAGCTGGCGTCCTTCTGGAATGGTGACACGAATATCAGGTTGTTTTGAAACCTCGCCTTTTTCCATTTTTTCAACCATTTCCCCTAAGCTCATGGAAGGAGAAAATAAATACGTTCCAGCTTGAAATCCAGATACATGGGTTAATTTTACGTAATAGCGAAAGGCACTTTTACTTTTAATTAAATCTTCTTTTTTCAATACCGTACCAATCGATTGAACGGAAGAACCTTGTGGAATGGTCACATTTACTTTTTTATTGCTGTTTCGATCCACGGGTGTTAAGCGGGATTGAGCATAGAAAAATGCACCGCCAACAAGTAAAAGAAGTACGATAATTGTAATAAAAATAACTCGTTTTTTCCTTGAACGATTAGGTGGTAAAAATGTTTGTTGCGACAAGCAGCTTCCTGGTTAAATCTACTTCTGTAAAAGAAGATACAACCAGTTTCACCTCTTTTCTTCTTGATTTTTTGTAAGTATGAACAGAGAGGATACATGAGATTGCGATTCATTCGTATCTCCTATAGGTGTGAGATGGTATCGCTTCCTTAAACTATCGCCTCTCCTAAATTTTTTCCATGATTTATGTTATTGTCTGCCCAAAGTCTAGTTTCATCCGTTCAAACAATGAATTCTTTTATTAAAATGCACTCTCACACGCAGGAATTATTATACTACAATTTATCTCATTTTTCGTCATTATCATACAATCTCCCCTAAGAATGCAAGGAAAAACCTTTTTATATCTAAAAAGAACGGCCGCTATGTAAAAAAAAGCTGATAACGATTGTCATCAGCTTTTTCACTATAATTATTCGCCTTCTTCGTCAAGGAATGTGTTAACCATTTCCTCAACCATGTCCCACTCTTCTTCTGTTTCAATCGGTTGAAGCTCGCCGTCTTGACCGTCTTCACTTGGTGTGAAAGCAGATGCATGAATTTCAATTTCTTCTTCATCATCTTGGTCTGCTCCGATTGGATAGTAAATTACATATGATTTGTTATATTGATCAGAATCAAATGTGAATAAAATTTCGCATAGCTGCTCATTTCCATTCTCATCGACGATTGTAATTTTATTTTCTTCTACGCTCATGTTTGCACCTCATTTTATATTGTAAGCTCTTAGCTTAACTTTTTCTTCAGCGAAAAGCAAGCTGTTCAGTTATTTCACTTCCCTTTTACGTACAAAAGAATATGTAAAAGGGAAAGTCATAACTTGTCAGCTTAAGCAAAGCCTGCTGCTTTTCTTATTGCTTGCTGTCTAAGTATCCTTGAAGAATCATAACAGCTGCCATTTTATCGATTACTTTTTTGCGTTTCTTGCGGCTTACGTCGGCAGACAGCAGTACTCGCTCTGCTGCCATCGTTGACAAGCGCTCGTCCCACATCATCGTTTCAATGTTAAGTTTTTCTTTGACGTTGTCAGCAAACTCGATGCACGCTTCGCCTCGAGGGCCAATCGTACCATTCATATTTTTAGGAAGACCCACTACGATTTTCTCTACGGAATATTCGTCAATTAACTGCTGTAAACGAGGATATGATTGCTCCATCTGCTCATCTGCAATTTTAATTGTTTCAATTCCTTGCGCTGTCCATCCCATTTCATCACTAACTGCCACACCAATTGTTTTGGTTCCTACATCTAATCCTAATACGCGCATTTATGAATCCTTTCGATGCTGTTGTAAATAAGATTTAACAAGTTCTTCAATGAGCTCGTCTCGCTCTAACTGGCGAATTGTGTTTCTCGCATCGTTATGACGAGGAATGTAAGCAGGGTCTCCTGATAACAAATACCCAACGATTTGGTTAATCGGGTTGTAGCCTTTTTCTTGCAGTGCGTCATAAACCGTAAACAATACTTCATGTACGTTTGTTTCAGCTGGCTCATCTTGAAAATTAAATTGCATGGTTTTATCAAATGAACTCACGGTCCCACCTCACTCTCTTAATTTGTGAACACATTGTGCACTATGCTAAGTCTTATTTATATTGTACACCAAGAAAGAGGAGAATTAAACGGATTTAACCCATTCTTCTACAGTGCCAAGTGCTTTTTCAATTTGGCTAGCGTCTTTTCCTCCAGCTTGCGCCATGTCAGGGCGTCCGCCTCCGCCTCCGCCGCAAATCGTTGCTACTTCTTTAACAAGTTTGCCAGCATGATGGCCTTTAGCAATTAAATCTTTTGTTACACCTGCAATAATATTTACCTTTTCACCTTGTGGAGAAGCTAATACGATCACAGCAGATTCTAATTTTTGTTTTAAATCATCAACCATTGCACGAAGGTTATTCATATCCGTTGCATTCACTTTTGCTGCTAGGACATTTACACCATTAATGTTTTTTACGCGGTCAACAAGATTGCCAGCTTCAATATTGCCAAGCTTTGTAGATAGTGAATCATTTTCACGCTGAAGATTACGAATCTCTTCTAGTAATCCTTCAACGCGCCCTACTAAATCGCGCGGGTTGGATTTTACTTTTGCCGCAGCTTCTTTTAGTAAACCTACTTGATCATTCATTAACTGATAGGCAGCTTTTCCAGTTACAGCTTCAATACGTCGAGTACCTGCACCGATTCCAGATTCTGATACAATTTTAAATAAACCGATAACAGATGTATTTGGTACGTGACATCCACCACATAATTCTAAGCTGTAGTCGCCTACTTGTACTACGCGCACGATATCTCCGTATTTCTCACCAAATAGCGCCATTGCACCCATCGCTTTTGCTTCGTCAATTGCTTTGTTTTCAATTTGTACAGAGATGCTGTCCCAAATCTTTTCATTAACGATTTGTTCAATTTTCTCAATCTCTTCTTGTGTCACTTGACCAAAGTGAGAGAAGTCAAAGCGCAAGCGATCCGCTGTTACTAAAGAACCCGCTTGATTAACATGCGTTCCTAACGTATCTTTTAATGCTTGATGCAATAAATGCGTTGCCGTATGGTTTTTCACAATTGCACTGCGGTTTTCTTCATCAAGCGTTGCCATGTATGTTTCACCTTTTACAAGCTCGCCGCTTGTTACAGATACCGTTTGGACATTTTGACCATTTGGCGCTTTTTGAACGTCTTTTACTTCCGCTTTTCCTGAAGCACTTTGGATCGTACCTTGGTCCGCAATTTGACCGCCGCTTTCTGCGTAGAATGGCGTGTGGCTTAAGATGACTTGCGCTTCTGTTCCAGCTTCAGCACGGTCAACAAGTTCACCGTCTACAATAATTGCTTCAACAACTGTTTCTACTTCATTTTTATCATAGCCCACAAACTCACTTGCAACCGTTACTTCACCAAGTACGCCGCCTTGAACTTGCATAGAACTAGAATCTTGACGAGCAGCACGCGCACGCTCACGCTGTGCTTCCATTTCACGTTCAAAACCTGCATGATCGATTTTCATGTTCTCATCTTCTGCGTATTCTTCCGTTAATTCAACAGGGAAGCCATACGTATCATATAGACGGAAAACATCTTCGCCTTGTACCGTATCACTGTTTTGCGCTTTTTCTTTTTTAATAACAGTTGCCAAGATAGCTAGTCCGTCATTTAACGTTTCGTGAAAACGCTCTTCTTCATTTTTGACTACGCGCTGGATAAAATCCGTTTTTTCCTTTACTTCCGGATAGAAATCAACCATGATTTCACCTACTACCGGCACTAGGTCGTACATGAACGGACGATTAATGTTTAACTTTTTAGCATAGCGAACTGCTCGGCGTAACAAACGACGCAGCACATACCCGCGGCCTTCATTTGAAGGAAGAGCACCATCACCTACAGCAAATGTTACCGTACGAATGTGGTCAGCAATGACTTTAAATGCCGTATCTTGCTCATCATTTGTACGATATTTAGCGCCTGAAATATTTTCTGTTGCTTCAATAATTGGCATAAACAAATCTGTATCAAAGTTTGTTTGCACATCTTGAATAACAGAAACCATACGCTCTAAGCCCATTCCTGTATCAATATTTTTCTTTGGAAGCGGCGTGTACGTATTATCAGGATTATGATTAAACTGAGAAAATACAAGGTTCCAAATTTCTAAATAACGCTCATTTTCTCCACCTGGATATAATTCGGGATCAGTTAGGTCATTTCCATATGCTTCTCCGCGATCATAAAAGATCTCTGTATTTGGACCACTCGGACCTTCTCCAATATCCCAGAAGTTACCTTCTAAACGAATGATACGCTCTTTAGGCACGCCCATTTTTTCATTCCAGATCTTAAATGCTTCTTCATCTTCAGGGTGAACTGTTACAGATAGCTTATCTGCGTCGAATCCAATCCATTTATCGCTCGTTAAGAATTCCCATGCCCATTGGATTGCTTCTTCTTTGAAATAATCACCGATAGAGAAGTTACCAAGCATTTCAAAAAACGTATGATGGCGAGCCGTTTTACCTACGTTTTCGATATCGTTTGTACGAATAGATTTTTGTGCGTTACAAATACGCGGATTTTGAGGAATAACACGACCATCAAAATATTTTTTTAATGTAGCTACTCCACTGTTAATCCATAATAAAGATGGATCTTCATGCGGAACTAAAGATGCGCTTGGTTCTACATCATGGCCTTTTTCTTTAAAGAAATCTAAATACATTTGACGAACTTGTGCTGACGTCAGTTTTTTCATGATTGGTCCTCCTTTAATACTCTTCTTATTTATAGACAAAAAAATGATGACATAAAAGCATCTATTTTCCCTGTGTCCAAAGGTAATTGCTAGTTATTTGCACACAAAAAAACTCTCATCCCTGTAGCAGGGACGAGAGTTGAACTCGCGGTACCACCCTGATTATAAATGCCAAAAGCATTTATCACCTTCATAGCGTTAACGTTGCTGACACGGCAGGTTTTAGCCTGCACTCTGGACTAGCGTTCAGCTGCTCTTTGTTTAGCGCTTCTTTCAGCCAAGGAAGCCCTTCTCTAAAAACCAGTGTGCAACGTACTCGATCCATCATTGTGTTCAAAATATGTAGCGTTTTCTTATGGCGATATTATGACAAATTAACCGCTCTTTGTCAATGTTTGAGCGTATAAGAGCGAATATGCAAAATAGATATTTTAACGACTGCTAAAATTGGCACAGCCAAAATGAGACCCAATACTCCTCCAAACTCTCCTCCTAAAAGGAGCGCAAGCATGATAAACAAAGGATGAATATGAAGGCTCTTTCCTACGATAAGCGGAGACAGCACATTTCCTTCTAGAAACTGCAGCACAAAGATAATAATGACAATGGTAATAACCAACTTTATCGAGATAGTTGCTGCAATAATAGCTGCTGGAACCGCACCAATAATCGGGCCAAAATACGGAATGATATTCGTTACGCCAATAATAAAGCCTAAAAGAAGTGCATAAGGTACATGAAAGAACCAAAGTGCTGCTGTGGCAATCACACCAATAATGAGACAAACAAAAAATTGTCCTCTAATATAATTGCCAAGCGATTCATTCACATCCGATAAAAAACGTTCGCCTGGTTTGTGCCACTTTTTAGGTGTGACATAAGCTGTTGCTTTCTTAATAGAGGAAAAATCCTTCAGCATATAAAAAACAATAAATGGAATAATGATTAAAATCAAAAAAGAGGTAATCAATGATTTTAATCCTTCCGCCACTTTTGTAAGCCACACGTTGAGCGTAGCCTCTACATCATCAATGCTGCCTTCAATTTTCTCATGTACACCGTTTGGAAGTGAAGTTGTACGATCATGAATCGATTCTACCCAATGTCTATATGTATTCGTAAAATGAGGCAGCTGTTCATTTAAATCTTTTACTTGTTCCACAAAAATAGGATACGACTTATAGGCTCCGAACCCGATTCCTCCAAAAAAGATAATGTAGATCAGTAAAATAGCTAGAGGACGAGGCACGCCTTTATCATGCGTTTTTTCAATAAGCGGATGAAGTAAATATGTAATGAATGCTGCAATAAAAAAAGGCAGCAGTGCTTTTAAAAACATGTAAATAACAGGCAGCCATAAAAACTGGACTTTAAAAAATACTAATATGCACAGCAGTGCTAATAACAGCAGTCCGAATCTATAGAACCATTTGAATGAACTATCTTTCAACGTAAACTCCTCCTCTCTTCTATTTTTTGATAAAGAAAGGAGTTTATACATGCAGTTGTATCTTCTGCCTGCAAAAAAGCACTATTGCAGCTTAGTGCAATAGTGCTTTTTTATTAGTGAATAGCTTTCATCATACGTTTACGCATTTTTTTCATATTTCTTTTTGTAAACATCTCTCGATCATCTGCCATTTTAAATGCATAAGCTCCAAGACCGAAAGCGACTACTGACGGAATGATTCTGCCCATTGCTCTTCCTCCCGGTAAAAAAGAATTAGAAATTGATTGTGCGCTCGTCATCTGAGAACAAATCATCAAGCGAGCTCAATGTTCCATCTTCTTCTACTTGGTGAGTATTAATTTGTCCTTTTGAAATAGTCATTTCAATAAAACAATTCCAGCAGTAATACTGATTTACACCAATTTTGCCAACGTCAATACTTTTACAGTTTGGACATTTAAACAAAGTCGACACCTCTTTATACGTTCTACTTATATAAACGCATTATGTCCACTTTTTTTCACGCCCATACTTTATTTTCTGACAATTAGCAAAGAAGGATGGTAACAAAGGAGTTTATTTAACTCTTTGTTAGCATGCGAAAGGTTACATGAAATCATACGGCGTAACGTTTTCCATCCCAATATTTGCATCTTTCATAAATGGAATTTCGGGATCTTCTATATCGTTATCCAAGCTTTCTCGAAGCAGGGGCTGTAAATTCGTTTGTCGAATGCTGTCTTCATTCCGGCTGACTCCAAGCTGAAACGCTTCGTCTTCGCCGCATAAAATTAAAAACTGTTTACTTCGCGTAACGGCGGTATAAAGTAAATTGCGTCGCAGCATCCGGTAATAGCTTTTGACAATTGGAAGCACAACAATGGGAAATTCACTTCCCTGCGATTTATGAATGGAACAGCAGTATGCATGAGTTATTTGATTAAAGTCTTGCTTTGTATAAGTTACTTCGTTTCCTTCATATGAAATAACCAGCATATCCTGTTTTTCCGTATTTTCTTTGGCAAAGAAAACTGAGACGATTTCTCCCATATCTCCGTTAAATACGTTGCTATCCGGCTGATTTACAAGCTGCAGCACTTTATCTCCGACTCGGTACGTAATATCTCCGTGCTTAAGCTCTCTTCTTTGCTCAGAAGCCGGGTTAAATAATTCCTGAAGAACTTCATTCAGTTTATCAATCCCTGCAGGACCTTTATACATAGGAGCTAGAACTTGAATATCTTTAGCCGTATAGCCTTTTTTTAACGCATTCCCGCAAACTTGTTGCACGACATTCGTGATGTGCTGTCCTTGACAGCGAATAAAGGAACGATCTCCTTGCTGCCTCGATAAGTCTTCCGGAAGCTTTCCTTTTTTTATTTCATGAGCCAAATCAATAATCGACGACCCTTCCGCTTGCCGGTATACATCTGTCAGACGGACGGTAGGAACTACTTCTGAACTCAGTAAATCTTTTAACACCTGTCCCGGACCTACTGAAGGAAGCTGGTCTTCGTCTCCAACTAAAATAACCTGTAAATTAGCAGGAAGAGACTTAAACAGCTGATGAGCAAGCCACAAATCTACCATCGATACTTCATCCACAATCAATAACTTTCCGTCAATTGGATTCTCCTCATTATGGTCAAATCCTTCTTGTCCGTTCCATTTTAATAATCTGTGAATCGTAACTGCCGGAAGTCCGGTCGCTTCGCTCATTCGTTTAGCAGCGCGTCCAGTAGGTGCCACAAGTAAAACAGGAAAAGCTTCATCTTTTTTATAGTCCCCTGGATTTAACGAACATCCGTGAAGTTCTGCATAAAGTTCGACTATCCCTTTAATAACCGTTGTTTTCCCAGTACCTGGTCCACCTGTTAAAAGAAGCATTGGAGACATTAAAGCGGTTTGTATGCCCTTGCGCTGAGACGGTGCATATTGAACGTCTAATCGCTCTTCTAGTTCACCCAGAGCTAGTAAAAATTCTGATTCTGGAAACTGCTCTTCGTACTGCGTTTGAGCCATAATTTTTTGAATAGCTTTAACTACCCCTTTTTCAGCATAGAAAAGGGGAGGAAAATAAATTTTTTCGTCTTGAATGATAAGCTTTTTGTCTGCTTTTAATGCGTCCACTTCTCTTGTAAGATCCATTTCAGACAGATTTTCATGCCTGCTTTTTCGAAGAAGCTCTGCTGTTTTTCCATACAGCTGATCTGCCGTGACGTATACATGTCCCATTTGATTGCATTCTTGCTCAATGACGTATAAAATACCTGCACGCAAACGATCAGGATGATTGGTTGCCATACCAAGCCTCTTTCCAAGTTCATCAGCCCTGCTAAAGCCAATACCTTGAATATCTTCTACGAGCTGATAAGGATTATTTTGAACAATTTCAAGCGCTTCTTGTTTGTACGCTTGGAAAATCTTCATCGAAAGCTGCGGTCCAAACCCGAGGTCTGTCAGCTTTACCATTACTTCTTCTAACCCTTGATGTTCACGAAGCTGCGTGACTAAAGCTTCTGCCTTGTCGGCTGAAAGCCTCGGAACCTCTTTTAGCACAGACTCATTTTGCAAAATACGAAAAATAGCGCGTTCTCCTAGGGCGTCTACAATGTTTTCAGCGGTTTTTTTACCGATTCCGTGAAATAAATCGCTTGATAGGTACTGAACAACCCCTTGCCTTGATTGCGGAAGTTCTTTTTTAAACTGTTCAACATGAAACTGCAGACCAAACTTTGGATGCTCTTTGAAGTCTCCGTAAAACGTGTATACTTCATCTTCATTCAGCTTAGGAAAATAGCCTGTAACGACCGTTTCTTTATCTTCAATCTCTAAATTTGTTTTTTTGATCCGTATCCGCGTAACGTTATATAAGTTTTCTTCGTTATGAAATACCGTTACAATTGACGTGCCGCTTATATAATGACGTTCTGGCTGTGAAGGGTTCACTAGTTCTTCGTTCATGTTATCCTTCCTTTACCCGCTTTCTTAATGTTCTAATGTAGACAGAACTTGTTTAGCATTTGCTGCCATTACGTGATCTGGCTGCACGTTTAAAGCTTCATCTAACATCTCAATTGCTTTGTCCTTATCATCTTTCATGGCATACGCTACGCCCAAATTATAAAAAGCATCGGCATGTTCTGGTTCTTGATTGACTACCTTAAGGAACTCAGCAATCGCTTCATCCACCATTTCGAGCTGTGCTAAACAAAGACCGTACTGAAATTTTGCTTCTACGTCATGTTCGTTTAGTTCTACCGCTCGCTGAAGATAATGCATCGCAAAACGAATTTCTTCCATATGAAACAGCGTTAAACCAAGCATAAAGTACGCATCGGATGAATCTAAGCCTTTTTTGATTGCTAAATCAAAGTAGTGCTTTGCCTGCTCAAGCTGCTCTGCATTAAAATAAATATTCCCTGCTCCGTAATACGCTGTTGCCGTTTCTTCATCTAATTCAATCGCACGTTCATAAAATTTCAAAGCACGATCCATCTCACTAACAGCCGCTAACAAATTGCCAAAATTCACATACACGATTGGATCTTTTGGATTATCTTCAATTGCTTCTGAAAATGTTTTAGCAGCCTCTTCAAATTTCCCTTCCTGCATATACTGAATTCCTAGCTGATTTTTATCTGTCATTTTTTCGTTCACTCCACTGTTTTAGTTATGATTTAAAAGACTTTCACATCATGAAAATCTAGAATATGTAAGTTATTAGTTTACCCAATAAGTAAAGTATATCATAGAAAAACCTCAGCTATATACAGCCGAGGTTTTTCGTTCTTGCTTATATGAATTATACGTACCAGATTTGCTCTTCTTCTTGAAATACTTTGTCAATTGTTGCTCCGCCAAGACATTCATCATCTTTGTAAAACACAACTGCTTGACCCGGCGTAATTGCGCGAACAGGTTCAGCAAAAATAACTTTAATTGTATCATCATCGACTTTCTCAACGGTTACTGCTGAATCGGTTTGACGATAGCGGAATTTTGCTGTGCACGTCATTGGTGACGACCAGTCACGGTCGCTTACCCAGCTGACATTTGTTGCTGTAAGAGATGTAGAATAAAGCAGCTCATTGTGAAAGCCTTGATCGACGTATAAAACGTTTTTTTCTAAATCTTTTCCAACTACAAACCAAGGTTCGCCGCTGCCTCCGATACCCAAACCATGGCGTTGACCAATCGTGTAGTACATAAGGCCGTCATGCTTGCCTTTCACTTCGCCGTCAAGCGTTTGCATCACACCTGGCTGAGCAGGAAGATACTGACTTAAAAATTCCTTGAAGTTGCGTTCGCCAATAAAGCAAATACCTGTGCTGTCTTTTTTCGTTGCTGTAGCAAGGCCTGCTTCTTTTGCAATTTCACGCACTTTTGATTTCTCAATTTCTCCAATTGGGAACATTACTTTTGAAAGCTGATCTTGTCCTAATTGATTTAAGAAATACGTTTGATCTTTATTTCCATCTACGCCTCGAAGCATTTTATACTCCCCGTCACGATACGCAACGCGTGCATAATGTCCTGTCGCTAGATAGTCTGCTCCTAGCGTCATTGCATGCTCCAAAAAGGCTTTGAATTTAATTTCTTTATTACACATTACATCAGGATTCGGTGTACGACCTGCTTTATATTCATCTAAAAAGTAGGTAAATACTTTATCCCAATATTGTTTCTCAAAGTTGACTGCATAGTAGGGAATACCAATTTGATTACATACGCGAATAACATCGTTATAATCTTCAGTCGCAGTACAAACGCCGTTTTCATCCGTATCGTCCCAGTTTTTCATAAAGATTCCGATCACATCGTATCCTTGTTGTTTTAATAAAAGAGCTGCTACAGATGAATCAACGCCTCCGCTCATTCCGACTACTACACGTGTATCTTTAGGTGATTTTGTCAACTTCGCCACCTCCGTTTTCTTCATTTTAATTAAATTGTTCGCTAAAAAGCGAAAGAAACGACACAAACCATCAGTGAGGGATGAAGACCCTACTGATGGCTGCTATTTACATCGTTAGTCGCTTAACGATGTTTGCTGTTTGACGTGCGGTTTTTTCAATTTGCTCAGCAGAGTTTCCTAGGCCAAAGCTAAATCGAATAGAAGTTGTTAAACGCTCAGACCCTTTTCCAAACATAGCAACAAGCACATGAGAAGGATCGATTGCTCCCGCTGTGCAAGCTGAACCGCTCGATGCCGCAATTCCTGCTAAGTCTAAATTTACGAGCATCGATTCAACATTTGTTTTTGGAAATGATAAATTTAACACATGTGGCAGAGCATTTTCAAGATGTCCGTTAATTTCAAATGAAATACCTTCTTCTTTCAACACAGCTACCATTATTTCTTTGTATCTTCTATATTCATCTGCACGTGTTTGCAGCGTTTGTTGCGAAATTTTCACAGCTTCTTCAAACCCGACGATACTTGTCATGTTCTCAGTTCCAGCTCGTCGTTTGCGCTCTTGTTCTCCTCCAAATAGCAAAGGAGACAGTGAAACGTGAGCAGCTGCATATAAAAAGCCCATCCCTTTTGGTCCGTTAATTTTATGAGCCGAAACGGATAAAAGATCGACACCTAATTGTTGCACATTTAACGGAATTAATCCATAAGCTTGCACTGCATCCGTGTGGAAATATGCTCCATGCTCTTTTAATAGAACTCCAATTTCTCCAATTGGCTGAATAGCACCTACTTCATTATTTCCAAACATCACCGACACAAGAATTGTTTGATCCGTTAGGGCTGATTTTATTTCATCCACAGATACTTGTCCGTACTCATTAACTGGTAGGTAAGTCACTTCAAAGCCCTGTGTTTTTAAATATTCACACGTATGAAGCACAGCGTGGTGTTCAATTTGCGTGGTAATAATATGATTTCCTTTATGGCGGTTTGCAAGAGCGACTCCGATCAGTGCCATATTATCTGCTTCTGTCCCACCACTTGTAAAAATCAGTTCATTTTCGTGTGCTCCAATACTTGCTGCAATCGTTTGGCGAGCTTCGTCTAAATAGCGTCGACTTTCCCGCCCGTAGTGATGAATACTAGACGGATTTCCAAAGTACTCATGCATAAAAGTCGTCATTTTCTCAACGACTGCTGGATGTATTGGAGACGTTGCTGCATGATCAACATAAATACGTTCCAAAATAAACGCCTCCTAGCTCATTATTAAATATAAAACATATAAGACGCTTGATCATCATCAGAATGATTTGCTAAATCTTCAAGCGTTGTACTATCTAGCACTTCTTTAACTGCATCTCGAATACGAATCCACAGCTCGCGTTTTGCAGGCTCTTCATCTTCAATTCCTTCTACAGGACTAATAGGACCTTCTAAAACGGAAATAATATCGCCAGAAGTAATGTTAGCAGGTTCATGTGCCAAGATGTAACCTCCATAAGCTCCGCGCACGCTTTTTACAAGCCCAGCGTTACGCAGCGGTGAAATAAGCTGCTCTAAATAATGTTCAGATAAATCATGCGTTTGAGCAATAGTTTTAAGCGAGATAGGACCTTCTCCAAAGCGCTTCGCAAGCTCAATCATAATCGTTAAACCGTAGCGTCCTTTTGTTGAAATTTTCATACGATACACTCCTTCAATACACTTTTTTTATTTATGAAAAAAATAAGACCCTCACGTTGTCACTGAATGCTGTGATGAGTCGTTTTTTACTAAGCTATATGAACTTCTCTATACGCGTTTCTTGCAAATGTAACTGTTGATATTATAACATACTATGCCTATAAGATAAATTTCCACCACCTATTCACCTCTTGTGATACAGTGAAAGAAAAGAAAGGAGAAAAACATGTCTACAAAACCTCTCGCATTTCGAATGCGTCCGACTCATTTAGATGACGTTATCGGGCAGCAGCATTTAGTTGGCAAAGATAAAATGATTTATCGAATGGTAAAAGCAAATCACTTAAGCTCGATGATTTTATATGGGCCTCCAGGCGTCGGGAAAACAACAATTGCGACAGCTATTGCAAAAACAACCAACACGGCGTTTCGTCAGTTAAATGCCGTTGTAAACAATAAAAAAGATATGGAAATTGTCGCCGAAGAGGCCAAAATGTCAGGCAAAGTAATTCTTCTGCTAGATGAAGTTCATCGCCTTGACAAAGCCAAGCAAGACTTTTTGCTTCCTTATTTAGAAAACGGCATGATCATTCTAATCGGAGCGACAACAAGCAATCCTTATCACGCGATTAATCCTGCTATTCGAAGCAGATGCCAAATCTTCGAATTAAAATCTCTTACGCCAGATGATATCAAAATGGCGCTAACAAGAGCACTCAACGACTCATCCAATGGATTTGGGAATAGAAAAATTGTCGTAGAAGATGACGCCATGAACCACTTTGCCAACAGCTGTAACGGTGACGTGCGCTCGGCTTTGAATGCTCTGGAACTAGCTGTTTTATCAACAAGTGAAAGCGATGGTAAAATCGTTATTACCTTACAAACGGCAGAAGAATGTCTGCAGCAAAAGTATTTTTCACATGATAAAAATGGTGACGCTCACTATGATGTATTATCGGCTTTTCAAAAATCGATTCGCGGGAGCGACGTAAATGCCGCTCTTCATTATTTGGGACGGCTAATTGAAGCAGGAGACTTGATCAGCATCAATCGTCGCCTTTTAGTCATTGCCTATGAAGACATTGGACTAGCTGATCCGGATGCCGGCATGAGGACACTAGCAGCTATTCAAGCAACTGAGCGATTAGGACTTCCAGAAGCACGCATCCCGCTTGCAAACGCCGTTATTGAGCTTTGCCTATCACCGAAGTCCAACGCTGCTTACAAAGCATTAGATGAAGCGATAAGTGATATTAAAAAAGGGTTGTCCGGCGACGTTCCCATTCATTTGAAGGATGCTCATTACAAAGGAGCAGAGAACCTTGGACGAGGCGTTGAATATCAATACCCGCATGATTTTGATAACGGATGGGTCCTTCAACAGTATTTACCGGATCGCATCAAAAACAAACAATATTTTCATCCTAAACAAAATGGACAAGAAAAATACTTTTCAAAAGTTTTCAATCGTTTAGAGACATTAAAAAAAGAAAATGGCTGAAACTGTTGCTCAGTTTCAAAGCCATTTTCTTTTTTGTCTTTATCTATTAAGCTGCACTTTTAACGTCTTTTCGTTTTTTCGTTTTTGTTGAACCTTTAAAGTAGCTGTCTAAAAGTTTTGCTACTAAACGAGCGATGATATTAAACAACAGAACCATAATGATTAGAATAGCAGCTGACTTTGTTGCAATCAATCTCGCATCAGGTACAATTCCTTCAGAGTTTAATTTCCAAATGTGGACGGCAAGCG
Organism: Priestia sp. D51; assembly: GCF_053345675.1. Classification (NCBI taxonomy): domain Bacteria; kingdom Bacillati; phylum Bacillota; class Bacilli; order Caryophanales; family Bacillaceae; genus Priestia; species Priestia sp. D51. The sequence goes on along the minus strand of NZ_JBLTIR010000001.1, from coordinate 289,777 downwards.
TCTCCGCTGGTCGAAAAATATTAAACGGGTTTACAGGACTCGTTAAGTCGGCATTTGAATTTAACATCGGCGTCGTTAAGCCAGCTGTATAAATCAGCGCAGCTGCCTCTCCAAAGATTCGTCCCGCTGTTAAAATAACGCCCGTGATAATTTGTTGAATCGCTGATGGAATCACTACTTTGACAATTGTTTGCCATTTAGTCGCACCCAAGCCTAAACTCGCTTCTTTTACACTCGCAGGAACAGATGCAATCGCACTTTCACATACGCGCGTTAAACCCGGTAAATTTAAAATTGTAATCACAAGTGCTCCGCCGATAAGCGTATAGCCCCAGCCTGAAAATGTGACGAAAATTAATAATCCAAATAAACCAACTACAATGGACGGTAATGACGCCATTGTCTCAATACATAAGCGGACGAAATTTAGGAAACGACCTTGCTTCGCGTACTCCGCTAAGTAAATTCCGGCTCCTAAACCAAGAGGAATAGAAATGATCAGCGTTAAAACAAGCATGTAAAACGAGTTAAACAGCTGCGGTCCAATACCACCACCTGCCATCGTATTGCTTGGCTTTCCAAATAAAAAGTTCGGATCCCAAAATCCCCAGCCCTTGGCGATAATTTCAACAACTAAATACACTAATAGCGCCACAACTAGAGCGGCAATGCCATAAAAAATACCTGTCCATATATTATTTACTGTGCGTGCATTTTTGTTTCTCATTGATGAGCACCTCGTTTCCCAATTGCTCGGATAATTAAAATGAACACGAAAGAAATAAGCAGTAAAATCATGGCTAACGTCCACAATGCGTTATTCCATGCCGTTCCGTTTAACGTATTAGACATATCCATTGTTAAAATACCTGTTAATGTTGCCGTTGGGCTGTATAAGCTTTCAGGAAGCTTAACCGTATTTCCGATAACCATTTGCACAGCTAGCGCTTCTCCGAATGCACGGGCAAGCCCTAACACGATACCTGTTAAAATACCTGTTTTAGCAGATGGAATAATAACTCGGCTAATTGCCTGCCATCTTGTTGAACCTAGTCCATAAGAAGCTTCTAAATATTCAGGTGCTACGCTTCGAATTGCATCGTCAGCAATACTTGCAATTGTCGGAAGAATCATGACGCTTAAGACAATAATTCCGGCAATCAAACTAAAGCCCACTCCGCCGAAGTTATCGCGAAGAAGCGGCACTAAAATGGTAACCCCTAAAAGGCCGTATACCACTGAAGGAACTCCGACTAAAAGCTCTAAAACCGGTCGTAAAACCGTTGACCCAAATTTAGGCGAAATATAGTTGTTAAAAATGGCAATAGCAATTCCAATTGGAGCACTTATAATAACGGCTCCGATTGATACAAGCATTGAACCCAGAATAAACACAAGTGCCCCGTATTCTTTATTGTTTGGGCTCCATTTTGTTGAAGTCAACATTTCACCGATTGATATATTGCTTTGTAAAAATGACTGTATGCCTTTTTCACAAATAAATACGATAATAGCTAACGTAACAAGTACAATTAAAATACCGCAAAATGTAGAAAGCGTACGGCCAATGTATTCGCTTTTTACATAATTAATGGATTTTTTCCCCTTCATCGCTCTGTCTCCTTACATATTCAGTATATATTCGCTTTTCTTTTTATTTGCTATATACTTTATTAACATTCAAATAGAATAAGACTGACTGTGTTAGTCAGCCCTATTCTTTTTAAAAACACTTTTATTTTTTGAATTCAGTCATTGGGATATAGCCCATATCTTCTACTTGCTTAGCAAAGTCTTTACCAGATACATAATCAATGTACTCTTTTGCACCATCTTTTGGCTCACCGTTTGTAATCATGTACTCATAAGACCAGAACGGATATTTTTTAGAAACAATATTTTCTGTTGTTGGCTCCACACCATCAATATTAAGCATTTTTAAACTTTCTTTTTTATCGCCAATTAAATACGACATAGCAAGGTAACTTACTGCTCCTGGAGTTGAGTTTACTGATTGCTCAACCGCTCCGTTTGAATCTTGAGCTGTACCAACGCTGTCATTTACTTTTGCGTCACCCATTAATGTTTTCTCAAATGTAGCACGTGTACCAGATGATGCTGGACGGTTGATTACGTTAATTTTTTCGTCGTTTCCGCCAACTTCTTTCCAGTTTTTAATTTCACCAGAGAAAATCTTTTGAATTTGCTCTTTTGTTAACGATTCTACTTTTACATCTTTATTTACAACAAGTGCGAACCCAATGCCCGCTACTTTCGTATCGACAAGTTTATCTGCTTTTGATTTATCTTCGATTTTATCGGCTGCTGGAACGTCAGAGTTTCCAATGTCAACTGCTCCTGATGCTACTTGGTTAACACCAGTTCCACTACCTCCACCTTGTACCGTTACTGAAAGGTTTGGATATTTTTCCGTAATTCCATTCGCTGCTTCTTCTGCAAGTGGTTGTAAAGCTGTAGATCCCGCCGCTGTTAACGTACCTGACACTTCTTCTTTGCTGCCCGAACCACTGTCGTTGCTTGCTCCGTCTTTACCACATGCTGCTAGTGCTCCTACCATTAAAAAAGCTGCTAATGTTACTTTAAAACCCTTTGTTTTCATTACATTACCCTCCAATAAATATATGTGTAATTAGTACTAGTCCTTTGTACTCGAACAACAGGTACAAGACACATTATACGAGTAGATTGTTGTCTTTATATGAAGTGAATTTTAAGTTACTGTAAACTTACTTATTTGGGGTTTATTTTTTCTTATTTCTATCAAAACCCTTGATATATAAGACTTTCTGAATATTACTGTAGAAGATACAACAGAAAGAAAGCCAAAACGTAAATTTTATGTAAATAAAGCGTTAAATAAATTTACATAAATCTCTTTTTTTACTACAGTGTAAATTCACCATCAAGCCATATTTTTCAATTTATTAGTACTTTTTATACATATCAAACAGAAGATTCCATCCAAAGCATAAATAGAATAGATATTTCCATAAAAAAAAGAAGGCTGCGATAGCCTTCTTTTTATTGATCACCTACGCGGCGAATCTTAATATTACTTAATAATTCATTGATAACATGACCGCCCATAATTAATCCCGCTACAGATGGAACAAAAGCATTAGAAGATGGGGGCATTTTCGCTTTTCGAATTTGCGCTTGATCGTTTCCTACTTCTTTGCGAACTTCTTCGCGAATAACGATTGGACGTTCATCAGAAAAAACGACGTTAATTCCTTTGCGAATTCCTTCTTTACGCAGACGAGTACGAACCACTTTTGCAATCGGATCTGTATGCGTCTTTGAAATGTCTGCAATTTTAAAACGTGTTGGATCCATTTTATTCGCAGCACCCATACTTGAAATAATCGGAATATCATGTTTTAAACATTCTTTCATTAAATGAATTTTATACGAAATCGTATCGGATGCATCCACTACAAAGTCCGGTTTGTAACTAAAGAACTCTTCATACGTTTCTTCCGTATAAAACATTTGAAGAGAAACGACGTCACAGTCTGGGTTAATATCCAAAATACGCTGTTTCATTAATTCTGTCTTGGGCTGACCTACCGTCGAAAGCAGCGCATGAATTTGACGATTTACGTTTGTAATATCAACATCGTCTTTATCTACAAGAATTAAACGACCTACTCCTGACCGAGCCAAAGCCTCAGCAGAAAACGACCCTACTCCTCCTATCCCTAAAATAGCAACCGTGCTGCCTTTTAAAGTAGCTAACCCTTCTTTTCCTATCGCCAGTTCATTACGCGAAAACTGATGCAACATGTTAAAACACTCCTCTATTAAATACACCAACGTGTATGATTAATTCAAATAAACAACGAAATTGACTATACCATATTTTTAGCAAAACGAACATGAGCATTCGTTATTTCTCCATAAAAAAACTCTATGCAAATCATTACATAGAGGATTTCTTATATGTATGCTAGTCCCGATCGTGCCGTCTCGAGTGCCTTCGTTTTGAACCCGCTCTCGGCAGGTGGGTGCTCTGCTTTAACCATTGTAAGTCCTCGAGATGAGGCATGTACGCTCGTTAAAAACTCCGAGCTCCCAAGCAAAAAATTGTTCGGTCAAAACTGGATTAAGGACGAACACATCAGGACTATTTAGTTCTTGAAAGTATCTTATCACAGAAAAAATCACTTTGCAATTAATAAGTAAAACAAAAAAAATCGAGCCTGTCGTGCTCCCGTGACAGGCTCGATTTAACAGATGGTTTAATCGATTACGCTTCTGTTTTTTGCTTTTTTACCTGCAAATGCAGCTCGTCTAATTGCGCTTCACTTACTTCACCAGGTGCGTTTGTTAATAGACAGCTTGCACTTGCTGTTTTAGGGAAGGCAATTGTATCGCGCAAGTTTGTGCGTCCTGCTAAAAGCATAACCAAACGGTCAAGACCTAACGCAATTCCGCCGTGAGGAGGAGTACCGTATTCAAATGCTTCAAGTAAGAAACCGAACTGCTCATATGCTTCTTCTAATGTAAATCCAAGCGTTTTAAACATTTTTTCTTGAATATCACGCTCATAAATACGTAAAGATCCTCCGCCAAGTTCGTAACCATTCAACACTAAGTCATATGCTTGTGCACGGACTTGTCCAGGATCGCTTTCTAACATTGGTAAATCTTCACGAACTGGCATTGTGAATGGATGATGAGCCGCGTAGTAACGGTTGTCTTCTTCGTCATGCTCAAGAAGAGGCCAATCTGTTACCCATAGGAAGTTAAATTTCGTTTCATCAATAATCCCTTGTTCTTTTGCAAGCTTTAGACGAAGAGCGCCAAGTGCATCTGCTACAACTGACTTTTTATCAGCTACAAATAAAAGTAAATCTCCTTCTTCCGTTTGAAGAGCTTCAGCAAATTGCTTTTGCTCATCTTCGTTGAAGAATTTTGCAATAGGTCCTTTTAAGCCGTCTGCTTCAACTTTCAGCCATGCTAACCCTTTAGCACCGTAAATTTTCACGAACTCTGTTAAAGCATCGATATCTTTACGTGAATAGCTAGAAGCGGCACCTTTTACGTTAATCGCTTTTACTTCTCCGCCGTTTTCAACTGCTGCGCTAAATACTTTAAACCCGCAGTCTTTCACAAGCTCTGATAAGTTGACTAGCTCCATTTCAAAACGTGTATCCGGCTTATCTGAACCATAGCGGCTCATCGCTTCATCATACGACATGCGCGGGAAAGGCGTCGTTACATCTAAATCTTTTACGCGCTTCATTACTTTAGACATCATTTCTTCCGTCATTGTCATGATGTCCTCTTGAGATAAAAATGATGTTTCAATATCGATTTGAGTAAATTCAGGCTGACGATCTGCACGCAAGTCCTCATCGCGGAAACAGCGAGCAATTTGATAATAACGCTCAACTCCGCTTACCATTAACAGTTGCTTAAAGATTTGCGGTGATTGAGGAAGAGCATAAAACTCACCTTCGTGTACGCGGCTCGGCACAAGATAATCACGTGCACCTTCTGGCGTGCTTTTTGTTAAAATAGGTGTTTCAACATCTAAAAAGTCATTTTGATCTAAGAAGTCGCGAATTGTTTTTGTAATGTCATTGCGCATTTTAAGCGTGTTAAACATTTCAGAACGTCGAAGATCTAAATAACGATATTTTAATCGAACATCTTCTGATACTTCCGTTTGATCCGCAATGGCAAAAGGAGGTGTTTTGGCTTTATTCAACACTGTAATTTGCTCAGCGTGAACTTCAATTTTACCTGTTTTTAAGTTCGGGTTAACGGTTCCCTCTTCACGAGCTACAACAGTTCCCTGCACTTCCAGTACGAATTCATTACGTACATCTTCAGCAATTTTTAGCGCTTCAGCAGATTTTTCAGGATTAAATACAACTTGCACAACTCCGCCGCGGTCGCGTAAATCAATAAAAATTAATCCGCCTAAATCACGGCGCTTTTGAACCCATCCTTTTAATAGAACTGTTTCGCCAGTTGCTTGTTCTGTTACATCTCCACAGTAGTATGAACGTTTTGTCATCATGGTTCCCCCTTATACTTGTTCCTGCAAATAGCTAACCAATTGATCAATTGATACTTCTTGCTGTTCGCCAGATTCCATATTCTTTACGTTTACAACTTGTTTTGCTAGCTCATCTTCACCTAGAACAACAACAAATTTTGCTTGTACACGATCGGCTGCTTTGAACTGAGCTTTCATTTTTTTATCTTGATAATCTTTATCTGCTACAAAACCTGCACGTCGAAGCGTATTTACAATTGAAACAGATTTTTCTTTCGCCTCATCGCCCATTGTCACTACATAGCAATCTACGCCAGTTTCTACCGGAAGCTCAATTCCTTCTGCTTCCAATGCAGATAATAAGCGTTCAATGCTTAAAGCGAATCCAATACCTGGTGTTTCAGGTCCGCCGATTTCTTGAATCAGCCCATTATAACGGCCTCCGCCGCAAAGAGTTGTAATGGCGCCAAATCCTTCTGCTTCACTCATTAGTTCAAATGCTGTGTGATTATAATAATCTAACCCGCGTACTAGCGTCGGATCTACAACATAGTCAATGTCTAAATCGGTTAAGTACTGCTGTACTTTTTCAAAATATTCTTTTGAATAGTCGTTTAAATAATCAAGAATAGACGGCGCTGTAGCCATCAGTTCATGGTCACGATCTTTTTTACAATCTAAAATACGAAGAGGATTTTTCTCCAATCGGCTTTGACAGTCGCTGCAAAACTCTCCGATGCGAGGTGCAAAGTGATCGATAAGTGCTTGACGGTGAGCTTGACGACTTTCTGTATCTCCTAGACTGTTAACAACCAGCTTTAATTTTTTTAATCCAAGCGATTGGTAAAAGCTCATTAACAAGGCAAGAACTTCAGCGTCGATAGCTGGATCATTTACCCCTAATGCTTCTACGCCAAACTGAACGAATTGACGGAAACGTCCCGCTTGAGGTCGTTCATAACGAAACATAGGACCGATATAAAACAGCTTTGTTGGCTGCGTTGGATTTCCAAACATTTTATTTGAAACAAATGATCGTCCAACTGCAGCTGTTCCTTCTGGACGAAGTGTTAAGCTGCGGTCGCCTCGATCCTTAAATGTGTACATTTCTTTTTGCACGATATCCGTTGTTTCTCCCACTCCGCGCAAAAATAATTCAGTGTGTTCAAACATTGGTGTACGAATTTCTTGGTAGTTGAACGCACGGCAGATTTCTCTTGCTCGCTGTTCAACAAACTGCCAATATTCTACTTTGCCCGGTAAAATATCTTGTGTGCCTCTAGGTATTTGAACTGACATAACGTGATATGCCTCCTATATTTAAAATTTACAATACAAAAAAACTCTCGCCTCTACTATTTTTCCATAGTAGGGACGAGAGTTAATCTCACGTGGTACCACCCTAATTGAAACATATGACATGTTTCCACTCATTTCGTTAACGCACGAACACGTTCATCTCCTACTAAGTTTCCCTTTTCAGAGTGAAGCCTCCTGAGTGTTCTTTCATAAAGTCATCATGTAGAAATGCTTTCAGCCTAAGACATTTCCTCTCTAGCCATGTGTCATCTTTACTACTTTTCTCGATCTTTGGCTTATCAATATAAAAATGTTATACATTCATTTTAATTTAGCAATTGCTTTCTATATTACGAATGAAATGAGCAGTTGTCAAGCACCTTTCATGTTAAGAGCGGTCTAATTGTTTTCTTAGTTTCTGAATATCTCGAAGCGTTAAACCAAATTCAGAAGCCAATTCAAGGGATGAGGCTTCACTTTCTCTATCAATAAAATCATGAAAATGAATGCCAAATACCGGATTTACCTGCTGAAATGATTGTTCACCTTTTTCACTAAACTTCATCGTTTCTTCCTCCCTGCCTACACTTACTTATCCTTTTATTAGCATTGCCCAAAAAAGATGTTTTTACATAAGAGAAAGGATTTTTTTTCTTTTCATCGAATACTCTATTTTGTTATAAAAAGGAGGTCTATCTATTCGCCATCTTAACATGAAGTCTGTATCTGTTTTGGCTGCAAGTATCCTTTTGTTACTGTGCTCTTCCTCATTTGAGCGCCCAAATGTACCGGTGCATCAACCCATTGTTGTAACAGCTGACTCTCTTCATGTACGCAGCGGTCCAGGACGTTCATTTTCAATTACAAATAAATTGACGAAGAATACAAGACTATCCGTTTCAGACCGTCAAGGAGATTGGTATTATGTAGAAAGCTCGGGTATTCAAGGCTGGGTGTTTAAAAAATTCACGAAAACCGTAGCGCTCCGCAGCGTTCAGCCTAGCATGCAAGTAGCGCAGCGCCAGCCTGTTTATACGCTGAGTAAAAGCTTGCAGCACCTAAAGGGCAAAACCATTATTATTGATGCAGGCCATGGAGGAAAAGACAAAGGAGCCATCGGCACACAGGGCACATATGAAAAAGATCTCACTCTCCGAACAGCGCTGATTTTACAAAACAAACTTCAAAAAGAAGGCGCACACGTCATTTTAACCCGCACCCGTGATGAGTACGTTCTGCTTTCACAGCGCACGCTGCAATCGACTAAAGCAGATGCTTTTATAAGCGTTCACTACAACAGTACGAACAGCTCACAGCTAACTGGCCTTATGACGTATTATTATCATTATCATCAGCATCAGGACAGTCCACTCACACATTCTATTCATCAGTCACTCATTGAACATGCAAAATTGAAAGACAAAGGAGAACGATTTGGAAACTATTATGTTCTTCGCGAAAATACACGTCCGAGTACATTAATTGAACTGGGCTTTTTAAGCAACGAACGGGAAGAAACGTATATTAATTCCATCAGTTATCAGCAAATGATTACATCCGCTATCGCTGAAGGATTAAATCACTACTTTCAAAACAAAGAAAAAACGCAGACTCATCTGTGAGCCTGCGTTTTTTCTTTGCTTTCTACAATAAGTGTGACCGGTCCGTCATTCGTAAATGATACGTCCATCATTTCGCCAAATGCGCCGGTTTCTACTCGAATATTTTTTCCTGATAATACTTTATTAAAATAGTTGTAAATCGTTACAGCATGATCTGGCCTAGCAGCTTCCATAAAGTTTGGTCTTCTGCCTTTTCGGCAATCTCCGTAAAGCGTAAATTGAGATACCGATAAAATTTCTCCTTCTACATCTAGAAGCGACAAATTCATTTTGCCAGACTCATCTTCAAACACTCGCAAATTTACAATTTTGTCTGCTACATACTCTGCATCGGCTTCAGTATCCTCGTGGGTAATACCGACTAAAAGCATATATCCGTGCTCTATCTCACCGACCGTCTCGCCTGCAACAGTTACTTTTGCATTCTTTGCTCTTTGTACGACTACTCTCATGTATAACGACCTTTCTTAATGCATAATTCGGCGAACTGAATAAATGTCTCGAAGCTGCTTAATGCGCTCGACCACTTTATGAAGATGACTGATGTTATGAATAGAAATTGACATATGAATCGTAGCCATTTTGTTTCGGTCCGATTTTCCTGAAACGGCTGAAATATTCGTTTTAGTCTCGTTTACAACCTGCAGAACTTCATTTAGTAAGCCTCGACGGTCGTAGCCCGAAATTTCAATTTCCACATTAAACTCTTTGCCTTCTTTAATATGTGTTTCCCACTCTACAGGAATAAGACGGCTTTCAGCATCATCTGTGTGAACGTTTAAACAATCTGCTCTATGAACAGATACTCCCCGCCCCTTTGTAATAAAACCAACAATCTCATCTCCGGGAACTGGATTACAGCATTTAGACAAGCGAATCAGCATGTTCTCTACACCCGGTACGATAACACCGGAATCTTTTCGTTTATGCTGGCGAACACGTTTAGCCGCAGTGTCGCGTGCAATGTCATCAATTTGGATCTCTTGTTCTTGATCGCGCTGCTTTCTCCACTTCTCGGTTAAACGATTAGCTACTTGAGCCGCAGTTAATCCGTTATATCCAATAGCTGCATACATATCATCTTCATTTGAGAAATTAAACTTCTCCGCTACTCGTTTGATATTATCAGCTGTTAATACTTCTTTTAAGTCAAACTCCATTTGACGAATTTCTTTTTCAACCAGCTCTTTGCCTTTTTCAATATTTTCATCGCGGCTTTGCTTTTTAAAGAATTGGCGAATTTTATTTTTGGCTTGAGACGTTTGAGCAAGCTTTAACCAGTCCTTGCTTGGACCATATGAATGCTTAGACGTCAAAATTTCGATAATGTCCCCCGTTTTCAAACGGTAATCAAGCGTAACCATCTTGCCGTTGACTTTTGCTCCAATGGTTTTATTTCCGATTTCAGAATGAATACGATAGGAAAAATCAATTGGAACAGAACCCGAAGGAAGCTCAATGACGTCGCCTTTTGGCGTAAAAATATAAACCATGTCAGAAAACAAATCAACTTTTAGAGATTCCATAAACTCTTCTGCATCGTTTGCATCATTTTGAAATTCTAAAATTTCTCTAAACCACGTTAACTTTTCTTCAAATGAAGCATGCTCAGCTGTTTTTCCCTCTTTGTAAGCCCAGTGAGCAGCAATTCCATACTCAGCAATTTGGTGCATGTCAAATGTTCGAATTTGAACTTCTAACGGATCACCTTTTGGTCCGATAACCGTCGTATGAAGAGACTGGTACATATTTTGTTTTGGCATCGCAATATAATCTTTGAAACGTCCTGGCATTGGTTTCCAGCACGTGTGAATAATCCCTAACACCGCATAGCAGTCTTTAATGCTATTTACAATAATGCGCACAGCTAGTAAATCGTAAATTTCATTAAACTGCTTGTTTTGCAGTGCCATTTTACGATAAATGGAATAAATATGTTTTGGACGTCCTGAAATTTCAACTTTAATCGACACTTCATCTACTTGCTCACGAACTTCATCAATAACTTCAGCCAAATATTGCTCGCGTTCCGCACGCTTTTTCTTCATCAAATTGACAATGCGATAATATTGCTGAGGATTTAAGTAACGTAAAGCTGTATCTTCAAGCTCCCACTTAATTTTTGAAATACCAAGACGATGAGCAAGAGGAGCAAAAATTTCAAGCGTTTCATTTGAAATGCGTCGCTGCTTTTCCTGCGGTAAATGCTTCAGCGTACGCATGTTATGAAGACGATCCGCAAGTTTAATCAGTATGACTCGAATATCTTGAGCCATTGCCACAAACATCTTGCGGTGATTTTCAGCCTGCTGCTCTTCTTTAGACTTATATTTAATTTTCCCAAGTTTCGTTACGCCGTCTACTAGCATTGCTACTTCTTCGTTAAAAGCTTTTTCTAAATCCTTTAGTGTTATCTCTGTATCTTCGACCACATCATGTAGAAATCCAGCTGCAATTGTTGCTGGATCCATATCTAGATCAACTAAAATTCCTGCGACTTGAATCGGGTGGATAATATATGGTTCACCCGACTTGCGATATTGTTCTTTGTGAGCTTCTTTTGCAAAATCATATGCTTTTTGTACAAAAGCCACGTCTTCTTCATTTAAATATCGCTTCGTATTGTCAATGACCTGTTCCGCTGTTAGGACTTGCTCATTTGCCATGAAATCACCTTTTATCAACTAGCATTTTTAATTCATATTGTAACTATTATCTTGAAAAAATCCAAGGATGTAAAGCCTTTGCGTCTAATTTATGAAATTTACATCATTTCCATTTTACGTATTCACGTTTTTTAACGAAAAAAGAGCACCTGTATCAGGTACTCTTTTTTATGTGATCGTTCTTCTTAATACGTCATTAATGTGAATACATCGTAACCGTCTAGTTTGTCACGGCCGTCAAGGTAAGAAAGTTCAATTAAGAACGCAGCTCCAACAACAATTCCGCCTAATTCTTCAACAAGCTTAATTGTCGCTTCAATTGTACCGCCTGTTGCTAATAAATCATCTGTAATCAACACGCGCTGACCTGGCTTAATTGCATCTTTGTGAATCGTTAATACGTCTTTACCGTATTCTAAACCGTAATCTACTTTAATTACTTCACGCGGTAATTTTCCTTCTTTACGAACAGGTGCAAAGCCGATACCTAACGCATATGCTACTGGACAACCAACGATAAATCCGCGAGCTTCCGGTCCTACGATAATATCAACTTGTTTATCATTGGCATATTTTACAATCTCATCCGTTGCGGCACGGTATGCGTCACCGTTATCCATTAATGTTGAGATATCTTTAAATGTAATACCTGGTTTTGGCCAGTCAGGTACAATTGTAATATAATCTTTAAAATTCATTCTAATGTTGCCTCCTCATTCAATCGAACGCTTAAAAATATCTTGAAATTGATTTTTAAGCTGTACATATGACGTATAAATAAAGTTTTTTTCTATTTCAATCTGCTGCTGCTTTTGGCGATAAGTCGCAGATTCTATTAAATCACGTTTCGTAGAATTTTTCACTAACGAAATTAAGCCATTGTTTATTGTAACAAATTCTAACTCAAAAAACACCTTTGCCATAAAATCAATCGTTTCTTTCGACCAGCCCTTATGAATTGCTAAATCTTCTTTGTAGCGTTTTAAATCAAAAGGACCCTTTTTCGCTAAAAAGCCGTAGAACCATTTAAAGTGATCGCGAGTTGGGATTGTATCAAAATAATGGTCTTCTTCCGTTAAGAAAATAGCGTATATCCTAGAAGGAATACCTTGGACAAACAAAGCTTCAAGCCACTTCTGTGACGGAGGCAAATCTAATAAAACGATCTGTTCTCCTGCAAACATGCATGCTTTTGCCTGTTCTTCATTTTGAATAAGAACAACATGTTCCATCGGCAGCATCGACTTGTATTTATCAATTGTTGAATCGTGAAAAGCAACAACTTTCATTTGATCTGTGAATACCTGTTCAAAGAAACGTTTGACATCAACCGCGCTGCGATAATCAAACATCTGCCACTCATCTACAGAGATATCTTCTACCATCAGCTGCGGTTTGCGCATATTGTTCCACTCATTAATAGATAGTTCACCTACTAATGATACCTTAGCTATAGGAGATACTTCATCTAATATATAGCCTAACCCAAATCCTACTGCATCAACCGATACACCGCTGTCTTCAAATACGAGTTTTAAATGATTTTTATTCGCGCCAATTTTCCGCATAGATGTTGTATGAACATCTTTAATGAGAACTTTTGGCTTCGGATTATGCATACCAAATGGAGCAAGCGCACTCATTTGTTCAATGTTTTCCAGCGTAATTTCCTCTGTTTTGCATACTGTATCAACTGATGTAATTGGAATAAAGTCCTGTTGAGTTAACACGTTGCTTGCTTGTTCATTAAGGCGTCTGCGCAGTTCTTCTACATCCTCGCTGTTTAACGTCATGCCGGCTGCCATTGGATGCCCTCCAAAATGCGGCAAAATGTCACGGCATTTAGATAAGTTCGCGAATAAGTCAAAGCCTTGGATACTTCTTGCTGAACCTTTAGCAATATGGTTTTCAGAGTCAACACTTAATACAATTGTCGGTCTGTAGAACTTTTCTACGAGCCTAGAAGCAACAATTCCAACAACGCCTGCATTCCATCCTTCTCCCTCTACAATAAGAACGCTATTTTCATCCGGAGGATACAAACTTTCAACAAATTCAACGGCTTCTTCCGTAATATCATTTACGATTTGCTGCCTTTCCTTGTTTAACGCATCAATTTCTTTAGCTAAACCTTTTGCTTCTTCAGCATTTGTTGTCATAAGCAAATGAACAGCTGGATCAGCATCTTGAAGACGTCCTACTGCATTAATGCGAGGAGCCATGGCAAATCCAATTGTATCTTCAGTAATTTCTTCGCGTTTTACTCCACATACGCTCAGCAGCGCTTCAATTCCAGTACGCTTCGTGAGCTTGAGATAGTCAAGACCTTTGCGAGCAATTAAGCGGTTTTCGTCGACTAAAGGAACTAAGTCAGCAATCGTCCCAATCACTGCTAGTTCTAACAAATGTTCCGGAAGCTCCCCTAACAGCGCATGAGCGAGTTTAAAAGCCACTCCTACACCTGCCAGTTCTTTAAATGGATATGTACTTCCCGGAAGCTTTGGATGAATAATTGCATACGCATCGGGTAAAACCGGACCCGGCTCGTGGTGATCAGTAATAATTAAATCAAAATCTAATTCACGTGCATACGCCGTTTCTTCGACTGCCGAAATACCTGTGTCTACCGTAATCACCAGCTGATAGCCGCCTGCGTTTATTTTATCAAATGCTACCTTATTCGGCCCATAACCTTCTGTAAAGCGATTAGGAATATAAAAATCAGTATCAGCGCCGAGCTGCTGTAAAGCAGATAACATAACTGAAGTACTGCTGACGCCGTCCGCATCGTAATCTCCATAGATCATAATTTTTTCATTATGATCAATTGCTTGCTGAATACGAGCTACTGCTTTGTCCATATCGTGCAATAAAAAAGGATCGTGGAACGTTTGTGCATCAACGTGTAAAAACTCACGTGCCGCTTCTACTGTTGTCATGCCTCTATTAAGTAATAACGAAGCTACTAGAGGTGTAATATTGAGGTTTTCTACAAATTCATTAACAAGTTGTTCATCACATTCTTGAACATTCCAACGTTTTTTTGACTGTAACATGTCTCTTCACCCCTTAACCCACATTATTATACTAGAGTGGATGAAATGGAGCAACGAAAGAAAATAAGCATATTTTTCTGACAGTGCGCCTTAAATTTTCACGTACAAAAAAACGTGCGAACACTTCGCACGTTTTTGAATTACTTGCTTTCTACTTCTTTTTGTTCCTCACGCTTCAACTGTTTTCCTTTCCACACAAGCCATAGCTGCGCAGCAATAAACACAGATGAATATGCACCAAGAATTAAACCTACTAACAGGGCAATTGAGAAGTTTTGAATGGACTCACTTCCGAATAGAAGAAGTGCTACAACTGCAATCACAACTGTTAACACGGTATTCATCGAACGAGTAAACGTTTCACGCAAACTTAGGTTTACGATAAACGCCAAGTCGTCAAACGTTTTGGATTTAAATTTCTGCATATTTTCACGAATGCGGTCAAACGTAACGATCGTATCGTTAATTGAGTAACCAACAATCGTCAAGACAGCGGCGATAAACGTTAAATCAACTTCTAATCTCGTTAAGCTGAAGACCGTAACGATAAAGAACGCATCATGCAACAGAGCAAGCACGGCTGCAAGCGCCATGTAAAACTCGAATCGAATCGTTACATAAATGATAATTCCGATTGAAGCAATTAAAATCGCAAGCATCGCATTTTTCGCCAGTTCTTTTCCAACCGTCGGCGAAACGGTGCTTACGTTTGGTTCAGAACCGTATTTGTCTTTAAAGTGATCTTTTAAATTGGCAATTTCTTTTTTATTCAAGACCCCAACTACACGTACGACACCCGTATCATTACTTTTTCCTGTAATAACTACGTCATCCGTTTCGATATCAAGAGACTTCATTTCACGCTGTATCTCAGCCTGCGTAACGGTATGATTTGCCGGAATCTCTATACGAGTTCCGCTCGTAAAGTCAATACCGAGGTTCAGCCTAAACACAGCAACCGAGATAATACCGATAATCACGAGCACGCTTGAGAATGTGAAGAACGCTTTACGGTATTTAACAAAGTCGATTTTATCCCAACGCGTAGGTAAAACGGTTGTGCCGTCATCTTTGCTTAAATCGTGAATTTGCTCTTTCTTTACGCCAAAGTAGCCTGGTTTTTTATCAAACCAGCGGCTGTTTACTAAAAGGCTCATTAGTAAACGAGTACCATAAACAGCAGTTACAAAGCTTAGCACAATCCCGATCATCAAAGTTGTAGCGAATCCTTTTACTGAGCTTGTACCGTAAAAGAACAGTACAAGAGCCGCTAACATTGTTGTAATATTGGCATCAAAAATGGTCGCAAGTGAACGACGATTTCCTGCCCGGTAAGCCGATATAACAGACCTTCCTGTTTTCAGTTCATCTTTAATCCGCTCGTAGGTAATAATATTCGCATCTACTGCCATACCTACGCCGAGAATAAGAGCCGCAATACCTGGAAGCGTCATAACCACGTGCATCCAGTCAAATACAACTAAGTTTAAGTAGATATAAAAACTGAGTGTAATAATGGCAATAAGCCCCGGTAAACGGTAGAAAAACAGCATGTAAAGGAAAATAATTCCGATACCGATAATACCCGCTAATATAGTTGTGTGAAGAGCTTCTTCTCCAAACTGTGCTCCAACGGATGTAGAGTATAGCTCATCCAATTTAACCGGCAGCGACCCGGCGTTTAGTAATTCCGCCAGCTGCGTTGCACTTTTCACTGTGAAGTTTCCACCTGAAATTTCAACATCTGGCTGTGTTAACACGCTGCTAACAGAAGCTGCAGACAGGTACTTCGGATTTTGTTTTGCTGATTCTTTTTGGTACGAGTCTTTTCCTTCTTCATAATCCAGCCAAATGACAATTAAATTGTTAGGTGCTGGTTTTTGAGAAAGCTCTCGCGTAATCTTTTCAAATTTTTTCGCATTTTTTAACTTTAGTGAGACGCTAGGCTGATTGCTTTGGTCAAACGATTGCTTTGCCCCGCCTTGCGCTAAGTCTGTACCATCCATCAGCACCTTATCGTTCACGTCACGGAACGTTAAGTTTGCTTGAGTTGATAACAGATCCCTAGCTTGCTTTTGATTCGTGACACCAGCTAGCTGAACACGGATGCGGTCGTTTCCTTCAATTTGAATGCTGGGCTCACTAACTCCCAGTACATCGACACGTTGACGCAGCGCTTCAACCGTGCTGTTAAGTGCCTTTTTGTCAATGACATCGCCTTTTTTAGCTGGACTGACTTTATATAAAATTTCAAATCCACCTTGAAGGTCGAGGCCAAGTTTAATATCTTTTGTAATTCCAGTCATCGTTGTTCCGATTGTACTAAACACAAGCAGTACTAAGAGGAAAAAGGCAACGATACGTCCTCTTTTAACCATCGACAGAAAATCCTCCTTCTTATGTAAAAAACATGAAATGATAACAATAGATAAATGACCAATCTAATTATCATTCATAACCTAATGTCTGTCAAATAAAGACCTTATCAAATTTTAATACATGTATTTTACAAACTCTACTTTAATAATTCTTTCCAGTCTTCTCCATTATTAACACTTGAGAACATATCAGATTTATAAGATTCAATGGTTACATAGCTCATCACCTGCGTGATCTTAACAGATAAAATATCATTTACAACTTGATGGAGAGATAGCTCCTTTTCTTTTTTCCATTTTTTCATTTCCAAATAACTCAATAAATCGTTCTCCGTTACTTCTTCATATCCAAGCATATGAAATTCTTCCATTTTGCTGGATACGACAGGCTGTATAAGTTCTTTCGAAGCTGAAATAAATGGATGTGTCATATTGATCCTCCTTTCCGTTTGACATTTTGCGTAAAATTTCTTTCTCGTATGAGGAATACTTGTCATGCTTGGACACCGACGGCGCATATATTCACTGTATAAACCTCAAGAAAGCAGTGAGTATATGTCTAAATTTTTACAGGGAACTATTATTTTAATAATTGCTGGCTTAATTACACGTGTACTCGGGTTTGTCAATCGAATTGTGGTGGCTCGAATGATTGGAGACGAAGGTGTGGGACTTTATATGATGGCGGTCCCCACGCTGGTATTAGTAATCACCTTAACACAGCTTGGGCTACCGGTTGCCATTTCAAAGTTAGTGGCAGAAGCAGAAGCTTTAGGTGACAGGCATAAAATAAAAAAAATACTTGTCGTCTCTTTAAGTATTACGTGTACGCTGAGCGTTTTATTTACGCTCGGACTAATATTATTCGCTCCCGTTGTAGCAAAAACCTTCTTTACAGATTCACGTACGATCTATCCGCTGCTTGCGATTATTCCTGTTATTCCGATCATCGCCGTGTCGTCTGTCATTCGCGGATATTTTCAAGGAAAGCAGCAAATGAAGCCCGCTGCTTATTCTCAAATTATTGAACAAGTGGTGCGAATTACGTTAATTGCTGTCTGTACAAAAGCATTTTTACCTTATGGAATTGAGTACGCCGCGGCTGGCGCTATGCTCTCTTCGGTATTTGGAGAGCTCGCTTCCCTGTTTTACATGGTGTTTATGTTCAAGCGAAAGAAGAAAATAACGGTAAGACGAAAATTTTTTGCTTCTTTACATGCGGGCAAAGATACGTTCCTTGACTTAATGCGAATCGCTCTTCCCACGACAGGAAGCCGCATGATTGGGTCAATTTCTTGGTTTTTAGAACCTATTGTAGTAGCTCAAAGTTTAGCAATTGCAGGAGTAGCGACAGCGGTAGCAACGAAGCAGTACGGAGAATTAACAGGCTTTGCACTCCCTCTCCTGATGCTGCCTTCTTTTGTAACGGTGTCTCTATCCACTTCTTTGGTTCCCGCAATCAGTGAATCTCTTGCACAGAATCAAATGAAACAAATCGAATATCGGCTTCATCAAGCTCTCCGCTTGTCGTTTGTAACAGGCGGACTGGCCGTTGTTGTTCTTTATGTATTTGCTAATCCGGTAATGGAATTGATGTATGGTTCTGACAAAGCTGCTATTTTTGTCAAAGTCATGGCGCCTTTTTTTATCTTTTATTACTTTCAAGGGCCGCTTCAAGCTGTTCTGCAGGCGCTAGACCTTGCAAAAGCCGCCATGATTAACAGTTTTATAGGAGCAGCGGTCAAAACGTCTCTTATCTTCTTACTCGCAACTCAGCCCAATCTAGGCATTATGGGAGCTGGCCTTGCAATTGTTGTGGGAATGATGCTTGTCACTCTTTTACATCTGTCTACGGTCATGAAAAAAATCACGTATAAGCTTCATGTGTTTGAGTATCTTCGCAGCTTTGCTGTAATGGGCATATCAGGCTTTATTGGACACTTTGCTTATATGAACCTTTTCACTTCCATCCCGTTAAGCTTACGAACCATTTTATCAATTGCACTGACAAGCTTTGTATATGTACTGTTTTTGCTGCTTTTTAGACTGATAACAAAAGAAGAATTAAATCGCTTTTCTGTTTTACGTTATTTTAAACGAAAATAAAACGCGGAGCACTCCGCGTTTTATTGTTTCACATCTATTAAATCTATAAAAAATTTTCCGTTGTCGTAGCTGCAATATGAAATCTTGTCTAAGTTTGAATGCCCCAGTTTCTCTAACTCCTGCCTTAACCATTCCGTTGTTTTATGTTCATGCAACAGATGCTCTTCTTGAATAACGCCGTCAATGATAAAAGGCAAATTCAAATTGCCTTTTTTACCTGATTGCTGATCTTTTTCAAACACGGATAGCCTTCCTGAAGATTCTAAAATAGCAAATTCAACATCAGCTACATTTTTTATATTTTTATCTCGCAGCTGCACAAGCAAATCATTGAAGTTATATCGCTGCCTTTTCATTTCATGTTCATTTATTTTTCCATTTTCAATGATAATACTAGGTTTACCATCAATAAAATTTCGCATTCGATTGCTTTTAAGAGACCATATAGCTAAACCAATTTGAATAATAAGAAGCGTTAACATCGGAAGAATTGAATACAGCAAAGGATCTTTTGGGTTTTCAATAGCCATTACTGCCATTTCAGCAATCATAATAAAGACAACTAAATCCAAAATGCTCAGCTCTCCTATTTCCCTTTTGCCCATAACGCGAAAAATAATTAAAACTACTACATACAAAAGCACGGTTCGCGCAACCATGATTAATAGTTCCACTGCAAAGACCTCCTTTATGTATTCCCTTGTAGTTTGTACCATTTATTTTAAAATAGCCTTACTTTTATGCGTCTATTTTGAAGTCATCCCGAATATGCTCGTACTAAGGGTTCACCTATCTTTTTATTTCATGAGGGGGAAACAAGTTGGGTGCAAAACGAATGAGCAACGCTGTATTTGCAGGGGTAGCAACAATCTTAGTGATGGCTTTAGCGATTAGCATTATCTTTTCGCTTATTTTAAAATTCACATCGCTTGAAGAACAGTCCGTACGTTTATTTTTACTTATTCTCTCATTTATTACACTGTTTATCGGAGGATTTATAGCGGGAGGACGAAACGGTTCAAAGGGACTGCTTGTTGGAGGAGCCACTGGTATTTCTTATTCTTTTTTAATGTTTTTGCTGCAATTCCTCGGCTATAGTCACCTGTTTTCTGCACAGCAGCTTTTATTTCACGCTGGGTTTATTGGAGTCGCTATTCTCGGGGGAATTGTTGGCGTAAACATTTCCGGTTCACGAGAAGCATAAAAAAACGTCACGTACATGTACGTGACGTTTTTTTATTAATCTACGCTTCTTACTTCACGAATAGCATTGCGGTCAAATGTTAATTTTGAACCGTCAGTGCTGCGAACCACAACTTGTGACTCATCGATTGCTTCTACCAAACCGTGCATACCGCCAATTGTAACAATCTTATCACCTTTTTTAAGTGCTGATTGCATTTGCTGTACGTTTTTTTGACGTTTTTGCTGTGGACGGATTAACAAGAAATAGAAAATGACAAACATTAAAAGTAATGGCCAAATATTTTGTAAAACACCCATGAAAACTCCTCCTTTTATTTATATTATCAACAGGTACTCATTCATAAATTTGATGAAAATTCCTGTAGTGACCTAGAAATTCTTTGCGTCTGGGCCGTTAAACCCATATTTTTCAAAGAACTCATCGCGGAAATCGCCAAGTCGGTCTTCGCGAATGGCTTCACGGACTTGCTCCATTAAGTTTAGCAGAAAATATAAGTTATGGTAAGATGTTAAACGAATTCCAAACGTTTCATTACAGCGAATTAAGTGGCGAATATACGCTCTTGAATAATTTTGACATGTGTAGCAGTCACAGTTTGGATCAATCGGACCGAAGTCTTCTGCATATTTGGCATTTTTAACAACAAGACGACCTTCACTTGTCATAAGCGTTCCGTTACGTGCAATACGCGTTGGTAATACGCAGTCAAACATGTCAATCCCGCGAATTGCCCCATCAATTAACGAGTCAGGTGATCCTACTCCCATTAAATAACGAGGTTTGTCAGTTGGCAAGTATGGCGTCGTAAACTCTAGCACACGATTCATCACATCTTTTGGTTCTCCAACTGACAGGCCTCCCACAGCATAACCTGGGAAGTCCATTGATACTAAATCAGCTGCACTTTGACGGCGTAAATCTTCAAACTCTCCGCCTTGAACAATTCCAAAAAGACCTTGGTCTTGAGGGCGGCTGTGAGCCTCAAGACATCGCTCTGCCCATCGGCTAGTACGCTCTACTGAACGTTTTAAGTAGTCATACTCTGCTGGATAAGGAGGGCATTCATCAAATGCCATCATAATATCAGACCCAAGCGCATTTTGAATGTCCATCGCTTTTTCTGGAGATAGGAAAAGCTTGTCTCCATTCAAATGGTTGCGGAAATGAACGCCTTCTTCTTCAATACGGCGCAAATCGCTTAAACTAAAAACTTGGAAGCCGCCTGAATCTGTTAAGATAGGACGATCCCAGTTCATAAATTTATGCAGACCACCTGCTTTTTTAACAATTTCATGACCTGGACGAAGCCATAAATGGTACGTATTACTTAAAATAATGCCTGCCCCCATTGCTTTTAAATCTTCCGGAGACATTGTTTTTACTGTAGCTAATGTGCCTACTGGCATAAAAATAGGCGTTTCAAATGAACCATGAGGCGTGTGGACAATACCTAAACGCGCTCCTGTTTGTTTACAAGTTTTTATATGTTCGTAACGAATTGCTGTCATTGATGTATTCCTTTCATGTTAAATTACAAAATTAGCATCGCGTCGCCGAAGCTGAAAAAGCGATACTTCTCTGCTACAGCTTGTTCATAGGCAGAAATGACGTTTTCTCTTCCTGCTAAGGCACTTACAAGCATAATGAGCGTAGATTTTGGAAGATGGAAGTTTGTAATCATTCCATCAATTGCTTTAAATTCATACCCTGGGAAAATAAAAATATTGGTCCAGCCTGAAGAAGCAACAAATTTTCCGTTATGCTCAGTTGCAATTGTTTCAAGAGTACGGGTAGAAGTTGTACCTACTGAAATAATGCGTCCGCCTTTTTCGCGTACGCTGTTTAGTAAAGCCGCGGTTCCTTCACTCACTTGATAAAACTCTGCGTGCATATCGTGCTCTTCTAAGTCGTCAACGCTGACTGGACGGAACGTACCTAATCCGACATGAAGCGTTAAAAATGCAATATGCACACCTTTTGTTTTTAACTGTTCAAGCA
This sequence comes from Priestia sp. D51, assembly GCF_053345675.1. Taxonomy (NCBI): domain Bacteria; kingdom Bacillati; phylum Bacillota; class Bacilli; order Caryophanales; family Bacillaceae; genus Priestia; species Priestia sp. D51. The sequence goes on along the minus strand of NZ_JBLTIR010000001.1, from coordinate 267,414 downwards.
TCTCTTCTGTAAAGTGAAGACCTGCTGTTGGCGCTGCTGCAGAACCTTGCTCACGGGCAAAAACCGTTTGATAGCGCTCTTGATCATCCAAACGTTCTTTAATATAAGGCGGCAGCGGCATTTCTCCTAACTGTTCAAGCACCTCATAAAAGATGCCTTCATAGTTGAATTCTAGCAAACGTCCGCCTTGATCGCTCGTTTCTTTGCATACAGCAGTCAGACGTCCGTCACCAAACGAAATAACCGTTCCTTCTTTTACTCTCTTAGCCGGTTTTACAAGCGTCTCCCACGTATCGCCTTGTGTTTGCTTTAAAAGCAATACTTCAATATTAGCACCTGTATCTTCTTTTGTGCCAAATAAACGTGCAGGAAGAACACGCGTATCGTTTAAGACTAAACAATCTCCTTCTTGCACATAATCAAGAAGGTCATGAAACATATGATGTTTCACATTTCCTGTTTCTTTGTTTAATACCATGAGTCTTGATGCATCTCGCTGCTCAAGTGGCGTTTGCGCAATCAATTCTTCTGGTAAATGAAAATCAAATAAATCTACTTTCAAAATGTTCACCTGTTTCTACTTAATTATTTAAACCTGCCAATTACATAAAAAATAAGTGATAACACAACGCTTACTAGGATACATGTCACAATCGGGAAATAAAAGGTTGTATTTCCTTTTTTAATAAAAATATCGCCAGGAAGCTTGCCAACGAACTGCCATAACAGCCCAATGACTACTAAAATGCCTCCTAATGTGATCAGCATCTTAGGCATATCATTCACTGATCAGGCACCTCCAGCTGAAAATGATCATAAACCAAAGGAGTCACAATTCGTCCTCGAGGCGTTCGCTGCAAAAAGCCAATTTGTAGTAAATAAGGCTCGTATACATCTTCAATCGTGTGAGATTCTTCACCAATAGTAGCTGATATTGTATCTAAGCCTACAGGCCCGCCTCTAAATTTTTCAATAATCCCTCTTAATAATTTATGGTCAATATGATCAAGACCTAAACGGTCCACCTGTAACATTTCTAATGCTTCAGTAGCAAGGGTTTCAGTTATAGCTCCGTCTCCTTTTACCTGGGCAAAATCTCTGACTCTTCGAAGCAAGCGATTCGCAATACGTGGAGTTCCCCTAGCACGCCTAGCCATCTCAAACGTCGCTTTCTGATCAATCTCTACATCTAAAATAGCTGCTGTTCTTTCTACTATCGAAGCAAGATCTTCTTCTTGATAGTATTCCAAACGGCTTAAAACGCCGAAGCGATCACGTAAAGGAGAAGATAAAAGCCCTGCTCTTGTTGTTGCACCTACTAGCGTAAACGGAGGCAAATCAAGACGGACAGAACGTGCACTCGGCCCTTTTCCAATCACAATGTCCAAACAGAAGTCTTCCATTGCTGGGTACAGTACTTCTTCAACAGAACGATTTAATCGATGAATTTCATCAATAAAAAGCACATCTCCAGGCTCTAAGCTGGTTAAAACCGCGGCTAAGTCGCCTGGACGCTCAATGGCTGGCCCTGAGGTCGTTCGGATTTGCACGCCCATTTCATTAGCGATAATAGTGGCAAGGGTTGTTTTACCTAATCCTGGAGGACCATATAAGAGCACGTGATCTAACGTTTCGCTTCGCATTTTGGCAGCTTTAATAAAAATGTCAAGATGGGATTTTACTTTATGCTGACCAATATACTGCTGTAAGGTTTGCGGCCGCAAACTTTGCTCGATGATTTCTTCTTCACCAAGAACATCTCCCGTTACAATACGATCGTCCATTTTACTCCTCCCTTACTTATTGTTTCAATAATCGTTTTAGCGCTTCTTTAATATACTGATCTGTTGTCATCGTTTCCTTCATTAAAGCTGGAACAATTTTTTTGATTTCTCTTTCTGCGTAACCTAATACTTTAAGTGCTTCAATCGCTTCATCGAGTGCTTCTGAACTTTGAGATTTGACTTCTTGTGCGTCCAAATCTGCAAATAAAGAAGGAACGGCATCTGGTACAATATCATGCAGCTTTCCTTTTAAATCTAGAATCATCTGTCGAGCTGTTTTTTTACCTACTCCTGGAAACTTAACTAAAAACTTCTCGTCTTCCTCCTCCACAGCTTGGACAACCTGCGCTGGATTACCTGACGCTAAAATAGCTAAACCGCCTTTTGGGCCGATTCCTGACACGCTAATTAACTTCATAAATAAATCCTTTTGTTCTCGCGAAGCAAACCCGTAAAGTGCAATTACGTCTTCTCTTACATATTGATAGGTGTAAACCGTTTTTGGTTGTTCATCAATTGAAAACACGTATGGATTCGGCGTAAAGACCTGATAGCCTATTCCGTTGTTTTCAATTACTATATACTCAGGATTTATATATGTAACCGTGCCTTTGATATAATCAAACAATAAGCTCTCTCCTTACTCACGTACGCGCGGGCAGTGACCTTCCATCTTACCTATGAAGAGTCCTGCCCGCATCGTTCTCTATTTTCCTTTACAGTTCCTTTTAAAAAGACGTTCAAGAGAACGTTCGCCTCTTTTCATCTTTCTCAACCCACTTTTACAATAGCTGTAAAAAATAGAACCGCCCACTTTTATTGATGAATGACCTTTTAAGTTATATACAATACTAGACTGCTGAATACCATTTTAACATATCGCCAAAAGCAAATAGAAGCAATTTAGAATGTTGAATTCAATAATTATTTTACCATACTAAAAAACGGCTGCTTGATCGAAAGCGGCCGCTGCTGGAGCTGATAGATTTTATAGAAATTAATGAGGGAAAGATATTCATCTTTTGATTGAACGCGAATACCTTTCTTTAATTGTTCATGCTGATAGCTTTCAAGCCTTTTGATGTCAATTTGAAAAAACGACTGTATAATGTGCTGCGACGAAGCTGGCTTGCCTTCAAATGCTGAGAGAATACCGTTAACAGAAAGCCCTACGTAGCCGTTGTCTTTTAAAATAGGTGAAATATCGTCTATGCCTGTTCTAAAAACTAGCTCTCGATCGGTTTCTTTAAGCAGTCGCCAATTTTTATATTTTTTCATTAATTGTTTTTTTGTCATAGAAGGGCTTTTGATCATCTCTTGACTTACGACTCCATCCACATACACGCGCTCAAGAAATAATGTCATCGGCTCCTTTTCATTCGCATCTGCACGGTATGGCATTATACAAAGCACAATACTTACTAGCATTAAAAAAGCTGCTTGATGAATGACTTTCTTCACTCACCTTCACCTCACACGTTAATCATACTCTTTTTAGTATTATCTAAAAAGGTTTTGTGAAAATCTACACTAATAGTTTGACCTACTTATTTTCTTTTATCCTCTTATTTTATGAAGCGAATCCTTTTCACGATATTATGTTAAGAAAACATGGAGTATTTGTTACATTTGCACACTATTTGTAAAATTTTCTCTTAAACGTTTTAATTAAATTTTCGCAGGGTATGTACATAGTGGAAGTAATTGTAAGGACTTCTATTATCTATTTTCATAAAAAAGGGAGCTGAAGTAATGAGAATGAATAAACGTGTAGTCGGAACTTTTTTTTCAGAAAAAGAAGCTTTAGATGTTATCCATAATTTAAAACGTCAAGGTTATCGAGAAACAGACATCATGGTCATTTCTAATAGTAAAAGCAATACATTTCAAATAGGTCATGATACAAATGTAATTATTGAAGCTGGTTCGCCTGCCGTAAGTTCATTAGCTGGCGTCATGATGGATAACTTTTTTACCATGATGACAGGCGGCATGGGGCTCAAACAAGGAAGCGGCTTGAAATCAAAATTAATCCGCATGGGCATCCCAGACATCTCAGCCGTGCAGTGCGAGACAGATGTAGCTGCTGGTAAAATTCTAATTTTGATAGATGCCGTAAGCTCTGAACAAACTCCAGCGTACGGAACCTATACGGAACACAACGAGCATAGAGCTGTCCAACTGCGTGAAGAAAAATTAGATGTCTTAAAAGAACGCGTTCAAGTAGGTGAAGTAAAACTCCACAAAAAAGTAATAGAGGAAGAAAGAACTGTACACGTTCCTGTTACAAGAGAAGAGTTTTATATTGAACGCCGCCCTGTAATTGACGGAGACTATAACGCTGGCCCACTTACAGAAGATGAAATTATTCGTGTTCCAATCATGGAAGAACGAGTAGAAATAACCAAAAGACCAGTTATTGTTGAAGAAGTAATTATAGGAAAAAAACTTATTCAAGAAACAAAAGAATGGACTGAAACGATTAAGAAAGAAGAAGCAAGCGTAGAACCTGATGGACTCGCGAGCCCTGAAGTATACGAAAATATGATGAACTATACAGACCATACTTACGCTCAAGTTTCTGCAGCTCTAGCAAGCGACGTGGAAGCTGAATACGAAAATAGTCAGACAACTAACAACGAGAAGCCAAACACACAAGCTAATAAGACAAGCTCTTCTGCAAAAAATGTTAAAAATACAAAGAGTGTCGCTACGGCACCAGCAGATACGAAAAAAAGAGAAGGTCGCCTCAAACAAAACGAAACTAACGCTCAAAATGAAGAAGCGGAATCTAAAACAACAAACAAATCTGCTTCTAACAAGAAAAATTAATAGTTACATGTTCGAGGAATAGCTGCCTGGCTTCAATGGCAGCTTTTTTATATGTATTCTCATCAAAAAAACAGCCGCCCTTCACAGACAGCTGCTTCTTCATTTAACGATGTTTATGATTGACATTCTCATCGACTGATTCAAATAGACCATTGAAATTAGTTTGAATCGTATTTCGGTCTTTTCCATTTCGAATATCGTCATCAAGAGAACGAGCATTCATAAATACATCGTGATCTACTTTTACTTGAACATTGTAGTCCTTCGCAATAGGCTTTACTTTATCGAGCACATTTTGTCTTAAACGGCCGTTATTTATGTCTTTGGCAGGATCCACAGCAACTAATAGCTGATCTCCACGGACAACGGCGCGACTATTTTCTACACCTTTAACGCTTGCAGCTCGATCAGCCACTTTTTCCGTAAAGTCTCTTGGATAATCTTCACCGTAATACATATTAGCCACGCCATTTGTACGATCATTTGTATTATTGATGTTTCCATAAGGGTTTGTCGGATTGTCAAAACGTCCATCACTTACGTTTAACGGATAATTAGGTGTTCCATTCCCATCTAAAACTTCAGTCATTGGACCTTTCGGATTATCTACGCGATGTTCATTCGCTTTTTCATTTGTATGATACCCAACAGGCTGTGTCGTATCTGTATAGCGTTGTTCCATACCTTGGTCTTTGTTATTGCAAGCGCCAAGTCCCATCATACATGCAAAAGCTAAAGAAGTTGCTACATACCTATTCAACATAATCGCCCCCTAATTTAAGCTCTATTTACTCTGAGCTTACTATTAGGATTAAAAGACAAGCCGTTTCTTATTCGATGAAGTGTTTATAAACTCTTTACATGTCATGTAGGTTTTGTAAGTGCTGGTAAATCACTCGATAAAACCGTGTACGCTGTGACCATTCTTCAACTGATTGCTGCATTAACCTTTGACGGTTTGCCCATGATAAAGCAGAGGGGTTTATATTCCAGTTTCTCATCAGCATCGATGGAAATAGCAAAGAAGCAAGAAAAAAACGCTGCTTGCTTAATTCTTTTATTTTCGAGTGTTGAAGTAGTTCTTTCATCGACCACTGGACGTAAGGCAAAAAGCGCTGGGCCAGCTGAACATAGTCATAAAGAGCAGGAGCTTTAGCCGCTAAGTCAAAATCAATCATAACAATACCCAAGTGGTTTGTTTTCAAGAAATTATGTGAAGCAACATCACCATGAATAATGGAATAGTTCAACCCTCTATCTTTGAAGCGCTCCATTAAGACTAAAGCTTTTTCTCCCCAAGTCACAATATCTTTATATACATGAAATTGATTAAATTCTCTAAATATGTGTGATGCTTCTCGAAAAGAAGAAAGCCGCTTTTTCCATTTTAAAATAAGATCATACTCAGAAAGCCTTGTATACGCGGCTATTTTCTTTTTATGAACTTCTCCATGATAGCGGCTCAATGCTTGTAATACTTCTTCTCGATCCTGAAAACTTTCATACGTTACCTCTTTTACTTGCTTAACAAAGGGCATCATCGCCCAATACAAATGACGGTCCTTTATATAAAGTCCACCTTGTGGGTAAGCTTCGAAATTAACAGCGTACCCTTGTTGAATCTGAGATAAAAAATGATAAACATGTTCAATTTTACCTTTATCTCTGTAAGCTTTTATTACTTTTTTTCCTTTATTCGTATCCGCTATGATGACATGAGGCTTTTTCATACGGTAGGCCTCAACTTGAATATCTCTTTTTTTCAAATAGAGAAAGAGACGATTTAAATTAAAATCGTCTCGTGTATAATAATCAATCCTCATCTTCGTCGTACTCATCATATTCTGGAATACTAAATGCATTTGGGTCAAACGCAGGATACGGAGGTACACCAATCATGCCATATGGGGCTGGATAGGGTGCCCTTGGGTCCTGAAAGCCATAAGGTACCTGCTGCTGGTACTGTGGATAAGGCTGCTGTGGTGCATAGTCGTCAGGTCGTGGTTCACCGCAGCCGCAGTCTCCTTGCTGCTGTGGCGCATAGTGCTGCCCATAATGGTAAGGCGCGTTTCCAAAACCTTCGGAAGAACTTTCATAATGGCCACCTGTCATAGCTCCTTGCACTTGTGGATACATCGGTGCTTGATGATAGGCCGGATAAACGGGCTGCTGATATCCCCATGGAGGCGGACAAGGAGAACATTGTACCGGTCCATAGCAGCTGTGTGGCATCATTGGATACATTGGCATCGGTGCCATGTGAGCGCCCATTGCATGTTCTTCAAATGATTCGTTTTCATAACCGTGATGATACATTGGAGCCTGTTGATACATTGGCATTGGATATGGCTGCGGTGCATACATTGGCGGATGACACGGCATATAATTAAATCCGCAGCCTGGCATCACAGGCGATATTGGCATGATTGGGTAACATGGCATTTGAGGAGGCATTTCTATACTCTCCATCTCAGGACTTTCTGGCGATTCATGCTTGGGTAGTTCTTTTGGTGCTTCTTTTTTTGGAGCCTGCATCGCCATATTAACTGTGTAATAATTGTTAATATCAATCTCAGGTGCAATTGGCTTTAATTTAGGAAGCTTTGGCGCAACTGGCATTTCTTTTTTAGGCTGAACAATTGGTGCTTCTTTTTTAGGCTGGGCGACCGGCGCTTCTTTCTTTGGCTGCGCAATCGGCGCTTCCTTTTTCGGCTGAGCAATCGGTGCTTCTTTTTTAGGCTGGGCAATTGGTGCTTCTTTTATCGGTTGCATAAACGGTGTCTGAGCAGGCTGATTAGCTGACTTTTTCTCATCTGGACTTTCATCAATTTCCGTTACTGGATAAGCTTTTGTGGATTGGTCACTATAAGGGTGTTGAACTTTAGGCATTTCTTTTATCCCAGGTGAAGGAGCTCCTTCTTTTTGAACAGGCACTCCGCTTGTCGGCACTTTAATTTTCATTCCAGGCATGATCATATCTGGATTGCTTAATTGAGAATTCGCTTTTTTTAACTCTTCAAAATTAACCCCATACTTTTCAGCGATTTTCCAAAGGGTATCCCCTTTTTGAACGATATGGATTTTCAACGTCATTCCCCTCCCGAGTAGAGTCTCTGCCATCTATATGTGCAAAATCAAAGTAAGTTCTGTTTGTTCATCACAAGATATGCCTTGAACCATTTTTTTATTCATTTTGCCCACAGTTTGGTTCAAGTTTTTATGATAAAGAAAAAAAGACTTATCAACACAAACAATATGTCAATAAGTCTTCTTTTAGACCTTCTTTGTTTAATTGTCTTAAAAATCTTTATGCTCGTTCTAACATATTCGTTAGGGCTTTGATAGCACCTTCTGCTGTATGTTTATCCACCTTGATTTGATTTACTTCTTTTCCTTCTTCGATGCTTTCTAAAGCCCACAGCAAGTGAGGCAAATCAATTCGGTTCATCGTCAAACAAGGACACATATAGGGATTAAGTGAAACAATTTCTTTATCCGGATGACTGTTGATAATCCGTTTCACTAAGTTCATTTCCGTGCCAATGGCCCATTTAGAGCCTGAAGGAGCTTGTTCAATTGTATCAATAATATATTTTGTAGAACCTGCATAATCTGATTTTTGCACCACTTCATGGGAACACTCTGGATGAACAATAATATTCATCCTAGGCTGCTTCTCGCGTAAATAATCAATATTTTTAACCGTGAAATTTTCGTGCACAGAACAGTGACCTTTCCATAGAATCACCTTGATGTTGTTTATATCGCCTTCATATTCAAGTATTTCTTCAATAGGATTCCAAATGGCCATTTCATCTAGTCCAACACCTAAATCATAAGCTGTGTTTCTGCCCAAATGCTGATCTGGTAAAAAGAGAATGCGCTCTTTTTTAGAAAATGCCCACTCCACCATATTTTTTGCATTTGAAGATGTTACTGTTGCACCATCATGTTCGCCTACAAAAGATTTAATTGCAGCTGTAGAATTTACATACGTAAGCGGAATAATCGTATCTCCGAAAAGATCCTGCAAGACAGGCCATGCCTTTTCTGTTTGCTGAATAGTAGCCATATCAGCCATTGAACAGCCAGCTCGCATATCGGGTAAAATGACTTTTTGGTTTTCATCTGTTAAAATATCAGCTGTTTCTGCCATGAAGTGAACGCCGCAAAACACAATATGCTCAGCTTCTCTATTTTCAGCCGCTATTTGAGCCAGCTGTAAGGAGTCTCCTACCGCATCTGCAAACTCGTACACTTCGTCTTTTTGATAATGGTGGCCGAGCAGAAACAATTTGCTTCCCAGTTTTTTCTTGATTTCTAATACTCTTCTTTTCATTTCATTTTCTGTGAGCTCCGTATATTTAGCGGGCAGCGTTTGCTGCTGAAGCGTTTGTAATAAACTCATCATTTTCTGTTCCCCTTTCTGTTAATAAGTCCAAGCTGATATCGATAGACCCTGCTGAATGCGTTAAAGCTCCAAGTGAAATATAGTCCACTCCGCTGTCTCTATAAGAATGGAGCGTGCCAAGCGTAATTCCACCGGATGCTTCTGTGACAATATGAGCGGGAACCAGCGGTAGCCAATCTTTAATGACTTCTGGAGAACAGTTATCGAACATAATGACATCTGCTCCTGCCTCTATTGCTTCTAGCAATTGACTTTTATTTTCAATTTCTACTTCCACCTTAACCATATGTCCAAGCTGCTCTCTTACTCTCACAACAGCGTCTAGAATAGATCCTGCATGTGCAATATGGTTATCTTTTAACATGACGCCATCGTACAAGCCAAAACGATGATTATAACCTCCTCCAGCACGAACGGCATACTTCTCTAACATTCGCAGACCAGGGGTTGTTTTTCGCGTGTCACATATGCGGGTATGTGAGCTGCCAAGCATCGCTACGGCTTTGTGCGTCATCGTGGCAATTCCGCTCATTCTTTGAAGTAAGTTTAAAATTACCCGTTCACCGGTCAAAATAGATCGCACGGATCCTGAAACGGCAGCTATTTTATCTCCAGGCTTAAGAACATCTCCATCTTTTTTTTCGAAATCCACTTTCACATTAGGGTCTATTAAATGAAATCCTTCTTTAATCAATTCTACTCCTGCAATAATACCTGATTGCTTTGCCGTAAACACAGCCTTCCCTTGGTCAGACGGAGAAAAAATAGCTTCACAAGTTAGATCTCCATCTCCAATGTCTTCTATAAAAAAAGACTGCAACAGCGTTTGTAATTTCAACGTGTTCATTGTGCTACCTCACCTTTCTTTTTAGATTTCCTTGCTTATAAAATCAATGATTGTTTTGTTGAAGCAGCAGACTGCTTAATAATTCGCTTATGCTCCCACTCTTGCTTTTCATGTGGAAAGTCACTTCGGTAATGACCTCCTCTACTTTCTTTTCTTGCAAGAGAGGACTCGGCAATAAGCAGACCTGCAGTTAGCATATTGCAGATGGTTGCAGCTTCCCTCGAATATATAACTTCTTGATCAAGAGGTATTCCATCCAAATAATTTGTGAATTCATGCACAATGGTAGCCAATTCGTTTTCATGACGAATGATTCCTACACAGTCCATCATTTTATGCTGAATTTGTCTTGTGGCAGGCAGTATTTTAGGCATGCCTTTATAGACGTAACGAACGGGAGTATAACGAGATACCGTTCTCGCTTTATGTAAAATATGACGCCCTGCCCGTTTTCCGAATACAAGACACTCTAACAATGAATTGCTTGCTAAACGATTTGCTCCATGAACCCCTGTAGAAGAAACTTCCCCCACGGCATACAATCCTTCAACACTTGTTTGTCCGTAAGCATCTACTTCAATTCCACCCATTAAAAAATGTGCGCCCGGAGTAACAGGTATTCGTTTTTTGTCCAATTGAATTTTATACTTTCGACACAGTGCCGTAATCGTAGGAAATTTTTGTTCAAAATGAGCCACTTTTTCAATGTCTAAAAATACGGATCTTCCTTTTTTCATTTCATTAAAAATCGTCCTTGCTACAACATCTCGCGGTGCTAAATCCTTAAAGAGATGAACGCCTTCCATTATGCGTTCATTCCATTCATTTACCAGTACACCACCTTCACCTCGAACCGCTTCGGATACTAGACCTTTCGCTTCCTTTTGATACAAAAGGGTCGGATGAAACTGAACAAATTCTAAGTCCGCTAATTTTGCTCCAGCCCTGTACGCAAGCGCTAGCCCATCTCCTGTCGCAAGCGGCTGGTTAGATGTATGCTTGTACAAAGCGCCGATTCCTCCGGTAGCAATAATGGTTTGGCGAGCATAATATATAGTAATTTTGTTGTTTTCACCTTGTCCGATAGCACCTCTACACGTTCCATCTACAGTTACTAAATGCTGAATCATTTCGTTTTCAATCACTGTAATATATGGCAGTACTTCTTTTTTCAAAAAAGCGAACAGCGCTTGTCCTGTTGCATCCCCACCTGCATGCAGAATACGATTGACACGATGGGCTCCTTCTTTTCCAAAATGCAGCGTACCATCTGGATTTTTATCAAACTTCATTCCTTTATGAATCAATTCATTTACTACAGCCGCACCTTCTTCCACTAAAGTGCGTACCGCTTGTTCATTGCAATGCTTATTGCCCGCAATCAACGTATCATAGAGATGTTCACTCCAGTGATCGCTGCTTCCAATAGCAGCTGCTACTCCGCCTTGAGCAAGAACTGAGTTATTGCGGTCAATTTTCCCTTTCGTTACCATTACAACTCTGTTATGACGACACAGTTCATAAGCTGCAGAAAACGCTGCTAATCCGCTTCCAATAATTAAAACATCCGTCTCTAACATTTTACACCTCTTTATTTACATGTGTCTTGACACCTATATTTACATATTATTAAATGAAAGACAAGAAGTTTTTTTATCGGGGGGAGAAAATGATTTATCTGGACTATGCAGCAACAACGCCAATGAGACAAGAAGCAATTGAGGTATATACTGAAGCGGCAACGAGCTATTATGGAAATTCCAGCAGTCTTCACACACTTGGAACACAAGCAGAGAATCTGCTTACACTATGCAGAAAAAAATTAAGTCTGTTAGTAAATTGTCGAGAGGATGATCTTTTTTTTACAAGCGGGGGAACAGAAGCTAATTACTTAGCTATTCACTCTCTTTTAAAAGGAAACACTAGCAAACGAAAACATTTGGTTACAACGAAGCTTGAACATTCTTCAGTTCTTCATACGTTGCAGCAGCTTGAAAAAGAAGGCTTTTCCTTATCTTACGTACCTGTAGATCAAAACGGCGTTGTGTCTGTAGACGACTTAAAGAAGACGATTCGACCTGACACTGTGCTAGTAGCCATTCAGCATATCAATCATGAGCTCGGTACAATTCAGCCAGTTGAGGATATTGGCCATTTTTTATCTAAAAAAGAAATTCTCTTTCACTGTGATTGTGTTCAATCTTTCGGTAAGCTTCCTATTGATGTTAAAAAGCTGAAAGCTGATAGCATCTCAGTTTCTAGTCATAAAATTTACGGACCAAAAGGTGTAGGAATGGTATACATGAATTCAAGTTCTTCTTGGAAGCCTATTTATCATAAAGCAACTCATGAAAAAGGCTTTCGCCCTGGGACTGTAAATACCACAGGCATTGCTGCCTTTACTGCAGCAGCTGAATGCGCATATGCAGAAATGAAGACCGCCAGAAGCCATTATGAGCGCTTAAAATCGTACTTACTGGAAAAACTAGAATCTCTTGCTCCTTTTATAGAGGTAGAAGGCCTTGGGAACTCTCATTTTCCTGGAATTATTGGACTGACATTTTCAAACATACAGGGTCAATATGTTATGTTACAATGTAATCGTCACGGAATTGCTATATCTACGGGAAGTGCCTGCCATGTAAATCAGCAGGAACCATTAGCTTCTTTACTTGCGATTGGCAAATCGACTGCGAATGCTAAGAACTTTGTACGTCTTTCATTTAGTCAACATTCAACGTTTAAGCATATTGATCGACTCATATCCGTTTTTCATTTATTACAGCAAGAATTTATGACAGTGTAAAAGGAGGGATTAAAGGTGCCAGGAACTCAAAAGAAAATTCTTGGAGAAGAAAGAAGAGAACTTATTCTACAATGGTTACAAACAGAGAATAAACCAATGACAGGCAGTGAGCTTTCGAAACGAACGAACGTTAGCCGCCAAATCATTGTACAAGATATTTCGCTGCTTAAAGCTAAAAATGAGCCCATTATCGCAACGAGCCAAGGATATATTTACATTCAAAATCCATCTCAAACTACCGTACATCAGCGAATTATTGCTTGTCAGCATACGCCAGAAGATGCTGAAAAGGAGCTTCTCCTGCTTGTTGACCACGGCGTTCTCGTAAAAGATGTAACAGTTGAACACCCTGTGTATGGTGAATTAACGGCTTCCGTTATGATTCAAACCCGAAAAGAAGTAGAAACGTTTATAGAAAAAATTCAAGAAACAAACGCAACTTATTTATCTCAGCTAACAGATGGGATTCACCTTCATACGATTGAAGCAGATACAATTGAAAAACTGAATGCTGCCTGCTTAGCTCTTGAAGCGGAAGGTTATTTAGTTTCGAATGAGTAAAAAGGTGTTATAACAAAAAAAATCCCGCTTTAAAGCGGGATTTCTGTTTCAAGTAGTGTATGAGGATAGCTTCCTAACAGCTCTACGCTACAGCCTAGTGCCTCAAGTTCAGCCATAGCCCCAGGAATTAATACTTCATCCATTTTTTGTTCAATATCAACGATAAAGAAATAGTTTCCAAGCCCTGTTTTCATGGGACGGGATTCAATTTTAGACAGATTTAGCTTACGCCAAGAGAAAGCTGAAAGCACTTGATGAAGCGCTCCTGCCTGATCAGATGGAAGTGTAATCATTAACGTTGTCTTGCACCCGTTTCCAGCTAAAAATGGCACCTCTTGCCCTCCATCTTTATGCAAAATAACAAATCTTGTTGTATTATGATCATAATCATGAATGTTCGGGCAAGCAATATGTAATCCATATTCACGGGCTGCTAATCCATTCGCAATAGCTCCAATATTAAGCTCAGGGTGTTCGCTTACATATTTAGCAGCAAACGCCGTTGATGTCATCTCTTCTACTGCAGTTGACGTACATTCTCCGTGTAAAAATTTATGACACTGCGCAATTGCATGAGGATGAGAATAAATCGTTTCAATGTTTTTCCACTGTTCTGCATGAGATGGATGAACCATTAAATGCTGACGAATTGGAAGCACAATTTCTCCAACAATCGGCAGACGACGTTCGTGAATGAGATAATCAAGTGTTAAATTTACAGATCCTTCAAGTGCATTTTCTAACGGTACAATTCCATACTCAATTTCTCCTTTATCCACTGCATCAATGCATGCTGGAATTGTTTTGTATGGAATATGGTCGTGCTGTTTAAATACGCCTTGGACGGCCACATGTGTAAATGTTGCCTTTGGTCCTAAATATCCTACTTTCCCCACAATCATGCCTCTCCTTATCTATATCTGTTTACCATTATGCCCCTGAACCAAGCACGTCCACTTTATCTACAAACTCTAAGCTTTTCAGTCTTCGCAGCATTTCATTTAACTCAACACTCATACTTGCTGTATCTAATGAAAGAGTTACGTTGGCACGCCCTTGTAAAGGGATGGTTTGGTGAATTGTTAACACATTGCATCCTGATGATGCAACGGTGCTCAATAAATGTGATAAAGTTCCTGATCGATCTTCAATATGAAAAAATAGTGAAATAATGCGCTGTTTGACAACCGTCTGAAACGGAAAGACCGTGTCGCGGTACTTATAAAAAGCACTGCGACTCAAGTCTACGGCTTGTACAGCATCTGCTACCGACTCAGCTTTTCCCCGTTCAATTAACAGCTTCGCATCCAATGTTTTTTTCATCGCTTCCGGTAATACATCTTCGCGAACTAAATAAAACTGCTTATCGCTCTTATGCAAGTAAAGCCCCTCCCCTTATCCTATGAACAACAATTAGTCGATAAATTCAAATTCATATTCAAACAGCTTTACAATGTCGCCATCTTTTGCTCCTCGTTCACGAAGGGCTTCATCGACGCCCATGCCTCGAAGCTGGCGCGCGAATCGACGAACTGATTCTTCACGTGAGAAGTCAGTCATCTTGAATAATTTTTCGATTTTTTCACCGCTTAATACGTATGAGCCATCGCTATCACGCGTAATAACAAATTCCACTTCTTTCTTTTCATGCTTGTACAGTACGCGGTGCATAGATAGATCTTCCTCTTCTTGCATTGGGAATTCCGGCGTCGTTTCTACAAGATCAGCTACTGTAAATAACAGTTCGCGGATTCCATCACGCGTTGCCGCAGAAATTGGAAATATTTTCACTTCGTCCCCTACTTTTTCTTTGAATGCAGCTAAATTCTCTTCGGCTTGCGGGATATCCATTTTATTTGCTACCACTACTTGCGGACGTTCCGTTAAACGCATATTATACTGACGCAGCTCTTCATTAATAGTTAAGTAATCTTCATATGGATCACGGCCTTCTAAACCTGACATATCGATTACATGGACAATCACGCGGGTACGTTCAATGTGACGTAAAAACTGATGACCTAATCCTACACCTTCATGTGCACCTTCGATTAGCCCTGGTAAATCTGCCATCACAAAACTGCGATTATCTTCTGTCTCAACTACTCCCAAATTCGGATTAATTGTTGTAAAATGATATTCAGCAATTTTTGGCTTTGCAGCAGACGTTACGGATAATAACGTTGACTTTCCAACACTTGGGAAACCAACTAATCCTACATCGGCTAATACTTTTAATTCAAGAATGACATTTCTCTCTTTACCTGGCTCTCCATTTTCTGAAAGCTCCGGTGCTGGATTTGCAGGTGTAGCAAAACGCGTATTCCCACGCCCTCCGCGTCCACCTTTAGCAATCACTGCACGCTGGCCGTGCTCAACTAAATCAGCAATCGTTTCGTTCGTATCTTCATCCAACACAACGGTACCTGGTGGAACTTTTACAATCATCGGCTCAGCGTTACGTCCGTGCTGTCCTTTTGACATTCCATGTTCACCACGGCTTGCTTTAAAGTGACGCTTATAACGGAAATCCATCAGCGTACGTAATCCTTCTTCTACTTCAAAAATGACATCTGCACCGTGACCACCGTCACCACCTGCAGGACCTCCTTTTGGTACGTACTTTTCGCGACGGAAGGCAACCATTCCATTTCCTCCGTCGCCACCTTTTACATATACCTTGACCTGATCTACAAACATTTCTTTTTCACTCCGTTCTATATCTTAGCTCTTGCCATAGCAAAAGCGCTTTTAACTTATTGTGAGCATAAGGCTAAATTCATCTTCAGACATATGCTGTTCAACCAATGCAACTCCTTGAGCGCACTCATAACATTGTAGCTTGTTTTGTAGCTTCTGTATATCTGTTAGTATTCCACTAAAGTCAAAAAAGAAACGAATTCCCTGTTCTTCAATGCATACTGAAATACTCAAATAGTTTTCTGCACGATAATCAACATACTTTTCGAGTGCTTCTGTCAAATAGCAACACCAGTTGTATACGAACTCATCGTATTGTGATAAATCCTTCAATTCTCCAAGCACTTCCACATCTAAGCGAACAGCATGGTTATTCCAATGATAGGTCATAACAAAGCCCGCAAACAGTCGCATATTGATGTTTGTTAACTTGGATTCATGTTTGGATTCATTTACAATTTCTTCAATGATTTCATTCGCTCGATCAAGCCGATTCAACGCTAGATTGCCTTTGATTAATTGCAGCTTATTTAACCAATCATGCCGCGCGTATCTTAATACCTCTACGACATCCCATTCTTTTTCCATCTTAGCACTCCTAACTTTGACTCGAGCATAAGTATTTCACAACGCTGACAAACATCTCGTATCAATCTTCTTAGATATGTTCGATTATAACAAATTCCAATGGGTAATAGGTGAAATATTCTACAAAAAGAAAACTCTAACCTACTTGGGTTAGAGTTTTCTTTTTGTATCTTATGCTTCTTGAGCAACAGGGTATACAGATACTTTTTTACGGTCACGACCGAAACGTTCAAATTTAACGATACCGTCGATTTGAGCGAATAAAGTATCATCTCCACCACGACCTACGTTTGCACCTGGGTAAATTTTAGTACCGCGTTGACGGTATAAAATTGAACCACCAGATACGAATTGGCCATCAGCACGTTTAGCACCAAGACGTTTCGAGATTGAATCACGACCGTTTTTAGTACTACCTACTCCTTTTTTAGAAGCGAAGAATTGAAGGTCTAATCTTACTAACATGACATCCACCTCCTGTTTAGTTGTCGTTAATTTTTATATAATTACTGTAATCTAATTCGATCGTTTTCAGTGAAACAACCATACCTTCTAATAGCAATTGAATCTGTTCCAATGTGAACGAATCCACATCTTTCGGAATCTCACAACGGAGATAGCCACCATCTCCACCTTGCTCTAAGTGCGGTTCAACCCCACTTATTGAAAAGATAGCATTAATTGTTCCAAATGAAACTGCAGATGCTCCCGCACAAACAAGATCTTTTCCGTGTTCGGAAAAGTCAGCATGTCCACTCATCGTGAACCCGTCAACTTTCTTATTTGCATCACGAGAAATCGTCACCTTAATCATTTGTTATAATTACGCGTTGATAGCGTCGATTACAACTTTTGTGTAAGGTTGACGGTGACCTTGCTTACGACGATAGTTTTTCTTTGCTTTGTATTTAAATACAGTGATCTTTTTAGCGCGACCTTGTTTTTCAACTTTAGCCGTAACTGTTGCACCTTCTACGAAAGGAACACCAACTTTCACGCTGTCGCCACCTACAAATAATACTTTGTCAAAAGTAACTGTTTCGCCTTGTTCACCAGCAAGTTTTTCAACGTAGATTGCTTGACCAGCCTCTACTTTAATTTGCTTACCACCAGTTTCAATAATTGCGTACATTCTCTGCACCTCCTCTAAAAACTAAGACTCGCCATCACAGGTGTTCAAGTGAACTTAAAACCTGTTCTGAGCGGTTGTAGCACGGGTGCTACAAACCAACATATTAAATCTTACTACAAATCAAAGGTTAGTGTCAATTGGAATTCATGTTTTCTTCTAAAAATTTATATAGAAGCAGAGACCCTTTTTTGAATCTGCTCTTTCGACCCCAATTGACGCAAAACAAATGCGTTTGTATAATCATCGCTTGGCGTAAGATATACGGTTTTTTTAACCATTTTCTCTAGAGCTTTGAGAAACCCTTGAGCTTTCATTTCATTTATAACATCACTTCGCGTCTCAATCCAAATAGCCTCTTCTTCCGCGCCGCGATGTTCCCAAATTACACGTTCAATTTGAAAAGCAACCGTTTTGGAATCAATCATTTTACCGGTTCCTTCACATACTTCACAAGGCATAGTTAATGTTGACCCAATGCTATTGCGCACTTTCTTCCGCGTTAATTGCAATATGCCGAGCTCTGTAAAGCCAACTACATTCGTCCGCACTTCATCTTGTTCACATAGCTTTTTCATGTACCTTTCTACTTCTGTCCGATCTTCTTTATGAGACATATTTATAAAATCAATTAAGATCATGCCGCCTAAGTGACGTAATTGCATCTGTTTGGACAGTTCATACGCAGCTTCCATATTTGTTTGAAGCATCGTCTTTCGAATATTATCTTTTCCTGAAAACTTCCCCGTGTTCACGTCTACGACCGTCATCGCTTCCGTTTCGTCAATAACGATATAACCTCCACTTTTGAGCCACACGATTCGCTTTAAAAGCTTCTCTATTTGCCGTTCCACATCATAAAAGGAGAAAATATTTTCATTTCCTTTATAGTACTCTATTGACGAGTTAGGGTAGGCAGCTTGAAGATGTTGATATAAGTCAAAGTCATCTACTACTATCCCGTCAATTCCTTGTTGAAGTGCAGCTTGCACTCTTGTTTCGAGAAAATCTTGTCCTTTGCTGACTAGGGCAGGAGCTTTCATTCCCTGTGTCTGTCGTTCAAGGCGCTCATATTTCTTCTGTAGCTCTTTTATTTTGTGTTGGACCGCAGCTTCTGATTTTTCCTCAATCGCTGTTCGAAATAAAAAGCCTTCCATCCCCTGTTTTAACCGCTCGCCAAGCTGTTTCCACTGTTGGCGTTTTGGCTCATCTATTTTTTTGGATACAGCGACATAGTTTCCGTGCGGTAAATATACAAGCTCATCAGAAGAAAATTCAATAATACCCGTCAGCTTCGGCCCTTTTGTTCCAATGCCTTCTTTTACAACTTGAACCAATACTTTTTCTCCTTCACGAATAAAAGCAGACATCGGCTGCTGATCCTTGTGAGGATTATCTGACTGCTGATAGGATACAAGTTCATTTCGATGAATAAATCCGTTCATTGATAAACCAATATCGATAAAGGCTGCTTGCATATGCGGCAGGACTTTTACGACTTTACCCCAATATATATCACCAATAATTTGATTCTCGCTTTGTTCTTCTAAATATATTTTTTCTAGTGTTTTATCGTTTATCACGGCTATACGTTTGGAAGAAGTAGCCGCGTTAATGATACATGCCTTCACATACATTGCCTCACTTTAATCTAAATTCATAGGAAAAAGTTCGGTCAGTGCAACCGAACTTTTTTCATTCTATTCTATGTTACTAGAAATCAGTAAACTGTTACAAGTTCATCTAGTGGGCTATTTGTTCTTTTTTCTACAAAGTAAGCGTGTAAAAGTTCATTTTCATCAATTTGTACATGCTCGCCTGTTTGAGATGTAGCAATAATCATATGCTTACAACCTCTTTGGAATTTTTGCAGGACTTGATGGAGCGTCTCACTGGTTGATACACTTAGCGTTTTTAAAGCTCCAATTGGATGCTCTTTTCCATGATACCTCTCCAACAAAAAGCGCATGTAGACAAATTGCCTGCTCTTCCATTCCAAATATCCGGATATAATTAAAAATGAAATAACAATCCATAAGTGCAGCTGAAAAGGATGCATAATGACGGCGTAGATAATACCGATAGCTAAAAAAAACGTTGATAACCGGAGTGCAAGCTTATGCGCTTCTAAAAATGGTAAAGAACGACTGCACATTAAAAAAAGCAGCTTCCCTCCGTCCAATGGCCAAATGGGCAAAAGGTTAAACAGTAAAATTACTGTGCATTGAAACATAAATTGCTCATACGTTTCCAAAGACAACACATTTATTTTCATTAATAAGAAAGCAGCTCCAAACATCCAAAGATGCTGAAGAGGTCCACTTATTGTCACAATAAACTCTTCTCGAAATGGACGATTACCATGTTCATCTACTTCTGCTACTCCTCCAAAAGGTAAGAGCATAATTCTACGAATTCGCCAAGAAAAACACTGAGCCGCTACGGCGTGGCCCAGTTCATGAATAATTACAATAATAAATAACAAAAAAAGCTGCTTTACCGTAGCCGTTAAGATACCAATTACGAAAATCCCCCAAAACAATGGATGAATGTGAATTTTCATTAATAACGAAAAAGCACTATTCAAATTGAATCACCTGACTAGGATCCACAAACTTATCGCCTTTTTTAATAGCAAAATAGAACGTTCCAGCATCGCCTTTTTTACTGTTTTCCACAATTCCTACTTCTTTGCCTTTATTCACAAAATCATACATGCTAACATTGATTTTTTTGAGCTGTCCATACCAAGTTTCAGTTCCATCGGCATGTTGAATAATAACGGTATTCCCAGTATCATCACGTTTTCCTACATACCTTACAATACCTTCACTCATTGCTTCTACAACAGAATCCACTCCTGTTTGAACCGTCACGCCTTGCTTACTTTGAGCAAATGTTTCCGTTACTTTCCCTGAAGCTGGAGTAGCGTATTCTCCGCTTACACTTTGCTCCGTTTTGCTAGACTCCTTATTCGGCAGTAGCGTTAACGGCTTCCCAAACTTATCTTCATACCAAGAGGAAACAGCCGCAAACTGAAATTCTTTATCCATTGTTTGTTGAACCACCACTCTGGCCTGTTCAAAAGCAGGAGAAGCGTTCTTGAACATAATCCCTACAATTAACACTAAGCAGGCCGAAGCTAAAATTTTAAATAAAAAGCGTTCTTTTCGAAATAACGGATGATATTCCTTTGCTGATGGTGTGTATTCAACCGCAGAATAATCCATCGATCCATATTTTTCTTCTTCACTCATTAAGGACGTATGAAGAGGTTCTTGAGGAAGACGCTTCGTTGTATTTAATTGTTTTCGCTTGCGCTCAGCAATTCGTTTACGGATTTCATCAGCACGTCGATTCATGATTCATCATTCTCCTTGTTCTTATCGTATAATCAACTATATGACTTGTCCGTGGAGCTTATGACAGCTTGACTCTACAAAATCACACAAATAAAAAAAGCTTCCTCTATCGGAAGCTTTTTAAGAACGAACACCAAAGAATCGTTTAATACGTGCAAACATTCCCTTATCTTCTTCATCTAACGATTGAAGAGGAACCGTTTCACCTAGAATACGTCTTGCAATATTACGATATGCAATTGATGCTTTGCTTGATGGATCCATGACAATTGGTTCACCGTTGTTAGAAGCACGAATAACATTTTCATCGTCAGCAACGATTCCAATTAAATCAACAGCCAGAAGCTGAGAAATTTCTTCCACGTCCAGCATGTCTCCATTTTTCATCATATGACTACGGATTCGGTTAATAACCAGTTTTGGAGATTCGATATCCTCTTGCTCCAATAATCCAATAATACGGTCAGCATCACGAACAGCTGAAACTTCCGGTGTTGTCACAACGAGTGCCTTATCAGCGCCAGCTACGGCATTCTTATAGCCTTGTTCAATACCAGCTGGGCAATCAATAACCACATAGTCATAGTCTTGCTTTAACTGAAGAACTAACTCTCGCATTTGTTCTGGTTGAACAGCTGTTTTGTCACTCGTTTGAGCAGCAGGAAGTAAGTACAAACATTCAAAACGCTTGTCCTTAATCAAGGCTTTTTGCGGTTGGCATCGACCTTCTACCACGTCTACAAGATCATAAATAATACGATTTTCAAGCCCCATTACAACATCCAAGTTGCGTAAGCCGATATCAGTGTCTACTAGACACACGCGCTTTCCAGCTAATGCTAGAGCAGTACCTAAATTGGCTGATGTCGTTGTTTTTCCAACTCCACCTTTACCAGACGTAACAACAATAGCCTCTCCCACTGTCAAATTCTCCTTTCTACCCTGGTCAAATTCGGTCTTAGATGCGGTAAAGCTTGCACGCGATCTATCACCATTTGATCATTATCATCTAAGTATGCACATTCCATTATATTCTCTTCCTTCTCACTGCGCTCTTCTTCTGATCGGGTAATGATATCAGCAATGCGCAGCTGTGAAGGTTTCATTAACGATGCAGCAATAACGGCGTTTTTATTGCCGCGATATCCTGCATGAGCAATCCCTTTTAAAGCACCTAATACAAATAAATTTCCTCCAGCTACAACGGTTCCTCCGGGATTTACGTCTCCGACTAGAAGCAAATCGCCTTCTACATGGAGAACCTGTCCTGAACGAACTACCTTTGTAACAGATACTAATTCACTTTCTTCTCTTACTCGGACTGCATCTTGCTTTAAAATAACGTTACTATCAATTTGTTTAACTACTAAATACTGATTTTCTTCTATGAGCGCCTTCAATTCGGTTTCCTGCTCTGTAGTTAAATAACGATTTCCGATTTTGACATACACTGTGACGATTTGATCGGCATCGCCATGCTTATTTGTCAAAAGCTTCGTCTTAAGTTCCGTCAAAAGCTCTGCAAATGAACATGTATCATTGAGATGCAACGTTAATCCATCTTTTGTTCCTTTAATTGTCACATTTTGTTGCTTTTGTTTATTCAAGACGCTCACCTCAACGAATATATAATTTCGACAGAGACTTACTCAATTCCTTTTTTTCGTTTCTTCAATCAGCATTTTTATCACATCACGAACGAGAAGCGTAATATATTTTCGGATCAGCGTTCATCGATAAATTTAGCGAAATATTGAAAACATCTTTGAAGCGGAAATGCAAAAATGAGTGCAAATATGGCATTTAAAATGATGGTTGCGTAAAATCGCTCTTGCAAGAAGCGACCAATGGTCATATCGGATATATTAATAATGCTATTAATTCCATATACATAAAACTCAATAATGGCTACAGCTAATAGCGACATGCAGATTACGATAAGCGTATTTTGCTGAAAAATCTTCATTAGTTTTGATACGATATAGCATACGGCCGGCAATCCAAGCGCGTATACTCCTAAGACATCCGTAAAGGCAATATCGTACATGAATCCAAGGATTACCCCATATAGCATCGCTTGCTTTGGGTGATAATACACTGCCATAAAAGCCAGTACCACTACAACAAAGTGAGGCGATAGAACCCAGTCTCGCCATGGTGATGCCATGGCGACAAAATTAACAAAGATACTTTCAAACATAAAAACGACAAGCACGAGAATAGGAAGGACAAACCGCTTCATCAGTTAGCCTCCTCCGCCCCTAAATCGTCTTCAGCAGCGGGCGCACTTCTTTTAGCTACAACTACGTTATCTAAGTCATACAAGTCAGCAGCAGGTTTGATATAAGCTTTTTTCGTTAATCCATATTCATCAGGCTCAATTTTTGTGATAACGCCAATTGGAAGATTGCTAGGAAAAATGCCGTCTTCTTGTCCTAGACCGGACGTTACTACTTTTTGCTTTTCTTTAATATCAGCATCAAAAGGAATACGACGCATAACAAGCGCCTGTTCTTTATCATCATAGCCTTCAATTAAACCAAACACTTCTTTTTTAGCCTGAATTTTAGCAGATACACGGTTTGTACGATCTGATGAACTAATTAACTGCACAGTAGATGTGAACTTAGATGCATGCTTCACTTTACCAATCAGCCCTTCAGGAGTCATAACAGCCATATTTTCCTGTACATTATGAACCGTCCCTTTATCAATGGCAATTACCTCATGCCAACGGTCTGGATTACGAGCAATAACTGTTGCTTCGATTGGATTGTATTGACTTAAATCCGTTTTTTTGTCGAGCTGTGCTCTTAATTTTTTATTTTCTTGCTGCAAAGCGTTGGCTTTCGTTTCTAATTGCATGCGTTCGTCTAAACGGGCTTTTAATACCTCGTTTTCTTCGTATGTACGCTTTAAGTCACCTACATTCTGAAAGAAACCCGCTACAAATTGTGCGGGTTCATTAAAGGTAGCCTGAACAAGACCAACCGTATCTTTGACAAACTGTTCAGGCCACGTTACATTTTTACGACCATTTAACGAAAAACCAATCAATGCCACTAATACAATAATACTGACCAATAAAATAACTAAACGTTTATTTAAGAAAAATTGTGGCACGATCTACACCTCTTAATATTTAGCGATATGAATCGCTTGTACGATTTTTAAATAAATCAATGTGTTCTAACGCTTTACCAGTTCCAATTGCAACACAGTCAAGCGGATCTTCTGCGATGACAACCGGCATATTTGTTTCTTCACTAATAACTTTATCTAAATTACGTAGCAATGCGCCACCGCCTGTTAATACAATACCGCGATCCATAATATCTGCCGCAAGTTCAGGTGGTGTTTTTTCTAATGTACTTTTTACTGAATCGACAATAGAAGCCACTGTATCTTTTAGCGCTTCTGCAATTTCTTCTGCTGAAATTTCGATTGTTTTCGGTAGACCTGTTAGTAAGTCACGTCCGCGAATTTCCATGTTTTCAATACCTTCTGGAATTCCGGCAGAACCGACTTCTACTTTTAATGCTTCTGACGTACGCTCACCGATCATTAAATTGTAATTCTTGCGAATATATTGAATAATCGCTTCATCCATCTCGTCCCCAGCGATACGGATTGACTGACATGTTACGATTCCGCCTAAAGAAATAATCGCAACTTCTGTTGTTCCTCCACCAATATCTACTACCATACTTCCCGTTGGCTCCCAAACCGGTAGATTGGCGCCGATTGCTGCAGCAAATGGTTCTTCAATTGTATACGCATCACGCGCGCCAGCCTGACGAGTCGCATCAATAACGGCACGCTTCTCAACAGCTGTAATGCCAGAAGGTACACAAACCATTACATACGGCTTACCCGCAAACAAACTTTTTGTTTTTTGAGCTTGATTGATGTAATATTTCATCATCGTCGCAGTTGTTTCGTAATCTGCAATAACTCCATCTTTCATTGGACGAAGGGCTACTACGTTCCCAGGTGTACGACCAATCATATTTTTTGCATCGTTACCTACCGCAACGATTTGTTTTGTATCAGTTTGCAAAGCCACAACAGACGGCTCACGCACAACAATTCCTTTTCCTTTTACATAAACGAGCGTATTTGCAGTACCCAAATCTATTCCAAGGTCTCTAGTACCGATTCCAAACATGTGTCTCTTCCTTTCTCTTACCAAAATGCAAAGGTAAAAATTCCATAATTCAATTTCTTCATTTCATAAGTAACATTTTTTATTTTCTATACTTTTTTCATAGATGTCAACGCCAAATATTGTATGATAAAAAGTCATACTTTGTCTATTAATAACGAATGATTGTAAAGAACTTGTCATTTAAAATCATGACTACTATTATAACCCAAGGATTTTAAAAAGCATAGCCTTACATGTATCCTTTTTCTTTTAAACTAATATATTTTCGATCTCCGATAATTAAATGATCTAACAATTCAATTCCTATGATAAATCCGCACTCTTTTAAGCGCTTCGTTACCTCTATATCTTCTCTGCTGGGAGTAGGGTCGCCGGAGGGATGATTATGAATACAAATAAGAGATGCAGCTGAACGACGAAAGGCTTCTTTAAATACTTCTCTTGGATGGACAATAGATGAATTGAGGCTTCCGATAAAAATGGTTTGCTTGTGGAGAACTTGATTTTTCGTGTTGAGGTATAAACAGACGAAATGCTCTTGGGACAGCACGCGCATTTCTTCCATCACATAATTAGCTCCGTCTTCAGGGCCATGAATGGTATATCGCTCACTAGATTTCCGCTGTACAATCCTCTTACCTATTTCAATAGCCGCTATAATTTGAATCGCTTTTGCAGGTCCGATACCTTTAATATTCATCATTTCATCAAGCGATGCATGCTGTAAAAGTTGAAGACCTTCAAAATGCGTTAATATGCGATTGGACAGCTGAAGAACAGATTCATCTTTGGTTCCGGTGCGCAGCAAAATAGCAATAAGCTCGTGGTTAGAAAGACTAGAAGCACCCATTGCCACAAGGCGCTCTCGAGGTCTTTCATCTTGAGGAAAATCTTTAATTAGCAATGATTGATCCAATTTCGTCACTCCTTTTTAGTAGACGAAACCGTATTGTTTTAGCTCACGTATTGTTCGGGAGAGCGGCAAGCCCACCACGGAGAAATAGTCTCCTTCAATTTTTTTAACTAGCGCAGCACCGAGACCTTGAATTCCATAAGAACCAGCCTTGTCCATAGGCTCTCCTGACTCTACGTACTGTACGATTTCATCTTGTTCAATCGGCCAAAACTCTACATCAGTTTGTTCATAAAACGTATGAACTTTTGCATTTGATACGAACGCTACTCCAGTTAACACCTGATGTTTTTGACCTGACAGCATCGTAAGTGTTTCAATCGCTTCTTGTTTCGTTTTTGGCTTTCCTAAAATACGATTGCCATATACGACAACTGTATCGGCGCCTAGGACCATATCCTCTTTATAATGCGAAGCGACGTCCACTGCTTTTTGCCTAGCTAAATCCATTACTACCTCGGACGGAGTGTATGATGGATTGACGATTTCTTCAATTGTACTAACGTGAACGGTAAAGGGAATGTGAAGCTGCTGAAGTAATTCTTTTCGACGAGGAGAGCCTGAGGCTAAAATTAATGTTTGTTTCATACATCTCACCTTTGCATTTTGATTTTAAAAAAGAAGGACACACCGTTATTTTAGCAATTTCATCTCTAAATGACAATAAACAAGTGAGGCAGCATTACACTACCTCACCTGTTAAGACGTTACAAGGCTTTCATACTGCTGAAGAGCTTTTAACACGTATCGCTGAGCAAGCCAAGCGTCTTTACTGCTTTTATTGTCTTCATATGAAGATAGAGAAGCCGCAGCCTTTTGAAGGGTGCTCACCATGGTTTTAATGTCTTCATTTGACGCTTCTTTCTGAACTTTTGTCAGCTCTTTTTTCAAAGATTTGATATCGGCTACCCGCTCTCCCTTAATCGCTTTAACAGATTGATCTAAGAGATTAGCGATAAACGGCTGCGCTGTTGTTATAACCGTTTGATCTTTTTTCCCTAATTCGCTAGTGGGCTTAATTTCATAAGACTTTACATATACATCTTTACCTTGTTGTTTATACGTTTTACTAAGTGCCTTTGCTTTTTCTTCTCCAGTGGCAGCACCAACGACAAGAGAATAGGTTTTAGGTGAAAAAATCTCGCCTGCTTCGTTCTCTTCTTTCCATTTATCCATTGCTTTATTTGCAGCAGCTTTTGATGAAAAAGCACCTGCTTGCACAATGTAAAAGGAAAAAGGGTCTAAAGTAGAAGCAGCAGCTGACGTATCCTTCGATTCCTGTTCGCTTTTCTTTTCAGCTTTACCAACACTTTCAGTGGCAGACGCTGTTTGAGCAGCTTTTTCTTCTTTCGCTCGCTCACTTGTTTGTGCTTTGCTTACAGGCTGTTCGCTTCCTGTCATCATTTTCACACCAACCATACCGATGCCGCTGCCTATTCCGACTGCTAGTAATACAATCACAGCCGTTCGTTTGATCACACCGCCGTTTACTGTTTTAATCGAAACATTTTTAGGGTGTAATCGCGGCTTTTTCTTCTTTTCATTTCTTACATCTTCAATAAACACCACTTTATTTTCTTCCACATGAGAATCTTTGGATGCCGGTTCCGGAAGAACCCACGTAAATTCGTCTTTTTCCGGCGCTTGTTCTTCCTTCTCATCCTTAGATTGACCATTGATTTTAATTGAAATTTTTCGTTCCTGCTTGTCCACTGCCCCACCGCCTTTAGTTAACGTAGTCTTAGTACCGGTTGTAAGCTGAGGTAAACCGACATAAAACATACACTTTTTTCCATGCTATCATAGAAGAAAAAAAAAATAACAAGACATTTGTCGTCTTGTTACAAAAGGTTTTCGCTATTTAGTTACAGAAATTTTAACTTTGTCGAAGACTTGAAGCTCAATAAAAATAGTTGCTAACATACCAATCTATCAATTCGTTTCCATGAAAATAAGCAGCGATTGTCCCTATAAAAATAAAAGGAACGAAAGGAATTGGTACACCTACCTTTGCCTTTTTCATTAACAATGCTCCTATACTAACGGTTCCGCCTATTAATATAGCTAAAAAAAGTGATAGCAAAACAAGCTTTACTCCAAGCACAATACCAATCAAACCATACAATTTAATATCTCCTTCTCCAAGGCCTCCTCTGCTGAGAAATGCGATTAGAAAGAGGAGAAAAAATGCGATTCCTCCTCCCATTAAAGAATCACTCCACGAAGTTAATGGAATGAAAAGACGCTCAAGAAGAAAGATAGGCAAAAAGAAAAGCAGCACCTTATTTGGGACAATCATATAGGCTATATCTGAGACAACGATAATTGTTAAAAAAGAAACAAAAGTTAATATGACAATCAGTTCTAACGTCATATTCAATTTAAAAAAAGCATATACAAATAAACTTCCTGTCGAAAATTCTACGAACGGGTAGATGAAGGAGATTTTTTTGCGACACATACTACATTTTCCTGCATTTTTAATGTAGGAGACTACGGGGATTAACTGTTGTGGAGAAAGAACGTATAAACAGTGTGGACAATGAGATCTTGCAGATAAAATAGATTTTCCCTGAGGAATTCTAAGGCCTGCTACGTTGTAAAATGAACCTAGAGTGATACCTGAAACGAATAGATAAAGGTAAATTATACTCATACGACTCCTTCCATTTCAGGGGTATAGAATACTAACTGTAGATTTTCTTTTGAATGGGGCAATGTATCTTTTCCTTTTAAATAGCTGCCAATAAACGGTATGAGAAAAGCTGCTAGAAGACCTATTACGATAACCAGTATAATCACTTGCGTGAGAGAAAGTCCTTTATTCTCTTTTGACAGTTTATTCATTTCCACACCTCTCTTTTATTGATTAGTATCAAACAGCTCCTTCATTAATAAACTGAATCTTAATACCCATAAAAGTCATATTCTGTATGCCTCCTTCCTTAAAACACACCTTTTATAGGTAATAAGGATTATACCACTAAAAAACAAAAACAGCATAAAAAAACATCTGCAAAAGCAGACGTTTTTTAATAGTAAGGAGCCATAAATAAGTAGACAATTACACCTGTAAGGCTTACATAAAGCCAGATTGGCATTGTCCATCGCACAATTTTTTTATGTTTTTCAACTTGCATTGTCCAGCCCCACACAAGTGCAAACAGTGCCAGCGGAACGATAATCGCTGCTAAGAAACTGTGTGTGATCAAAATAAAGAAGTAAATGGGACGAACAATTCCTTCTCCACCAAACGTAGCTGTTTCCGTTGAGATATAGTGGAACGTTAAATATGAAACTAAAAAGAGCAGTGTAGAAGTGAATGCCGCTAAGATAAACCCTCTATGAGCATTGATGTTTTTTCTAAAGATTGAAATCAACGCTGCAACTAAAAAAATAAACGTAAAACTATTCAAAATAGCATTTAACCGTGGAAAGATAGTCAAATCAAAACTTACTTTTCCTTGATAGCCAATATTCGAAAAGAACAGCAGTAAGATAATAACATTCGCTATCACTGAAAAGGTAAGAATAATACCGGTAAAGTTTTTATTACTTTTCGGTACAATTTTTTCATTATTCTTACTCATGTTAACAATCTCCTTATTTAGTGATGTACATGTTTATTATATATCACTTACCTAGGGGGTGAAAGTGACAATACTTTGAACTTAGTGCTTCCTTATTATTTGTATCCCTTTCTTACATTATGTTAAAAGCAGCAAGATTTCACTTGCTGCTTCTGCTCATTTGAGAAGAAAGGCCCGCACTTCTGATATAAAATACAGAGACCCTGTAATCACGACCATGTCTTGTTCACCTGTCGCCTTTTCCTTTACGTAAGCAATTGCTTTTTTCCACTCCTCGTCCATATGCTTATTACGATGAGTACTCATCTCATAAAGTTCCCCAGCTGCGCGAGCACGAGGAAAGTCAAACGACGTAAATGTAATACTTGCAGCGATTGTTTCAAGTTCTTGGACCATTCGATCAGCGCTTTTATCATTTAAGCAGCTGAAGATTAAATGAATGTTTCGATCTTCATAATGAAGGCGTAAAGTAGATAACAAGCTATCAATGCCTTCTGCATTATGAGCCCCGTCAATAATCGTTAAAGGATGCTCATTTACTATCTCAAAGCGGCCGTTCCACTTTGTATGCTGAATCCCTTTTATCATTTGCTCATTGGAGATAGAAAGCTTTTTCTTTTCTTTTAAATAACAAACGGCCATCACAGCCAAAGCTGCATTTTTAACTTGATGATAGCCAAGCATATTTAATTGCAAGTGTTCAAATGTACCATACGGCGTTTTTAACGTAAAGCCTTCTCCATTTGCTAAGGGCTCATAGTTTTCAATTTTAAATTCTTTTCCTAACACAAATAACGAAGCCTGCTTCAAATTTGCCTCTTCTGCAATGACGTCAAGCGCCTTTACTTGCTCTGCACCAGTAATAATAGGGACTTCTTTTTTAATAATCCCCGCTTTTTCTGCTGCAATTTCTTCTACCGTATCACCTAGTATCGCCATGTGATCAAATCCAATGTTTGTAATAATACTCACCATAGGATTCACAACGTTTGTTGAATCATATCGTCCCCCAAGACCTGTTTCAAACACAACATAGTCAACTGAATCATGATAGCCGAAATAAAGAAAAGCCATGATTGTAATCACTTCAAATTCCGTTGCTGACCCTAAGTCCGTATGTTCTAGTCGCTCCACTACAGGCTTTACTTCCTGAACAAGAGCGGTCATTGCTTCATTTGAAATAGGCTGTCCATTCACGCTAATCCGCTCATTAAATGTTTCGATATAAGGGGAAGTAAACGTTCCAACTTTATACCCTGCTTCTTCTAACATATTTCGCAAATACGAAACAGTAGAACCTTTACCATTCGTCCCAGCAACGTGAATAACATTTATATTTTGCTGCGGAAAATCAAGCTGCTCTAGCATCCATTCCATTCGTTCTAACCCCGGCTTGATTCCAAAGCGAAGTCTGTTATGAATCCAATCAAGCGCTTCTTCATATGTCGTTATCATCTTTTATTCACCTTTCTTTTCCATCGCTATTATTATGTAAAGAAAAAGCGTCGCTATACAAGCCACGCTTTTTCTGTTGGTTTATTAACCCATTGATTATCCGCGTAATTCAGCAATACGAGACTGAACAGCTTCACGTTTTTCAACGTAATCTTGCTCTTTTGCACGCTCTTCTTCTACTACTTTAGCAGGCGCTTTTGCAATAAAGCCTTGGTTGTTTAATTTCTTTTGTACACGTTCTACTTCTTTGTTTAACTTATCGTATTCTTTTTCTAAACGGGCGATTTCTTCTT
Organism: Priestia sp. D51; assembly: GCF_053345675.1. NCBI lineage: Bacteria > Bacillati > Bacillota > Bacilli > Caryophanales > Bacillaceae > Priestia > Priestia sp. D51. The sequence continues at coordinate 235,975 of NZ_JBLTIR010000001.1, read as the reverse complement.
CGATATTAATTAAACCTTCAAGAGGTAAAATTAATTCTGCGCCTGTTACAACAGCAGTCATCGCTTTTTCATCTAATGAAACATCGGTTGAAATCACAAGCTCACTTGGATTACAGAAACGTTCTACATACGCACGATTCTTTTCAAGCTGACTTTGAATATTTTCATCTTTAGCTTTAATAAATAATTTTACTTGTTTGCTCATCGGCGTGTTCACTTCAGCACGAATGTTACGAACAGCACGGATAATATCTACAAGTAAACGCATATCGTTAGCAGCTTCTTTATCCGAAAGCTCAGCGCGTACTTCCGGCCATTTAGCTACTGTAATTGATTCACCTTCATGCGGCAAGCTTTGCCAAATTTCTTCAGTAATAAACGGCATGAATGGATGTAAAAGTCGCATTGTGTTATCAAGTACATAAGCTAAAATTGAGCGAGTGGTCTTTTTAGCTGCTTCATCTTCTCCGTAAAGAGGAAGTTTAGCCATTTCAATATACCAATCGCAGAAGTCATCCCAAATAAAGTTATAAAGAATGCGTCCAACTTCACCAAATTCATATTTGTCAGCTAATTTTGTTACGTGCTCAATCGTTTCATTTAAGCGCGTTAAAATCCATTTATCCGCAACTGACTTTTCGCCTGATAAATCAAGCTCTTCAAATGTGATGCCGTCCATGTTCATTAATGCAAAACGAGAAGCATTCCAAATTTTATTTGCAAAGTTCCACGTCGCTTCGACTTTTTCAAAGCTGAAGCGTAAATCTTGTCCCGGTGAGCTTCCTGTAGATAAGAAATAGCGAAGAGAATCTGCACCGTATTTCTCGATTACTTCCATTGGATCTACGCCGTTACCAAGTGATTTACTCATCTTACGACCTTCAGCATCTCGTACAAGACCGTGAATAAGTACATCGTCAAACGGACGTTTACCCGTAAATTCAAGACCTTGGAAAATCATACGAGATACCCAGAAGAAAATAATGTCGTAGCCCGTTACAAGCACATTTGTTGGGTAGTAGCGTTTGAAATCAGCTGCATCCACATCCGGCCAGCCCATTGTTGAGAACGGCCATAGCGCTGAACTGAACCATGTGTCTAATACATCTGAATCCTGTTCCCAGTTTTCGATATCTGCTGGAGCCTCATGATCTACGTATACTTCTCCAGTTTCTTTATGATACCAAGCTGGAATGCGATGTCCCCACCAAAGCTGACGCGAAATACACCAGTCGCGAATATTTTCCATCCAGTGTAAGTATGTCTTTTCAAAACGATCAGGCACAAAGTTTACTTTTTCTTCTTGTTTTTGAAGATCTACTGCTTTATCTGCTAACGGCTGCATTTTTACAAACCACTGAGTTGATAAATAAGGTTCAACAACGGCACCGCTTCGTTCACTGTGACCTACTGAATGCATGTGGTCTTCAATGTTGAACAATACGCCGTCTTCTTGAAGGTCTTTAACAATTTGCTTACGGCAAGCAAAACGATCCATTCCTTCATATTTACCTGCTTTGTCATTCATCGTGCCGTCTTGATTCATCACTAAAATACGCTCTAAATTATGACGGTTTCCAATTTCAAAATCGTTCGGGTCATGAGCAGGCGTAATTTTTACCGCACCAGAACCGAATTCCATATCTACATAATCATCGCCTACGATTGGAATTTCACGACCTACAATCGGAAGGATAACCTTTTTGCCGATTAAGTGCTTATAGCGATCATCTTCAGGGTGAACAGCTACAGCCGTATCTCCTAGCATTGTTTCAGGACGAGTTGTTGCGATTTCAATATGTCCAGAACCATCTGCCAACGGATAGCGCATATGATAAAACGCACCTTGTACATCTTTGTAAATAACCTCGATGTCTGAAAGAGCTGTTTTTGTAGCTGGATCCCAGTTAATAATATATTCTCCGCGATAGATTAACCCTTTTTTGTAAAGCGTTACGAATACTTCGCGCACTGCTTTAGAAAGGCCTTCATCAAGCGTGAAGCGCTCGCGTGAATAGTCTAAGCCAAGTCCTAGCTTCGACCACTGCTGGCGAATAAAGCTTGCATATTCTTCTTTCCATTTCCACGTTTCGGCTACAAAATTTTCGCGGCCTAGATCGTAGCGGCTTTTCCCTTCGCTGCGAAGCTTTTCTTCTACTTTTGCCTGCGTTGCAATCCCCGCATGGTCCATGCCGGGAAGCCATAAAACGTCATAGCCTTGCATGCGCTTCATACGCGTTAAGATGTCTTGTAACGTTGTATCCCAAGCGTGCCCTAAATGCAGCTTGCCCGTTACGTTTGGGGGTGGAATTACAATTGTATATGGCTCTTTTTCAGGGTCATTTGTTGCTTCAAAAAACTTCCCGTCTAACCAATACTGATAACGATTTTCTTCAACGGCTTTTGGATCATACTTCGTTGGAAGAGTCACTTCTTTTTCAGACATAATGTATACCTCCATAATATAAAGTTTCAGTCTTTAGAAACTGTGTAAAGCTTTTATAAACATAAAAAAACTCCTTTCCTAATAAAAGGACGAAAGGAGTTGATTTCGCGGTACCACCTTTTTTTATAGACGTATCCCGTTTGATAAGCCTATACACTTCATTTCATAACGGTTGATTAACCGGCTTTTTCTACTGAGCTATGCAGCTGTTCAAAAAAGCTACTCATAGGCGACATTCCGAGTGCACATTCTTAAGAAATCTCACAGCAGCTGATTTCTCTCTCTGAAAGACGAACATCCCGTACTCTTCCTATTCACTGTATTTATGTATGAATTTCTCTTAATTATACTATATGAAAAAATGTTGAATCGTCAATAATCTTCTCCATTTTTTTATGATTATATTCATAATTTTTTTGTTCTGCTCTTTATTTTTTCATTCACTCGCTAATTTTGGAAATAAAATGAAAAATCCGCTCAAAAAAATGGCACCATTTCTTTCTTTTTTCATATACTTACTTTAACCTGGGCAAGTGGATTGAAAGGGGCATGTACAAATGAAGAAACGAATAAATGTAAATTCGTATCAGCTGCAGCGGTGGCTCAAAACAGCAGGAGCGGCTTGCGGACAGTTTATTGTTCCTTTAACAATTTTTCAAGGTATACGTACACTATTCTTCCCCACAACCTTTGATGTACTGTTGTTGGCACTGCTTGCCATACTAGCGGTTGCTTTATATTCGGACTGGATTTAAAAACCCAAGCGCTATTCATTCGCTTGGGCTTGTGCAGCTGCTTCCGCTGCCATTTTTTTTTGCTGATCTACTTCAAATATTTTAATATTGAGCTGTTCAATGTTTTTCGTCAGCCAGTATGCTCGAATAAATGACTGCATATGTTCAAGCTCCGTTTTACTTTCTTTATGCTGCCTATATTGAACGATACACTGATACAAGGGTTCTGGAAACGCTAAATAACTGTGCAAAAGCAGTCTTTCCTCTTCTCTGAGAGCAAAATGTTTTTCATACGTACTAAACCACTCATAGCTGTCATAGGTAGTTACTGGGTACGTGCGAAGAGTACGGAAATAAAATGAGACCAAATCATAAATCGGCGAAGCATCTTTTGCATGTTCAAAGTTAATAAAAAAACCATTTCCCCGTTCGTCATAGATAAAATGTTTAGCCGATAGCTTTCCATGAGACGTAACCAGCCGGATCTTTTCCTTTTCTTCCATTTCATCGTTCCACTGATCGAGCTTTCCAAAACCAAACTCAAGCGCTCTTGTCATTTCATAATAAAATGTACAGTAATGCAATTCAAACGGGGACATATACACTTTCTTCTCGCATTCTACTACGTACTGCTTCAGCTCTTCCTGACGTTTTTCCCACGTTTCTTTCATCGATGTATAATGATTTTCTATATCTTCTTTTTTCACTTCTACTTCCTGCGCCGAAGCGCCGTGAAGCTTAGCAAGCTCTTGAAATAATTTATGATATCGAATATCACGCTCTTCGGTTGGGTTATTTGGGAGCCACGGCATTAAGTAATACGAGCCGCTTTCATCTGAAACAATAGGCTGAGAACGCTTCGTTTGATAAATAGGGACAAAGCCCATCCACCCTTTTTGATACACGTTCTGCAGCTTTTGAATGAAGTTCTGATTTCGCTCTTGATGATTCGCCATTTCTTTAAGCGCAAATACGCCAGTTTTTGTATAGACTTTTTTTACTTTTCCGTAGTCTTCGATAAAGTCAACATCTAAGTCATATTCTTTTAACAATACTTTGTAGTCTGCTACTGTCCGCTGCATCTATATTCTCCTTCCTCGTAAAAAATAAAGAAAACAGTTAAGACATTATATGCGTCAAAACTGTTTTCTTTCCGACTTTAACGAACGGGAATATTTAAGATGCTTCCTTCTTCCAACTCATATTCATCTCCTAAATTATTCACTCGTAAAATGTTTTGTACATTCGTATTATAGCGGTTTGCTATCATATCAAGCGAATCTCCGTCTTGAACAATACAAAGCTTCCACGTTGAAAAAGCTTCTTCTTCCCGAGAAAAGAGCTTTGTTAAATAAAGGGCATTTTCATTTCGGCCGCTTTCATTTTCTTCTTTCCGAAATTCAACAATAATCTTTTCCTTTTCTTGCTCAACCTCTTGTTGAATGTCAGCATACGTATTTAATTCACTAACTTGCGATTCTTCGAAGCTTTCTTGCTCTTGACGAAGCTGAAAGAGCTCAATCACGTTGTCTTCTCTTTCTTCCTCGATTGGTGCCTCTTTTTTCACTTCGACTTCAAATGGTTCATATGCTTCCTCTTCATATTCCACGACCGGCTCAGCACGAGATTCTTTTTTAAATACAGATGAAAAATAACTAGGAGGCTCTTCTGAATGATCTTCTTCAATAGCCTCTGCCTCTAAAAGTGCGGGAGCTTCACGATAGCTTACGTCAAACTCTTGCTCCTCTTGTTCCTCTTCTTCTTGAGCAACGTTTTCAGTATATACCTCTTCAGCATCGTCCACTTCTTCATAGGAGACGATGTGCTGTTCTTCCGCAAACTCTTCCTCTTCTTCTCGTTCTTGTTCTTGATGCTGTTCCCCGTACAATCCTGTGATGGACAAGTCAGCCATTAGCTGCAGCTGATTTGTGCCTGGTAATTCATAATCAAATAAATCAATAGATACATATACATCTTCAATACTTTGAATACGATTTTTAGGAATGGTAATATCAACAGGAAATTGATGTGATAATTCAGCCGTTCCGTCTTCACGGACAGAGATAGATTGCACTTGATTCTCATTTGTATATTCGCGTAACGAGTGCTCTCCCTCGTACGTTTCGTATTCACCTGTTAATTGCAATGCTCCTCGAATAGACACATATTGGTCATATTCTTGAATAGATACTTGAGGCTCTAAGGAGATAGACAAAAGTTGTGAGACTTCCTGTCCTTTTTGAAACCATACTGATTCTTCTACGGAAAAACGCAGACATGATAAATTATCCTGCGACAAATTGTTCTCCCCCTTCCAACACCCGCCAAGTAATAGCGCGGTCATTAAAGATGTATGAACAAATAAATTAAAATATGTCTTGAAAACTAAAAAAGCTTACGGAATCCTCCGTAAGCTTCTTTATAAAAGTTATTTCTATTTAGCTGTTTATCCACGCAACTTTGAAAAAGCTTTTTCAGCTGCTGCAATTGTATGTTCAATGTCTGCATCTGTATGAGAAGTTGATAAAAACATTCCTTCGAATTGAGAAGGAGGTAAAAACACGCCTTCATTAGCCATTTCACGATAGTAAGCTGCAAAATAATCTAAATTCGATGTTTTCGCTGTTTCGTAATTTATGACCTGTTCGTTTGTGAAGAAGAAACCGATCATTGAACCAGCTCGGTTTACGGTAAACGGCACATCATATTTTTCAGCTGCTGCCATCAATCCTTCTTCTAAGCGATCTGCTTTACGAATGAACTCATCGTAGGATTGAGGTGTCAGCTGTGTTAATGTCTCGTATCCAGCTGTCATCGCAAGCGGATTACCTGATAATGTACCTGCTTGATAAATCGGGCCGCTTGGTGCAACTCGCTCCATAATTTCAGCTTTACCACCGTAAGCACCTACTGGTAAACCACCACCGATTACTTTTCCTAAGCAAGTTAAGTCAGGCGTAATGTTGTAGTAGCCCTGTGCACAGTTGTACGCTACGCGGAACCCTGTCATTACTTCATCAAAAATGAGCAGTGAGCCATATTCTGATGTGATATCACGAAGCCCTTGTAAGAAACCGGGCTGAGGCGGTACCACACCCATATTTCCTGCTACCGGTTCAACGATTACTCCGGCAATGTCATCTCCGAATTCTTTAAAAGCATATTGTACGCTTTCTAAATCATTGTACGGCACTGTAATCGTGTTTTTAGCGATTCCTTCAGGCACTCCCGGGCTATCTGGTAGGCCTAACGTTGCAACGCCTGAGCCAGCTTTAATGAGAAGAGAGTCACCGTGTCCATGGTAACAGCCTTCAAATTTTAAAATTTTGTTGCGGCCCGTATAGCCACGCGCTAAACGCAGTGCGCTCATCGTTGCTTCCGTACCTGAACTCACCATACGGACGATTTCGATTGAAGGAACGCGCTCAATCACAACTTTAGCGAGCTCATTTTCAATTAATGTTGGTGCACCAAAGCTTGTACCAGATTCCGTTACTTTTTTTACTGCTTCAACTACTTGATCGTTGGAATGTCCGTGAATTAAAGGTCCCCATGATAAGACGTAGTCAATATATTTGTTGCCGTCAATATCGTAAATCGTAGCGCCTTTTCCTCGTTCCATAAAAATAGGATCCATATCTACTGATTTAAATGCACGAACAGGACTGTTTACTCCACCCGGCATTAGTTGCTGCGCTTCTAAAAAAGCTGCTTTTGACTTTTCATAACTTCTCATGTGTAAGCCTCCTTAATTACTTGTCAGATAACCAGCGTGCTGCGTCTTTAGCATGATACGTTACAATTAAATCCGCTCCTGCACGCTTCATGCTAATTAATTTTTCAAGAACAATCTCTTTTTCATTTACCCAGCCGTTTTGAGCTGCCGCTTTAATCATTGAATATTCACCGCTCACATTATAAGCCACTACAGGTAAATTAAACGTATTTTTCACATCGCGCATAATATCTAAATATGATAGAGCTGGTTTTACAATTAAGAAATCTGCTCCTTCTTCGACATCAGATTCCGCTTCTCGAAGTGCCTCTAAGCGATTAGCTGGGTCCATTTGATATGTTTTACGGTCTCCAAATTGAGGAGAAGAATGCGCTGCATCACGGAATGGTCCGTAAAAAGCAGATGCATATTTAACAGCATAAGACATCACCGGCACATCTTCAAATCCAGCTTCGTCTAGACCGTGGCGAATAGCTGCCACGAAACCGTCCATCATGTTTGAAGGCGCAATAATATCCGCTCCTGCTTTAGCTTGACTAACCGCTGTACGCGCTAATAAGTCAAGGCTAGGATCGTTTAAGATTTTTCCGTCTTCAATTACACCACAGTGGCCATGATCTGTGTATTGACACAAGCATGTATCTGCGATAACAACAAAATCCGGAAAATTTTCTTTAATTTGACGAATACCTTTTTGGACAATTCCGTGGTCATGGTATGCCTGTGAGCCAACAGCATCTTTTTCAGCGGGAACACCAAATACCATAGCTGACTTAATTCCTAAATCGACTAGCTCTTGGATTTCACCATTCAAGTAGTCTAAAGAAATTTGATCCACACCTGGCATTGATTTTACAGCATTTCTTTTTTGTTCACCTTCTACAATAAAAATAGGATATATAAAGTCTTCAGGGTGTAAATGTGTTTCACGTACAAGCGCACGCATATTTACAGAATTACGAAGACGACGATGACGTGTAAATTGTAAATCTTTCATGTTAAAATCCTCCTTTATTATTCAAAACAACTAACCAACATATCTATCATACCATTTATTGTGTATGTGTTAGGAACAAGATGCTTAATTCCATATTCGCTCGCTGTCTGACTCGTAATAGGACCGATGCAAACAACTTTGGTTTCATTTATAAGCTCAAGCCAATTCGGAATATCTTTAACTGACTCGACAAAAAATCTCACTGTAGAAGAACTTGTAAAAGTAATGGCATCAATTCCTGTTTCTAAATGTTGCTTAACCAAGCGTTCAGAGCCTTGATTTCGAATGGTCTGATATACAACTAAATCCGTTACCTCACACTCTTTTAACCCATCTTTTAAAACAGAGCGGGCTAATTGTCCTCGTACAAGGAGAACTCGCTCGTGATGTAACACATTTGCTTTTAACGACTCAAGAAGTGATTCGGCAACGTATTCTTTTGGAACAAGTTGCACGTTAACATCGTATTTTTCCAGCAATTTTGCGGTTTTTTCTCCAACCGCAGCCACTTTTAATCTTTTTAAAGCACTCCGACTGATATTTAACTCTTTTAGCCATTCAAAGAAAAAAGAAATGCCGTTTTGACTTGTAAAAACAACCCAGTCAAATGAATTAATCGACAGCAGGACGTCTTCCACTTCTTGTTCATTGTTCGAACGTGCGAACGTAAGGACTGGTAAACTTAAAGGTGTGCCTCCAAGCTTTTTAATCTGTGCTGCAAATGAATGAGCCTGCTTCGCTTCTCTTGTAATCAAAACTTTTTTCAAAAAAAGAGGAGCCTCATGACTCATTACTTGTCCAGCTCCTCTTTTACACGATCAATTAAAAGCTTAGCTCCTTGAGAGGTTAAACGCTCAGCAGCCTCTGAACCGATAGCAACGGGGTCTTTTCCCGTAATGTGCTCTTTATAAATCGTTTTGCCATCAGGAGACGCAACTAGCGACGTTAGCTCAATGTTTCCACCGTCTACTATACGTCCGTATCCCGCAATCGGCACTTGACATCCGCCTTCCATCTCTTTTAAAAATACTCGTTCAGCGCTAACAGCACGAGCCGTTTCATCATGATTTAGAGCTTGAAGAAGCGATAATAATTCACCGTCATTTTCTCGGCATTCAATAGCTAAAGCTCCTTGTCCTACAGCGGGAACGCTTATTTCCGGCTCTAGGTACTGAGTGACCGTATCTTTTGACCAGCCCATACGAGATAGTCCTGCAGCTGCCAAGATAATCGCATCGTAATCTTCATTTTTTAATTTCTCTAGGCGTGTGTCGATATTTCCTCGAATCCATTTAATTTCGATATCTGAACGCATAGATAGAAGCTGTGCCCCTCGACGCAAGCTGCTTGTCCCAATCACAGCACCGCTTGGTAAGTCCTCAAATCGCTCACCATTTTTTGAAATAAGCGCATCACGATGATCTTCTCGTAAAGGAATACATCCAATCGTTAATCCTTCTGGCAAAACAGCCGGCATATCTTTCATACTATGAACGGCCATATCAATTTCTTCATCTAACATGGCCTGTTCAATTTCTTTTACAAAAAGACCTTTACCGCCTACTTTGGACAGCGTTACATTTAAAATTTGATCCCCTTTTGTAACCATTTCTTTAATTTCAAACTCAAAAGGAAGACCTTGTTTTTTTAACTGTTCAATGACCCACTTGGTCTGTGTTAACGCAAGTTTGCTTCGACGAGAGCCGACAATAATTTTTCGCATGTTGTCCTCCTAATTACGAACCCCAAAAGTGAAAATTCGATAAACTGCCAAATAAAAAGAAATTAATAAGTAAGACTAAGAACAACCCAATATTCCACATCGCGATTGCCTTACCTTGAATACCTCTGCGCAGTCTAGCATACAAGTAAGCGCTGTATGCAACAAACATTAAAAATGAACCTAACACTTTTGTATCGTACCAATGAAAATCTACGTATTTAATATAAGCCCATATGATTCCTAAGATTAACGAAAGCAATAACAGCGGTACACCAATTAAAATTAATACATAGGACATGTAGTCTAGCTTTGTTAAATCTTCAATTCTTAGCAAGCGCTTGCCCCATTTCTTCTTTTTCAATAAATTATACTGAACGAGATACAGAGCAGAAAAAACAAACGAGACTGAAAAAGCGCCGTAAGATAAAATAGCCATGGTAATATGGATGATTAATAATTCTGACACAAGGCGCTCCGACTGGACAGCCGTATATGTTTCAAGTGGAGCAAACGTATGAATAGCCATAATTAAGAAACCAATCACATTTGTAAAAAATACCATAAAATCAACGCGGAATAAACGATTAATCACAAGTGAAAGAGTAATTAACACCCACGCGTAAAAATACAGCCCTTCAGAAACGGTGAGAATTGGAAATCTCCCCGTATCAAACATTCGTAAAATTAAAAAGGCTGTTTGCAAAACCCACACAATAGAAAGTAACCAGAAGGCTATCGAGTTTGCCTTCCGGTTATTTTGTACAAAATCAATAAAATATAATAAAACGCTCACCGCGTATAAAATCACAATCAATTCATAGATTCTGGTTAATTCCATATCAACCATTATTCAATCCTCACTTAAGACTGATAAGCTACTGAATGAGACATAATCGATGTATGAAGCTGCTCTTCTTTTTCTTTTTGCAAAGCAACTTCCTGTTCAATATTAAAAATCTTCATGAACAGCTCTAAAGACTCTTCAGCATGTTTCTCTCCAGCCAATTCTTTCGCGTGTAAAATTGGATCGCGAAGAAGTTGATTAATTATACTTTTTGTATGTTTATTTAACACTTTGCGCTCACGCTCAGATAAATCTGGGAGCTTACGATCAATGCTTTTCATCGTTTCAGCTTGAATGGTAAGTGCTTTTTGACGAAGTGCAGAAATAACAGGCACAACGCCTAATGTACCAAGCCAAGACTTGAAAGCAACAATTTCAGCTTCAAGCATAATTTCAATTTCATCCGCAGCTTTTTGACGCTCTTGCAAATTGGATTCTACAATCCCGTTTAAATCGTCGATATCGTATAAAAAGACCGTCTCTAGCTCATCTAGTTCTGGATCTAAGTCACGCGGAACGGCGATGTCTACCATAAACAATGGGCGGCCTTTACGCGTACGCTCGGCTTCACTCATCATTTGTTTCGTTACTACATAGTCATTAGCTCCTGTTGAACTAATTAAGATATCTGCTTCGCTTAAAGCATGTTGAAGATCAGCAAATGGTTTGGCTTCTCCAGCAAAACGGTTTGCTAGCTCCTGTGCCTTTTCAAATGTTCGATTCACTACCGTTACTTTTTTAGCCCCGCTGCCATATAAATTCTGTACGGCAAGCTGACCCATTTTTCCCGCACCAAGAATCAACACATGTTTGGATGATAAGTCTCCAAAAATCTTTTTAGCAAGCTCTACGGCTGCATAGCTGACAGAAACTGCATTCGCACCAATTTCTGTTTCATGATGAGCTTTTTTAGCTAATGTCACTGCTTGTTTAAACAGCTGATTAAAAACCGTTCCAATTGTTTCTTCTTCTTGAGCAAGCAAAAAGCTTGAACGCACTTGTCCAAGAATTTGTGTTTCGCCAATCACCATTGAATCTAATCCACATGCTACTCGGTATAAGTGTTCGATGGCTCCATCATTTTCATAGATCGTTAAATAAGGCGAAAACTCTTCTTTATCTATTCCGAACCATTCAGCTAAAAATGCTTTTACATAATAACGGCCCGTGTGTAATTGATCAACAACAGCATAAATTTCCGTACGATTGCATGTTGAAACAATGATGTTCTCCAAAATGCTTTTTTGGCCGCTTAACGTTTTCATGGCAGATGCTAGTTCTTGCTCATTAAAACTAAGCTTTTCTCTTATTTCAACAGGGGCTGTTCGAAAGTTTAAGCCGACTGCTATAATATGCATTTGTACATACCCCCTATAATTGAAATGTGCTTATTTATCCGAATTTGACGGGCAGTAACCCCTAAATTTCCAAAGAGCTACAGTGAGATAACTGCCCGTAAAATCCGGCGTTCTTCATTCTACTATTCGTAAAAACCGGCGGACATTACACAGATGTAATCTTCGCCTTATCTCTAACTATTATAACATGTTCTATAAGTCATTCGAAAAAAAAATGTGAACAGTCTTTGAAAACATGTGTTAAGATATTAACTGTTATTCCGTAATAAATTGTATCAAAAAAGCAGCGTTTTATCACGTTTTCTGTTTTGAAACACCTGGAGGTTACTATGAAAAAGCAATCAATGTTTTTTGGTGTCTTACTAGTTGGATTTGGAATCTTTTTCTTACTGAATGAACTACATATGAGCATTGCAGCAAAGGTATACACGTGGCCTGTACTGTTAATTTTAATAGGAGCGGCACTGTTAACTGAGTCTGCTTTATCTCAAGATCATTCAAACTTGCTTGCAAGTTACATATTAATCACTTTAGGTATTCATTTCTATGTAAGTGAACAAATTCCCTTTTGGCCTACGAATATTAGCATGGTCGTTTTTATGGTGGCCATTAGCTTTTTACTCAGTGCTAGAAAAGCCAAATCGGGCTTTTTCCAAGGCGGCACCCTTTTAATTATTGCCATTTTAATGATGTTTTCAGACCGTCTTAAACTATTTTTGCCAAAAGTTGAAGACGGCGTAAATTATTTAACAACCTTCTGGCCTATTTTATTGTTACTAGTTGGGCTATATTTATTATTTTTCAAACGAAAGTAATCTATGTAAACAAGTTAAAAAAATGGAACGTTTGACTCACTTCCTGGTAGAGTGATGATAAACGTTCCATTGTTTTAGCTTCTATTCCTTTGTTTAGTGAGTCATGCGATACTGCAAAGATTTCCACGCTTTATCTTTTCCTTCACCTGTTTCAGATGAGAAATGAATTAATTCATCATTTGGATCTAAATCCAGCGTTTCTCTCACTACTTTTAAGTGCTTCTGCCATTTTCCTTTAGGAATTTTATCGGCTTTCGTCGCAATAACCATAACGGGAAGGTCATGGTGCTTCAAAAACTCATACATCATAACGTCATCCTTTGAAGGAGCATGGCGTAGATCAACAATCATTAACACAGCTTTAAGCTGCTCACGATTTGTTAAATACGTTTCAATCATTTTCCCCCATGCTTCACGCTCTTTTTTAGACACTTTTGCAAATCCGTAGCCAGGTACGTCTACAAAGTGAAGGATTTCATTAATTAAAAAGAAGTTAAGCGTTTGAGTTTTTCCAGGCTTAGACGACGTACGCGCTAAGCTTTTGCGATTGAGCATCTTATTAATAAAAGATGATTTTCCTACATTTGAACGGCCTGCTAACGCAAATTCTGGCAGGTTTTCTTTAGGATATTGTTCAGGGCGTACGGCACTGATAACAATATCGGCTTGAGTTACTTTCATTTTACCTCTCCTATTAGCGCATGTTCCAATACTTGGTCCACATGTGACACAAGAACGATGTCTAATTCCTCTTGTACACTGTCAGGGATATCTTCAATATCACGTTCATTATCGTGAGGGATTAATATTTTAGTTAATCCGGCACGGTGTGCACTAAGTGACTTTTCTTTTAAACCACCTATTGGTAATACGCGACCTCTTAGTGTAATTTCTCCTGTCATTCCTACTTCTCTACGCACTGGTTTACCCGTTAGTGCTGATACTAGAGCAGTGGCAATGGTAATTCCTGCAGAAGGTCCATCCTTTGGTACAGCTCCTTCTGGAACATGGATATGAATATCATTTTTTTCATAAAACTTCTCATCAATTCCTAGTTTCTCTGCATTTGAACGCACGTAGCTAAATGCCGCCTGAGCTGATTCTTTCATCACGTCTCCAAGCTTTCCGGTTAGCACTAGTCTTCCTTTACCAGGGGATAAGCTTACTTCAATGGCCAGCGTGTCTCCTCCTACAGTTGTGTAAGCAAGACCTGTAGCAACGCCAACTTGATCTTCCGTCTCAGCCTGTCCGTAGCGGAACCTAGGCTTACCAAGGAATTCTTCAAGCGTTTTGGCCGTCACCACCACGCGCTTTTTCTCACCAGAGACTACGATACGAGCTGCTTTTCGACAAATGGAAGCAATTTCGCGTTCAAGGTTACGAACACCAGCTTCTCTCGTATATAAACGTATGATTGCTGTTAAGGCGTCATCGCGAATCTGCAAATTGCCCTTTTGCAATCCGTGATTTTCTAGCTGGCGCAGCAATAGGTGACGCTTCGCGATTTCAAGCTTTTCCAGCTCCGTGTAACCAGCAATTTGAATAATTTCCATTCGATCGCGCAGCGGCCCCGGAATCGTAGCTAAGTTATTAGCTGTAGCCACGAACATCACTTTTGATAAATCATACGTTTCTTCTATATAGTGATCGCTGAAATTATGATTTTGTTCAGGATCCAATACTTCTAACAAAGCAGAAGACGGGTCTCCTCGGAAATCATTTGACATTTTATCGATTTCATCAAGCAGAAATACAGGGTTAATCGTTCCTGCTTTTTTCATTCCTTGAATAATGCGTCCAGGCATAGCTCCCACGTACGTGCGACGATGACCGCGGATTTCTGACTCATCTCTCACACCGCCTAGAGATACTCGTACAAAATGACGATCTAGAGACGTAGCAATTGAGCGGGCTAGGGATGTTTTCCCTACGCCAGGAGGTCCTGCTAAACATAAAATAGGGCCTTTAAGAGATTTTGTCAACTGCTGCACGGCTAGATATTCTAATACGCGTTCCTTCACTTTTTCAAGGCCATAGTGCTCATCGTTCAGCACTTGTTCAGCATTATGAATATTGAGCGTGTCTTCCGTTTCGTTTGTCCAAGGTAGCGCAATCAACCACTCGATATAATTTCGAATGACTGAGCTTTCAGCGGAGGTAGCAGGAATTTTTTCATAGCGATCCAATTCTTTAAACGCCACTTGTTTGACATGGTCCGTCATCCCACTTGCTTCAATTTTTTCGCGAAGCGTTGCTACTTCTCCTGTCTTTCCTTCTTTGTCTCCAAGCTCTTTTTGAATCGCCTTCATTTGCTCACGAAGATAATACTCTTTCTGAGTGCGTTCCATTGATTTCTTTACACGCTGTCCAATTTTTTTCTCCAGCTGCAAAACTTCTTGCTCGTCTTGAATATGAGAAATGATCGTATTTAATCTTTCTTTCACATCAGTTGTTTCTAAAATTTCTTGTTTAAGCTGAATTTTTATTGGTAAATGAGAGGCTACAATATCTGCTAATCTTCCTGGTTCTTCAATGTCACTTACGGTTGAAAGAGTTTCAACGGACACCTTTTTGGAAAGTTTTATGTATTGTTCGAAATAGTCTAAAAGCGTGCGCATCAGCGCTTTATCTTCTACATCAACCTGATGTTCTTCATTTTGCTTTTCCACGTGTACAACAAAATATTCTTCGCTGTCTTCAAATTCTGTAACGGTTACGCGATTTAGTCCTTCTACTAAGACGCGCATCGTTCCATTCGGCAGCTTTAGCATTTGTTTAATTTTTGCCAACGTACCGGTTCTATATAAATCCTCTTTTGTTGGTTCATCGATACCCATATCTTTTTGTGATACTAAACAAACTAAGTGATCATCCATCATTGCTTTTTCTAATGCTTGCACAGATTTGTCTCGCCCAACATCTAAATGAAGCACCATTGTCGGATAGACGATCAAACCTCGTAAAGGCAGTAGCGGCATTGTCAATTTTTCTTTTTCTGCCATGCAATGAACACCTCCAATGCTCGTCAATTAAAGTATGTAAAGTGTGAATTCTTTTAACAATTTTATCTCATTTGTATACACATTGTCTAACAATAGTAATTACTAATTGTATCATGAGAAAGAATTAAAAGGCAAAATATATCTTTTTAAGCTCTTTTCATAAAAAAACGCCTTTTTCGTTGGCTGTGTATAAAGGTTTTATACGCGAAAAAGGCGATGAATATTCATCTGACCATTAATTTTTAATTATCATGATAGAATTAGCTAGATTCTCTATTTGGAATAGCTGGATCTACCGACAAATGTGCAACATGCTCATGTACAGACAATAGTGCTTGTTCAAACACCTCTGTTAAATGATGGACAGGAATAATATCGATACCTTTTACCTTTTCTACCATTGCATTCATATTTTCTTTTGGCACAATCACCGTCTGAACGCCTGCTTGTTTTGCTGCCTTGATTTTTGGAATTACGCCGCCAATTGGCTTTACGTTGCCGTGCAGACCAATTTCTCCTGTCATTGCTACCGTGTGTTTGATTGGGACTTCATAAATTGCTGAGTAGATCCCTGTTGCCATAGCAATACCAGCAGAAGGTCCATCGATTGGCACACCTCCCGGAAAATTCACGTGGATATCATACTCATCGGCTGGCACATCCATTGAGCGAAGAACCGTTATGACATTTTCAATTGAGCTTTTAGCCATACTTTTACGACGAATAGACTTCCCTTGAGTCCCTATACTTTCCTCTTCAACGATACCCGTAATAATAATGTTCCCTTTCTCTTTTGCAGGAATCGCTTTGACCTCAATTTCTAAAAGTGCTCCAGAGTTGGGCCCGTACACGGCTAATCCATTAATAAGCCCCACTTTTTCCTCATCTGCAATTTTCGGATCGTGTCTTGGAGATAGTTGACTAGAATGAACAATCCATTCAATATCTTCATTTTTAATGTCCGTTCGTTCCTCTGATATCGCTAGTCCAGCCGCAATTTGCATCATATTAACCGTTTCACGTCCATTGCGTGCATATGTAGAAAACAGAGATAAACCTTCTTCTGATATATCCATTCTGACTTTATTTGCTGCTTTTTTTGCAACTGTAATAATTTCGTCGCGATCAAGCTCACGGAAAAATACCTCTACGCATCTGGAACGAATGGCAGGCGGAATTTCATTAGGCGTTCTAGTCGTCGCACCAATCAAGCGAAAGTCGGCTGGTAAACCATTTTGAAAAATATCGTGAATATGTGTTGGAATTTGTGTATTTTCTTCGCTGTAATAGGCGCTTTCCATAAACACTTTTCGATCTTCTAGAACCTTTAACAGCTTATTCATCTGAATAGGATGGAGTTCTCCAATTTCATCAATAAATAAAATTCCCCCGTGTGCATCTGTAACTGCTCCTTGTTTTGGCTGCGGAATTCCAGCTTGGCCCATAGCGCCTGCGCCTTGGTAAATGGGGTCATGCACTGATCCAATTAAAGGATCTGCAATGCCTCGCTCATCAAAACGCGCCGTAGTTGCATCTAACTCTACAAATACAGCTGCTTGTTTAAAAGGTGATTTTTTATTTTTCTTTGCTTCTTCTAACACTAAACGTGCTGCTGCTGTTTTTCCTACTCCAGGCGGCCCGTATACAATAACGTGCTGTGGATTAGGACCGCAAAGGGCAGCCTTTAGTGACCGAATTCCATCTTCTTGTCCGACAATATCGGAGAAGCTAGACGGCCTCACACGTTCGGCAAGCGGCTCAGTTAAAGAGATGGCTCTCATCTTCTGCAGTTGCTCCATTTCTTTCTTTGAATCCCGGTCAATTGAGACTTTTTGCGTACGCTGATTGCGTAATAAATTCCAAAAATATAAGCCAATGATGATACCAAAAAAGAGTTGGACCATTAAGGCAATATTCGTCCAGTTCATGGATAAACCTCCTGCGCAGTTTAGTAAGATAATTATCAGTTATTATCTCCCTGCAGCAGTAGGAATAAACAAGATTCTAGTAAAAAGTAAAATTTAGTTGTCCTTCATCAACAGAAAAAAGCCGGGTACTCAAATTGAGTACCCGGCTTTTTTTATGCTGATGTTTTGCTGCCTTCTTGAATAGTAGATCCGTCTTCTAATACGAACTTAGGAGCCGCTTGATCACGAACTGTTTCACCTGTGATAATACATTTTGTAATATCATCACGTGAAGGAAGATCAAACATTACATCTAACATAATACCTTCAATGATTGAACGTAGACCACGAGCACCTGTTTTACGCTCGATTGCTTTTTTAGAAATTTCTACTAAAGCCTCGTCTTCGAACTCAAGTTCAACGTCATCAAGTTCAAGCATTTTTTGATATTGTTTCACTAGTGCATTTTTCGGTTTTGTTAAAATCTCAACTAGCGCTTCTTCATCAAGAGGCACTAAGCTAGCAGTAACCGGTAAACGACCAATAAACTCTGGAATTAAACCAAATTTTAATAAATCTTCCGGTAATACTTTTGCTAGTAACTCTTTTTCTGTAAAGTCTTGTTGTTTTGTTTCTGAACCGAAACCAATTACTTTTTTACCTAGACGGCGCTTAATAATAGGTTCGATTCCGTCAAACGCACCACCGCAAATAAATAAGATATTTGTTGTATCAATTTGAATAAATTCTTGATGAGGGTGTTTGCGTCCACCTTGAGGAGGAACACTTGCTACAGTACCTTCTAAGATTTTAAGAAGAGCCTGCTGCACACCTTCACCTGATACATCACGTGTAATAGATGGGTTTTCAGACTTACGCGCTACTTTATCAATTTCATCGATGTAGATGATACCTTTTTCAGCTTTCTCCACATCGTAATCAGCTGATTGAATTAATTTTAATAAGATGTTTTCAACATCTTCTCCTACATAACCCGCTTCTGTTAGAGATGTTGCATCTGCAATCGCAAACGGTACGTTTAAAATACGAGCCAATGTTTGAGCTAGTAAAGTTTTACCGCTTCCTGTAGGTCCAATTAATGCAATATTACTTTTTGATAACTCAACGTCATCAATTTTACTGTTTGAATTGATTCGTTTGTAATGGTTGTATACTGCAACAGATAACGATTTTTTCGCATCCTCTTGACCAATTACATACTCATCTAAAATGTCACGAATTTCTTTTGGTTTTGGTACATCTTTAAATTCTACTTCTTCTTCTGTACCTAACTCTTCTTCTACGATTTCCGTGCAAAGTTCAATACATTCATCGCATATGTAAACACCTGGACCCGCAACTAACTTGCGTACTTGTTCTTGTGTTTTACCACAAAATGAGCATTTTAACTGCCCTTTTTCATCGTTAAATTTAAACATAATTTTCACCCCTTGTAGTATTTACTAAAGTGCTCGAAGCTGATTTCTATCCGCGCTATAGCCCAACAACATGAACAACTCATCTATTTGTAGGTAAATGCCCCTCTTTATCACATAGTAAAAGCGCTATGAAAAGATTTGTATTGCATTTTACCATACATTTTCTTGAATAGATACTAAAACGTTTTATGTATATGTTGTTGATGAGCATAACAGAATGAAGATCTGCTATTATATAGTGTCCTCTTATTGGGCCTATTTCATAACCACGGATTTCAAACAATGGGTTAAAGCTGCTTCTACGGTGTTGGTTATGATATAAAAAAACTATTGAAGTTTATAAAACAAGGCACGATCAAGTCGCGCCTTGTTTCTTACTTACTATTATGCAACAGCTTTGCTGTTTTCTACAAGAAATTCAACTGCTTTACGTACTTTCATGTCTTCTTTAATGCTATCAAGACTGCCAAGCACTTTCTTAATTTCTTCGACAGGCATGTTGTACATTCCTGCCATGTTTTCTAATTCTTTTTCTACTTCTTCTTCGCTTACTTCAAGATTTTCAGCTTTTGAAATAGCTTCTAGCGTTAAGTTGATTTTCACACGCTTTTCAGCATCCGGACGCATTTGGTCGCGAAGAGCTTTTTCATCTTGACCTGAGAATTGGAAGTAAAGTTCAAGGTTAAGACCTTGCATTTGTAAACGTTGTTCAAACTCTTGCATCATACGATCCATTTCAGTGTTGAACATTGCTTCTGGAATTTCTACTTCAGCATTTTCAGCAGCTTTTTCTACTAAAGTGTCGCGAAGAGCTGATTCTGCTTGGTTTTCTTTATCGCTTTGTAATTTTTCTTTTGTTTTTGCTTTTAACGCTTCTAAAGTTTCTACTTCTTCATCTACGTCTTTTGCAAACTCATCGTCTAAAGCTGGAAGCTCTTTAGATTTGATTTCATGTAATTTCACTTGGAATTTAGCAGCTTTACCAGCTAGCTCTTCAGCGTGATACTCTTCAGGGAATGTTACTTCCACTTCTTTTTCAGCGCCTACTTCAAGACCAACTAGTTGCTCTTCAAAGCCAGGGATGAATGTGTTAGAACCGATTTCTAAAGAATAGTTTTCGCCTTTTCCGCCTTCAAATGCTTCGCCATCAACGAAACCTTCAAAGTCGATTACAGCTGTATCGCCTTCAGCTACTGTTCCTTCTTCTTTAACAACTAGTTCAGCGTGACGCTCTTGAAGTGTTTTTAATTCAGCTTCAACGTCTTCGTCTGTTACAGTTGTATCTACTTTTTCTACTTCTAAGTTTTTGTATTCGCCTAATTTAACTTCAGGCTTAACAGTTACTTTAGCAGTGAAAACTAGAGGTTGTCCTTTTTCAATTGTTTCAACATCGATTTCTGGACGATCAACCGGCTCGATACCAGCTTCAACAATTGCATTGCTGTAAGCTTCAGGTAATAAGATGTCTAGTGCATCTTGGTATAAAGACTCTACGCCAAAACGTTTTTCGAAAAGTGGACGAGGCATTTTACCTTTACGGAACCCTGGTACGTTTACTTGTTTTACAACTTTTGTGAATGCTTTATCTAAGGCTTTATCAAACTCAGCAGCTTCAACTTCTACTGTTAAAACGCCTTGATTTCCTTCTTGTTTTTCCCATTTTGCAGACATGAATGTTTCCCTCCAAAATCATTTTAAGTAGTGATTTCTAAATTAGATAATGCAGATAGCCTATCAGTTCAAACCTCAATCATTATCTATTTAACTCCCTACTACTTTAAAGTAAGTAGGAATGTAATGTAAAGATGAAATTCTACTATACGTATTTAAGTGCATTTTACAACCATTATATTATAACATACAACAATGACGTTTCAACTAAACACCACATTTTATATAAAAGAAATTTCTTCAATTTCTTTTAGCTCTTTAATTGCCTTTCGTAATTCAGCTGCAGAGAAACTTCCGTCTTCCTCTGCTACAGCTGCATCTGACTCTTCTCCTTGCATCATCAGACTAACAGCATACACCGCTTCTGTCCAAAGTTTTACATTATCACCCGGTAAAAACGGAAATGTTATAAATAAATGACGCTGCCATATTTCAACGGCAACCTGCAGCAATGTAGGATTTTCATGCTCCAGCTTTTCCGTCAGCTGCGCTTCTACTTGCTCGGCAAACAAATACGGTGTTGTTCGTTGAAGCTGAAGCGCATTTACTTTTTTCGTCTCTCCAAACTTACTAATCATAAAATCAATGTCTACTTCTTCTTCCATGACTGTTTTTAAAGCGACTGTTTTTACGATAGGGTGAATAGCTTCAGATGAAAATAGCTGTTCCAGAAAGAAGCGCTGCTTTTCAATTCTCTTTGTTTTTAATGAATGAACCCATTCAAGCTGATCTTGAATATTGTCTAGAGCTGTGAATGATTTAAACTGCTCTATCTGTTCTTCTTCTGTTTGTTCTTCTATGACTTGTTCTTGATTCATTCTATTTTTGCAGAACTCCAATAGCTGATAAAGCTGTTCAGCATGTTCAGAAGGGAGTTTGTGTTCTTGAATAACTGCTTGTAGAGTGACATATCCTTCATGATAATGACCAAGCTGAATTAACACCATGAGGTACATTTGCAAATTATGATAATAATCGCCAATATCTTCTTTCAGCATTTGCTCACATAATTCCTTAGCTATGCCTGCATCACCGAGCTCCACGTGACAAATAACAAGGCCAAGCAAAATTTCATGATGCTTATTATCAAGTTCGTAGGCCTGCTCAAATAAAGGAAGTGCTTCTTGAAATTGCTTGTGCTGCATATGTTCTGTAGCTTTTTCAACCAACCGTTCTTTTAATAGAGGAAAAGCTACAATTTTGTTTTGTTGTTCATTCGACATGTTTTCTCCCCACTTCGCGGTCCATTTGCTTTACAGTTTAGCAATTGAATTAACGGAACGCAAAAAAATCGAGCAAAATCATCATTTTGCTCGATTTTTGGTTAATATCTTACCGTTTTTGCTTCATAAGCAGAAATGTCGTCTTCAAAAGAAAGCGTATAGCCAATTTCATCATATCCGTTAACAAGCATATATTTCCAATGGCCATTAATCTCAAACGTACGTTCAAAACCTGCTTCATCGGTAATTTTTTGCTGATGAAGATCGATTGTACAGGCGTAAGAAGCACTTTGAGACTCTTTCATTAAATAGGAAACATCTTCTTTTGGTAAAATAATAGGTAAAATACCATTTTTTAGACAGTTTTGTTTAAAAATATCCGCAAATGACGGTGCGATAATGGCACGGAACCCATAGTCTAAAAGCGCCCATGGAGCGTGTTCACGTGACGAACCACACCCGAAGTTCTCGTCAGCTACAAGAATTGTTGCTCCTTGATTTTGAGGCTGATTTAGTTCAAACGTTTCATTTAACGTTTCATCTTCATTATATCGCCAATCAAAAAAGAGAAATTGGCCAAAGCCAGTACGCTCAATTCTTTTCAAAAATTGCTTTGGGATAATTTGATCAGTATCTACGTTTGCTCGGTCGAGACCTGCTACTTTTCCTGTATGGATTGTAAAAGCATTCATCTGTGTTCTCCTCCTTATCGCACCGCTTGTTCTTGTAGTTTGCGTACATCAACAAAATGTCCATATACCGCTGCCGCTGCTGCCATTACCGGGCTTACTAAATGCGTTCTGGCACCTTTTCCTTGACGTCCTTCAAAGTTTCGATTAGAAGTGGACGCACAGTGTTCGCCTTGTGGAACTAAGTCAGAGTTCATGCCTAGACACATGCTGCAGCCCGAGTCTCTCCATTCAAAGCCTGCTTCAATAAAAATAGCAGATAACCCTTCTTCTTCAGCCACTCGCTTTACTTTTTGAGAACCTGGTACAATCATCGCTCGCACATCTGGTGACACTTTCTTTCCTTTAATAAAGGCTGCCACGTCACGAAGATCAGACAAACGAGCATTTGTACATGAACCGATAAATACATGCTGAACTGGGATCTCTTCTATTGCCATGCCGGGCTGTAAGCCCATATACTCAAGTGCTCGTGACAAAGACTTTTTCTCAGCTTCTGTTGTACACTCTTCTAATGTAGGAACTTGCTTGCTAACATAAGAACTCATCGCCGGGTTTGTTCCCCATGTTACAACAGGCTCAATTGTATCTGCATCAATTTCTAGCGTTTCATCGTATGTTGCACCTTCATCTGTTGCTAAAGCTGCCCAAGCTTCCACTGCTTTTTCAAACTGTTCTCCTTTAGGAGCATACTGACGCCCTTTAATATAAGAGAAAGTAACATCATCTGGACTGATTAAACCAGCTTTTGCACCGGCTTCAATAGACATATTACAAATAGTCATGCGCTCTTCCATTGAAAGGTCGCGAATACATTCGCCCGTAAATTCTACGATTGAACCCGTTCCAAAATTCACGCCGAATTTTTGAATAATTGCTAACACAATGTCCTTAGCATAAACACCAGGCTGTTTTTTGCCATTTACTCTCACTTGTAGCGTTTTTGGTTTCGCTTGCCATAGCGTTTGCGTTGCTAAAACATGTTCTACCTCACTCGTTCCTATACCAAAAGCAAGCGCTCCAAATGCACCGTGAGTAGATGTATGGCTATCTCCGCACACAATGGTTTTTCCAGGCTGCGTCAATCCTAATTCCGGTCCAATGATATGCACAATTCCTTGCTCTTCGCTTGTTAAATCTAAAAGCTTCACACCAAACTCATGACAGTTTTCAGATAGTTTGTCTACTTGTTTCTTTGCAATCGGATCTTTAATATTAAAACGGTCAACCGTTGGAATATTGTGATCCATTGTAGCAAACGTTAAGTCCGGACGCTTCACTTGACGATTTGCCACGCGAAGACCTTCGAATGCTTGAGGAGACGTTACTTCATGAATAAGATGAAGATCGATATATAATAAGTCCGGCTTCCCCTCTTCTCGACGTACAACATGTTGTTCCCAAAGCTTATCAATAATTGTTTTTGGTTTCATACTGCTCCTCCTTTCTGATTATGAAAAACGTTTCTCACAAAACGTGAGAAACGCATGATTAACTGTAAGCTGTCATAATGCTTGAAATGGCAGAATCGTTGGCAATAACCGCAGTTATTGCATCCACCATTTTATCGGTACCTAAATAATGATTACCGTCTGCTAAGTCAGCTGTTCGATGACCTGCATGTAATACACTTTCAACCGCTTGTTCAATCACCGCTGCTTCTGTTTCTAATCCAAATGAATGTCTAAGCAACATTGCTGCAGATAAAATAGCAGCAATCGGATTAGCTTTGTTTTGTCCAGCAATGTCTGGTGCAGAACCGTGAACCGGTTCGTATAAAGATGGACCATCAACCGTTAAACTCGCAGATGGAAGCATCCCTAACGATCCTGTCAGCATAGAAGCCTCATCACTCAAAATATCACCAAACATATTTTCAGTTACCACTACATCAAAATATTTCGGATTACGAATTAACTGCATAGCAGCTGAATCTACAAGCATATGCTCAAGCTCTACATCCGGGTAGTCTTTTGCTACTTCTTCAGCTACTTCACGCCACACTCGACTAGACTCAAGCACATTCGCTTTATCAACCGACGTTACCTTTTTACGTCGATTTACAGCCGTTTCAAACGCTTGGCGAATAATCCTTTCTATTTCTGTACGCTTATAAAATAACGTGTCGACAACCGTCTCTTCATTTCCTTCTGTTCGACGCTCGCTAGGCTGACCAAAATATAAGCCCCCTGTTAGCTCACGAACGATAATGAAGTCAACACCTTCAATGTATTCTTTTTTCAAAGGAGAGGCATCTGCTAAGCTATCATAAAACGTCACTGGACGAAGGTTAGCATATAAATCCAATTCTTTTCGAATAGCTAGCAAACCTTTTTCTGGTCGCAAATGTGAAGGGTTACGATCCCATTTTGGCCCTCCAACGGATCCAAGTAAGACGGCATCCGCCTGCTTACAAATCTCAATTGTACTTTCTGGAAGAGGTGTGCCAGCCTCATCAATTGCAGCTCCGCCAATTAATCCATACGTAAACTCGAATTGATGATCAAAGCGCTCTCCAATTGCTTTTAAAACGGCAACAGCGCCTTTGGTTACTTCTGTTCCTACGCCGTCACCTGGT
The DNA here is from genome assembly GCF_053345675.1 of Priestia sp. D51. Taxonomy (NCBI): domain Bacteria; kingdom Bacillati; phylum Bacillota; class Bacilli; order Caryophanales; family Bacillaceae; genus Priestia; species Priestia sp. D51. The sequence goes on along the minus strand of NZ_JBLTIR010000001.1, from coordinate 210,813 downwards.
AATACAGCGACTTTTTTTGTCATGGTGGTCTCTCCCTTCAGTTCACATTACTTCTTGCTTTGTACGATGCTGCTGAATAGCGATTAATCGATTAATGGCATTTAAATAGGCTTTCGCTGACGATTCTAATACGTCAAATGCTACTCCGCGTCCGCTTGCTTCAGTTCCTTCGCTTTCAACCTTCACAAATACTTCAGCCAGTGCATCCGGACCGCCGTTAATAGACTGAATACGATAGTCTAATAGTTTGACATCTTGCTCAACACAGCGCTGCAGCGTATTATAGATAGCTTCCACGCTTCCAGATCCCGTAGCTGCTTCTTGAATCTCTTCGCCGTTTTCTTTGCGAAGCGTAATCGTAGCCGTAGGAATATTGTTCGTACCATACTGAACTTGCAGACTTTCAAGCTTATATTCACTGTCTTTGCTAACTTGCTTTTGAATGACTAATGCCAATAAATCATCGTCGGTAATGTCTTTTTTCTTATCTGCTAAGTCTTTAAACTTCTCAAAAAGCACGTTTGCTTCTGTATCTTCCAATGTGAACCCAAGCTCTACTAAGCGTGTACGGAACGCATGACGACCAGAATGCTTGCCAAGCACAATCGGATTTTGTTTAACACCCACAAGTTCTGGGGAAATAATCTCATATGTTAACGGATTTTTTAAGACGCCATCTTGGTGAATACCTGATTCATGAGCAAAAGCATTTTTTCCGACAATTGCTTTATTTGGCGCAATATTCATTCCGGTAAGCTTACTGATAATGTCACTCGTACGCTTGATTTCGGGCAAGATCAAACCTGTGCTCGCTTGATAGAAGTCTTGACGGACATGAAGCGCAAGTGCTACTTCTTCAAGAGCAGCGTTACCGGCACGTTCTCCGATTCCGTTAATCGTTCCTTCAATTTGAGTAGCTCCTGCTTCAATAGCAGCCATTGAATTAGCAACAGCTAGCCCTAAGTCATCGTGGCAGTGAGCTGACAAATCGACCTTATGAATATTTGATACATGTTCTTTTAAGTAATTAAATACGGATTGATAGTCACCAGGCGTGATAAATCCTACCGTATCTGGAATATTAACGACTTTTGCACCAGCATCAATAACAGCTTCTACAATTCTAGCTAAAAACGGTAAATCTGTGCGACATGCATCTTCAGCAGACCATTGAACAACCGGGAATTTTTTACTTGCGTATTTCACCATTTCCACTGCTGTTTCAAGTACTTCATCAGGTGTTTTTTTCAATTTATGCTGCATATGAATTTCGGAAGTAGCGATAAAAACATGCAGTCTTGGTTCTGCACTTTCTTTTAACGCTTCCCATGCAATGTCAATATCTTTTGTAACAGACCTTGCAAGGCCTGTTACAGAAGAATTTTTGACAATAGACGCAATTTCTTTTACGGATTGAAAATCACCTTTTGAAGAAGCTGGAAATCCGGCTTCAATAATGTCGATACCTAATCGCTCTAACTGCTTAGCAATTTCAAGCTTTTCTTGTAGGTTCAAATTGACTCCAGGTGACTGTTCACCATCGCGTAGCGTCGTGTCAAATAGTTTAATTTTTTGCACTAGCGATCACCGCTTCTTTCTTTTGTTTTTTAACAAATGGCATCATTTCACGTAATTGAGCGCCAACTTTTTCAATTAAATGTTCGTTTTCACGGTTATTGATAGCTGTAAATTCTGGACGATTTGCTTGGTTTTCTAGGATCCAGCCTTTTGCAAATTTACCTGTTTGGATATCTTCAAGCACTTTTTTCATTTGTTCTTTTGAACGCTCATCTACAACGCGTGGTCCTGAAACGAAGTCACCCCATTGAGCTGTATCAGAGATTGAATAACGCATGCCTTCCATTCCGCCTTCATACATAAGGTCAACAATTAATTTTAATTCGTGTAAACACTCAAAATATGCAACTTCCGGTTGGTAGCCAGCTTCTACAAGCGTTTCAAAACCAGCTTTAACTAATGAAGTTAAACCGCCGCAAAGTACTGCTTGCTCACCGAAAAGATCTGTTTCTGTTTCTTCTTTAAACGTTGTTTCTAATACACCCGCACGAGCTGAGCCAATTGCTTTAGCATAAGCTAATGCTACGTCTTTTGCTTCGCCAGTTACGTCTTGGAATACTGCGAATAACGCCGGTACGCCAGCTCCTTCTTCATACGTTCTTCTTACAAGGTGACCAGGACCTTTTGGAGCTACTAAGAATACGTCAACGAATTCAGGTGCTACGATTTGATTAAAGTGAATGTTAAAACCGTGAGCAAATACTAAAGATTTCCCTGGTTTTAATCCTGGAAGAATTTCTTCGTTATAAACTTTTGGCTGATGCTCATCTGGAAGTAATACCATTACTACTTCTGCTTGTTGAACTGCTTCTTTTACAGATAATACAGTGAAGTCGTCTTGTTCTGCTTGATCCCATGATTTACCTTTACGTAATCCTACTACCACGTTTACTCCGCTGTCGCGTAAGTTTTGTGCGTGAGCGTGACCTTGTGAACCATAACCTACGATTGCTACTGTTTTACCTTGTAATAATTGATCCTTTGCATCTCCGTTGTAATATACCTTTGTCATAATAAATCTCTCCTCTTAGTTTATATAGTTTTATATAGTTTACTTTTTTAGTAACTAGCTAGAATTAAATGATTGATGAAAGTTTGGCTGCTGCTTTTTGCGTACCGCGCGGAACAGCAACTGTCCCTGTGCGCGTTACTTCTTTTAATCCATAAGGCTGAAGTAAATCAATCATCGCTTCAATCTTGCTGGATTCACCTGTTACTTGAATAATTAAGCTGTCGCGGCTTACATCAATGATGGTTGCACGGAAAGGCTCAATTACTGCATAAAGTTCGTTACGGCTCGCAGGTGTAGATGCTACTTTCATTAAAGCAAGCTCTCTTGACACCACGGCTTGATCCGTAATATCTTGAACTTTCAACACGTCAATCTGCTTGTTTAACTGCTTAATCACTTGTTCAGCAGCATTGTCATGCTCTACGTTTACGACAAACGTCATGCGTGATACATCTTCAGATTCAGTGTGTCCTACCGAAATACTCTCAATATTGAAATTTCTTTTTGTAAATAACCCCGTTACGCGATTTAAAACGCCCGCACGGTTTAATACAGTTGCTGTAATGATTCGCTTCATGGTTTCACCCCTACCATTTCATGTAATCCTTTTCCAGGTGCAACCATTGGATATACGTTTTCTTTAGGTGCGACAAAGAAGTTTAGTAAAACAGGTCCATCTGTTTCCATTGCTTCTTTCAGAGCCGCATGCGCTTCTTCTTCAGTAGAAGCTTGTAAACCTTTGATATCATAGGCTTCTGCAAGCTTCATTAAATTAGGCTGATTCGGAATTAAAGAGTGCGAGTAGCGTTCTTCATAGAAGATTTCCTGCCACTGACGAACCATTCCAAGCGACTGATTGTTAAGCACAACCACTTTAACAGGTAAGTTTAATTCTCTAATAACCCCTAATTCTTGAAGCGTCATTTGAAATCCACCGTCACCAACGACTGCTACAACTGTTTTATCTTTATTTGCCAGCTGAGCGCCGATTGCAGAAGGTAATCCAAAGCCCATGGTGCCAAGGCCACCTGAAGTTACCCATCGATCTGGATTATTAAATGTGTAGTATTGAGCTACCCACATCTGATGTTGCCCAACGTCCGTTGTAACAACGGCATCTCCATTTGTATATTTGTGAAGCAACTCAACTACTTTTTGTGGTTTCAACACGTCCGCTGAGTTCTGATACCATAATGGATATTCTTGTTTCCACGCCGCTAATTTCTCATGCCATTTCGTATAATCTCCAACTTCTCCTTCTTGCAGAAGCAATTGCTTTAATACTTCTTTTGCATCTCCAACAATTGGAATCTTGGTTGGAACATTCTTTCCAATTTCCGCTGGGTCGATGTCAATGTGAGCAATTTTTGCATTTGGTGCAAAATGCTTTAAGTTACCTGTTACTCGGTCATCAAAGCGCGCCCCGATACTAATGAGAAGATCACTCTCATAAATTGCCATGTTTGCTGTGTACGTTCCGTGCATGCCAGCCATTCCTAAATGAAGCGGATGATCTGCAGGAAAACAGCCTAACCCTAAAAGCGTATTAATAACCGGAATATTTTGACGCTCAGCATAATTTTTTAATTCTTCTGAACCTTTACTCAATAATACTCCCGCACCTGCTAGAATAACAGGTTTCTTTGCAGCTGCTACTGTGTCTGTTAACTTTTTAACCTGCAGCTGATTTGGAAAATAAGTTGGCTGATAGCCAGGTAAATCAATTTCTCCTTCGTAATTAAATGTTCCATCACCCTGTGCCATATCTTTTGGAATGTCGATTAAGACTGGACCAGGTCTTCCTGTTGTCGCAATATGAAATGCCTCTTTGATGATTCTCGGCATGTCGCTGATATTGCGTACTTGATAGCTATGTTTTGTAATTGGCATTGTGATTCCTAATACATCTGCTTCTTGGAACGCGTCAGAACCAATTACACTTGAAGCTACTTGACCAGTAAAAACAACTAAAGGAAGTGAGTCAATCATCGCATCTGCCAAACCTGTTACGATATTTGTTGCACCAGGACCACTTGTTGCGATAACTACACCGGGTTTACCTGAAATTCTTGCGTACCCTTCTGCTGCGTGAATTCCACCTTGTTCGTGACGAGCAAGTACGTGAAACATTCCTGAACCGTATAGCTTATCGTAAATCGGTAAAACGGCTCCCCCTGGGTAACCGAAGATGACGTCAACGTTTTCTCTTCTTAGAGATTCAATCAACATGTCAGCTCCATTCATTTGTGCCCCAGTGCTTACAGGTTCTTTCGTTTGCATATTGGCTCCCACTTTTCTCATCCTTTCGTTTTCTAGATAAAAGAAAAAAGACTTCTCACCCCTAAATAGACCCTATCAAATGATATAGGTCAAGGGGCGAAAAGTCTTTTGTACTTTACGCGGTACCACCCTCGTTTGTAATCGAAATGATTACCTTATGAATGTATACTGTACATTCTTTTTGATAACGAGTGCTTTGGAAGTACACTCGGTCGCCCTTACTGAATTTCAGGGTGACACTCTGAGGTGAGTTCATTTTGAGTTGGTAACGCCGGCTTCCAGCAACCCGACTCTCTGTTGATACCTAAACATCAAAACTACTTATCCTCTTCAACGTTTTAAAACGCTATATGCTTTTTGAACAATGCTTTACACATCATATTTTAATTTAATTACAATTAATTAAAATTTTTAGAAAACTTATATTTGAGGACTATCTTACGCCCATTTCTATGCATAGTCAACCACTTTTCAAGATTTTTTTAGACAATTTAGACTAAACAGAATATTTGAATGCGTTTTCATTATTGATGCAATAAGGGTTTATAGCCACTCAAAAAGTTTTTCTGAAACGTTCATTTGTACACACTGAATGAACAAACATTCACTTTTAAGATAAATAAAAAAATCCCGGCTTTTACTAAAAAGTAAAAGCCGGGATTTTTTTCTAGACGTCCCAGGAGAGATTCGAACTCCCGACCGACGGCTTAGAAGGCCGTTGCTCTATCCTGCTGAGCTACTGGGACATAATGTTAAACTGTATCAAAGACAATACTTATTATATTCAAATATAATTTAAAAGTCAACGTTTTTTTGAAATTTTATGAGAAGAGAGGTAAAAAACCTTCTCTTCTCCCTATATTTGGCTATATTATGCTGAAAGTGTACAGGTTAACTGCATGCTAGGAATATGTTTACCGCTTATATCGTAAAACTGCACGGTAGCTTCTGTACCATCCATTACTAGTATAGCATACGTACGTTCTTTTCTCATACGAGGAAGTAACATACTTCCTGGATTGATAAATAAAACTCCGTCCATGAGCTCAGCTCCCGCTATGTGAGAATGCCCAAAACAAACAACGTTTGCCCCCACTTCTCTCGCTTTGTAATGCAGATTCATCATAGACATTTTAACATTATATAAGTGACCGTGTGTAACCAGACACGTGGCTTCTCCAAGTGACTCTACTCGATCATTGACGTAAGATGCATCATAATCACAATTTCCTCGAACGCCTAAAAACGAAGACATTTCTTTGCTGTCTTGTGGCAGCTCAGAGTCACCACAATGAATCATCTTATCTACATCAGCATGTCTTTCTCTGATAGTGAGCAGTTCTTCTTGTAACCCGTGGCTATCGCTTACAATTAATAGTTTCACACGTCATCACTCCTTCTAAAATTGCGCATCAATTAGCGGTGCTAGTTTTTCTAACGCATTTGCTCGGTGACTAATTTGATTTTTTTGTTCTTTAGACAATTCTGCCATGGAGCAGTTCCATTTTTCTACAAAGAAAATAGGATCGTATCCAAAGCCGTTCTCGCCTCTTTTTTCTTCCAAGATGCGCCCTTCACACGTGCCTTCTACAAGCTCTGTTCTCTTTCCAGGCACTGCAATAGCAAGCGTACAATGAAAACGTGCCGTGCGTTTTTCAAACGGCACGTCATGTAATTTTTGAAGTACCTTCTCTATATTAGCATTATCATCTTTATTTTCACCAGCATAACGCGCGGAATAAACGCCTGGCTCTCCGTTTAAGGCATCAATAGCAAGCCCAGAATCGTCGGCAATAACCGGCTTATTTAATGCTGATGAAATGGTTTCTGCCTTTAGCGTGGCGTTCTCTGCAAATGTAACGCCCGTTTCTTCCACGTCCTCAATTTCAGGAAAATCAAGAAGCGATGTTACTTTAAATCCCTTCGGTGAGAATAGTGTTTCAAAATCCTTTACTTTGCCTGCATTTTTAGTTGCAATAATGATTTCATGCACGTTAATCCCTTACCTTTCTTTAACCGGAATGTAAGCAGCCAGATGATCAAGAACTTCCTTTTGCTGTTCAATCAATTGATAAACACCCTTTTCCCCTAAATCCAGAAGATGGTTTAACTGTTCTCTCGAGAACGTCGATTCCTCTCCCGTTCCCTGTAATTCTACAAACTGTCCGCTTCCTGTCATCACAATATTCATGTCAACTTCCGCTGTCGAATCTTCTTCATAATTTAAATCTAAAATCGAATTTTCTCCATGGATACCTACTGAAGTCGCAGCTAAATAGTCACGAATAGGAATTTCTGTCAGCTTGTTCTCTTCAACCAGCTTTCCAAACGCTAAAACCATAGCCACAAAGGCACCTGTAATGGATGCTGTTCTTGTTCCTCCATCTGCTTGAATAACATCACAATCAATCCAAATGGTCTTTTCTCCGACCTTTTCCAGGTCGACTACAGAACGAAGAGCTCGTCCGATCAGACGCTGAATTTCCATTGTTCGTCCTGTGACTTTACCTTTTGTTGATTCGCGTATATTTCTTTGTGCCGTAGCTCGAGGCAGCATAGAATATTCAGCTGTAATCCATCCTTTTCCTTGTCCACGCATAAAAGGAGGCACTCTGTCGTCTATGCTTGCTGTACAAATAACCTTTGTGTCTCCCACCGAGATTAATACAGATCCTTCTGGATGCTTTAAGTATGAAGTATGAAGAGATACAGGTCTCAATTCATTAAATTCCCTACCGTCCAAACGCATTAAGCATGTCCTCCTATTAATTCATTTATATGTAATAGCTTCTTCCATTTTAACTATAAAACAGCGGAAAGAGGTCGCTATTTCAGCAGACCTCTTTCTACTTAGTCCTTTACTAGTATAACAAAAATTTGTTTTTAAAAACTACCTGTGTTCACATTTTTAGGTCTTGAAACTGGCTCCGTTAGCTTGTTCCCTTTTTCATCTTTTAGCGTTTTTTTGCCATTCACCTTAATGGCAACGCTGTCTACGGCTTTTTGTTCCGTCAGCGATAACACCAAGGAGTCGAGAACATACTGAGAAATTTCCGTTCCTTTTAAATTTCCAAAGATGTTTTTATTAAAGTTCAGCGTTAACTGACCGTCCGCATACTTTGGAGCTGCTACGAGCTTTGCATCAGGATTAAAATCTGTCACTAAACCTGATGCAGGCGCAGGTCCTTCTACAAGCTCGTTCACAATTGCAGTGTACATATCTTTGTCATCAGAAGCAATTCGTTTTGTAACAGGAACATAGTAAGTTTGTTTGCCCTCTTGAGCTAAGTAATAGATCGTAACTGGCTTCGTTTGGGTTACGTCAACTACTCCAGTATTATCAAAGTTAATGCCATCTGCTCTGCTCAACCCTTTACTGATTGGTGTATGATTTACAGGCATCTCATCTTTATCATAGCCGTTAATGCGAATTTTAACTTTATTTACGCCTTCAAACTGCGTCAGCGTCCACGTTACGGCCTGTAGGATACGGAGTTCATCTTCTTTTTTATATTCAGCAAATTCAGGTGAAAAATCTGCTACCATCGTGCCGTCACTTTCCAGCTTTGTCCCTAAAACTCTTGTATCAGCAGGAAGAACCGCTCGGAAATTATTTGGCAATAAGTTTGTGACTGGTCCACCCTCTACTAAATATTCAAGAGACTGTTTAGCGACACCTTTTGATTTAGGAATTTCAAGCGTCTGGGGAACAACGTACCCGTTTTTATCAATTAAGTAAATTTCTCTTTTGGTAGGCGCAGATGTTTCTGCTGCTTTACTTTGTTTTTTATTAGCTTCCGTTACTTTCGCTTCAGTCGCTAATGATTTTTCATCTTTCACATAGGTGACATCCTTTGGCGGATCAATTTCCTTTGCTGCGTTATCCCCTCCGAAAAGTCCACAGCCGGATAACAACACAGATGTGGTCACCACGGCGGATATGAGAACAAATTTGGTCTTTTTGGACATTCCTTTCCCTCCTCAGACTGTTTGTACTACTATGTATACGAGCTTATTTGCATTTTAGACCAGCTCAAACAAGTTTTTGGCCACAAAAAAACCGAGCTTAATATGCTCGGTTTTAAAGCTTGATATGCTCAACATTATATACAGGGTGCTCAAACCATTTAGATGCAATAGATTGAAACAGTTCTGTTGAGCCTGTTGTATAGAAGTAGTGTTCGGGCTCCATGCTTCTAGGAGCTAGTAAATTGCTATAAGAAAGAATGGCACTTACCTCTATTGCCGTTTCTTCACCAGAACTGATTAACTGAACTCGAGGCCCAATTGCTTCTTGAATAACTGGCTTTAATAACGGATAATGCGTACATCCTAAAATAAGGGTATCCATATCTGTATGATAAAAAGGTTTTAATGTTTCTTTTACAATTCGCTGCGCTTCCGGTCCTTCATAATTACCGCTCTCTACAAGAGGTACAAACAAAGGGCATGCTAAATTTTCCACTTCCACTCTCGTATGAAGAGCGCGGAGTGCATGTGTATAGGCTTGGCTTTTAACGGTTCCGTTTGTGCCGATTACGCCTATTTTATGATTTTTAGTTACTTTAAGCGCAGCTCGTGATCCTGGTTCAATGACGCCTATAACCGGAATATCGAGCTGTTCTTGAATTTCATCTAGTACAACTGCCGTAGCCGTGTTGCACGCAATAACAAGCATTTTAATATCTTTATCTACTAAATAATTAGTCATCTCCCATGTGAAAGCTCGTACTTCTTCACTGGGACGAGGACCGTATGGGCAGCGTGCTGTATCTCCAATGTACATAATTTGTTCTTTCGGAAGCTGTCTCATAATTTCCTTTGCTACCGTTAATCCGCCCACACCTGAATCTATAACACCAATTGGTCTACTCAAAACAATCGCCTCATTTTTCTTTCATTTCATCATGTAATTTTCGTAACGTTACTCGTAAAACTTCTGTTTCACTAGGAGAGAAGTTTGCCAGTACGCCATTTAAATACGTTTGTCGCTTTTCAATTACTTCTTCGATAACACGTGCTCCTTCAGGAAGCAAATGAATACGCACTACGCGGCGGTCTTTCGGATCTTTGACCCGAACCACCAACTTATTTTTTTCCATACGATCTACTAAATCTGTCGTTGTACTACAAGCGAGAAAAATCCGATTTGATAAATCGCCAATCGTCATATCTCCACGTTCAAACAGCCACTGCAAAGCAATAAACTGAGGTGGCGTAATCGTATAGTCTTCTAAAATTTCTCTTCCTTTTTGCTTCACAATAGCTGCAATATGTCGAAGTGACTTTTCTAATTCTGCCACTGTATCCTCATTATTTTTTGCTGTCATACCGTAATCCTTTCCACCTATAAGTCTTATTTTCTATTATTTCTTTCAGTTAAACCCGTCTCTATTGTTTCTCTTTTCTATTTTATATTGTGCTCTTTTTTCGGTGATTTTTCAAGGTTAACATGAGGATTCTACAACGTTCAGCATTAAAAAACAGCTGCTCCATAAAAGGAGCAGCTGTTTCTATTAATTATTGATATACAGCTCGAAAACTGAGCTGAAATCTTTTGTTGTGTAGGCTGTTTTTTTATCTAATAACCAAGAAAACGCGGCTTCGTTAATTTCTTTAAATTCACCAGCAACACTTCCACTTGTATTTCTTGTACTGCTTAGCGTAGAAGAAGCTAGCTGAATGCTTTGTTTAGCAAAATCGAGCGCAATTTCATTTTCACGCGTTATTTCAGACATTTTAAACAGCGCTTTATATAAATCTTTTACCTCTTCTATATGCTTTTTGTGTACATCGATAGAAAAAGTTTCCGAGCCAATTTTAAATTTAATTTCCACATCTAAATCGACAGTTCCAGCCGTTTCTAGCATTACGTTTGAAATGTGATTTGTGCTGTAGTTATAGCGGCGAAGCATTCGCTTTTTACTTGTAGCACTTGTTCCATCAAGGTGAATGAGCGCTTTATTGGTAAAGCAATATTCATCTGACTTTGATTTGATTAGAAAATAAATTTTTTCTTGTTCTTCATGCATAACGTAATCGTCTGCATCTACCTTGTCATAATCAACTGGCTTAATAACAGAACAAATATCACTTAGCCCCAATACATCAGCAGCTACTTTTCCAAACATTTCCCCATCTCCCTTTTAAAAACGATTGTGTTATTTTCATGTTTTAAGTGTACTGTGCAAATGAGGGGATGTAAATAAAAAAAGGAGCTTCTTTAAAAGAAGCTCCCCATTTATTAAAAGAACAAATTTAAAATCATATAGATAAGTGCAGCTAATGAAGCTGAAATTGGCAATGTGATAACCCATGTAATCACCATGCGCTGTGCAGTTCCCCATTTTACACCTTTCACTCGGTGAGCAGAACCTACACCTAAGATAGAAGATGAAATAACATGAGTAGTACTGACAGGTAGATGAATAAATGTTGCTCCAAAGATAATGGCAGCACCCGTTAAGTCCGCAGCTACTCCATTAACAGGACGAATTTTCATAATTTTACCGCCAACGGTTTTAATGATTTTCCATCCACCAATTGACGTTCCAAGCCCCATTGCGACTGCACAAGCCAGCTGTACCCACCACTGAATCTCAGTACCGCTTTGCATATTGTTAGCAATAAGCGCTAGCGTAATGATACCCATTGCTTTTTGCGCATCATTCGTACCGTGTGTGTAAGATTGTAGAGCTGCAGTCAGGATTTGAACGCGGCGAAAACGCTTATTCGTTTTCGTCAAGTTATGGTTTTTAAACGTTAGCTTGATAATCGTATAGACAATATAACCTACTACAAAGGCTAGAACTGGTGAAATTAGAAGGGCTTCAATGATTTTGATGAAACCTTTGTAATTTAAAGCACCAAATCCAGCAGCTGCAATAGCTGCTCCTGCAATCGATCCAATAATTGCATGAGAAGAACTACTCGGGATACCGAAATACCATGTGATTAGGTTCCACGCGATAGCAGAAATTAATGCTGCTAAAATAACGACAGAACCATTTTGAAGCGTATAAGGATCAACGATATCCTTTGTAATCGTTTTGGCTACGCCCGTAAACGTCATAGCCCCGACAAAGTTCATGGTTGCGGCTAAAAGAATTGCATGTCGCGGTTTTAAAGCTTTGGTTGAAACAGAAGTCGCAATGGCATTAGCTGTATCGTGAAATCCGTTGATAAAGTCAAAACCAAGTGCACCAACTACAATTAGAATGGTTAATATTAGCATTGAATCCATTATACTATAGCCCCGTTACGCATTCTTCATAATAACTGATTCTAAGTTGTTCGCAACCGTTTGACAATAATCCGCGATTTCTTCTAGCGTTTCATAAATTTCTTTATATTGAATAACTTTAATTGGATCTTTACATGTTGCAAATAATTGTTTTAGTGCACGACGATATAATGTATCACAATGTGACTCATACTCTTTAATTTTAATTGCATGCTCACTAATTTGAAGAAGCTTTTTCTCAGACAACAAATTAATAGTAATTAAAATTTCTTCAGCACAGCCTTGAATATTTTTAACAAATTCAGCTACATATTCATCAAATGTCGTAATTGAATGAATTTCCATTAAAGCAGCAAAGCTGTCGATGCCATCAAGTACATCATCCATGCTCATCGCTAGCTGTAAAATATCTTCACGCTCAATTGGAGTAATAAATGCTTTGTTCAACTCAGTAATCACTGTATGCACGTATTTATCACCTTTTGATTCATACGCTTTTAAAACGTTGGCAAATTCCTTTAGGTCAGATACATTTTGAAGTTCAAAGCTGCCTAAAAACTCCGCTGAGTCCTTAATATTTTGGGCAATGTCCATTAACATTTCAGAAAACTTGTCTTTTTTTCTTTTGATCACGTTGCAATCCTCCATCCAATTTATCGAAACTTTACCACTCGTTTTTTCTCTCTATCTTTTTATATGTGTTCTAGTTTCTTTTTTCATTTAAAGTAATGGATAAAACCTAGCTGTTCATTACTATAACGAGAGAAACCACCTCTCTTGTGTATCAAAAAATTCTAAAAAAACAAACGTTTACCAGAGCAAAAGTCCCAAAATGTGGTTCTTTCACCTATAGGTTATGCGATTCATTTTTTTACGCCAAGTCAAAAATTACTCCTATTATTGTTAATTGTCAATAACTTTTCAAACACATTTTTTTAGGCTTCTTTACAATACATTAACAATAATACGTTGATTCCTTTTAAAATAAGGGTTTTCAGAGTTTGTATAAAATTGGGATTTACAAAAACTTAACATTACTCCCCTTGTGTAAATAATAAAAGCCAGCTCTTTTAGAACTGGCTTTTATTATTTACTTATTATATTGCTGAAATACATTTTTTACTTTCGGCACGACGTAATGACTTCCGCCTTTATCCTCTACCCCTTCAACCATCATTGAAACGAGTAAGTTTTTCTGTTTTGTGTCCACAGCTACAAACCATCCGTTTTCCTGCCCTTTTTCACCTTGAGTTTTCTTTAGCTCTGCTGTTCCCGTTTTTCCAGCCAGGGTTAACCCATCTATCTTTGCTGCATGACCCGTACCGTTTTTATCTTCAATGACATCAACTAAATCATTTTGAATTAATTGCGCCGTTTCTTTAGACATTACTTGTTTTTTCCATATTCCACTCTCATCACCGTTCATAAGAATAGGCTTTACTATGTTTCCATCGTTTACAATCGATGTATACATCAATGCCAAGTGGAGAGGATTCACTTGCAGTTTCCCCTGGCCATAGCCAGAGTTTGCTAATACTCCCTCATCTTTAATATCTTGATCACCTGCAATTTTAGACGTTTCAAAAGGATAATTAACAGACAATTTTTGATTAAACCCAAACTGTTTTAAACCACTGTTAAATTTGTCTAAACCTAGCTTCAAAGCAGTCTGCGCAAAATAAATATTATCAGATGTAACATAAGCATCACGTAAATTAACATTCGGTTTGCTGCCCACTCGTGTTACGTAGAAATTTCCCCAGCTTTTATCTTTCTGCCATTTCTTCCCGCTGATTGATATACTTTCATTTGGATTTAGCACGTCTTCATCAACCGCTAAAGCTCCGGTGACTAACTTAAATGTAGATCCCGGAGAATACGTTTTGGTAAAACGATTCATTAACGGCTTATTAGGATTCGTTGAAAGGGATTGATACGTATTAGCATCGATTCCAAAAGAAAAAGAATTTGGATCAAAAGCTGGCGTGCTTACAAGACCTAATATTTCTCCCGTTTTAGGTTGAAGAGCAGTAGCTACTCCTTTTTCATCTTTTAACTGTTCATAAAGGGATTTTTGAACATTCGTGTCTACCGTAACCTGAATGCTTTCCCCGTCTTTTGGATTCACTTTTGCAATTTCATTCTTTTTATTACCATCTTTATCTACAGTATAAATCGTGACGCCGTCTCGAGCACGAAGCTTATCTTCATACAAAGATTCTAAGCCAATCATTCCAGCTTTAGACTGAGCATTATAACCTTCATCTTTATGCTCTTTTAAATATTCAGCTGTGACAGGCGCAACGTATCCAACTAAATGAGCACACGCTTCTTCACAAGGATATACGCGCGCATTCACCTTTTTTTGTTGAATGCCTTCTACTTTTTTCAAAGAATTCTCTAAATTAGAGGCGTCTTTTTGACTAACTGTTTTAATAGGAACAAATTGATTCTCTTTCACCCAAGAAGCGCTCAGTGCTTGATTAATACTTTTTTCTGAAAGAGCAAGAGTCTTGCTTAATTGTCGTATCGCTTGCTCGCCGCCTTTAGAAAACTGCTGGGGAACAACTCCAACTTGAATCGCTTCTCCGTTTTGAGCTAAATATTTCCCTGAACGATCCATAATTTCTCCACGCACAGCTGACTGAGTAGCTACTCTTACTTGCTCTCCTTGCTCAAGTCCTTTAAAAATCATATTAGGCTTCCAATTAATATACCAATTCTCTGTATCCCCTTGTTTTTCTTGAACCACAGCAGCATTTTCTTTAAATGAGATTTCACCGGCTACAGAGTTCATGTTTACTTCAAAAGGTAAAACAGCTTTATGGTCTTTTATTTCTAAGTCTTCTATTTTACTTGCCTTCACTTTAAGCTTGTCCGCTTCAATTGCATCATAGATATTTTTATATCGATTTACAAAGTCTTTTTCTGAAATCGTCTTTTTAGCATCTTTAGACAAGTATCCATACATACCTTCAAAATCTTCTTTATTCCACATGGCTACATATTTATCAAATCGATCCTGTGCTTTCTGTTGATCATTTGAGCAACCGGCAGTTATGAGTAAGAGAATTGCCATAGTAAAAAATAGCCACCCAATTCGTCTCATGATGATTTTCCCCCTTTTTTCAATACCATTTCTATCATATAAAATTTTACATAAACTTTCCATCAGAAAGTTACATCCAGGAATTAATTGGTATTACAACCCACTTAATTTACATATCGACAAAAAAATCAATAGGTAAATAAGAAAAAAATTGAACATTTTGTGAATATTTTGTGTCTTTTTTGGAAAGTATTTGATATAATAAGTGTAAGAAGAAAAAGAATAGGAGGCGACTAAAATGAGAAGATTCTTACAGTTTTACTTTATGTTTAGTTCTCTGTTCTGTTTTGGAAGCGTTTTCGTCCTACTTATGTCTCAAGAATATTATTTTGCACCGTTATTCCTCACACTGGGCTGTTTAAATATTTTTCTCTTTAAAGTATATATTCAAGAAAGTCGAAAAGATAAACAAGCTGCACCTGAAAAACCAAAACCAACAATTTAACGGACTCGTCTCTCGGCTGAGATGAATGTAAAAGAAGAACCGGTGAATTTTTCACCGGTTCTTCTTTTACGAGGTTGAAGCTTTTGGAAACCTATCGTTTGCAATAATCTCACCGATGCTTTCACTCTTTCCTTCACCCTCATCAATATTTAAAAGCGGGAACAATAACTCTCCTACGTGATAAGCTTCTTCTAAATGCGGATAGCCTGATAAAATAAAAGATTCAATTCCTAAAGCTTCATATTCTTTTATTCGTTTCGCTATATTTTCAGCACTGCCTACCAGGGCAGTTCCTGCACCTCCCCGGACGAGCCCCACACCTGCCCATAAGTTAGGGCTAATCGTAAGTTCCTCTCGGGTTCCTCTATGAAGGCTCGCCATTCGCTGCTGCCCAACTGAGTCATACCTTGCAAAAGTACGCTGTGCAGCTTGAATTGTGTCGTCGTCCAAATGCTGAATTAATCGATCGGCTGCTTCCCAAGCTTCTTCTTCCGTTTCCCGTACAATAATATGCAAACGAATCCCAAACTTAACGGTTCTGCCTTCTGCTTCTGCTTGCTTTCTCACAGCCGTTATTTTTTCTCTTACTTGTTCAGGAGGCTCTCCCCACGTTAAATACACGTCAGAATGTTTTGCTGCAACTTTTTGTCCTGCGGGTGAAGATCCGCCAAAATAAATAGGTGGAGAAGGTTTTTGAACAGGTGGATACAACAGCTCACTGTTCTCTACATGAATATGTTTTCCTTCATAATTAACCGTATCTCCAGCCAATAACCCTTTCCACACATCTAAAAATTCATCCGCAGCTTCATAACGTTCATCATGTGATAAGAAAAGGCCGTCTCCGGCTAATTCTGCTGGATCTCCTCCTGCTACTACGTTAACTAGTAAACGACCGTTTGAAATTCGATCAAGAGTCGAAGTCATGCGCGCTGCCACGGAAGGAGCCATAATGCCCGGACGTACAGCTACTAAAAATTTCAAACGCTCTGTTTCAGGTATAAGTGAAGCAGCCAATAGCCACGGGTCTTCGCATGATTTCCCCGTTGGAATCAGAACTCCTTCAAATCCTAACCGGTCAGCTGCTTGAGCAACTTGCCGAAAATATGAATAGTCTGCTGAACGACCTCCTCGATTTGTCCCTAGATATCTTCCATCTCCATGGGAAGGAATAAACCATAACATTTTCATGATTCAACACTCCTTTTCGTTTGTTCTAGATGATATTCAAGCTCTTTTAATGAACGTTTAATTCTCGCTTCTGCTTCTTCCGCAATAAACTCAATTTCATTTTCTTTCGTATAGGCCACCTCAGAATCAACAATATAAACTCCATGAATAAGAGCAGTAGCTCCTAAAACGGATAATGTCGGCTTAAATACATAAACAAGAGCCAGTAGATGAGCAATGGTTCCCCCTGTAGCTATCGGCAGCACGGTTTTATTGTGCAAACCTTTTTCAGGTATTAAATCTAAAAATGTTTTTAAGATTCCTGTGTAGCTAGCTTTATAGATTGGGCTGACAATAATAACGGCATCAGCATCTGCCACTTTCTTTTGAGCTTCTTGAATCGCAGGGCTAGAAAAGTTAGCATATAGTAAGTCTTCAGCTGGTAGATCGCGGACATGCACGGTTTTTACTTCATGTTTTTCATTTTGCAGATATGCTGCAATATACTCACTTAAAGCAGCTGACCTTGATTGTTTTGAAGGGCTTCCCGTAATAATTGTAAACTGACTCATTATCATCTCTCCTTTTAACTTATAAAACTGATAGATTTACAAGGATTAATAAATATATAAATCCTTCTTTTATTTTTCACCTGCGTAGCTGTCTCTCCATTTAAGAAGACGCTTTTCTAATACTCGGACAAATGAATCAGTTAATTTGCCTACAACAGCAAAAATGATAATTCCGACAAAAACTACATCTGTTTGAGAAAACTGCCTAGCATCCATAATCATATATCCTACACCTTCACTTGCTCCCATCAATTCAGCTACTACCAGTCCGAGCCATGCAATACCTAAAGACAATCGGACACCAAGTAAAATATTAGGAAGAGCGGCTGGTAAAATGAGTTTCGTGATTTGTTTCCATTTACTAAATTGCAGAACACGCGCAACATCAAATAATTTCGAATCAACGCCGCGAATGCCTAAATACGTATTAACATAGATTGGGAAAAACGCACCGTTTGCAATTAGCAATATCTTTGAAATTTCCCCAAAGCCAAACCATAAGATAAATAAAGGAGCCAAGGCAAGGTGAGGAACAGTTCTAAGCATTTGAATGGATGGATCCATATAGTGCTCCGTTTTCTTTGAGAAACCGACAATAATACCAAATAGTAAACCTAGACCAGCTCCAACGGCAAAACCTATGGCAGCACGTAAAATACTGATTTGAAGATTAGCTCCGAGTTCTCCCGATACGATGAGCTGTTTGAAAGAAAGTACAATATCAACAGGTGTAGGAAGAACGGTTTTAGATACATAGCCTGCAGAACCAATGATTTGCCACACGACGATAAGCAAAATTGGCACGACGAGAGAACGAAGGAAAATTCCCTGCTTATTTTTCGCTTCTTCCTTTCTTTTTTTCACTTGTTGCAAGTGAGCTGCTGAAGACTGGACATGTCCTGAAACCACGGATGTTTTACTCATTTTCATCACCTCATTTTTCTTTTAATGCTTTTTCAATAAATGAATTATCAACGACATCTCCCGTATCAATTTTCTTTTTAATAACGCCTAAAGATTGTTGAAAATCAGCTGTTCGCTGTTGTTCTGCAATAATTTCTTTAGAGGTTGGGCGATTATAGGCAGGATTATTTTTTAACACTTGTCTTACTACATCTTTATCTAGATTTTTTTGTTTTGCTAGAATATCCACAGATTCTTCAAAATGTTCGTTTTGCCATTCAAGTGCTTTTTGATAAACTTGTAAAAACTTAACGACTAACTCTGGATGATCTTTTGCAAAGCCTTCTCTTACAATAGTAAAGCCTGGTGAAGCAACCTTTAACGAATCGCCGTCTGCTAAAATACGAGCTTCATTTTTTAAGTTTTGCAGGGAGATAAACGGTTCCCAAATTGACCATGCATCCACTGACCCATTTTCAAATGCTGGCTGAGCTTCGTCTGGCTGAAGCTGAATAATCTTTACGTCACTTGGCTTTAACCCATTTTGATCAAGAGCTCTGTACAATAAGTTAAAACCGCTGCTGCCTTTGGCAACCGCAATCTTTTTACCTTTTAAATCTTTTACGCTTTTAATCTTGCTGTTTTTTCCTACTAAAATAGCATTTCCTTTTAATCCGTCGCTCGAATTAGCAATTTCTAAAAATGGAATATCTGCCCCTTGACCAGAAATAACCGGTGAGTTTCCAACTTGGCCGAAATCCAAGTGTCCAGATGCTAACCCTTCAAATTGCGGAGGACCGCTTTGAAACTCTGTCCATTTAACGTTTACACCTATTTTTTTAAATTCTTTTTCAAACCATTTTTGGTTTTGTGCCAGCATTAAAGGTCCTAGGCTTTGTTGAATGCCAATATTGATCGTAACGTTTTTCGAATCTTCGCCGCTCGCTTTTTCTTTCGTCCCGCACCCAGCCAATGCGAGAACAAGTACAATAGCTGCAGTTAAAAGTAGCTTTTTCATCTGTTCTGTCTCCTTCTCTGTCTGATTGAATCTTTAATGTTCTCCTGCTTCTTCAAATTCTTTCAGCACTTGCTGCCTTAGCTGCTGAAAAGGTAGTTCTGTCTTTTTTCGCGGATGACTAATTTCTACTGGAACAACCCGACTAATTTCTCCTGGTCTGGCACTCATAATCACAATTTTAGTTCCTAAGTAAATGGATTCATCTAAATCGTGGGTAACAAAAATCATGGTTGTTTTTTCTTTTTTCCATATGTCTAACAGCACATCTTGCAGATGAGTGCGAGTAAAAGCATCCAACGCACCAAACGGTTCATCTAACAATAAAACCTCGGGATTTCTTAAAAGAGCACGCGCAATCGCAACTCGTTGAGACATCCCCCCGGATAGTTCTCGAGGATAAGCTTTTTCAAATCCTTTCAGCCTGACAATATCAATTAGCTCATCTACGCGGCGCCGAACGTTCGAATCTTTCAGCGATAAGTCAGCCGCTATATTTTGCTCCACATTAAGCCACGGGAACAAGCGGTGTTCTTGAAAGATCATTCCTTGTTTAATGCTAGGTCCGGCTATGTGCTTCCCGTTGATTTCAATGCGCCCTTCATAATCTATATCAAGTCCAGCGATCATTTTAAGCAGCGTACTTTTTCCGCATCCGCTCGGACCAATAATGGTAATAAATTCACCTTTATTAATCGTAAGATTTACATTTCGCAATGCTTGAGTTACTTGTTCTCCTTTTTGAAATGAGCGGTTAACCGATTGAATCACGACACTCACAGCAATTCCTCCTCCTTGAATTTTTAAATCAAAAGCTATTTCACCTAAAAACATAAAAGCTCCTACCTAAAAAAGGTAGGAGCTTTCGGTTGACCGATCAGCCCGTTGCTATAGTTAACTGATTTGTTATTGGATTATTTTGAATTTTATCATATTAATCCGATTTGTCAACTGTGTTTTATATATTTTATCCATTAGATTCTTGAGGATTTGGTTTTTTCCATTTAAATATTGAGTTTAAAAATCCGTATATATGCTTAGACTCCTTCGTTAACAAAGGACCAATAATAGCTAAAATCAATACATAAAGCGCAGCGAATGGCTGAAGGATGGCCGATAATCCTCCTTCAATTCCGATGTTAGCCATAATGATTGAAAACTCACCTCGTGACATGATTGTTAATCCAATATTGGTCGAAGCCTTGTGTGACAGCCCGCTTTTTCTTCCTGAAATCATACCGGCTGTAAAGTTACCAATAATCGTAAGCGCAACTGCTCCAAGGGCAAGCCAGCCTGCATCCCAGAGCGTGAGAGGATCAATACTTAATCCGAAGCTGAAGAAAAAGATGGCTCCAAAGAAATCACGAAACGGTACGACAAGATGTTCAATCCGATCGCGATGTTCTGTTTCAGAAAATACAAGCCCAAGCAATAATGCTCCAATTGCTTCTGCCACGTGAATTGTTTCTGAGAAGCCTGCCACAAAAAACAATACCGCAAAAACGACGATTATAAAGATTTCATTCGATGAAATATTTAAAAGTTTATTTAGTAGAGGCGTAGCTTTTCGAGCAATGATAAAGAACAGCATCATATAGCCAAACGCAATTAAAATAGATGTTAAAGATCCAGCAAGCGATCCGTGGTCTCCAAGCACCAACCCTGAAACGACAGAAAGATAAACCGCTAAGAAAATATCTTCAAACATGATGATCCCTAATATCAATTCCGTTTCTGGATTTGCCGTTCGTTTTAAATCAACCAATACTTTTGCGACAATTGCGCTGGACGAAATCGTAATAATTCCAGCGATAATCAGCACTTCAAGAAGAGGATTTCCTGTCAGGTATCCATACAATAATCCTAAGGTAAAGTTAATTAAAATATAAATAGACCCTCCCACCGCGATGGACTTACCTGATTTAATTAACTTTCCAACTGAAAATTCTAACCCTAAATAAAAGAGTAAAAAGAGAACTCCAATTCTCCCCATAAATTCAATAATCTCTTGGCTTTCAATAAACTTTAAACTGAATGAGCCAAACTCAGGAGCATGGGGACCAACCGCCATGCCCAGCAGAATGAGGAATGGAATAATCGTAAATTTAAATTTATGTGCTAGTATAGCCGCTAAAGCGACTAGTAACAAAGCTGTCCCAACTTCAAATACTAAATGATCCAATTATGAACTACCTCCTTGTGAAAGCAATTCTTTAATGAGCGTTTTTAAATTTCCTCTTTCACCAGAGATGACAAGCGTATCTCCTTCTTCAATTAACGTATCTGGTCCTGGGGTGGATAATTTTTTTTGCGTGTTTTTAATGACAGCGATGATTGTGACATCATAGTTGCTGCGAACGTCAATTTCGCCAATTGTTTTACTGTGAGCTTTCGCCTGTTTTTCAACTTTGTACCATTCAATCACTAAGTCATTGAATGCCACTTCAATGGTTTCCATTGCTTTTGGCTTGTAAATCATGCCGCCTAAAATTGCAGCTAGCTGTCTTGATTCCGTATCTGTTAACGTAATGTCAAAAATGCTTTCTTCTAAATCTTTTTGATCGAAGTGGTAGATTTCACGTCGTCCATCATCATGAATAATAACGACCACACGGTTTCCTCCGCTTGTCTCAATTTCAAATTTACGGCCGATTCCTGGTAATTCCGTTTCTTTAATCATCATTGAATGATCACTCCTATAAAGTTTTTAAGAAGAATATTAAATTTTCATTGCATTATTTGTATAGAAAATCCCCATGACAAATAAGCCTAAGAATAGTAGGTAATTTTAGGTTTGAAGAAAAGGCTGCTGAAATTTCAACCTTTTTTATTTAATTGAGGTAACTTGATTGAAAGATTTTTGGATAAAAAAGTGTTTTCTTGAGGAAAAAATACGCAATTTGATGCGTCGGAATGATGAGCTTGGTACTCACCCATACTAAAGCAAAAGTTACTATCACACTTTGTATTAGAGATCCTATTTGTTTGACGCTGTGCTTAGCTCCTGGAGACATGTGCACGATATCCGTGTAATGCTGTACCGAACTTTTTGTGACCTTTACTTTTTCAAAGTCATTATCAATAAATTTATCTGGCAAACTCGCAAAAGGCAAGCAGAATATCATGCATAATAATACCCCTAACCATACATTTTTCATCATCTCACCTCTCTTTCTTTTGAAGTAGTATCTCCTTACTTAAAAGTATACGTACTCTGAAATTCAATTTCAAGCAATAAGTTTCTTTTATAAAGATTTACCTTTTTTATAATATTTTCTTAATGATATTCTTTTTAGATACATATGCGATACTTAAAAAAATATACAAAAAGCTGGCTTTCTAAAAAGAAAGCCAGCTCATGTTATAGTTCAAGTTCTCCCATTCGAAGGAGTTCTACGACTGCTTGAGAACGCCCCTTGACTCCAAGCTTTTGCATCGCATTAGAAATATGATTTCGAACTGTTTTTTCGCTAATGAATAGTTCACTCGCGATTTCTTTTGTTGTTTTGTCCTGTACTAAAAGCTCGAATACTTCTCGTTCACGCTTTGTAAGTAGCGGTTTAGGTTGAAACTCTTTTTCTTTCAATGTAACCCTCCTTGCCTGATCCTGAGTTGAACTATCGGATGGGTGTAAATTTAGTCAACATATCTTATGTGCGGTATGCCTACGCGGTTACTAGTTTTAGAAAAAATATGCAAAAAACTCTTTTTTACCTTTGAAAAAGAAAAAAAGCCTGAAGAAAGAGCCTTCAAGCCATTTTTATATAGTCGATAAACACCTTTTCATCTCTTCATTCCAAGGCACGCTTTTTCCTGTTTCTTTAGAAATTTGCACCATTGTTCCTCTCCCCGTGAGTACAACCTCTCCTTGCTCATTTTGAATCATATAGTGTAAATCAACCGAAGAACGTCCGATTTTATGGGCCTTTACAAAAACAGCTAGCACGTTGCCAAAATACACTTGTTTGACATAGTCGCACTGCAAATCAGCCACCACCGGTATCGTTCCCTCATACTCACTCGTCCACTTTTGCATAAAGCCAATATGGTGAAAGAATTCCGTACGTATTTGTTCAAAATAAACAAAAGGAACCGTATTATTTAAGTGCCCAAACATATCTGTTTCCGAAAATCTTACCTTGATTTTCTGCTTAAACGAAAATGACTCTTTCCAGTGATCCATGTCTTCAATATACGAAATATTATTCATCTGTATTTCCTCCATTCGTCATAGACAAAATAAAACCTCTCCACGTGGAGAGGTTTTGAGTGGTTATACTTGATCGCTACCAAAGAAACTTCTGAATGCTTGAATTGTTGTGTCGCGGTTCAAAGCTGCGATTGAAGTAGTCAATGGAATTCCTTTTGGACATGATTGAACGCAGTTTTGAGAGTTCCCGCAGTTCGCTAGCCCTCCATCACCCATAATCGTCTCTAAACGTTCTCCTTTATTTAACGCACCGGTTGGATGGGCATTAAACAAGCGAACTTGAGAAAGCGGTGCTGGACCGATGAAGTTTGACTTGTCGTTTACGTTTGGACAAGCTTCTAAGCAAACGCCGCATGTCATACACTTGGATAACTCATACGCCCACTGACGTTTCTTTTCAGGCATACGCGGTCCTGGTCCTAAATCGTATGTGCCATCGATCGGAACCCAGGCTTTTACTTTTTTCAGTGAATCAAACATACGGCTGCGGTCTACCTGCAAGTCACGAACAACAGGGAATGTTTTCATTGGCTGCAAGCGAATCGGCTGTTCTAGTTTATCAACAAGAGCTGTACATGACTGACGAGGTTTACCGTTGATAACCATTGAACAGGCTCCGCATACTTCCTCTAAACAGTTCATTTCCCAGTTTATCGGAGCAACCTCTTTACCTAAAGCATCAACAGGGTTACGTCTGATTTCCATCAGTGCTGAAATAACGTTCATATTCGGACGATACGGAATTTCAAACTCCTGATTGTAAGGAGCAGATTCAGCTGAATCTTGACGTGTAATAATGAAGCGCACTGTCTTTTGGACTGTTTGTTGTTCACTCATTGATTAACGAACCCCCTCTTGTTGTTTTTTTGGTTTTTCATCTTTTTTCTTTGTGTAGTCGCGCTTACGCGGTTTGATTAACGATACGTCTACCTCTTCATAATGGAAAGAAGGAGCCGTTTTCTTATCAACGAAAGATGCCATTGTTGTTTTTAAGAATTCTTCATCGTTACGATCTGGGAAATCCGGCTTATAATGAGCACCGCGACTTTCGTTACGGTTGTAAGCTCCAAGCGTTACAACACGTGAAAGCTGGAGCATGTTTTGAAGCTGACGAGTAAATGTTGCCGCTTGATTACTCCATTTAGCCGTGTCATTAATGTTAATACGATCATAGCGTTCAATTAATTCTTGAATCTTTTCATCTGTTTTTAACAGTTTGTCATTGTATCGTACGACTGTCACGTTGTCAGTCATCCATTCCCCTAGCTCTTTATGAAGAACGTATGCATTTTCTGTACCTTGAAGATTCATGATATTGTTCCATTTCTCTTCTTCTTCTTTCACATGACGATCATATACGCTTGAAGAAATAGCATCTGCGCTCTTTTCTAAACCATTGATGTATTCAACGGCTTTAGGACCAGCAACCATACCGCCATAAATAGCTGACAATAATGAGTTTGCTCCTAAACGGTTCGCTCCGTGCTGCGAATAATCACACTCACCAGCTGCGAACAAGCCAGGGATATTTGTCATTTGATCGTAATCCACCCATAAACCGCCCATTGAATAGTGTACGGCTGGGAAAATCTTCATTGGTACTTTGCGCGGATCATCGCCCATGAATTTTTCATAGATTTCGATGATACCTCCAAGTTTAATGTCTAGCTCTTTTGGATCTTTATGTGAAAGGTCCAGATAAACCATGTTCTCTCCGTTAATTCCTAACTTCTGCGCTACGCAGACGTCAAAAATTTCACGAGTTGCAATATCACGAGGTACTAAGTTACCGTATGCCGGATATTTTTCCTCTAAGAAATACCAAGGTTTACCGTCTTTATATGTCCAAACGCGCCCGCCTTCTCCACGAGCAGATTCACTCATAAGACGAAGCTTATCATCTCCCGGGATAGCAGTTGGATGAATTTGAATAAACTCTCCGTTTGAATAGTATGCACCTTGCTGATACACGATAGATGCCGCTGAACCTGTATTAATAACTGAGTTCGTCGATTTTCCAAAGACAATACCAGGTCCACCTGTAGCCATAATAACCGCATCAGCTGGGAACGTTTTAATTTCCATTGATTTTAAATTCTGTGCAGAAATTCCGCGACAGCTGCGCTCATCATCAAGAACAGCACCTAAGAATTCCCATCCTTCGTACTTTGTCACAAGTCCGGCAACTTCATAGCGACGAACCTGCTCATCTAATGCGTACAATAACTGTTGACCCGTTGTTGCTCCAGCAAAAGCCGTACGGTGATGCTGCGTTCCGCCAAATCGTCTGAAGTCTAACAAACCCTCAGGAGTACGGTTAAACATAACACCCATACGGTCAAGTAAGTGAATAATACCAGGAGCTGCTTCACACATTGCTTTTACAGGTGGCTGGTTGGCTAAAAAGTCTCCGCCATACACTGTGTCATCAAAGTGTTCCCATGGTGAATCTCCTTCACCTTTCGTATTTACGGCTCCGTTGATTCCACCTTGCGCGCAAACTGAGTGAGATCTTTTTACCGGAACTAGTGAAAATAAATCTACTTGCTTGCCAGACTCAGCAATTTTTATTGTTGCCATCAAGCCAGCTAAACCGCCACCGACTACGATGATTTTTCCGTTACTCATCGGAACCCCACTCCTTCAAAACCTTAATTTTATGCAAATGCGAATAATGTACGAACACCTACAAATGTAAGTGCTAAGAAGATTGCTAATGTCACATAAGTTGAAATTCTTTGAGAACGTGGTGTTACAGTTAACCCCCAGCTAACTCCAAATGACCATAGACCGTTTGCAAAGTGGAAGATCGTAGATACAACACCAACTATGTAGAATGCAAACATTGCTGGGTTGCTTAAAATTCGTTCCATCATTTGAAAATCTACTTCTTTTCCAAGCGCAGCTTGTATTCTGGTTTCCCATACGTGCCATGTGATGAAGATAAGTGTGATTACACCTGAAACACGCTGAAGGATAAACATCCAGTTACGAAAAAATCCATAGTTGTTAACGTTTGTTTTAGCAGTAAATGCGATGTAAAGACCGTATATTGCGTGAAAAACGATTGGTAAGAAAATAATGAAAATTTCTAGAGCATAGCGGAAAGGTAAGCTCTCCATGAAGTGAGCTGCTTGATTAAATGATTCTTCTCCCTTTGTCGCGAAATGATTCACAACTAAATGCTGTGTTAAGAAAATCCCGATTGGTATTACTCCAAGTAGTGAATGGATTCTCCGATATTGAAACTCTCTGTTTGCCGCCATCTGCGTAGACCCCCCTTAGTTAAATGAACATAGTTTGTGAAGAACTTTCTTACTCCCACTAGACAAATAGATTAATCGTGAATACAGGAAATGAAAACCTTTGCATTTCCTAATAAAGTATGTGACAGGTTAATTTTACTCCCATCGATTAAGAGCGTCAAGGCAAGATGTTTAAATCTTCTATAAAATATAAATTTATAAAATTTTATATTTGTTAACGCTTACTGCATTGGTGTTAAAGATTTTTTCTTTCTATTATAATATCGCTTGCCACAGTTAAGTAAGCGTTTACTTTATACTTTTATTGTAAACAAGTTCACAAAACATTTACACAGGTAAAAGTACCCTTTTAAAAGTAATTTTATGGATTTTTCATCTTTACATCTAACTCTTTTTACCATAATAAAGATCCTCTTACATTTTATTAAAAAAATGCGTGAGAGGTTTTTTAGATTTGTATATAATAGTAGTAAAGAAAGAGGGGAAAGCATGAGCAATTTACAAACAGAATCACAGCAAGAACTTGAAGAGACGATGGAAACATTAGAACCTAATGCCGCAGCTGAAACAGAGAGAGCTCTTGATCACGTTCCATATTTCGGATACAGCCTTTTGCGTGACGTGTTAATTCCAGAGCTTCTTGGAGACGAAACGAATACCATCTCATACTGGGCAGGAAAACACCTTGCGCGTAAATATCCATTAAATACAATGGATGAAATCGTCGCATTTTTTAAAGCAGCTTCCTGGGGAACACTGACGCTTGCCAAAAAAGATAAATATTCACTAGAGCTTGAGTTATCAGGTGATGTGGTCAGCAAAAGATTTCAGCAGGAAACTTGTTCATTTCATCTTGAGTCAGGGTTTGTGGCTGAACAGATTCAGCGTCAAAACAACTGCCTAACAGAAGCCTACTTAACACCTAAAGAAAAGAACGGAAAAGTGCTGATTTCCGTGCAGTGGGACCGAAAAGATATCTTACCTACCGAAACCCGTGCGGAGCGTTATAAAAAGTAAGAAATACGTATATATAAAAGACGTGGAGATACCACGTCTTTTTTCTTTTCTTTATACTTGCACTGCCTGCTGCTCTTCTAATTCAAATGCTACGTGAAGCGTCTCAACAGCTTTTACCATATCAGCATGCGGTACAACTGTAGATACTTTAATTTCAGACGTGCTGACCATCTTCACTTCAATTTTCTCTCCTGCCAGCACTTCAAACATTTCGGCTGCAACACCTGGATTAGATATCATGCCAGATCCCACAATCGATACTTTAGCCAGACTGCTTTCATGTTCAATACGCGTATACCCCAAGGTAGATTTATACTCTTTTAAGACGGCAAGAGCAGCTTCTACATCTACAGTTTTAATAGAAAATGAGATAGAGAGGCGATTATTAGCCGTTACGTTTTGAATAATAATATCCACATTTAACTGTTCTTTTGCTAATGCTGTAAAAATAGTAGAAAGAGTTTGTAACTCGTTGTTTAACCCTTCAATTGTCACCCGTGAAATATTATCTTCAAACGCAATTCCTCTTACGACTAAGTTTTGTTCCATTGAAACTTCCTCCTCAACAATCGTTCCATTCTCGTTTTCTAAGCTTGAACGCACTTCTAGCGGTACCTGATAATTTTTTGCAAACTCAACAGCGCGCGGATGCAGCACCCCTGCTCCTAAATTGGCTAATTCTAACATTTCGTCATATGAAATAGAATGAAGTTTACGAGCATCTTCTACGTAGCGCGGATCCGTCGTAAACACTCCTGTTACGTCTGTATAAATATCACATTTTGCAGCTTTTAGTGCCGCGGCAAGAGCTACTGCCGTCGTGTCAGAGCCGCCTCGACCTAATGTTGTAATGCTTCCATCTTCTGAACAGCCTTGGAATCCAGCTACTACTACGATTCGACCTCTATCTAATTGGCTTTGAATACGAGTCGTGTCAATGTGCTGGATTCGTGCATTGCTGTGAACTGCTTCCGTCTGGATACCAGCTTGCCAACCTGTTAGCGAAGTGGCTTCATGACCTTTGAATTGAAGAGCCATTGTTAACAGGGAAATCGTTACTTGTTCTCCAGTTGTAAGAAGCATATCCATTTCGCGTTTACTTGGACTGTCCGTAATATCACTTGCTAATTTCACCAGTGCATCTGTGGTTTTGCCCATTGCCGATACAACAACTACTACTTGGTTACCGCGCTCTGCTTCTTGAATAACACGGTTTGCTACATGTTGAATACGTTCAACAGAACCAACAGATGTTCCACCAAATTTTTGAACGATTAATGCCATAATTTTGTTCATTCCTTTTCAATAAATTTGCATATGCAGGATGATGAGAAGCTAAATTTTTTTACTCAGACAATAAAAAAAGCAATGAGATGAGCTCTCATTGCTTAACGAACGAAAATTATAAAACATAACCGTCCACTGCCGTGAGATAGCTCTCCAAGAATCTACATCTTGACAATCCTACGTTTATTCAACGCAGAACCAGCAATCATTACTATGAGGTAATGTTCACTTCGGCAAATTTCCCTTTCCGCATCGTTCATAAGGGCTCATACCCTTCCTGATGCGTACTGATTAAATTTGCACCTCTATCTTCACTTCATTTGATGAAGTGTCGTATGAAATTAGTTAATAGCTTATCAAATATTTTCTATTATTTCAAGACTATTTTTGTAATGTTTCATAAATTTTTTCAGCAATGTTCTGAGGAACACCTGAATTTCGAATATCTTCAATCGTTGCTTCTTTCAATTTTTTCACCGAACCAAAATGCTTTAACAAAGCTTTTTTACGCTTTTCTCCCACTCCCGGAATGTCGTCCAGAACT
This sequence comes from Priestia sp. D51, assembly GCF_053345675.1. NCBI lineage: Bacteria > Bacillati > Bacillota > Bacilli > Caryophanales > Bacillaceae > Priestia > Priestia sp. D51. The sequence goes on along the minus strand of NZ_JBLTIR010000001.1, from coordinate 181,162 downwards.
GACTGAAAAGCGGACTTAGAGCGCACTTGACGGTGGAAGGTAATCGCAAAGCGGTGAACTTCATCTTGAATTCGCTGAAGCAAATAAAATTCTTGACTATTGCGTTCAAGCGGTATGATTTGAGGAGGCTCACCAATCATCAGATTGGAGGTTCTGTGCTTATCATCTTTGACAAGACCTGCTGTAGGCACTAAAAGTCCCAATTCATTTTCGAGAACGTCCTGTACTGCAGCTAAATGTCCTTTGCCTCCATCTACAACAATTAAATCCGGAAGCGGAAGACCTTCTTTTAACGCTCTGGAATACCGTCTGCGAACGACTTCCCTCATGGAACTGTAATCATCTGGTCCCTTTACCGTCTTAATTTTATATTTGCGATATTCTTTCTTTTCCGGTTTCCCATCAACAAAAACAATCATCGCAGAAACTGGGTCTGTTCCTTGAATATTTGAGTTATCAAATGCTTCAATCCGATAAGGAGCGGCAATTCCAAGCTCCTCTCCTAACCGTTCAACTGCGCCAACTGTACGCTCTTCATCTCGTTCAATTAAATAGAATTTTTCACCGAGCGCAATCTTTGCATTTTTACACGCAAGTTCTACTAATTCTTTCTTTTTGCCTCGCTTTGGATGCTGAACCTCTACTTCTACTAACTTCTCAGCTAACTCTGCATCAATCGTTGCTGGAACCATCACTTCTTTTGGCTTAATATTTTTGGCATAAAACTGACCGATAAAAGTTAAGAAATCTTCTTCTGGCTCTTTATAAAAAGGAAACATAGAAACTTCTCGCTCAATTAATTTCCCTTGGCGAATAAAGAAAACTTGAACACACATCCAGCCTTTATCGTAAGAATAGCCAAACACATCTCGATTAACAAAATCATTAAACGTTACTTTTTGCTTTTCCATTGTCGCTTCGATATGAGCAATTTGATCTCGGTATTCTTTAGCCCGTTCAAAGTCAAGTTGTTCTGAAGCTTTTAACATTTTTTCAGTTAACTCTGTTTTGACATGCTCATATCCACCATTTAAAAACCGCGTGATATTTTCAATAATTTGTTTGTTTTGCTCTTCTTTTACCTCTTTTACGCAAGGAGCTAGACATTGCCCGATATGGTAATACAAACAAGGCCTATCTGGCATAGTGGAGCACTTTCTTAACGGATAAATGCGATCAAGAAGCCGCTTTGTTTCATTTGCTGCTTGAACATTAGGATAAGGACCGAAGTATTTCCCTTTATCTTTTTTTATTTTTCTTGTAATAACAAGTCGGGGCTGTTTTTCAGCTGTAATCTTAATAAACGGATAGCCCTTATCATCTTTAAGCATAATATTGTATTTTGGGTCATGCTTTTTAATTAAATTCATTTCTAAAATAAGCGCTTCTAAATTAGAAGATGTGACGATATATTCAAAGTCAACAATGTCGTTTACAAGTCGAAGCGTCTTTCCGTCATGAGATCCGGTAAAGTAGGAACGTACTCGATTTTTTAATACTTTTGCTTTTCCTACGTAAATGACCGTTCCATATTTATCTTTCATCAAGTAACAGCCGGGCTGATCCGGTAAAATAGCCAGCTTTTCTTTTAAGTAATCGTTCATACTTTTCTCCTTCCTCTTCTCTTACTCTGTCCATCTATACAATCGCTTATGAAGCGTAACCTACATTCTTTCCTGTCTTAATACATGTACATAAGCTGGATTTATGGCGATGTTCCTTACATCTAGTATAAAACAAACGAACGCATATTCGCTAAATAAAAGTATTCCCAAAAGAGAAAAAGTGGAGAAAAAGAAAAAAACCTAGCCTGAGCTAGGTTTTGACTTACGCGTGTTTATTAATTAATTCTGTTAATGCTTCTTTTGGTTGGAAACCAACTACTTGATCAACTTTCTCTCCATCTTTGAATAATACTAAAGTTGGGATACTCATAACACCAAATTTTCCAGCTGTTTCTTGATTTTCATCAACGTCTACTTTTACGATTTTAACTTTATCGTTAAGTTCGCCATCAATTTCTTCAAGAACTGGAGCAATCATTTTACAAGGGCCACACCATGGTGCCCAAAAGTCAACAAGCACTAGGCCTGATTTAATTTCATCTGTAAAGTTTTTATCTGTAGCATGTGCAATAGCCATTTTAATTCCTCCTAAATATATGCAATATCCAAATTCTACTCACAGTATATCACCTTCAAATAAGGTTTGCTAACTTTTTGCTTACATTTATACTGTTTATTCTCCGCTCTAGTTTGTACAATTTGCCTAAAAATATGCGTAGAAAATTTCGTTTCCCATGAGGCTGAGACCTGACTAAATGAATCCAAAGACGAACAAATAGTATACATGGGTTGAACCGCTTGCGACACCGCAGTTGATTTCCATGCAAGACTTCGCTTTTCTAGCAGGAGTCTTCACCTTGCCCTCCAATCACCTGCTAGAAAGACCTACCCTGCTTTTACCCTAACAAAAAAACGAACCACTAATCAAAAATCTTGATCAACGGTTCGTTCTTCACTTCGTCTCAAATACTTTTGTCCGAGAATCTTACGCAGACTGTACTTTCAGCTTTTTAAATTCTTCCGTTAGCAGAGGCACTACTTCAAATAAATCTCCAACGATTCCGTAGTCAGCTACTTTAAAAATATTCGCTTCAGGATCTTTATTGATTGCAACAATAATTTTTGAATTTGACATACCTGCCAAATGCTGAATAGCACCTGAAATTCCGCAGGCAATGTATAAATCTGGTGTGACTACTTTGCCCGTCTGACCGATTTGAAGAGAATAGTCGCAGTAATCTGCATCGCACGCTCCGCGAGACGCTCCAACAGCTCCATTTAACACGTCCGCTAGTTCTTGGAGAGGTCCAAAACCTTCCGTGCTTTTTACACCTCGACCACCTGCAATCACGACTTTTGCTTCGGACAAATCAACCCCTTGCGTTGCTTTGCGTACGACTTCTTTTACAACAGTACGCAGGTTTTTGATTTCAACATTTAAATCCTCTACATCACCTGTACGCCCCTCATCTTTTGCAAGCGGTGAAATATTATTTGGACGAATCGTGACAAACGTAAAAGCATCGGTCATGATTTTCTTCTCAAATGCTTTACCAGAATAAATTGGGCGAGTGAAGACTACTTGATCCCCTCCCACTTCTACATCCGTCACATCCGAGATAAGTCCTTTATCTAAGCGAGCTGCCAGTTTTGGCGCTAGATCTTTGCCAAGAGCCGTATGCCCAAATACGATAGCTTCAGGCTGTTCACTTTCAATGATGGCTAATAATGCCTGAGCGTAACCATCCGATGTGTAAGCAGCTAAATCTTCATGCTCCGTCACAACAACTTTATCTGCTCCGTATGCAATAAGTTCTTCACTTAAAGATTTTACGTCCTTTCCTACTAACGCTGCAATAATTTCTCCCCCGTCAGCTACAGTAGACGCTGCGGAAATCGCTTCAAACGATACGTTTCGTAATCCCCCATCACGTGCTTCTCCAAGAACTAACACTTTGCGTCCCATTACAATACCCCCATTGTTTTGACTTTTGACTTATTAAATGACTTTTGCTTCCTTATGCAGTAAATTGACCAGCTCTGTTACTTGATCTTTTATATCTCCTTGTAATACGCGCCCCGCGTCTTTTTTCGGAGGTAAATAAATTTCAATTGTCTTTGTTTTTGCTTCTACATCATCTTCATCTAAATCTAAATCGTCTAATTCCACTTCAACCAACGGTTTCTTCTTCGCTTTCATAATCCCTGGAAGAGATGGATAGCGAGGCTCATTAAGTCCCTGCTGAGCTGTTACTAAAAGAGGAAGCGACGTTTCAATAACTTCCGAATCTCCTTCCACATCGCGTACAACCGTCACTTTTTCACCTTCAATATCCAGCTTTGTAATCGTTGTAATATATGGGATTTCTAACTGTTCTGCTACGCGCGGTCCCACCTGGCCTGAACCTCCGTCAATCGCTACGTTTCCTGCTAAGATTAAATCAGGAGATTGCTCTTTTAAGTACTGTGCCAGCAGCCTAGAAGTCGTGTACTGATCGCCATCTTCTATGTCATCTTCCGTATTGATTAAAACCGCTTTATCTGCTCCCATAGCCAAAGCTGTTCGGAGTTCTTTTTCTGATTCTTCCCCTCCTACACTCACGACCGTAATCTCTCCGCCATGCTTTTCCTTTAGCTGAATAGCCTCTTCAACTGCATACTCATCGTAAGGGTTAATAATAAATTCAGCTCCATCTTCAACAATTTGACCATTTTTTAGTGAAAGTTTCTCCTCTGTATCGAACGTTCTTTTTACTAACACATAAATATTCATTCAATTCCCCTCCTAAGCTTATTTTCCTAAAAATTTAGGCTGGCGCTTTTCAATAAAAGCGGCTACGCCTTCTTGAGCATCACGGCTTTTGAATACGCTTCCAAAAAACTGTGCTTCTTTTTTGATGCCGCTGTAATAAGCATCTGTTTTTACATGTTGAAGCAGCTGCAAGGTAGCTTTAACAGAGATTGGGCTTTTTTTGGCAATTTTTCTAGCAAGTAAAAATGTTTCATTGATAAGCTGACTTTCTTCAAAAGCTGCGTTTGCCAATCCTAACTCCACTGCCTCGCTGCCCGATATTGGATCACTTGTCAGCATCATCTCACAAGCCTTATGAACCCCTACATAACGAGGCAATCGCTGAGTTCCTCCAAACCCTGGTATAATTCCTAACTGAAGTTCAGGCAAGCCCAGCTTAGCATTTTCTGTTACCAAACGGATATGGCAGCTCATAGCAAGCTCTAATCCTCCGCCTAAAGCAGCTCCATGAATAGCTGCAATAACTGGTTTTGGGTAATTTTCAATATACTCAAAGAGCTCTTGGCCGTTAACAGCAAGTTTCTCGTAATCTTTTTCCTGCTGCAGTGATGTAAACTCTTTTATATCAGCTCCAGCACAAAAGAATTTCCCTTCGCCTTTAATGACGATAACCCTTGTCTCTTTGCTATCTTCTAAATGTTTTAAAACACTTGAAAGATCTTTTAATAAATCTTGAGACAAAGCGTTAGCAGGTTGTCTATTCAACGTAATGAAGCTTATTGCATCAACAGTTTCAACCTGGATAATCTCCATTTGTTTCCCCCACCCTTTCTTTCTATTTTCATTACCTTGCGCTTCTCCCCTCGCAAGGGAGCAGCAGGCTCACTTACGATTATGAGCCGCTGCAGCCGTTTAACAGCAGGGAATGGACTTTATCTACCGATTCTATTAGACCATATCGATGATCGTTCATTACCCATGTTGTGACAGTTTCATCAATCGTTCCAAAAATCATCTGTCGCGCAAGACGAATATCTATATTTTCAGAAAACTCACCCGTTTCGATTCCTGTCTGTAAAATAGAATCAATGAGAGTCAGATAATCTTTTAATACATCGTTAATTTTCAATCTTAAATCTTTGTTCGATTGACGCAGTTCAAGCTGTGTCACTGTAGCTAAATGATGATCCTCCGCTAGAAACGAAAAATGCTTGTCAATTAATACGTGAAGTTTTTCTGCCGCAGTTTCAATTCCCGCCAGTTCTTCATAAATTTTTTCTACAAACTGTCCCATCTTCTCTTGAAATAAGGAAATCAAGACATCTTCTTTGTTTTTAAAATATAAATATATCGTACCGTCTGCAACTCCAGCCTGCTTAGCAATTTTAGAAACCTGAGCATTGTGGTATCCGTTTTCTGCTATTACTACTACAGCTGCATCGATAATCTGCTTATACTTTGGCTTATTTCTTCTCAATCTTATACGCTCCTTTAAAATATGAATGATTATTCATTCATATCTTTATAATAAAGAAACCGCAAGTATCTGTCAATTATGTTTCAGCAAAAAAATCAAAGGCGACGATCGATTACGTCGCCTTTTTATGCTTTTCATTTTCTTCTTCAATCAGCGCTCGTCGCAGAATCTTCCCGACCGCTGTTTTTGGAAGCTCATTTCGAAATTCATAAAGGCGCGGAACTTTATAAGCAGCTAAATACTTTCTAGAAAACTCATTTAACTCTTCTTCAGTACATCTTACACCATTTTTTAATACAATGTAAGCCTTCACTGTTTCTCCTCTATATGGGTCAGGAACACCTACCACTACAGCTTCTTGAATTTTTTCATGCTCATATAATACTTCTTCAACTTCTCGAGGATAGATATTATATCCCCCGGCAATAATAATATCTTTCTTTCGATCTACTACATAAAAATAACCTTTATCATCCATATAGCCAACATCACCTGTTAGCAACCACCCGTCTCGCATAACAGCCTCCGTTTCTTCAGGCTGCTTCCAATATCCTTTCATGACCTGAGGACCTTTAACCGCAATTTCTCCTACTTCGCTTACAGCAGCTTCTTTACCTGTTTCAAACGAGAGAATTTTGGCATCTGTGTCTGGCCAAGGCACTCCAATGCTTCCTGGTATTCTCTCTTTCCAAAGAAAATTAGCATGAGTAACAGGAGAGGTTTCCGTCAATCCATATCCTTCCACTAGTTTACCTCCAGTGAGCTTTTCAAACTGCTCCTGCACTTCCACAGGAAGAGGAGCCGAACCGCTCATACATGAATCAATAGAAGATAGGTTGTATTTTGCTAAATCAGGGTGGTTTAATAATGCGATGTAAATTGTCGGAGCACCTGGAAATAAAGTAGGCTGCTGCTTATGAATGGTTTTGAGCGTCGTTTTTGCATCAAATTTAGGCAGAAGCACCATCTCGTAGTTTTGCAAAACCGATAGAACAAGAACCGTTGTTAAACCATACACATGAAAAAACGGGATAATTCCAAGCACTTTTTCTTCTCCATGCTTGCAGCGGTATAACCAATGTGAACACATCTTTGCATTGGCTACCAAGTTTTTATGAGTAAGCATGACTCCTTTTGGAAAACCTGTTGTTCCCCCGGTGTATTGTAAAATCGCGATATCTTCGTCTGAAATTCCCTCAGCATTACATACTGCTGGAGAGGATTCACTTATAATGCGTTTAAATAAATGAGTAGTCTCCGTATGACTCACATCCACGCTTATCTTCTGCTGTTTGCGCTGAATAAATGGATAGATTATGTTTTTGGGAAATGGGAGATAGTCTTGAATAGAGGTGATGACTACGTGTTTTATACTTGTTAACGCTTTCATTTTTACTACACGCGGATATAGCAAATCGAGTGCAATAATCATGGTCGCTTCTGAATCATTCAGCTGATACTCTAACTCCCTTTCCGTATACAAAGGGTTTGTTTGAACGACTACTCCTCCGGCAAGAAGAACAGCATAAAAGGAAATGACAGCTTGAGGGCAATTTGGAAGCATAATGGCTACTCTATCCCCTTTTTTTAATCCCAGTTCAATAAGGTAAGATGACAGTTTCAAAGAATCTTGATGCAGTTGGGAAAACGTCATTTTTTTCCCTAGAAAATAGATTGCGTTTTTTTTAGGGGCTTTTTGAACTGCTTCTTCAAAAAGCTGTGCTAAATTTTTTTGCTCATAATGAAGCGTAGCAGATATTTCCTCTGGGTATTGAGAAAGCCATATCTTTTCGGTGGATTCCACACGTATCCTCTCCCTCAAAAAAATAAAAAATTAGAATTTTCTAATTAAAATTATAGTTCATTCTTTTTTTAGATGCAATCGTTATTGAATGTTCTCTTTCCTGTCTAATCACTCTTTCATCCTGCAGCGTAATAAATAAAAATTGGATTTACCCCTATACATTATCCGAATTTTTTGTATATAATAAAAATTAGATTTTTTTTAAGGAGCTGTATGAATTGATAACAACATTGACTAAAGGACCGTTCAAAGCAGATCACGTTGGAAGCTTTTTGCGTCCTGAGCGTATCAAGCAAGCACGATTACAGGTAGAAAACGGGGAAATGACAAAGAAACAGCTTCGAGCAATTGAAGATGAAGAAATTAGTAAGCTCGTAGAAAAGCAAAAACAAATTGGATTAAAAGCCATAACAGACGGTGAGTTTCGCCGTGCGTGGTGGCACTTTGATTTTCTATCAGAACTTGTGGGCGTAGAACTTTACGAAGCAGAGTCGGGAATTCAGTTTCACGGGGTCCAAACAAAAGCTCACGGTATAAAAGTTACTGGAAAACTAGATTTTAATCACCACCCTATGATTGAAGATTATAAATTTCTTCATCAAGCGGCCGGAAAAGAACACGTGGCTAAGTTCACCATTCCAAGTCCCAATATGCTGTTTTTCAGAGGTCATATTGAAGAGTCTGCTTACTCGGATACGGATGTATTTTTTGCTGATTTAGTTAAAACATATCAAAAAGCCATTCAAGCATTTTATGATGCTGGATGCCGCTATTTACAGTTAGATGATACTGCGTGGGCGGTCTTTTTCTCAGAAAAAGGACAAGAACAAATCGCGTCAAAAGGATTTACGCCCCAAGAATTACTGAAACGTTTTACGGATGCGATCAATGAATCCATTGCGCATAAGCCAGATGATATGGTTATTACAATGCATATTTGCAGAGGGAATTTCCAGTCTACTTATACAGCAAGCGGCGGATATGAAAATGCGTCAAAAGCTATTTTCAGTCAGTTAAACGTAGATGGACTATTTTTAGAATTTGATGATGAACGCTCAGGAGGATTTGAACCTCTTCGACATGTAAAGCGAAATGACCTTCAGATTGTCCTTGGTCTTATCACATCAAAATTTGGAGATTTAGAAGATCCTGAAGCAGTGAAAAAACGAATTGCTGAAGCGGCAGAATTTGTTTCTCTTGATCAAATTTGTTTGAGTCCCCAGTGCGGATTTGCTTCTACAGAAGAAGGAAATTTACTAACTGAAGAACAGCAGTGGGATAAAGTAAAGCACGTGATTTCAATTGCTGAAGATGTATGGAAGTAATCATTAAAAAAGCTGACCTGCTTTAAGGCCAGCTTTTTTGCTGTCATCACAATGTTAGGAAAAGCTATATAGATAAATAGATAAGACCAATAAGCATAAACACTCCGCATAAAATGAGTAAAATTTTCGCTAACTTCTCCATGACTCTCTCCTATCCTATCCTATCCCTGCTCCTATTACATAGGACATACCGATTGAAATAACAAGTGAAATAAACCCAACGGCTCTGTTATCTTGTTCAATTTCATCATCGATTCGAAATTTCGGCGTCAAAAATTCGAAAATAAAATAGCTGACTAGTAAAAGAACAAACCCATATATTCCCCATCCAAGCATTCTTAACAAATTGTCGTTGTGCTCAATCGAATAGCGAAAAATATTAGCTAATCCAAATATTTTCCCACCTGTTGCCATCGCAACAGCCATATTTCCTTTTTGAATCTCTTCCCAATTCTTATATTTAGTAACGAGCTCAAACACAACAAGAAAGACGACAATGCTCAAGACAACCACGCTGTAATAAGCGGCGGATTCAATATACGGGTCTTTCCAAAAATCCCTCATTTTTGCATCACTCCTAATTTATATTACACTCCACGTAATGAACTGACAGGTCTCTTTCCTTTACTTGCATCGTTCTTAAAAGAGATAGAAAACCCAACATAGTTCATGAGCCATGTCGGATTTTCCATCTTCATATATGCTTGTTCAGCGCATCGACTGACACCTTTATCTCAGCATTCTTTTACTTAAATTCCACAACCGTAACGCCAGAACCTCCTTCAGAAGCTTCTCCGAAACGAATATTTTTAACAGAACGATGATTTTTCAAATATTCCTGTACACCTTTACGAAGAGCTCCGGTTCCTTTACCGTGGATAATCGAAACGCGCGGATAGTTGGCTAACAAAGCATCATCAATATATTTTTCAACTCGAATCAGCGCATTTTCATAGCGCTCTCCTCTTAAATCCAGTTCTAGATTTACATGATAATCTTTTCCTTTTACCGTAGCAAGCGGCTTTGTTTCTACAGGTTTTGGGGAACTAATATATTCGAGATCTTTTTCTTTCACCTTCATTTTCATGATTCCCATTTGCACTTGCCATTCATTATTACTTACTCGTTCCACAAGCGTTCCTTTTTGTCCCCAGCTTAAGACTTTCACTTCATCTCCAGCTTGAAGAGTGCGCTCTTGTTTTTTCGGCACAGCCGGTTTCTTTTTACTTTTTTCAAGAGTTGGAACTGCATCTTCTAGACGCTTACGTGCTTCAATCAATTCATGCTCTTTTACAAGCGCATGATTTTTTTGACTCATTTTACGCAAATCGCTAATGATTTTCTCTGCTTCTTCAGATGCTGCTTGAACTGTGGCTTGAGCTTTTTCTTCAGCTTTTTCGTACAGCTTATCTCGTTTTTCATTAAACTCAATAATCTGACTCTGTAATTCTTTATGAAGCTTCTGAGCCTCTTTTCTTAGCTGTTCAGCTTCTTCTAGCTCATGTTCTGATTGACGGCGGCTATCTTCAAGAGAAGCGATCATATTTTCTACTTTATTTGTTTCTGAGCCAATATAGCCTTTGGCACGTTCAATTACTTCTGCACTTAAACCTAAACGTTTTGAAATTTCAAAAGCATTGCTTCGACCCGGTACACCAATCAGCAGCTTGTAAGTAGGGCTCAATGTTTCAATATCGAACTCTACGCTAGCATTGACCACTCCTTCACGGTTATAGCCGTACGCTTTTAATTCAGGATAGTGAGTAGTCGCAACTACGCGAGCGCCTCTTTCATATACTTGATCTAAAATCGAAATCGCAAGCGCTGCACCTTCTTGGGGATCTGTTCCGGCTCCCAATTCATCGAACAAGACCAGACTTTCATGATCTACTTTTTGTAAAATATCTACAATGTTGACCATATGAGATGAAAAGGTACTCAGACTTTGTTCAATGGACTGCTCATCTCCAATATCAGCAAATACGTGTTTAAACACAGCCATTTCCGATCCATCCAGCGCAGGAATCTGCAAACCTGCTTGAGCCATCAATGTGAATAACCCAAGTGTTTTTAAGGTTACGGTTTTACCGCCGGTATTTGGTCCTGTAATAACGATAGACGTATATTGATCACCTAGCTCAATATCATTTGCAACGACATCTTCCTGTGCAATAAGAGGATGTTTTGCCTTCACTAACTTAATATAGCCTCGATCGTTCATTTTAGGTTTTGAAGCTTTTAGCTCATGGCTATAGCGCCCTTTAGCAAACATGAAGTCCAGCTCACCTAACAAATAAACGTTTTGACGGAGTTCATTTGCCACTTCCGCTACCTGAACGGTTAGAGCAATAAGAATACGCTCAATTTCTTGTTTTTCTTTTACTTTTGCTTCTTGAAGCTCATTATTTAACGTCACAATCGCCTGTGGCTCAATAAATAACGTTGCTCCAGATGAAGACTGATCGTGCACAATGCCTCCATACGCACTGCGATATTCTTGCTTAACAGGAATAACGAAACGTTCGTTTCGAATGGTAACAATCGCATCTGACAACATTTTCTGAGCAGACGAGGAGCGAATAAGACTTTCTAGCTTTTCGCGAATACGAGACTCCGTCGAGCGAAGTTTTTGACGAATGCCTCTTAGCTGGTCGCTTGCACCGTCTAGTACTGTGCCATTCTCATCAATGCTCATTTTAATTGTTTGTTCTACCTCAGGAAGAGGCATTAGTTTTTCGATATGTTCAATTATAATTGGAAGCTGTAAATCTTCGTCTTCTACTACTTGCTCGATAAATTGCTTGACTTGTCTTGCAGCATAAATAGTACTTGCTACATCAAGAAGTTCATTAGAGCTTAGCGTTCCTCCAATTTCAGCGCGCTTTACGCTAGGTCGAACGTCAAAGATGCCTCCTAGCGGTACGTTGCCACGCAATCGCAGCACGGTTGTAGCTTCATCTGTTGCTTCCTGCCATTTGACTACTTCTTCATACTGAGTCGAGGGAATCAAATTCGCTACTTTTTCTCGGCCTAAAGAAGAAGCTACTTTTTTCTGAAGCTGTTCCTTAACTTTATTAAACTCTAGTACATGGAAAATACGTGATTGCAAAACTGATTCCTCCTGTTGCTTATTTATGTCGATTTAAAAAGGCGGTTAATTCTTTGAGGCTATACGTATTTAATACCGTTTCTGGTTTAAGCCAGCCTTTAATTCCCGTAGATATTCCAATTTCCATATGCTCTAGCATGTCTAGATTGTGAGCATCTGTATTAATTGCAATTTTAACTCCTGCCTCTTGTGCTTTTTTTATGTGCTCAGCGGCTAAATCTAAACGGTTTGGATTCGCGTTTAGTTCAAGAGCCGTTTTTGTTTCCTTAGCTAATTCAATTAGCATATCAATATCTACATCATATCCGTTGCGGCGACCAATCAAACGACCGGTCGGATGAGCGATTAAATCTACATGAACATTATTTAACGCTTGCTTTAAACGATTCATAATTTCTTCGCGTGATTGTGAAAAACTAGAGTGAATGGACGCAATAACAAAATCTAGCTCAGCTAGCATTTCATCATCATAATCAAGTGTTGCATCGGGCAAAATATCCATTTCAATTCCTGCTAGTATTGTAAAATCATCGAACTGTGCGTTTAAACGATTAATTTCTTCACGCTGTTTGCGAATGCGTTCAGGCGTTAGACCGTTAGCTACTTTTAAATACTGAGAGTGGTCTGTAATCGCCATGTATTCATAGCCTCGCGCGCGACATGCTTCCGCCATTTCTTCAATTGAATACGCTCCGTCGCTCCACGTGGAGTGCATATGCAAATCACCTTTTACCGCACCGTAGGTCACAAGCGTTTGAGGTTTTATAAATGCATCTACTTCCGTTCCATCTTCACGAAGTTCCGGCGGAATAAAAGACAGTCCAAAATGTTCATAGAATGCTTGTTCAGACTCAAATGTCATAACTTCGCCTGTCTCCGCATTTTCAACGCCATACTCGCTAATTTTTTCACCGCGTTCTTTTGCTAATTGACGCATGCGCACATTATGATCTTTTGATCCTGTAAAATGATGAAGCGTCGTGGCAAACGCTTTATCTTCTACAAGACGAAAATCCACGGACACATCGTACTCATAGGCTAACGTTACCGATACTTTTGTATCTCCATTTGCAATGACATCCTTCACATTTGGCAGCGATACTAGCTGTTCACGGACAGCATGAGGCTCAGCTGTTGAAATAATAAAATCAAGATCTTTTACAGTTTCTCTCATGCGGCGAATGCTCCCTGCTTGAGAAAAACGCTCAATGCTATGCATATGTTTAAGGGCTTCTAAAATTTCTTCCGCTATTGGAAGCATAAAAGCAAGGGGCAAACGATCAGGACGTTTCCCAAACTCTTCAATAGCAGCGATAATTTTCTCTTCCGTCTTTTTACCAAAACCGCTTAGTCCCTGCACTCGATTTTCCATACAGGCCTGATGCAGTGATTCCATGTCTTTAATATCTAGCTCTTTATATAATTTAGCGATTTTTTTACCTCCAAGCCCCGGCAGCTTAAGCAGAGGAATAAGTCCTTCAGGAACTTCTTGCTTTAGTTCTTCTAGTACGCTTGACTCATTTGTTTCCATATACTCTGTAATAACTGCAGCCGTTCCTTTACCAATCCCTTGGAGCTTGGTAAAATCCTCAATCTCTGTCAGCGTTCTCTCGTCCGTTTCTAGCGCTGCAGCTGCTTTTCGAAAAGCAGAAATTTTAAAAGGGTTATCTCCTTTTAATTCCATATATGTAGCAATTGTTTCTAACAATTTAATAATATCCTTTTTATTCATCTCTTTTCACCAGCCTATTATCATAATAACGAAACTTTCAAAACATGATGAGTGACATATGTACTCTCTCAAATTTTTATCTAGACATACTTTTATCTCCGTGAAAACCGCAGAACAGACTGCGATAAAAAAAGAGGGTATCTCAAAAGTATTATGACACTTTCGACACACCCTCTCAACAAGCTATTGTAATTTCATTACATTACACCATACTGAGTCCACAAATCTTGAATGGCAGACGATAAGTATGGAGTATTTTGTACGATATTGATTGCAATTGAAGACTGTTGAATTGGCGTTTGAATTTCACTTACAGGAATCACGGCTCCAATGTATAACAAAATAAAAACGATGATATACACTTCAACGAATCCAAGTGCACCTCCGCCCCATTTATTTAACTGGCGCAGAATTGGCAGTTCGGTTAAAGCCGTTAAAACAGAGCCTGCAAGGCGAAGTACAATGTGAGTAGCAAAAAATAAAATCGCAAATGCAATCATTCGATAAAAAGCGTCTTCTATCGTTCCAGAATCAAATACAAACGATGCGACACTTTGCTGCTGAATATTGTCTGGAAACGGAATCAACAAGCGAAGTCGGCTTGCCAAATCTCCACTAAACATATAAGCGACGATAAACGAAACCGCAAAACTGACAATATGAATGAGTTGCAAAATAAATCCTCTTTTAAGACCTGTTACAAAGCCTAAAAGAAGCAATATAATTAAAATGATATTAAGCATTGACTCAGTCATTCCTCTTTTCCATAAAGTTTTTGTTCAAGTCTCTCATAGTCTTCTTTCAGTTTTATATATTCGTGTACAGCATTCACAGCTGTTAATACTGCTAATTTATTGATATCTAAAGAAGGGTTTTTAGTACTGATTTCACGCATTTTTTCATCCACTATAGAGGCGACAAGTCGAATATGGCTTGTACTTTCGCTACCGACGATGCTGTACTGCTGACCAAAGATGTCAACTGTCGCACGTGTTTTATCTTGTCTTGACACGAGAAAATCCTCCGTTCCACGAAAAATCCTAATCCCTATCATACCACGAAGAAGACTTCAATGGAAACATATCTATATTTAAGCTATCATAAGGGATAGTGCTTATAAAGTAAACTAAAATACCCCGAAAGGAGTGAAGCATTATGTCACATGCTGTTATTAAGGTATCAGCTGATCAGATAGCTAAAATGAAGCTTCATTACACATCCTATTTGCAGCCTAAATTGCCGCAGGGAAGTATTTTTTCGGCTAAAACTCCCGGCTGTTCTATCACTGCATACCGCTCTGGAAAAGTACTTTTTCAAGGAAAAGAAGCTGAAACAGAAGCAGCTAAGTGGGGAGGTCCTTTAGATGCTGCTAAAAAGGCTCCTGTCTCACACCTCCCATCAAACTTCAGTTCACTATCGGTCATTGGTTCTGATGAAGTAGGAACGGGAGATTATTTTGGTCCCATGACCGTAGTTGCTGCCTATGTTCAAAAAGAGCAGCTTCCTTTGTTAAAAGAATTAGGAGTACGAGATTCAAAAGAGTTAACGGATGCTAAAATCATTGAAATTGCCAAGCAGCTTGTTTCGTTTATTCCTTACAGTTTGCTTGTCTTACATAACGAAAAGTATAATGCATTTCAAGAAAAAGGCATGTCACAAGGTAAAATGAAAGCTCTGTTGCACAACAAAGCTTTATCCAACGTGTTAAAAAAATTGGATCCTGAAAAACCTGATGCGATTTTAATTGACCAGTTTGTTGAAAAAAACACCTATTATAAACACATCGTAAAGGAAAAAGAGATTATCAAAGAAAATGTCTTTTTCAGTACAAAAGGAGAAAGCGTTCATTTATCTGTAGCCGCTGCTTCCATTATTGCCAGATACGCATTTTTAAAACAAATGGATTTACTAACGGAAAAGACGGGGATGGTCATTCCTCGCGGAGCTGGAGCACAAGTTGATATCGCCGCTGCTAAAATTATTAAAAAACATGGCGTCAATGCGCTGAACTCTTTAGCTAAAATCCATTTTGCTAATACAGAAAAAGCTTTAAAATTAGCTAAAAAATAAGAGATGTGGAAATCCACATCTCTTTTTTTATTCTTATGAACGAAGCGTTGCACCAAATTCTTTTTCAACAGCTTCTAACACTGCACCATGTGCTTTTGCTACTTCTTCATCTGTTAATGTACGTTCAGGATCTAAGTAACGTAAAGAGAAAGCTACAGATTTCTTGCCTTCTTCCATACGCTCGCCTTCATATAGATCAAATACTGTCACGTCTTTTAAAAGTTCTCCGCCCGTCGTATAGATGACGCGCTGAACTTCTCCTGCAAGAACGTTTTTATCTACAACAAGTGCAATATCACGTGTAATAGATGGGAATCTTGGAATAGCTGAATAACGAACTTCTTCGACATCTGCAGCTAATAGCTCTTGAAGGTGTAATTCAAACACGTATGTTTCACGAAGGCCATACTGTTTCTGAGCAACAGGATGAACTTGACCCACGTATCCAATTTCTTTTTCATCTAACCATACAGCCGCTGTACGTCCAGGGTGCATACCGTCTTTTTTAACGGGAGCATATGAGATTCGTTTCTCTAAACCAAGCTGTGCAAATAACCCTTCTAGTACACCTTTAATCACATAGAAATCAACGACTTTCTTTTCACCTTGCCAGCCGTGAGCATGCCATAGACCCGTGATTGCACCAGCTACGCGCTCCTGCTCATCCGGTAATTCCCCTTCACCTTTAGATAAGAACACTGAGCCTGTTTCGTATAGAGCAATAGAATCCGATTGACGAGCATTATTGTGCTTCACTGCTTCAAGTAAATGAGGTACTAAGCTTTGACGAAGGATGCTGCGATCTTCACTCATCGGCATTGCTAAACCAATCGTACTTGTTGCATTGAGTGCAAACTGAGTAGCTTTTTCAGCGCTCGTTAACGAATAGGTTGTTGTTTGCGCTAGCCCTGCTCCCTCTAAAAAACGGCGAACTTTACGGCGTCCAAGCTGATACTCTGTTAATTTTCCTGGAGTTGCCACTGTTACAGGAAGCGTTGTAGGAAGGTTGTCATAGCCATACATGCGCGCTACTTCCTCCACGATATCTTCTTCAATTGTAATATCGCCTCGACGAGTCGGTACCGTTACAACGATTGTTTCATCTTCGACTTTGCTTTCAAATTGAAGACGGTTCATAATATCTTGTACTTCTTCCATCGATAGTTCTGTACCAAGCACATTGTTAATACGTCCAAGTGACACAGCTACAACAGCAGGTTCCACAGTTAGTGTATCTACTTCTACAGTACCGCTTACCACTTCACCTGAAGCGTATTCAGCCATTAATTCTGCTGCGCGGTCAGCAGCTACACGCGTACGGTTAGGATCAATTCCTTTTTCAAAACGAGCACTTGCCTCACTGCGAAGACCGTGGTCTTTGGAAGCTTGACGAACTGTTAAACCTTTGAAGTAAGCTGATTCAATAAGAACGTTTACCGTATCGTCTTTTACTTCAGAGTTTGCTCCCCCCATTACACCTGCAAGGGCTACCGGTTCACTGCCGTTTGTAATAACAAGCTGATTGCCTTTTAATACGCGCTCTTGATCGTCAAGCGTTACAAACTTCTCGCCTTCTGACGCGTGACGTACAACAATTTCTTTTGAACCAAGACGATCATAGTCAAAAGCATGCAGCGGCTGGCCGTATTCAAGCAAAATATAGTTGGTAATATCAACAACGTTGTTATGAGGTCGAATACCAGCTGCCATTAAACGCGTTTGCATCCATAATGGTGACGGAGCAATTTTTACGTTTTTCACAACGCGCGCTACGTAAAGGGGATTGTCTTCTTTTGCCTCTACTTTAACGGAAATATAATCAGCTGCTTGCTCATCAGACGTTTGCACGTTTACTGACGGATACTTCACTTCACGACGTAAAATAGCAGCCACCTCATGTGCTACACCTAACATACTTAAGCAGTCTGAACGATTTGGTGTTAGCCCTAGTTCTAATACTTCATCGTTTAAGTTTAATGCATCTAGGGCATCCGCTCCTACTTCAGCATCACTTGGGAAGACGAAGATGCCTTCTTGATAATCTTTTGCCACAAGCTTGCTTTCAATGCCAAGCTCTTGAAGAGAACAAATCATACCGTTCGATTCTTCACCGCGAAGCTTAGCACGCTTGATTTTAAAGTTACCTGGAAGTACAGCTCCCACTTTTGCAACCGCTACTTTTTGACCTTGTGCCACGTTAGGTGCTCCGCACACGATTTGAACGATTTCTCCTCCGCCAAGATCTACTTGACAGCGGCTTAATTTATCCGCATTTGGATGCTGTTCACGTTCTACAACGTGACCAATTACCACTCCGCTGATGCCTTTATTTAAGTTTTCTACACCTTCAACTTCAATTCCACTTTTTGTGATTTTATCAGCTAACTCTTCTGCCGTTACGCCTGATAAGTCAACATACTCTTGTAACCAACGATAAGATACAAACATCGTAGTCCCTCCTTTATACTTGTTTAAATTGATCTAAGAAACGAACATCATTTGTATAGAAATGACGAATATCATCCACGCCGTGTTTTAACATAGCAATACGCTCTACACCGATTCCAAAAGCAAAACCACGATATTTAGTTGAATCGTATCCAGCCATTTCAAGAACATTTGGATGAACCATACCGGCTCCTAAAATTTCAATCCAGCCTGTTTGTTTACATACATTACAGCCTTTACCTCCACATTTTGCACACGATACGTCTACTTCTACAGACGGCTCAGTGAATGGGAAGAAACTTGGACGAAGACGAATTTCACGGTCTGCACCGAACATCTTTTTCACAAATACTTCAAGCGTGCCTTTTAAATCGCTCATACGAATGTTTTCGTCTACTACAAGACCTTCAATTTGCATAAATTGATGTGAATGCGTAGCATCATCGTCATCGCGGCGGTACACTTTACCTGGGCAAATAATTTTAACAGGTCCTTTGCCTTCATTCTTGTTCATAACACGAGCTTGAACAGTTGATGTATGCGTACGAAGAAGCGTTTCTTCCGTAATATAGAACGTATCTTGCATATCACGTGCTGGGTGACCTTTTGGCAAGTTCAGCGCTTCGAAATTATAGTAGTCCTGCTCTACTTCTGGTCCTTCTGCTACTTCATAGCCCATTCCTAAGAATAAATCTTCTACTTCTTCAACCACGCTTGTGAGCGGGTGATGCGTACCTGCTTTAACCGGGCGTCCCGGCAGCGTTACGTCAATTGTTTCTGAAGCAAGTTTACGCTCTACCTCGGCTGCTTCTAACGCCGTTTGTTTTTCTTCAATTTTAGATGCAATCGCTTCACGTACTTCATTTGCAAGTGCTCCCATTACAGGACGCTCTTCAGCTGAAAGTTTTCCCATACCGCGAAGTACTTCTGTGATAGGGCCTTTCTTTCCTAAATAAGCTACGCGTACGTCGTTTAATTCTTTTAAAGCACTTGCTGCTTCGACTTTTGCAATTGCTTCTTGTTGAAGTTCTTGTAAACGTTCTTTCATCACTTATTCCTCCTTTTAACGTAAAAAATGACAAATAAAAAAACCTCCTCCCAAAAAAGGGACGAGGATTAGTCGCGTTACCACCCTTGTTAACTATATACACAGACGTATACAGTTCACTTCATTCAAGTTAACGGAATCTCCGGAACACCTTTACATCTATGTAAGATGGTCTAAGTGTCAACTCAAGAGGTGAATTCACTTATTACATTTATAAAAATGCTTTCAGTCATGGCATTTTCTCCCTGCATAAACGGACATAAGCTACTGCTCTCTTTCATCGTTTTTTACATATGTAACTATTGTATTATTATAGTGAAAACACGTTCTCGATGCAACTACATTCCGCGTAAATAATAAAGTAAGATTCCAGAAGCGATGGCAACATTTAACGACTCGCTCTTTCCATAGATGGGAATGTACAGATTCTGATCCGTTTGTTCCAACACTTTCTCGCTTACGCCATTTCCTTCATTTCCCACAATCAGCGCAAATTCGTTTGAAGGTTTTACGTGTGTGTAGACCTTTCCATTTTGTAACGACGTGCCGTAAACTGCTATTCCTCTTTCTTTTAACAATGAAATTATTTCGAGTAAATCGCCTTTTACAATTGGAAGGTGAAAAATAGCTCCTTGCGTTGAACGAACGACTTTTGGGTTGTACACATCCACGCTGCCCTCTCCAATGATAATAGCCTCCACTCCCGCAGCATCAGCGGTTCGGATAATGGTACCTAGGTTACCTGGATCTTGCACGGCATCTAAAAGCAATACTTTCTGTGCTGTATGAATAATTTCCGCATGCTTTGTTTGAAAACACACGGCAATAATTCCTTGAGGTGTTTCTGTGTCAGATAATAACTTACTAATTGCTTCGTTTACAACGATTATTTCGATACCGTCTATATCCCACTGTGCAGGCACTTCGGTCGATTCGCGTATAATTAGTTCCTTTACGCAATCCTTATTTTTGATAGCCTCTTCGACTAAATGAAAGCCTTCTACCATAAAAAGGCCCTGCTTATCACGGTCTTTTTTATTATGCAGTTTTTTCCACGCTTTTACCTGCGGATTTTTAACTGAATCAATTTGTTTCACAAACATAACTCCTTTATCTATACAAAAATAAATAGTTCGATTACATTTTGTTCAATAATCATTAGATAAGTTTCACTTTATTGTACATAGAAATCGCAAAGAAAACAAAAACTATTGGTAACTTTACGATAGCTGAGGTGAAAATGATGGATCTTAATTTACGAAATGCTGTTATTGCAAACGTTTCAGGAAACTCAAAAGAAGAGCTTGAGGCTACAATTTCTGACGCTATTCAAAGCGGTGAAGAAAAAATGCTCCCTGGACTTGGTGTTTTATTTGAAGTGCTTTGGGAAAAGTCTCCGGAATCAGAAAAAGAAGAAATTCTGACAACGCTTGAAAACGGTTTAAAATAAATAACCTTTTCCTATGTACAACAAAAAGCTCATTCTCCTAGGAGAATGAGCTTTTTTCAATTATACGTAATGGCGTTAACCGTATCTCGGTCTAAGCGCTTAATGACTTCCGCAATTAATTTAACTGCGTTTTCATAATCATCACGATGAAGCATTGCTGCATGAGAATGGATATAACGAGTTGCAATTGTAATCGAAAGTGCTGGCACCCCGTTAGCTGAAATATGGATAGAACCCGAGTCCGTACCGCCTCCAGCAATTGCATCAAATTGATACGGAATATTTAATTCATCTGCCACATCTACCACTGTATCTCGAAGTCCTTTATGAGAGACCATGGAAGCATCATATAAAATGATTTGCGGACCCTGCCCCATTTTAGAAGAGGCTTCTTTATCAGAAACACCAGGTGTATCTCCAGCGATACCGACATCAACAGCAAATGCAATATCCGGTTCAATAAAGTTAGCAGATGTTTTTGCACCTCGGAGTCCAACTTCTTCTTGCACCGTTCCTACACCATACACAACATTTTCATGTTTTTCATTTTTTAAAGCTTTTAATACATCGATAGCGATTGCACAACCAATACGGTTATCCCAGGCTTTCGCTAGCAGCATCTTTTCATTGTTCATAACCGTAAATTCGAAATAAGGTACAACCTGATCACCAGGTTTTACTCCCCACTCCGCTACTTCTTCTCTGCTAGAAGCACCAATATCGATGAACATATCTTTAATGTCAACTGGCTTTTTGCGAACTTCTGGAGGCAAGATATGAGGTGGCTTTGAGCCAATAATCCCCGTTACCTCTCCTTTAGATGTCACGATGGTTACGCGTTGAGCAAGCATAACTTGAGACCACCATCCGCCTACCGTTTGAAAACGAATAAAGCCGCGTTCATCAATTTGAGTCACCATAAAACCAACTTCATCCAAGTGACCGGCTACCATAATTTTAGGCCCTTGTTCGTTGCCTACTTTTTTTGCAATCAAACTGCCTAGCCCATCCGTCGTTACTTCATCTGCATAAGGTGCAATATATTTCTTCATAACCTCACGCGGTTCACGCTCATTTCCAGGAATTCCTTTTGCATCTGTTAGTGCTTTAAGCATCGTCAATGTTTCATCTAACTTTGTCATATGGATTACCCCTTTCATATGTATACCTCTATTATAGCTAAAAAGAGGTTGAAGTAAAATTTCCCATCCCTTTATTTCTAGTATCCTTGTTCTTGGCGTTTAAAATTCACTTCATTTTTTGACATGTACGCCTCTTCAATATGTTCAGCAGAAAAACCAAACATATCGCCAAGCTTCATGTAAGATGCAAACATGTTCACATAGTTTTCTTTTGACAGGTCCTGCTCGAAAGCAGAAACTTGTGCAAATACCTGTAAAAATTGTGTTGTTTTTGAATCAGCTGCTTTTAATTTTGGCAGCTCAGTTAAATCATCGTATCCTTTTTCAATACCTAAAGAAAGAATGAAATGTACGCCGTCCACAAATTCTTCTAAAATAACAGCATCTTCAGCCGGAGGTTTAACGCTCCAAAATTTGAAGCAGCGCGTTTCGTTTGCCAGCTCTCCCATTTCAACAAGCAGAGCTAAAAGTTTTCTTGGAACCAAGTCTTCCTTATGAAGCTGATGCTTGTCCTCTATATGCTGATCCAGCTGACGCTGCATGGTAAATAGCTGTTGTAAATTCAATGTAATCACTCCTGTAATTATGTATATCTTCTTCTTTTTAAACCAATAAAGAAATTATATCAAAAATCGTGAAACTTTTTAGAGACTGAAACGTAAAGTAAGAAAACTGTGCCTTGTAAAGGAGGGAGCGTTATGTTTGTTATTGTTATCGTTCGCGTGTTCATTTTCGCGCTTGTTGCTTACACACTATTAAAGCTGGTTCAGCATTTTCGCAGTCCAAAGCGGAAGCTTGTAGCAGCTCAGGAACATCAGCAATTTTTTGTCGTTGACGAAAAAACGAATATCCGCAAAAATTTTCTACTAACGTATAAAGGTATTTTATTTGAAGGAGAAAAATACAGCAATCCCAATGAACCAGAGTCTTTGTCGATTACAATGGTGTTAACAGATCCATCTCGATTGCATGAACTGCAAAAACAAGATTTCAAGCTGCTGGAAAATCACGTACACAACATGTATCCAAATGCTCCTATTCGCTGGAAAAGCCCCGTTCGAGAATTTTTACACTGAGCACAAAATCATTTGTGCTCAGCTGATAACAAAAAAGAAAAGTAAATCAAGAGCGGCAAGAATAGGAAAACCTACTGTAAACGATGTGTGCTTCGTTTTATGACGATAGCAATACATACCAATCAGTCCTCCAATGGCTCCTCCGATAGCAGCTACCGTCCACAGTGTGCTTTCGGCAATTCTCCACTCATGTCTTTTCGCTTTTTGTTTATCTCTATACATCATTCCTATCCCTATTATATTAATAACAATAAAATAGGTAAGCAGCAGTTCATTCATGATATGTCCTCCGATAGCAAAAAAGCCTCATCATCTAAAGATGACGAGACTTTATATTCATTACTTATCTAAGCCTTTTTTAGCAGCAGTTGCTAATTCAGCAAATGCTTTTTCATCAGCTACAGCTAAGTCAGCAAGCATTTTGCGGTTAACTTCAATACCTGCTAATTTTAAACCGTGCATTAAACGGCTGTAAGAAAGACCGTTCATACGAGCAGCTGCATTAATACGTGTGATCCATAATTTACGGAAGTCACGTTTTTTCTGACGACGGTCACGATAAGCATACATGTGAGATTTCATAACTTGCTGATTAGCAACTTTATATAATCTATGCTTCGAACCGAAGAAACCTTTAGCTAATTTTAAAACTTTTTTACGACGTTTGCGTGTTACTGTACCGCCTTTTACGCGTGGCATAATTGTTTACCTCCTGTATTGTTTCTATCTCAACCCAAATTACTTAATGTTATCTAATAAGTGACGGATACGTTTGAAGTCACCTTTGCTTACTAAAGAACCTTTACGTAATTTACGCTTTTGTTTTGTAGATTTGTTAGCGAATAAATGGCTTGTGTAAGCACGAGCACGTTTTAATTTACCGCTTCCAGTCTTTTTGAAACGCTTTGCAGCGCCACGATGTGTTTTCATTTTTGGCATGGGGTGTTCCTCCTCGTTCTATTACTTTTCGTTTTTAGGTGCCAAGACTAAGAACATGCTGCGGCCTTCCATTTTAGGAGCCGATTCAACTGAACTTACATCTTCGCAAGCTTGTGAAAAACGTTCAAGTACTTTTTGGCCAATCCCTTTATGAGTAATGGCACGACCTTTAAAGCGAATAGACGCTTTCACTTTGTCACCTTTTTCAAGGAACTTGCGTGCGTTACGAAGTTTAGTGTTAAAATCATGTTCATCAATTGTTGGACTTAAACGAACTTCTTTTAAGTTTACAACTTTTTGGTTTTTACGAGCTTCTCTTTCTTTACGTTGTTGCTCATAGCGGAATTTACCGTAGTCCATAATACGACATACCGGCGGTTTCGCATTTGCAGCAACCATTACTAAGTCAAGATTTACTCGTGAAGCAATTTCTAATGCTTCATTTTTTGATTTAATTCCTAATTGTTCACCATTTTGATCAATTAGACGAACTTCGCGAGCTCGAATGCCCTCGTTTACCATCATGTCCTTGCTAATAAGTAGCCACCTCCAAGGTTTAATGAGCGAATACGCTTGCTTAGACCGATTATTAACTCACACAAAAAAGTGTGAGTACATACTGCACCCACACTTCTATCGTTTTAATTAAGATACGATGTACCTGCTAACTGCTTTATGCGTCACTCAGGTGAGAAGCGGGTGCTTCTTCTTCTGTATAAACAAGTATTCAATTACTTAAGCTATTATAGTATCAACAAAGACAAAAGTCAATGATTTCGTTCTTTTTTCACAACAAAAGTTATTGTATCAAAGGAAAACCATTTATGCAACAGTTTTTTATAAATGTTAGATAAAAAAGCAGAGAATTTCAATTCTCTGCTTTTTTCATTAACGAGATGCTTCTGCTTTTACATTTTGTAAAAAGGCTTGGAAATCCACTGTTTCTGAATTCTGCTCACCATATTTACGTACGTTTACTGCTTTATCTTCTACTTCTTTATCCCCTACAACAAGCATGTAAGGAATTTTTTGCATTTGAGCCTCACGGATTTTATAGCCAATTTTCTCATCGCGAGAATCAAGTTCCACACGAATACCCGCAAGCTGAAGCTGTTCTTGCACTTCTTTTGCATACTCAAGGTGAACCGTAGGTGATACCGGAATCACTTGAACTTGTACAGGTGCTAACCACGTTGGGAAAGCTCCTTTGTATTCTTCGATTAAGAAAGCTACAAAACGTTCCATTGTTGACACCACGCCGCGGTGAATAACAACAGGTCGATGCTGTTTTCCGTCTTCCCCTACATACGTTAAATCAAAGCGTTCAGGAAGTAAGAAATCCAATTGAACCGTAGATAGCGTCTCTTCTTTACCAAGAGCTGTTTTAACTTGAACATCTAGTTTTGGACCGTAGAATGCCGCTTCGCCTTCAGCTTCATAATAATCGAGGTCAAGCTCATCCATTGCATCTTTTAACATGCTTTGTGCTTTTTCCCACATTGCATCATCATCGAAGTATTTTTCTGTATCTTCAGGATCACGATAAGATAGACGGAATGAATAATTTTCAAATCCAAAATCTTTATAAACCGCTTCAACTAAGCGAACCACACGAATAAATTCTTCTTTGATTTGATCCGGACGTACAAAGATATGTGCATCATTTAACGTCATGCCTCGAACGCGCTGAAGTCCTGATAATGCTCCTGACATTTCGTAGCGGTGCATTGTTCCAAGTTCAGCAATACGGATTGGAAGCTCACGATAGCTGTGAATACCTTGTTTGTACACCATCATGTGATGAGGACAGTTCATTGGACGAAGAACCAGGTCTTCGTTATCCATTTCCATTGCAGGGAACATGTCATCTTGATAGTGCTCCCAGTGACCAGACGTTTTGTAAAGTTCTACACTTCCAAGCACCGGCGTGTAAACGTGCTGATAACCAAGGCTTACTTCTTTATCTACGATATAACGCTCGATAATACGGCGGATCGTCGCACCTTTTGGAAGCCATAAAGGAAGACCTTGTCCTACTTTTTGAGAATTTGTAAATAAGTTTAACTCTTTACCAAGTTTACGGTGGTCACGTTCTTTTGCTTCTTCAAGAAGACGAAGATGCTCGTCTAAATCTGCTTTTGTAAAGAATGCTGTACCGTAAATACGCTGCAGCATTTGATTGTCGCTGTCTCCGCGCCAATAAGCACCTGCTACGCTTAATAGTTTAAACTCTTTAATTTTGCCTGTTGACGGCACGTGCACACCTCGGCAAAGATCAAAGAATTCGCCTTGTTGGTAAATCGTCACCTTTTCACCTGCTGGAATCGCATCAATCAATTCAAGCTTTAGTTCATCGCCAACTTCTTTAAAAAGTTGAATGGCTTCTTCACGAGAAACTTCTTTTCGTTCAATTTCAATATTTGAATTAACGATTTTTTTCATTTCTTTTTCAATTCTACCTAAATCTTCAGGAGTAATTGATTCTTCCATATCGATGTCATAGTAAAACCCATTTTCGATAACCGGGCCTACACCTAGCTGTACTTTTACATCTTTGTATAAACGTTTGATTGCTTGAGCCATTAAATGCGCTGTACTATGGCGCATAATTTCAAGCGCTTCAGGAGCATCTTGCGTAATGATTTCAAGACTGCCATCTTGTTCGATTAGCGTACGTAAATCCAGCAGCTCGCCGTTTACTTTACCTGCTAATGCTTTTTTCTTTAATCCCGGGCTAATAGAAGCCGCAATATCTTCTGTTGATGATCCTTTTGGATACTCTTTAACAGCTCCATCAGGAAATGTCATTTTGATTACTTCTGACACAACTTTCCACTCCTTTAACATAACTAATAAACTTTTTGTAAAAACAAAAAACTCGTCCCTTATAAAAAGGGACGAGTTGTGTATACACGCGGTACCACCCTTGTTTCCTCTTCGTATCTTGGATAACCCAAATAACCCGAAGCGGCTCGAGGTTTTATAACGGAAATTCCGTCAGTAATTACTAGAGACGCTGCTCGTTTACTACTGAAGTTTAGAGGTGGTAAGAATATATTCCGTGTTAGGAGATTTTCAGCCTAGATCTCCCTCTCTATAAACCGTAAATATACACTCATGTCCTCATCATAACTTGTGACATATAGCTGTTTTTCAATATGCATTTATTATATTCATTTTCAAAATAGAAATCAACCTTTCACGTTATATTTTGCTTTTGATCAAACGGAAATTCATTTTTTTCGTATAACATCACTTTTTCTTGAAAAATATTTTGAATGGTATAAACAAAATCATGATCATGCTGGTCGCTATACAGATGAATAGCAGCTGGAGATAAACTCAGCAAAGGCGCGATGATAGTTGAGTCTATGTATACTGATTCTTGTTCAGATAGAAAGGCCTCTGCTAGGGCTGCACATTCACGCTCCGGAACATATCTACTGCTTTGGTCGTACAATACAAACTTGTTTTTATTCAAATGCATTACATACACATCGCCTGTAGATGACTGTCTTTCATTAGCTGCTTGACGCAGCTGATGAATAAGAATTTGATAGTCTTGTTCAAGCTTATATTCATCAATCGCCAGCTCAGCATAATAGCGCAGCCGCTCTTGATATTCTTTTAAACGGAATTGGAGAAAAGACTCAAAGGTGAACGTTACATTATGAATGAAGAAGTCTTGAAGAGCCTGGCGGATAAGTAATTCTCTTGGAAGGGAAAATGTTTTTTGCGGAATTTCGCCTCTCTCTCCTTCCATAATCCCCCTCATAATTTGAAGCAGCAAATCTTGTTCTTCCTCTTCTGAATAGAAAAATTGTTCTTTTAATATGTTTACCATCATCTTTTTTTCTTTCTTTTTTAAAATCACGTGCGTTAATACCGGTATCACCATGTCTTGTAAAATGGCCTCTCGATTGTATGTCTCATCAATAACTAAAAGCTGATTATTCACCAACTTCAAGCACTGTGAACCATATGATAAAGCGCTTCGCTTCGCGCATAAAGACTCATATACAATGACTGCGTCTTCTACATATTTAAAGAATATTTTCATTCCTCATAGCCCCCCTTTGGACACGCTTTATTAATGTATATGGGGCAACATGCAAAAAAATGAGCAAGTCGTTACAAGAAATGTAAAACGACCTGCTCATCTATTTCGTTTATTCTCTCCATTCATTTCAACGGGAATGGCTAGAGACTTAATTCGTTCCATGACACGAGCGGCTTTGAGCTCTTCCTGCTCGCCTCGTTGGGTATAAGTCAAATGATGTTGAAGCTCTTTAAAATTTAAATTCGAGCTGAAAAATGTCGGCAAATTTTCTAGCATGCGGAATTGTAAAATGGTTCCGAGCACATCGTCTCGCATCCAGCTCGTTACAGATTCTGCTCCGAGATCATCAAGCATAAGAACCGGTACTTTTTTGACATACTCTATTTTCTCATTGAAGCTTTGATCTTGAAACGAACCTTTTAACTCACGCAAAAACTCCGGGACATACAGAATCGTAGATTTCACTTTCTTTTCGGCTAACGCATTGGCAATTGCTCCAAGAAAATACGTCTTCCCCACACCAAACGAACCGTGTAAATATAAAGCTTTCATTTTCTTATTTGGCTCATATTCTCGCACAAAATCTCTTACTAATTTAATGGCTTCAAATCTTCCCTGCTCAATTTCAATATCAGACATCGTTGCCTGTAAAATTTCTTTGGGCACGTACATACACTGAATAAAAGATTCTTGTTCTTTTCGCTCATCTTCTTGTACTTTTCTAGGACAGCGTTCATACTGTAAATCAATATTACGGCCTTTTACAACCAGCTGAGGGTGATACCCCTTCACCATATTGACACAGCTTTGCAGAGAAGGGCATTTGTCACAGCATTTGCTCTGGTCGATGAATTCATGCATCTTCATCAAGCCTCGGTCGACCATTTGCTCATCTAACTCATGGCGATGCTCTTGCAGAAACGTTTTAACTTCGGGATTAGACAGAATACTGTTTCTTAATGCTTCTAAACGTGCTTTAAAATCCTTTTTGTTCACTAACTGATTTAGTGAATCATTGATAGGCTTCATCTTTTTCACCTCATCTCTATCATACCTGCTTTTTATTCTTTATGCTTTTGTTTTAGCTCTTGATCTAACTGCTTGAGCTCTTCTTGTAGCTTTCGTTTTTCTTCTTCAAATTCATCCGCTTCTTTTGAAGGCTGCTTTTTCTCTTCTTTTTCTTCATCGCTCAACCACTCTGGCACCATTTCTTTACGCACAATTTTTCGTCCGGCCGTTTTTTTATTTTGCTTTGCCTCAGTCCAGTTCTGATATTCTTTCTGTTCATTTTTAGCTAAATTCATGGCATCTTGAACAGTTTGTACCTTTTTGCGCGCCCAGTGTCCAGCAATTTTCTCTACATAGCTCTTAGATAATTTCATATCGGATCTTAGCATAACATAGTAAATCAGAACATTTACTACCCCTGGTGAAAGCTTTTGATTAAACATCACTTCTTCAATCATTTGCAAATCTGCTTTTGATGGCTCTGCCCCCCCTGAAAACTCGATCAATAGCTGTCGAGGAGAGGTGACTTCTAGCTGTTGAATGAGCTGCTCTTCCTTAGTCTGAGGCTGCTTTTCCTGCATGGTACGAAGCATAGGAGGCTGAATTTGTTCGCTTAGATTGGGAAGTGCTTCTCCATTTTCAAATTGGTAAAAGGACTGTGCTGCTTTTCTAAGCAATTCAATATCAACTTGATCATTCTCATTTAGCGAATCGAGCACTACATTTTTCATTTGAAGAGGATCAATGCCGTATAAAAAAGCTAACTTTTCAATCGCTTGTTTTACTTTAGATGTAATTGACCTTTTCGAAATCATTGAATCTGTTAGGCCTGCTAAAAATAAATCAAAATCGAAGGAATCCGGGCTCATCTCAATAGAAGCACGGTTTGAAGAATCTATAAAGTCCGTTTGAGCATCAGGAGAAAATACATCCTTGCTTTCAGACTGAAAACTTGGAGCCAGCTCCGTTGCTTTAACTGATTTAAATACATCGTTAAATGAATGCGTCACATCTTTGAACGATTGATCATCCACGAGTGAATCCGAAAAATAATTTTTTATTTTTTGAAAGATGGATTTTCCTAGTCGGTTATATAAATATACATTTAACACGCCATCGTTAAAGAACTGATGGGGCGTAAGAGGAGGAATGAGCTCATAAATGAACACACGAACATCATCTTCTTCCTTAATATATGTTTTTAACAAACCAATACCTTCTAATTTTAACCGCTCATGGTAAATAGCTTTCAAATTAATTTGCATCATTGACATTAGGTGATGATGCGTAGACTCTTTTCCCCATAAACGATCTTGTTCCAGCTCGCTCCATAGCGTCATATACAAACCAAAACACGTCGTACCCACCAACGGCTGATAGAGCATTGTTAAAATCTTTCGGTCGTATTCCTGCAGTATGCCGCTCGAACGAACAACATAACGATCGACCGGTATCATTTCTTTCCAATGTTGTTCTTTCATGTCGTTCCCTACCTACTTTTAAAGTAATAGAAATGACAAAAAAAGAGCCTAAAGAATACTTCAATAGCTCTTTTACAGTCGTTCCTTCTTAATTAAATCTTTTAATTCATCAATAAATACATTGATGTCTTTAAATTGTCGGTATACCGAAGCAAATCGAACATAAGAGACTTCATCGATAGCAGCTAATCGCTCCATCACCATTTCTCCTACCACATCTGACTGCACCTCTGATGTACCCTGACTGCGCAGCTCTGTTTCAATATCGTGTACGGTATCTTCCAGTTGTTTTAAGCTTACTTGGCGTTTTTCACACGCCTTAATTAACCCTCGAAGGATTTTGTCTTTGCTGAACTCTTCTCTCGCTCCATCTTTTTTTACAACAATTAACGGAAGTTCTTCTACTTTCTCAAAAGTTGTAAAACGATAGTGACACTCTTCGCATTCACGTCTTCTACGAATAGAGCGGCCTTCTTCTACAGGGCGCGAGTCCAGCACTCTCGTTCCATTGTAATGACAGGATGGGCACTTCATATTCTCAGCTCCAATAATAAACCTTGTTTTTCTTTTTATTTTCTCTCATATAAGTTAATTTTCATCTATGTTAGCCGGCTATTCGCCATTTATTATGATTGTCATCATCATTTCCTTTATCAAACACGATGCTATATTAAAGGATTTACTTTATTCCATCTTATAGAAAACAAGGCTTGAATACAAGTAAAGGAAAAGGAATTTCCCCATTTTATTTCCTGAAATTCAAAAATGATAAGGAACTTACGAAGAAAGAGGAATAAGTTTTTGATCAAAGCTCTTATAAAGCGTACGTACAAGTTCTTTGCTAAAACCAAAATCAACTGGCACCACTTTTGACTCTGTTGTAGCAGAAAAATCGATAGCGGTTTCAAGAGGACGTACGCTAATAATGGTAATCACAACAAAAGCTTTTCTTCCTTTTACAACGTTTAAGCTAATTTCTCCTCGCTCTTCATACGCAGCAAGTATCTCTATCCCTTGCATATGCTTCAACATTTCATGAACTTGCCTAAATGCATTCCCAGCCGTTGTTTTGTAATAATGCGTTTTTAGAGTCGGATCTGAATGACGATCGCTTGTTTCTACATGATTAGAAAATAAAGATTTAACTACTTGTACTACCCCCATGTTGTTATCCCCTTTGTTTTTGCATATTAAAAATTTATATACTAAAAAGAGGTGTGTAATACACCTCTTAACTTACGTAATCAATCGACACTATTAAAGTGCATTCGCTTTAGTTTGTTTTACCTGAACAGGACCCATTCCACGTGGTAATTCAATTGTTTCACGTGTCTGTGCACTTAGAGCATCTGCAATATAATCTGCTGCGATTGTAGGATCTAAATGACCACAAGTATAAACATCGATACTTGCATAACCATGCTCTGGGAAGCTGTGAATCGTTAAATGTGATTCTGAAATAATAACAACGCCACTTACACCTTGAGGTGCAAATTTATGGAACGCTACTTCGCGAACTTCCGCACCAGATTTTAAAGCTGCATCAACAAACGTTTTTTCAATATAATCAATATCATTTAACTTATCGAAATCGCATCCCCATAATTCTGAGATGACATGACGACCCATTGTTTCCATAATGATATTTCCCCCTTTAACAATTTTTAATCGTTAAACATGAAGTTCTTTCGCCATATAGCATGTTAACTACCACGGGGGAAAGTTAGTCCAAAGAGGTCCTAACCCTTTAAGTAGCCACATCACCGAAAGGTACACAAGAAGTTCACGAAACATAGTATACTTTGTTTACATTTATTTTGCAATACGTGTTTTGATTTTATTAAAGATTGTTCCCGCAGATAGACCTATACAAATTACCCCTGTATTCTCGTGAGACAGTGTGTAAAAGCTGCTAAACGACTATTCATTTTTTTATTAAAATTGAGGAAAAGAAACACTCCTTTGCATGATTATCTTATTGCTTTTCCCTATTCTTTTGAATAAAAACAAAAAAAACAGGGCGATAGCTCCCTGTTTTTTTAAAAAGCAATCTATAGCTTTCTTAGCTTACTCTTATCTTTGATCCATTACGCATTTCTGCAGCAATATATCTTACCAAATCGACTACGCGCTGAGAGTAGCCCCACTCGTTATCGTACCAAGCTAACACTTTAATTTTATGATCTTCCATTACGATAGTCGATAGTCCATCTACAATCGCTGAATGAGGATTTGTATTAAAGTCAATTGATACGAGTGGTTCCATTGTTAAATTTAAAATATTCTTTAATGGTCCTTCAGCAGCTTTAATGAACGCTAGATTAACATCTTCCATCGTCACAGGTTTCCTTACATCCACAACTAAATCGACAAGCGATACGTTCGGCGTAGGAACGCGCAGCGCCATTCCATGAAGCTTTCCTTTTAAATGAGGAAGAACTAATGAAAGCGCCTTGGCTGCTCCAGTTGTTGTAGGAATAATTGATTGAGCACACGCACGGGCTCTTCGCAAGTCTTTATGCGGGTTATCAATATTCTTTTGATCATTTGTATATGCGTGAACGGTCGTCATTAAACCGTTTTCAATTGTGAACGCTTCGTCTAACACCTTGACAACTGGAGCTAGACAATTTGTCGTACAAGAGGCATTAGAGATAATGTTATGCTGATTCACATCAAACTCTCGTTCGTTTACGCCCATCACAATAGTAATATCTTCTTGTTTACCCGGTGCCGTTAAGACAACTTTTTTAGCACCTGCTTCAATATGTAACTGCGCTTTTTCTCTTGAATTAAATTTCCCTGTTGCTTCAACAACTAAATCAATCCCAAGCTCTTTCCAAGGCAAATTCAGCGGATCGCGTGAATTTAATAGCTGGATTCTTTTACCGTTAACAATTAGCGCATCATCATCACATTTAACATCTCCATTAAATGGTCCGTGTATAGAGTCATATTTGATTAAATGTGCTAATGTTTCTGCTGGATAAGATGCATTTATAGCAATAATATCTAAATTCTCCTCTATAATCGCTGTGCGAAAAACCATTCTTCCTATTCTCCCAAAACCATTAATGGCAATACGTGCTTTCATGGCTATACCCCTCTCTATATGTGTTATACTATTTAACTTTTTATATTTAATAGTATAACATAAATATTTAAAAAGTGAATAATATTAATTTTTTTTAATAAATTATTTTAATTAAGTTTTACTATATGTATATAGCGAGAACAGATATTTAACACATTCTTTTTTAGAAGCTCGTAAATATTCTCAATAAAAAAATCCGAACGAGCTTGATTCTACCTCAAGAATCAAGCTCGTTCGGATTTCCCTTCAGCTAACATACGTTTATCTCAGCCTCTTTAATCTAGCCATAGGGCTAATATACTTAAAAGCTGTTGTTTTGTTTCCTCTACAGGTCCGTTGTTATTGATCACCGCATCGGCTAAGGCTACTTTTTGAATCAAAGGCAGCTGTGCGTGGATACGTGCATAGGCATCTTTCGTCGAGAGATCATTACGAGATTTTAACCTTTCTAGCTGCACAGGCTCATCGACATATACAACCACTACTTTATCGACTAAATGCGTCAAATCACTTTCAAACAGCAGCGGAATATCTAATACCACAGCATCGTATCCTTCCTCGATATACCTTTCCTTTTGAGAAAGCATTTCTTTTCTTACCGCAGGGTGTACAATTGCATTCAACTTTTTACGTTCTTCCTCTTGAGAAAACACAATTCCCCCTAAAGCAGCTCGATTGATCTCCGCATTTTCGTGAAGAATGGCACGACCGAACGTCTCTACGATTTGGTTATATGCTTCTTTTCCTGGTTCGACGACTTCTTTTGCAATGTGGTCAGCATCGATTACTGGAATATTAATATCTCTCAGCATTCCGGTTACCGTACTTTTTCCACTAGCAATTCCGCCCGTTAATCCAATTACAATTGACATTGGCCTCTCCTTTATCGCTTTATTTAAAATCTAAAAATACCTAAAATAATAAGCAGAACTCCCGGTAAAAAGGAAAACATTTTCATCCATGATAAACGTGAAAAAACTTTGCCAAACTGTATGCCCGCACTTAAAAAAAGTGAACTCATAAGAGCTACAGCAATTGCTAAAGCATACGGCGAATAACCTAATAAAGCTGCTCCAAACCCTGCTCCAAATGCATCAAGAGATAATGCAATTCCAAGTATAAATGCTTCAATCCCAGTGATGGAACCTGAATTATCTAAATCTGCTGCCGTTGGTTTTTTCAATACGTTAATGACTAAGCCAATTGACTTAATTTCAATTTTCACTAATGTTTTTTCTTCTTTCACTCGAGATGAATCTGCCGGACAAAAAAACTGGTATAAAATCCACATTCCAAGTAGAACAAGAATACCTCCGCCTACTTTATTTAGTACATCCACTGAAAATAGATGCGTAAGTACCTTTCCTAAAAACATAGAAAACATTAAAGAAAATGCTGAGCAACATGAAATAATAAAAATGGATTTCAGCGGGATTTTCACCTTTCGAAGTCCGTATGTCAGGCCAACGCTAAAGCTGTCAAGACTTACGGCAAAAGCAAGAATAAGTAAAGAAAATGTTATCATGATGAGAGGACTCCTTTCCTTTCTGTCTATACGTAGTATATGAAAGGAGCCCATCCATTGTTATTTTTTAGCCGGCTGACAATTTGGGCAGATATGTGTTCCTCTACCGCCTACAACAAATTTTTCAATTGGGGTACCGCAAATTTTACAGGATTCGCCTTTTCTTCCGTACACGTAAAGCTGCTGCTGAAACATGCCTATTTGCCCCTGTGTGTTTACATACGTGCGAATTGTGCTTCCCCCTTGTTTCACCGCTTCTTGAAGGGTCGCTACAATTTCTTCGTACAATTTTTCATACTCTTCGTCTGTTAATTGGCTGGCCACTCGTTCAGGGTGAATCCCTGCGCGAAATAGTGCTTCATCTACATAAATATTCCCTAGCCCAACCACGACATTTTGATCGAGTAAAACCGGCTTGATTTTTCGAGAGGTTTTGCCGATTCGCATTTTTAACTGACTTGGATTAAATGTTTCGTCAAACGGTTCAGGTCCAAGGCCAATAAGAGGAGGAAACAGATCTTCCTCTCCCTTTTTAAATAAGTGCATGGTACCAAATTTCCTTACATCCCGGTATCGTAATTCTGTTCCGTCGGTGAAGTGAAAAAAGACGTGTACATGCTTATCTGGTTCGTCTGCATTTTCATGGAGAGCATATTTTCCTTCCATACGCAGATGAGAAACCATCGTATAATCATCGAGTACAATTTTCAAAAACTTACCTCTGCGTTCAACATCTCGAATGGTTTGTCCAACAAGCGCGTCACAAAACTGCTCAACTTGCTCAGGACGTTTGATAATATTAGGCCATTTAACGGTTACACGCTCAATGGTCTTACCACTGGCTAATTCAATCAACGTACGTCTGACGGTCTCAACTTCTGGTAATTCTGGCACGTTTGTCACATCCTTTTTCCACTACTTTGCTTCGTACCAAGTCTTTCCGTAAGAATAATCTACTTTCAACGGAACTTCTAGCTCTAAAGCATGCTCCATTACTTCTGGTACGATTTTCTCTAAAATTTTAATTTCTTCTTCTGGGGCTTCAAAAATCAGCTCATCGTGTACTTGAAGCAGCAGCTTAGCCTGAAGATTTTCATCTTTTAAGCGCTTATCCATTTCAATCATTGCTTTTTTAATAATGTCAGCTGCTGTCCCTTGAATAGGCGTATTCATAGCTGTACGCTCAGCGAAGCTGCGGAGGTTAAAGTTTCGGCTCGTGATTTCAGGCAAGTAACGGCGGCGGTGCAAGAGCGTTGTTACGTATCCCTTTTCTTTTGCATCGCGCACAATCGTATCCATATACTCCTGTACACCCGGGAAGCTTTTTAAATAGCGTTCAATAAAAGTAGCCGCTGCTTTTCTTGTAATTCCTAAACTTTGCGATAAACCGTAATCACTGATGCCATAGACGATTCCAAAATTAACTGCTTTAGCCTGACGGCGCATATTCGACGTTACTTCTTCTCTTTCGACGTGGAACACATCCATCGCTGTTTTCGTATGAATATCTAAGTCATGCTTAAACGCATCAATTAGCTTTTCATCATTTGCAATATGAGCCAGTACGCGCAGCTCAATTTGTGAATAATCCGCCGCAAATATTAACCAATCAGGCTGTGAAGGCACGAACGCACCTCTTATTTTTTTACCTTCTTCAAGACGAATCGGGATGTTTTGCAAGTTAGGATCTACTGAGCTTAACCTTCCCGTTTGAGTTAACGTTTGATTAAAGCGGGTATGAACTTTTCCATCGCTTTCATGAATAACCTTTTTTAACCCTTCGATATACGTAGACTGTAATTTTCCTAGCTGACGGTATTGTAAAATCTCTGGGATAATATCATGGGCGCTAGCTAATTGCTCTAATACATCAGCTGATGTGGAATAGCCTGTTTTTGTTTTCTTTATGACTGGAAGCTGCATTTTTTCAAAAAGAACAACTCCTAGCTGCTTTGGTGAATTAATATTGAATTCTTGTCCAGCGTATTCGTAGATTTTCGCTTCAATTTTTTCAAGCTGTTCTCGAAGATCTTCGCCCATTTCATCCAAACGCGCCCGATCAATTTTCACCCCTTGATATTCCATATCGGCAAGGACAATGGCAAGAGGCATTTCAAGCTTTTCAAACAGCTCAAACTGTTCATTTTCAACCAATTCTTTTTCCAACACTTCTTTTAAATAAGCTACGGCGGCGGCTTTTCTTATAACATGCTCAGCTAGCTGAGCAGCTTCCGCAATGCTTCGCTTAGCTCCTTTTCCATACACAGCTTCATCTGATTGCACTTGATGATATCCTTTTAATTTTGCAATTGTCGCTAGGTCATCATTTGCTTCAGCGGGATTTAAGATGTAAGAAGCAATCATTACATCATGTTCAATTCCTTTAATTTCATGCCCCGCCCATTTTAACGATACAATCGTACGTTTTCCATTAAATACCGTCTTTTTTACATCTTCATCTTCTAGCCATGCTGTAAACTTGGAAGATGAAAGAGCTGTGTCTTTATCAATAAAATAGTGGCCGTTTTTGTTGCTGATTCCAAAACCGAGCAGCTGATTGTGATGATAGTTTTCTTCATAACCTTCTACGATCAGAGCTGCTTCGCTTGTTAACATATCATCGTGAACTTCCTGCACTATTTCAAACGTCAGTTCTTCAAAATCTGCTTCCTCTTCTGCTGATTCACCAAATTTAGCAAGCAGAGAATTAAACCCAAGCTCTTTAAATAAAGAGATGACCTTTGAAGATTCAAACCCGTCATATTTCGCATCTTCTACAGATACTTCAAGAGGCGCTTCGCAATAAATAGTTGCAAGCTTTTTACTCATGATGGCTGATTCACGATTATCTTCCAGCTTTTCTTTTAATTTTTTACCGCTGACTTGATCGATAGATTGCAATACATTTTCAACGGTTTCAAACTCTTTTAATAGCTTTAAGGCTGTTTTTTCTCCAACTCCAGGCACACCTGGGATATTATCTGAGCTGTCTCCCATAAGACCCTTCATATCAATGATTTGCGCAGCCGTGATTCCATATTTTTCATCAATGGCTGCAGGCGTATAGGAATCCACATCCGTAATTCCTTTTCTCGTAATATCTACGGTTACATGCTCTGACACAAGCTGAAGTAAATCTTTATCACCGGAAATGACTTTCACGGCCATTCCTTTTTGTTCTGCTTGTTTTGAAAGTGTACCGATAATATCATCTGCTTCGTACTCAGGCAGTTCATAGCGCTTAATTCCATATGCATCTAATAACTCACGAATAAAGGGAAACTGCTCTGAAAGTTCAGGAGGCGTCTTTTGTCTGCCTCCTTTATACTCTGTAAATGTTTTGTGACGAAACGTTGTTTTCCCTGCATCAAAAGCCACCAGTAAATGCGTTGGCTTCTCTTCCTCTAAAATACGTGTCAGCATTGTAGTAAAGCCGTATATGGCATTTGTATGTATTCCTTTATCATTGTTTAAAAGCGGCAAAGCAAAAAATGCACGGTAGGCAATACTATTCCCGTCAATTAATACTAGTTTTTGTGTCATTCATGTTCCTCCATTTCGCTCTCTTCTTATCTTACCTTTATTTTAGCAAACAATAAGCTTTAAGGACAAAAAGTACTCTTGAATTCAACGTTTTATTTTCATATGGTGATAAGATCTATACATCATAAAATAAAAAACACCGCCTGGTTATTTTAGGCGGTGTAGCATGTGAATGGATAGAAATTGTCAAAAAGAATCGGCGAAAATAGCACGGTTAAAGCTATTTTCGCCTTACATATTGGCTCCTTGGATGAAGGGGTTTCCATGAAAAATTGTATCAATTAATTATTAAGCTACATTAAATAAATTGTAAAAGGAACGTAAACATTTTACATCTGCGGCAAATACTTGTGCAGCTTCACCGAAAAAGTTGTCCCTTTATTGACTTCACTTTTCACTTCAATTTCCCCTTTATGAGCTTCAACAAGATGTTTAACAATTGCTAATCCAAGACCTGTTCCTCCGGAATTGCGGCTTCTTGCTTTATCTACTCTGTAAAAACGCTCAAAAATACGTGAAATTTCATCAGAATCAATACCGATACCTGTATCTTGAACATGAACCGTAATCGTTTCTTCTTCCTCTTCAAGCGAAACGTGAACGGTTCCTCCAGGCATTGTATACATGAGTGCATTGCCAATTAAGTTAACGAACACTTGCATAAGGCGCTGACTGTCACCATCAATCCACGCTTCTTCAGGAAGCGTATCTAACGTTAGAGTGATTTCTTTTTCATTCGCTCGGTTCGATAGCACTGTTATGACCTCATAGAGAAGGGTATTCAAATCTACTGAATGAATGCTTAGTTTAAAACCTTGCTGTTCAACTTTAGATAAATCCAAAAGATCTTGAATCAAGCTCTCCATGCGCTGGCTTTCCGTTAGAATAATAGATAGAAACTGCTCTCGCAGCTTTGGATCTTCCATGGCACCGTCTAACAATGTCTCACTAAACCCTTTAATGGACGTAATAGGCGTTTTTAGTTCATGAGACACATTCGCTACAAAGTCACGGCGCACTTGTTCTAGTTTTTTCAGCTCGGTAATATCATGGAAAACAAGCACAATGCCTTTCCATTCATCGTTTAAGCCAATAATCGGCGCTCCATAAACATCAAAATATCTTCGTTCAATATTTAAAGGCAAAACGACTTGTTTTCGAACCTTTACTTCGGTCATAAATATTTTTTCCACAAGTTTAATGATTTCTTTGTGCTCAAATACCTCATAATACAAGTGATAAAGGAAGTCGTCCGGATGTATATGAAACTGCTCTTTATAAGCTCGGTTCACTAAGTTTATATAGCCTCGACTATCGATAAGAAGCATACCGCTTCCCATATTTTCAATTAGGGTGCGCAGCCTGTCCTGCTGCATTTCTTGATTAGTGATAGACTCTTGCAGATTACGAGCAAGTGCGTTAATAGACTGACTCAGCATCCCTGTTTCATCTACATAATCTTCATATGTACGAGCTTTATAATTCCCTTTTGCAAGTTCCATAGCCACCTTGGTTGCCGATTCAATAGGACGGGTATAGCGCCCCATAATCTTTACACCTAAGAGTAAAATCACAATCAAAGCTAGACCTAAGCTTCCAATAAGAAGCCCCCAGATTTGCTGATTTACTTGTTTTAATGAATCAAACGATGTACTCAAAACAACAAATCCCTCTTGCTTACCTTCTATAATAAGCGGGATACCATAGTAATATAAGTCGTAATCTTCTTTAATTTGATCAAAGCTTTTTTTGCTGTTTAACTGCTTTTTTAATACTTGTTGGATTACAATACTTTTTTCGATTCTTTGCTGCTTGCTACCTGGATTTGAGTCAACTAATATTTTTCCATCTTTTTGAACGACAGTCGTTCGTACACTTAGCGAATGACTGATTTGATCAACTTTAGATTTTAAAGCAGGACTTGTGATGCCTTCTTCACTAATGTACATTTCCACAAGCTTTGCTTCTTTTTCCATTCGCTCTTGAAACGTTTGAAAATAAAAGTTTTTAAACAACTGCCCCAGCAGCAGGCCAAGACCTACTAATACAATAATAATAAGTACTAATAGAGCCAAAAGTAGCCTTGAACGAAATTTATTCATCTACCTTTGGTTCCTCCAGCTTATATCCTAATCCTCTAATCGTTTTTATATAAACCGGTTTTCGCGTATTATGTTCAATTTTCTCACGCAGATGGCTGATGTGCACATCTACAATTCGCGTATCTCCGGCAAAATCATAATTCCACACTGCACTCAGCAGCTGATCACGAGTTAATACCCGTCCTTTGTATTTTGCCAAATATAATAATAACTCGAATTCTTTCGGAGTAAGCTCAAGCTGCTCTTGATTAAAGTAGGCCTCATAATGATCTGGAAGAATTTTTAAATCACCAATCATGATGCGTTCGCCATCTTCCTCCTGTTCATTTTCCTGAGCAATAATTTGTGTTCTGCGTAAAATGGCTTTTACACGGGCTACTACTTCTCGAGGACTAAATGGTTTCGTCATGTAGTCATCTGCGCCAAGTTCTAGCCCTAATACCTTGTCAAACTCATCGTCTTTTGCAGTTAACATTAAAATAGGCGTCATCACTTTTTGCTGACGAAGCTTTTTACAAACTTCAATTCCATCCATTTTAGGAAGCATCAAGTCTAACACAATTAAATCAGGTTTTCCTTCTAATGCCTTGTTGTATCCTTCTTCCCCGTCTTCAGCTGTTTCTACTGTAAAGCCAGCTTGTTGTAAATTATATTGTAATAATGTTGAAATTGATTGTTCATCATCTACGACTAATAATTTCTTACTCATATTAACGATATAAGCCTCCATCTAGTTAAATTAAACCGCAGCTTCACCCAAATGATATTATTTTCTATTTATCTTCTCTTATCATACAATGTTTTAGCCTCGTTCTCCAATACATTTCAACATTTTCAGAAAATATGGCTAAAGAGCTTCTTCTATATTTATCAATATTTAGGGCGTTTTAAAAATTTTCAAAGTCATGTGTCTCTACTGATGGAAGTCTAAGCGGCGGATACACAAGAAACCGAGCCGTTACTACACTCTCTTTTTGTTCATTGACCGCTTCTACTTCAATCGTAACAGTTTTAGAAGAAACATCTACCTCTGTGACTTCAAATAAAAATTCAATCGTACTATAATGATGAATTTTTTTGGGAAAGGCAACCGTATGTTCTGCAACATGGCTTCCAGGTCCGGGCAAGTACTTTGAAATGGCTGCTGTCATAATACCGGTAATCATAATGCTTGGCACAATAGGTTTCTTAAAAGGTGTCTGAGATGCATAATCATGCTGAATGTATAAAGGGTTAGAATCATTTGTCAGCCCTAAGTACAATAAGATATCTTTATCTTCAATTCGTTCAGTTAGCGTTAATTTTTCTCCAACTTTTATATCTTCAATACTTCGACCTATTTTTTGTTTTTTACCTAATACCATCATCATTCCACCTTTTGTATAAAGTAATAGTTTTTCTTTATATACAAGAAAAATTCGAGGTTTCCCTCGAATTTTCCTTGTGACTATTGTTTGAATATCTATAAAAACCTATACTCAAACCTACTTTATTGTATTAAGCTAATACACCCATGACAGTTTTGACTGATTTTGCTGATTGATCTAACGCAGCTTTTTCAGAATCAGTAAGTTCTAATTCAATTACTTGCTCAATTCCTGCAGCTCCTAATACGGTCGGAACACCTAAGTAGATGCCGTTATAACCATATTCACCCTCTAGGTAAGCAATCGCTGGTAAAATACGACGCTGATCTTTTAAGATCGCTTCTGTCATTTCCACTAAAGAAGCAGCAGGAGCGTAGTACGCACTTCCGTTGCCTAATAAGTTAACGATCTCGCCGCCGCCTTTGCGTGTTCTTTCAACAATTGCTTCAAGACGCGCTTTTGGAATAAGCGTTTCAAGAGGAATACCGCCAGCATATGAGTAGCGTACAAGAGGTACCATATCGTCGCCATGTCCACCAAGTACAAAACCTGTGATATCTTTCACTGAAATGTTTAACTCCTGCGCTACGAACGTACGGAAACGTGCAGAATCTAATACGCCTGATTGACCGATTACGCGGTTTTTAGGAAAACCAGATTCTTTAAATACTGTGTACGTCATAGCATCTACCGGGTTTGTTAACACGATAATGTGACAGTTTGGCGAGTATTTAACAACTTCTTGAGTAACAGACTTCATAATTTTTTGGTTCGTTGTGACTAAATCATCGCGACTCATACCTGGCTTACGCGCGATACCAGCTGTAATAATGACAATGTCAGAATCAGCTGTGTCTTCGTAGTTGGCTGTTCCTGTAATGTTAGCGTCAAAGCCTTGTACAGGACTTGCTTCTAACATATCCAGCGCTTTACCTTTAGCTGGATTTTCTAATTGCGGAATATCAACTAATACAACATCAGCTAATTCTTTTTGACCAATTAAAAAAGCAGTTGTAGCTCCCGTAAAGCCCGCTCCGATAACAGATACTTTTTTACGCATATTTGCCATTATAATTCCTCCCCTAAATGAATAGCTATTAAACTGTTACTTGTTTTCCTAGATTGCTAATTAATTCATCAGCAAACTCTGAACACTTCACTTCTGTTGCGCCGTCCATTAAACGTGCGAAATCATATGTTACTACTTTTGAAGCAATTGTTTTTTCCATTGATTTCATGATTAAATCCGCTGCTTCATTCCAGCCAAGGTGTTCAAGCATTAACACACCTGATAATAATACAGAAGATGGGTTTACTTTATCTAAACCAGCATATTTAGGTGCTGTACCGTGAGTTGCTTCAAAGATAGCATGTCCAGTTTCATAGTTGATGTTTGCTCCTGGAGCAATTCCGATACCGCCAACTTGTGCTGCTAATGCATCTGAAATGTAATCTCCATTTAAGTTCATTGTTGCTACTACATCGAATTCACGTGGACGAGTTAAAATTTGTTGTAAGAAGATATCTGCAATAGAATCTTTTACAATAATTTTTCCTGCTGCTTCCGCTTCTGCTTGTGCTTTGTTTGCAGCTTGTGCACCTTCTTTTTCAACGATGCGGTCATATTGAGCCCAAGTAAATACTTTATCGCCGAATTCTTTTTCAGCTAGCTCATAGCCCCAATTTTTAAATGCGCCTTCTGTATATTTCATAATGTTACCTTTGTGTACAAGCGTAACAGACTTGCGGCCCTGTTCAATCGCATAGTTGATTGCTGCACGCACAAGACGCTCTGTTCCTTCAGAAGAAATAGGCTTAATACCTAATCCAGAAGTTTCAGGGAAACGGATTTTATTTACGCCTAATTCCGTTTGTAGGAATGAAACAAGTTTTTGTACTTCTTCAGAACCCTTCGCATATTCAATACCAGCATAAATATCTTCAGTATTTTCACGGAAGATAACCATATCTGTATCTTCTGGGCGCTTAATTGGAGAAGGTACGCCGTCAAAGTAGCGAACAGGACGTAAGCATGTGAATAAGTCTAATTCTTGACGCAATGCCACGTTTAGAGAACGAATTCCACCGCCTACTGGTGTCGTTAATGGTCCTTTGATTGCAATTATGTATTCGCGAATTGCATCTAACGTTTCTTCCGGTAACCATTCGCCAGTTTGATTAAATGCTTTTTCACCTGCTAATACTTCTTTCCAAACGATTTCTTTTTCACCACTGTATGCTTTTGCAACTGCTGCTTCTAATACGCGGGAAGCTGCTGCCCAGATATCCG
Source organism: Priestia sp. D51 (assembly GCF_053345675.1). Lineage (NCBI taxonomy): Bacteria > Bacillati > Bacillota > Bacilli > Caryophanales > Bacillaceae > Priestia > Priestia sp. D51. The sequence goes on along the minus strand of NZ_JBLTIR010000001.1, from coordinate 136,755 downwards.
GACCAATTCCGTCACCTTCGATAAATGGAATAATTGGGTTATTTGGTACGTTTAAAACGCCGTTTGCTACAGAAATTTGTTCACCTTTTGTCATGAGAATGACCTCCTTAAAAAATTGTCTACTTTCACTTATGGAAAAGTGCTCAACGAACGTGAGCACCTTCGTCACATTGTTTAGCTGCGCTCTTCAAGCGGAATGTACGTTTGTTTTCCAGGACCGATATAATCAGCTCTTGGACGAATCAAACGATTGTTTGAATACTGCTCTAAAATGTGAGCAATCCATCCTGATACGCGGCTTACGGCAAAAATCGGAGTAAATAAATCGTGATCAATACCTAAGCTGTGGTATACAGAAGCTGAATAGAAATCAACGTTTGGCGGAAGCTTTTTCTCGCCTGTTACGATTTCCTCAATTTTCACTGACATATCGTATAGCGTTGTATCTCCTGCTTGTTTTGTAAGTTTTTCAGACATTTCTTTCAAGTGCTTGGCACGAGGATCACCCTGCTGATACACACGATGTCCAAATCCCATAATCTTTTCTTTTTTCGCGAGCTTTTCGCGAATGTAAGGTTCTGCGTTTTCAACTGTTTGAATGTCAGACAACATTTTCATAACAGCTTCATTCGCTCCCCCGTGAAGAGGACCCTTTAACGCCCCAATAGCGGCTGTAATCCCTGAATAAATATCGGATAACGTTGCCACACAGACACGCGCTGTAAAAGTTGAAGCATTTAGCTCATGGTCAGCGTGTAAGACAAGTGCTTTATCAAACGCTTCTACTTGGATATCAGTTGGCTCTTCGCCGGTTAACATATATAAAAAGTTAGCGGCAATGCTATAATTTTCGTTTGGCTCAATTGGCTCTAATCCGTTGCGAACTCTTGAAAAAGCCGTCACCACTGTTGGTAATTGTGCTTGCAAACGAACAGCTTTGCGATAATTTGCTTCTTCATCCATTAAATCAGCTTCAGGATCGTACAACCCCAATAGTGATACGACTGTTCTTAAAGCTGCCATTGGATGAACATCTTGAATTGGATAAGTTTTGAAATGATTTAAGACTTCTTGGGGTAATTTAGCGTTTTCTGCTAGTAATCTAGAAAACACAGATAATTCTTCTTTATTAGGTAATTTTCCGTGCCATAGTAAATACACCACTTCTTCAAATGTTGCATAATTCGCTAAATCATCAATATTGTAGCCTTGATATGTTAAAGTGTCATCAATAATTGAACTTACTGCTGACGTTGTAGCGACTACCCCTTCTAGACCTCGAGTTGCTGTCATAAATCTCCACTCCTTTACAGAAAAAATTCCCCATACCTTTCTGTGTAAAACGTGAAAAACAAAATTGAGCTTCTGCTCAACTAGACATTAAATGATATACGAAGCGCCTCTTTTGAATATATATCTTGGAAGAACATTCCTTCACCCCACGTAAAGAAAATGCTTACATTTCCATTTGTTTCAATAACACACAAAATTAAAACATCTGCATGTGTCATTGCTTTGTTACAGCCCTATAGGTAAAACATACAATTGTATGTAAAAAGATGCGGCCTCAAAATATATTATAAACAATTATCTGACTTTTGTGAATCAAAAGAGAGAAGAAATTTTAAAAAAATTATTATTATACAAAAATTTCTACGAAAAAAGTTCAGTTAATTTCATAAATAAATAAGCAATTCCAGCACCGATTAACGGACCTACTGCTACCCCTTGAAACAGCGCCACAGCAAGAATTGTGCCAAAAACTAAAGCGGTCGTAATATGCGGATCATCTTCCAAGAGCGTAAGCCCATATTTGGCAATAATTGCTACAGCAATGCCGGCTCCTAGAGCAATCCAGGCATAAGAAGATTTCACAGCTTCTCCTAATTGTTTAAACCCTATGTCTCCTGTTGCAATTGGCACAAGAACGGCAATTGTAATCACCGTTACCCCAATATTAATTCCTTTTGATTGTAGAAAAGGAAAAACCTTACTGTCTAACCCGATTAATTTTAAAATAAGTAAAAATGCAACTGCAATGATTAATGATTGATTTTTAGCCACTAATCCAATTACGAGTAAAACAGCTAAAAAAAGCATCGGTTGTGAAAACATTTTACTCATCCTTTCTTTTTTTATTGTGATAATTCTAAAGCGTATTACGTAACTATTTTATGAGTAGCTTTTTCTTTTGTTGACTATCGTTTACAAGGAGGCCTCTATTTATTGTGTACAAGCTTCATTTACATCGCCTATTTCGCTTAGCTTGTGTGTTGGTAATTATTGCAGCAGCTGTATTTCTTAGTTATTATGTCTCTTCTCTCCTCTATCCATTTATTATCGCCTGCTGCATCGCTTTTTTTATAAATCCTATGGTTAATCTATTTGAATTAAAGCTGCGCTTACCACGCTACTTAGCTGTTTTACTGTCAATGGTTCTTATCTTCTCTCTTTTGGCTGGACTTATTACGTTACTTATCACAGAAATTATTGCAGGAAGTACGTATTTAGCGAAAGTTGTTCCCACAAATTTCAAAGAAGTGGTCATATTTATTGAAAATATTGCTACAGAACAAATACTTCCGTTTTATGAACGCATTACTTCTATGTTTAATAACTTAAATACCGGTCAGCAAGCAACTATTTTATCGAACATTAAAGGGGTAGGCAACCATATCGCTCAAACGGTGGGCGATTTTCTGCAAAATGTATTGCAAAGCATCCCAGTATTTTTATCCGTATTGCCTAATGCAGCTACTGTGATTATTTTTTCATTGCTGGCTACTTTTTTTATTAGTAAAGATTGGTACAAGCTGATGGCTAAAGGCAGCGTGTTTATTCCTAAAAAAGTAAGAGAAAATGGACAGACAGTTGTTATGGAGCTTAAAAATGCACTGTTTGGTTTTATTAAAGCTCAGCTTACGCTTATTTCGATTACCACCATCATCGTTCTTTTTGGTTTACTTGTTCTTAAGGTTGATTATGCTATTACAGTCGCTTTATTAATCGGCTTAGTAGATATTCTTCCTTACCTCGGAACAGGACTGGTTTTTGTTCCCTGGATGATTTATGCGTTTGCAACAGATAATGTGTCATTTGCTGTAGGACTTTCGGTACTATATGCTGTAGTACTTGTGCAGCGACAAATTATGGAGCCCAAGATTCTGTCATCGAGCATTGGTCTTGACCCTCTTGCTACATTAATTGCTTTATTTGTAGGATATCAATTGATTGGATTTTTTGGATTAATAGTTGGCCCTGTTATTCTTGTTATTCTAAAAACACTTCATACAACGGGAGTTTTTAAAGAAACGTGGCAGTTTATTATAGGAAAATGAAAAAGTGTGTGAAAGAAGCTTCTTTCACACACTTTCTAGTTAACGTATAATCGTCATTCGATTACGCCCTTGAAAAAATCTTCTTAGCCACGTTAAAAGAAAAGGCTTGACGATTTTGCGTGTAAACGGCAGCAAAAAGATAAAGCCTACAACATCTGTCAAGAAGCCTGGAAACAGTAGAAACAAACCGCCAAATAGTACACACATACCATCAAGGATTTCACCGCTTGGAACATGTCCTTGGCTCATCTGACGCTGTGCTTTTTGAAAAAGAGATGTTCCTTGTTTTTTCGCTAGAAACGCACCAATAAAACTGGTAGCAATAATCAGTAAAAATGTTGACATTACACCAATGAGATGACTTGAATAAATCAAAATCATTACCTCAACAGCAGGTACAATAAGAAGGAGCGGAAGAAGCTTCCTCACCATCATCACCTCTTCGCTTATTGAATTGCCTAAACAAAAAGAGAAGGATTTCCCCTTCTCTTTTTTTCAATCATCTACGTGTTTCTTACAGTACGCTTGCGTGTCCGTTGTATACAACACCACGTGAAGCATCAACTGTAATATCTTGATCTTCTGAGAATACGCTTGTTGCGTTTTCTACACCTACAATGACAGGAATGCTTAAGTTTAATCCTACTACAGCTGCATGGCTTGTTAGACCGCCTTCTTCCGTAATAAGAGCCCCTGCTTTTTCGATTGCACTGATCATATCGCGATCTGTGCTGTTTGTAACAAGGATAGCACCTTCAGTCATTTTTGCATTTGCTTCTTCAGCAGTTTTAGCAATAACTACTTTACCAACTGCTGCTTTACGACCAATTCCTTGTCCTTTAGCCAGAACGTCACCTACAACTTGAACTTTCATTAAGTTCGTTGCACCTGATTCTCCAACTGGAACACCAGCAGTAATAACAACTAAATCACCGTGTGCTACAACGCCTGTTTTTACTGCGTCATTTACAGCGTGATCTAACATATCGTCAATTGTACTTACGCGCTCACCAACAACTGGTGTAACACCCCATACTAGAGAAAGACGACGTGCAACAGAATCGTTTGCTGCAACAGCTACGATTGGAGATTGCGGACGATATTTAGAAACGATTTTCGCTGTATAACCACTTTCTGTTGGCGCTACGATTGCACTAGCGTTTAAGTTAAGCGCTGTGTGTACAACAGATTGTCCGATTGCATCTGTAATAGATGGGCCAACTTGTTTGCTGCGCTGTTGTAAAATCTCAGAGTAGTTTAGAGCTTGCTCAGCACGAGAAGCGATTGAATGCATTGTTTGTACAGCTTCAACTGGGTAAGAACCCGCAGCTGTTTCACCAGATAACATAATTGCATCTGTACCATCAAAAATAGCATTGGCAACGTCACTTGCTTCCGCACGAGTCGGGCGCGGGTTGCGTTGCATTGAATCAAGCATTTGTGTAGCTGTAATAACTGGTTTGCCAAGTGCATTACATTGTTTGATTAGATCTTTTTGTACTAATGGTACTTCTTCAGCAGGAATTTCTACTCCTAAGTCACCACGAGCAACCATTAAGCCGTCTGAAACTTCAAGGATTTCTTTGATGTTATCTACGCCTTCTTGGTTTTCGATTTTTGAGATGATTTGAATGTGAGCTGCATTGTGTTTTTCTAGTAGTTCACGAATTTCTAATACATCAGATGCACGACGCACAAAAGAAGCAGCGATAAAATCAATGCCTTGTTCGATACCAAATACAATATCGTTTGCATCTTTTTCAGTGATACCAGGAAGGTTTACACTTACGTTTGGCACGTTTACACCTTTTTTATTTTTTAATGTACCAGGGTTAAGTACTTTCGTTTTGATTTCACCATCAGTTTTATTGACATCTAGTACTTCAAGACCGATTAAACCGTCATCTAAAAGGATTTTTGATCCTACGTGTACGTCATCAATTAGACCTGGATATGTAATTGAGAATTTTTCAGTTGTTCCCACTACTTCTGTCATAGAAACAATGATTTCAGCGCCTTCTTCTAACTCAATTGCACCATTTTCCATTGTGTTTGTACGAATTTCAGGTCCTTTTGTATCAAGTAAGATACCTACTGTTTTACCTGTTTGTTTCGCAGCTTCACGAATGTTAACGATACGTGCACCATGCTCTTCAAAGTCACCGTGAGAGAAGTTTAGGCGACAAACGTTTAAGCCTGAGTTAATTAGTTCAACTAATTTTTCTACACTTTCACTCGCTGGTCCAATAGTACATACAATTTTAGTTTTACGCATTCAAATTTCCTCCTATATATTTACTATTTACTCTTTAGGTAGAGCAAACAGCTATTTCCTTTACTAACCTTTTACAAGCAGGCTGTGAACAAATATTTTGTTGCCTTAACCTGTTCACCTTGCTTTACGTGTAACTTATGAAATACCTACATAGCGCTGAATCAAATAGCAAACAAATACACAGCACTTTAACGATGAATTTCTTCATCGTTTGCTTCTTGTTTTACTATTCCCTGCAATTCATACAGCAATACTTGCTGCCTGATTTGTCTTATATATCTCACGTTTTAGAGAAAAGACAAACGCTCGCACAGCTGCTAATAACCATAGGAATTTTTTTAAAAACACTCTTTTTCTACTTTTATTTAAAGGTTTTTGCTGTCTATAAAATACCACGAAGAACTTGTAAACACAATAGAGAAGGGCTATACAAACCGCACAAAAACGCGCACCCTTATTTTTCAAGAGTGCACGTTTCTTTATTTTATAGTAATGGCATCGTTTTCAGCTGCAAATTGTCCGATTTTTTTGTATTTTAAATAACGCTCTTCCACTAGCTCTTCTTTTGATAAATTCATCAGTTCTTTTAATGACTTCTTAATAATGCTTTCCATGTATCCAGCTTGTGCATCGATATCTCGATGAGCTCCGCCTTTTACCTCTGAAACCATTTCATCTACAATACCCAGTTCTTTCAAATCTGGTGCTGTAATCTTCATCGTTTCAGCAGCTTTTTTCGCAAGAGAAGAATCTTTCCAAAGAATGGCAGCCGCTCCTTCTGGAGAAATAACTGAATACGTCGAGTTCTCAAGCATATGAAGGTGATTTCCTAAACCTAATGCCAAGGCTCCTCCGCTTCCTCCTTCTCCAATGACAATACAAATAACAGGTACAGTTAAGCCAGCCATTTCGAAAAGATTTTTCGCAATAGCTTCGCTTTGTCCGCGTTCTTCTGCCGCTTTTCCTGGATAAGCTCCTTTTGTATCAATAAAGCAAATAATTGGGCGGTTAAATTTCTCCGCTTGCTTCATTAGACGCAGTGCTTTACGGTAGCCTTCAGGATGAGGCATACCAAAATTACGACGAATATTTTCTTTCGTATCTTTACCTCTCTGATGTCCAATCACGGTAACAGGCACGCCATTAAACTTGGCAATTCCTCCTACGATTGCTTCATCATCTCCATAAAAGCGATCTCCATGACACTCTAAAAAGTTTGTAAACAAGCGAGTAATATAATCGAGTGTTGTAGGACGCTCAGGATGACGCGCAATTTGAACACGGTTCCACGGGCTTAGATGATTGTAAATATCGTTTTCTACTTTTTCTAAGCGCTTTTCCAACTTATCAATTTCGCTAGATAAATCCACTTCTGTATTTTTAGCAAACTCTTTCAGTTCTGCAATCTTGTCGCGTAACTCAACAATTGGACGTTCAAACTCTAATTCACTTACCACTCGATGTCACCTCCTGCTACGTGTATATCTAAAATAGTTGTTAACGTGTCTTTTAAATCGTGACGGTCAATAACTCCATCTAATTGACCATGCTTCAACAGAAATTCAGACGTCTGAAAATCTTCTGGAAGCTCTTCTCTAATTGTTTGTTCAATAATACGTCTTCCAGCAAAGCCAATTAACGCGCCCGGCTCGGCTAAATTATAATCGCCTAGCGAAGCAAAGCTTGCTGACACTCCTCCTGTAGTAGGATGTGTCATGATCGAAATGATTAAGCCGCCTTCGTCACTGAACATTTTAAGGGCTGCGCTAGTTTTAGCCATTTGCATCAAGCTCAGAACACCTTCTTGCATACGTGCACCGCCTGAAGCTGTAAAAATAAGGAATGGGACATGCATTTCCTTTGCTTTTTCAATGGCGCGAGTAATTTTCTCACCTACTACAGAACCCATGCTTCCCATACGGAAGTGTGAATCCATAACAGCAACCACTACTTTAATTCCTTCAATATCTCCTTCACCCGTAACAATCGCTTCACTTAAATTAGTTTTCTCACGATCTTTTTCGAGCTTTTCAAGATAGTCCGGGAATCCAAGAGGATTTTCTGACGTCATATCTTTGTCGTATTCAACAAACGTACCGCTGTCAATCAAGCTTTCAATACGCTCTGGTGCTGTCATTTGATGGTGATATCCACAGTTTAAGCATACTTTTAAGTTTTTATTTAACTCTTTTGTATACATGATTTTCTTACACTTTTTACACTTGGTCATAATCCCTTCAGGTACATCTTGTCTCATATGCTCAGAAGGAATCGTAGCATATTTTCGTTTTTTTGGAGTTTTTGTGTTTTTTGTAAATAAATCTCGTAACAAGGTGTAACCTCCTTTTGGTTCTTTTCTTTAACATAAGAACCTTTCTTCTTCCTCTTCTTCTACTTTACACGTTATGAAAGCCCGTCTCAAACGCAAAAACAAGCGACATATAAGAAAAAATTGGATGAATTATTCGCTTCACTTTATTAGTTGCTATTTACTTTACTAGATGACGGTTTGATTTTGTGTAGAAAGATGGCATGTCTCTTTCGACAAATTCCTTCTTTCACACTTGTTTGTAGCACTGATGGTGAAGATTTAATACAGCTGCTTCATCTTTTTTAACGAGCGCCTCTACTAATTCATTTATAAGAGTGTCGCTTGGCGCTGAGTTTTGTTGAAAGGTTTGAGAAAAACGGCAAATAATCAGCCAAATTCGGTGCAATAGCCGATTAGCCTGCAAAGAAAACAAATAGTCAAACAAGTTCTTTAAGCGATCGTCATTCTGCTTTTGAATTACTTTTGAAACATTGATTTTGTTCTGTTCCGCTAAAACAGAAAACAAACAGCTTTTTTCCAGAATATATCTCGTCTGAATTAAGTCTGACTTTGTTTTGCCGTCTTGTATTAAAAAAGTAGCTAATAAATCAATAAATTGATGATCTCCCACTTCTTTAATAAACGTACCTTCACCTCTTCTAGTTTCAATCAATCCAATTAGCTCTAACGCTCTGAGCGCTTCTCGAACGGAAGAACGTCCTGCGCCTAACCGTTCAGAAAGCTCTCGTTCTGACGGGATTTTATCACCCGTAGTTAAACGATCATCTTCCATTAGCTGGCGAATTTGTTTTAGAATTTCTACATATACTTTTGAACGTTCATTCTTCAAGTTTATTACCACTCACTTTACATTACTTTAACAGGCATGCTTGAAGCATCATGCCTGTCAAAGAACAGTTGATGTAACCTTATTCAATAATCGCTAAACGGCGTGTATTTTCAGCTACGGCTTCTGGCTTTACTTTTATTCGGGCAACGCCTGTTTCCATAGCTGCTTTTGCAACAGCTGCGGCTACTGCCGGAGCCACTCGTGCATCAAATGGCCCTGGAATCACATAGTCTGTATTCAAGTCCTCTTCCGTAATTAAATTAGCAATGGCCTCAACTGCAGCCATTTTCATTTTTTCATTAATATGAGTAGCACGCACATCCAGTGCACCTCGGAATATCCCCGGAAACGCTAAGACATTGTTCACTTGATTAGGAAAATCTGAACGTCCGGTGCCGATTACTTTCGCGCCAGCTTTTTTAGCTTCTTCTGGCATAATTTCAGGCACTGGATTTGCCATTGCAAAAATGATTGGGTCTGGATTCATCTTTCCAATCATTTCCGATGTGAGTGCTCCTTCAACCGAAACTCCAATAAATACATCAGCTTCTTCTAACGCATCGGCTAACGTACCTTCTACTTTGCTTCGATTTGTATAGGCTGCAACTTCATCTTTTATACGGTTCATGCCGTGAGGACGCTTGTCATAAATCGTTCCTTTGGAATCACACATAATAATATCGCGCACTCCATAGCTGTATAATAATTTAATAATAGCAATGCCAGCAGCTCCTGCTCCATTCGCTACTACTTTGATTTGTGACATTTTTCTTCCTGTCAGCTTCAGGGCATTAAGAAGACCCGCTACCGTAACAATAGCCGTCCCATGCTGATCATCATGAAAAACCGGGATATTTGTTTCCTTTTTCAACCGCTCTTCAATTTCAAAACAGTTAGGAGCCGCAATATCTTCTAAATTAACGCCTCCAAAAGTTGGTTCTAGCAATTTAACAGTTTCTATAATTTTGTCCACATCTGTCGTGTTTAAACAAATTGGGAATGCATCTACGCCGGCAAAACTTTTAAAAAGGACAGCTTTCCCTTCCATTACTGGCAGAGCAGCTTCAGGGCCTATATTGCCCAAGCCCAATACGGCAGTGCCATCAGATACAACAGCTACCATATTTCCTTTCATCGTATATTCATATACATTGTTTACATCATCATATATTTCTTTGCAAGGTTCTGCTACACCAGGGGAATAAGCAAGGCTTAAATCCTCTGCGTTTCGAACAGGAATTTTGGACTTTGATTCTAGTTTACCTTTGTTAATGCGGTGCATATGCAATGCTTCTTCACGTAAAGACAATGAATTTCACTCCCAATAAACAAAATGATAACAAATACTGCGCCTGAACCATGTTCTTTCCCACACTCATATGATGTTATAAATCCAATTGCATTTCATTTCAAGAAAAACGCATCTAATTCGTATATTTTATAAAAAAACGGTGGTCAGACCACTTTTTTAACTATTTTACCATATAACATCACATGAAATCTGTAAAGACTATATCTTCTTGAACACAACGTGCTTCTCTCCAAGCATTGCTTTTAACGTTTTGATCAACTCATCGCTTCGTTCAACAGAATAGTGAACAGGAAGCTTGACCAATTGACGTTCTGCCTCATAATAAATTTTCACGGGGATTTTCCCTCTATGAGACTGAAAATGCTGATAAATAGTATGAAGCAGCTTTTCCGTACCTTGCTTTGTTTCTATACGTAAGTACAATTCTTCTGACGGTAATTTTTGAACCGCTTCGCTAGCAGCTTCAGCACGTTGACAAACAATTTGCTGCTGCCCATTTCTTTCATCTATCTTTCCATGTATCAGTAAAACCTTACCTTGTTCAAACAGCAGACGATTCTGCTCAAATACGCGGGGAAACGCAACAACTTCTCCTTCTCCACTTTCATCCGTAATGCGCAAAAAGGCCATTTGCTCTCCTTTTTTCGTGCGAATGACGCGAATTTCCAACACAAATACTAAAAGAGAGACCGCTTTTCCTGAAGCGTGTTCTTTCATATCGTGAAGAGAAACAACAGAATAAAAGGAATTCAGTGCTTCATACTGAGAAGCAGGGTGGCTTGATAAATAAAAACCTAGCATATCTTTTTCATACTGAAGCCGATCTTCTATTTTCAGTTCCTCTTTTTCCATATATTTAGGCTTTAACGAAAATTCAGCTCCAAATCCAAAGTCATCATCAGGGAGCACCAAGCTTGCATGTTCAAATGCTACATCAATGGTTGCTAATAAAGTTGCTCGATTTTCTCCAAATTCATCAAAGCCTCCGGACAAAATCAAAGCTTCAAGCGCTTTTTTATTCACGGCTTTTGGTGAAACACGTGCACAAAAATCAAATAAGTCTTCAAATCTTTTTTTCTTTCTCTCTTCTGTTATTTCCTGCATAGCTGCCGCACCAATATGTTTAATCGCTGCAAGGCTATATCTTATTCTTTCACCTTCTACATTAAACGAATACATGCTCTTGTTAATAGAAGGTGGGAGAACTTGTATTTTTTTTCTTTTGAGTTCATTAATATATTGAGCAATTTTCCCTTCGTTTCCAATAACGCTCGTTAACAACGCTGAAAAGAACTGTAGCGGATAATGTGTTTTTAAATAAGCTAACTGATAGGCCACCATACTGTAAGCAACGGCATGGCTCCGGTTGAAGCCATAATCAGCAAAGCGCACAATAAGGTCATAGACCCGATTAGCAACGGATAGGTTATATCCTTTCTTCTCGCTTCCTTGAACAAAATGTGCTCGTTCACGATCAAGCACGGATCGTTCTTTTTTACTAACTGCTCTTCTCAATAAATCTGCTTCTCCAAGAGAAAAACCGGCCATCTTTGAAGCAATCTGCATAATTTGCTCCTGATACACGATAACGCCATGGGTGGATTGTAAAATGCCTTGAAGCGTGGGATGGTCATATATGACGCTCTCCACTCCGTGCTTGCGCTTAATATAAGTTGGAATATTTTCCATCGGACCGGGTCTATACAGCGCGTTAACTGCTACAATATCTTCTAGCTCTGTAGGTTTTAATTGCTGAAGAACCCTTCTCATTCCATCTGACTCTAGCTGAAAAATCCCTGTCGTATCTCCTTTGCTCAGCAGTTCAAAAGTTTTCTGATCGTTAAATGGAATACGAGACAGTGACAGCTTTTGGTTCATGTCCCGCTCAATTTTCTTTAAAATGTGATCTAAAATGGTTAAGTTACGCAAACCTAAGAAGTCCATTTTCAAAAGCCCAACGTCTTGCAGAGCTTCCATTGGATATTGAGTCAGATATACATCATCATGTCCTTCTTGTACAGCTATAGATTGCGTCAGCGGCTTCTCACTGATCACAACGCCTGCTGCGTGTGTGGAAGTATGCCTTGGCAGTCCTTCTATCTTCATGGCAATGTTATACCATTGCTTTCTGGCTTCATTTTCTGCTAAATAAGTTTGAAGAACTCTTGAATCACGAAGAGCGCTTTTTAACGTTGTACCTGGTTTAGTTGGAATCGCTTTAGACATTTTATTTAACGCCTCTTGATCAAATCCCATCACTCTTCCTACATCACGTACGGCTGCTTTAGCCGCTAATGTTCCAAATGTAATAATTTGAGCTACATGCAGCGCTCCATATTTTTGAGCCACATACTGAATGACTTGATCCCGTTTATTATCAGGAAAATCGATATCAATATCAGGCATCGAAATACGTTCAGGATTTAAAAAGCGCTCAAAGAGAAGCTGATGCTGAATTGGATCAACATTTGTAATTCGTAAGGCGTATGAAACTAGTGAGCCCGCCGCTGAGCCACGACCTGGACCTGTTAAAATACCATGTTCATGAGCATAATTCATAAAATCCCACACGATAAGGAAGTAATCGCTAAAGCGCATACTTTCAATAATGTTCAGCTCATAATCTAAGCGTTTCTGGTATTGTTCCGTGATCACTTGAACTCTTTCTTGCAGTCCTTTCTCGCAAAGAGTGCGTAAGTAGGTTGATGATGTAACGGACGGAGGAACAGGGTATTTTGGAATAGACATGACGCCTAGAGAAATTTTAAGCTCGCATCGTCTTGCGATTTTTATACTTTCTTCTATTAAAAAATGCTGATCATGAAAGAGAACTTCCATTTCATGAGGTGATTTGAAATAGTACTCGCTGCTTTCTTCTTGCACCTGTTCACCGCTATGTAATTTCTCTCCGTCTCGAATAGCCGCTAAGCAATCATATGCGTCCCGATCTTCTTTTTTTAAATATTTCACTTGATTCGTTGCTACGAGCGGGACATTTTCTTCAGCAGCAAGCTCCGTTAACTGCTGATTTATCAAAGCTTCATCCTGTCCGTGGCGCTGTATAGATATATACAAAGACTGAGAATATACTTTTTTAAAGAATTGAAGCACTCGCTTTGCATCTTGAAGTTTGTTTTCTGCTAGCAGAGTTTCTACTTCTCCCCTTACGCCAGGTGTAATAGCAATCAGCCCGCTGCTATAATGCTGGAGCCATTTTTTCTTTACACCGTGTTTTTCCTTTGTTTGAACTAAACTGCTTAGTTTTAATAGATTTTCATAGCCTTTATCATTTTCTGCTAGCAAAACTAAAGGATACGCTTGCTCGCTTTCTTCATGTTCCAAAATTGATAGTGTAAGCCCAATAATCGGCTTAATCCCCGCTTTCACGCAGGCTTTATAAAAAGGAATGACTCCGTACATTACATTTTCATCGGTCAAAGCAATCGCTTCATAGTTCATTTTTTTAGCTGTTTCTACAAGTTCATGAATACGAACGGAACTGCTTAGTAAGCTATAAGAACTTTGAAGCTGTAAGTGAACAAAAGGCACAGGACTTCCCACCTTTCTTTAATTCTTTATTCTCATTATAAATTTTGTTGAGGGCGTAGACAAATTACATAACTCTGAACGTTTGTCCATATATATGTAGGAAGCATGAGTTATCAATAAAATAGTAAAGGAGGACGCGTCATGACAAAAGAGCCTTTTATGTCTCTTTTCATTTGGAGTTACTTTACTTCATTAGGTATTATTTTAGGCGGTTCATTAATCGGAGCATTTGCGGGGTTCTTAATTGGAAAATCTCCCCTGTACGTTATGCATACCCTCAGCAATAGCTTAAAAATCTGGGCAATTGTCGGAGCCATCGGAGGAACATTTGATACGTTTTACAGCTTTGAGCGAGGACTCTTTGAAGGAGCAACAAAAGATGTATTCAAACAAATTCTTTTAATTCTATCCGCTATGGGAGGAGCTCAGACCGGGGCTCTGATCATCAAGTGGTTAACGCAGGAGCACTTTGTATGAGAGTACCCAGCGAGCGAATGTTCAAGCGCTCCGACTGGCAGCGTTTTTTTGCCGGTATTGTCATTGGAGCAATTGTCAGCTGGGGAGTGTTTTTAACAATTTACGGCGTTTCAAGAGATAGAGAGCTAGAGGAGATTCGAATTGCTAATGATAAGCTAAAAAAAGCAAATTTGCAAATTAGCGCATGGCAAGAAGATGTAAAAGCATTAAACAAGGAAATGAAGCAGCATTTGATTATTCAAAATGTGAAAGTAAAATTAGTGAACGGCCATCGTTATAAAGTAAACTCTGTGGTGGAATACAATATTCAAAAAAGCGTCGACGAAGAAGCGCAGCACTTAATTGCCCAAGATATTGAAAGTGCGTATCGAAGCAGGGATATCTTAAAAAAAGCAATTGAAAACAAAAAATACGAATTCGATAAAACGATTTATGAAGTTGAAGTTCATCAAATTTATTTTTATACAACGCTTTCGATTGAAGTTCGAATTAAAAAGATGGAAAAAGTACTATAAAAAGCCGCTGATTTAAAATCAACGGCTTATTTTACAGATTACTCCTGACTGCAGAGCTCTTCTAAATCAAGTAGTAAAGGCTCTACTTCTTCCCATGAGTCAATGGAAGCGCCGGACGCAAGAGGATGGCCTCCTCCGTTGTATTTTCTAGCAATTGTATTAATCACAAGCTCTTTTGAACGCAGGCGGACCCGAATCTGATTTTCTTCTTCTACAAAAAATACCCACGTTTTCACTCCATCAATTTGTCCTAACGAGCCGACTAGCTGAGAGGCATCAGCAGGTGTCACATCATATTTGCGAAGAATTTCATTCGGAATTTTCATGTGAGCAACTCCCGCTGGAGACATCGTGAAGTTTTGCAGCACATATCCATGTAAGTGAGCGACGTTTTCTTTTGTTTTGTATAGCTGATCATATACATCCTTAAAATTGAAGCCATATTGAATCAATTCACTTGCATAGCAAAACGTTTTCGGCTTTGTATTTGGAAATAAAAATCGGCCCGTATCACCGACAATACCAGTGAAAATTAACTTTGCTCCTTCATCATTAAGAGCTAACCCCTTTTCTTTTCCTTCCAAGTAAAATTCATAAATCATTTCACTTGTTGAAGAAGCAGACGTCTCAATCCAAAGTAAATCACCGTAAGGAGTTTGATTCGGATGGTGATCGATTTTAATGATCATTTTTCCACTTGCGTAGCGCTGATCTGATACACGCGCTTCATTCGCCGTATCACAAACGATGACAAGCGCATCTTCATAGGTGTCATCGGCGATATCATCCATACGGTATAAAAATTTTAACGACTCCGCTTCTTCTCCCGTTACGTATACCTTCTTCTCCGGAAAAGATGTTTTTAACAATTCCGCTAATCCGCACTGAGATCCGTATGCATCTGGATCTGGACGAATGTGCCTGTGAATAATGATGGTGTCAAACTGCTTAATAGCTTCTAATATTTGTGCTTTCATTTTCTCTCTCCTGTCAATACTGTTCTTGTTTTATGTACGTACCACATGCACTTATATTTCCACAGCGCTGTATCCATAATCTTTATTAAATCATATCTCTTCTCCTTTTTAAAAGAAGAATCAATCAATAGTAGAATTTTCTGTTATTGACCTGTAAAATAATAGATACTATTGTAAACACTTTCAACACTACGCATTACTAGCATCTAGGAACATTACGGATAGAAATACACCGGACTGGAGGGGCGTCTGTGCCATTTTTTATGATTTTAATCGTTGTGTCCTTTGTTTTCTACATGTATTTAAAAGTAAAATACGTACGTTCAAAACGCCCAATGGAACGAAAGTGGATTTCCGCTAAGTCGAGTATTTGTCTTGGCTCTTTTGTATTATTTTTTGGGATCAATCAATGGTTTATTTACGAAACAAACCTTTCGCTTATCATCGGCATATTATTTGTATTATTCGGTTCAGGTAGCATAATAGCAGGTGTCAAAGCTTATAAGTACTATCAGCCTTATGCAATAAAAGAAGCAGATCAAATGTAAAAAAGGCTGAGGCATAACGAGAGGAATCCAATCTAAAGACGAACAAATGGGAGACATGAGCTGAACCGCTTGAGACACCGCCGTTGATTTCCGTGCAAGACTTCGCTTTCCGCGGGAGTCTTCGTCTTGCCCTCCAATCAATGGCTAGAAGAATCTCAACAGGTGAAACCTACGTTTACCCTAACAAAAAAAACGAACCACTCATCAACATGGTTGATAAATGGTTCGTTTTTCACTTCGTCTAACATACTTTTGTCCCAGCTTCTTTTTTTATACTCTGTCCAATAACTGAGCCATCATCATCGCTTTTCCTACTACAACTCCGGCGTTGTAGACTTCTACATCTAATTTAGCAAACTTCCGACCAAGTTCTAATAGCTTAGGGCGAATTTCAATTACACTTTCAATTTGAACCGGTTTAATAAAATAAACGGTAATGTTTTCAATAACCAAATCACCTTTTTTATATAAGCGCAGAACACGATTGGCAGCTTCCGTCACAATAGTAGTAAAAACTCCGTATGAAATAGTTCCCATATAATTTGTCATTTGTGGCGTTACTTCACAGCGATAGACAGGTGCTTCCTTTGTCTCTTGTACGTCCATAAATTGATTCGTTACAATGTCATCAATGGTTTCTCCTACCTGTGGTTGACGCTGAATCATTTGCAGCGCTTTTAAGACATCTTGACGGCTGATAATGCCTTCTAGTCGGTGGTAATCGTCCACTACAGGCAGCACTTCAATCCCTTCCCATACCATCATATGAGCGGAAGAAGCGACCGATGTTTTCCCGTGAACGGTCATCGGATTTTTCGTCATCACTTTTTCAATCGAAGTGGAAAGATCATATCCAATAACATCTTTTGAGGTAACCATTCCATGAACTTTCATATGCTGATCTACTACAGGAAAACGACTGTGGTGCGTTTGATCGTTACATTCGTGCCATTTTTCAATCGTATCGGTTAACTGCAAGCTAACCGCTTCAGAGACGGGTGTTAAAATATCCTCGACAAGCACAATTTCTTTTTTTATCAACTGATCATAGATAGCCCGATTAATCATCGTTGCAACTGTAAATGTATCATAGCTCGTTGAAATAATAGGAAGCTTAAGATCATCCGCAAGCTTCTTAACCCATTCTTCCGTATCAAAGCCGCCCGTAATTAAAACGGCTGCGCCTGCTTCAAGGGCTAATTCATGAGCGTTTACTCGATTCCCTACGATAAGAAGGTTTCCGGCCTCGGTATACCTCATCATAGCATCAAGCTTCATCGCTCCAATAACAAACTTATTTAACGTTTTATGCAAACCTTCACGTCCGCCCAGCACTTGTCCATCTACAATGTTTACTACTTCGGCAAACGTGAGCTTTTCAATGTTTTCTTTCTTCTTTCGTTCAATTCGAATAGTCCCTACTCGTTCAATCGTTGAAACATATCCTTTATTTTCCGCATCTTTTATTGCTCGGTACGCCGTGCCTTCACTGACAGTCAGTTCTTTGGCAATTTGGCGCACTGAAATTTTTTCACCAATTGGAAGCGAATCGATATACTGTAAAATTTGCTCATGTTTTGTCGCCACGTGTACTTCACCCTTCTAAAACGTTTTTACGTTTCATATGTCTTTTCTTTTATTATACGGGGGAAGTGAAATGGATTCAATCTAACCTCTTTGACGCAAAGGCTTTCTCGCACTATTTTTTTGAATACCTGTCTTTTTACGGCGCGGTGCATAAAGTAGTGATGACAAATTGCCTCCGGCTACAAAAAGAGCAAAGGTAAGCCAGCTTATACTAAAAATCCCTTGCAAACTCGCAGTTGTTAACACTAAGTGCGGCATTGCATAGTAAAGCATCACTCCGCATAGTAAAAGCGATAAAATAACTCGATTTTTTTCCATAACTCTCCCTCCTTATTATTACTATCGTATGCGGGAAAGTAAAAAAAGCAGAACGTTTCTTTGCAAATAAAAAGAGATTAAGACATAACTGCATCGATTCAATCTAAAGATGAACAAATGTGAAACCTACGTTCACCTTAACAATAAAAAAAGAACGAGTGATCGATATTATCAATCACTCGTTCTTTTTTAACTTTAACTGAAATCGTTTTGTCCCAGCCTTTATTTATGATTAAAGATCCAATCCTTCTCCAACTTTCAATACTTTTCCTTCAATACCAGATAAAGACTCAACAAATTGATGAGGATCTTGCTTAATTACAGGAAATGTATTGTAGTGAATTGGCACAACAAGCTTTGCCTGCACCCATTCCGCTGCGATAGCCGCATCTTCAGGTCCCATTGTAAAGTTATCTCCAATTGGAAGAAATGCTACGTCAGGCTCATGGCGACCAATTAACTTTAAATCAGAAAATAAAGCCGTATCTCCAGCATGATAAATTGTCTTTCCTTCAATCGTTAAAAGCAAACCAGCCGGCATTCCTGTATAAATAATTTTCTCATTATTTTCTGTATAACTTGAACCGTGGAAAGCTTGTGTCAATTTTACCGTACCAAAATCAAATGTATAGGCTCCGCCTATGCTCATTGGATGTACGTTTAAGCCTTGCCAGCTAAGATATGTAGCTAATTCTGCTACTGCCACAACAAGTGCACCGCTGCGCTTAGCAATTTCCACCGTGTCGCCTACATGATCATTATGGCCATGAGTCAGTAAAATCACATCTGCTTTTACATCTTCAGCATGTAAATCTGTTAATTCATTTCCAGTGATAAACGGGTCAATTAAAATTGTTTTTCCTTTTGTTTCAATTTTAACAACAGAATGTCCATGATAAGAAACGTGCATCATATATTCTCTCCTTTTACACTAACCTTTTCTATATTCTACCCGTCTGTTTTGGTTACAAAACAAGTGAATACGCGGCTATCATATCACAAACTGCGCAAAAACATGCCTTATTATGCTTGCTCTAATAAAGTTGTTGCATCAGCGTAAGTTAGACCGTGTGCATCTGCAACAGCCGCGTAAGTGACAAACCCATTTAGGGTGTTGATGCCTTGAAGAAGGGAAGGGTTTTTTAAGCACGCTTTTTTATATCCCTGATTTGCTATTTGCAAAGCATAAGGAACCGTTACGTTGGTCAGCGCTAAGGTCGACGTGCGGGGAACAGCCCCTGGCATATTAGCAACAGCATAATGCAAGACCTCATGCTTCGAGTAAGTCGGGTTATCGTGAGTAGTAATACGATCAGTTGTTTCAAAAATTCCGCCTTGGTCAATGGCAATATCAACCACAACTGACCCTTTTGACATCGTTTGAACCATTTCCTCGGTTACAAGCTTTGGCGCTTTAGCTCCCGGTATGAGAACCGCTCCTATCACTAAATCTGACTCTTTTACAGATTGTGCGATATTGTAGTGATTTGACATTAATGTTGTCACTTCTTTACCAAACAAATCATCCAGCTGGCGAAGGCGATCAGCGTTTAAATCAATTATTGTGACATCAGCCCCTAATCCGACCGCAATTTTAGCAGCGTTGGTTCCCGCTACTCCTCCTCCAATAATTGTTACTTTTCCTCTTTGCACGCCTGGCACTCCACTTAACAAAATCCCTTTGCCACCTTTGGTTTTTTCTAAAAATTGAGCTCCAATTTGAGAAGACATTCTTCCTGCAACTTCGCTCATCGGCGTTAACAGAGGCAAGCTTTTATTTGGAAGCTGTACCGTTTCATAAGCGATACCCACTACCTTTTTATCAATCAATGCTTTCGTTAACGCTTCTTCAGCTGCCAAATGTAAATACGTAAACAAAATAAGTCCTTCACGAAAATATCCGTATTCTTCTGAAATCGGTTCTTTTACTTTCATAACCATTTTAGCATCCCATGCTTCTTTTGCAGTATTTACAATAGAAGCTCCTGCATTTGTGTAATCTTCATCATGGAATCCAGAGCCTTCTCCTGCCTGTGTTTCAATATATACATCATGCCCACCGTTAACTAAAGCTGTAACACCAGCTGGAGTAATAGCCACGCGATTTTCATTATTTTTTACTTCTTTCGGCACTCCAATTTTCACCTTTATCCCTCTTTTCTTATATCAGTGATTAACTGAAAAAAGAACGCCACACCAAATCCTTTAGAAAACCGGATTTACTATGACGTTACCTTTCGATAGAGCTCAGCATAATCCTGCTTTTCTTAGTCTATATACAGTATATGCATGTAGTTATTCATATAGTTCGTTATCACTCTGTGCTTCTGGATTTTCAACTACAGAAGCCATAGCATCGCCAATAACGCCGCTTGAATAAGAATCCATTAGCTGTCTTGATGTCTCTTTTTCTCCTTCAAAATCATATTCATATACATGCTGCGGATGTTTTTTGTCTTTCATATGTCACTTCTCCTTTTTCACTCTATTTTCTTTACAAATGTGAACTTTATTTCATAATCCCTTACATGATCTTTTCTATTTTCTTCTTAATTGCTCTAGTTATACCATTTATCTCACATCAAAAAACGCCCGCAGAATTTTCTGCGGACGTTTTGAAAACTGTTTTATATTGAAGCTTTTTCATGCAATTCATCTTTAGCTAGCTGAATTGCTTTTTTCACTTGTTCAAACCCTGTTCCTCCCGCGCTATTGCGGCGATTAACAGCTGTTTTTGGACTTAATACATGGTAGATGTCTTCCTCAAATAAATCTGACGCTTCTTTATATTGCTCGAGCGGCAAATCCATTAGGTAGATATTTTTCTGAATACAAACGAGAACTAGTTTCCCAACCACTTCATGTGCTTCACGAAACGGCATACCTTTTGCAGCAAGATAGTCAGCTAACTCCGTTGCATTTGAAAAATCTTGTTTCGTAGCTTTTTCCATAACATTTGTTTTTACTGTCATTGTTTCAATCATGCCAGCAAAGATTGTTAAGCAGCCTTCAATCGTTGTAACCGTATCGAACATGCCTTCTTTATCTTCTTGCAAGTCTTTGTTGTATGTTAAAGGCGTGCCTTTTAACACAGTCAACAAGCTAAATAAATGACCATATACTCGTCCTGTTTTACCACGAATTAACTCTGCCATATCAGGATTTTTCTTTTGAGGCATAATACTGCTGCCAGTTGCATACGTATCATCCATTTCAATAAATTGAAACTCTTGACTAGACCATAAAATTAACTCTTCACAAAAACGAGATAAATGCATCATTAAAATAGAACTGTTGCTTAAAAACTCTAAAATAAAGTCACGGTCGCTGACAGCATCCATACTGTTTTGATAAATTCCATTAAAGCCTAGAAGCTCCGCGCTGTAATGACGATCAATTGGAAATGTCGTACCAGCTAAAGCTCCTGCTCCTAAAGGAGATAAATCAATACGCTTTAGTGATTCCGCATAACGCTCAGCATCACGCTTAAACATTGAAACATAAGCCATTAGATGATGAGCAAAAGAAACCGGCTGCGCGCGCTGTAAATGTGTGTAGCCTGGAAAAATAGTTTCGACATGCTGATCTGCTTTTGTAAGCAGCACATCTTCTAGATTTTCGATCAGTCCTACAATTTGCTGAACATGCTTTTTTAAATATAAGTGCATATCTGTAGCAACTTGATCATTACGGCTTCGACCCGTATGAAGCTTACCTCCAACCGGACCAATTTCATCAATTAATAGCTTTTCTAAATTCAAATGAATATCTTCATATTGAGCAGAAAATGTTAATTCTTTCTTCTTAGCTTTTTCAAGCAGTGTTTGAAGGCCTTTTTTAATTTGTGACGCTTCATCTCCAGAAAGAATGCTGCATTTCTCAAGCATTGTTACATGTGCTAAACTGCCTTCAATATCTTCTTCTACAAGATGCTGATCAAATGAAATGGACGCACCGAACTCGTCAATCCATTGTTCAGGGCGTTTCGTAAAACGCCCTCCCCAAAGTTTGGTCATACCGTTGTCACCTTCTTTTGATTTACCATGCTGCTCACTTGTGTTGGAAGACCCCATAATGAGATAAAACCAACTGCTGCATTGTGATCAAATTCATCTTCTTTTGTATATGTTGCAAGTTTTTCATTGTATAAAGAATTAGGAGATTTACGTCCCTCTACGATAGCATGCCCTTTAAATAATTTTACTCTCACTGTTCCGTTCACATATTGCTGCGTGTCTTTTAAGAATGCAAGCAGGGAATTTGTTAATGGAGAGAACCATAAACCCTCATAGATAACTTCTGTTAATTTTTTCTCAATCACTGGTTTGAAGTGCGCGACTTCTTTCACTAATGTTAAATCTTCAAGCTCTTTGTGTGCTTTGATTAATGTCATAGCAGCTGGACACTCATATACTTCACGTGATTTGATTCCCACAAGACGGTTTTCTACATGATCAATACGTCCCACTCCGTGCTTACCTGCAATTTCATTCAATTCTAGAATTAACTGAGCTAGCGTATAAGATTGACCATTTAATGCTACTGGAACACCTTCAACGAATTCAATTTCTACTACATCGGCTGTGTCCGGAGTATTTTCAAGAGAAGCCGTTAGGTCATATGCTTCTTCAGGTGGAGCTGCCCAAGGATCTTCAAGAACGCCGCACTCGTTACTTCTTCCCCATAAGTTTTGGTCAATTGAAAATGGGCTGTCTAAGTTAATTGGAATTGGAATATTCTTTTCTTTTGCATACTCGATTTCTTCTTCACGAGACCATTTCCAGTCACGAACAGGAGCTAAAACTTCTAAGTGTGGATTTAATGCTTTAATTGATACTTCGAAACGCACTTGGTCATTTCCTTTTCCCGTACATCCATGTGCGACAGCTACTGCATTTTCTTGTTCTGCTACTTCTACAAGCTTTTTAGCGATTAGCGGTCTAGATAGTGCAGATACTAATGGATATTTTCCTTCATATAACGTGTGTGCTTGAAGTGCTGCTAATGCAAATGTATTAGCATATTCTTCTTTTGCATCAATCACATATGACGATACCGCTCCAACTGTTAAGGCTTTTTCTTTAACGAATTTTAAATCTTTTCCTTCGCCTACGTCTAAACAGCAAGCCACCACATCGTACCCTTTTTCTTGTAACCATTTAATTGCAACTGATGTATCTAAACCTCCGGAATATGCTAAAACAACTTTTGGATTACTCATCATCTATTCCTCCTACAAATTATATATATATTAATACAACCGTTTTAATTTTTATTCATTTAATCTACTATTACTTTAACAACTTTTTAATCTATTTTCAATAGTTATTCAAAAAAAAGTATATAAATTCACGTTTTTTTTAATTTAATAGGATAAAAGCTTTTAAAATACTGTAAAAATAGACGTGAATGAATATTCCTGCCTTAAATGCATTGTATATTTATATGCATAAATCAAGTATAAATGATTTATTTTTCACTTAAAGTAGCTCTGGCTTTTGTCATTGTATAAAATGGAAGGGAAGAGGTGAAAAAATGGAGCGCTTTTTTACTTATGATAACAGACTCGGTATAAAAATTCCTGCTCTTGAAAGAGAATGGACATTCTATTCTGAAAAAGTTCAGCAGGATATCCTCCTAACATGGGAATCCATTCGAGGGCAAATTCCAGACAAAATTCAATCTGTAGAAAAGAGAATTAATCAAAAACAAGCGGCGTTAGAAGATGAGACTAATTTTATCCGCTCCTGTGAATTAAATAGCGAGATAGGAGAACTTGCTTCTATTATTAATGATTTGTGGATTTGGTATCGAACAAATGAGGAAATATCAAAAAAAGTTCACGGATAGACAAAAAAACGAGTCTCATGAAAAATTAATGAGACTCGTTTTTCTTATCCAGCAAATAGCGGTATTGGTAAAAGCGCTTCGCATAATCTGTCACTTGTTTGGCCATTCGATAATTCATCCCTCCGCCAACCATCATACTCACAATTGGCAAACGATTATAAACTTTTCGCTTCGCAGCAAATATAGCTAGCGTTTTTCCAATTTGCACAACGATTTTTTGCAGCCACGTCTTATCTACAATTTGATCAACACCTTCATAAAAATACGGGTCAAATTCTTGGCTTAGCTCACTCTTTAATTGATGCCACCCCTCAGCCTGAAGGTGTCTAGGTAACGTTGCTGCATGAAAAACTTTTAGCGTTAGCATAAGCTCTGAAGGAGTCTGGATATGATAGCCGTAGCTCATTGCTGCCTGTTGCACCGCTTGAATATTCATGCATAAAACAGCGGGTATATCAATACCGACTAGCAGCGATTGGCCGGTTCCTGAAAGTGCTCCTTGACTCAGCGCATACAACCGCAGCTTGGCCATTTGCTGTTCGCATATATAAGAAAGCTGATCTACTTGAAGGGAATTCATTTCTGACAGATCTGTGATATCTTCTTTGAATACACGGGCGGTTTCAATAATTCGTTTTGTCGCTTGAGTTTGCATTTCCGTACCTTGAATTAATGCAGTTAACTGAAAGAGTCCCTCATCAATTTTATGTAAATAGGTCTCACGAACAGAAGCAGGAATTAAGTTAAGCCCTTTTTCTAACCATTCTTCGTACAATAACTCCATCTCAGTTGCTTCTACGCTCTGTAAGCTCTCTTCCCATTTATAGATTTCTTCCAAAAGCTGTTCTTCGCGATTCGTTAATATCATCATGTCACCCTTTCAAGAAATAAGTAGTTTTATTTTTATTATAACAAATAATGCATCCGTTACATTTTGCTTCCTATATTATTTCTTTCTTCTATACGTTGTAAACCTTCTTTCAACCGTCAGCTCCTTACGCTATATAAAAAAGCTGATTTCCTAACAAGGAAATCAGCTTTTCGTTAGTTTGCCTGACAATTTATGAGAATTCATGCATTGAAGAGGCACTTTATGAACTTAAATATTCGCTAAACGAGTAACGTCACGTGCAATCATAACTTCTTCGTCTGTAGGAATAACCATAACTTTAACTGGAGAATGAGGGTAGCTAATAAATGCTTCTTCTCCTTGTACACTATTTAAAGCTGGATCCCAATAAACGCCCATGAACTCTAAACCACGAAGAACGCGAGCACGTACAACATCACTGTTTTCTCCAATACCTGCTGTGAAGATGATTGCATCTACACCAGACATACGAGCAGCATAAGAACCGATATATTTATGAATACGGCTAGCAAATACTTCAAGTGCTGTTTCAGCGCGTTCATTGCCTTCAGCGCTTGCTTTGATTAGATCACGTAGGTCACTAGAAATACCAGATACACCTAAAAGACCACTTTCTTTATTTAATACATTTAATACTTCGTCAGCAGTTTTTCCTGTTTTCTCCATAATAAATGGAATTAATGCAGGGTCAATGTTACCTGAACGAGTTCCCATTGCTACACCAGCTAATGGTGTGAAGCCCATTGATGTATCAATTGACTTTCCGCCTTCAATTGCAGCGATACTTGCACCGTTACCTAAGTGACAAGAGATTAAGCGTAATTGTTCAATTGGGCGTCCAAGAAGCTCAGCTGCACGCTCAGAAACATATTTATGAGATGTGCCGTGGAAACCGTATTTACGAACGCCATACTTTTCATAGTACTCGTACGGTAAGCTGTACAAGAATGATTTTTCTGGCATTGTTTGATGGAATGCTGTATCGAAGACTGCTACAGCTGGAACATTTGGAAGAATATCTTGGAACGCTTTAATTCCCACAATGTTTGCTGGGTTGTGAAGCGGTGCTAAATCAGATAAAGCTTCAATTTCCGCTAGTGTTTCATCTGTGATTAAAACAGAGTCAGCAAATTTCTCTCCGCCGTGTACGACACGGTGACCTACACCAGTGATTTCATCGTATGATTGAATGATGTTTTGAGAAAGTAACTTTTCAACTAAAATTTTAACTGCAACAGCATGGTCAGGGATTTCTGTAATATCCGTTTGTTTTTCACCATTTACCGAGATCGTGAAAACAGCGTTATCTAAACCAATTCGTTCTACTAAACCTTTTGTTAATACCGTCTCACTTGGCATTTCAAATAATTGAAACTTAAGTGAAGAACTGCCGGCGTTGATTGCCATGATTTTTGACATAAAAAAACAGCTCCTTCTTTATTATACGTGCATCATAAACATAACGAACAGAACATAAAAGTGTAATCTCTACAATATTCTATGCATTTCGACACGATTTCTATCCTTATTCATTTAATCATTCACGACAATAGATTTCAAGAGCTATACATCATGAAAACGCTACCGGCAAATATTCATTATTTTCGAAAAAGACTTACTTTTTATTAACGCGAAACCATTGGTCCATTTGAGCCATAATATCACTCATTGCTTCTCGATTACTGAACTTCGGCAAATTCACAAGCAGCGCGTTCTCAGGTGCCGTTACCCCTTCTCCTTGCTTTTGAAGAATGATAATACTCTTAGCAGCCTGCTCTTGTTTGAACATTGAAAGCGGCAGCTGAACGATTCCTTGAACGATTGCTTCCTCTTTTAGCAGCGGCTGTAATAAATGAGACTGTTCAGATTCGAACAAGTTATTTGGAATAAGAGCTACTACGTATCCTCCGTCTTTTACATGGCGCAAGCTTTGTTCAATGAATAAGTGATGAGCATAGGTATGACCTTCTTCAGCTCTTACTTTATACTCTTTTGCCCCTTCATCGTTTGGATAATAACCAACCGGCAGGTCACAGACAACTAAATCAACAGGATCAATAAAAAGCGGCTGTAAGCTGTCTTGATTAAATAATTGAACGCCGTGCTTCTGTAAGTTTGCATTTACATATGTCAGTTGAAGTAATAAATCATCCACATCTACACCGTATACATGTTCAATTGACGCAGCGTGTGTATTTAAAATGGTTGTTAATAAGTTTCCAGCTCCTACTGCTGGATCTAAAAGCGTATACTTATCTTTTCCTTCCATGAATTTTCCAACTAAGTAGCTGACAAATAGTCCTACAGCATCAGGGGTCATTTGGTGGTTAGGCTGAACTGCTTCTTTCATCCCTTTTAAAATAGCTAGCTGATATGCTTTTCGAATCGTTTCTTTTTCAAAATGATCAAGCGTGATTGAATCGTATTCTTTTTTTAAACGTTTTTTGGTTACCTCATCTAGCTCTTCTTGCAAAATAGTTCCTTGAAACAAGTTTTCTCCCGTTTCAGCTACTGCTTCTAAATATACGCAGTTTAGTTCTTTTCTTAAAATAATAGCTGTTTGATCAATTACACCAAATAGCTTTTCCATACTAGCTAATTGACTCATATTCTGCCTCCTGTGTAATGAAATGATATCTATATAAATGAGTAAACGTCCTATTTGGAACATCATATTTTATCATAAAAGCTTCTTAAAACACAAAGAAGGCGAAAAACATTGTTTTCCGCCTTCTGCCGAACGCCATCGACAATCTTACTTAGCTGCTTTAGCTGCTTCGATTGCTGCTTCGTAGTTCGGATGCTCAGTTACTTCTGGTAAGTACTCAACATACGTTACGTTGTCATTTGAGTCTACTACAAAGATTGAACGAGCCAATAAGCGTAATTCTTGAATAGCTACACCATATGCTTCGCCGAAAGATAAGTCGCGGTGGTCAGATAATGTTTGAACATTATCAATGCCATTAGCACCACACCAGCGCTTTTGAGCAAACGGTAAATCTACGCTCACTGTTAATACTTTTACGTTATCTAATTTAGCTGCTTCTTCGTTGAAGCGGCGAGTTTGCGCATCACAAACTCCAGTATCAATAGAAGGAACTACACTGATTAGGCGAACAGAACCCTTTGTACTGTCAAGCGTTACTTCTGATAAATCATTTGCTAAAACGGTAAAGTTTGGCGCCTTGTCTCCAACCTTTACTTGATTTCCTAATAATGTTACATCGTTACCTTTAAATTTAGTCACGAATAATTCCTCCTTTAAATAAGTATGTACACTGTTCATATTAGCTTGTCTGTCTCTATATTGCAATTAAATGACATACATACTATAACGCTATATGCTAGAAAACATGCCCAATAAAAAAAGGCTTTGCTTGCTTCTTTTATCGTTCAAAGAAGCAAGCAAAGCTTTATTTTATCCCTACAAATTAAAATCATTTGCACCGTCATGATGCTGATTTTGTTGATTATGATGATCCTGCTGATGGTTATTTCGCTTGAACATTTGCTGCACGCGTTCAATTGCTTGAGGTGCTGTATCTAAAATCTTTTCATATAAATGTGTACTTTCATTAAGGTGAAGCATTTTAATTCCGCTTCCACTCACAATTAAAAAGGCAATTGGCGTAATTGATACACCGCCACCGCTACCTCCGCCAAATGGATGACCTGATTCTTGCTGATGCTGCCCTGGAGAAGATGGCGCATGCCCTTCTACTCCAAACTCGCTTCCGCCCGCTGCAAAGCCAAAACCTACTTTTGAGACAGTTAAAATAACGCTGCCATCAGGTGTTTCTACGGGATCACCAATGATTGTATTAACATCAATCATTTCCTTTAAATTTTCCATAGCTGTCGACATTAAACTTTTAATTGGATGTTCTGCCATTAAGATAACCTCCTTATGTTTTCACAGAGTGTGTCTTGTTCTTATTTGACGACTTCCATCTTTTGCGACGCTTTTTGGACGTATGCCGCCAGTATCTCAAGGTCCGTAAACCTACTAGAATAGCTTGACCAACTCGAAAAGAAATTATGCACTCAAATACCGTTTCTGACCAAAGATGTTGAAATACAGGAGTAACGCTCATTACAGGCATATCTTTTAGTTTCATATAACGGCTGATTATACCAACTATGCCCCCCTTTGCAGACCATACAGCCCCGGTAAGTACGCCTGTTAACGCAGCATCACCTAAGCCGAAACGGCTGTGCCATTTAATATCCCTTACCGTCACTTTCTGTAAGAAACGACGAAAAATTTTATGAAAACCGACTACCTGTTCAAGGAATTGCTTCGCATTTTCTAACATGCTTAACCCGTCTTCTACAGAATAATCACTCCATGAATTCTCGTCTTCTTTTCCTTGATCACCCATTCCTTTCTTCTTTTCAACAAGCAAACGAGGAGAATCTTTTTTTACTTTCACTACCGGAATTTCATATGTATAGCGAATAAGACCAAACCAAGCCCTGAGTCTCACTCTGTAATAATCGTTATCTCGGACATGATGAAGCTCTACAAATAGCGTGATTTTTGTCCATACAATAAGTACAATAACAATTAAAAGTGCTAGCAATATCCATAAAAGCCATAGCACATCCTTCACTCCTTCTTAGCTTCACATTATCTCCAAAACACAGAATATTAAACCTTATGAAAACAATAAAAAGAGGTTGAGACATAACGAAATGAATCCAATCAGCTGCTAGAAAGATCTACATAAATGAAACCTACGTTTACCCTAACAAAAAAACCGAACCACTAATCAAAAATCTTGATCAATGGTTCGGTTTTCAATTCGTCTAAATACTTTTGCCCCAGCTTCTTTTTATTATCTGCTTATTGTACCTTCATGTATAACGGTTGTATCTGCATAGTAATCATGCGCTCCTTGCTTTTTAGGTAAAAAAGCAACTAACAAATAGCCAAGTAAAAAAACTGTTTTAGAAATATAACGTCCAATTCCTTCACGAAACAGCACAACAGGCCAAGTTAAAGTGGAGTCTTTCAGTGATACTACTTTAAGCCCAAACACCATCTTTCCAAGCGTTTGTCCAAAATACTTGGTCATTAAAACAAAATAACCATAAAAGATAATCACCGTCACAATCGTATAGGGAGAAAAAAATCCATCCCCTTGAGGAATATCTGCTAAATGGAAAATGGGTTTGATCAGCAGGGAGTTCAAGCTAGCTACTACAGCTAGATCCAAAAGATATGCCCAAAAGCGCATCCAAAAGCCTGCATAATGGAATTCACTACCTATTGGAGCACTTACCGCTGGCTCATGTTTTATAGTGTCGTTTGATTCGGTTGAATGAGATTGATTTTCCATGTTCCCACCTCTATTCTGCATATAAATACATCAAGCGCGGAGAGCTTGGCTGCGCAAATGTTTTTAACATTGCGGTAACTTGTTCATCTCCACCAATTACTTTTTGCATGCTCATTGAAAGCCAAGAAGGCAGTCCGAATCCTTGATTGTATTGAATTACTTGTGCACCTTTTAACTTGTAATCTTTCTCCATTCCTTTTACCGTATCTTCAAAATAGCCTAGTTGATCGACCAGCTTCAGCTCTTTAGCCTGACGTCCATCGTACACTCGTCCATCTGCAATAGAACGCACTTTTTCTTTAGACAAGTGGCGTCCCTCAGAGATAACATTGACGAAACCATCATACGAGTTGTCTACAAGTGTTTGCATAATTTCTTTTTCTTCTCCGGTCATTTCTCTTGTTGGAGACATAATATCTTTATGAGCCCCGCTTTTAATAACAACAGATTCTACTCCTAGTTTATCCGCCAGCTTGCCATAGTTAACGCTTTGCATAATTACACCTAGTGAACCTGTTAAAGTGTCAGGGATTGCATAGATTTTAGTAGCAGCTGTTGAAATGTAATAGCCTCCTGAAGCAGCCATTGATCCCATTGAAATATAAACTGGCTTTTTCGTGTCTTTCTTCAGCTCTTCAATTTTTTTATGTATTTCAGCACTTTCAACGACGCCCCCGCCCGGTGAATTCACCTTAATAATGACTCCTTTAACT
The DNA here is from genome assembly GCF_053345675.1 of Priestia sp. D51. Lineage (NCBI taxonomy): Bacteria > Bacillati > Bacillota > Bacilli > Caryophanales > Bacillaceae > Priestia > Priestia sp. D51. The sequence continues at coordinate 105,919 of NZ_JBLTIR010000001.1, read as the reverse complement.
GCCTTATCATTTTTTGCAGCCTCTAGCTGCTTTAAAAATGCTTGGTGGTTATAACCATTTTGAGACATAAGCGGAGAGGAACCGCTTCCTGTATCTTGAATCGTTCCATTGACCTCTAGTACTGCAATTTTCTTAGCTGCATTCCCTTTTTCGATAACTGTTTCTGATAGTTCACTGTCGTCTCCTCCAAATATGCCTGCCAGACCGTCATCTTTTTCTTCTTTGACTGAAAAACCAACATTAACAATCGCAGAGAAAATGAATAAGCAGGCCGCAATCAAAAGAGCAATCCACCTTTTTTTGTTCATGAAAATCCTCCTTTTTAGGTGTCAGAATTAAAAGATTATTCTTTTAATTTTTAAAGCAATAATGCTATAATTATTGTAACAAACTTTTTTTAAAAAGTTTACTTTATCGCTAATATTTTACATATCAGACAAACAAGGGGGAACTATCTATGCCAAATCGTCGCAACGTTTATTTCTTTCATCCAAAAAACCAGGAAACAAAGACGCTCGTAAGTCCACTTATTGAACTTGCAAAACAATATGATTTTCATGTAGTAGACCATTTCGACAGCGCTAACATCATTGTAAGTATTGGCGGTGACGGAGCTTTCTTGCAGGCTGTCCGTCAATCTGGCTTTCGAGATGACTGCTTATATGCTGGTGTCACAACTTCAGATCAGCTAAGCTTTTACTGCGATTTTCATATTGATGAAACGGATAAAATGATTGAAGCTATTACAACAGAAAATATAGAAGTACGTCGATTTCCCGTTTTACAAACTCAAATTGATCAAGGAACTTCTTTTTATTGCTTAAATGAATGTTCCATTCGATCAGGTGTTATAAAAACATTCAGTCTAGATGTTTTTATTAACGAAAATCACTTTGAAACATTCCGTGGGGATGGGATGATTATTTCAACACCAACAGGCAGTACGGCTTATAATAAATCGGTAAATGGAGCCGTAGTTGATCCGTTAATTCCTTGTATGCAAGTCAGCGAATTAGCATCGTTAAATAATAATAACTATCGTACATTAGGATCTTCATTCATCCTAAGCGCTGAGCATACGCTCACTTTAAAACTATCCAATGACAACAACCACAATCCAATTATTGGAATAGATAACGAAGCATTAAATGCACGTCAAGTTGATCAAGTTCAAATTCGTTTAAGCGACCGTCAAATTAAAACGGTTAAGCTGAAAGATAACTCTTTCTGGCAACGAGTTAAGCGTACATTTCTATAACAAAAAGCGCCCTTGGGCGCTTTTTATTTTTGATATACAATTTCTCCATCAATAGCAGTCATCTGCACCCGTACCCATGGAATATCATCTGCAGGTATCTCAAACAGATCTCTTTCTAATACGGTAAAATCAGCTACATAACCCTTTTGAACGTATCCTTTTTTATGCTCTTGATGAATGGCCTGCGCGCTTCCTAACGTAAACAGCTGAACAGCTTCAAATACAGTCAGTCGCTCAGAAGGTATGTAAACGACCGAGCTGTTTGGAGAAGTTTTTCTTGAAACCGCTGCATGAATCGTTAACATTGGATTGATAGGTTCAATAGGCGCATCCGATCCCCCTGCACACATAACGCCCTCGTCCAATAACGTTTTCCACGCATAGCAATAATCCAAATGCTCTTCTCCAATTTTTTCAATAACCCATGGAAAATCACTGGCTAAAAATCGAGGCTGAATATCCAATACAACAGGAAGATTTTTTACAAGATCAACTAAATCTTTTCGTAAAATCTGCGCATGAATGATACGATCTCTTTGCCCTGTTTGAGGAGGATATTGCTCGATGCTTTCTACTACATATTGAAACGCTAAATCACCAATCGCATGAATTGCAACGGTCATGCCCAATTCTCTCGCTTTCCGCACTAGCTGCTTTAATTCATCTAGTGATTGAATAGCTACACCTCTTGTAGAAGGGTCGCTTTTGTAGGGAAAGCTTAAAAGCGCAGATTGACTGCCAAGCGAACCATCAGCAAAAATCTTCATTGGTCCTATTTCGATAAAATCGGATGTGTCTTTCTTTTCTTCACAGTATGTATACATATCATCTACAACTTCATGATGAACAAGTAAATGAGCACGAAACAGCTGCTTTTCTTTATGAATAACGTCTTGAAATGCTTGATATGTACGCAGAAAGCCTCCATAATAATTTAAATCTTCCGTATGTCCACCCGTTAATCCGTGCCGAACACAATCTTTAATGGCCACTGAAAGCGCTTGTCGAATGTATGCTTCTGATACTTGAGGAATATGAGCCGTTACTAATTCTTGCGCTTGATCAGCCAAAAAACCGGTAGGATTTCCAGCTTCATCCCTCTGGATAATACCTCCTTCCGGATCACGTGTTTCAGCTGTAATTCCGGCTATTTTAAGAGCTGTTCCGTTCGCTACTAATCCGTGACGACAAACTCGCTTCAACATAATAGGATGTTCAGTTGAAAGCTGATCAAGATCTTGATACTGAATCAATGAGGAATCTTCCCACTGATTTTCATCCCAGCCTTCCCCGATCACCCATTCTCCTTTTGGTGTACTCTCTACTTTTTGTCGAACACGCCTCAACACGTCTTCCCGAGAAGTAGCTTGAGACAAATCAAGCCGAAGAAGCTTTTCACCGTGACCAATTAAGTGAAGATGGCTATCTACAAAGCCCGGATACATTGGGTGTCCTTTGAGGTGTACTTCTTTGTCAATCTCAGCACCCCATTTGATTCTTAGATCTTCTTCTGCGCCTATATCTTCAATGAATCCTTTTTCAACATATACGCTTTCTACATGCTCACCTTCTTTTAGCATCGTATATATTTTGCCGCCGTAAAATAAAGTCCCCATCGCCAACATCTCCTTTATTTTATAAAGCTTGATCTTGTCTCTATTATACGTGACAAAACAAACAAGACAAAAGAGTGAGGTTTCCCCCACTCTTTTTAGCCATCATTATTTAATTAATATGACTTATTTACCACCAAGTTGTTGCTCAGCCATTTGAACTAAGCGTTTAGTGATTTCTCCACCAACAGATCCGTTAGCGCGAGCTGTTGCTTCTGGTCCAAGATTTACACCGAATTCAGAAGCGATTTCGTATTTCATTTGGTCGATAGCAGCTGCTGAACCAGGAGCTACTAATTTGTTTGTGTTTGCCATGTGTTTTCACCTCCTTGTTGAATATAGATTGTGTCAAAACACATGGCATCATACATTATTTTTTTGGTAATTTTATGAAATTTTACTTTTAAAACAAATCTTCTACGCTGTCTGCGGTATTTGTAGCCGAAGAAGCTGTCATCTCAAGCGTTTCTACATTATTTACCGCTTCTTGAATTAATGTTTCAAAATCATAAAATTGTTCGTATCGATTTATTTTTTCACGCTTTGGCTTAGTTTTTGGTGAGCTTGGCGTAAAAATGGTACAGCAGTCTTCATACGGACGATTCGAAATTTCATGTGTGTCAATTTTACGGGCAATTTCCACAATCTCCGTTTTATCCATTGTCACAAGCGGACGCAAAATTGGCGTATTCGTCACTTCATTAATCGCATACATGCTCTCAACCGTTTGACTAGCTACTTGCCCTAAGCTGTCGCCAGTTACGATAGCTAACGATTCATTTTTTTCACGAATAAGGTCCGTAATTCGAAGCATCATACGGCGTGTAGAGGTCATGGTATAATTCTCTGGAATTTGCTTTTGAATCGCTTGCTGTACAGCTGTAAACGGTACAATGTGAAGCTTTACTTTTTCGTGATAAGCCGTTAATTTTTGCGTTAAATCAATTACTTTTTGCTTAGAACGTTCACTTGTAAAAGGCGGACTATAAAAATGAACCGCTTCTATTTCTAAACCGCGCTTCATAGCTAAGTATCCTGCAACCGGGCTGTCGATTCCTCCAGAAAGCATGAGCATCGCTTTTCCACTCGTACCAACTGGAAGACCCCCTGCTCCGCGATAATCAAAACATGTAATATACGTTGCTTCACTTCTCACTTCTACTCGTACATTTACGCTTGGCTCTTTTACATTTACTTGTAGATGCTCTGTATTTCGTAGAATATGACTTCCTACTGCATAATTTAATTCGTTTGTATCAAGAGGAAATTGTTTGTACGCTCTTCGAGTAGATACTTTGAACGTTTTTCCTTCTATATCAAATTCTTTCATTGCTTCTAGCGCTGCTTCTTGAATGGCTTCAAGTTCATTTTCAACTTTTAATGCTAAACTAAAACTTTGAATACCAAAGATTTGCTGAAGACGTTCAATGATAGGCTCGTGATTTTCACCATTTAAGTGAATATACATGCGGTCTCTTGTGTATTTTACGTGAATGTTTTGGAATGCACTAAGAGCCGTTACAATATTTTTTCTTAGCTGCGCAACAAATTTTTTTCTATTTTGTCCTTTAGTGGAGATTTCTCCGTATCGAATTAAAATATGGTTATATATCATAGTTATTTACCTCATTACTTTCTTTAGATCTTCAATTACTGTGAAAATAGCATTTATAATGGGCGTTACTTCATTATAGTCATTTAATCCTGACAAGCTCAAACGAATGGACTGATCGGCTTCTTCGTAATTTTTACCGATAGCTAAAAGCGTTTTACTTGGCTTTTTTCGTTTTGATGAGCAGGCAGATGTAGTTGATACAAACACTCCTTTTTCTTCAAGAGCGTGAACAAAAACCTCACCTTTAATACCTTGCGCTGTAAAATTTATAATATGGGGAGCTGAATGCTCATTCGGCGTATTAATCGTGATTCTTTCGTGAGCAGAAAGTTTGTCCATCAGTTCTGCTTTTATTTTCTGCATTTTTTGCTGATTCTGAGCTGCATGTTCAAGTGTTAAACGAAGTGCTTTAGCAAATGCTACGATTCCCGGAACATTTTCCGTGCCTGATCGATGCTGCATTTCCTGAGAGCCTCCGCTAAGCAACGGATGAAGCTGAACTCCATTTCGTTTATATAAAATTCCCGTTCCTTTTAAGCCGTGAATTTTGTGTCCTGATAATGTGCATAAATCAATTTTATGATTTGCTAAAGAAAGCGGAACTTTTCCAACCCCCTGCACATGATCGACATGAAAAAGCACCTTCGAATAGTTCGTGAGCATCTGTCCAATTTCTTCAATTGGCTGAATGGTGCCAATTTCATTATTTACATGCATAACAGATACTAAAATGGTTTCATCCGTAATAGCTGATTCAATAGCCGCAGGTGACACAAATCCACTTGAATCTACCGGAACATACGTAACGTTAAATCCTAGTGCTTCTAACTGCTTAAATGGTTCATGAACGGAATCATGTTCAATATTTGTCGTAATGATATGCTGACCTCGGCTTTTATATTGCATCGCTACGCCTTTAATAGCCAAATTATTCCCTTCTGTTCCTCCTGATGTAAAGATAATTTCATTTGACGATACGTGCAGCAATTCTGCTACTTGCTCACGTGAACGGCTCAACAAATTCTCCGCCTGTACGCCAAATTGATGGAGGGACGATGGATTGCCATAATAAGTTGTAGCTACTTTGGTAAAAGATTGTATGACTTCATTATAGGGTTTTGTTGTAGCGCTATTATCTAAATAAATCAAGGATGCGCGCCCCCTTCTTCATTTTTTCGGAACAACGTATTATCATACCACACCTTGGTATTTTTTTAAATTAGGCGTTCCTTTTATTATTAATAAACTATTTAGATTTTTTCAAAAAACCCTATATATGATTCCATAAATGTGGTAGTATGTATCACGTACTTTTAGTTTTTAAAAAATCAGAAAATTTAATCATCAACATAAGAAACACTAGGAGGCATTATGAAAACCAAAGCACTCACTAACAAAGAAATACTTGCCATCGGTCTTATGCTGTTTGCTCTCTTTTTCGGAGCGGGAAATATGATTTTCCCTCCTTTGCTCGGACAGCAAGCCGGAACACACACTTGGAGTTCCATTATCGGTTTTCTCATTACAGGTGTAGGACTTCCGCTTATGGGGATAATCGCTGTTTCTAAAAGTAATGGAAACTTTACCGAAGTAGCTAAAAAAGTTCACCCTATTTTCGGGATTTCTTTTACTATATTGCTTTACTTAGCAATTGGCCCTTTTTTTGGTATACCCAGAACGGATACGGTAGCGTTTGAAATCGGTGTGACCCCATTTTTATCAGAAAATGCGGTTGCAAGCAAGATTCCTTTAATGGTCTATACCGTTATTTTCTTTGGCCTAACACTTTATTTATCATTGAATCCAACTAAAATTGTTGATCGCATAGGAAAAATTCTAACTCCTTTACTGCTCGCAGTATTAGCTCTTTTAGCTATCAAAAGTTTAATGACACCTATGGGTTCTTTTCAAGAACCTCACGCCAAATATATAGCCTCTCCATTTACGGGCGGCTTTATTGATGGATATTTGACAATGGATACAATTGCAGCTCTCGTATTTGGCATCGTTGTTATCAACAGTATTAAGGAAAAAGGCGTAACGGACGAACGAACACTTGCTTCGGTATGTATCAAAGCCGGGTTGATTGCTGCTGCTGGGTTAGCTATCGTTTATCTTTCTCTCGCGTATGTCGGCGCTTCAAGCGTAGAAGCAATTGGTATGAAAGAAAATGGAGGAGCTATTTTAACAGCTGTAGCTACAACATTATTCGGTTCGTTTGGCACCATTATTTTAGGACTCGCTATTACATTTGCTTGTCTAACGACAGCCATCGGATTAACTTCTGCTTGCGCACGATTTTTCACGCAGCTGGTGCCAAGCATGTCATATAAAACATTTGTTGTCATTTTAATGCTGTTTAGTGCTGTTATTTCAAATGTAGGGCTTACTCAATTAATTTCTATTTCCATACCTATTTTGACCTTTGTATACCCTATTGCCATTACGCTAATTGCTTTATCATTAATTGAAAGAGCCATTTCGTTTGGTCGAGAAGTATATGTGACAGCCGTAATCATTAGCTCGATTCTGAGCATTTTTGACGGGTTAAAAGCAGCAGGAATTATCCTAACAAGCATAGACAATTTTTTCAAAAACTATTTGCCGCTTTATAGCCAAGGCCTTGGCTGGCTTATTCCAACAGTTGCTGCTGCCTTCATAGGCTATATTATTAGTATTGCAAGAGGTACACATCACACAGATAGTATACAAAGAAAAGCGTCATAAAAAAGCTCGTGTCCTTTGGACACGAGCTTTTTAACTCTGTGAAGATACAATACGCTGTATACGATCCAGCGCACCAGGATCTACTTGCTCAATAGCTGCAGATGCCTGTTTTAATGCTTCTTTGTATTCGTAATGACGAAACGCTTCTTCTGCTTCTTCTAAAGACTGTGCAATCGAGTGATGAGTACTTCTATAACGGTTACCGTATTGAATCACTCTTTCAACGAGTCGCGCCTCTTCTAACATTGCCTCTGTTTCATCAAATGTATCCTGAACAAAACCAACAGCATCTTCAAGTAAAGATTGAACAGCTTGAATATTAAGCGGTTTTTCTTTCAGCTTAGCGGTTACTTCATTTAAGATATGAACCGTTTTTTCAAGCTGCACTTTGTATTCTTCAGGAACACCGGGAAGGTTGCTTTTTTGAATAAGGCGTCTTGCTTCAATCAACTGAGATTTCAGTTCTTCTATTTTGTCCTTAGCCGAGAGCTCATCTTTGCGAAGAGCTTGTAGCATATCGCTATAGGATTCCTGAGATTCTTTTAATTGGTTAAGCTGTTTGGAAACGTCTTCGAGTTCTTCTTGGATCACACTGTAGGCTAAATTGTGCTCCGCCACCTTGTCCGAAATATTATAGTACAAGTTAGTCAATCGTTTTAGTTCGCGGTCCATTTTATAATATACGTCTAAATCGCGCTCTTTAAAATGATAGCTCTGCTGTACAAATAGCGTTTCTTCACGAAGTTCACGGTTTCGTTCTTGAAGCATACGAAGGAAGTTAGATACCGTATGAGATTCACGGTTCATTTTATGATAGGAGAAAACCTCATGCTCAAGTGAGTCATATAACTGCTCTAAGCGTTCGTTCACATCATCTAGTTTTGTAATCGCTTCTTCCACATATAATTCTTCAATATCTGCAATAATTTCAGCAGTTTCTTGTTTTAAAAGCTCTACCGTTTCTTCTACTTGCAGATGATCTAACACATATCCCTGCTCACTCATTTCGCGGAACCCGTCAAGCAGTTCATTGAACTGAACAGGAAGAGTGGTCTGACACTCAACTAACACTTTTGGAATTTGTTCTAAATACGAATCAATAGCTGTTAAATCAGTTTTTAATTGAAGAACAATCTCACGTGCTTGAAGATAGTTTCCGTTAATCGTCTCTTCCTCGTATTTTTTAAACTGCTCTTTAGATGTATTAATTGCGTATTCTAACGTTTTTTCAGCATTTCCATAGGAATACCGATGTGCGAGCAATTTTTTCTTCACGTGGCGGTGAAGCTGATTTAATTCCTCAATATCATATCGATTATCTTGTTCGCTACCAATTAAATTTTGAAGTTCAGTAAGTATGTTTTCAATATCTATCTTGGTTTGTTCTAAGGCTTGATCAATATGTATAGATAACTGCTTCGCTTTTTTAAACCGGTATTTATCTGCTGCTTCTTCCGTTTCAAACAGTTCTTTATCAATTTTCGGGAGATTAGTTGATATAATTTCATCCCACTGCTCACGCCAACGTTCAAATAGCTCTTCAGTTTGACCTGTCATGTTCAATTCTTTTACTTTTGAAATTTCCTCTGCAACTGGCGTATTTGCTAATTCGACTTTGATCGTTTCCAGGCGATCAATTTCTTGATAAATCTTTTTACGTGAAAACATTCCGTACACAACTAATCCGATAATAAGTATGATTAGTGCTATAATGAATTCCATACTAAGCCCCCTTACAGTGCGTTCTACATGACAAGTTTCTTATTTATAAAAAGGGTGAATTTAATCCTTTAAATTTTTTTGCGTCAATGTTTTTATGATACCATGTAAAGTCCAACTTTTGAGCAAAAAATTAAATTTTTTTATACAAAATATTGGCATGGAGTCACTTTGTGTCGTTACAATGGAAAAAGAAGAAAAAAGGAGGCATTTTTTATGAAAGTTGACAAACATATTCATACTCCATTTTGCCCACACGGTTCACCTGATTCATTGCAACAATATGTTGAACAGGCGATTTCCCTGAACTTTGGCGAGATTTCGTTTACAGAGCATGCTCCATTACCAAAAAGCTTCAGTGATCCGACGCCTGATCGCGACAGCGGAATGGATCCTGACAAACTTGATCGCTACATTCAAAACGTACAGCAAGTTAAAAAAGAATTTGAGCGCGATATTCGTATCAATGTCGGATTGGAAGTTGACTTTATTGAAGGATTTGAACAAGAAACAACAGATTTCTTAAACGAGTATGGTCCTTGTCTCGATGACAGCATCCTTTCTGTCCATTTCTTAAAACATGAAGAAGGATATGACTGCCTGGATTTTAGCGCTGACGTATTTGCACATATTGTACAGAAGTTTGGCAGCGTAAGCAAAGTATATGATAAGTATTACAACACGGTATTACGCTCTGTACAGGCCAATTTAGGCGTTTATAAGCCCAAGCGCATTGGTCATATGACACTCGTACATAAATTTCAAACTCGCTTTCCATATGAAGACACACTTTCCCCTATTATTTTATCAATACTCGATGAAATAAAAATGAAAGATCTGGCGTTGGATTATAATGGTGCAGGGTTGTTTAAACCTTTGTGCAAGGAAGCGTATCCAGCTCCCTTTGTCGTAAAGGCAGCCCAACAGAAAAAAATCCCTCTCGTATATGGGTCAGACGCCCACTGTGCGAAGGATTTAGGCCAAGGCTATAGAGAGCTTCATTTAAGATAATTGAACGCGAAGTTTGTTTGTCCGTTCATATGGCAAACATACCGTTGTGTGCACCCATCGCTCAAGCTCAATCGCATATTGCTGAACAAAATACGGTTCGTGAGGCAATATATGAAGAACTTCACTTAGGTACTGAGGATGAAGATAAGGCATAGACAGCATGCCCTTAAGCTCAATGATTGTAAAGGAAACGTGCAGCTTTCGAAACTCCTTTTCTTTCATCCCTCTTTCAAGGATTGTTTTTAAGTAGTATTTTTCCTTGGTTAAATACGTAGTCATAACTTCTCGAATTAAAATCGTGTCAAGAGAGATTTCTCTATATACGAGCCGGGCAATATGCCTATTTTCGTGCTGGTAATGTAAGATAGCTCGAATCATTACGATCATACTTTCTGTTGAAGACAGCTTTTTCATTTCTTGAAATGCTTGCTCCAACACCCCAATATAACCTTCAAAATAAGAAATCACTAAACTTTCAAGCAATCCTTCTTTGCTATGAAAATAATATGAAATATTCGCTACGTTCACTTTCGCTTTTCCTGCAATCTCGCGCACCGACGTACCATCAAAACCTTTTACGTTAAAAAGAGAAACGGCCGCATCAATAATTTTCTCTTTCGTTTTTGACTGTACAGCCATCTATCTACACCTCATTTCGATTTATTTTTACAAAACACATATGATTGCAAAATTGTGTAGAAATCGTTACAGTATTTAAAAAGGATTTTAGTAGCCTCTCTACATAATTCGTGATAGGCTTTTTAGTTCCTGTAATCTTTTATCGACAAAGTAGCGTTAAAACTGACGTTTCCTGATAAAAATTCATTAAATCTTATGTTGAATGGAGGAGAATACATTGTTTAATGTCGAAAACTACAGCGGCTCAAAACAAAAGGATTATGAATTAGTAATTAAGCAATTACGCGCCTTATTAGAAGGAGAAAGCAATACGATTGCTAATCTAGCAAATGCTTCAGCTTTGCTAAATCAATTTTTAAATGAAGTAAACTGGGTAGGTTTTTATTTAATGGAAGACGGGGAGTTAGTGCTTGGACCTTTCCAGGGACTGCCGGCTTGCGTTCGTATTCCACTTGGAAAAGGCGTATGCGGTACAGCAGCTCAAAATCAAAAAACAGAGCGAATTGAAGATGTTCACGCCTTCCCTGGCCACATTGCATGTGATGCCGCTTCTCAATCTGAAATCGTTGTACCAATTGTAAAAGACGGTCAGCTTTTAGGTGTTCTTGATATTGACAGTCCAATCAAAAATCGCTTTGATGAAATCGATCAACAGTATCTTGAAGAATTCGTCAAAGAACTCACTTCTTTTCTTTAAATATGAATAAGCAAAAAAACCGCTGCAAATCAGCGGTTTTTGCTTATTAAACAAACGTTTGATTAGCCATCACCACCGTTTTCTTACGTTCTTTCTTCTCTTTTCATACTTCAAATGAATATATCCTTTCTTTTACAATCTTTTAATCTTCAATCTTCCTTGACTTTATACGAGGAAACACCTATAATACTCGTTGTGTGAAATATTGCAGCTTATACAATCTTCTTTATGTTTTTTCATTTTGTTCCTCATTAAAAGGTTGTTTTACAGAAGTAGCAATTCTTTTAAAAAGATGGTGTATCGTGTAACTCTCTGCTGCTAGAGCGATGGTACATGAAAACAAAATGAGCATATCGCTAGAATGTGTCTGTTTTTGTTTTGCATAAAATAAAAACACAAACAAGGAGGAGTCATCATGGCTCGTTATACAGGTCCAAGTTGGAAAATCTCTCGTCGCTTAGGTCTTTCTCTAAGTGGTACAGGTAAAGAATTAGAAAAACGCCCTTACGCTCCAGGTCCACACGGCCCAGGTCAACGTAAGAAAATTTCTGAGTACGGTTTACAATTACAAGAAAAGCAAAAATTACGCCACATGTATGGTGTAACTGAGCGTCAATTCCGTAACTTATTCGTTGCTGCTGGTAAATTAACTGGTAAGCACGGTGAGAACTTCATGATTCTTTTAGAAGCTCGTCTTGATAACTTAGTATACCGTATGGGTCTTGCACGCACTCGTCGTCAAGCTCGTCAATTAGTTAACCACGGTCACGTTTTAGTTGACGGTAAACGCGTTGACATCCCATCTTACCGTGTACAACCTGGTCAAGTGATCGGTGTTCGCGAAAAATCTCGCAACCTTTCAATCGTGAAAGAAGCGCTTGAAGTTAACAACTTCGTACCAGACTACTTAACAGTAGACGCTGAGAAATTAGAAGGTACATTCACTCGCTTACCTGAGCGTTCTGAATTATCTGCTGAAATCAACGAAGCACTAATCGTAGAGTTCTACTCTCGTTAATAGTAAAAAGCCGTTCCCTATGGAGCGGCTTTTTTACTGTCTTTATACAAAAAAAGGCCTTTCGGCCTTTTTTTATGCGTATTGAATAAGCGTATATTTTTTCTTGCCTCGACGAATTACTGTAAATTGACCTTCAATACGGTCTTCTGCTCCTACTGTTTTTTGCAAATCTTGCTCACGCTCACCGTTTAAGTAAATCGCACCGTTTGAAATATCTTCACGCGCTTGACGTTTAGAAGGAGAGATTTTACTTTCTACAAGTAAATCGATTAAACCAATATCTTCACCTGTATGCGTGTAAGAAGGAACATCCTTGAATCCTTGCTTAATTTCTTCTGCTGTTAACTCTGAAATACTTCCGTTAAATAAAGCTTGCGAAATACGAATGGCTTGCTCAAGAGCTTCTTCACCGTGTACAAGCGTAGTCATCGCCGCTGCTAGTGCTTTTTGTGCTTCGCGTTTTTCAGGCGCTTCTTTTGCAGATGCTGCTAATTCATTAATTTCTTCATGTGATAAGAATGTAAAGTATTTTAAATATTTTATAACATCACGATCATCTGTATTAATCCAGAACTGGTAGAATTCATACGGACTTGTTTTTTCAGCGTCTAACCAAATTGCTCCGCCTTCTGTTTTACCGAACTTCGTGCCGTCTGCTTTTGTTACAAGCGGAACTGTTAATCCAAATGCTTTTGCATCTTCTTCTGATTTACGAATTAATTCTAAGCCAGCTGTAATATTTCCCCATTGGTCGCTGCCGCCAATTTGAAGCTTACAGTTATACGTTTGGTATAAGTTCAAGAAATCATATGATTGTAAAATCATGTAGCTGAATTCCGTAAATGAGATGCCTGATTCGATACGAGATTGAACAGAATCCTTTGCCATCATGTAGTTAATACCAAAGTTTTTACCGATATCTCGTAGGAATGTAATAACATCTAACGTGCCAATCCAGTCATAGTTATTCGCAATAACCGCTGCATTTTCACCTTCTTCAAAATCTAAGAAGCGTGAAAGCTGACCTTTAATACGCTCACTAAACATAGCAACCGTTTCTTTTTCATTTAACGTACGCTCTGCTTTTTTACCGCTTGGATCTCCAATAAGACCCGTACCTCCACCAACTAATGCAATCGGTTGGTGTCCAGCTTGTTGAAAGCGACGCAAAATTAAAACAGGAAGCATGTGGCCGATGTGAAGGCTGTCGGCTGTTGGATCGAATCCACAGTACAAACGAACAGACTCTTTACTCAAAAGTTCATTTAAACCTTTTTCATCCGTTTGTTGATTAATGAGCCCTCGAAACTCAAGATCTTGTAAAATATCCATGTTATATTCTCTCCTTTATCTAATTGCTCGTTACAATTTGTTGAACAACATAAAAAACGCCCCTTCTTAAAAAAGAAGGGACGAAAATATCGCGGTACCACCCTATTTGGAAATAAATTATTTCCCACTTAAATGATGTAACGGTCTACCCGTCTTTTGCTACTGTAAGTTCACAAAAGATGCTCAAGGACGTATTTCATATTTGTCTATGTACTGATTTTCAGCAACCATCAGCTCTCTTAAACAGGGAGACAAGTATTACTTCTTCCTATCACTGCAGTTTATTTTATTTAAAAGTTTACACCCCACAATTATGAATGATTTCATTTTAAAATTCAAGTCCAAAAAAAAGTTCAAACAGCTGGCTGTTTGAACTTTATAAAAATCACTTATTTTCCATACAAAGATTGAAACGTTTACTCCTTAGTCTTCCATCGTCGACAAATCGCCCGTTGGCAAATCTAATTCCCACGCTTTTAAAACGCGACGCATAATTTTACCGCTTCGTGTTTTAGGTAGCTTATCTTTAAACTCGATTTCACGTGGAGCTGCATGAGCAGCTAACCCTTTTTTCACAAATTGACGAATATCTTCAATCAGTTCATCTGAAGATTCATACCCATCTCTAAGTGCGATAAACGCTTTAATAATTTCCCCACGCACAGGATCAGGCTTACCAATGACACCCGCTTCTGCTACAGCAGGGTGTTCAACAAGCTTACTTTCTACTTCAAATGGACCAACTCGTTCTCCTGCGGTCATAATAACGTCATCAATTCGGCCTTGGAACCAAAAATAACCGTCTTCATCCATATACGCGGAATCACCTGATACGTACCAGTCGCCTGGCATAAAGTATGACTCATACTTTTCCTTGTTGTTCCAAATTGCATGCATCATAGATGGCCAGCCTTTTTTAATTGCTAAGTTACCCATTCGATAAGGTGGAAGCTCTTGTCCTTGATCGTCAACGATTGCTGCTTGTACACCCGGAATAGGTTTTCCCATAGATCCTGGTTTAATTTTCATAGACGGGTAATTACAAATCGTCTGACCTCCAGTTTCAGTCATCCACCACGTGTCATGAATACGTTTTTGGAAAACCTTCATTCCCCAGCGTACCACTTCAGGATTTAATGGTTCTCCCACGCTTAATACATGTCTGAGGCTGCTTAAATCATAGCGTTTAACTAAGTCATCTCCAGCACCCATTAGCATACGAAATGCTGTAGGCGCACTGTACCAAACCGTTACGCCAAAATCTTCAAGTGCTTGATACCATGCATCTGGACTAAAGCGTCCTCCTACAATCACATTTGTTGCTCCAGCAAGCCAAGGACCAAAAATTCCGTAGGAAGTTCCCGTTACCCAACCCGGATCTGCTGTACACCAATACACATCGTCATCTTTTAAGTCGAGCACCCACTTAGCAGTTTGATAATGCTGAAGCATTGCATTATGAACGTGAAGCACCCCTTTTGGTTTTCCAGTTGAACCTGATGTATAATGAAGCAGCATACCATCTGTTCTATCTACCCACTCAATCTCCACCTCTTTATTCGCCGCTTCTAATCGCTTCAGAAAATCTAGTTGAATGCCTTCTTCTGCTACATTTTCCCCTACAAGGAGAATGTGTTTTAAAGCTGGCAAATCCTTCACCGGAACGCGGCTCAGCAGTTCAGGCGTTGTAATTAACACTTTTGCATCACTGTCTTGCAAACGATCTTTTACTGCACCTTCCATGAATGCTTCAAACAAAGGCCCAACAATAGCGCCAAGCTTCACCGCGCCTAACAATGCAAAATAAAGTTCCGGAGAGCGAGGCATAAAGATAAACACACGATCTCCCTTCTCTACGTCTGCTTGTTTTAGCACGTTTGCGGCTTTGTTTGACCATTCTTTCATTTCTTTGAATGTATATTTTTCATTGCGCTGCGCATCTCGATAATAAAGCGCAACTTTATTTTTACGCGTAGAGTTTGCGTGCTTATCAATTGCTTCATAAGCTGCATTTAATTTACCTGTTTCATGCCATGAAAATTCCTTCTCCACTTGTGACCAGTCAAAGGTTTGATACGTTTTATCGTAGTCCTGTAAGTTGTATACCCCTTCAATTACAGGAAGCGCTTCCACCTTCATCACAAACTCCCCCTTATGTATAAAATTTACAAACCTATTATATAACAAAAATAGACTTTTCACAATTTTATAAAAATTATTTGTCGGAATTGGGATAATAGTCTCCCTTGTTATATGACAACCTTTGTTATATAAGTGTCGAATTAACAAGAATCTCTTTTAATTTCCTATTCTATGTTTTTGAAAAAACTCCTTTTCTTTTATTTAATTTTTTGAAAACGCTTTAATGTAGAGTTTTTTTTGTATTATAATACAGATAAGACTGCTTGAAGGTGGTGATTCATGTGAAACATTCCCAAACATACAATATGAAAGAACTAAAAACAGCGGTTGGAGCAATTGTTATTGAAGGACCTGTCTCCTCACAAACCTTGCAACAACTTGATTTTCATGAGCAACTAACGGCCTTTCGTCCACCTGAACAGCAAAAAGAAGCATTGATCGAGATTGCCAACTTGCCTGAAGGTAGAATCATTATTGCTCGTCATCATCATACAATCATTGGTTATGTCACCTTTTTATATCCCGATCCTCTAGAACGATGGTCGGAAGGAAATATGGAGAATTTAATCGAATTAGGAGCTATAGAGGTAGCTGCCCCGTTTCGCAGCTACTCTGTTGGCAAAAACTTGCTTATCGTATCTATGATGGATGATGCAATGGAAGATTATATTGTCATTACGACAGAATACTACTGGCATTGGGATTTAAAAGGAACAGGGCTAAATGTGTGGGATTACCGCAAGATTATGGAGAAAATGATGAATAAAGGCGGACTGACGTGGTTTGCCACAGATGATCCGGAGATTAGCTCCCACCCTGCTAATTGTTTGATGGTAAGAATCGGGAGCAGAGTCCCTCAAGAAAGCATACAAGAATTTGATAGCCTGCGCTTTCGAAATCGCTTTATGTATTGAGCTGACCTTTAAGAAAAGGAGCTGTGTCTGATGATTGTTGAAGAGATGATGAAAACCGATCTCGTTACCTTAACCCCCGACCATACGATTGCTGAAGCTATGAAACTTTTAGATACACATAAGATTAGACATATTCCTATCGTTAATGACCTCCATCACGTAGTTGGCATCATTTCTGATCGAGACGTAAGAGATGCAAGTCCATCTATTTTAGATAATACTTATACATCTGCTCTTCTATCCGAACCCGTGCGGATGATTATGAAAACAGAAGTCATTACAGCTCACCCTCTTGATTTTGTTGAAGAAATTGCAAGCATTTTTTATGAACACCAAATCGGTTGTATTCCCGTCACAAAAAACAAGCGGTTAGTAGGAGTTGTTACCGAAAGAGATCTACTACATACGTTTATTCAGCTTACCGGCACTAATAAGCCAGGTTCACAAATTGAAATAAAAGTAGAAAATAAGGCTGGCGTGCTTGCTGAAGTTACATCCCTCTTTGGTTCAAAGAGAACAAACATCTTAAGCGTACTTGTCTACCCTGATGTAGATGAACGATATAAAATCCTTGTGCTTCGCATTCAAGCTATTAATCCATTGATTAGTATAAATACATTAAAAGAAAACGGCTATGAGGTGCTATGGCCTAAATTACCGGAGATGACGTAATGACTAGTAATGCTGTATTTATTTATTCAGATGATATTCTTTCGTACAAATTCAGCAACAATCATCCGTTTAACCAGCTTCGTGTTCAACTAACATATGAACTGTTACGGGAATTTGGCGCTTTAGGCAATCAAGATATTGTATTACCGCGGATGGCATCTGATGAAGAACTTCAGCTTGTCCATGATACTAGCTATATTCAAGCGGTAAAATTAGCAGGAAGCGGCGAGCTTTCTGTTGAAAAAGCAGCAGATTTTGGTCTTGGAACAGAAGATACACCTATGTTTCCCAACATGCATGAAGCCAGTGCGTTTTTAGTTGGGGGTACACTTACGGCTGTAGATTATGTAATGACTGGAAAAGCTAAGCATGCTCTAAATTTAGGAGGAGGATTGCACCACGGCTTTCGAGGAAAAGCTTCCGGCTTCTGTATTTATAACGATAGCGCGGTAGCCATCAAATATATGCAGCAAAAGTACAACGCGCGCGTCCTCTATGTCGATACAGATGCTCACCATGGTGACGGCGTGCAATGGACATTTTATGACGATCCTTCCGTTTGTACTCTTTCCATTCATGAAACGGGACGCTACTTGTTTCCAGGCACGGGAAACGTTAACGAACGCGGGCACAGTGAAGGCTATGGTTATTCATTTAATGTGCCTGTTGATGCTTATACGGAAGATGAGTCTTGGCTCGACGTTTATAAGACCTCTTTAAAAGAAGTAGCTGCTTTTTTTAAACCAGATGTTATCTTGACACAAAATGGAGCCGATTCTCATTATTACGATCCGCTCACTCATTTATGCGGCACCACGAAAATATACCGTGAGATTCCTAAAATTGCTCATGAAATTGCCCATGAATACTGTCAGGGAAGATGGATTGCGGTTGGCGGAGGAGGTTATGATATTTGGCGGGTTGTTCCTCGGGCTTGGTCATTCATTTGGCTTGAAATGATTGAACGAAAGGCAGAAGGCATGCTTCCTCTATCATGGCTTGAAAAATGGACAAAAGTATCGCCTCACCCCATTTGCACGCAGTGGGATGATGAACCTAATATCTATCAGCCAATTCCAAGAAAACCAGAAATAACAGAAAAAAACGCTCAAACTCTTGAGCGCGCTCTTTATCCTATTCGTTCTCATACATCTCATTCTTAAAAAAAGGCTATACAAACGTATGGCCTTTTTCACTGTGCTTCGGGATCTGAAATAATAATTTCGACGCGTCTATTTTTTTGTAAATTGTCATTAGACGTGTTCGGAACAAGCGGCTTTGTATCTCCGTATCCAAGTGCTTCAAAGCGGTTAGCAGAAAGAGAAAAGTGGTTCGTTAAATAACGTATGACGCCGCTGGCACGCGCTGCCGATAGTTCCCAATTAGATGGATAACGATAGGTGTGAATAGGTCGATTATCGGTATGACCTTCTACTTTAATATCATTTGGAATAGTACTGAATAACCTTCCTAATTCATCCAGGAAAGGGGTACCTTTCTTCAAAATGTCTGCCTGTCCTGTTTCAAACAGCACCTGTTCTTGTAAAATAAGCACAACTCCGCGTTCATCTCGCTTAGCAGTAATAACATTCTGAAGCTTATTTTCCTTCAGGTAATTTTGCACTTTCGCTAAAATGTTATCCAGCTTTTGAGACTGCTGGCTCTTTTCTACAGAAGCTAATGAGCCACCGCTTGTAAGCGAATTGACAACGGTCTGAAACTTTTGATTATCAACGCTAGACATTGAAAATAGTAAAATAAAAAAAACTAATATTAACGTCACCAAATCAGCAAATGTTACCATCCATTTTGGCGACTGTGCCGAATACCTTTTTCTTCTACGCTTCACGAACGTGTTCTCTCTTTTCTTCCAGCTTTCGTTTTTCAACAGGGGCAAATACTTTTAGCTTTGCTTGCACAAAGCGAGAATTTTGCCCCGCCTGCAAGCCGATGACACCTTCAATAATCACTTCTTTAACAAAAAGCTCATGCTCCGTTTTACCAGCTAATTTAGCTGCGATTGGCTGAAAAAACAAGTTTGAAAGCAGCGCCCCGTAGAAAGTCGTTAAAAGAGCAATTGCCATGTTAGGCCCAAGCGATGAAGGGGTATTAAGGCTTTTAAGCATTAGCACTAGCCCAACGAGCGTCCCAATCATTCCCCAAGCGGGGGCATAATCGCCTGCTTTTTCAAACATACTTCGACCTCTCGTATGTCTTTCTTCTACTGCAGCTATTTCAGCTTCAAGCAACTCTCGAATCATTTCTGGTTCTACTCCATCAATGGCTAGCAAAATACCTTTTTTCACAAATGAATCATCGATTTGTTCAAGCTCTGCTTCTAGCGATAGAAGCCCTTCTCGACGCGCTTTTTCCGATAAATGTACAAATGTTCCTACAATTTCTTCTACGTTTATTTCTTTCGATTGAAACGCTTGTTTCCCTACTCTTCCCATATTTTTTAATTGTTTTAACGGAAAGCTCACGCACAGCGTACCAAAAACGCCTCCCAGTACAATTAAAATCGATGGCACATCAATAAAAGCTAAAAAACCGCTCATTCCTCCACTTGAAATAACCCCAAACACAACCATAGAGATACCAATTAGTATCCCTATAGGTGTGAGCATATCAATTTTTTTCATATTCTATCTCCCCGTGTCTGAACTTTGGATTCGTTCTTATTCATTCACAGGTATTATTTTGTTGATTGTCTGAACTCGATGCGGTGAGGAAGCTGTACAATGCTGCTGTCTACCGTTTCTTTGTTCATGTATTTCGTTAAGAGACGCATCGCTACTGCACCAATATCATACATTGGCTGTACAACAGATGTTAACTGAGGACGAACCATTGTTGAAAGTCTTGTGTTATCAAAACCGATAACTTCTAGATCGTTTGGTACATTCAACCCGCGATCTTGTGCCCCGTGAATAACGCCTAATGCCATTTCATCCGTTCCAACGAAAATAGCAGTTGGCTTTTCATCTTCTTCTAATAGTTTTTCAACTGCTTCAATACCTGAATCGTACGTGTAGTCTCCTTCTACAATATAAGAATCGCGTACAGGCAATCCGCTTTCAGTAAGAGCACGCTTGTACCCTTTTACTTTTTTCGCATGATTAATCGGTTCTTCTAGCGTACCTGAAACGAATGCAATATTTTTATGACCGCTGTCAATTAGTGATTGCACTGCATCAAAAGCTGCTTGTTCATAATCAATAGTTACAGATGGGATTTGGTTAGTTGATTCGATTGATGCTGCAAGTACAACTGGAACCGGTGATTTTTTTAACTCTTCTACGTGTTCTTCCGTTACATTCCCACTCATGAAGATGATTCCGTCTACTTGTTTACCAAGCATGTTATTTAAAAGATGAAGTTCTTTATCTTGATTTTGGTCGGAGTTACTTAAGATGATATTATACTTGTACATTGTTGCAATATCTTCGATTCCACGCGCTAACTCTGCATAGAAAATATTTGAAATATCAGGAATGATAACTCCTACTGTCGTTGTTTTTTTACTGGCTAATCCACGCGCTACTGCGTTCGGACGATAGCCTAGTCTTTCAATTGTTTCTAATACTTTTTTTCTAGTTGATGGTTTTACATTTGGATTTCCGTTTACCACACGAGAAACCGTTGCCATCGACACGCTTGCTTCCCTTGCTACATCATAAATTGTTACGTTCACAACAAACACTCCTTATCGAAAAACATTTCGTTTATTTTATCCTTATTTCATTTCTTGTATTTACGTATATAAATCCATCTTCCTTTATAGAATGGCTATTTCTAGCTCCTTCACTCTTACATACAGCTTAGATACCCTGTATGCATCTAAATCATTCCTGTTATGCCCTTATTATTACGTGTGCAAAGACAATTTTACCAGTTTATATGTAACAATGTAAAAGACGGTGTATAGTAAGTAAATAAAAAAAGTGAATCGCGAATTTATATCATATGCACTCACAGAATGATAGCGAATATCTGTAACTACTATACGATACTATGTGCTTCACCGCAACGTATTTACCGCCTTTTTCCGACAAGTTTCACGAGAATTTCATAAATTCTTGTTTTTTGGATTTGCACTTATTCTTTCCTATTTTGACAAAAGTTATCGATTGTTTTCAAAATACGTGATAATTTCGCTTATCTTTATTATAACGAAAGGCAAACAAGCTTGAAACCATTAAGTGCCTCAAACTTGTCATAAAAGTATACGAATTTTTCTTTTTTACGTTTTTTTATAAATTTAAGTTACATATAGGTTTTAGCTGCTTCATAAATTCTGTAAATTGCGGAATATCCATTTGCTGAGCTGAGTCAGAAAGTGCTACCGCCGGATCTGGATGAACTTCTGCCATAATTCCATCCGCACCAATGGCAAGAGCCGCTTTAGCCGTTGGAACAAGCAAATCTCGTCTTCCTGTTGAATGCGTGACGTCGACTAAAACAGGTAAATGAGTTTCTTGTTTTAAAATGGGAACGGCTGAAATATCCAGCGTATTTCGCGTTGCTCGCTCATACGTACGAATTCCTCGTTCACACAAAATCAGCTGATCATTTCCTTTTGATACAATGTATTCAGCAGCATTAATAAACTCATCAATCGTAGCGGCTAAGCCCCGCTTTAATAAGACAGGCTTCTTCACCGCACCCGCTTCTTTTAACAGCTCAAAATTTTGCATATTACGAGCACCAATTTGAATCACATCTACGTATTCTACAGCTGTTTCAATATCAGCGGGGTCGACAATTTCACTAATAACGGCTAAATCATATTCGTCAGCTACTCTTTTTAAAATTTGCAGTCCTTCTAAGCCAAGGCCTTGAAAATCATAAGGAGATGTTCTTGGCTTGTAGGCTCCGCCTCTAAGCATCCCCACACCCTGCTGCTTTACGGCTTTTGCTACGGCTGCTACTTGCTCATAGCTTTCAACGGAACAAGGTCCTGCTACAAAACGCTGAAGTCCGTCACCAATTGTTTCTCCTTTTACCGTAACGATTGTATTTTCCGGCTTCTTTTTACGGGATACAAGAAGTGCTTTACGATGATCATCTTCTTGAAGCTCTAAATGAGCTTTGAAAATCTCTTTGAAAATATGTTGAAGCGTAGATGTTTGAAACGGTCCTTCATTCTTGCTTAAAATCGCATCAAGCATTGCTCGTTCACGAACAGGGTCAAACCGTTTGGTTGACTGCATTCCTTTTAATTTTCCTATTTCTTGAACAAGCTCGCCTCGCTCATTAATAAGCTTTAACAGTTTCATATTTACTTCGTCAATTTGAGATCGCAAATGCTGAAGATCTGAATTCGTCATGTACGTCCACCCTTTCACTGATTTTAAAAAATCCGTTTAGCAGGGTTACTACACAAGATGATAGGTGATGGAGGATATATGTAAGGGGCTTCTCTGCTTTTATGTGCTAAACTACATCTATTGTACGAAAAAGTGGATGAAACCGCAATCAGCTTACAAAAAAAACCGAACGATTAATCGTTCGGATCTTCCTTCACCTAAACTGCTTTTGTACCAGCCTCTTTCAATTAATGAGCTACATTTTTCGCTAATTCTTCTTCGTTAATGTTCCAGTGAGAAGCGTGCCACTTCACTTTTCCATCTTCAAACAGAAGCGCTTGAGGTGATTCATGCTTCACTTCATACGTTTCAGCAATATAGTTGGATACGTCTCGTGAATCTTGCACATGAAGATAATAAGAAGGAATGTCTTCATGACTAGAAGCAAACGCTGAAAATGCCTCATGACCAGCTGCACTAATTGGACACGTCGTGCTGTGCTTTAAAAATAAAAAGCGATGGTTTTCCTTAATAACTTGTTCGAACTCTTCAACTGTTGAAATCTTTTTCATTTTTTTCACCCTTTCTGTACTTACTCTTAAGTTTACATGGTTTGACCGTTTCCATACAAAAAGAGTGCTCAGCTTTATGTATAATGCTAATGAATTTATTTATAAGGTGAAGTTATTTTCAGCATAGAAAGAAAAGAACTTGTTAAATTAAAATCCCTCTGATGAAACTAACATTTACTTGCCGTTACCCAACCTAAATTACATACAAAAAAAGCGTTCACCCTATAGGGTAAACGCTTTTGATTCTTTATTATGGTCGTGGCACTGTGCTTTCCACTTCATCTAATGCTTTTTGAGCTTCTGTTAGCTTCTGTTGAACGTCTTCGTTGCTTTGAGACTCCACTTCATCAGCAAGCACTTCTAAGCTCGTTGGAGGTAATGCTTCGTGTTCAGGATCTACTTTACGGAAGTTTTTTACTTTGTCCACTACTTGTGAAGATTGCTCAGATAATGTTTGTGATAAACCAGCCGTTTTTTCTTTAGCCGTTTGAGCAAACCCTTGTCCTTTTTCAACAGCGCTGTTTTTCGCTTGCTCTGTTTTTAAACGAACGTAAGCTGCCTGCTCATTTAAATCCGAACGGAACTCTTTACCTGATTTTGGAGCAAGTAATAATGCCGTTGCAGCTCCTACAACTCCTCCAATCACTGTTCCTACTAAAAAGCCTTTATTTGAAGTGTTGTTTGGTTTATTTGGTTTGTTTGACATATGCGTCTCCTCCTTTAAAGTTCATCCTTATGAAAATGAGCGTGAGCGTTGAACCGCTTTTTCTTTTACTTCAACAGGTACAGGCTCCGCGTCAATTTTTTTCTGTTTTCTTAATTTTATACGTTCCCATACGTCTAATGCAACATTGCTCCATTGAACGACTTGAGCAACAGTTTCTTTATTTTCTTCTACTTTCTCTGAAACGCTTGATGATACGCTTTTAATCGACTTATTTAGGTCTTGGATTGAGTCACCTACGCCTTTAACAGAATCCACGACTGTGTTCAGCGCTTCGGATTTACGCTGAATATCTTCAGCTAACAGATTAGTCTTATGTAAAAGTGCAGTTGTTTCAGCTGTGATTCCTGTCATTTGCTTTTCTACACCGTCTAAAGTACCTGCCACTGAATTTAATGTGTGCTGAACGGATTTCAATGTTTTTGACACGGAAACCACCAGGTAAAAAATCGCAATGGCAACAATAGCAGCGCTTAAATAAAGAATAATAACCATCTGTGCAAGGCACCTCCTATTTTTATCTCTCTTGTTATAACTACTTTCCCAATTTTATAAACAATTAAACCTTCTATTCCCTATAGACTCTTTAACTTTACCATATTCTCTCTGCATTTATTCATAAAAAGGGAAGATTGCTACATTATTTCGCGATATATGAGTTATTTCCCTTCCTAAAGAAAAAAAGGATTTTAAAGCATAAAAACAAACAAAATAAGCTCAGTGGGGTACAATAGAAAGTGAATCATCAATCATTGTTATTTTAAGGAGGCACTATTTATGAAAGACCCTAGAATTGCAACATTAGCTAAAAATTTAATTAATTATTCTGTTCGCCTTCAAAAAGGAGAAAAAGTATTAATCGAAAACTTTGGACTTCAGCGCGAGCTTGTGACAGCACTTGTAGATGAAGCGTACAAGGCTGGTGGCTACCCGTTTGTACTGCTAAAAGATCATTCGGTAGACCGAGCTCTTTTAAACGGTG
This sequence comes from Priestia sp. D51, assembly GCF_053345675.1. Classification (NCBI taxonomy): domain Bacteria; kingdom Bacillati; phylum Bacillota; class Bacilli; order Caryophanales; family Bacillaceae; genus Priestia; species Priestia sp. D51. The sequence continues at coordinate 80,975 of NZ_JBLTIR010000001.1, read as the reverse complement.
CACAAGAAGAGCAGTACAATATGATGGCAGACTTCGAAGCAAATGTGATGAAAGAAATGGATGCTTATATTGGCTTACGTTCTGGTTCAAACATTTTTGAACAATCAGATGTTCCGGCAGATAAAATGAAAATCCAAGGGAATACGATCGGTAAAAAAGTACATAGAGAAATTCGCGTTCCAAAAACAAAATGGGTCGTTCTTCGCTACCCAAACGATTCAATGGCGCAGCTTGCTAAAATGAGTACAGAAGCATTTGAAGATTTTTATTTCGATGTATGCAACTTAGACTATGGCAAAATGAGCAAAGCGATGGATGCTTTAGTTGAGCTCATGAACCGTACGGACAAAGTGCGTTTAACGGGTGAGAATACAGACTTAACGTTCTCTATTAAAGATATTCCTGCAGTGAAGTGTGCCGGAGAAATGAATATTCCGGACGGTGAAGTATACACGGCTCCTGTACGTGATTCTGTAAACGGAACAATTTCTTACAACACTCCTTCTAACTATCAAGGCTTTACGTTTGAGAATGTATCCTTAACATTTAAAAACGGTAAGATTGTTGAAGCAACCGCTAATGATACAGAACGCATCAACGGCATTTTTGATACAGATGAAGGCGCACGTTTTGTTGGCGAATTTGCGATTGGCGTAAATCCGTATATTCAACATCCAATGCAAGACATTTTATTTGATGAAAAAATTGACGGAAGCTTCCACTTCACTCCTGGCGAGTGCTACGAAGATGCGTATAATGGAAACAAGTCAAATATTCACTGGGATATGGTGATGATTCAGCGCCCAGAATACGGTGGCGGTGAGATTTATTTCGATGACGTGTTGATTCGTAAAGACGGGCTATTTGTCATTGAAGAATTAAAAGCGTTAAATCCTGAAAATTTGAAATGAGTTTTGAAATAAAAAAAGGCACTCAGGAGAGTGCCTTTTTTTATGATACGGTCTGCTGATATAGTTTTTCAAACTTTTGAATGTCTCCAGCACCCATAAATACTAATACAGCTTCATTATGGTCTTTTAACGATTCAATTGTTTCTTCATTAATTAATTCAGCTCCGCTGATTTTGCTTCGTAGATCTTCAATTGATAATTTACCTTGATGCTCACGGGCTGATCCAAAAATGTCACATAGATATACTTTATCAGCGTGCTGTAAGCTTGCTGCAAAGTCCTCTAAGAACGTTTGTGTACGCGTAAACGTATGCGGTTGGAAAACAGCCACAACTTCACGGTTTGGATACTTTTGACGAGCAGCTGAAATCGTTGCATTAATTTCCGTTGGATGGTGTGCATAATCATCGATTAGCACTTGTTTGCCAACGTTCTTTTCGCTGAAACGACGCTTTACACCTTGATATGTTTTAAAACGCTCTTGCAGCACAGCAACGTCAATTTCTTCATAATGACAAAGTGCAATAACGGAAAGTGCATTTAAGATGTTATGGTCGCCATACCCTGGAATCTCAAATGATGCGTGGAATGTATTTCGAACGAACACGTCAAATGTTGTGCCTGTTGTGCTTTTTACGATATTACGTGCTTGGAAATCATTTTCTTCGCCTAATCCGTAATAAAGAACAGGTACCTTCGCTTGAATTTGCTGAAGATGTTCATCGTCACCACAGGCAATAATTCCTTTTTTGACTTGAAGTGCCATCTCTTGGAACGCGCTAAATACATCATCGATATTGGCAAAATAATCAGGGTGATCAAAATCAATATTCGTCATAATTGCATAGTCTGGCGTATAAGATAAGAAGTGGCGGCGATACTCACATGCCTCAAACGCAAAATACTTGCTGTCTTTTACACCTTTACCCGTACCGTCTCCAATTAAATATGAAGTAGGTTCAGCTCCTTGAATCACATGCGCTAACATACCCGTTGTGGATGTTTTTCCGTGTGCTCCTGTTACGGCTACACTCGTATACTGTTTCATAAAGTCACCTAAGAAACGGTGATAGCGTACAAGCTTGACTCCTTCTTTTGAAGCTGCTTCTGCAATTTCTTCATGCGTATCAGGAAAAGCATTTCCTGCAATTACAGTCATGCCGTCTTTAATATTATTTTTATCAAATGGTAAAACAGGAATTCCCTGCTGTTCTAGTGCTTTTTGCGTAAAAATTTCTTTTTCAATATCCGATCCTTGAACTTGAAAGCCCATATCGTTTAGGATTTGCGCAAGCGCACTCATTCCTGTTCCTTTAATACCTACAAAATGGTAAACTGTCATATAAAGAACCTCCAACATTCGTCTATCTGTAAGACAGTATATGACGGTTATCTAGAATTGCTCTTACAAACGTATATAAATGTCGTTTGATTGCTGATTTCACGATAACATTCGTACATTATATCACTTCTTATAACATAACTCCATGACTCCATTTCTACTCTCTTCCATTGCGAAACGGCCTTTTATTTTGGCTTCATCACATAGTATATAGCCTGCTGTTTTAAAAACGATCGCCATGTCATTGCATTTTTTTTGTCATTATATTGGGTTACTAACTGTTCAATGCGTTGTTTATGTCCTAAAAAGAAAGAGTCAATTAACACGTCATATCCGATTGATTTTATTTTTCGAATCCAAATTACTTGTTGTTCCTCTAAATTTGCAAATCTTCCTCTTACATCTTTGATGATAACCTGCTCATTTGTCAATGGGGTATATCCTTTTAAGAAAAACGAATTAGGTACTTTAGACACAATAATTGGCTCTAGTACACTCGTCAAAAAAAAGGCTCCTTGAATTAAAAACGACTCTGTTTTCTGCTTCGCCTGATCAGCTAAAAACAGCTGCAGCAGGGTTTTCCCCTGAATGGTTACATATTCAAATGCAAACCACTGAAAAAATAATTGTTCATGGGAATCAGATAGAGCCGCCTCATGAGGCAAGTTTACTAACTCTTTAAATAGATGTGAAGCCCGCACTTTTTCTCGTATATTCGTATAGCGGTTCACAAAAAAGAAATATTGATTGTAAAAGTCGCAAATAGCATTATCAGACTGAAGCTGCTTTTGTTCACGAATTTCATTAAAGTTAATCAGTTCATGATTTTCTTCTGTCATTACTCTTCACTCGTACTCTAATTATTTTGGTTTGTCCTCTTTAAACGCCTTCAGCTCATATGTTTCAGCTGGTGAGAAATGATAGCAAACTATCACATGCTAAAAAAGCAAAACACACATTATCCTTACATATAGTAAATCATTTTACTAGTTCTGACAAACCTTTTCCTTTTTTTCCTGATGGATTTCTTCCAAAATCCCTACTCAAATTCTGTATAAACGAACTTAAAGGAGGAAAAAAAGAGGCGGCGGATACAGTGACAGAGCGTTAGCTCACATAAAGCTGTATCCTGCTGATTTTGCATAGCCTCTTTTTTTAACCTACATGCAGAAAAACAGCTTAAAATGTAGAAGTGGCTGTTTGACTTTCCATTTCCTGAAGCTCGTTTTCGGTAATGAGTACATCTCTCGGCTTGCTTCCTCTTGCTTCTGAAATAATTCCTTGCTGCTCCATCATATCAATTAGGCGCGCTGCGCGATTGTACCCCATTCTGAAGCGTCTTTGCAGACTGGAAGTAGATGCACCGCCTTGGTCTAGCACAAACTCGCATGCTTCATAGAAAAGCTCATCTTCTTCATTTGAAGCAAAGCTTTGCTGCTTTTTCAACAAATCTTCTTGATCAAATAAGTATGTTGGCTTCATTTGCTTTTTGACATGATCTACAACGCGATCAATTTCTTCATCTGAAACAAAGTTCCCTTGAATTCGAACGCTTTTAGAAGATCCGTTTTCAAGAAGCAGCATATCACCTTTACCTAATAGCTTCTCTGCTCCTCCTGTGTCGATAATTGTACGTGAATCAACTTGCGAAGAAACAGAAAATGCGATACGCGTTGGCACATTTGCTTTAATTAAGCCTGTAATAACATCTACGGAAGGACGCTGCGTTGCAAGCAATAAGTGAATGCCACACGCTCTTGCCTTTTGTGCAATACGGCAAATAGCTTCCTCTACTTCCCCTGGAGATACCATCATCAAGTCGGCAAGTTCATCAATAATAATAACTAGATACGGCAGCTCCCCGCTTTTTTCATTATGTTCTTTTACACGTTCGTTGTATTTTGTAATATCACGTACGCCCGCATGTGCAAACAGTTCGTAACGGCGCTCCATTTCCTCTACTGCCCACTTTAAAGCTGTAGTAGCTGCTTTCGCATCCGTGATAACCGGGCTGACTAAATGCGGAATGCCGTTGTAAGGAGCTAGCTCAACCATTTTAGGGTCAATTAACATAAGCTTGACTTCGTGTGGCGCAGCTTTATAAAGCAAGCTGACGATAATGGTATTAATACACACACTTTTACCAGACCCCGTCGCTCCAGCAATTAAACCGTGAGGCATTTTGTTCAAGTCAGTCACAACCGGCGTTCCTGAAATATCTAACCCTAACGCCACCGTTAAAGGAGAGTTATCTTTTCTAAAAGAAGGATGCCTCAAAATTTCGCGAATTAACACCGGCTTACTTTGACGATTTGGCACTTCAATTCCAATCGTATTTTTCCCTGGAATTGGCGCTTCAATTCGAATATCACGCGCGGCTAGGCTCAGTTTAATATCATCTGTTAAATTCGTAATTTTGTTCACTTTCACACCGGGTTCAGGATGTACTTCAAATCTGGTTACGGTAGGACCTTGCGTGACGTTTACGACCTTAGCTCGAACGTTAAAGTTTTTTAATGTCATATCCAAAAGCTCACGCTGCTCATCCGCCCATTGATTATCTTCTTCAATAGCAGCTGGAGGAATGTTAAGCAAGTTCATTCCAGGAAATGTATAAGGAGAAGAAGCTTTTACATTTACAGGTTCTTCAGATTTTAATGAAGCCTGCGGAACCGCTTCTTCGGTTTTTTCACCGTGAACTTCTTCTTGCCTACTTACTTCCGTTTTTTTTTGCAGAGCTTCTGCCTTCGGCGTTTGGTATGAACCTTGGGACGGCTGACTTTTTTCTCGAGCGCTGTTATCCATCTTTGTGCGGTCTTTTTTCAGCATCATCACGTTAAAAGGCACTAATCGCTTACCGCGAGCTCGTTCAGCATTCCCTGGCTGTTCTGCAGGTACAAGAGGTTCTACAGCTGACTCTTGCTGTACTTGTCCTTGTAACTCTTGACTTTCTTGCATCCTGCTCTCTTCCTCTTTTATCACTGAATTTTCAAGCTCTCGGTGCACAACAGCGGATACCGCTTCTGGTTGCCATTCATCAGCTGCGGGTTGCGATGGATGTAAACTTTCAGAATTCAGCTTATGTTCTGCTTCAACATGAACACTGTTTGTTGGCTCTTCTAGAATGACGTGACTTTCTTTTTCAGCGGCTGGAACTTCTTCTCTCTTTCTAGGCTTTAGTGCTTCTACTTCTTCTGCTTGTAAAAACGCTGGGCTTTCTTCCATCAACGTTTCTGCTTCTGCCTCTTCAGCTTCATTTCCGATCTCTTGTTGGAAAGAAACGGATGATTCAAACGGAGGCGTTTCCTTTGAAATTGGAGCCTCTTCAGCTACTGCTGTTTCTTCCGCCAAATCCCAGTCGGTAGCTTTCTCTTTTGCCACTAACGGTTCGACCGCATGTGATTCTTCAAAAGTTGGAACCTCTTCCTGTTCTTTTACGGCTACTGAAGAACTTGGCTTTTCTTCAGGAAATGATATCTTCTCTTTTTGATTTTCCTCATATTGCTTCCACTGAGCAAAACGCTGAGAAGACAGTTGCATCATTTCTTCCGTTTCTTGAATCTGTGCTTCTTCCGCTATAGGCTTAGAAACTGGTTTTCTTAACGGCTCTACAACAGACGTATTCATCGCTCGTCGGTAAATTTCATCTTCAAACGCTGCTTTTGATAACTGTGTACTCGGAAGCTCATATTCTACTACTTCCTCACTTCCGTTTTGTACAACATTAGAAGGCCGCTTATTAAACCCATAAACAGGTGAAGGGATTTCAGTCGGACGGAACGGACGTTTTCTTACTTGCGGAATCGCTTCTTTCTTTTCAGATACCGCTTTTAACGGCTGAGATACTGACTTAGGCTGCGTTAGCGCCGACTTGCGAACAGGCTCTTGATAAAACGGAGCCGGTGCCTTTTTTGCTACAGGCCTTGGTTCATTTTTAGGAGCTGCTGCCTTTTTTGCTTCTCCCGTATCATCAATTAAAGGGAAACGAAACGTTCCTTTTGGGTATTGATAAGCTACTTTTGTATGAACATCTTGCTGCTCTTCACTGTAATTCCGCTTTTGCGTTCTGGCCGAGTGTGGAACAGAAGGTTTTGGCGCTGCTTTCATCACTGGCTTTTGATGAACTGACTGCATTTGTTTAGGCTTAGTAGCCTTCTTTTTAGGAATTGTTTTTTCTCTATTTAAAGGGTATTCTTCCGTTGTATTTCCATGTTCGTCTACAACGATTTCTTTCACTTCGTATCCTAGTAAATAATCCATTACTTTTCGTACAAAACCCATTTTTATCACTCTTTCTATCAGACTATCTTACTTCGTTTAGCCTCTTATATCGCAGTGCTGCGACATCTACAAAAAGCTATCCATGCATCCTTTATTTACCTTTGGCCTCAAAGTATTCTCTGAGATGGATATATATACTATCTTTTCATTTATCATTCTATCACGTATGCTTGAACTCTTACTATAAAATCTACTATTTTGCTTCCCTTATTTATACAGTAAAATTCCTCTTTGCAAAAATATTTTTTCATGTTTAATTAGCACTCATAATTAAACGCGAAAAAAGCCACTAGTCTATACTAGTGGCTTTTAATTTTATCAAACCTTTTTAAGAATTGACAATTGCTTTTCAGCAACTGTAACGCTTTGAAATATACGTGTAAAAAAACATCCTGCTTTTGCCCTATAAATTAGTATCACACTCTGCTTTTATGCTTGAAAAGGCTGACCTACTTCATATTTGTCTTCAAGTACTAAAATCCCTTTTTCTTGAGGAGCGTTCGGAAGCGCCAGCTCTTTAGCAGAGCAAATCATGCCTGAAGAAGGTACACCGCGCAGCTCTGCATCTTTAATGATCATACCGCTTGGCATAACCGCTCCTACTTTTGCTACGACGACTTTTTGACCTGCGTCTACATTTGGTGCTCCACATACAATTTGAAGTGTTTCTGTGCCAACATCTACTTTACAGATGTTTAGCTTATCTGCATTTGGATGCTTTTCTTTTTCTTGAACATATCCAACTACAAACTTAGGAGATAAATCCACTTCAAGTTTACCTTCAAAACCGCTTTCGCTAAGTACACGATTTACTTCTTCCACCATTTCTTCTGTTAATTCAAGAGAACCATTTCCCTCTACTTTTAACTTAGAAGAAGCATGAAAGATGTTATAGCCAGCCGTTGTATTTGATTTTTGATCAAAGATACGCACAACGTCGCTTTTTGTTTCAAACGTGCGATTTTCAATTGCAATATCTTCTAGCTTGACGATTAACGTATCGCCGATACCTTCTTTATTATAAAAAAGATTCATAATTAGTCCCGTCCTTTACTGCGATTTTTTCCTAGAATAAAAATAGGTTCTAGCTCACCGTTTTCGTATAAAAATGAAAGAGCTGTGATGGGTACACGTCCACTTGCAAAAAAGCTCATGGTCATTTGCGCAAGAATATCATAACCCGTTTCGTTTTGGATATCAGCTAGAATCAGCACATCTTGATGAGGTACTGCTACAGCCATTGTGCCCGAAACACTAGAAGCAAAATCTTGCAAAAATGCCTCGTTAAGAATTCGGCTTGCATCGTATCCATCGTTCTGATTTACAAAATAAAAGTCATTGCCTGCTACCGTATCTTTTTTATGTGAAATCGGCAAAGAGCGAAGATTAAATTTAGCCATTTCCCGCACTGCGGATAGATCTAAATTTTCCTTACGAATTAGTTTCTCATCTAATAGACGATATGTATTGCCTAAATCAAGCGCATAATAAATGCGTGTTTCAGCTGTATGTTCATCATAAATCAACGGCACGTCTTCATTCGATTTATCCGGAAAAGACGTTGAGCGAATAACTGGATAAATGCGCTTTTCTTTTCCCGTTACCTGCTGTTCATCGTTCATAACACGAAGAGCTTCTTTTATATAATATACCATTTCATCTAGAGCCGCTTCCTTTTTTTCTTCCCATTTTGCAATTAACCCAGGTAAAGAAATGGTTACACCTTTTTTCGTTTCCTTATGTTCAACGCGAAGCGTATCTTTTTCACGGTCAAATAAAAATGACCAATCCGCACCCGTTAATCGCTCTTCAAGTAGCTTTCTCATCTTTTGACTATTCATTTTCGCCATATTTACGCCTCCTTTTCTCATTTTTATGTATGAAGACTGATAGCAATTTATCGCTATCAGTCTTCACTTGTTTTATGCATTTAAGCCGTTAATGAACTCTTCAATTTCTTCTTTTGTTTTACGGTCTTTGCTGACAAAACGTCCTGTTTCTTCTCCGTTGCTGTAACCAACAAAGCTTGGAATACCAAAGATGCTTAATTCTGCACAAAGATCGATAAAGTCGTCGCGATCCACATAGTGAAATGTATACTCGCTATGATTCGCCTCAATTTCTGGAAGCACAGGCTCGATTACTCGGCAATCTGGGCACCAGTCTGCTGAAAACATCATGATATGCTTTCCCTCTTTAATGACTTCTTTGTATTGTTCAATTGTTTGCATTTTTTCCATTTTTCTTTCCTCCACTTTTTCTTTTACTTTCGTATTTAAACGGCTAAAGCCCTATACATTTTTTGATCCTTCTACATCAAAACATAGTATATGAGTTGTTGCAACTATCATACACTGATGCTTTTCTATTATAAAGGGTTACAAAGGAATTTCCTATTGAACAGCTTGATTTGTCCTAAAATCCAGCTGTCCTTTTAGCATTAAAACAACCTGATAAAACATAGAAGTCCGATCTAAATTCCCATTGGTGAAAATGCCGATTGCTCCTTCTTTTTTTCGAATATTTTTTTTGTTTGTATACACTTCCATAGCTTCGGCTAATTCTTTTTTATCATGACGAAGCATGTCGGCTACCGCTTCAGGAAGCCGAATACGAGCTCCTCCACCTAAAATCGGTTCAAGGTCCTTAGAGGTAACAAGACTTCCCCAATTGCAAAGGAATAAGCCATGAGGTGTTTCCTGCACCCCTCCTTCGAGCCCAATGCCGATATCAGCACCTGTCTCTTTAACAGCAGCACGCGCGCGGTTAATCGCTCCTTGGATGGTTTCTTCATCAGAAAAAGGCTGTGGTGACACCCCGGACTGCACGTCTACCTCTACATATGTAAAAGTATCTCCAAATACTTTTTTTACTGCATTTATTTTTGTTGGATTCTTCGTTCCGATTGCAATTTTCATTTTTTTCTCCTGTCATGATGAAACAAAGCAACCGCAAAAGCAGCTGCTTTGTTCTTCTTTATCCGTTTTGTTTAATCGTATCAAGCGTTGTTTGGTCTGTAGAGCGTACAAGTTTGACTAATAATTCTTTTGCAGCTGCATAGTCATCCACATGAATCATAGATGCATGGGTATGAATATAACGTGAACATACGCCGATCACTGCAGAAGGAACTCCGTTATTAGAAGTATGAACGCGCCCTGCATCCGTACCTCCTGGAGAAACGAAGTATTGATAAGGGATGCTGTTTGTCTCCGCTGTATCTAAAATAAATTCTCTCATTCCTCTATGTGTGACCATCGTACGGTCAAAGATACGAAGTAATACGCCTTTTCCTAATTGTCCAAATGCATTTTTATCGCCTGACGTATCGTTAGCAGGACTAGCATCTAGTGCATAAAACAAATCCGGTTTAATCATATTCGCAGCTGATTGAGCACCGCGAAGTCCTACTTCTTCTTGAACAGTAGCTCCAGAATATAAGATATTTGGCAATTTTTCATTTTTTACTTCTTTTAATAATTCAATCGCAAGTCCGCACCCATAGCGGTTATCCCATGCTTTTGCCAGTATTTTCTTTTCATTTGCCATTGGCGTAAACGGACAAATCGGTACAATTTGATCGCCAGGACGAATGCCCATTTCTGCTACTTCCTGCTTGCTATCTGCGCCCACATCAATCATCATATTTTTAATGGCCATTGGCTTGTTGCGCTGTGATTCGTCTAATAAATGGGGAGGGATAGAAGCAATTACGCCGGTGATAGGACCTTTTTTTGTCACAACATGGACGCGTTGAGCTAGAAGTACTTGACTCCACCATCCTCCTAGAGTTTGAAAACGAAGCATTCCTTTATCAGTTACAGACGTAACCATAAATCCTACTTCGTCCATATGTCCTGCTACCATTACTTTAGGACCTTTTTCTTCATTATAGCGAACGCCGAATAAACTTCCTAACCCATCTTGAATGACTTCATCTACAAGGGGTTCAATTTGCGAGCGCATAAATGAACGTACTTGATGTTCGTTTCCAGCGGCACCTGGTAACTCCGTTAATGTTTTAAATAGAGATAGCGTTTCATTGTTCATATATACTCTCCTTTATGTATCATTTTCTTTATTGTATCGAAAACCGGAAATAGTTGCTAGTTCCGTCCTTCTCTTCTATGACTCAACTTAACAAAGCATTCGACAATTTGATATAATGATGAAAACATATCCTTAAAAAGCAGGTGAATAACGTGAAATGGACTCAACTAATAGCAGGAGCTGCAGTCGGATTTGCAAGCGCTTATATTATTCAAAAAAGAACGTCGTCAATTTCCTCATCGGAAGCCCTTACGATTGTTAAAAGCGCTTTTAAACAAAATGGGGCAATCGACGGCTCATGGATTGAAACGACGACTAAGGTCATTCAAAAGCATGGTCTCTCTTTTTATGGTTATACAGGTGGAATTATCAGAACACGTGATGCAAAACAGGAACATTACGAGTTTTTCATTGATAAAAAAAGCGGTGCTATTATTGAATTGACGCTGAATACACCCGTTTAATTTCGTCAACTATTTCTCCTTTGTTATCCCATTTTACAGCTCGATAAAAAGCATCATGATAAAAACTTAGCCAAGCTTGATGCTCATAGGCATAAGCTAACCAGTGCTGCTTTTGTTCAATCGAAGTCATTGGATAGTCATCATATGCCATTACCCATAAGACATTTTGATGTGCATGTGTTGGCAAAAGATCGCCCATGTGCACTAAGATGTCATTGTTTCCTTTTAATATAACTACAGCATGACCATCGCTATGACCGCCGGTATGATGAACCGTTACTCCAGGCACAATTTCATCTTTGTCGCTAAATGTTATTACTTGATGCTGAATAAATTCCCAATTTTGTTTCCAATACGTATTTTTAGAACGTATATTAGGATTCCTCATTTCATTCCACTCGATGTCACTAACAAAAATTCTTGCATTTGGAAAAGCAGAGGAAAAGTTTCCGTTGATACATTTTGTTAAGCCTGACACATGATCAAAGTGGAGATGCGTCATAATGATATGAGTAATATCTTCGCACGTGAACCCTAACTTTTGTAAGTCTTCAGCAATAAATGATTCTTCCGTTACGCCAAAATGACGCTTTTTTTTCTCATCCAACATCCCATTTCCTATACCTGCATCAATTAACATGAGGTGTTTTTCAGTTTGAACGAGCAAAGGATCAGTCCTCATGGGAATTCGATTCCCGTCTGAAATGGGATATTTTTTTGTCCAAAGCTCTTTTGGAACAACACCAAACATTGCCCCTCCATCTAAATGATTATTCCCTCCACGAAGCCATGTAACTTTTAATTCGCCTATTGTTAGCGTTTCCATTTTACACCTCCATTATATTCCTTTTTATTTTATCACTATCCCCTTCTCTTTTTGAACAAAAAAAGACTGAGGAACTCAGTCTTTTTCATTCAGGTATTTTACTTCACAGCGGTAAATGCGGCTGCCTTTTTGCGAAAATTTCTCTTCATATTCCGTCATAACATTGCCTTCAAAATCGCTTTTATGCAAATCTAAGCTAATGTACTTGAGAAGAAGTCCATATTCTGAAAAGCTTGTCAATGAATACTCAAATAGCCCTTGATTATCTGTTTTAAAGTGAATTTCTCCACCATCAACCAGTAGATTTTCATACATGCTTAAGAACGTTTTGTATGTTAAGCGGCGCTTGGCATGTCTCTTTTTTGGCCATGGATCAGAGAAATTGAGATAAACGCGACCCACATCATTTTTTGCAAAAAACTCACTAAGATGGTTAGCATCTACATTCAACAACTTTAAATTTGGAAGCTCTTCTTCAATCAATCGTTCTAGAGCACTTAAGATGACACTTTCATACATTTCAATTCCAATATAGTTGATATGCGGATTTTGTTTAGCCATCCCTACTAAAAATTGGCCTTTTCCTGTTCCTACTTCAATATGAAGAGGATTTTCATTTCCAAAAACTTCTTTCCAGTTTCCTTTATACTCCGCTGGATTTGGAACCACGTATTGGGGATTTTCAGCAATTTTATCTTTTGCCCAAGGTTTGTTTCGTAATCTCATGTTGCACCTCTTTAATTTATTTTGACGCATTGAAAATGTCGGTTATTCGAAACAACCGACATTTTCATGCATAATTGTGTTTAGATAGAAAAAAATAAGAGCATCATACGAGAAAGGATGATGCTTAATGCCTTTAAATGCCGAACACCAAATGAATATAGTAAAAGATATTTTATCTAATCATCAAAGTGATTGCTGCGGAACGGTTGCGGAATGTGAACAGGTTGAACGTTTAATTCAATCAATGTTAGCAAAAGGATATGCTAGCACAGACGTACAAGCAACACTACAAAACGTTTATAAATACACGCAAGATGCAAAAAGTGCTGCTCATTTAGACGAACATATTCAAACCAATCAACAAAATTTATCACAATGGGTCCAAGAACTATCTACCTTGTCATAACCTTTGCTACTGTGCTTGAATGTCGTTGACGAGCAACATCCGAAGATATTCAAGCCAGTAATTCATTTCAGAATGTTCATTTTTCGAACGATGCCATTCAATGAATAAAATGGTTTGACTTATCACATACCACTTCATTCTCGTTTTCAAGTTCTCAGTTAGTTCAACCCCATAATGCTCAAGCCATTCTTCCCACTGAGATGGATTGATGTACCAATAAAGCAATAAACCTAAATCAATAGCAGGATCTGCAATCATCGCTCCGTCCCAATCGATTAAATATAGCTGCGTATTCTCTCCAAGCATCCAGTTATTGTGGTTCACATCACAGTGACATACCACATATTTATCTGTCTGAATGGACGGAAGCTCTGCTTGTAAATAGCTGATTCCCTGCTCTACAATACTCTCTTTTTGAAGTCGCTCGTCCACGTTCTCTAGAATATCGGCTAGCACGTCTCCGGGAAGAAGCGGTGTTTTCCCTAACCTTTTCAACATATCTAATAACTCGTTTGAATGATGAATTTTACTAAGCAATTCTGTCACTCGACTCGAATTCATATCTTTTGGTTTTAATTCTCGACCATCTAGCCAGTGCTGAGCTGTGATCACATCTCCATTTTCCATTCGTCTTGTCCACACGAGCTTCGGTACAATTCCTTCAGCTGACAATACTGCTAAAAAAGGTGATGAATTACGCTTTAAAAAAAGCTTTCGGTCTTGAAATTTTGCAAAATAAGCTTCTCCTGTCGCTCCGCCAGCAGGAGTAATTTCCCATTCGCTTCCTAATATATCTTCCAACCAATTCACCTTCAATTTCAACACACACATTTCGTTTAAAAATTTCACTCAATAAAGCAATCTATTAAGACATCATGACGTTATTTTCTTAGTAAATAAAAAAGACGGCTATTGAGGATATGTATCAATAGCCATCCTTTATAAATATTATCTCCATCACACTTTTTTCGTCAAGTGGTTGAAGACAATAATTACGTTTGAAATAAAATAAGAACGCTAAGCTTTGGAACATTTATAGCATTATCCTCTATAGTAGGATACCCATTTTTATATACTTTACAATGATCAAGTGCTATTTTCCATGGTCCTTCTGGCAAAACTACTTTTTCTTCCATTAGGCCTTGATTAAAAAACACAATAATATTCTTCCACGGACCGTAAGCCAATACGTTTGATAAGCAATAGCCAATAACGGATTGCGGCGTGTTTAGAAAAGAGACATGCTGCCTAATCGCTGAAGCATCCCCCAAGCGAAATGCATCGTGCTGTTTGCGAATACGAATCAGCTCTTGAACCCAATTCACATCAGAAGAAAATTCCCTTCTTCGATTCCAATCGAGTGCATTAATATCATCGGGTGAATTATAGCTGTTCTCTACGCCTTTTTTAGTGCGGTAAAACTCTTGACCACTATGAAGAAACGGTATGCCTTGTGAAAGAAGCACAATAGCAGTAGCAAGGCGATGACGACTTCTACGAGTGTCTTCGTCTTCTTCTCCGTTTGAATTCGTTAACTTATCCCACAGCGTATGATTATCATGTGATTCAACATAATTAATTGACTGTGCTGGATTTATAAATAAAGCGGGACTGTCTTCTTTATCCAGAATGCTACCCGCTATCACAGATTGCACTGCTTCTTTTTGATGAATATTCCCGCTGATAAAACCTTTTTCATACACATCGAACGTGCTTCCTTTTACAGAATCTCGAAAGCGGTCATTAAAATAGCCGATTTGAGGTGTTTGGCGGGCATTCGCCATCATTGCTTTTTGAGTGTGGGGAAGAGGCGTATTTAAATCCCAGCCTTCGCCAAACACTAAAATAGTAGAATCAATTTCATTTATTTTTTTCCGAATGATTTTCATCGTTTCTATATCTAAAATTCCCATGAGGTCAAAACGAAAACCATCAACATCGTACTCTTTTATCCAAAATAATACTGAATCGATAATAAACTTTTGCGCCATTTTCCGTTCAGAAGCAAAATCATTTCCTACTCCCGTCCCGTTCGAAGGCATCCCAAACTCATCATGTCGAAAATAATAGCCCGGAACAATTTTTTCAAAAGGTGATTCTTCTCGTACAAATACGTGATTATAAACTACATCTATAATAACACGGAATCCCTGTTGATGAAGCGTTGATATTAATTGCTTCACTTCAACAATACGAGTGGTGGGATTTGAAGGGTCAGCGGAGTAGCTTCCTTCCGGCACATTAAACAACAATGGATTATACCCCCAATTATAAGAAGCATGAGGATTTAATTCATCTACTCCGCCAAAGTCGTTAATAGGAAGAAATTCAAGATGGGTCACTCCTAGCTCTTTTAAATAATGGAGGCCTGTTGGTTTGCCTGGCTGACCGCTTGATTCAGTAACAGCTAGGTACGTACCTTTTTTTTCTATCCCGCTTGAAGGATGAATAGAAAAGTCTCGAACATGCATTTCGTAAATAACGGCATCCGTTGGCTGAAGGAAAGGCGGCTTTTCATGGGGATGAACATAGGCTGTATGAAGATTTATCAGAACTCCGTATTCACTATTTGCTGTAGCTGCAACGGCATAAGGGTCCACCGCTTCATTTGTCCGACCGTTTACATCTATTAAAAATCGATAATAATACCCTTCTTTATCTAAGGGAAGTTCCTTTTCCCATACGCCTTTTCTTTGACGAGTCATAACGTACAGTTCTTCTTCTCCGCTATTTGCATGTATTAATTTTAAAACCACTGCTGA
This sequence comes from Priestia sp. D51, assembly GCF_053345675.1. Classification (NCBI taxonomy): domain Bacteria; kingdom Bacillati; phylum Bacillota; class Bacilli; order Caryophanales; family Bacillaceae; genus Priestia; species Priestia sp. D51. The sequence continues at coordinate 65,207 of NZ_JBLTIR010000001.1, read as the reverse complement.
TGCAGTCGGGGCCCAGACTTTTATCATAATATGATCTGAATAAAAGGCTGCACCCAAATCATTTTGATTATAATAAAATCTTTCATCAAACTCTTTTGTTCGTATAACAGCCCCTACCTGCAACGGAACTTTCTCCCCGTGATTATCACAGATAACGTACGAATGTCCAATTTCTATGCTCTCTTCAACCTTACCTTCATATTTGATAAAACCTTCTAATTCATGTACGTTTTCAATAGAGATGGTCTCATGCATTTGTGCACCTTTAATCACAAAAAAATCAATTTGACCTTCATGATAAGAAGTTGGAACTAAAACAGTAATACGATCTATTTGATCTAAATAAGCCTGAAACTTATTATCACCAGTCATCCTTTTCTCCTCCTTATGCCAATTACCTCTTTAGTAGCATTATATGTAGCAAACGCAAAAACGAAAGCACTTTCATAGCATGAATGTTCGGATTATTCATCTGCTTCGAATTCCCGGTCAAAATAAATACTCTGGCTGTGTTCGAGCAGTACCTGAGCTGCTTTCATCTGTTTAAACTTTAAAGGCGCTTTAGATTTCCTAAGTTCATAAAACCATTCTTCATACTTTCTAGCATCTACAAATTCAACCTGATAAGGCTCCGCAGCGTAGTCAATGTATCCATTTCTGCTTAGTAATATTTTCTTTACGCTATGTTCAATATCGTGAGTACGATAGATACTTCGGACAATTTGCTCCATTCGATTTAACCCAATTAACGGATTTAATATCTTTTTTTGATCTCTTCCTCTTAACTCTGTCCAAAAATTTTCCTTTGAATACTGAAAAACAGCACTTTTATATGTTTCTATTAAACAAATACAGAGGGTTTCCGTTGGAGTAACAATAATGATATCCCCTTCTACCGGAGCTTTATTAATCAGGAAAACAGGCTTGTACATCACGAGATACGTATCAGGAAAGCGCTGAATAAAATAACGGAGAGCTTCATCATGGTAATATTTACGATCTGCTTGCGAGAACTCAAATAAAGTGGATGTAGCCCATTTCATTTGAAGATCAAATACATTTTCTAAAAACAATATTTTCAAATCTTCCGCTGTTTGTGGAAGAGTTGTAAACCTCAATAGCTCTTGATTTTCCACGCTATCGCTAGAGAACGCTTCTTCCACTTCAAGCGTTTCTTTTTTCCTTGTAAACCGCTCTTTTGCTTTTTGCAAAAATGAACGTTGAGCTTTTGTTTCTTCTTTTACAGGAGGGCCATGTAATAGCCCTTGTTCAAACAATTGCTTTGCTTTCTTCCAATTATGTTTTTTTAAATGATTAAACTGAGACGTGTAGTGATAAACGTCTTTTTCATAACGGGAAATATAATCTTGCACCTTAAGTAGCTGCGCCACGTTTACATCAATCCCCTAATTAAAATTCCTCTAACACTTGGTTCACCGATTGTTTCTCTATTATCATCGGCGTTTTCTTTCCTTTAATAAGAGTGATCTTTAAATAACCTCTCTCCATGCTTGTATGTTCATATGCTACTGTGACTGCAATGAAAAAGATAGTATTTTTTTATATTTAGGTTTGCTAGCAGGATGAACTTCAAAAAGGGCAAATGAACTTACTTGAAACTGTTCTTCAACCGACGTTTGCTTTAACTGCTCTTCCGAAAGCCCGGCTTCCCCTCCCCACTTCTTTGCAATCGTAATATGAGGACGATAAGGACGTTTTTCGTATAAGCCGCTTAGGTCTCCCCATACAGCTTGTATATCCCTTTGTAGATTCACAAGCTTATCATTTGGCTTAAGGCTTACATAAAGCACTCTAGGCTTGTTATACGCACCGAACACATCGTACTGAACGGTCTGCAGTGAAAAACTTGAATGACGGGAGGCTACTTCTTTTAAGCGGTTAATCAGCTTTTCCTTTTTGTTATCTACAAATCCTAAGAATTGTAGTGTTATATGATAATCGTCAGGGTATGTCCATTGTTTAAAAGGAAAAGGTGTTAATTCTTTTGCCCAATTTTCTGCCTGATATGCAATGGAGACTGGCACGTTGATTCCAATAAAATAGTGTTGATCACTTTTCATCAAATCCCTCCTTTTCTTTTCATTATCTTTCCCCAATTTGTCATGTTCAAAAAGAGCTAGATTTATTTTAAAGGTTTTCTGGATCAAATAGAGAGGTTTTTCTGAAAATTTGTCATGTGCTTAAAAAATAAGAAATTGTGTTATCATAGAAATAATACAGAGAATTTTTATAAGAAAAGGATGAGAAAAATGAAAGTTGTTAACAATATGGCTGATTTGATTGGCGAGACACCTCTTGTTAAATTGAATCGTCTTCAACCAGCAGATGGAGCATCCGTTTACTTAAAACTAGAATTTTTTAATCCGAGCCGTAGTGTAAAAGACCGTGCTGCTTTTAATATGATCGTGGAAGCTGAAAAAGCAGGCTTGCTCAATGAAAATTCCACCATTATTGAACCAACGAGCGGAAATACAGGTATTGGCTTAGCTATGAATGCAGCAGCAAGAGGGTATCGTTCTATTTTAGTCATGCCCGATACGATGACTCAAGAACGAATTAACTTGTTAAAAGCATATGGTGCTGAAGTTGTTCTAACACCTGGCGATGAAAAAATGCCTGGCGCAATCCGTAAGGCAGAAGAGCTTACAAAAGAAATTCCAAATGCATTTATGCCCATGCAGTTTGAAAATAATGCAAACCCTGACGCACATCGAAAAACGACTGCTAAGGAAATTATTGAGGCAATGAACGATTTAGGAAAAGACCTATCTGCTTTTGTTGCTACTGCTGGAACAGGCGGAACGATCACGGGCACAGGTGAAGTCCTAAGAGAAAACTACCCAAATATGACCGTTCATGTTGTGGAACCAGCTGGGTCTCCTGTATTATCTGGAGGAAGACCTGGAAAGCACAAGCTTGTAGGAACAAGCCCTGGATTTATTCCTGATACGCTTAACATAGAGGTTTACGACGAAATTTTAAAAATTAAAGATGAACAAGCCTACGATATTACGCGACGCCTAGCTTCTGAAGAAGGGATTTTAGTCGGTCCTTCATCTGGCGCTGCGTGCTATGCTGCTATCGAGGTAGCCAAAAAATTATCTCCTGATCAAGTGGTCGTATGTATTGCTTGCGATACAGGTGAACGTTATTTATCAAGCGACCTATTCTCATATGAATAATAAAGAGGCTGGAACAAAAGGATTTTAGCTCAAATGAAAAACGAACCATTGATCAACATGTTTGATTCATGGTTCGTTTTTTTGTGATGGTGAATGTAGGTTCATCGGTTTCGTTACTTCTAGCAGTTGATTGGAGGGCAAGGCGAAGACTCCTGCGGGAAAAGCAGAACAGGTGAGACCCCGCAGGAGCCCAGGCGACGAGGAGACTCAGCGGCCGCCCGCGGAAAGCGAAGCCTTGCATGGAAATCAACTGCGGTGTCACAAACAGTCCAGCTCATGTATCCTAGTTATTCACCTTTAAATTGGATTCGTTTCGTTATGTCTCAACCTCTTTTTATTTAGCCAATTCGTAAATAGCCTGTGCATAAATAGCTGTTGCACGAAGCAAATCTTCAATTACCATGTACTCGTCTTTTTCGTGCGCTACTTCTTCACGGCCTGGGAAAAGAGGTCCAAATGCCACACCCGCTTCTAATGCTCTGGCATATGTTCCTCCTCCAATTGAAATAAGCGTAGGTTCTTCATTTGTTTGTTCTTGGTAAACCTTTTGAAGCGTTTGAATAAGCTCATGTTTTTGATCGACGTGATGTGGTTTAGAATCTGTAAAATGTTTGATAGTCATTTGATAAGATTCACTTTTTTCTTTAATCGTATCAATAATATCGTCAATATGAGCTGATACAGGATAGCGAATATTTAAGCCAAAGTGCCCCGCTTCTTCTTGATTATAAGACATGATTCCCACATTTATCGTTAAATCACCCGTGACCTCATCTTTGCGATTTAAGCCCATTTTTTCTCCTAGTGCATCTTGGACTAAATACGCATTTGCATAACCTACAAACTGATTAGCTTGTTCATCAAGTTCTAATGTGTGTAAAAAGCGAAGAAGTGTAAGCCCAGCATTTTTCCCTTTATCAGGCACGCTTCCATGTGCTGAAACTCCTTCTAGAGTAAGTGTATACGCACCGCTCTTTTCGGTTATTGAACCTTTTAAAGACTTATCTTTTAAAAATTGATCATATTTATTTTTAATATCCGTTTCACTATGGAATTCAAGAACAGCTGTTGCAAGATCAGGAACCATATTGTAGCGTCGCCCAGAGACAAATGATGTAAGCTGGACGCTTCCCTTTGTTCCTTCAATGGGCTGCTGGCGAATTTCTACATCTGTAATGCCTTTTTCAGCATAAATGATAGGAAAATCCGCATCCGGCGCAAATCCCATCGTTGGCATCTCTTCATGATTGAAGTAGTGGTCCACACATCTCCAGTCACTTTCTTCATCCGTTCCAATAATCATTCGAACCCGCTTAGATAGAGGAAGCCCTAAATCTTTCACAATTTTCATCGCATAATAAGCAGCCATCGTCGGGCCCTTATCGTCGATTGCTCCTCTAGCAAAAATTTTCCCGTCTTTTATTTCACCGCCGTATGGATCAACCGACCACCCGTCTCCTTCAGGAACGACGTCTACGTGACACAAAATGCCAAGAAGGTCTTTTCCTTCTCCCGCTTCAATATGACCTGCATATCCGTCTACGTTCTTGACGGAAAACCCGTCATTTTTTCCTTTGTTTAAAAGAAAGTGAAGCGCTTGAGCAACTCCAGGTCCAAATGGCTCTTCTTTTTTTTCTGTGCTTGTCAAAACACTTTTAATTTGCAAAAAACGCTGCGTCTCAGCTAGAATTTCAGCTTCTCTTTTTTGCACTTCCTCTTTCCAATTAATTGCTGTCATCTGTGTGCCTCCTTTGCCTGCTTTTACAGATTGTATCTATCATTACTATTGGTAAATTTAACTTTATCATACCTTTATATAGAAAGAAATAATTGTCTCTTTCCTTTCATATCAAAGGTTTACAGAGTCAAAATTCCGGGAAATAATTTGTAGGCACAATCGATAAAAACGGATTCTATTTGTTTATTGTTTACATATACTATAAAAAATGTGCAAATAGAGGAAGGAGATGTTACGAAAGGATTACATATTTATATCATTTTTTGTAAATATTGTGTTAATTTGCGTTTTCTCTTTTATTTTTCTGTCGATTTTGTGTACAATAAGGATAAGGACTGAAATAGTGCTTGACATCTCAGAGTTATAAAGAAGTTGTGCCTTACGAAAAACGAATAAGGAAGTGGTTTTTTGAAACCTTCAACTAATCGAATGCTAACTCGTATCAAATCGGTCTATATGTTCATTTGTAAAAATGGAACAGTTACAACGCAAGAGCTCGTAGACGAATTTGGTATTACACCAAGAACCATTCAGCGTGACTTGAATGTGTTAGCATATAATGATTTAGTTCGCAGCCCAAGTCGCGGTACATGGACGACTACGCAAAAGAAGGTCAAGATGTCATCCTAGTAAGTTTATTTCAAGGGTAGTAAGTGATTTATATATAGAGATAAAATTCTACGCAGTAGAAAGTCAAGACTTGGACGAGTGCATAGTCCCCCGCTCCATTTGCACGTCAAGCAGAGTTGGTACTCGTTTAAGTGCTTTAACGTGAAATGTTTCACTTGTCGAATAAAGTGGACAAAAAAAGGAACCATTTTAGACTTAGGTTCCTTTTTCTTTCGCCTCTTCTTAGGCATTTGATTTTTGTAATAAAGCTAGTTCTTCTTCCGTTAACTCCCTGTACTCTCCTAAATCTAACGACTCGTCTAATAGCAAAGCTCCCATAGATAAACGTTTTAAATACGTTACTTTTTTTCCTCTTGCTTCAAACATACGCTTCACTTGATGAAATTTCCCTTCAACGATCGTTAATTCAATTTCTGATTCCACACCGCTTGTTAGTACCTTTAACTCTGCTGATTTTGTTACGTATCCATCATCAAGAGTGACACCCTGTCTAAATGCTTCAGCATCTTCTTCAGTCACCGGCGCATTAATTTTTGCAAAATACGTTTTAGGAACGTGCTTTTTAGGAGATAGCAGCTGATGTGCAAGCTGACCATCATTTGTCAGCAGCAAGAGCCCTTCTGTATCTTTGTCTAAACGCCCTACCGGAAATGGGTCATACACAGCATCGTCAATTTCCAATAAGTCCAAAACTGTTTCATGAAGAGAATCTTCCGTCGCTGATATGACACCTTGCGGCTTATGCAGCATAAAGTAAACAAATTCTCGGTAAGAAACGGCTTCGCCATGCACAGTTATTTCTTGTTCATCTGGATTAACATGTACCTTAGCATCTTTAACCGCTGTACCGTCTACCTTAACAGCTCCAGTCTTTAAAAGACCTTTAACTTCTTTTCGGCTTCCGTACCCAATGGTAGAAAGCAATTTATCCAAACGCATGTAATATCCTCCTTTTTTTGAAAAGAAGATGACTCTAACGAGTCATCTTCTTATGCACTGCGCTGTTTATTTCGGCGCAGTATCTTTCGTTCAATTGCACCTGTTACCCTCGCTCCCATTACTTTTTCAAGCAGGCTTGAACGATAGGTAATAATAAAGTAAATAAGGCCGCCTACTGCTGCTCCTATAATCGTAATAACCGTGGCAGAGAATCGTCCTGGGGTTGTAAACAGACCAATTACTACTGAAACAATTTTTACGCTGATTCCCATAATCGCAACAAAAATGAGAATGAGCACAGAGCGTTTTATAAACTCACTGTAGTTATATTTTGCGTGTTTTTGAATAAGCGCAAACATATAAACAAGAGATACGATATAGCCTAGTGCTGTCGCTAAAACTGAACCGATCTCGTGGAACATAAGAATAAATGGCACGTTCACGACAATTTTCACAATCAATCCAAATAATAGACTTAAAACAGCATATTTTTGTTTGTTGATCCCTTGTAAAATAGCTCCATTAACCGTGAAAAACGAGAACAATAAAGCTACGGGTGCATAATAAAGCAAGACATTTCCACCCGCATCCGATGCATCTGTTCCAAAGAAAAACGTATAGGCTGGACCAGCTAAAGCCATTAACCCTACAGATGCTGGCAGCACAAGAAACATAATCGTTTGATATGTTTGATCAATTTGCTTTTGCAATACATTATAATCTTTATTCACAAATGAACGTGTAATCGTTGGTACAAGAGTCAAACCGAATGCAGTAGCTAATGAAACAGGAATCATCACAAGCTTTGGAACATAAGACTGAACAATTCCGTTCATGGACTCCGCTATTTCTTTTTGTCCAGCCGCTACCATCGCACGGTTAAATGTGAATTGATCCACATACTGATAAAGCGGAATAGCTAAGCTGACAAATACATAGGGCAATGAATACGTAAGCAGCTCTTTAAAAATGGATACGGTAGAAATACGCGTAGGCGTTACCGTCTGCTCGTTCACCATTTTATCGAGATGAGGCTTTCGTTTTTTCCAGTACCAAATTAATACGGCAAGTCCAGCAAGAGCTCCTACAAAAGCACCCATTGTAGCAAATCCAACGGCTAGCGCAAGACTCCCATGTACAACTTTGATGACGATATAAGTGGATGCTAATAAAAAGACAACCCGCACAAGTTGTTCAACTACTTGTGAAACAGCTGTGGGTCCCATAGACTGGTGACCTTGGAAAAATCCTCGCATTAAACTCATCATCGGTACTACAATTAACGCAACACTAACCATTCGCATAACCATTACTACATCTTCTAAGGAGTTATTTAAATCAGAACCTCCAAGTGTAATTCTAGACATAACAGGCGCTAACGAATATAAAAGTAAAAATGCAAGTATTCCTGTGACAAGCATTAATTTCATGCCGGCCCGATACATTCTTCTACTCGTATAATAATCACCGAGTGCATTATATTTTGATACAAATTTCGATACGGCCATTGGCATACCGGCTGTAGCAATACTTAAATAAATAGCATATTGGTTATATCCATAACCAAACAGTGCTCCCCCTACGGTTCCAACAAGGATCGCAAATGGAAATAAATAAATCATTCCCAGAATTCGGGATACATAAGTGCCAAGCGTTAGCACAAAGGTCCCTCTTAACAATTTTGAATCAGACATACGTTTGCCTCCGATACTTAATGTTACATACTGATAATAATGATAGAATTGAAAAGAAGCAAGTGAGAGTATACACTAAGAAAGGTCTTATACTCACTCACACTCGTCAACAAGCTAAAAAACAAAGACTATAGCCCATTTTATCCAATGTTGAGAGATTTGTCAGTGAACAAACTAAAATTTTTTAAGAATAGACAGGTTGGTGAAAGTATGATATATGATGTAGTCGTAATCGGAGGAGGACCTTCTGGTTTGATGGCATCGATTGCAGCTGGTGAGTCAGGTGCAAACGTATTATTAATTGATAAAGGCAATAAACTCGGACGAAAGCTTGCCATTTCTGGAGGGGGCCGCTGTAATGTAACAAACCGCCTTCCGATTGATGAACTTATTAAACACATTCCAGGAAACGGACGCTTTTTATACAGTGCGTTTTCTGTTTTTAATAACGAAGATATCATCTCCTATTTTGAAGGCCTTGGAATTAAATTAAAAGAAGAAGATCACGGGCGTATGTTTCCGGTTAGCAATAAAGCACAATCTGTTGTTGATGCATTAATTAGTGAACTTCACCGTCTTCGTGTAACAATTCGCACAAACACAGCCGTTAAACGCGTAAACTATGAAAACAACACCGTGAAAGAAGTTGTGCTTCAAGACGGAGAAGCAATCCAAACGAAAAGCGTTGTGATTGCAGTAGGCGGAAAATCAGTGCCTCATACGGGTTCGACAGGAGACGGTTATCAATGGGCAAAAGATGCAGGTCATAAAATTACTGAACTTTACCCAACAGAAGTTCCTATTACATCTAGCGAACACTTTATTAAAACAAAAACGCTTCAAGGTCTATCGCTTCGCAACGTAGGACTAAGCGTACTTAATAAAAAAGGCAAACCTGTCATAACTCATCAGATGGATATGATTTTCACTCACTTTGGCATCTCTGGCCCTGCCGCTCTTCGCTGCAGCCAATATGTTGTTAAAGAGTTAAAGAAACAAAAAAGCAACACTGTTCAAATGTCTCTTGATTTATTTCCTAGCAAAAACGAAGAAGAGATTTTTCAACAATTAGTCAAAACAACAAAAGAAGAGCCGAAAAAAGTGATTAAAAATGTTTTAAAAGGTTTTGTATCTGAACGCTATCTATTATTTTTACTCGAGCAAGCAGACATTGATAGCCAAGCGCTAGCGGGACAGCTTCAGCATGAAAAACTGAGAGAATTCTCGAGAATGTGCAAACGATTTGAATTTGCTGTAAACGGCACACTTTCTTTAGAGAAAGCCTTCGTCACAGGAGGCGGAGTATCCGTTAAAGAAATTCACCCAAAAGAAATGTCTTCTAAATTTATGCAAGGCCTTTACTTCTGCGGGGAAATTCTTGATATCCACGGATATACTGGAGGATACAATATTACTTCTGCCCTTGTAACAGGCCGTTTGGCTGGCAGTAATGCAGGAGAATTTGCAACAAGCCTAGCATAATACGCTAGGCTTTATACATAACCATGGCTGAAAAACAGTACACCTGCTCATCACGATCAACATCCACTGTGACTTGGTACTTAATATCCACGACGTCTTCATCTTCTAATTTGCGTAAAAATCGGTTCACCGCAAACTCTAAATCTTTTTCATGCTCTTTATCAAACATTTTCACCTGTATCATAGCTTCTACCACCTTGTCCTATCAAATTTGTTTCAATCAGAATGGACTGCTTCTCTCAATGATGGCTTTCGTACTGATTTTCAACTTCTTCCTACCTCTATTTTTATGAAGACTTTTATAGATTTAGTCATCATTTGTTTTGCTACTATCATTTTAGTCGAATGGTAGAAGTTTCATTCCAAAAGAAAAAAGCGCCTGTCAAAGGCGCTTTTTCTTATTTATTAACCGTTTTTCCTTCCCACTCTAACATACCGCCAACCATATTTGTTACTTTATAACCTTGTTCTTGAAGGTAGTAACATACGTTTTCACTGCGGCGTCCAGAACGGCAAATGAAAATATATTCTTTTTCTTTATCGAAATAATCCACATTAGTTGGAATATCATTCATACGAATGTGTTTAGCAGTTGGAATCATTCCTTCTGCTACTTCCTCATCTTCGCGAACATCAACTAAATGAAGCTCTTCTCCATTTTCAACGCGTTTTTGAAGCTCTTCAGGCGTAATCACTTTTACTTCTTCCATCTTCGTCATTCCTCTCTATTCTTTCATTCAGCTTGCTATCGCTATTGTAGCAAATTCAAATACCTTTATGCCACTAAATAAGAAAAGCTTAAGCAGCAGCCTACCTAAGCTTTTCCAATCGTAGTTAAAGGTTTAACTAAGGGCCTGATGTCAACCCCGAAAGGGGGACATCAGGCCCTTAGGTCTAGAACAGCCCCCCTGACTGCTCTTTAGTCAGGGGGGCTGTTCTACATCAATACTTAATTAGCTACGATGTTTACTAATTTACCAGGCACAGCAATCACTTTGCGTACTGTCTTACCTTCAATGAACTCTTGAACATCTTCATTAGCCATTGCAATATCTTGAAGCTCTTCACGAGATGCCTCAGCAGGTACGTTTAATTTTGCACGTACTTTACCGTTAATTTGAACGACAATTTCCACTTCATCATCTACAAGTTTCGCTTCATCAAACGCAGGCCAAGCTTCATATGAAATCGTATCTTCGTGGCCTAGTTTGCTCCATAATTCCTCAGTTGTATGAGGACAAATTGGTGCTAATAGCTTCACAAATCCTTCTACGTATTGCTTTGGCAGCACATCAACTTTGTATGCGTCGTTGATGAATACCATAAGTTGAGAGATACCTGTATTAAAACGAAGACCTTCGTAATCTTCCGTTACTTTTTTCACCGTTTGGTGATATACGCGTTCAAGTGTAGTATCATTGCTTTCTTGAACCTTGCTGCTTAATTCACCATTATCCTCGATAAGTAAACGCCATACACGATCTAAGAAACGGCGTGCACCATCAAGCCCTTTTGTTGACCAAGCAATGGATGCATCTAACGGTCCCATAAACATTTCGTAAAGGCGAAGCGTATCTGCACCGTGGCTTTCTACGATTTCGTCTGGGTTTACAACGTTACCTTTTGACTTACTCATTTTTTCATTGTTTTCTCCAAGAATCATACCTTGGTTAAACAGTTTTTGGAACGGCTCTTTTGTTGGAACTACGCCGATATCATATAAAAATTTATGCCAGAAACGAGCATACAATAGATGAAGAACAGCGTGTTCAGCTCCACCGATATAAATATCAACCGGCAACCATTCTTTTAATTTGTCTGCATCTGCTAATGCTTCGCTGTTCGCTGGATCAATGTAGCGTAAGTAATACCAGCAGCTGCCTGCCCATTGAGGCATTGTATTTGTTTCGCGGCGCCCTTTTTTGCCCGTTTCCGGATCTACAACGTTCACCCAGTCATCAATGTTTGCTAATGGAGATTCACCTGTACCTGACGGCTTGATTTCAGTTGTTTTTGGTAAAACAAGCGGAAGCTGATCTTCAGGAACTGCAGTTGTTGTGCCATCTTCCCAGTGAATAACAGGAATCGGTTCACCCCAGTAGCGCTGACGGCTGAATAACCAGTCACGCAGACGGTATGTTACTTGTTTTTCACCTTTTTCATTTGCTTGAAGCCACTGAATCATATTTGAAATTGCTTCTTCTTTGTCTAGACCATTTAAGAAGTCTGAATTAACGTGCTCGCCGTCGCCTGTATAAGCTTCTTTTGAAACGTCTCCACCCGCTACTACTTCTTTAATCGGCAGTTCAAATTTAACAGCAAACTCATAATCACGCTCATCATGAGCAGGAACAGCCATAATTGCACCTGTACCATAGCTCATTAGAACATAGTCAGCAATCCAAATTGGCATTCTCTCACCGTTTACAGGGTTAATTGCATAAGCACCTGTGAATACGCCCGTTTTGTCTTTAGCTAAGTCTGTACGCTCTAAATCGCTTTTGCTTTTAATTTGATCTAAATACGCTTCTACCGCTTCTTTTTGTTCGGCTGTCGTAATTTTATCCACAAACGGATGTTCAGGTGCTAAAACGGCATACGTTGCCCCAAACAGCGTATCAGGACGCGTTGTGAACACAGTAAATGTTTCGTCATATCCATCAATTGTGAAGTGAACGTGAGCTCCTTCAGAGCGGCCAATCCAGTTTCGCTGCATTTCTTTAATACTTTCTGGCCAATCAAGATCATCTAAATCTTCTAGTAAACGATCTGCATAAGCTGTGATTTTAAGCATCCACTGCTTCATTGGACGACGCTCAACCGGATGCCCACCGCGCTCACTTTTGCCATCTATAACTTCTTCGTTTGCAAGTACTGTTCCCAACGCAGGACACCAGTTAACAGCTACTTCATCCACATAAGCTAAGCCTTTTTTATATAGCTGTAAGAAAATCCACTGCGTCCATTTGTAGTAGTTAGGATCAGTCGTATTAATTTCACGCTCCCAATCGTAAGAGAAACCTAACGATTTGATTTGACGACGGAAATTATTAATGTTAAGTTCAGTGAACTCAGCCGGATCGTTTCCTGTATCTAATGCATACTGCTCAGCAGGTAGTCCGAATGCATCCCATCCCATTGGATGAAGTACATTGTATCCTTGCATACGCTTCATACGAGATAAAATGTCCGTTGCTGTATAACCTTCTGGATGCCCAACGTGTAAACCCGCCCCAGATGGATAAGGGAACATATCTAATGCGTAAAACTTACGCTTTCCTTCATCTTCTGTTGTTCTAAATGTTTTATTTTCTTCCCAAACTTTTTGCCATTTTTGTTCGATCTTTTCATGATTAAAAGCCATACATAATCCTCCTTGTACGCTCCAGCTGTATTTAATTAAACTAAAAAACCCCTCATCCCTCAAACAAAGGGACGAGAGGTTGAATAAACTTCCCGCGGTACCACCCAAATTAGCACAATTATGTACTCACTCATTTTCCTTAACGCGGATAGACGGTAAATGTTACTTTACTTCACATTTACAACTCCAAGGTGAGTTCATGAACGCCCGTTTGCTGACTCGCACCACCCGTCAGCTCTCTTAGCTCGCTTCGTTCACTACTATTCCTTATCATAGTTTTTACATCATACTACCTTGTATTGTAAATAATATGTTCGCAAACTGCAAGTTGTTCAACGGATTTTGTAAAAGTTTCTACACTGCCTCACTGCTTTGTTGCTAAATCCCCTCTTTCATTCTTATATATGAACAACTTCTCCCAAAAACATACATACAACGCCAAACAAAGAGATTTAGACATAATTAAGTTAATCCTATCTAAAGCTGAATAAATAGGATATCTGGACTCCTTGCTACAAAACTGTTCATTTCCGTGCAAGGCTTCATCTTGCGCTCCAATCAACAGCTTAAAGCAACTAAACACATAAAAGCCGAGTTCACCATAATAATGAAAAGATCCGAACGATTTATCGTTCGGATCTTCTTTCAGCTAAAATACTTTTGTCCCCGCCTCTACTTTCTTTAACAGCTATTATTAAATACCAAATCCAAAAGAAAACAGGATAATCGCAAGTACGAGACCAACAAGCGGCACAACTACCGTCATCGCTGCAACTGATCCATACGCATCTTTATGAGTTTCTCCGCAAATAGAATTAATTGTGGTGACGACATAACCATTATGAGGCAAGGAATCTAATACGCCAGAAGATATAGCTACTACACGATGGAGAGCTTCTGGATTTACACCAGCATCTAGATAGTGAGGGGCTAAAATTGGCAAAGCAATCGCCTGACCTCCTGAAGCCGAACCTGTCATCCCCGCGATAACACTCACCGCAATAGCTCCCCCTATCAACGGACTGCCTGGAATATGCGTCATGGCATCTACAGCCACTCCAAACGCGGGAACAGCCTTAGCAACCCCTCCAAAACCTACGACAGCAGCTGTATTCCCAATTGCAATTAGCGCTCCAAGCGTCCCTTCTGATGCTGCATTCCAAAATCCTTTAAAGTGTTTTCGGTTCACAATGTATGTGACAATGATACCGCTTAAAAGTGCGACAATCAACGCAGATTGCTGAAGCGGCTTATGAAGTGCAAAAGAAATAATGAGCACGACCACAAGCGGAAGCAAACTTAATAACGGATTAGGAAGAGACTGATTTTCCGTTACTGCTGGATCTTTCTCGCGTGATATAAAACGCTCTCCATTTTTAACTGCTTTTGAAATTAAGCGCTTTAACCACCAGTAGCCGAATACAGCCATCACTACCGCTACAACTAAACTAACTTCCCATCCTGCATACGGACTAGTCTTTAAATATTCAATTGGAATCCAGTTTTGGATTTCAGGCGATCCAGCCGAGGTCATCGTAAACGTAACGGAACCGAATGCTAAAGCAGCAGGGATAAACCGCCTCGGCAAATCAGCTTGTTTGAATAAGCTTAAAGCCATTGGATAGACAGAGAATGCTACTACAAACAGACTGACTCCTCCATATGTTAAGACCGCACAGGCAAGTACAATCGCCAACACTGCTCTTTTCATTCCTAGTTTACTGACAATCCAGCGAGAAACACTATCAGCGGCCCCGCTGTCTTCCATCACTTTTCCAAAAACGGCCCCCAATAGAAACATTAAATACCAAGAAGCAATAAATCCTGTGAAACCAGACATATAATTCCCAACAAAATTTGCTTCTCCTTCTTTCACCAGCTGTGGAAATAAAGGCATTCCGCTTGTTAACGCAACAACTAAAGCACTAAGCGGACCTGCTATAAATAAATTCATGCCTCTCATCGTTAATACAATGAGCAGCAATAATCCTCCAATTAATCCAATCATACTAAGCATATTCTAGCCCCCCAAGAAGTCATATAATTAGAAAACGCTTACATTTTTAAAGGTATATACTCCTTTCTTTGCTTGTCACGACCCTTACTATATTATTAAAGGAATACTGAAGACATTCCTACGTTTATTGAACAGTCAAAAATAAAACCACCTCTATTTATTTAGAGATGGTTAGTGAACGCTGACGTTTTTCTTTTAATTTATAATCGTATATCCATGTTGTACACATGCTAAATAACAATAGTGCAATTAATAAATAGCACAGGGTAGACATATTAAACGCATCGAAAATAACGCCTCCAAAGAGAGGGCCAATCATTTTACCTGCAGTAGCCATACTGTTGACTACGCCTTGATAAAACCCTTCTTTTCCTGATGGAGCTAACTGACTTGCGACAGCTGGAATTGCTGGCCAAACAAACATTTCTCCAACTGTTAACACAATCATTGCTGTTAAGAACTGCGAAAATGTTGTGGCATTCACCACGATGATGAAAGAAGCCACAAAAATAACCGTTCCAATTAGAACCTGTACTTTTAATGTCTTTGCTACTTTTTGAATGATAGGCACAATCAAAGGCTGACCGACTACAATTAAAATGCCGTTAATCGTCCAAAGCAAACTGTAGCTAGAAAGAGGTATATTCAACTCACGCGTATGCGTAGCAATCGTTGTTTGCCACTGAACATACGCGACCCAGCATAATACGTATCCTGTACATAAAATAAGAAGGGCCGTCAGTTTCGTTTTGTGCTGAATACTACCGGCTTCATTAAGGACATTCGTTTGCCCAACTGTAACCGAAATATGACGGTATGAAAAAATAGCAATAAGAAGAAAAATAACGTATAAAATTGTATTAGCTAAGAAAATATACGTAAATGAATAGGATGCTACAACGCCCCCTACCGCTGCGCCAATAGCCACTCCTGCATTTTGAGCAACGTACATCGCATTAAATGCTTTTCTTCCGCCTTGTGGCCAGACTGAGCCTGCCATTGCATACATAGATGGAAACACAATACCAGATCCAAACCCTACAATAACCAAGAGAACAACATATGTAGGCCAACCATGGAAAAACACCAGTCCCACTAATGCAACAAGGGTAATAATAATTCCTGATAAAATGGATTTATATCCTCCAATTTTGTCAAAAAGCGTTCCCCCTAGTAAATTACCCACTACGCTTGCAGCAGAGTTCAGCATAAGAACCACTCCTGCAACGGATAACGACTTTCCTAAATGTTCATTTATATAAATTGTATTGAGAGGCCATAAAAACGAAGCTCCCGTTACGTTTACAAGCATACCAATAATCAAAAACCAAAGTGACTTGGGCATTGATCTCCCCCCTATCTATTCGAATGCCAACGTACATTCTAGTCTTTTCTTAAAGGGTTCGCAATGCTTTTACATATAGACAATTTATTTGAAATTCGCTGACTATTTAAAAAGGTGATTTCACATGACAATATCATGCAAAATCACCTTTTTACCGCTTATTTTTGCTTCGAACGAACCGGCTGGGCACGCTTGCTGTTCCGTGCTTTTAATTCTTTTACAGGATCAAAATCTTTTCCTAGCTCAATATCATTGCTGTTGATCCCGTTTTTTGTTTTTTGTTCCGGGTTATTTTGATTTGAACGAGTTGCCATAAAATCCTCTCCTTAATGCTGAGTTGTAATCAATTTATTTTGCAGCTGCTGAACTTGCAGGCGCATGCGATATAGCTGCTCTCTTTGCTGTGCATTTGCACTGTGAGAAAACTCTTCAATTTCTTTATAAGCATTTTCTAATTTTTCCTGTGCTTTTGTATATTCAGTGTCATTGTAATGTTCTTGTTTCATGCCTTCCTGTAACTGACCTTGTCCAAAGCGAATAGCATCTTCACACTGCTGCATAAGTTGATCCACTGCTTGACGAGTTGTCATTGTCTATTCCTCCTATTCGTTCATTTCTGTCTTATTTTGCGCAACTTTACTCCCCTTTACGACAAGAAGAACCTGTTAAATATAAGCATCCTTAAATTTGTTTGGCACTTTTTCACGTTTTTGATACAATTTGTTGATGTATATTGCATGTAAAAAGGAGGTTGCTGATTTGAATCAGACAAACCCATTTCCGTATAAATCTGAAAACAAACGTTATCATACCTGGAATTACCACTTACGTAACCACTTTGGCCATAAGGTATTTAAAGTAGCCTTAGATGGAGGATTTGATTGTCCAAACAGAGACGGCACGGTAGCTCACGGCGGCTGTACGTTTTGCAGCGCTGCCGGTTCAGGAGATTTCGCTGGAAACAGAGCGGATGATCTTGTGACACAATTTAACGAAATCCGTGAAAAAATGCATCATAAATGGAAAGACGGAAAATACGTTGCTTACTTTCAAGCATTCACTAACACTCACGCTCCTGTTGAGGAGCTTCGTGAAAAATATGAAGCGGTCTTAAAGCTTCCCGGAGTTGTTGGGCTTTCTATCGCCACGCGCCCTGACTGTCTCCCCGACGATGTGGTGGAGTACTTGGCTGAATTAAATGAACGAACTTATCTATGGGTAGAACTTGGACTGCAAACTGTTCATGAACGAACTTCACTGCTTATCAACCGGGCACACGATCACCAATGCTATGTAGATGGTGTAGCAAAGCTTCGAAAACACGGTATTCGCGTTTGTTCTCACATCATTAATGGTTTGCCTTTAGAAACACCTGAGATGATGATGGAAACGGTACGGGCAGTAGCAAAATTAGACGTTCAAGGAATTAAGATTCATCTGCTTCATTTACTAAAAGGAACTCCTATGGTCAAACAGTATGAAAAGGGCCTTGTTGAATTTCTTTCATTTGAAGAATATGTAAAGCTTGTATGCGATCAGCTCGAAGTAATCCCTTCTGAGATGATTGTTCATCGTATTACCGGTGATGGACCGATAGACCTCATGATCGGACCGATGTGGAGCGTAAATAAGTGGAGCGTATTAAATGCCATTGATCAAGAGCTCGAACGTCGCCAAAGCTATCAAGGAAAATATTACGAAAAAGAGTTGATGGAAAGATGAAAATAGAACGTATCCTGCCTTTTGCCCGCACGTTGCTCACTAATGCTGTGGCTGAAGGAGATGTCGCGATTGATGCTACAGCAGGAAATGGACATGATACATTGTTCTTAGCCAACTTAGTCGGAGATACAGGTCATGTATATGGATTTGACATTCAGCCCCAAGCCATTCAAGCAACTCAGCAGCGATTGACAGAACATCATGTAGAAAAACGAGTCACGCTTATCCAAGAAAGCCATAGCAATATAAGCATGCTTCCTACTTCTATTAATGGACGAGTGACGGGCGCTGTCTTTAATTTAGGTTATTTACCAGGTGGAGATAAAGACATCGTCACCACTTCTGAAACAACAATTTCTGCAATTGAGCAGTTACTTGATTTGCTAGCACCTGAAGGAGTGATTGTGCTCGTTATTTATCACGGACACGAACAAGGGAAACAAGAAAGAGACGATTTACTAACGTACGTCCAAAATCTGGATCAAAAAGACGTCCATGTTTTACAATATCGCTTCATGAATCAGCAAAACAATCCTCCGTTCATCATTGCTATTGAAAAAAGATAAGCCGTATATGGCTTATCTTTTTAACATTCGGTACAAGCGTCCGTTGATATAGAAAAAGTAGCTGAGTGCTCCCCCCGCTTTGATTAATCGACGTGCATTCACATGAACATGTTTTTGTGCCCTCACTTTTTGATCGGACAAATAAACGCCCAGGAGTCCCTTATAGATAAAGCAGTGAAAGTGATAATCCGGCAGTTTTTTAGCATATTCGTCCGCTTTTACAACAAAATGCAAAAAGCGGTCCATCATTTGCTGATAGTGAGGATAATAAAAACAAAAGTTCAAATCTCCTCCTGCTTTATCTTCTTCTTGGTCAATTAAATAATCGAGTAAAATATGTAAACCTTGAATATAAGGAAAATATCCCGCTTTTATTTTCTCCGTCATTTCTTTGGTCATCTCTTCTTGAAAACTGTAAGCGGCCAAACAAAAAATGCCTAACGTTGAACCAGAGCACGCTGAAAATTCATACCACTCCATTTCAGGAACACTGTGCCGGTGAGCATCAAACCAATTCTCTAATCGTGGAACTCTTTCCTTGATTTCAACATGCTTATGTATTTGCAAATCACAATAATAAGTAGCTAGTTCTAATAAATGTGAAGAGACGATATGGTAATTACAGGCTTTTCGCAAGGACTGCTGACAAGTCTGGACAAGTTCCGCTAAATATCCTCCATCGTCTTTATCCGTTCGAAAACGATAGTAATCCCCAAGAGGTGCATGAGGAGTCAACGCATCTGGCATCGATTCATGTAAGGCTGCAAAATCTTTAGGATCGAGCGAATTGCTGCGGTCACATAAGTTATCTAAGTAATCGCTGATTGTTTGGTAGGCAACGATAAATTTTACGCATTCAATCATGTTTTCTTTCGCTAAAATCGATAGGATGCCGCCTCCTTCACAATGAAAAGTTTTTGTATCGATACTTGCCAATGCTTGAGTGCGTAATTCTTTATTAGGAATCTCTTTTGCCCGTTCCCGCCAATGGTTAAGCTCATGATGAACGACGGGAAACACTTCTCGATAAATTTTTCTCATTAATGAAATAGGACGAGACGGAATCTTCATTTATTTTCACCTCAATTTCTGACAGCACTCATTAAATGTGAAGATCAACAAAGCTTTTCGCGTATGTAAAAACGTATTCTCTTTCAGGCTCATTAAAGATTTCGTGATACAGCTGAGACCATTCTTTGTAGATTTTTTCACTTAGCTCTATTTCATCAAACCACTGTCTAACAATCAGCTTTTCAATAATTTTATCTTCTCCTGCCTGCATCACAAGAAGCGGAACATCCGGCAAACGATCGATATCTTTAAAAGCTAAGTTAACAGCTTGAATCAATTCTCGGTACCATCTTACAGAAACTTTTGTAACGTACAGTGAGTCGTTTTCATCTTCATCTCGAACTTCTTGGTTTCTTGTTGCTTTTTCAACAGTAAGACCCAAATCAAAAAGTTTGTTCGGCATGACTTTATTTAATCCTTTAGATAACATATCTAAGTAAGCTGGTACTTGCTCTTTTAATCCTAGACAAGGTGAGGAAAGAATCGCACCCCATATAGGAAGATTTTTTGTCTGCAGCGTACGAATAACCGCCAGTCCTCCCATACTATGTCCTAACAGGAAAATAGGCAAATCATATTTTTGCGCTTCACGTACCCATTCTTCCACTTCATATACATATTCATCAAAGGATAGGATATGTCCTCTTCTTCTCGTTGTTAAGCCTTGGCCAGGAAGGTCTCCCATGATTACGTGCATTCCAACCGAACGCCACATCTCAATCAGCCAGCGATAGCGCCCGTGATGCTCCGCTGCTCCATGGACCATGACAATAACGCCTTTTGGATTTTCTGCTTCCCATTTATGCATTTGAGTTACTCCTTCTTCCTTTTTTTGTTTACCTGCTTTAAAAACCTTTGTACACTTACATTAGAAGATTTACTACTTTTTTTCAACTAATAAAGGGAGATGATTTGATGATTTATCCGTATAAAGAAAAAATGCCTAATATTGCACCCAGCTGCTTCCTCGCAGACTATGTCACGATTACTGGAGATGTCACCATTGGTGAAGAAAGCAGCATTTGGTTTAACACCGTTATTAGAGGAGATGTTTCGCCTACTATTATCGGGAAACGAGTAAATATACAAGATCAATCAACACTCCATCAAAGCCCAAATGCTCCTTTGCTTATTGAGGATGATGTGACAGTAGGACATCAAGTTATTTTACACAGCTCCATCATCCGCAAACGCGCGCTCATTGGCATGGGCTCTATTATTTTAGACGGTGCGGAAATTGGTGAAGGTGCTTTTATCGGTGCAGGAAGTTTAGTGCCTCCCGGTAAAAAAATACCACCTAATACTCTCGCACTCGGTCGACCTGCTAAAGTAATCCGCACTCTGACTGAGGAGGATTTAAAAGATATGCAGCGCATTCGTACAGAATATGTAGAAAAAGGGCAGTATTATAAGTCTATTAAGAAATCTGATTCTTCATTATAAAGGAAACGTTCCCTCAGAAAGTCATACTGAGGGAATTTTTTTAGTATCTCCACAAACTCTCTAATCATGTTCTATTCTCTCCACAATTGTAAAGAAATTTCCATATTAATTTACATCGTTTTAGTACTGCCTCCACAATTAAAGATTAAACTGAATAATAAAGACGTATTTATTAAAAAGGGAGCGACTCTATGAAAGCCAAGTTAATTCAGTATGTATACGATGCCGAATGCCGATTATTCAAAAGTGTAAATCAACATTTTGATCGAAAGCACTTAAATAGATTTTTACGTTTACTAACTCATGCCGGCGGAGCCACGTTTACCATTGTGATAGCGTGCTTGCTGCTATTTCTGCATCCTTCATCCGTCGCTTACGCCTGTGCCTTTTCTCTAGCCGTTAGCCATATTCCTGTTGCCATTGCTAAGAAGCTATATCCGAGACAACGGCCTTATATTCAACTAAAGCATACAAAAGTATTAGAAAATCCATTAAAAGATCATTCATTTCCATCGGGGCATACAACGGCTATTTTTTCGTTAGTTACCCCTCTGATGATTACTTACCCAGCCTTCGCTGCCGTTCTTTTGCCGCTTGCAGTAACGGTAGGCATTTCAAGAATTTATCTCGGTCTGCACTATCCGACGGATGTCATGGTAGGCCTGATACTCGGCATCTTTTCAGGTGCTGTTTCACTGAACATATTTTTAGTCTAATTGATAGGAGGAGTACTCATGAGAATTGCTTTATTTACAGATACATTTGCTCCGGAAGTTAACGGAGCTGCTAAAACACTTTATCAATTTACTCAGTATGTCAAATCAAAGCAAATTCCCATCCAGGTATTTGCTCCTGAATTTGCTCATAATCGGTCGTTTTCACCGTATGTTCACCGCTCGCCTAGCATGCCGTTTTTCCTTTATCCAAACAGCCGCTTTTCATTGCCAAACGTTCTAAAAATTAAAAAGCAGCTGCAGGAATTCAACCCTTCTCTTATTCATTTGGCCACTCCTTTTACAATGGGGCTTTGCGGCTCCTATTACGGAAAAAGATTAGGTATTCCTCTTGTCGGCTCTTATCATACCAATTTTGATGATTATTTATCTCACTATGAACTTGAAAAAATGCGTGTACCACTGCAAAAATATATGAAATGGTTTTATAAACCTGTACAAAAATTATTCGCTCCCTCCGAAGTGACCAAACAGCAGCTAGAAAAACAAGGGTTTCACAACGTAGCTATTTGGTCGCGAGGGGTAAATCACAAATTGTTCCATCCCCACTATGACCGCTTTGATATTCGTATTAAATATAATATAAAAAAACCCTACATCTTAACGTATGTAGGAAGGTTAGCTAAAGAAAAGAACGCTGATTTTTTACTAAAAATTGCCCGATCTTTACCTGATCATATCCGCCACCAAGTTCACTGGCTTATTGTGGGAGATGGTCCTTTAAAAGAACAAATGCAACAGCAAGCATCTGAGCATATGACATTTACAGGCTTTCTTGAAGGTAAGCAACTTGCTCATATCTATTCTTCATCTGATTTGTTTGTTTTCCCTTCAGAAACAGAAACGTTCGGAAATGTCGTACTGGAGTCTCTTGCTTCTGGAACTCCCGTGGTGGCAGCAAATGCAGGAGGAGTTAAACAGATGGTTCAGCACGGGCGAAACGGCTACCTTTGCAAACCTCACTCCTTAGAAGAATTCAGTTCGGCTATTACAGGTTTACTTGATGATTTGCACCAGCGGCTTCACTTTGGCCATGCAGCTAGACACTATGCTCTTACTCAATCATGGGACGCCATTTTTCAGCATTTGCTTTCAGAATATGAAGATGTCGTAGAAAAATCTGCTGAAGGTATTCAATGGGCATAAAAAAAATCTCCGTTTTCACGGAGATTTTTTTTATTATTTAGCTAAAGCTTGAGTTTTTAATGCTTCAGCTTTGTCTGTGAACTCCCAAGGAAGCTCCACATCTGTACGACCAAAGTGACCGTAAGCTGCTGTTTGCTTATAAATTGGGCGACGTAAATCAAGCATTTTAATGATGCCTGCTGGACGTAGGTCAAAGTTTTTGCGTACTACATCTACTAGTACTTCTTCAGAAACTTTTCCTGTACCGAATGTATCAATTGAAATAGATACTGGCTGTGCAACACCAATTGCATATGCTAGTTGTACTTCACATTTATCAGCAAGATCAGCTGCTACAATGTTTTTCGCAACATAACGAGCTGCATAAGCTGCTGAACGGTCTACTTTTGTTGCGTCCTTACCAGAGAATGCACCGCCGCCGTGACGAGCATATCCGCCGTAAGTATCAACGATAATTTTACGACCAGTTAAACCAGCATCTCCTTGAGGGCCGCCGATTACGAAACGTCCTGTTGGGTTAATGAAATACTTTGTATTTTCATCAATTAACTCATTTGGAACAACTGGATTAATTACATATTCTTTTAAGTTACGTTGAATTTGCTCTAACGTTACTTCTGGGTGATGCTGAGTTGAAATAACAATTGTATCGATGCGAACAGGTTTGTTGTTTTCATCATATTCAACTGTTACTTGTGTTTTACCATCCGGGCGAAGGTAAGGAAGAATTTCTTCTTTACGTACTTCTGTTAGACGGCGAGCAAGTTTATGAGCTAATGAAATTGGAAGAGGCATTAATTCTTTTGTTTCGTTACATGCATAACCAAACATTAACCCTTGGTCTCCAGCTCCGATTGCTTCGATTTCTTCATCGGACATTTGACCTTCACGTGCTTCTAACGCTTGGTCTACACCAGCAGCGATATCAGCTGACTGCTCGTCGATAGATGTTAATACTGCACAAGTTTCAGCATCAAATCCGTATTTTGCACGAGTATAGCCAATTCCTTTAATTGTTTCACGAACTGTTTTAGGAATATCCACGTAAGTAGAAGTTGTAATTTCACCGCTTACTAAAACTAAACCAGTTGTTACGCTTGTTTCACAAGCAACACGAGCATTTGGATCCTTTGCTAGGATAGCATCAAGAATTGAGTCAGAAATTTGGTCACAAATTTTATCGGGATGTCCCTCTGTAACAGATTCTGACGTGAACAGACGACGTTGTGTTGACATCAGTTTTCCTCCTTATAAATACGATACATTGTGATACGGTACTCATTCCCTTATTTTCATTACACGTTAAAAAATATAAAAAAACCTTTCCTTGTATCGAGGAAAGGTATCAAATTCTACATAAGCCTTTCACTCTTATCGATCAAGGTTGTGCCCTTGCATCAGGTTAGCACCTTATCGTCTACACAAAAAAATGACGATGGTTGCTGGGTTTCACAGGGCCTGTCCCTCCACCAGCTCGGGATAAGAGAGTATCCGTTCAAGGACATATAATACATGAAAAAGCGCTTCACTGTCAACAACATTCAAATGGAAATCATCTCTTTATGTTTGAATCTGTTTTAATGTAACATACTCAAATTTAAAAATAGTATACCTTATTAAGAATGATCACGAAGTTTGGTTAACAAGACAGACCAAAAAAAGGCTTTCACTTGAAATAGCTTCACTTTTTTCGCTTCTAGCACATATACATGTGTCTAAAATAGGTATAACGTACATTTTTTTATAATACACAAACATTTTTAGTTAAATAGTATAGAATAATTAAATAAATGTGTTATACTAATTATAAATTTCAAACATTAATGAATAAATAATAGCTAAAAAGGAAGGTAGTGCACATGAGTACTGTTGATATGTCTATCGAATTAAATGGTTTGCTTCAATTAAAAACAACAAAACACCAATTATCTGTTCCACAACTTGTTGAAAAAATTCTAGCTCGACGCGAAGGAACGCTGACTTCTACAGGTGCTGTGTCAGTCGAAACCGGAAAATATACAGGTCGCTCTCCTTTGGATAAATTTATTGTAAGCGATGCTGTATCTTCAAAAACGGTTGAATGGGGACCCGTCAATCAGCCAATTTCTGCTCAGCGATTCGATGCGCTATACAAAAAAGTCTTAACCCACTTAAAGAAGCAGGATGAACTTTTTGTTTTTAATGGATATGCTGGAGCTGATAAAAAATATCAGTTACCAATTCAAGTAGTTAATGAATTTGCATGGCACAACCTATTCGCTCAGCAGTTATTCATTCGCCCTTCAGCTGAACAAAAAACAAATGATGATGTGAAGCCGTTTACAATTGTAGCAGCTCCAACGTTCAAAGCTGATCCTGAAACAGACGGGACGAATTCTGAAACCTTCATTATTCTTTCATTAGAGCGACGCATTGTGCTAATTGGAGGAACTGAATACGCTGGTGAAATGAAAAAATCTATTTTTTCAGTGATGAACTTCTTGCTTCCTCAAAACAATATTCTATCCATGCACTGTTCTGCTAACGTAGGAGAAGAAGGTGACGTTGCATTATTCTTTGGTTTATCTGGAACGGGTAAAACAACGCTTTCTGCTGATGCAAACCGTCGTTTAATCGGAGATGACGAGCACGGTTGGTCAAGCTCTGGTGTATTTAATATTGAAGGGGGCTGCTACGCGAAGTGCATTCAGCTTTCCGAAGAAAAAGAACCGCAAATTTTTAATGCAATTCGCTTCGGCGCAGTACTGGAAAATGTAGTGTTGAATCAAAATACGAAAGTAGCAGATTACAATGATAATAGTTTAACAGAGAATACTCGTGCCGCTTATTCAATTGACTCTATTGATAATACGGTATTGCCAAGCGTTGCTGGGCACCCTACAGCTATTGTCTTTTTAACTGCTGATGCCTTCGGCGTCTTACCTCCAATCAGCAAGCTTACAAAAGAACAAGCGATGTACCATTTTCTGAGCGGATACACTAGTAAGTTAGCTGGAACAGAGCGCGGCGTAACATCGCCACAGGCTACTTTCTCTACATGCTTTGGTGAGCCTTTCTTACCTCTTTCTCCAACAACTTATGCAGAAATGCTAGGAAAGAAAATCGATGAACATAACGTAAATGTCTACCTTGTAAACACTGGATGGACCGGCGGTGAATACGGCGTGGGTGAACGAATGAAGTTAAGTTACACTCGAGCTATGGTTCAAGCAGCTCTTGAAGGAGAACTAGCTAATACCGAAACAGTAACAGATGCTATTTTTGGTTTATCTATTCCAACTCATGTTCCGGGAGTTCCTGATGAAGTGCTTCAGCCTTCTAAAGCATGGAACGATGCAACAGCTTATAACCAAAAAGCAACTGAACTTGCCGCTAAATTCAAAGCGAACTTCAAGCGTTTTAATGATGTCGCATCGGACATTTCAACGTTAGGCGGACCTAGAGTCTAATAAAAAACCGATCGTCTTATAGACGATCGGTTTTTTAGTTAGTCGAATGTAATTTTGTCAGTTCATATGTGACAATGGTTTTTTCCTGCTCCATTTCTACCTTACGCACAACAGCAGTTCCAATACATTCTCCATTTTTCGTTTTGTGAATGTTTAATGGAATATCCAACGGATACAAACGATATCCTTTTTTCTCAACTTGAAAAATGTTATCTGTTACACGCTTTTCGTTGCCTTTTGTCACAATCATTGTATTTAATTCTAGCGGCATCCCCATTTTCTCTCACTCCTCACTGTTATTCTACTTGTTTTTTCTATCGTAGCATATCTTTTATTGCGCTTTCATCCAATTCGTTAACTTCTTTACCGTTTCTCGGTTTTCTTTTGGTGGAAAAGCATGTGGAAAGTTTTCAAAATACCAGCTGGTAACTTTTTTATTGGACTTCTTTAGTTTAGATTCGAGCTGATAGGAATGATCAATTGAGACGTTTTTATCTTCTAAACCATGAATAAGCAAGACCGGCGGCTCGACGAGATGAGCACGATGCAAAGGTGTCCTCCATTCGTATCTTTCAGGATATTTAGAAGGAGTTCCTCCAATCACCCGCTTCATCATTCTTCTTAAATCTTCTCTTTCTTCATATGTCAGCACCATATCCGTGACGCCTCCCCATAGCACAAGAGAACGGCTGTCTTTTTTTTCAATGGCTGTGAGTAAAGCCATCACTCCCCCTCGTGAAAACCCAAAAATATGAATGCGGTCATGGTGGACGTTAGGGAGCTGTTTCAGTAAATCGTAAGCAGCAAAAGCATCGTAACGATCATCTCCTGCAAAATCTTCGTTTCCTTCGCCTCCTTGATTTCCCCTATAGAACGGAGCCATCACAATAAAACCTTGTGAAGCAAATTGAATGAGTCGAGCAGGGCGAACCGTTCCTACGTTCTTAATACCTCCTCTTAAGTATAAAAAGCCGTCATACATTCCTTTTTCTTTTGGCTCTGCAAGCATTCCTTTAATCTTAAGCCCTTGACATGCATATGTAATCACCCACAGCGTCACGCGAGGATTTGATGATGGGAAACGCTGTTTATGAAGAATTGTTCCATCTTTCATTTTTTTCCTCCATTCTTTATATAACTAGCCTACTTTCTTCCGCTAAGGTTTACTTTCAGTCGTTGACTACTACTTCTTTGATTTTCCACATAGTTATATAGGCACTCACCTTCTTCCACTTCTTTACATACATTATCATAAAATATTTTATTACTTTAAGGAGGCTTGCTTTATGAAACCAATTAAATGGCTTTTTTCTTTGCTTGCTATTATGATTTTACTCATTCCACTAATTAGCTGCAGCAAAACAACATCTGTACAAACGGTTCGTGTCGGCGAAGTAACTCGCTCTATCTTTTATGCTCCCCAGTACGTCGCTATTTCAAAAGGCTTTTTTGAAGAAGAAGGACTAAAGGTAGATTTAAAAACAACTTGGGGCGGAGATAAGACAATGACGTCACTTTTATCTGATGGCATCGACGTCGCCTTAGTCGGCTCGGAAACGTCAATCTACGTATATGCACAAGGGTCTAGTGATCCCGTCATCAACTTTGCACAGCTAACCCAAACCGATGGAACATTTCTAGTAGCGCGTAAAAAGGTCAATCAATTTTCATGGGATCAGCTTAAAGGCAAAACGTTTCTTGGTCAACGCAAAGGCGGCATGCCGCAAATGGTAGGGGAATATGTGTTGAAACAGCATAATATTGATCCTAAAAAAGATGTAAAACTCGTTCAAAACATTGATTTTGCTAACGTTGCGAATGCTTTTGCTTCTGGTACTGGAGATTACGTTCAATTATTTGAGCCAACGGCTAGTATTTTAGAGAAACAAGGAAAAGGACATATCGTTGCTTCCTTCGGAAAAGAATCAGGAACAGTTCCTTATACAACATTTATGGCCAAAGAAAGCTATTTAAAAGATAACCCTGAAGCAGCAGCTAAATTTACTCGAGCTATTTACAAAGCACAAAAATGGGTGAATACACATAGCACAGATGAAATTGCTGAAGTGGTTGCACCGTATTTTGAAGATACACCTAAAGACACGCTAAAAACTGTTATTGACCGCTATAAATCGCAAAAATCCTTTGCAACTAACCCTTTATTAGATGAGAAAGAGTGGGATCATTTACAAACAATCATGGACGAATCTGGAGAACTTCCAAGACACATTGATCACAGCAAGCTAGTCAACACAAAATTCGCAAAAGATGCAATGAGGGAGTAATATGACAAAACTTCACATTCAAGATGTTCAACATATGTACCTTACGACAAAGTCTGCTACCACTGCACTTGAACATATTAATTTGTCTATTGAAGAAGGAGAATTCGTTTCCTTTCTCGGCCCAAGCGGATGTGGAAAAACGACGCTTCTATCGATTATTGCAGGCTTGATTGAACCAACGTCAGGCTCTGTCACAATAGACGGTGAAAATATCGGAACATCAGTTCCAAACATCGGTTATATGCTTCAACAAGATTATTTGTTTCCGTGGAAAACCATTAAAGAAAATATTTTACTTGGGCTTGAAATTCGCGGACAGCTAACAGACAAAACGGAGAGTAAAGCACTGCTGCTCCTAAAAGAAATTGGTCTACAAGGCGTAGATGACCTATATCCACACCAGTTATCCGGAGGCATGAGACAACGCGTCGCTTTAGTCCGAACACTTGCCATTGACCCCGCTATTTTACTCTTGGATGAACCTTTTTCAGCACTTGATTTTCAAACAAAACTCAAGCTTGAAGAACTTGTCTCCAAAACACTGATGACTTATCAAAAAACGGCCGTTTTGGTCACGCACGATATCGGCGAAGCCATTGCTATGAGCAGCCGAATCTTTTTATTCTCAGCCAAGCCAGGAAAAATCGCAAAAACATTCACGGTTCCTTCTATTTTACGAACCCTCTCTCCGTTTGAAGCACGACAGCATCCTGTCTATAACGATTTATTTATGGACATATGGAAGGAGCTTGATCAACTTGAAACCCACTAGCTCCCTAGATACTCTTCACGAAAGCTACCTTCGCAAGGTTCGGGGCGAAAAACGATTAGTACTGAGCGTACAGCTGGTCATTTTCTTAGCCTTTTTTAGCTTCTGGGAACTGGCTTCTCGTTTAAAGTGGATTGACCCTTTAATCTTCAGTTCCCCTACTAAAGTATGGCATTTATTTTTAATTAAACTTGCCGACGGCTCGCTGGCAGAACATATTGGTTTTACGTTATTCGAAACAGTTCTTGGCTTCATTTTAGGCACAGTGCTAGGTATTTTACTTGCAACGGCCCTTTGGTATTCAACTAGGCTTGCACATATATTAGACCCTTACCTCGTTATTTTAAACGCCATGCCTAAAGTAGCGCTGGGCCCTATTTTAATTGTAGCAATTGGGCCAGGATTTTTCTCAATTTTAACGATGGGAGCGATTATATCCGTTATCATTACATCCATCGTCGTTTACACAGCCTTTAAAGAAGTGGATCCAAACTATATTAAATTACTAAAAAGCTTCGGGGCAACGAAAACCCGCTGTTTTAAAGAAGCAATTCTTCCAGCTTCCATGCCTGCCATTATTTCCACATTTAAAGTAAACGTCGGTTTATCTTGGGTAGGCGTCATCGTAGGAGAATTTTTAGTTTCTTCAAAAGGGCTTGGATATATGATTATTTATGGTTTCCAAGTCTTCAACTTTACTCTTGTTCTTCTCAGCTTATTATTAATTGCCATTTTCGCTACGATTATGTACCAAGGCGTGGCTTATCTAGAAAAGAAATTGATCCGACGCTCATAAAAAATACCCCCGTACAAACGGGGGTATTTTCGTTGATATGATGCTTTTACAAAAATGTTCGCTTTACATATTTCATTACATACTGCAAAACATTATCTTTCATAATGAAGCTGTACGCATCATCTTGTTGAATGCCCGAAGGTAGTTCGTCAATCATTACGGGACCATCTGTTTCCATGTAGTCTTCTTTTTTAATTACATTTCCAATCGTAGCAAAATAAATATTTTTAATAATGGTCTTTCCTTTACTTACTACTTTATATTGACCAATATAAGTTAAAGAAGAGACTTCTCCGCCTGTTTCTTCAAACACTTCTCGAACCGCTGCTTCTTCTGGTATTTCATTGCCTTCTAGTTTTCCTCCGGGAAATTCTAAACCTCGTTTTGAGTGATTCGTTAGCAACCATTGATTTTCATACCTGCATACGACCCAAACATGACGTGGAGTTTTCGAGAATGGATTTTTTTCAAATGATAAAAATACTTGATTATGATATGCATCCTTAAATGTGTACATGGTCGACTCAAACTCCATTTGATTTTTCCCTTATTTTATCATACATTACGGCCATACCTGATAAGAAAAGTATGCTCGTACTTTTTTTCTTTGCTTTTTACCCCTTATTCCGTTCTATCTGAAGATAAAATATTCATCTGTTTGATATGTGATTTTGTTTCATCGTCTCCCAGCTTATAAAGCATGGCATATATCTCAACTGTTGTTTTATCGTACATATCATTTTGAGAATCATGATGATATTCCAGATACGGAATATGTGATCGCCAAAAGCTTGACCAATCGCTTGAAGCGCGCTGATCTAAATAGATTCTCAGCTGCTCCACTTCTTCATCTGTTGCTTCAATCGCATAATTCCAATCTGAAGCAGTATTTGACTGATTGATTTCTCCTGAACTCAGAGATACATAATATTTTTTTGTCATGAAAGATATTCAGCTCCTTCTTTCTAGTGCCAACTTATCTTTCTTATGTGTATCTTATTCTTTTTTTATACACTCTACGATTTAAAGCGGTCTTTTAAAATCGCTATTGCTTTTTTTAACGGCTCTGGAATCGGAACCCCTACAATTCTTGCGTTTTCTGTAATTGAAATCATTTCGTTTAAAATATAGAACAAAATAGCTCCATCTCGAATAATATGACCGTTTTCCCAAAATACAGAATCGATAAAGTTTGCTACAGCAATCATGGCAAAAATAAAAATTTTTTTGGCAATCCCTTTAAAACCTACTTTGCTAGATAAACGTTTATTTATAAAAGCTGCAATCGTGCCTGTCAAGTAATCCATCGCCACTAATGCTACTAAAGCCATTAGTAAATAGTCCCACTCTCCAAATAAAAAAAAAGCCAGTGAACCTAAACTTGAAATTATCAAGACAGAAAGCTTCTGCATATCCACTTTTTTCACCCTTTCAGAAGTCATATCCCTACAGTATATGCCGGTGAAAAAAAAGTGTTCGTCCATCTTATCATAAAAAAACCTGCGATTGCTCGCAGGTTTTACTTACTTGCCTAGGAATGACTTTAACATCCACGTATGTTTTTCTAAGCTTTGATGAATAGCTAACAGCATGTCTCCTGTTGTTTCATCGCCCGCTTCACCGGCTGCATCCATTCCTTCTTTTAATTCAGCAGTTAGCGTATCAAAATCGCTTACTAAAGAAGCAACCATGTCTTTAGCCGTTTCGCTTCCATCCGCTTCTTTAATAGAAGAAAGCTCTAACGATTCTTTCATTGTTGCCACAGGTTTTCCTTCTAGTGCTAAAAGGCGTTCTGCAAGGTCATCAATAATTGTAGCTGTTTCCGTATACAGCTCTTCAAACTTTTCATGAAGAGTGAAGAATTGTTCACCTTTCACGTACCAATGAAAATTATGAAGTTTTATGTACATTACACTAAAGTTTGCCACTTGTTTATTAACAATTTCATTTACATTTGCTGCCATGTTGTTCGCTCCTTTATGAACTCTTTATATAGTATAGTTGTACCCTTTTTTAGTTGATTAAAACATTTTTTTCATAAAAAGAGACATTTCCCTTTCTTTAGACTCAGAGAAACGTCTTCATCTTTTTCCAAATAAAATAAGCAGCCCAGCGGACTGCTTATTTTTAGCCAAATACTTTTTCTAAATCTTCTTTGTCCTGTTCTAACCAGAACTTCATCAAGCGTTTTGCTCCTTCTAAATCGTGAAGTTTTGCTTGACCGCACTGTTTTTCATTTGCTGCTGGAATTTCAGTAATGTTAATTGCATCTTTTAGCGTATCGTCCAACAAATCAATAATTTCACGTACAGTCGGCTCCCCGCTCACTACTAAGTAGTATCCCGTTTGACATCCCATAGGCGAAATATCAATAATATCAAAGTGATCGTATTTTTCTACATGAGTACGAATATTAAAAGCTAATAAATGCTCTAACGTATGAATAACGTCCGGCTTCATTGCTTGTTTGTTTGGTTGGCAAAAACGAATATCGAATTTATTTACAACGCCGTCGCTTCCCACTTTGTGAACACCGCAGTGTCTTACGTAAGGTGCTTTAACTGCATTATGATCTAGCTCAAAACTTTCTACTGATGGCATAATACCACTCCTTTTTTCTTCTTTCACCTATCATAACATGCAATTCCGATATATTTCATCCATTTAATAACCTTTATTTCTTTTAGTTGCTTTTTATTCCTTCTATCCCTTATAGTATGAGCAAACACGAAAGAAAGAACGTGATAATAAATGATTGCAAAGCTTTTGCTTTTACTTATAAAAGGATATCAAAAAGGAATTTCGCCTTTTCTTCCGGCAAGGTGCCGGTTTTACCCTACTTGCTCCCAGTACGGAGTTGAATCCATTAAACGCTTTGGTGCCGTAAAGGGATCTTATTTGACTATAAAACGCATTTTAAAATGCCACCCGTTCCATCCGGGTGGCATCGATGAAGTACCTGAGAAAAAATCACACTAAGCTTTAGTTGTTTTCGATTGCTTCATACCCATTTACAACAACATCTAGCTTTCCTGTATTTGGATCAATAACTAGTCCATGTACAGGAGTATCTTTTGAAAATAGAGGATGATTACGAATTGTCTCTACACTATGCTGAACAGTCTCTTCTACTGAATCAAAACCCGTTAACCATTTTTTCAAGTCCATAGAATATTCAATGGTATTAATCACTTCATCTGAGATGCCTTTTGCTCTTACTTTCTCTAAAAAAGGTTCCGCCTGAAGTTTACCTGCTCCGCAGTCATGGTGACCAATTACACATACCTCATCAGCTTGTAGCTCGTACACAGCTACTAAAATGCTTCGCATAATACTTCCAAATGGATGTGAAACAAGTGCTCCTGCATTTTTAACAATTTTCACGTCTCCGTTACGCAGATTTAAAGCGTGCGGAAGCAATTCTACCAATCTTGTGTCCATACACGATAAAATAACCATTTTTTTATTAGGGAATTTGCTTGTTTCGTAAAGTTCATACTTCTTTTCTTCTACAAATTTTTTGTTGAATTCTAAAACATCTTGTAATAAGCTCATTTGCTGTCTTCTCCTTCATAAAAAAAATTCTTTCTTGTATTATAATACTTTTTCCTATAAGATGAAAAGTGTTAAATCGTAATCATTATTATTTAAAGATAAGAAAGTAGGTTATAACAGTGAAAAAAATTCCCGTTACCGTTTTAAGCGGATACCTTGGGTCAGGTAAAACAACTCTTTTGAACCATATTTTAAAAAATAAAGAAGGTTTAAAGGTCGCGGTCATTGTCAATGACATGAGCGAAGTAAATATTGATGCAGACTTAGTTAAACAAGGCGGATTTTCTCGAACAGAAGAAAAACTTGTTGAAATGCAAAATGGCTGTATTTGCTGTACGCTTCGAGATGATTTAATGAAAGAGGTAGAACGCCTCGCTGACAATGATGATATTGATTATATTGTCATTGAATCTTCCGGAATCAGCGAACCTATCCCTGTTGCTCAAACATTTACTTATATTGATGAAGAGCTTGGCATTGATTTAACTCAGAAATGTTCATTAGATACGATGGTCACTGTAGTAGATGCTAATCGCTTTTGGAAAGACTTTTCATCCGGCGAAAGCTTATTAGACCGCAAAGAAGGAACGGATGAAAACGATAAAAGAGAAGTGGTTGATTTATTAATCGATCAAATTGAATTTGCAAACGTCATTTTATTAAACAAAGTTGATTTGTTAACAAAAGATGATGCAGATGAGCTGCAGGCTGTTCTTCACAAATTAAACTCAGAGGCCACTGTTATCCAAACAATTAATAGTGAGGTAAAACTTGAAGCCATACTTCATACCGACTTATTCGACTTTGAAAAAGCTAGTCAAGGAGCCGGGTGGATTAAAGAATTAAATGAAGAACACCATACGCCTGAAACAGAAGAGTTTGGTATTTCTTCTTTTGTATATAGAAGGAATCGTCCCCTTCATCCTGAACGCTTTATGAAATGGTTAGAGGACTGGCCGGTTGATATTGTACGTGCAAAAGGATTTTTCTGGCTTGCTTCACGTAACCATATGGCAGGACTTCTTTCTCAAGCAGGTACGTCCATTATGATTCAAGGAGCGGGTGAATGGGTCGCAACGTACACAGCAGAGGAAAGGGAACAAACCTTAAAGGAAGAACCTGAATTACGAGCAAAATGGGATGAACAATTTGGAGACCGTATTAACGAGCTTGTATTGATTGGTATTGATATGAACAAAGCTGAAATAATTGAAACTTTAGACCACTGTTTGCTGACAAATGAGGAAATGAATCAAGATTGGGCTACTTTCAAAGACCCCCTTCCTAAGTTTACAGTAAGTACGTAAATTTTTAGTTTTCAAATCGTAATAATTACGATATAATAACATAGGTCATAAATGGTTACGATACGAACGGAAGGAGCAACATAATGAAATTCAAACCACTTTTAATGGTGCTGGCATTAGGAATTGGAACAGCCCTTGCAGGGTGCAGTTCAAGCAGTGCAAATAACGCATCTGATAATAAAAATAAAAAATTAGAAGTTTACACAACAATTTACCCTTTACAGGATTTCACTGAAAAAATCGGTGGAAAATATGTAGAAGCTAAAAGCATTTTACCAACGGGTGTAGATGCTCACTCATTTGAACCTACCACAAAAACAATGGTCAAAATCGCAAACGCGGACGCATTCGTTTACTCAGGAATTGGGCTTGAAGGCTTTGCAGATAAAGCACAGTCTACGCTAAAGAATGAAGATGTCGCTTTAGTAGAAGCTGCAAAAGGAATTGAACTAGCAAAGAGTTCTGAAGATGAGCATGCCCATGAGGACGAACATGCACATGAAGAAGAGCATCACCACGGAGATACAGACCCTCACGTTTGGCTTGATCCTATTTTAGCTATTCAATTAGCAGAAAATATTAAAAATGAACTTGTTGAATTAAAACCAGATAAAAAAGCAGAATTTGAAAAGAACTTCCAATCCTTAAAGACTCAGCTTGAAGATGTGGACCAAGAGTTAAAAACAACGATTGGCGACGCACCTCATAAAGAAATTTTAGTATCACATGCAGCCTACGGCTACTGGGAAAAACGATACGGATTAAAGCAAATTAGCGTAGCGGGTTTATCTCCTACAAATGAGCCGTCTCAAAAACAATTAGAAAACATCGTAAAACAAGCAAAAAAAGACCATATCAAATACTTTATCTTTGACCAAAATTTAAAGCCTAAAGTGTCTACACTTGTAAAAAATGAAGTGGGAGCTCAAGCTTTAACACTTCATAACTTAGAGTCATTAACGAAAAACGATGTTAAAAATAAAGAAGATTATTTCTCCATTATGCAACACAACATTGATACGTTGAAAAAAGCATTATATTAATAAAAAAACTAGCCTCCCGGCTAGTTTTTTTATTGTAATTTATATTTTTGCTTAAAGCGTTCCACACGGCCGCCTTTATCAGCAAATTTTTGTTTTCCTGTATAAAATGGATGTGTATCCGAACTAATTTCAACTTTTAAAAGCGGATATGTGTTGCCATCTTCCCATTGGACGGTCTCATTTGATTGTTTTGTAGATCCTGATAAAAATGATGTTCCGCTATTTGTATCCATAAACACAACTTTACGATAGTCTGGATGAATATTTGTTTTCATTAAATATCTCTCCTTTAAAACAATATATACTTATTATAATCGTAATGATTACTATTTTCAAGTTATATGTTTTACCAATTCTGATGCATAAAGCGTGGTAAAAAGTGGACAATAAGGTTTATCAATACTTTACTGGAAAGGTTGAAAAATGAATGGATCATTTAGTTACTGCACGTTCAATGTTTGGTCTGAACATGGGAGTACATATCATTTTTGCCACTCTTGGCGTCGGCATTCCTCTCATGATTTTATTGGCTGAAATTCTTTACTACAAAACAAAAGATAAAGATTATGAACTTATGGCACAGCGCTGGACAAAAGGAGCTGCTGTCCTGCTTGGAGTCGCTATTCCTACGGGAACGATTGCTGGTGTGCAATTAGCGTTGCTTTGGCCGGGTTTTATGGAAATCGTAGGAAAAGTGATGGCTCTTCCTTTTCAAATTGAAATTTATGCTTTCTTTATTGAGGCTCTTTTTCTCTCTATTTACGTATACGCAGCGGACCGTATTTCTCGAAAAATGAGGATTATCAGTCTCATTTTAGTAGCAATAGGCGCTCTTGCCTCTGCCGTTTTAATTACAAACGTGCACGCATTTGAAGGAACACCTGCTGGCTTTCGAATTTTAAATGGCGAAATTGTAAGCGTAGATCCTTGGGCAGCTTTCTTTAATCCGAGTTTCTTTGTAACGTCCGGTCACGTAGCCGTTTCTGCTTATACAACCGGAGGCTTTGTCATTGCTTCAGTCGCTGCCTTTAAAATGCTTCGTGCGCGAAAACATAATCCAAGAGAATATAAATTTCATCATAAAGCATTGATGATGGGATTAGTAATCGGCGGGATTTTTTCTTTTGTAACAGCTTTGAATGGACATGAATCGATGCAAAAAGTATACGAATATCAACCCGAAAAACTTGCAGCAGCTGAAGGTCTATTTGAAACGCAAGATCATGCGCCATTAGCTTTAGGCGGATTTACAGATGAAAAAGAACAGCGAGTCAAGTATGGCATTGAGTTTCCATGGATGCTCAGCTTCTTGTCGGGTAATAGCTTTAATACAGTGATTACTGGACTCAATGACTTCCCTAGAGATTATTGGCCGCCGCTTTTTGTGCATACCTTGTTTAACGGTATGGTCATTATCGGATCGATTTTAATTTTAGTGGCGCTAGTGGGCGTTGTTTGGTACAAGTTTTTAAAGAAGAAAAGCTTCCCTAAAGTTTTCATGTGGGCATTTGTCGCAACGGGCCCTCTCGCGATTATGGGCATTGAATTCGGATGGATTTTCGCATGTACAGGCAGACAACCCTGGGTCATTTACCGCATCATGCGTACATCAGAAGCCGTTACTACTTCTGCTAATTTGCATATTTTATTTTTCTTGTTTTTGCTTGTTTATATCGTACTCGTGGCCGCAGTCGCCCTTGTACTGGTGTTTTATTTTAGACGAAATCCGCTTTCTAAAGAGCTTGCTGCGCAAGCAGATTAAAAAGGATGTGAGAATATGGGTGATTCATTACTAGCAATTACTGTAATATGGGGCTTCATTTTTATCTATGCTGTAATGGGAACGATGGACTTTGGAGCTGGTTTTTGGTCGATGGTCTATATTAACCGTACGAAAACAAATGCTACAGATGTAGCAAACAGATATCTATCGCCTACTTGGGAAGTAACCAATGTATTTATCGTTGCGATTGTTGTTGCGCTGTTTAGCTTTTTTCCGCGAGCTACATTTACGCTTGGAACAGTGCTACTAGTACCGGGGAGTATCATTTTACTTCTCTTATCTATTCGAAGCGGATTTTTAGTGTTTTCACACTATGCTGGCAGCTTCAAATATCGGAGAGCGTTGGTTTATGTATCTGGTATATCTGGCGTATTAATTCCTGCTTTTTTAATCGCCGTACTGCCCGTAAGTCAAGGTGGATTTATTGATGTAATTGACGGAACGCAGCGATTAAATTTAGCAAAAGTGTTTTCAAGTCCGCACGTCTATTCATTTATTGGTTTTGCCATTACCTCTTCCCTGTTTCTGTCGTCTCTTTTATTAGCAGATTACTCGAAGTCATCTGACGAAATGGAAGCTTATGCGGTCTATCGGCGCGATGCGCTCATTACAGGACCTCTTTCACTGCTAATGGCTATCTTTATTATGATTACAATGCAATCAGAAGCCAGCTGGTTATATGATAAAATGATGCAGTTTAAGCCTCTTCTTTACGGGTCTGTAGGTCTATTTGTAGTAGCTGGTATTGCTCTGCTGCTGCCTTCTCAAAAAGGAAAAGGAATGCCTCGTTTAGCCGTGGTATCAATCGTCCTTCAATATTTCTTAGCAAGTTACGTATACGGACGAAGTCATTTACCGTATGTCGTGTATCCAAACGTAACGATTGAGAATGGATTTACACATCCCGATGCGTTCCATTCGTTATTTATTGTGTATATTGTTGGCTTTGCGATTTTATTTCCTGGATTCTTTTATTTCTGGCGTCTATTTATGAAAGATAATAAAGAATACAGCAAAAAGAAGCCATATTAAAAACCCGGTCAGCACTTGACCGGGTTTTCTTATGAAGCAGCAGATTTTGCCACTACTTCAGCAAAGTCTTTAGCAAATACCTTACATTTTTCTACATCTTCTCCAAAGGGAGAAAGCTCGATTTTCAAACCAGGAACAGCTATATTTCCGTTGCGTCCCTTTATTTTTTCTTCAATTAAATCAACTGCTCCGCAAAAAACATCATATGATGAATCACCTGAACCAAATACAGCCATCTGCTTTTGACTGAGATCTATATCATCCATTTCATCATAAAGATCTAAAAAATCATCTGGCAGCTCTCCATCTCCCCACGTATAAGCTCCAAAGATAATAGATTCTGCCAATACAAGGTCCGAAGCATCAATGTCATATACTTCTGCTCGTTTCACATGCAATCCATGCTTGACTAATTCTTCTTCGATCAAATCGGCTATTGCTTCTGTGTTGCCTGACATACTCGCATAAGCTAGTAAGATTTCCTTCATGTAAATGACGCTCCTTTACACCAGCAGTGTGGGCCGCACATCCCCTTCTTCATCACATTCTTGCTTAAGAGGACAGTTTTCACACTCACTGGATGCATAGTTCTTTTGAAAATGTTTTGGTTCCATTAACACACTTTTGACAATATGTAGTTGAAGTATGGCTTTTTCATAATCGCCTGTTGCAATATAATAAGTTGTTGTTTCTCCGGTTAATAATGAATAAAAACGAATTTGTTCAGGAACCTTTTTAAAAGCTTGTTTCGAAAAAACGATAATAAAGTCTTTCATTGCGTTCTTCACTTCTTCATGGTCATCTAGAATGAATTTTGTTACCGTATAAGACTTCTCTGTCCATGCAGCAAAATCAATGGTCAGAGAAAGGTTGCTTTGAATTTCTTCTACATAAACGCTGTATTTCTCAAACACAAAAAGTGGTAGCTCCACATGTGTTTTCTCGCCTAAAAACCTCAGTAAATAATCACTTACTTTAGCTAACACATCGTAATAGTGAATGGGTGATGAAAACATATTTGGCTTTAGACGCCAATATTTTTCAATAAGCTGTAAAACATAGAGGTTTGAGCGATACTCAACTGGCTTGCTATAGTATGTTTTAATGATTTGATGGACGGTTACTTGAACATGCTGTTTCCAATCTATAGATGTCTTTTTCAAAAGAAGCTGCTGCTGATAAAATTTGTACGGACATCGAATAAATTGTTCGATGTGGTTATTGGAGAGTGTCTTTATATGCACTTTCATCGGTTCCATCTATGTCTCACCACCCTAATTGAAATTCATTCTCAATAATGATCAAAAATTAAATCATGAAATTTGCTCAATCACTTTACGAATAGCACTCCATGAATGTTTGACGAAATAAATTGGTTTTTGCTGTTTTTTTGCTTTCTCTTTAATGACTTTTGCCATATTGTGATTAATAAAATCCGTAATAACTAATACAAACCCAATATGTTCGGGAATTTCTCGCTTCACCATATTGCTTTTACGGCCATCTAAATGAATTACTTCATTAAACCCTTCTCCCGCTAGACGATCTGTAATATGCTTTAACCTGTCTCCTCCTACAACCATGACTGATGACATGTTTGTTCCCTCCCAATTAATTATTCATTTAATGATTTGACAACAACCTGTATTCTTTACTATATATACAGTTTAATTGAGAATGATTCTCTTTGTCAATGTTTAATTGATAAAAATTCTCAATTAAAATGAAAGTCTACCACCTTTCTTATAAGTTAGTTGAATTTTGACCATACTATAGCTATCACATACAAAGGAGGGTTAACGTTGGAACAAAACATTCTTTGTGAAGTAAATAACTGTCACTTTTGGAAAAATGGAAATCACTGCAGTGCAGAAGAAATTTACGTAGTAAGTCATAGCGGAAAACATGCAGCAAGCAGCTATGAAACAGACTGTAAAACGTTCAAGCCAACTGAAGCGTAACCCGCAAAAGGACAGCCTCTGGGTTGTCTTTTTTCTCTCTTCAAGATCATAAAAAAGGAGACTAGTATGAAGACTGAACAACTGATTCATTTTTTTAAAGAAGAAGCCATAAAAGCAAATGAACAAACCTTTCCAATCTATGTACAATCATTTACTCATTTATGGACATACAAATGGGGAACACTTGAAAACATTCCAGAAGAAATTGATGACTTAATTACCACACGTGCGTTAGAACTTGGACTTATTCACTTAAAAAAAGCTGACTAATCAATAAGGAAATTAGTCAGCTTTTGTGTTTATAGATCATCAAATCCATTTGCATCTGATGCTTTTGTATATTGTCGTGATTTCTGTTCAAAGAAATCGGTTTTCCCTAAATCTACCTCTTGATAAGCAATAATCCAACGAAGAGGATTTTCAATCGGTGCTTCTGGGAAAGCAGCTCGACCGAAGCCTAACTGATTACAGCGTTTATTCGCCATATATTCAATGTACTGCTGCAGTTCTTTCATCGTAATGCCGTCGAATTTTTCTCCAATAACAGATTCCGCCCATTCAATTTCAAGACGAGCTGCCTCTTGGAACGTTTCAACTACAAACGTTTCTAGCTCCTCCGTACGATAAGCTGGATTTTCATTTAGTACTTCCTTGAAAATCTTTTCAAATAACCCAACGTGAAGCTGTTCATCACGATTGATATAATTAATCATCGTAGATGTCGCCACCATCTTTTGATTTCTCGCAAGATTATAGAAGAACGCAAATCCGCTATAGAAGAAAAGTCCTTCTAAAATAACATCATATACCATAGACTTCAAAAAGTTTTCAACCGTTGCTTCTTCGCTAAATGCTTTATATCCGTTTGTAATAAAGTCATTTCGTGCGCGAAGCTTTTCGTCTGTACGCCAGTATTCAAATACTTCATCTTGTTTTCCTTTTGGTACAAGACTTGATAAAACATATGAATACGAATGATTATGAACCACTTCTTGCTGCGCTAAAATAATCATTAGAGCGTTAATCGAAGAATCGGTTACATAGTCAGCTACTTTGCTAGCATAATCTGATTGAATACTGTCCAGTAGCGCCAGCAGGCCAATAATTTTTAGAAAGCTCTCTTGTTCGTCAGCGGTTAACTGAGGGAACTGTTTAATATCTTGACCCATATTAATTTCAAACGGCGTCCAGAAATTAGCTAGCATACGCTTGTATTTAGGGAACGCCCATGAAAATCGGACGTCATCCCAGTTTAGAATATTGGAGCTCTTGCCGTTGATGATTCCTGTCGAACGGTTCGGAGCTGTTTCGTTCATTAATTCTCGTTTTAACATGCTTGTCATCAATTATTCACTCCTTTTAACTATGACAGCTTTCACATTCTTCAATGACTTCACTTGATGTTGAACGTACGTAATAGGTCGTTTTTAATTTTTCTTTCCATGCCGTCATATGAAGATCTAGCAGCTCTTTTGCTCGGATATCATTTTGTACATATAAATTGAATGAAATAGATTGATCAATATGACGCTGGCGCTTGGCGTTTTGCTTAATGCTCCAGTGCTGATCAATTAAATAAACGGACTTATAATACCAGTTTGTTGCTGGCGATAAATCTGGTGCCGTCACTGGGATTTTATAGTTTTTCTTTTCCTCTGAATAAAACTTACGGAAAATCGGATCAATACTTGCCGTAGAACCCGCGATAATAGATGTTGATGAATTAGGTGCTACAGCCATTAAATATCCATTTCTTATCCCATTGCTTTGAACTTCGCTACGCAGTTCACTCCACGCTTCGCTCGTGTATTCACGTGTTTCAAAATAAGCGCCTGACTCAAAATCTGAGCCTTTAAATAATGGATATGCGCCTTTTTCTTTAGCTAAGTTCATGCTTGCCTGCACGGTTAAGTAAGAAATTTGTTCATACAATTCATCGCAATATGCTACCGCTTCATCTGTCTCCCATGCTATTTTCTTTAAGGCAAGCAAATGGTTCCAGCCAAATGTGCCAAGCCCTACTGCGCGGTACTTTTGATTCGTTAGCTTTGCTTGAAGTACCGGCAAATCATTTAACTCAATAACATTATCAAGCATGCGTACTTGAATTGGAATTAAACGTTCAAGTACATCTTCAGTTACGGCTCTCGCTAAGTTAATAGAAGAAAGATTACATACAACAAAATCGCCCGGATTCTTTGTAATAATAATTTTTCCGTCTTCCGTAATTTCCTCTGTTACGACCGTTGTACTTTGGTTTTGCGTGATTTCTGTACATAAGTTACTGCAGTAAATCATGCCCGCGTGTCGGTTTTGATTAGCTCGGTTAACCGTATCACGATAGAACATATAAGGAGTTCCGGTTTCAAGCTGCGAAAGCATAATGCGCTTGAAGATCTCAATAGCAGGCACTGTTTCTCTTGAAAGCTGTTCATTGTTTACACACTCAGCGTAACGAGTGCGGAACGAACCGCTGCCTTCTTCTTCATCATAAAAATCTTCTAACGAGTAGCCCATCAGCGT
Source organism: Priestia sp. D51 (assembly GCF_053345675.1). Taxonomy (NCBI): domain Bacteria; kingdom Bacillati; phylum Bacillota; class Bacilli; order Caryophanales; family Bacillaceae; genus Priestia; species Priestia sp. D51. Next base: position 21,610 of record NZ_JBLTIR010000001.1, on the reverse strand, counting down.
ACGAACTTCGTGAGGATCGAATAAGTGCCAGTCTTCACGTGCTTCTACTTTTTCCATAAACAAATCTGGCAAACATACGCCAGTGAATAAATCATGCGTGCGCTGGCGTTCATCACCATTGTTCAAACGCGCGTCTAAGAATGAAAAAATGTCTTTATGCCAAACGTCTAAATATACGGCAATAGCTCCTTGTCGTTGACCTAGCTGATCGACACTTACAGCCGTATTATTTAGCTGTTTCATCCATGGAATTGTTCCTGATGATACGCCTTTAAAACCTTTTATATCACTTCCTCGGCTTCTAATATGACCGAGGTAGACACCAATTCCGCCTCCATTTTTACTAAGCGTGGCCAAATCTGTATTGCTATCATAAATACCGCGTAAGCTGTCATCAATCGTATCAATAAAGCAGCTAGATAGCTGTCCGTAGCTCTTTCCTGCGTTTGAGAGTGTTGGTGTGGCAACCGTCATATATAGACTAGAAAGCGCCCAGTACGCTTCTTTTACTAATGCTGTTCGATTTTCTTTCTTTTCTTGAGACATCAGCGTCATAGCAATGATAAGAAAACGTTCTTGCGGTAATTCGTATACACGCTTATCATGTGATGTCGCTAAATAGCGATCTGCTAATGTCAGCAATCCAATGTATGTAAATAAACGATCGCGTTCAGGAATAATGACTGAAGCAATTTCATTAATTTCTTCTTCTGTATATGTTTTTAATAGCTGTTTATTATAAATGCCGATTTTTGTTAGTTCTTGAATAAGCTGATAAAACGAACCGTACTTCTCTTTTTTATCATAACCTCGGTTGTCCGCTGCTTTTCGATATAGTTCGTTTAAATAGACGTCTGCCGCCACGTACGTCCAATCTGGTTCTTCCATTGAAATACGCTCTAGGGCTGCCAAAATTAGTACGTTTGCAACCTTTTCGTCCGTCATATTTTCCTTTACTGTAACAGTTTGAATAACCTTTTCCTCATACAAAGAAAAATCAAGCTGCGTAAATTCTTTTTTTAAACGTTCAATATATGCAGTTAATTCATGTAGAATTGTAGGCTTTAATGTATTCACCATAAATATGGCTCCTCTCTTCACTTCAAAATAAAAAATCGCTCACCGTACCTCGGTGAGCGAATAGAACGAAGATAGAAGAAGACACTAAGTCTTTTCTCAATCCTCGCTCTACCCTCTCACCTCCCGAAGAAGATAAAACGACATAAAAAAGGCAGGTCTCCTGACTTATGCTTCTTTTTACTTTAAGGCCTTCCCATGATGTTTACTCACAGTGGATTTCCTTATTTCATCAGCATTCACAGTTGCGGGGACAGCTTTGGATTTTCACCAAATTCCCTTTTAAGTCTTTTTATCAGACACCTTTTTCACTGGAAAACACAAAATATAGTATTTTATTATTGTTTAACAAACAACATATTGTGTTATGTTATAAACACATTATATAGGACAACTTAGAAAACTATCAACCTATTTTCAAAAATAATTTTGTTTTTTACGATAAAATCCTTCGACTTTTTTCATCAAACTACTCCATCATAACATGTTTTGACACGCTTGATGGAACAATGTGCTCTTTTTAAAAAATTTGTCCTATTTTTCTACTAAACATTGCCAACATCAATAAAAAACCGTTTTTCATAAAAAACGGTTTTTAATTATTTGTATTCTTTTTCAAATGCTGTGATTGTTTTGATAAACTTTTTATCAATATCGTATCCGATCCCCGGTTTTTCCTTCACCTTTATTACTCCGGCTTCTACCTCTACTTCGGGCTTAATAATATCTTTTTCCCAATAGCGAGACGACGCAGAAATGTCACCTGGTATCGTGAAAGAAGGCAGTGTGGCAAGGGCGATATTATGAGCTCGTGAAATCCCGGCTTCTAACATTCCGCCAACCCAAAGCCTTACACCGTGTAGGGCGCATAAATCATGAATTTTTTTTGCTACAGACATTCCGCCAACTCGACCGATTTTCACATTGATAATCTTGCAGCTTTTTTGTTCGATTGCATGACGTGCATCTTCATAGCTCACAATACTTTCATCTAAGCAAATCGGCGTCTTCATTTGCTTTTGTAATAATCGATGATCAAGGATATCATCCGAACTTAACGGCTGTTCGATCATCATTAAATTCAATTCATCTAGTTTTTTCAATGAATCACTATCGCTTAACTTATAGGCTGAATTGGCATCAGCCATAAGAGGAATGCTTGGAAATTCATCTCGAATTTGTTTCAGTAGCTCATAGTCAGCGCCTGGCTTAATTTTCACTTTAAAGCGCTTATAACCATCTTTCATATAAGTCTTTATTTGTTCTTTCATGATGGAAATATCATTTAAGCCAACTACCACTCCAGCTTCTACAGCAGGCCTTACTCCGCCAATTACTTCGGCTAAGGGCTTATTTTGGCGCTTTGCATACAAATCCCATACAGCACAGTCCAAAGCTGCTTTAGCCATGTTGTTGCGCTTTAGAGGTTTGAATAACTTTTGAACATCCTCTGGTTTTTGAAGCTGCTGGTGAAGAAGAGAAGGAATTAAAAAATCGTCTAACATATGAAAACATGTCCGAATCGTTTCTTCCGTATACCAAGGAGATGAAAAAGCAACGACTTCTCCCCATCCTGTAAATCCTTTTTCATCTTCTACTTCAAGCAAAATCAATTCTCGATCCTGGACCGTACCATAGCTTGTTGAAAAAGGAGAAAGAAGCTTCATGTCAATTTTATAAAGATGTACTTTTTTGATAATCATCGATTAAATTCCTTTCTGTATGAACGATGATAGCTTCCGGCGTATGATTTTATTAGAGGCCGTTCGCGGTAGCTCCTCTACTCGAACGAAATACTTTGGAAGTTTGTACTTTGCTAAAAATTGTTGAATGTGTAAAGATAACTCTTCATCTGAAACGTCTTCGTTTATAACAATGCATGCTGCAGGAACTTGTCCCCATTTTCCATCGGCTACTCCCGTTACACCGGCCTCTTTAACAGCGGGATGCTTCAACAAAACATTTTCAATTTCAGCTGGATATACATTTTCTCCACCTGAAATAATAAGGTCCGAACGTCTGTCTAATACATATAGAAAGCCTTCTTCATCCACTTTCCCTATATCTCCTGTATAGAACCAGCCTTGTTGAAGGGCTTTTTTAGTAGCTTCAGGTTTATTTAAATATCCTTTTGTAACATTTGGACCTTTAACAATGATTTCTCCTGCTTCACGTGTTTCATTTCCATTCTCATCTACAATTTTCATTGCACACGGAAATAATGGTTTACCTGCTGATCCCAGTTTTCGCAAACTATCTTCAGGTGAAAGCGTAACGAACTGTGAAGATGTTTCTGTCATTCCATACGTTTGATAAACAGGAATTTCTTTATTCACACAAGCCTCTAAAATAGTAAGCGGTGCGGGTCCTCCTCCTAAAAGCATACAGCGAAATGTATTTGGATATTTACGTTCAGCTAATTCATCCAGCATATTCGATAGCATGGAAGTGACAACCGAAATAATTGTTACTCCTTTGTTTTCAATGGCTTCATTCACCGCTCTTGCTTCAAATCGTTCTTCTAAAATGATTTTCATTCCGTAAAAGACGCTCCGCATTAAAATGGATAATCCGCTAATATGAAACAAAGGAACCGCTATAAGCCAGCAGTCTTTTTCATTTAATCCTAAATTAAGCGCTGAACCAATGGAACTCCACCAGTGATTTCCATATGTCTGCAGCACTCCTTTTGGATTACCTGTTGTTCCAGACGTATACATAATGGTGAACGTCTCCTCGAGATTCCAAGTTTTCTGAAAATACGTTTCTGTTTCTGGAGAACTTTTTAAAGAAGATAAAGGAAGCTGAGTAATAGAACTTTGGAACTCTCTCGTTAAAAATGCTTCATCCGTAATAAGCAACGACACGTTTGCATCTGTTAGCTGATAATTGATTTCTTCATTTGTCAAACGCGTATTGACGAGCAGCACCCGAGCGCCAATATAAGAAACCGCATGTAAAATCTCAATAAACTCCACGCTGTTTTTCATGCATAAAGCAATGGTATCACCTTGCTTTACACCGTTAAACGAAAGCTGCTGCGCTACTTTTTGAACACGCTTATGAAGCTCTTGAAAAGTAAGCGATGTTTGCGGTGTTTCTACCGCCACTCGGTTTGGCGTCAAATATGCTCTTTGCATAAGCCCATTAGGAATCGTTTGGCCACTCATAAATTTCTCTCCTTTTTATACTAATTAACTAAATCAAATTGAAAAAACAGCCTGATGATAATCACCAAGCTGTTTCAGCTGTTTAAGGGAAACGTGGGAACTGTTGGAAGTCTGGATTGCGTTTTTCCTTAAATGCATCGCGACCTTCTTTTGCCTCGTCCGTTGTGTAATAAAGAAGCGTTGCGTCACCCGCAAATTGCTGGATACCAGCTAAGCCGTCCGTATCAGCATTAAATGCTGCTTTTAAGAAACGAAGAGCGGTTGGACTTTTTTCTAACATCTCTTCACACCATTGAATTGTTTCAGCTTCAAGCTGTTCTAATGGAACGACCGTGTTTACTAATCCCATGTCTAGTGCTTCTTGAGCGTTGTACTGACGGCATAAGAACCAGATCTCACGCGCTTTCTTATGGCCTACGATGCGAGCTAAGTAACCAGAGCCATATCCTGCATCGAAGCTTCCAACTTTAGGACCTGTTTGTCCAAAGACTGCGTTATCCGCTGCAATTGTTAAGTCACATACAACGTGAAGAACGTGGCCTCCACCAATTGCATAGCCTGATACCATTGCAACAACCGGCTTTGGAATTACGCGAATTAAACGCTGTAAATCTAGAACGTTTAGACGTGGAATTTCATCTTCTCCTACATAGCCGCCGTGACCGCGAACTCTTTGGTCTCCGCCTGAGCAAAATGCTTTATCCCCAGCACCTGCTAATACAATTACTCCAACGCTTGCATCGTCACGAGCATAAGCAAATGCATCGATCAATTCCATTACTGTTTTTGGACGGAATGCATTGTGCACTTCCGGACGGTTAATCGTAATTTTAGCGATTCCGTTATATGTTTCGTATAAAATGTCTTCATATTGACGTACTGATGTCCATTCAACTGTCATCTTTATTTCCTCCTAATTATGTAGTAGCTAAGAACTCACTTACTATTCTACCAAAAATCTCGGGTTGTTCCACGTGAATTGCATGGCCTGTCCCTAAAATAATTTTAGAAGTAGCATTTGGTATTAATGTTTGCATTTCTTTGGAAATTAAACAAAACTTTTGATCTACTTCTCCTGTAATAAGCAAAACCGGCATCAACAGATCGTCCAGCTTCTCCCAAAGGGACGGCTGGACTCCTGTTCCCATTCCTTTCAAGCTGTTGGAAAGGCCGATTTCTGTATGCGAAAGTCTTTCTTGACGCACCGCTTCTTGAACATAGCTAGGCAATTGCTTTTGAGAACGAAAAAGAGGGATTTCCTCCCAAAAGTTCACAAATTCTTCAATTCCATTTTTCACAATGCGGCTCGCCAGCTGCTCATCTTTTTCTTTTCTTAGCTTTTGTTCTTCTCGCGTTTTTAAACCAGGCGATGCGCTTTCTAATACCAACTTTTTCACAGGGTGTGGATATCGCTGAGCAAATGAGAGAGCAAGCCTTCCTCCCATCGAATATCCAATTACATTCACCTGTGATAGAGATAGCTGTTGAAGCAGCTCATGCAGTGCTTCAACAACTGCTTCCATTGAATATGGTTTGATTTCTTTCGGAGCTGCTGATTGGCCATGACCAATAATATCAACAGCAATCACTTGATAGTCTTTAACGAATTTCTTCATAAAGGTACGCCAGGTTTGAGAAGAACCGGTAAAGCCGTGAAGAAGCAGCAGCGGCTCTCCTTTTCCCTCGGTGTGCACATAGTAAGATACACCATTTAATTGATACATCATTGCTTATTCCTCACCGTTTGACAAATTTATTTCCTCGGAAACAAGTTTCCACAAACTGCGATGAGTCTCTACATTTTCTGTACGAGTTGTGCGAATCTCTACAACATGTAACCCGCCTTTTGTGAAAGCATGGTTCATTGCATGTCGAAATTCTTCCCAGCTGCTTGCTGAAGAAAATGTGCCATCATACAGACGAGTGGCATGCTCAAAATTCAATCCAGTTGGCGTACCGAATAAAAATTCAAAGTGCTTTTCTTGTTTTGACTGCGGTAAAAATGAAAAAATTCCTCCGCCGTCATTGTTAACTAGCACAACGGTTAAATTTAAATTATGCATCTTAGCTGCCAGCAGACCATTTAAATCGTGATAAAAAGATAGGTCACCAATAAATAAAACGGTGTGATCGTAAGCCGTGCTTACGCCTAGAGCAGACGAAACCACACCATCAATTCCATTTGCTCCTCGGTTTACAAAAAGTGGAATATCTTTCTCCGTATTTAAGAAGAAAGAATCAATATCTCGAACAGGCATTGAATTTCCAACAAACAAAGCCGTGCCTTCAGGTACTACATCCACAATTTCTTGAACTACTTGTCCTTCGAACCATTCCTGGCCAGAAGTTAATGTTTTGAGAGCCTGTGCAGTTTGAGCATTAATCTTTTTCCATAGACTCAGCCATGAAGTAGACTCCTCTTGATTCGCTGAAAGGCGCTTGATCAGTTCTTCACAAAATAATGTTTCATTGGCTTCAATCATCACTGTTGAACGCAAAGTAGGATCTCTCCAGCCTTTACCTTGGTCAACTACAAACATTTCTTTCGGCTCGTGTGCTTTTAAAAATTGCAATAGCGGTTTCGATACCGGCATCGCGCCAAAACGAATGACAACTTCGGGGTAAAAACGCTCATCAACCTTATCACTTTTTAAAAATGTATCATATGTCTCTATTACATTTTCTTTTGAATGCTTGCCGCTTCTTAATTGTGATAACGGATCTGCGAGCACCGGAAAGCTTAAAGCGTCAGCTAAACGGCATACGCTGTCTACTGCTTTTAAAGACATTTGATCTCCGCATATAATAAGTCCTTTTGTTGTTCCCTCTAGGCGCTTCGCAATTTCTTCGAATCCTTTTTCAGATAGAGATGCTTCTCCATGAATAGCAGCCACATATGATTTACCGCGTTTCCCTTGACTCCATAAATCTTCAATAGACAAATCTGGTACAATCGGTTCACGTAAAGGTACGTTAATGTGTACAGGACCGCTCGGTATAGCTTGAGCTGTATGAACAGCCCTTGAAGCTACTGTTCGAATATAACGATTCATATCTGCACTTTCTTCTGGTAAAGCTGTATCTACAAACCACTTCGCATACTGACCGAAAAGATGATTCTGATTAATTGCCTGCGGGGCACCTATATCCCTTAACTCGTGCGGCCGATCGGCTGTGATAACGACTAAAGGAATGCGTGAGTAGTGAGCTTCAATTACTGCAGGATAATAATTCGCTGCAGCTGTTCCAGATGTACATACAAGCGCCACTGGTTTTTTCTTTGCTTTTGCTATTCCTAGAGCAAAAAAGCCGGCAGAACGTTCATCAATGTTTAAATGCACATGAATATCAGGGTGCTCAGCCATAAGCATCGCAATAGGCGTTGAACGTGACCCTGGACTGACCACTACTTCTTCAACATTTGCTTCTACTAATTCATCCACGAATGACGCAATATACGTTGTTAATGATTTAATGTGTTCCACGCATAATCCCTCCTAAAGCTGAAAGCATCGGGTTGAATTTAATTTTTGTTTCTTCATATTCACTTTCAGGCGTAGAATCTGCTACAATTCCACAGCCCGCAAATAAAACAGCTTCTTTTTGCTGAATAACAGCCGAGCGGATTCCTACTATAAATTCACCGTTTCCATTGATATCCATCCATCCTAAAGGAGCTGCGTACCACCCTCGGTCAAAGGATTCTAGCTTTCGAATAATAGGCAAGGCCTCCTGTTGAGGATATCCTCCTAACGCTGGTGTTGGATGGAGCTTTTGAATAAATGAAAATAGCGTCACATCTTCCTTTATACGCCCTTTCACAGGTGTATACAAATGTTGAATATGCTTTGTTTTATATAAACTTGGCTTATTTGGAATTTCTACTTCATAACAATAAGAATTCATCGCTTCTTTAATCATATGAACAACAACATCGTGCTCAATTAAGTTCTTAGGATCCCGAAGCAATTCCTCACCTAGTTCGTGATCTTCCTGCCTTGTCTTTCCTCTTGGAATCGAACCCGCTAAACAAGTGGAAAACACGTAATCTCCTTGTTTTTGTACTAGTCTTTCTGGGGAAGCGCCGATAAAATGCTGATGCTCTCCCTCTAAAATATATGTGTAGCTAGTTGGCTGTTCCTTTAACAGACGCTGAAGCACGTATTCAGTAGAAATATCTTCATTAAATTTTACTTTTAATTGGCGAGCAAGAACCACTTTCTCTATAACCTGTTGCTTAATTAAAGTAGTAGCTCTTTCAATATTTCCTTTAAATTTCTCTACCCCAATTTCTTCTTTTTCCAACAGCAAAGGTGAAATATGAGATTCCCCGTCGTACTCTTCACAAAGAACAAGTTTTTGGACCTCTTCGAAATAATTGATGTGCTCTTTTACAGAATCTTGTCCTTTAACCATCATATTAACGGTAAGATATCCTTCTTTATTTACCTGGGTATATAACACAGTTGGAATCATAAATTTTGAACTCGGGAAATCACTCCAATAGTTTTCTCGATACTGATTTGGGTCAAATGAAAATCCTCCAAATAAAAGAGGACCTGTCCCATCAGGGAAAATTTGGTTATTTTTATAAAAGTCTTCTTTTATAAAGCGCTTCCATTCATTTTCAATGTGGAAATAACGTTCTTTTGCCGCATTGGTGCAAATAGTATGCGCATATCCTAATCCAACAAATGTATAATAACTGTTGGGATCTTTCCAAAAAAAGCGTTCTTTATAAAACTGGTCATGTCCGTTCGCATAAAAAATAAGGGGGTCAATAGGTCTTACTTTTTTCACTAAACTGACCAATTTTGGCTGATTTTCATTTTTTGCACACTCAATCGCATCTTTAATGTATTCTTGTACTAACTGTTCGGTCGTTGCAATCACACTACGTCCCCCCGTTCATCTTTTTTTCTTAAGTCTGTAACTAACTTATTATAAACTTTCAGTTCAAAAAAATCTAGCATCGCGATTCATGAGCAAAAATTAATTTCGCTTGTCTAAATTACGCCTTTTCAGTAAACCAATAAAAAAATCTTTATGATCTATTTAGTACTCTTTAGCCCTCAAGAACGTTATTTTTATCATACCCTTTTCTATAACCTTTACCTTTCTTTAATTTTCCACTCCATTTCTCTCTTAGCTTCATGAATACCCCAAATCCTCCTAATATGAATCGTGTTTTTTTGAATTTTTAACACATACTACAAAAGCACACTAAATTTTTAAGGGGGAGCTTCATGACACTTTCAAAACAAGAAATCAGTCAGTTAAAACAAAATTTACAGCAGCAGCAGGCTGATATTCAATCGCACTTTGATCAAAATGATCATTTTGGTCTAACTCGAAGCGACGCTCACGATGCTGTAGGAGAACTTTCAAGCTACGATAACCACCCTGGTGACACAGCCACAGAAACATACGAGCGTGAAAAAGACCTTGCACTAAATGAACATGCAAAACAAGAGCTACATGAAATAGAAGAAGCACTGCAGGCAATCGCTCACAGCACGTATGGAACATGCAAAGTATGTGGAGCAGATATCTCATTTGAAAGACTTCAGGCTGTACCAACTACTTTATACTGTAGAGAACATAGCCCATCACAGGATATTCCAAAGCACAGACCTGTAGAAGAAAATGTTCTCCATCACCCATTTGGTCAATACGACTATGACGATACCGAGACGACAGGATACGACGCAGAAGATTCTTGGCAAGACGTTGCGCGTTACGGGACGTCTGAATCTCCTTCTGATTTTATAGAAGATACGTCTAACTATAGTGAAACCTATATTGAGGCGGATGAAGCTATTGGGTACGTTGAAGATTATGAAAACTTTGCCGCTACCGATTTATATGGACAGCCTCTTCCTATTTATCCTTCAAAAGAGCATGAGCGATATGAAAATGCACTGGATGAAGAAGGTACGATGACCATATTTGGAGATTTACCGGCCTATGAGAAAGATCCATACACTGAAAAGGAGTAGTTCTTCATACTACTCTTTTTTCTATTTTTAGTAGGAGCTATGGGAGATGACATCGAATGAATAGGAGATTAGAATTAATAATGAGGTGAACATAATGAATGCACATGAAATTGATTATAAATTGTATGGAGATGACATGCAGTTTGTTGAAATTGAATTAGATCCTTCAGAAAGTGTGATAGCAGAAGCTGGAGGAATGATGATGATGGAAGATGATATTGAGATGGAAACCATTTTTGGTGACGGTTCTTCCTCCAACAGCAGCGGACTTTTTAATAAACTAAAAGGTGCTGGGAAACGCGTATTAACTGGTGAAAGTTTATTTATGACGGTATATACAAATAACGGATATCACAAGCGAAAAGTATCTTTCGCTTCACCTTTTCCAGGTAAGATTATTCCTGTCGATTTAGAGCAGCTCGATCATAAAATTATTTGTCAAAAAAGCTCCTTTTTATGCGCTGCCAAAGGCGTATCCGTTGGTATTGACTTTCAAAAAAAACTAGGAACTGGCTTCTTTGGCGGTGAAGGTTTTATTATGCAAAAATTAGAAGGCAATGGCCTAGCATTTTTGCATGCAGGCGGCACCATTCATAAGAGACAGCTGCAGCCGGGTGAACGCCTTCGTGTAGATACTGGCTGTTTAGTGGCCATGACCCGTGATGTAAATTACAACATCGAATATGTAGGGAAAATTAAAACAGCTCTGTTTGGAGGAGAAGGCATGTTTTTTGCTACTCTGTCAGGACCGGGAACAGTTTGGATTCAATCTCTTCCTTTTAGCCGACTAGCCGATCGCGTTTTATCAAGTGCAGTTTCACCAACGGGAGGTAAAGGTGAAGGCAGTATCCTTGGTTCTTTAGGTGATTTCTTAAACGGTGACAACAGATAAAATAAAAAAGGTGTAGTCGTTGACTACACCTTTTTTATTTATTGATTTAATAAATTTTTAGTGGAATGAATTTCCCAAATATCAGATGCATATTCCTCAATCGTTCGGTCACTAGAAAAAAAGCCGGAATGTGCAATGTTCGTCGCACTCATTTGAAGCCATTTATTTTCATTTCCATAAGCTTCGTTTACTTTTTGCTGTGCCGTAACGTATGAGTCAAAGTCACGGAGTACGTAGTATTCATCATTTTGCATTAATAATGAATCATATATAGGCTCGAATAAGTCATATGTGTCAGGTAAGAAGCCGTTTGTGAGCTGCTCGAGCACTTGTCGAATCCGCTTATCATGATGGTAATAATCATAGGCACGGTATCCTCCATTTTGCTGATAGCTCAATACTTCTTCGGCTTTTAACCCAAAAATAAAGACATTATCTTTTCCTACTGCCTCGCTAATTTCGACGTTCGCTCCGTCCATCGTACCAAGAGTTAACGCTCCGTTCATCATGAATTTCATATTTCCCGTTCCCGAAGCTTCTTTGCTGGCGGTTGAAATCTGTTCGCTGACATCCGCTGCAGGAAAGATATACTCAGCAAGTGACACTCGATAGTTTTCTAAAAAAACGACTTTTAAAAACGGTGATGTTTGTGGATCATGATTGACAACATCAGCTACAGAATTAATTAGCTTGATGACTTTTTTTGCATAATAATAGCCGGGAGAAGCTTTCGCACCAAAAATAAATGTACGAGGCACGATTTGAAAATTAGGGTCTTCTTTTAATCGATTGTACAAATACATAATGTGCAGTACATTTAAAAGCTGTCTTTTATAAGCATGAAGCCTTTTAACCTGTACATCAAAAATAGAATGTGAATCTATTTTAATTCCCGTTTGCTCTTGAATAATATCGGCAAGCAGCTTTTTACGCTGTTGTTTTACTGTTTTTAGTCCTTGTAAAAAGCTTGGATCTTCCACATACTCTTGGAGCTTTATAAGAGAATGCGGCTGTTTAATCCATTTATCTCCTATCACCTCGGTAATAAGAGAGGAAAGCTGCGGGTTAGCTTTTAACAACCAGCGCCGGTGGGTAATTCCATTCGTTTTATTGTTAAATTTAGCAGGATAAAACTGATAAAAATCTTTCATTTCTCGTTCTTTTAAAATATCAGTATGAATCTTTGCCACGCCGTTTACTTTATAACTTCCCACAATTGCTAAATGAGCCATCTTTACTAGCCCGTGCGCTACAATAGCCATATTTTCAATCCGCTGCCAGTCTCCTGGATATGCTTCCCATAATTCTTTACAAAAGCGCTCATTAATTTCTTCAATAATCATATACACTCGTGGAAGCAAGGGTTGAAATAAATCAATCGGCCATTTCTCAAGGGCTTCAGAAAGAGTCGTATGGTTTGTGTATGAAATGGTATTGGACGTAATATGCCATGCATCTTCCCATTCCATTTTTTCTTCATCCAGTAAAATTCTCATTAGCTCAGGAATCGCAAGTACAGGATGCGTATCGTTAATATGAATGGCTACTTTTTCGTGAAAGTTTGTAAGTGTTTGATAGGTATTTCGATGTGCTCTGATAATACTTTGTAAGCTAGCTGACACAAGAAAATATTGCTGTTTCAACCTTAATATTTTACCATCTTCATGTGTATCATCCGGATATAAAAATTCTGATACAGCCTCTGTTTGACGCTTATACTCCATCACATCTTTATGTACTGGAAATGATGAAGGCTCCGCATTCCAAAGGCGAAGTGTATTCACTGTATCTGTTTTATACCCGATAACCGGGATGTCATAAGGAACAGCAGAGACGGGTTCTCCTTTTACATGACGAAAAGAGAATGTTCCGTCTTCCTGTACCATTTCAACTTCGCCCCAAAAGTTCACTTCGATTGCTTGATCTAATTTGCGTACTTCCCATGAATTCCCATGCCTTAACCATTGTTCTGGGAGCTCAATTTGAAAGCCGTTTACAATCTTTTGATCAAACAAACCGTGTTTATAGCGAATCCCATAACCGTGACCAGGAAGATTAAGTGAAGCAAGAGAATCTAAAAAACAAGCAGCAAGCCTGCCTAATCCCCCGTTTCCTAATCCTGCGTCTACTTCGATTTCCTCAATATTTTCAAGTGAAATATTCAGATCACTTAATCCTTCTTTTACAACTTCCCGAATTCCTAAGTTCAACAGATTTTGACCCAACAGTCTGCCTAATAAAAATTCGATAGAAAGATAATACACTTGCTTTGTATGTGAAGACCTATGAATTTCATTGGTTGAAATCCAATCGCTGCTAATATACTCTCGCACCATATTTCCTAATGTATGATAGTGATCTTGAACAGTAGATTCTTTAAAGCTCTTTCCATATGTCATTTCCAGCTTTTTTAAAAAAGCCTCTTGAAAGCTTTTTTTATCAGAGAACAATCTGCTCACCCTTTCACGATGGAGTAGATGTCAAATTTGAATACAATTGATTATATTTAAATGCCGATTGCCCCCAGCTATAATCCTGACTCATAGCATCCATCATTAATTTTTTCCATACATCTTTCTGGTGATAAAATGAAACAGCTCTTTCTAACGTATGAAGCATGTCATGAGCATTATAATTCTTAAAAGAGAAGCCATTTCCCTCTCCGCTATATTCATTATAAGCTTTGACCGTGTCATTCAGGCCGCCCGTTTCACGCACGACTGGAATGGTTCCATACTTTAAGGCTATTAATTGTCCGAGTCCGCAAGGCTCAAAACGGGAAGGCATTAAAAATAAATCCGTACCGGCATAAACTTTATGAGCAAGTTCCTCATTAAAACCAATAATGGCTTTTACTTGTTGCGGGTACGTATCTTCCATCTCACGGAAAAACTGCTCAAACTCGTGTTCGCCAGTTCCTAAAATAACAATTTGGGCTCCTAAGTTAACCGTCTCATGGAAAACGTGCTTGACTAAATCCAATCCCTTCTGCTGGGTTAACCTTGTAACCATCGAAATAATTGGAACATCCTTATTTTCCTCTAATTCAAGATAGCGCTGGAGCTCTTTTTTATTTTTATATTTTCCTTCAATCTCTTCTACAGAATAAGGATAAGATATAAGCTGATCTGCGTCTGGGCTATAAGCTTCTTCATCGATTCCATTTACAATCCCAATTAAATCTTGATTTCGCTGACGCAATAATCCATCTAAACTTTCTCCGTAATAGGGCATTTGAATTTCATCTCGATATGTAGGACTTACCGTGGTAATTTTATCAGCTGATACAAGAGCCGCTTTCATAAAATTAATATTCCCATAAAACTCGAGCTGGCTTGTAGTAAAATAATAATCATTTAAATTTAATAGCTCATATAAATTGCTTTTAGGGAAAATTCCTTGGAATTGCAAGTTATGAATCGTAAAGACCGTCTGGATATGATCATACATATCATAATTAGCACGAAGTAAAAATGGAATCATAGCCGTATGCCAGTCGTGACAATGAATGATATCAGGCTCATTCTCTAAAAATGGGATAGCTTCAAGCACAGCTCTGCTGAAGAAAGCAAATCGTTCAGCGTCATCGTAGTGCCCATATAAGCTATCTCTTTTAAAATAATATTCATTATCAATGAAAATATATTTAACGCCATCCATCGTTAACGATTCAATCCCACAGTACTGTCTTCTCCACCCAACCTGCACATGAATAACTTTTTCAAGCACCATTTCATCTTGATAATGTTGAGGAATGGTTCCGTACTTTGGCATGACTACACATACGTTCGTTCCTAACTTTTTTAATTCTTTAGGCAGGGCACCTGCTACGTCTGCTAATCCTCCTGTTTTAATAAAAGGTACACATTCTGATACAGCAAATAATACATTCACGACTTCATCAACGCTCCTTGAGTTGTTCCTTTAGCAATGACTCTAGGTAGACCTGACTCACCTAGCAACGTTTCATTACTTCCTATTTTCACATCTTTGTCTAAAACAACATTTTCTAATACACTATTTTCTAAAATAACGCCTTTTTGCATCACAATGCTATTCTTAACGACCGTACCTTTTCCAATTTTAACGCCTCGGAAGATAATACTATTTTCCACATGTCCTTCAATCACGCACCCGTTTGCGATCATTGAGTTTTTCACAACCGCTTTTTTTGCGTAACGAGTAGGCGGTTCATCTTTTACTTTAGTGAAAACAGGACGTTCGTTGATAAATAACTGCTTCCAAACATCTGGAGATAAAATTTCCATACTTGTTTTATAGTAGGCATCTAAGCTAGAAATCTCAGCCGTATATCCATGGTGCTCGTACTTTTCTACACGATGAGATTGTGCCATATATCGAACCATTTCTTTAATCGTATAAAAATCATGCGATTCATTTTGCAAAATATTAACTAGAATAGATTTATTAATAATATACATATTAAGCGATTTATCACCCTGCTTCATTTCAGTAATATCTGCATTTGAAGCAATATGACGCTGCAGCACGTGCTCAAAGTCAACTGTACATATCGTATAACTATTAGCAATTAATACGTATTCCTGCTTACTTCTTAAGAAATAATCAATATGATAACGGAACTGCGTGAATAGTGATGGACTCTCTAAGTGTAAATCACTTGTCATAGGAGGGAAGATAAACAATCCATCTCGCTTCCGATCCAAATCCCATTCTTTTCCTGAACCTATATGATCCATCAATGCGCGATAGCGATCACGAGGAAAAATGGCAACGCTCGAAATTCCAGAGTTCACCATATTAGAAAGCGTAAAATCGATTAATCGATAGCGCCCTGCAAAAGGAATGGCAGCAATCGATCTATAAAAGGTTAAAGGCTGCAGCGCTGTTGTGTTTGTACAAGCATCAATAATACCAAGCATTTGATTATTCAATGTCGTTCATCCTCTCTGTTCGTTAAATGCATTTAGCAACTGATTCAATCAATTCTTGAGTAACAAGAATTACTTCTTCGCTTCCTTTGGTCGGTCGAATGATAGTACCGTCTGGAACTTCAATGTCCGATGGAACAATTGCGTTTTCAATATATACGTTAGAGCCTATCTTTGCAGTAGGCATGACAACCGTTTTCTTAACTTCAGAACCTGAACCGATTTGTACACCTGGAAATAACACGGACTGCTCTACGTTTCCTTCGACAACGCACCCTTCATTTACTAATGACTCCACCACGCAGGCGTTTGGCGCAATATATTGAGGAGGCTGATTAGGGTTAACAGAGTATACTTTCCATGAAGAGTCAAATAAATTAAGCTCGTCTTTATCACATAACAAATCCATATTCGCTTCCCATAAGCTTTTTACAGTTCCTACATCTTTCCAATAACCTTGGAATGGATATGCAATTAGCTTTTTCTTTTCATCTAGTAAAAGCGGAATAACATCTTTACCAAAATCATGGCTTGAGTATGGATTGCGTGCATCCATTTCTAAATATTCTTTTAAAATACTCCATTTAAAAATATAAATCCCCATAGAAGCTAGATTATTTTTAGGACGCTGTGGCTTTTCATCGAACTCCATTACATCTAGGTCACTATTTGTATTTAAAATACCAAAACGGCTCGCTTCTTCCCAAGGTACTTCAATAACAGAAATCGTTACATCTGCTTCTTTGTTTATATGATAATCAAGCATATTTTCATAGTTCATTTTATAAATGTGATCACCTGATAGAATCAGTACGTACTCAGGATCATATTGTGTCAAATAGTTTAAATTTTCATAAATAGCGCTAGCCGTGCCTTTATACCACTTTACTCCATCTGACTCCGCGTATGGAGGCAATACTGTGACGCCACCATTCCGTCGGTCCAAATCCCAAGCGCTTCCAATTCCAATGTATGAATTGAGAACTAGCGGTTGATATTGTGTTAATACACCTACTGTTTCAATACCTGAATTTGTACAATTACTTAAAGCAAAATCAATAATTCGATACTTACCACCAAATGGTACAGCTGGCTTTGCTAGATTTTTTGTAAGTGAACTTAGCCGACTACCTTTTCCTCCTGCCAATAACATCGCTACGCATTTCTTTTTTAACATGTTGTTTTCTCTCCCCTCGTTTTCTCTTTGCTCGTAGTATACTAATGCCAAACGGCGGAATATTCATTTCAATGCAAAAAGGTTGACCGTGAAACGATTCATCCACTGATTTTAATGCCTTTTTATTTACAATGCCTGAACCGCCGTACACTTCGTCATCACTGTTAATAACTTCAATGTACTCTGTCTCAACTGGAACTCCAACTTTGTAAGAATGATATGGATACTCAGAAAAATTGCTAACAACTATAAAAATCTCCTGATTTTCTTTCGACTTGCGAATAAAGGAGAAAATTTGTTGATGATGATTGTTAACATCAATCCATTCAAATCCATCTGGATTATGGTCTAATTCATATAAAGGCTTGCTTCTTTTATAAATCTTGATGAGATCCTTCATATATCCGTTAAGATTGCGATGCATGTCAAAGTCATAAAGCATCCAGTCTAATTCTTCCAAATCTTTCCACTCATCAAATTGGCCAAACTCTCCGCCCATAAATAAAAGCTTTTTTCCAGGGTGTGCAAAGAAATATCCATATAGCAGTCGAAGCTGTGCAAACTTGCGCCAGTAATCACCTGGCATCTTATTAAGCAATGATTTTTTCCCATGTACGACTTCATCATGAGAAAGCGGCAAAATAAAGTTTTCGTTAAACGCATACATTAGTGAAAAGGTCATTTTATCGTGAAGATAGGGACGTCTTTCCACGCCAGCTTCCATGTACGTTAAAACGTCATTCATCCATCCCATGTTCCACTTATAATTAAAGCCTAAACCGCCCTCATACGTAGGTGCTGTAACAAGGGGCCAATCCGTTGAATCTTCTGCCATCATTAATATCGTTTCATCAGATTTAAAAACAGCTTCATTCAATTTTTTTAAGAAGCTGACAGCTCCATCATTTACTGCTTTTCCAGAAGAATTTTGCCAATAAAGCATATTAGCTACAGCATCTACTCGAAATCCATCTATGTGGAAGTACTCCAACCAAAACAAAGCGTTCGAAATGAGAAAACTTTGTACTTCAGGCTTGCCTAAATCGAAATTAGCTGTTCCCCAAACATAGTTTTCACGGTCGGGTTCTTTTTTGTATTCATAAGTAGGTTCTCCATCGAACATATACAGACCATGTTCATCCTTACAAAAATGCCCGGGTACCCAGTCTAAAAGAACGCCTATATTATTTTGATGACACTCATCTATAAAGTTCATCAACTCTTTAGGTGTACCGTATCGACTGGTAGCAGAATAGTATCCAGTTCCTTGATATCCCCAGGATCGGTCGAGCGGATGCTCAATGACTGGTAATAACTCAATATGTGTAAAACCTTGTTCAGCAATATAAGGAATAAGCTCCTGTGCTAATTCACTGTATGTATAAAGGCTGCCATCTTCATGAGTCCTCCAAGACCCTGCATGCAGCTCGTAAATACACAGTGGTCTTTCATATATATTTTGCTGTTTTTTCTTTCTACGCCAATATTGGTCGTTCCATTTGTACCCATCCAATGAGTAAACAATAGACGCAGTGTTTGGACGCACTTCACTGAAGAAAGCGTATGGATCTGCTTTTAATTTTTTTTGATTGCTTTGTGTGATGATTTCATATTTATAAATAGTCCCTTGTTCTAATTCAGGGATAAATGTCATCCAAATACCTTCTTCATTAACTTTAACCATTGAATGTTGAAAACCGTTCCATTTATTAAAATCACCTACAACGCTTACACCCTTTGCATGAGGTGCCCACACGCAAAATCGTACGCCTTCAATTCCTTCTACCGTTACCTGATGCGCACCGAAAATAGAGTAACTGCGAAATAAGTTTCCTTCGTGATACAAATGAACATCAAATTCAGTAGGCTGAACCGCTAGATTCACTTTTGCCACCCCTTTAACTTCAAACATAATATACGCACATAATATACGCTTCTTACCACTCATTCCCTTTTATAGTAAAAACATAAACCTTTTCTACAAATATAATAGAATAAATGTTCTTTAAAATTACTCTTTATTCCATACTCTTCATACTTTATTACTTTATGAATAATTCCATATGATATAGGGAAAATCCTGCTTAAAACTTACTTTTTATTCTGAAAATTCATGGTAATTATTCCTAACTATTATTCCTGTTTACTTAATCTTTAAAAAAGCGCAAATAAAAAAAGGTTTGCATATATGCAAACCTTTTTAAGATGACCCGTACGGGATTCGAACCCGTGTTACCGCCGTGAAAGGGCGGTGTCTTAACCGCTTGACCAACGGGCCATATTTAAATTTAAAACGACTGGCGGAGAAGGAGGGATTTGAACCCTCGCGCCGCTTACACGACCTACACCCTTAGCAGGGGCGCCTCTTCAGCCACTTGAGTACTTCTCCGTATGGCTCCACAGGTAGGACTCGAACCTACGACCGATCGGTTAACAGCCGATAGCTCTACCACTGAGCTACTGTGGAATATGGTGGGCCTAAGTGGACTCGAACCACCGACCTCACGCTTATCAGGCGTGCGCTCTAACCAGCTGAGCTATAGGCCCATTATTTGGAGCGGGTGATGAGAATCGAACTCACGACATCAGCTTGGAAGGCTGAGGTTTTACCACTAAACTACACCCGCATTACTTAAGATGGGGCGACTGATGGGAATCGAACCCACGAATGCCGGAACCACAATCCGGTGCGTTAACCACTTCGCCACAATCGCCGTCTTAAAATGGTGGCTCGGGACGGAATCGAACCGCCGACACAAGGATTTTCAGTCCTTTGCTCTACCAACTGAGCTACCGAGCCTTTATGTAAATGGCGGTCCCGACGGGAATCGAACCCGCGATCTCCTGCGTGACAGGCAGGCATGTTAACCGCTACACCACGGGACCACTTTGGTTGCGGGGACAGGATTTGAACCTGCGACCTTCGGGTTATGAGCCCGACGAGCTACCGAACTGCTCCACCCCGCGATGATATGAATATGATATAAATAAATGGCGGAGGAAGAGGGATTCGAACCCCCGCGGGCTTTAACACCCCTGTCGGTTTTCAAGACCGATCCCTTCAGCCGGACTTGGGTATTCCTCCGTATATTTATAACAAATGTAACTTATATGGTAGCGGCGGAGGGAGTCGAACCCACGACCTCACGGGTATGAACCGTACGCTCTAGCCAGCTGAGCTACACCGCCATATTATTCGTTACAATTATTTAATTTCATTGGTGGAGCCTAGCGGGATCGAACCGCTGACCTCCTGCGTGCAAGGCAGGCGCTCTCCCAGCTGAGCTAAGGCCCCATAAATGGTCGGGAAGACAGGATTCGAACCTGCGACCCCTTGGTCCCAAACCAAGTGCTCTACCAAGCTGAGCTACTTCCCGTTTATGGCGCGCCCGAGAGGAGTCGAACCCCTAACCTTTTGATCCGTAGTCAAACGCTCTATCCAATTGAGCTACGGGCGCTTATTAAAATGGTGCCGAGGGCCGGACTTGAACCGGCACGGTAGTCACCTACCGCAGGATTTTAAGTCCTGTGTGTCTGCCAATTCCACCACCCCGGCAGGACTTATATACGTGGAGCGGAAGACGAGGTTCGAACTCGCGACCCCCACCTTGGCAAGGTGGTGTTCTACCACTGAACTACTTCCGCGCATATATGAAATTAAGTAAAGATGCGGGTGAAGGGACTTGAACCCCCACGTCGTAAGACACTAGATCCTAAGTCTAGCGCGTCTGCCAATTCCGCCACACCCGCGTGTGAATATTAAATGGTGAGCCATGAAGGACTCGAACCTTCGACCCTCTGATTAAAAGTCAGATGCTCTACCAACTGAGCTAATGGCTCGAAAAAAATGGTGCCGGCAAGAGGACTTGAACCCCCAACCTACTGATTACAAGTCAGTTGCTCTACCAATTGAGCTACACCGGCGTGCAATCTCTGACTTAAATAGTCGATGGTGGAGGATGACGGGATCGAACCGCCGACCCCCTGCTTGTAAGGCAGGTGCTCTCCCAGCTGAGCTAATCCTCCGATATAAAAGCCTGGCAACGTCCTACTCTCACAGGGACAAAGTCCCAACTACCATTGGCGCTAAAGAGCTTAACTTCCGTGTTCGGTATGGGAACGGGTGTGACCTCTTCGCTATCGCCACCAGACATATTATATTATACATGATTTAAAAAAGAAAGCAAGACTTTTTTGAAAAAGTTTTGTTCTTTCAAAACTAGATAACAGGTTGCTGAGTAAAGCTTACGCTTTTAAAGTTTGGTTAAGTCCTCGATCGATTAGTATCAGTCAGCTACACATGTCGCCACGCTTCCACCTCTGACCTATCAACCTGATCATCTTTCAGGGATCTTACTAGCTTGCGCTATGGGAAATCTCAT